>NZ_JBRERS010000010.1:0-347785 GCF_054486945.1 Pseudonocardia wallangbongensis
CCTGCAGGCACACCGCTCTCCGCTCTATGGCACCTGATCCTCGACAGTTCAGGAACCTAAGCGGGAGCGGCGTGCCGCCTACACAGGCGCGCCCCGCGACCCACGGATCAGTCAGGAGCGCCCACTATGGCTCCATAGTGCTGTCTGCAGCACCCTCAAAACAGCACTATGGAGCCATGACGCGGGTCGGGCGTTCCGCCAGTACCCGGCAGTTGTTTTTTACGATCACCTGCGGGGCTTGTAGCGCGGGGGCGTCCACACCTGTCGGGACCACCGTGAGGCGCCAGTCCGCCGCGCCGGGCCTGCCCGCCGCGATCCAGGCGTCCAGGGCCGCCAGCAGCCGGTCGGCCTGCGCGGCGCCGCCCGGACCGAACACGCGCACGGCCACCGCTCCCGGGCCGGGCCCCGCCGGCTCGTCCGACACCACCGCGGCGAGCCCCGGCTCATCGGCCGGGTCCGTCAACGCCACCGTGCCGCCCGTGGAGCCGAGGGGGAGCAGGTCGTCCGGCAACCCGGTCTCGGGCTCCACCGCCAGCAACCGGCACGTGCCCGCCTCCGTCAGGGCGAGCCACAACCCGAAGCCGTCCCAGACGTCCACCGCGCCCAGCGGGACCGGCGCGGCGCGGCGCTCCCGGGGGTCGGCCAAGGCGGAGGCGACCGCCGCCAGGTCCGGCTGCGGGATGTCGTCCGGGGTCTGGAGCGCGACGCCCAGGTCGTCGAGCAACCGGCTCGCGTCGCCGCCCGCCGCCGCCCCGCGCAGCCGGATGAACGCGCAGCTGCGCACCGAGTCGCTACGCAGCACGCCGTCCGGGCCAAGGTCCAGCGCGACCGACAGCTGGCTGCCGCGCACCGCGAGCGGCAGCAGCAGCCGTCCACCCGGCGCGAGCTGCGCCACCCACTCGGGTCGCACGTCGTCGCTGCCCACCGTGAGCACGATCCGGTCGTACGGGGCGCCGGGCGGGTGGCCGTGGGCACCGTCCGCCGCCACCAGGTCGACGCCGTACAGCTGCGCGGACGCCAGGTGCACGGCGGCGCGGTCGACCAGCTCCTCGTCGATGTCGACGGAGGTGACCGAACCGGCAGGTCCCACGATCCGCGACATCAGCGCGGCGTTGTAGCCCGTGCCGGCCCCGATCTCGAGAACCTGATGGCCGGGCCGCAGGTCCAGCTGCTCGAGCATGATCGCCATCATCGAGGGCTGCGACGCCGAACTGGTGGCCACGCCCTCGGTGAACTGCACGGCGACCGCCTCGTCGACGTAGGCGTCCGGCACGGCGAGTCCCGGCAGGAACAGGTGGCGCGGAACGGCGCGGAACGCCTCTTCCACCGCCGCCGAGCGCACCCGACCCGCCCCGCGCAGGGCGTCGACCATCCGGCTACGAGCCCGCTCGGCGTCCACACCGACGAGTCTGGTGGCCGGAGCGCGCCCCGCCAACCCGGCAGCCGATCGTCAGGGACCCGCCATCGGCACGAGGTCGTCTGCGTGCACGACCTCGCGGCGCTGCTCGGGGGCGAGGTCACGGCTGCGCCTGCCGATGAGCTCGGGGAGCTCGGTGGCGTCGAAGCCCACCACCCCGCGCGCGACGACCACGCCGTACGGCCCGACGAGGTCGACGACGTCACCCGCGACGAAGTCGCCCGAGATGCCGTGGATGCCGGCCGCGAGCAGCGAACGCCTGCGGTCGATCACCGCGGCGACGGCGCCCGCATCCAGGTCGAGTGCGCCGCGCACGTCAGCGGCGTGGCGCAGCCAGAACCTCCGCGCCGACATCCGCCTGCCCGACGGCCGGAAGGCGGTGCCGATCTTCGGGCCGGCCTCCGCCACGTCGAGCGACGCACCGACGTCCTCGGCCGCGGCGAGCAGCACGGGGATGCCCGCCGCGGCGGCCATCGCGGCCGCCGTGATCTTGGTGGCGATGCCACCGGTGCCGAGCGAGCCGGCCCGGGCGCTCACCACCTGCACCGCCTCCAGGTCGGCCGGGGCGTCCACCTCGGACAGCAGCCGGGAGCCGGGCCGGCGTGGATCGCCGTCGTAGAGGCCGTCGACGTCGGAGAGCAGCACCAGGCCCTCGGCGCCGATCAGGTGCGCCACCAGCGAGGCGAGCCGGTCGTTGTCGCCCACCCGGATCTCGTCGGTGGCGACCGTGTCGTTCTCGTTGACGACCGGCAGCACGCCGAGCCCGAGCAGCCGCTCCAAGGTGCGCTGGGCGTTGCGGTAGTGCGCGCGGCGGATCATGTCGTCGGCGGTGAGCAGCACCTGTCCGATCGGCTGCCCGTGCCTGCCGAACGCCGACGCGTACGCCTCCGCGAGCAGCAACTGCCCCACGGCCGCGGCGGCCTGCTGGGTGGCGAGGTCGCGGGGCCGGCGCGTGAGCCCGAGCGGGGCGAGCCCCGCCGCGATCGCGCCCGACGAGACGAGCACCACCTGGCTCCCGCTCTCCCGGCGCGCGGCGAGGGCGTCGACGAGCGCCGAGAGGCGCGCCGGGTCGATCCCCCCGTCGAGGCTGGTGAGCGAGGAGGAGCCGACCTTGACGACGATGCGCCGCGCGGCGGCGAGCCGACGCCGCGCGTTCACCCCACGCCCCCAGACCGCAGCATGGTGGCCATACTCCGGTTGAACCGGAGTATGGCCACCATGCTGCGGTTCGGGGTGGGGGTGCGCCGGGTCATTCGGCCTCGTCCTCCGCCGACCACAGTTCCTCGTCCGTGTGGTGCCTGCGGCGTTCCGCCTTGGCTGTCTTGCGTTCGGCGGCCGACACCCGACCGTTCTGCTCGAGGCGCCGGTCGGTGCCCCGGCCGGACATCATCACCGCCACCCCGGACGGGGTGCTCGGCTCCCAGTCGAACGTGACGTCGCCGATCGTGACCGGGCAGCCCGGCTCCGCGCCGGACTTGGCCAGGGCGTCCTCCACGCCGAGGCGGGCGAGGCGATCCCCGAGGTAGCCGACGGCCTCGTCGTTGTCGAAGGCGGTCTGCCGGATCCAGCGCTCCGGCCGGGCGCCGCGCACGATGAAGCCGCCGGGCAGCTCCGGGTCGGGCTCGACCGTGAAGCCTGCGTCGTCCACGGCCCGCGGGCGCAGCACGATCCGCGTGGGCTCGGCCACCGGCTGGGCCGCCCGGTGGGCGCGGACCTGCTCGGCCATCGCGAACGACAGCTCCCGCAGCCCCGCCCGGGACGCGGTGGAGATCGGCAGCACCGGCCAGCCGTAGCGCTCCCTGAGCTCATCGGCGACGATGTCGGCCAGGTCGGCGGCGTCCGGCACGTCGACCTTGTTGAGCGCGACGAGCCGGGGCCGGTCGGCGAGCTCGCCACCGAGGGCGGGCGTGTACTGGGCCAGCTCGTCCTCGAGCGCCTGGACGTCCGACACCGGGTCGCGGCCCGGCTCGTAGGTGGCGCAGTCGACGACGTGCACCAGCACCGAGCAGCGCTCGATGTGGCGCAGGAAGTCCAGCCCGAGGCCGCGCCCTTCCGAGGCGCCCGGGATCAGGCCCGGCACGTCGGCGACGGTGAACACGTTCTCCCCCGCCGTGACCACCCCGAGCTGGGGCACGAGCGTGGTGAACGGGTAGTCGGCGATCTTCGGTCGCGCCGCGGACAGCGCCGCTACCAGCGACGACTTCCCGGCCGACGGGAAGCCGACGAGCCCGACGTCGGCCATCGAGCGCAGTTCGAGCACCAGGTCGCAGGACTCCCCCGGCTCGCCGAGCAGCGCGAACCCGGGCGCCTTGCGCGCCGAGGAGGCGAGCGCGGCGTTGCCCAGGCCACCACGGCCCCCGGACGCGGCGACGTACCGGGTGTCCGCGCCGACGAGATCGGCGACGATCTCGCCGTCCGGGCCGAACACGACCGTGCCGTCGGGGACACGCAGCTCCAGGTCGTCGGCGTTGGCGCCGGCCCGGAACCCGCCCTGCCCCTGCTTGCCGTTGCGGGCGGCGGCGTGCGGGCGGTGGTGGAAGTCGAGCAGGGTGTGCACCCCGGGATCGACGACCAGCACGACGGACCCACCACGACCGCCGTTGCCGCCGTCCGGGCCGCCCAGCGGCTTGAACTTCTCCCGGTGCACGGAGGCGCAGCCGTTGCCGCCCGCGCCCGCGGTGGCGTGCACCACCACGCGGTCAACGAACTTCGACATCGACTCTCCTCACACGACAACGGCGGGCCACCCCTCGGGCGGCCCGCCGTTGACAGGTTCTGCTGCAGGCCTCAGGCCTGCGCCGGCACCACGTTGACGACCTTGCGGCCCTTCGCGTAGCCGAACTCGACCGATCCCTCGACCAGCGCGAACAGCGTGTCGTCGCCGCCCCGGCCGACGCCGAGACCCGGGTGGAACTTGGTGCCGCGCTGGCGGACGAGGATCTCGCCCGCGTTGACGGCCTGACCGCCGAAGCGCTTCACGCCGAGGCGCTGTGCGTTGGAGTCGCGGCCGTTGCGCGAGCTGGACGCACCCTTCTTGTGAGCCATGGAGGCGTCCTCCTCAGTAGTTGAATGTCACAGCGAGATGCCGGTGACCTGGACCCTGGTGAGGGGCTGCCTGTGCCCCTGACGCTTGTGGTACCCGGTCTTGTTCTTGAACTTGTGGATGCGGATCTTCGGGCCCTTGGTGTGCTCGACCACCTTGGCGGTGACCGAGGCGGCCGAGAGCGCCGCGGCGTCGGTGGTGACGTCGTCGCCGTCCACCAGGAGCACAGCCGGCAGGCTCAGCTCGGCGCCGGGCTCCCCGTCGATCTTCTCGACGGTGACCACGTCGTCGACGGCCACCTTGTACTGCTTACCGCCGGTCTTGACGATCGCGTACATCGACGCACTGCTCCTGAAGCTCGAGGGTCGTGTCACAGGGATTCCCTGCGCGGGCCGCGACTGCTTCGGAGCGCGGCGCTGATTTGCCAGGTTACCCGACGGGTTCGAGGGCCGGTCACGCCGGGTCTCCCTCGGCCTCGGCCGCGGGCGGGCCGGCCGGCCGCGACGCCGCCCTCCGGGCCCGGCGTGGCCGGGCGGGCGGGGTGGGCTCGGGCTGCGGCGGCACCGACACGGGTGCCGCCGCGGGCTCCGCCGCACTCGGCACCGTGAGCACGGCCGCGACGGGCGCGTCGCCGGCAGCGGCCGAAGGGGCACCACCGGTGCGGGTGACGCGGCCACGGCGACGGCGAGGGCGCTCCTCGGGCGCCTCCGCGGCCGCGACCGACCCGGTGTTCGCCTGTTCGGCGCCGGACCGTTCGGGGGCGGCGGCCCCGGGTTGCGCCGACGCGACCGAGCGTTCGACGACCACCTCCTCGACCGCGTCGGCCGCGACGTCCACCGGGCCGGCCGCGGGCGAGGTCTCGACCACGCCGCGGCGGGCGCTGCGCCGCACCCGCCTGTTGGTGGGCGCCGCGGGCTCGTCGGCGGCCGGGGTCTCCGACGCCGGGGCCGGTGCGGCCGGCACCGGGTCGAGCACCGCGGGGGTGACGACCGGGTCGGGGGCACCGACGTCGACGGAGGCATCGGCGGTGACATCGGCCGAGGCATCGACGGAGGCATCGGCGCTGACCGCCTCGGCGTGGCTGCCGTTGCGGGCGCCGTTGCCGTTGCCGTTGCTGGCCACCGCCGGCTCGGGCTTGCGCACGTCGTGACCGTTGCGGTCCTCGCCGTCGCGCCGACCGCGGCCACCGCGGGAGGACCGGCGGCCCTCCCGTTCGGGCCGCTCGGCGCGCTCGGGGCGCTCCTGCCGGCTGCCGCCCGGCGCGGGCTCGGCGTTGACGATCACCCCGCGTCCGCGGCAGTGCTCGCACGGGGTGGAGAAGTGCTCCAGCAGCCCGCCACCGACGCGCTTGCGGGTCATCTGGACGAGCCCGAGCGAGGTGACCTCGGCCACCTGGTGGCGGGTGCGGTCGCGGGCGAGGCACTCGGTGAGCCTGCGCAGCACGAGATCGCGGTTGGCCTCGAGCACCATGTCGATGAAGTCGATGACGATGATGCCGCCGATGTCGCGCAGCCGGAGCTGGCGCACGATCTCCTCGGCCGCCTCGAGGTTGTTGCGGGTGACGGTCTCCTCGAGGTTGCCGCCGGAGCCGGTGAACTTGCCGGTGTTGACGTCGATGACCGTCATGGCCTCGGTGCGGTCGATCACCAGGGTGCCCCCGGAGGGCAGCCACACCTTGCGATCGAGCGCCTTGAGCAGCTGGTCGTCGATCCGGTACTCGGCGAACGCGTCGTTCGGCCCGATGTGCCGGTGCAACCGGTCGGCGAGCTCGGGCGCGACGTGCCCGACGTAGCCCGCGAGCGTGTCCCACGCGTCGTCGCCCTCGACGATGAGGCGGGAGAAGTCCTCGTTGAACTGGTCCCGGACGACCTTGATGAGCAGGTCCGGCTCCTCGTAGAGGAGCACCGGCGCCTTGGGCTTGCTCGGGCCGGTGGTCTCCGCCTTGTCCTTCACGACCTCCCACTGCGCCTGCAGCCGGCGGACGTCGCGCTCGAGGGCCTCCTGGCTCACGCCCTCCGATGCGGTACGGATGATCACCCCGGCCTCGCTGGGGACGATCTCCTTGAGCATGTCCTTGAGCCGCTTGCGTTCGATGTCGGGGAGCTTGCGGCTGATCCCGGCGGCGCCGCCGCTCGGCACGTAGACGAGGAACCGGCCCGCCAGGCTGATCTGGGTGGTGAGCCGGGCTCCCTTGTGACCGATGGGGTCCTTCGTGACCTGGACGAGCACGCTGTCGCCGCTGGAGAGCGCCTGCTCGATCCGGCGCTGCTTGCCGCCGAGCCCCGCGGCGTCCCAGTCGACCTCGCCGGCGTAGAGCACGGCGTTGCGGCCGCGGCCGATGTCGACGAACGCGGCCTCCATGCTCGGCAGCACGTTCTGGACGCGGCCGAGGTAGATGTTGCCGACCAGGGACTTCCCGGTGCTGCCGTCGCGGCCACCGGTGCTGTTGACGAAGTGCTCGACGAGGACGTCGTCCTCGAGCACCGCGATCTCGATGCGGTCGCCGCGCTCGCGCACCACCATCGAACGGTCCACCGACTCCCGGCGGGCCAGGAACTCGGCCTCCGACAGGATCGGCGCCCGCCTGCGCCCGGCGTCGCGCCCGTCGCGGCGGCGCTGGCGCTTGGCCTCCAGCCGCGTGGAGCCGCGGACGCTCTGCACGCCGTCGCCCTCGTCGTCGCGCGCCTCACGCGGCGCCCGCACCTTGGTGACCGTGTTGGGCGGGTCGCCGTCGTCGGCCGGGTCGGCCGAGTCGTCGCCCGAGCCGCGGCGGCGGCGCCTGCGCCTGCGCCTGCGCGAGGAGCCCCCGTCGCCCTGGGCGGCCTCGTCCTGGTCGCCCTCGTCGTCGGGTTCGTCCTCGGTGTCGGCCTCGGCCGGCTCGTCCCCCTCGTCGGAGGTGCTATCCCCCGACTCGCCGGCGCCGTCCTCGGCGGTCTCGTCGTCGGTGCCGTCCACGCCGCGGCCCCGGCCGCGTCCGCGGCGACCGCGCCGCCTGCGCCGGCGACCGCTGCCGTCGTCGGGGTCGTCGCCCTCGTCGTCGGCAGCCGCCGCGGGGGCGGTGTCGGCGGCGGACTCGGCCGCCGGCTCGGCGGCCGGCTCCTCGGCCGGGCGTTCGGCGGGCTCGGCCTGCGCGCGCTTGCGGCTCGGCCGGGTGGGGGCCTGGAACACCGGGGTGGGTGCGGCGAACACCGGCGCCAGCGCGGCGCCGGACTCCGCGGCCGGCTCGCCCTCCTCCGGCTCGCCCGCGTCCTGCTGCTCCTTCTGCGGGTCGAGCGTGGCGGCTACCTGCTCGGCGACCTTCTTGTCGACGCTGGACTGGGCACTGCGCACCTCGACGCCCAGCGAAGCCAGTGCCGCAAGCACTTCGCGGCTGGTACGTGCGAGCCTTCTGGCGAGCGCGTGCACCCGCATCCTTTCGGGGAGATCGTCCAGCGCGGGTACGGTGACATGCCCGCCGGGCGTACCGGCGGGCGTTTCGGTATTCGACATCCAGCTCCTCCGCCCCCGGGCGCCTCCGGTCCGGAGGCGGCCGCGCAGGGGCCACGTGCAGTTCTCTCTCGCCGCGCTGCGCGACGAGCAATCCTCTGGTCTCGCTCCGCCCCGGAGGGCGGTACTCCTCGACGGCGAGCCGGTTGCCGGTTGCCCGGTACGGGCACCGGTGCACCCGGTGCCGGCCCACCGGATCAGGCCCGGGCGGTGACCCGGCCTTCAGCCGAGTGGGTCGGCCAGGTGGCCCTGATGGTCGAGCAGTCCCTGGGCCGTCCGGGTCGCCCTGGCGGGCGATGGCGGCCTGAGGCCCGCGACAACATCGAGTGCACCCAACACGTCGTCGGGTCGAACGGCGGGTGTCGTCTGCCGCACGACCGCCGTCAGTATCGCACAGACTCCCGCCCGATCGGGGGGTATCGGCATCGCGCCACCCGACGGTGCGGCACCTTCCCCGGCCGAATCCCGCACGTGGGCACGTACGAGAGCGGCCCTCACGTCGATCATGCGGCGGCCCGACGGTGTGACGCGTTCGACGACCACCGACTCCCGTTCGAGGAGTGCGGACAGCGCGGCCCGCAGCTCCGCGGGGTCGACCCCGGGCAGCTCGACGACCCAGCTGCTGGCCTCGATCCGCTCCGCCAGCGACGCACCCTCCGCGACGGCGGCCGCGAGCACGTCGAGCCCCTCGGGCAGGGCGGCGTCCAGGGCGGCCACGAGCACCTGCGGGTCGACGGGGCGCGTCAGCCCGATCTCCACGTACTCGGCCTCGCTGGCCGTGCCGGTGGGGGCCGCACCGACCCACGACAGCCTCGGGTGCGGGCTGAACCCGTGCGAATGCGACACCGGCACCCCGGCCCGCCGCACGGCCCGCTCGAAGCTGCGGGCCACGTCGCGGTGGGAGAGGAACCGCAGCCGTCCCCGTTTGGCGAAGCGCAGCCGCACCCGTTGGACGGTGGGCGGGGCGGGGTTGGCGGCCTCCCCCGGGCGGACACGAGCCATGGCGGGAAGTCTAGGCAGCACTCGATGCATGCCGAGCCGGTGGACGGTCGGGGCCGGTTCCGGAACACCCCGCGTCCCGACGCGTGGCGACCGTGACCGTCGAGTGCGGTCACAGAGCCGCACGGATGCGGCCTGAGGACCGCATGCGCTGATCAAGCCTGGGCAGCGCACCCGGTCTCGCACGACGCGACCGTCTGCAGCGGCCTTCAGCGGCGCGAGCGCCGTACCCGCAGCCGGTCGAACGCCGCCGCCAAGATGATGATCAACCCGGTGCTGAGCACCTGCAGGAAGTTCGACAGGTGCAGCAGGACGAAGGCGTTCTGGATCAGCCCGAGGAGTACCGCGCCGAGCAGGGCACCGGTGACGCTCCCCCGCCCGCCCGACAGGCTCGTGCCTCCGATGATCACCGCGGCGATCACGCTCAGCTCGAGCCCGACCGCGGCGTTCGGCTCGGCCACACCGAGTTGCGCGCCGCGGATGAGGCCGGCCAGGCCGGCGAGCAGGCCCACCAGGACCAGGCAGGCCACCTTGATCCGGGCGACGGGGATCCCGGACAGCCGGGCGGCCTCGGGGTTGTCGCCGACCGCCTGGACCTGGTTGCCGAACACCGTGCGGGTCAGCACCAGCTGACCGACGACCGCGATCACCAGCAGGATGATCACCTGCACCGGGACCGGACCGAGAGCACCCTGTCCGAGCGCCTGCAGCGCGGGCGGTCCGTCGACGGGCAACCCGCCCGTGACGAGGAGGGCGAGACCCCGCGCCACCGACAGCATGCCGAGCGTGACGATGAAGGAGTTGACCCGGATCCTCGTGACGACGAGACCGGACACGAGGCCGGCCAGGGCGCCGGCGATCAGGCCGACCGGGATGGCGAGCAGCGACGACGTCTCGGCTGCCACGGTGAAGGCGGTGACGCCCGAGAGCGCCACGACCGACCCGACGGACAGGTCCAGCTCGCCCGCGATCAGGACGAAGGTCATCCCGACCGCGACGATGCCGGTGATCGCGATGGAGCGGAGCAGGTTGAAGAGGTTGGCGCTGGTGGCGAAGTTCGGGTTCCCGATCGCGATGCAGACGGCGAGCGCGAGGATCACCAGCGCCACCCCGAACTCGGGCTTGCGGCCCGTCCGGCGCAGCCAGGAGTCCGCGGTCGGGCCGGTGGCCACCGCGGACCGCGCGTCGATTTCAGTCGTGCTGCTCATGCTGCTTCTTCTCCGAACGACGCGGCCATGATCGATCTGACATCGGTGGGCTCCGGGACCTCCGCCGCGATCCCGCCCCGCCGCATCACGACGACCCGGGTCGCGAGCTCGCCGATCTCCTCGACCTCACTGGAGATCAGCAACACGCCCATGCCCTCGGCGGCGAGGCCGCGGACGACGCCGTAGATCTGGTCCTTCGCTCCGACGTCGATGCCGCGGGTCGGTTCGTCGAGGATGAGCACCCTCGGCCGGGCCATCAGCCAGCGCCCGATCACGGCCTTCTGCTGGTTGCCCCCGGAGAGGCTGGAGATGGGGTCACCGAGCGAGTTGGCCTTGATGCCGAGCCGATCGGCGAGCTCCTCGGGTGTGGGTGCCTGCCCAGCCCCCGTACGCCGCAGGCCTGCCGCCGCGGCGCGCAGGTTCCACCGCACGCTCATCCCGGAGAACACACCCTGCTCGGCGCGGTCCTCGGGGACGAACGCGATCCCCTTCGCGATGGCGTCGCGGGGTCCGCGCCACCGGACCGGTTCACCCAGCACGCGGATCGTGCCGCGGTCGGGCCGGCTGAGCCCGAACAGGCAGCGGGCGACCTCGGTGCGGCCCGCGCCGACCAACCCGGACACGCCGACGATCTCACCGGCCCGCACCTCGAGCGAGACGTCGGAGAACTCGCCGCGGCGGGTGAGCCCCTCGCACTCGAGCAGCGGCTCGTCGGCGGGCCGGTCGGATGCCGGGACGCCGGCCGTCGCCACTCCTGGCCGCCCGCGCCCGGTCACCGACTGGTGGCCCTCCGAGATCGTGGCGATGGCCTCCGCGGGGGTCGTGTCGGCGATCGAGCCCGACCACACGCTGTGGCCGTTGCGCAGGATCGTCGCGCGGTCGGCGATCGCGAACACCTCGCTGATCCGATGGCTGATGAGCACGACCGCGGCGCTCGAGGAGCACAGCCGCCGCACGACGTCGAACAGGCGAGTCGTCTCCGCCGGTGAGAGGGCCGAGTTCGGCTCGTCGAGGAACAACACGCGGGGTTCGGCCGACAACGCCTTCGCGATCTCGACCAGCTGGCGGGACGACACCGAGAGGTCGGCGACCTTGGCGCCGAGGTCCAGGTCGAGGCCGGCCTCGCGCAGCGCGGCGGCCACCTCGGTCCGCCGCCGCCGCGGCCGCCAGGGCCGGTGCCATCCGGAATGTGCCAGCTCGGGGAGGAGCAGGTTCTCCAGCACGGTCAGGCTCGGCGCGAGCGCCGGTTCCTGGTGCACGACGGCGATGCCTGCCTGCGCGGCCTGGTGCGGCCCGGCGAACTGGGCCGGGGCACCGTCGAGGAGGATCTCCCCGCCGTCCGGGGTGATGGCCCCCGAGCAGGCCGCCACGAGCGTGGACTTCCCGGCTCCGTTCTCCCCGAGCAGGGCGTGGACCTCACCGGGGCGGAGCGCGAGGTCGACCCCCGCGAGCGCTGCGACCCCGCCGAACGACTTGCGCAGCGAGCGGACGGCCAGGAGCGGCCCCGTCACTCCGTCCCCTGGGACTCGAGCACCTCGGCGACGTTGTCCTTCGTCATCACCGCGACGTTGACCGGCTGGAAGTACTCGGCGGGCCCCGCCTGGCCGGCAAGCATGTTGAACAGGTCGACGGCGGTGTCGTAGCTGGAGCCGTACGGGTCCTGGCCGATCGCCGCCTGCATCACGCCGGAGCGGATGAGGTCCACGTTCTGCGGGACGAAGTCGTAGGCGACCACCGCGACCTGCCCGGTCCGGCCGCGCTGCCGCACGGCCTGGGCCGCTCCGAAGGGGCCGCCCGCCGTCACGTAGATGCCGCGCAGGTCCGGGTTGGCGGTCATGAAGTCGTTGGCCTGGCTGAGCGCGGTGCCGGCGTCGTCGCCGTTCTCGACGGTGCCCACGACCGGCGAGTCCGGGCACGCTGCGGCGTATGCGTCGACGAAGCCCTGCCGCCGCTCCTCGTGCTGCTGCACGGAGAACGACCCGGTGATGATGCCGACGCTGCCGGTGCACCCGGTGGCCTGGGCCATCGCCGTAGCCGCCTTCGCCCCGGCGTCGACGGCCGGCTGGCCGCGGAAGAACACCGAGCCCGACTCCTGCGAGCAGTTCCCCTCGGCGATGAACGTCGCGACCGGGACCGACGCGGCCGCCCGGCCGATCGCCGGGCACGCCCCGTCGGCGAGCGAGACCACGCCGATCGCGTCATAGCCCTGGCCGACGGCGGAGTTGAGCGCGTTCTCGACGGTCGGGACGTCCATGGTCGCGCCGGCGGTGATGTAGTCGACGGTCACGCCGTGCGCGGAGAGGTCCCGGTTCGCGGCCTCCGCGCCCTGGATGACCGCATCCCAGAACGGGTTGTTGGCGAAGGCGATCAGAGCGATGCGCTTGCCGGGAAGATCCACATCGGCTGGAGTCCGGTGCTCGACCGAGCTCCCCGGGTCGCCCTGGACCACGCCGAGCGCGGGCTGCCCGCCGGAGTCGGCGGCCCGTTGGGCGTCACTGGTGCTGCACCCCGCGGCGGCGACGGCGGCCACTGCCGCGAACGCCACCACACGGATCGTCGATCTCATCGTCCACACAGGCCTCTCCCTCACACGACGTTGTTGAGCGGCCTGCACCGATCGGCGCGACCGGTGGGGTGCGGGGCACCCCGGTCAGCAGATGTTAGCGCTACCGATAGCGCTAACATAACGCGGCGCGCAAACCCGGGCAATCCCTCCGGTCGATCAGCGGGCCGATGCGGCGCTCAGGACGGGCCGGCGGGCCGCCTCACCGGTCCAGCACGTCGAGCGCGGCGGCGCCACCCGCCCAGACGTGCGCGTCCCAGCCGTGGG
Organism: Pseudonocardia wallangbongensis; assembly: GCF_054486945.1. Lineage (NCBI taxonomy): Bacteria > Bacillati > Actinomycetota > Actinomycetes > Pseudonocardiales > Pseudonocardiaceae > Pseudonocardia > Pseudonocardia wallangbongensis. The sequence continues at coordinate 12,984 of NZ_JBRERS010000010.1, forward strand.
CCCGCGCCGCCTCGACGTTCTCCACCTTGTCGTCGAAGAACACGACCTCGCCCGGCTCGGTGCCGTACACCGAGTCGGCGTGGGTGTAGATCTGCGGGTCGGGCTTCACCAGCGCGACGTCGGCCGAGAACACGAGATGCGCCACGCCCGCACTCCACTCGGCGGCGCGCACGGCCGCCGCGAGCGGACCGGGGGCGTTGGACAGGACACCGATCCGCTCGTCCCGGCCCTGCAGGTGCGCGAGCAGATCCGCGCTCGCCTGCGGCAACGTCGACCACTTCACCGAGTCCGCCTCCGTGAGCCGGTCCAGCAGCCGCGCCTCCGGCGCGCGACCGAGCGCCGCCAACACGGCCGTCCAGTACTCCTCGGCACTGCCGCCCAGGTCGTAGGCCGCCCGGCCGGACCAGTAAGCCGGGGCGAGCTCGGCCTCGGTGATCCCCAGCTCGGCCGCGAGCAGCGGCATCACCCCGGTCGACGGCACGAGCACCTCGCCGAGATCGAATACAACGGTGCGGGAAGGTTCCACGCCGATCACGGTAGCCAGCGGCGGCAGACCGGTGCTCAGCCCTCGCCCGCCCAGGTCCAGCGGGGAACCTCGCGCAGCGGGTGCAGCTCGTCGTCGGTGCTCGCGTGCGAGTTCTGCATGGCGACGCGGGAGCCGAACTCGACGTGCTCGCGCACGGCCTCCCGGAACGCGGGGTCCGTCGACATCCCGGCCGCGTCGAGCGCGGCCATGTAGAGCTCGACGAACCGCAGGCGCTGCTCCTCGGCGATCTTCAGTCCGCGGCCCCCGCCGGCTACTACCGGGGCGCCGTCTACCACGGCGTCGTACAGCTTGTCCTCGATCCCACCGGGCGCTCCATGAGCGGCCGCTGGCTCGGCCCCGACCGGAGTTTCGAGATCGACTCCGGCCGGTGGTGGCTCCAGCGGGCAGCCTGAGCGGCCGCTGTCCCGCCGTTACCCGGCGTGGTCCGGTTCGAGCACCAGGAACCCGTCCCCCGCCGGCACGAAGCCGGCCCGCCGGTAGAAGGGCGCGCTCCCGGCCGTCGGGGCCAGGAGGAGGCGGCGGTAGCGGCGGGTGTGGGCGTGCTCCACCACCGCGTTGAGGAGGGCGCCGGGCACGCCGCGGTCGGCGAAGGAGGCGAGGACGAAGGCGTTGCCCACGTGCCCGATCCGCCCGCCCCGGGCGCCGGGGCGGGGCATGTGGACGATCTCCAGCACGTTGATCGAGCCGACGGCCGTGTAGCCGCTGCGGGGCGAGCCGACCTCGGCGAGCCAGAACGTGCGGCGCGGCAGCTCCACCCGCCACCACTGCGCGAACGCGGCCTCGAACCCCGGGTCCTCGACCGGGTACCCGAGGCGCTCCTCCAGCCAGGAGCGCCGCAGCCCGGCGAGCACGGCGATGTCGCGTTCGTCGGCCACGCGAATGGCGATCTCCTGCCCGAACTCGGTCCCGGTGACCTCAGCCACCCGCGCCCGCGTTCCCCTGGATGGGGTTCACCACGGTGAGCGGCAGCAGCGTGGTGCCGCTCGGGCCCACCTCGATGTCGGTGCCCGTGGCCGGGCACACGCCGCAGTCGAAGCACGGGGTCCACCGGCAGTCGTCCTGCTCACGCCCGGCGAGCGCGTCCTGCCAGTCGTCCCAGAGCCAGTCGCGCTCCAGCCCGGAGTCGAGGTGGTCCCACGGGAGCACCTCGTCGCGGTCGCGTTCCCGCGTGGTGAACCAGTCGAGCGAGACGCCCAGCGGCTCCAGTTCGGCCGCGGAGGCGTCCACCCAGCGCTGGTAGGAGAAGTGCTCGCTCCACCCGTCGAACCGGCCGCCCTCGCGCCACACCCGCTCGATCACGCGCCCGACGCGGCGGTCGCCCCGCGCGAGCAGGCCTTCGATCAGCGACGGCTCGCCGTCGTGGTAGCGCATGCCGACGTTGCGGCCGAGCTTGCGGTTGCTGTTGACCTTCTCCCGCAGCTTGCGCAGCCGCGCGTCGACGACGTCGGGGTGAGCCTGCGCCGCCCACTGGAACGGCGTGTGCGGCTTGGGCACGAACCCGCCGATCGAGATGGTGCAGCGCACGTCGTTGCGGCCCGACGCCTCGCGGCCGGCGCGGATCACGTTGTGCGCCATGTCCGCGATCTGCAGGACGTCCTCGTCCTCCTCGGTGGGCAGCCCGCACATGAAGTAGAGCTTCACCTGCCGCCAGCCCTGCCCGAACGCCTCGGACACGGTGCGGATGAGGTCGTCCTCGGACACCATCTTGTTGATCACGCGCCGCATCCGCTCCGATCCGCCCTCCGGGGCGAACGTGAGCCCGGAGCGGCGGCCGTTGCGCGAGATCTCCTTGGCGAGATCGATGTTGAACGCGTCGACGCGGGTGCTCGGCAGCGACAGCGAGGTGTTGGAGCCCTCGTAGCGGTCGGCGAGGCCCTTGGTGATCTCCGCGATCTCGGAGTGGTCGGCGCTCGACAGCGACAGCAGGCCGACCTCGTCGAAACCGCTCGCGCGCACGGCGGAATCGACCATCTCACCGATGCCCTGCAACGACCGCTCCCGCACCGGGCGCGTGATCATCCCGGCCTGGCAGAACCGGCAACCCCGCGTGCACCCGCGGAAGATCTCCACGCTCGCGCGCTCGTGCACGGTCTCGGCCAGCGGCACCAGCGGCTGCTTCGGGTACGGCCACGCGTCCAGGTCGCTGGTGGTGCGCTTGGTGACGGTGCGGGGCACGCGCTCGTCGACCGGGGTGACGGAGGCGATCGCGCCGTCGGCGCCGTAACTCACCTCGTACAGCGAGGGCACGTAGCAGCCGTCGACGGCCGCCAGCCGCAGCAGCAGCTCGCGCCGCCCGCCGGGGCGCCCCTCCGCCTTCCACGCCTTGACGACGTCGGTGACCTCGCCGACCACTTCCTCGCCGTCGCCGATCGCCGCGACGTCGACGAAGTCGGCCACGGGCTCCGGGTTGAACGCCGCGTGGCCACCCGCGACCACGATCGGATGGTCCGTCCCCCGATCGGCGGCGTGCAGCGGGATGCCCGCGAGGTCGAGCGCCGTGAGCAGGTTCGTGTAGCCGAGCTCGGTGGAGAAACTCACTCCGAGCAGGTCGAACGCGCCCAGCGGCCGGTGGCTGTCGACGGTGAACGCGGGGACGCCGTGCTCGCGCATCAGCGCCTCGAGATCCGGCCAGACCGCGTAGCAGCGCTCCGCGAGCGAGTCCGGGCGCTCGTTGAGGAGCTCGTAGAGGATCATGACGCCCTGGTTGGGCAACCCGACCTCGTATGCGTCCGGATACATGAGAGCCCACCGGACGGCGGCCGACTCCCAGTCCTTCACCTGCGCGTTCAGCTCGCCGCCGACGTACTGCACCGGCTTCGAGACGCGCGGGAGCAGCGGCTCGAGGTCCGGGAAAATCGACGGTGCCGTCATGTCGGTCCAGGGTAGCCCCGTGCCGGAACGGGCTCCCCCGCGGCCGGGCCGGAGGCGTCAGCCCCAGGCGGCGCGCACCGGGTAACCGGCTGTGCTGATCCGGCGCGCAATGGCCGCGAGGATTATCACGATCGCGATCGCCCCGGCGATCACGACGGCGGCCGGCGGGTCGTTCAGCGCTATGCCGACGATCGCCCACACCGCGCCGACCCCGAACGGCACGACGGCCGTGCCCGAGATCACCGCCCACGACACGATCGCGGTGACGGCGAGGAGCACCACGACGGCGGCGATCGCGGCGAGCGCCCCGGCGCCGGGCAGCCCGACCCAGACACCGGTGGCCGCGGTACCCAGCGGCGTGGCCATGGAGACCCAGCCCGCATAGACCGCGACGGTGCCACGTGCCACGACGCGCTCCACCGTGCTCTCGGCGGGCGCCCGGCTGTACCGGCCGAAGACGAGGGCGATGCTCACCAGCAACCCGATGATCATCAGCTCCGCCAGCGGTAGCCACCGGGACCCGAACGACAGCACCCAGCCGATGTTGAACACGGCCGAGGCCGCCATCCACCACCCCGTGTGACGGTGGATCTGGCGGGCCCGCTGCGCTGGCAGGGCCTGGTAGACCGCGTAGCCGATGAACCCGGCGTAGATCGGCAGCCACACCACGAACGCCCAGTCCGCGGCGAGGAGCGGGCTGGCGTACGCGCGCGCGACCACTCCGACCGCGTCGCCGGCCATCACCGCCACCACGACCTGCGCGATCGCGAGCAGCGCCACCACGACGTTCCGTACGAGATCGGTCCGGGTGGAGCCCGGCGAGAGGACCGTCATGCCGACATTGTCCCTCTCCCCGGGCGGTGCGGGGGGCGATGCGCCCGACCGGATCACGGCGTCACCCGCCCGGTCGTCCACCATCCCCGGAGCACGGCGCAGAACGGCCGCCGCGACGAGGAGCGCCACCCGCATCGCGGGCTACCCCACGAACAACTCGGAGGCCGATGCCCAGGCTTGATCAGCGCATGCGGTTCGCAGGCCGCACCCGTGCGGCTCTGTGACCGCATTCGTCGATCATGGTCGCCACGGGGTGGGCGCCGGGGCGTTCGGCGGAACGCGGCACCCCGGTCGTCGGCCGCGCCGAGCAGCACCTCACGGTCGCGGCAACCGCGCTGGTGTACTGCTCGAGCCGATCATGCGTTACGAGTCGCGCCTCAGCGTGGTCACGGCCGCTGTGGCTGGTCGGATCGATCATGGGTCGCACCGCTGCCGTTCCGGTCGGCGGACTACCTCAGCAGCAGTGCGTCCAGCCGCCGGGCCGCGACGACCACGCCGAACACGATCATCACCGCGAAGTAGGCGAGGTGCCCGAGCAGCCCGACGTGCACGACGCCCGTGGTGAGCCCGCGCATCAGCTCCACGGCGTGGTAGAGCGGTAGGCACTCCACGACGATCTGCAGCCACCGGGGATAGACCGACAGCGGGTAGAACGTGGTGGAGAACAGGAACATCGGCAGGATCACGAGGGTGATCAGGTCGAAGTCCTGCCAGGACCGCATGTACGAGGTGGCGGCCATGCCGACGGCCGCGAACGCGAACGCCACGAGCAGCGCCGCCGGGAGCGCGAGCAGCGCCCAGGGCGAGACCAGGAGCCCGAACCCGCCCATCACCGCGATGAAGCCGAGCGCGTAGAGGCCGCCGCGGATGAGGGCCCAGCCGATCTCACCGAGCGCGATGTCGACCGGGCCGAGCGGGGTGGCGAGCATGGCGTCGTAGATGCGGCCGTACTTCAGCTTGAAGAACACGTTGAAGGTGGAGTCGAAGACCGCGCCGTTCATCGCCGACGCCGCGAGCAGGCCCGGCGCGATGAACGCGGCGTAGCTGATGGGGGCGCCGTCCGGGCCGGGCAGCGTGCCGACCATGGAGCCGAGGCCCTGGCCCATCGCGAGCAGGTAGAACACGGGCTCGAAGAACCCCGAGACGAACGCGAGCCACGCCCGCCCGGACGCCGTGGCCGCGCGCAGCAGCAGCGCGTGCGAACGGCCCGCGTAGCTGCCGGCCGGCAGCAGGAGCCGGACCAGCGCGGCCGTGGCGCCCGCCGGCGGGGCCGCGGCCGGCTCGTCGACAGCGGTCACGGCTGGAGCCTGCTGGTGTAGAGCCGGGTGGCGAGGACCGCACCGAGCACGAGCAGCACCAGCAGGTACGCCGTGTGGCCGACGGCCGCGAGCGGCTGCCAGCGGTTCAGCGCGGCCGCCCGGGCGACCTCGGTGCCGTGCCACAACGGCGACACCCAGGCCACCGGCTGCACCCAGGCCGGGAGCCGCTCGACCGGGAAGAACGTGCCGGAGAAGAGCGTCATCGGGATGACGACGAACCGGAACAACACGCTGAACGCCGCGCCCTCGCTCTCGACGGTGGCCGAGAACGCGGTGACCAGCGCCGCCACCGCCGCGCCGGTGAGCACCGCGACGAGCAGCGACACCACGATCCCGGGGCTCGTCACCCCGCCGAACAGCGCGATCACGACGACGAACACGACGCCGGAGCCGGACATCTTGAGGACCACCCACGTGAGGTGGCCCAGCGCGACCTGCGCCGGCGAGACCGGGCCCGCCGTCATCCCGTGGTAGTGGCGCTGCCACTTGAAGCCGGAGAGCACCGGGTAGGACGACTCGAACGCGCCCGTCTGCACCGCCGACACGGCGAGCAGGGCGGGCGCGAGCCAGACCAGGTAGGGGATGCCGCCGGTGGCCGAAGCGACCCCGGTGCCGCCCTGCACCAGCGACCCGAACCCCACGCCGAACGCCAGCAGGAACAGCAGCGGCTGCAGGACCGACGACACCACCGTGGCCCGCCAGTTGCCCCGGTACCACACCCAGGAGTGCTCGACGACGAGCAGCACGCTGCGCACCGCGCCGGGCGCCCGGCCGGTGGATCGCGCGATGATCTCGGCGCTCATTCCACCAGGCTCCGGCCGGTGAGCCGGAGGAACACGTCCTCCAGGGAGGAGCGGCGCACGAGCGCCGACAGCGGGCGGTGGCCCGCGCTCGCGACCGCGGCCTGGGCGTGCTCGCCGTCGGCGGTGTAGAGCAGCAGCCGGTCGGGCAGCTCCTCGACCCGCTCGACGTGCGGTGCGAGGGCATCGGCCGGCGGCGCCGCACCCGCCGGGAACCGCAGCTCCAGCACCTCGCGCGTGGAGTAGCGCTCGATCAGCTCCACCGGCGAGCCCTCCGCCACGATCAGCCCGCCGTCCATCACGACGAGCCGGTCGCACAGCTGCTCGGCCTCGTCCATGTAGTGGGTGGTGATGATCTGGGTGACGCCCTCGCGCTTGAGCCGGTACAGCCGCTCCCACAGCAGGTGGCGGGCCTGCGGGTCGAGGCCGGTGGTGGGCTCGTCGAGCAGCAGCAGCTCCGGCTCGTTGACCAGCGCCCGCGCGATGGTGAGCCGCCGCTTCATCCCGCCCGAGAGCGGCTCGACCATCGCGTCGGCCCGCTCGGACAGCTGCGCGAACTCCAGCAGCTCCGTGGCCTTGGCCCGCACGTGGGCGCGGGACAGCCCGAAGTAGCGCCCGTACACCTCGAGGTTCTGCCGGACGGACAGCTCCTGGTCGAGGTTGTCGAGCTGCGGCACCACGCCGATCCGGGCCCGGATGCGCGGCCCGTCGGCCGTGGGGTCCATACCCAGCACCTGCAGCTCGCCGGCCGAGCGCGGGGAGACACAGGCGATCATGCGCATGGTGGAGGACTTCCCGGCGCCGTTGGGCCCCAGGAAGCCGAACACCTCACCCCGCGCGACGTCGACGTCGATGCCGCGCACGGCCTCGAACTCGCCGAACCGCTTGCGCAGCCCGCGCGCCTGGACCAGTCCGTCCCCCACGCCCAGCACGCTAGCCGGATTCCCCGACAGGAAGCGTGGACGTTCTACGCCGCCGGTCGGGACCGCCCGTGGAAGGAGCGCCGGTAGGCGTCCGGCGGGACGCCGAGGGCGCGGTGGAAGTGCCGGCGCAGCGTCGCGGCCGTACCGAGGCCGGTGCGCGCGGCGACCTGCTCGACGCCGAGGTCGGTGGTCTCGAGCAGCTCCTGTGCGCGGTGCACGCGCTGGGTGAGCAGCCACTGCAGCGGCGTGGTACCGGTGGCGGCCCGGAACCGCCGGGTGAGCGTGCGCTCGCTCATCCTCGCCGCGCGGGCCAGGTCGGTGACGGTCAGCGGTTCGTGCAGGCGCTCCAGCGCCCAGCCGAGGAGCGCACCCAGCCCGCCGTCCGCATCGGGCGGGATCGGCGCGGGGATGAACTGGGCCTGCCCTCCCGGCCGGTGCGGCGGCACGACGAGTCGGCGGGCGAGCGCGTTGGCGACGGCGCTGCCGTGGTCGTTGCGGACGAGGTGCAGGCACAGGTCGAGGCCCGCGGCCTTGCCGGCGGACGTGAGCACGTCCCCGTGGTCGATGTAGAGCACGTCCGGGTCGACCCGCACCCGCGGGTGGCGGCGGGCCAGCAGCTCGGCGTGGATCCAGTGGGTGGTGGCCCGGCGGCCGTCGAGCAGCCCGGCCGCCGCCAGGACGAACGCGCCCGTGCAGATCGACGCGACCCGCGCCCCGGCCTCGTGCGCCGCCCGGACGGCGGCGACCAGGTCGGCCGGCGGGTCCTGCTCGACGTCGTGGCTCCACGGCACGATCACGGTGTCGGCGGTGACGAGCCGGTCGAGCCCGTGCGGGGTGCTCACCCGGAACCAGCCGCCGACGCCCGCCCCGGGCGGGGCGCAGACCGCGAAGTCGTACCAGGGGTCGGCGAGGCCCGAGCGGTCCATCCCGAAGACGTCGTGGGCGACGGCCACCTCGAGCAGCGAGGAGCCGCCGGTCACGGCGAGGGCGACGGAGTGCGGCATGTCCGGAACTGTACGCATGTTGGCGTTGCCGCCACTCGTGATGCGGGCCGGGGGCGCGGAGCATCCCCGGCGTGGACGAGGTGGACGTGGGAGTGCGGCAGCGGGACCGGGTGTGGTGGGGAGCGGGTGCGGCCGTCGCGGCGGTGGGCTGGGGCGCGCAGCAGTTCGCCCCGCTGCTGCTGATGTACCGGGCGGAGCTGGGCGTGGGCGCCGCGACCGTGCAGGCGGTGTTCGCGATGTACGTCGTCGGGCTGGTCCCCGGCCTGCTGTTCGGCGGTCCCGTGTCCGACCGGTACGGCAGGCGCCCGGTCGTCCTCGCCGCGCTGGCCGCGTCCGCGGTCGCCTCGGGCCTGCTGGTCATCGGCGGTCTGGGCGTCGGGTGGCTCTTCGCCGGCCGGCTCGTCGCCGGGTTCGCGAGCGGGGCCGGCTTCAGCGCCGGCGCGGCCTGGGTCCGGGAGCTCAGCGACGGCGGCGAGCGCGGCCCGCGCCGGGCGACCGTCGCGATGACCGCGGGGTTCGGCCTCGGCCCGCTGGTCGCGGGCGTGCTGGCGCAGTGGGCGCCGGCCCGGACCGTGCTGCCCTACCTGCCGCACCTGCTGCTCACCCTCGCCGTCCTGCCGCTGGTGCGCCGCACCCCGGAGATGCACACCGCGGGCGCGGCCGGCGGCATGCTGCGCATCCCCGAGCTGTCGTCGCGGCGGTTCCGCACCGTGGTCGCGCCGCTGGCGCCCTGGGTGTTCGGCGTGGTGGCGGTAGGCATCGCCTACCTGCCCGGGCTCGTCGGCCCCCGCCTCGGCGGGTACGCGCTGATCTTCTGCACGCTGGTCACGCTGCTCGGCGCCGCCGCGGGGATGGCGGTGGTACCCGTGGCCCGCCGGGTCGCCCGGGGCGGGAGCCGCCGCCTGCTCGCCACGGCGCTGGCCAACGTGATCGCCGGCCTCCTCGTGGCGGCCGGCGCCGCGGCCGCCGCCGACCCGCTGCTCGTCCTCGTGGCGACCGTCGTGCTCGGCGCGGGCTACGGGTGCTGCCAGGTGTGCGGCCTCACCGAGGTGCAGCGCATCGCGGCACCCGGCCGGCTCGCCGGGCTCACCGCCGCCTACCAGGCGATCTCCTACCTGGGGCTCGCCGCGGCCGTCCCCCTGGCGGCCCTCGACCACCTCGTCCCGCCGGCCGTCCTGCTGCTCGGCCTCGCCGCGCTCGCCGCGCTCACGCTCGTGGTGACGACCCGCGCCGCGGGGAGCACCGGACGATGAGCGACGAGGTCGAGGCCGCGCTGGAGCGCGCCCGGGAGATCGCAGGGCTGAACGCGTTCGTCGCGATCGCCGACTCCGTGCCCACGCCGGGACCCACCGGAGGTCCGCTCGACGGCGTCCCGATCGCCGTGAAGGACAGCATCCACGTCGCCGGGTTCCCGTGCACCGGCGGAACGCCCGCCCTGCGGGACTGGCGCCCTGCGGCCGACGCCCCGGTGGTGCGGACGCCGCGGGCCGCCGGTGCCCTGGTCGTCGGGAAGACCGGCATGCACGAGCTGTCGGCCCGGATCACGTCCCACAACCTCGCCTACGGAGCCGCGCGCAACCCGCACGACCCGCGCCTCGTCGCCGGGGGCAGCAGCGGCGGCAGCGCCGTCGCCGTGGCGACGGGTGTCGTGCCGCTCGCGCTGGGCGCGGACACCGCGGGCTCCGTCCGGATCCCGGCCGCCCTCTGCGGGTGTGTCGGGTTCCGCCCCACCACGGGGCGGTGTCCCGGCGACGGCGTGATCCCGCTGTCGGCCACGCGCGGCACGATCGGCCCGATCACCCGCACCGTCGCCGAGGCGGCGCTCGTCGACGAGCTGGTGACCGGAGAGCGGTCCGCTCCGGTGGAGCTCGCCGGACGGCGTCTCGGGTCGGGTCCGGTGGAGCGCGGGTGGCTCGCCGACCAGCTCTGGGGCGAACCGGTCCCGGACACCCACCACGTCGAGATCCTGGAACGGGTGCGGCCGGCGGTCGTGGCGCGGTACGCCGAGTGCATCCGGGGAGACCGGGTCGAGGCGCTGGTGCTGCCCACGACCTCGGCTCCCGGCGCGTCCGATCGGTCAGGACGACGTGGTCGAGATCAACGGCCGTCCCGTCGGCACCCTCGACGCGTACCTGCGCAACACCGATCCGACGGCGTTCGCCGGTCTCCCGAGCATCTCCGTGCCGGCCGGCCGCACGGCGGCCGGGCTCCCGGTGGGGCTGTCCTTCGACGGCCTCCCCGGCACCGACACGACGCTGCTCGCGTTCGCCGCCGCCTTCGAGCGTATCGACACATAGTAGACCGGTCTCTATAGTTCGGCGCGTGCCGAGACGATCAGACACGCGGGAACGCGTGATCCGGACGGCGGCGAGCCTGTTCCGGGCCCAGGGCTACCACGCCACCGGGCTCAACCAGGTGCTCGCCGAGGGCGGCCTGCCGAAGGGCTCGCTGTACTTCCACTTCCCCGGCGGGAAGGAGCAGCTCGCCGTCGAGTCGCTGCGCCTGTCCGGCGAGGAGCTGGGCACCGGGATCGCGGCCGCGCTCGCCTCCACCCCGGAGCCCGCCGCCGCCCTCGAGCGCGTCCTCGCCCTGCTCGGCGAGCACCTCGTCGCCACCGACTTCCGCGAAGGCTGCCCGGTGGCGACGGTCGCGCTGGACGCCGCCGCGCAGAGCGAGCCGATCCGCGCCGCGTGCGCGGACGTCTACGGCTCCTGGCAGGAGCTCGTCGCGCGGCACCTGGGTGCGGCCGGCATCCCCGATCCCGACGGGCTCGCCACCGTGCTCATCGCCGCCGTCGAGGGCGCCATCCTCCTCGCCCGCACGCAGCGGGACGTCACACCACTGCAGACCGTGGGGACGCGCCTGAGCGCCCTGCTCGCACCGGAACGGAGACCGGAATGAGGATCCACCACCTCAACTGCGGCACGATGCGCCCGTTCGGCGGCCGCCTCGTGACCGGGAGCGGCCCACTGTTCGGGACCGCCGAGATGATCTGCCACTGCCTCCTCGTCGAGGCCGGCCACGGGCTCGTCCTCGTCGACACCGGGTACGGCACCGACGACGTCCGGAACCCGGACGCGTCGCTCACCCGGTCGTTCCGGCGGCTGGCGCGGCCGGTGCTCGCGGAGTCCGAGACCGCCATGCGCCAGGTCGAAGGGCTCGGGTTCCGCGCCGACGACGTCACGGACGTCGTCCTCACCCACCTCGACCTCGACCATGCGGGCGGCCTGCGCGACTTCCCGCACGCCCGCATCCACGTGCTGCGCAGCGAGCTGGAGGCGGCGCGCGCCGCCCGGACGTCGAAGGAACGCACCCGCTACCCGCGGGCCCAGTGGGCCCACGGGCCGCAGTGGGTGACGCACGACCCGCAGGGCGACGACTGGTTCGGGTTCACCGCGGTCCGCGAGCTGCCCGGCGTGCCGACGGACATCCGGCTGGTCCCGCTGGCCGGCCACACCGTGGGCCACACCGGCGTGGCCGTGCGCGACGGGGACGGCTGGCTGCTGCACGCGGGCGACGCGTACTTCCACCACGACGAGATGCGCGCCGACACCCCGGCGTGCCCGCCGGGTCTGCGCTACATGCAAGCGCGGATGGAGACCGCACGCGGCCTGCGGCTCGCCAACCAGGACCGGCTGCGCGAGCTCGGGCGCGAGCACGGAGACCGGGTCACGGTCTTCAGCGCCCACGACGCGGTGGAGCTGCGGGCGATGCAGCGGCAGCGGGTCAGTTGAGCCGCAGCTGGAACCAGTGCTCGTCGCGCACGTCGTCGGGTCCCATGCGCAGCGCGTCCGGGAACAGGCCGACCTGCGTCCAGCCCTGCTCGACGTAGAACTCGGGCAGGGTGGTGCCGCCGCGCGCGGAGAGCAGCAGCTGCTCCAGCCCGATCGCGGTGGCGCGCGCGACCGCGGCGTCGAGCAGGGCCGTGCCCCACCCGCGACCCTGCAGGTCGGGGTGCACCATCAGCCGGACGACGTCCGCCCGGTGCCGCATCGTGGCCTTCGCCCCGCGCCGGAGGAAGACGGCGCCGAGCAGGTCATCGCCGGAGCCGAGGGCGATGAGCTCCTCGCGCCCCGCCCGTACGTCCTCGACCACCTGCTCCGCGGACGTCCGGATCTCCTCCTCCGGCGCGTCCGCCACGAACCCGACTGCCCCGCCGGCGCGCGTCACGGCCGTCCAGAGGGTGCCCAGTGATGTCACCGTCTCCGGCCCCACCTCGACGAGGAGGCGGGGCCCGGACGTCACAGGTTCGGGAACCAGAGCTTGATCTCCCGGGCCGCGCTCTCGGGCGAGTCGGAGCCGTGCACGAGGTTGTACTGCGTCTCCAGGCCGAAGTCGCCGCGGATGGTGCCGGGGGTGGCCTTCTCGACCGGGTCCGTGCCGCCGGCGAGCTGGCGGAACGCGGCGATGGCCCGCGGGCCCTCCACCACGGCCGCGAGCACCTGGCCGGAGGTGATGAACTCCAGCAGGTCGCCGAAGAACGGCTTGCCGTCGTGCTCGGCGTAGTGCTGCTCGGCGAGCTCGCGCTCGACGGCGCGCAGCTCGAGCGCGACGACGTCGAGCCCCTTGCGCTCGATCCGGGAGATGACCTCGCCGATCAGGCGGCGCTGCACGCCGTCGGGCTTGACGAGGACCAGGGTGCGTTCAGTCACGCGGACGAGGGTATAGGCGCCTCATGCGGCCACCGGCTCCAGGTCTGCCGCCGCGAACGACACCGCGAACCGCGCGCACCAGATGCTCACGCCGGACAGCTCGGCGAGGTCGACGTCGGGCGGGAGCGGGTAGTTCGAGCTGCCGATGTTGCCCTTGAGAGCGCCGAGGTCGACGTACCGGCCGTCGTCGAAGACTCCCCACCCGTCGCGGCCCTCGATCACCGGGGCATCGGTGATCCACACGTGCAGAGCCGGCCCGTTGCTCGTGCGCAGATCTTCGAGGCGCAGCACCCGGGAGCCGTCCGGGAGCTCCAGGACGACGACGGAGCCGCTGCTGTCGTGCTCGTGGCTGATCAGCTCGCCGCGGCCGAGGACGACCGGCCCGGCAGGCGGTGCCGCGGCTGCGGGCCGCTCGGCGACCGGCGGCGCCTCGTCCACGCGGTCGTCGACCACGAGCTTCCAGGGCTCGAAGACCGCCAGCGCCACCGCGACGAGCACGGCACCGACGGTGAGGAGCGTCCAGCGGAGTGGACGCGTGCGAACGGCCATGGCTCCAGCGTGGCGGACGAAACGCCCGAAAGACCCTTACGGATCGCGGACCTGCTGGCTCGGCAGCTCGCCGCGGGCCATCTTGCCGGCGAGGTCGCGGCGCAGCAGCAGGATCCCGACCCACACCAGCGCGAACACCACGCCCATCACGCCGAGCGCCGGCACCAGCAGCCCGCACGCGATCATCGCCGCCTGCAGCCCGAGCGCGAGCCAGAGCCCCCACGGCCGCCGCTGCAACCCCGCCGCGACGACCATCGCCACGGCGAGCGCAAGGATCACCGCGACGCCGAACGGGGTGGCGCCCTCGCCGAACTTCGAGAGCACGAGCAGGGAGAGCGCCACGACGATCGCCTCGAGCGTGAGCGTGGCGGCGTACACGCCCCGGAGGCCCTTCATCGGGTCCGGCGCCGTCATGCCGGCTCCTTCCCGAAGAGCGTGCGCACCTCGCCCGCGGTGACGACCGAGCCGGTGATCACGATCCCGACCCCCGACTCGCCGCCCTCCTCCGCGAGCTCCCGCGCCTGGTCGACCGCGGCGCCGAGGACCGGCTCGACGCTCACGCGGGCCGAGCCGAACACCTCGACGGCGAGCGCGCCCAGCTCGTCGGGGTCCATGGCCCGCGGCGAGGAGTTGGCCGTGATCACGACCTCCTGCAGCACGGGCTCCAGCTCGGCGAGGATGCCGCGGACGTCCTTCTCGCGCATCACGCCGAGCACACCGACGAGCCGGGTGAAGCGGAACTCGGTGGTGAGCGCGGCCGCGAGCGCGCGGGCCCCGTGCGGGTTGTGGGCGGCGTCGGCGAGCACCGTCGGCACTCCGGCGCCGGCCGCGAGCCGCTCGAGCCGCCCCGGTGAGACCGCGCCGGCGAACGCGGCCCGCACCGCGTCGGCGTCGAGCGGCTGTTGCGGCCCGGCGCCGACCAGCGCCTCGGCGGCGGCCAGCGCCAGCGCCGCGTTGTTGGCCTGGTGCTCACCGTGGAGCGGGAGGAAGAGGTCGTCGTACGTGCCGCCGAGACCCTGGAGCACGAGGCGCTGCCCGCCCACGGCCAGCTCCCGCTCGCGCACGCCGAACTCGACGCCCTCGCGCGCGACCTGCGCGTCGACCTCGACGCAGCGCTCCAAAAGCACGTCGGCCACCGCCTTCTCCTGGGCGGCCAGGACGGCGACGGCGCCGGGCTTGATGATGCCGGCCTTCTCCCGCGCGATGCCGAGGATGTCGGTGCCGAGGTACTCGGCGTGGTCCAGGCCGATCGGGGTGATCACCGCGACCGTGCCGTCGGCGACGTTGGTGGCGTCCCAGCGCCCGCCCAGCCCGACCTCGATCACGGCGGCCTCGACGGGGGCGTCGGCGAAGGCCGAGAAGGCCATGGCCGTGAGCACCTCGAACTTGGAGAGCGGAGTGCCCTCCTTCGCGTCGACCAGCTCCACGAACGGCTTGACGTCCCGGTAGACCTGCACGTACTTCTCGGGCGTCACCGGCCGGTTGTCGATGTTGATCCGCTCGGTGGCCCGCTGCAGGTGCGGGCTCGTGTACCGGCCGGTGCGCAGCCCCACCTCGGTGAGGATGGCGTCGACCATGCGCGCGGTCGACGTCTTGCCGTTGGTGCCGGTCAGGTGCACCACCGGGTAGCCGCGGTGCGGCTCGCCGAGCACGTCGACCAGCGTGGAGATCCGGTCGAGCGAGGGCTCCATGACCGTCTCCGGCCAGCGCCGGTTCAGCTCCTGCTCCACGGCGAGGAACTCCGCGAACCCCAGCGTGGACGACTGGGCGGGCACCACGTCCGGGGTGTCGCCGCCGCGGATGGCGTCGAGGACGTGCGACACCACCGCGTCCTCGGGCGTTTCGATCTCGCCCTCGCCCTCGGGCCGCTCGACGCGCTCGTCACTCACGGGTTCGAGTCTACGAGCCGGGACCGGGTGAAACCCGGGGCGGGCGTCGCGTCCCCAGCACTACCGTTGCCGCATGACGACCCCAGCTGCCTCCCTGCCGGAGCGGCCCACGATCGACGGCCTCGAGCCGCGGTGGGCCGGCCGATGGGACGAGCTGGGCGTACACCGGTTCGACCGCACGCAGCCGCGCGAGGCCGTGTTCGCCATCGACACCCCGCCCCCGACGGTGAGCGGATCGCTGCACGTCGGGCACGTGTTCTCCTACACCCACACCGACGTCGTCGCGCGCTACCAGCGGATGCGCGGGCGGGCGGTGTTCTACCCGATGGGCTGGGACGACAACGGCCTGCCCACCGAGCGGCGCGTGCAGAACCACTTCGGCGTCCGCTGCGACCCCGCGCTCCCCTACGACCCCGCGTTCGAACCCCCCGAGAAGCCGGGCGAACACCAGGTCCCGGTGTCGCGGCGCACCTTCATCGAGCTGTGCGAGCGCCTCACCGAGGCCGACGAGGTGGCGTTCGAACAGCTCTGGCGCCGGCTCGGGCTCTCCGTCGACTGGTCCACGACCTACCGCACGATCGGCCGCCCGGCCCGGGTGGCCGCGCAGCGGGCCTTCCTGCGCAACCTCGCCCGCGGCGAGGCGTACCTGGCCGAGGCACCGACGCTCTGGGACGTCACGTTCCGCACGGCCGTGGCACAGGCGGAGCTGGAGGATCGCGAGCGGCCGGCCGCGTTCCACCGGCTGCTGTTCACCCGCGCCGACGGCACCGACCTGGAGATCGCCACCACCCGGCCGGAGCTGCTGCCGGCGTGCGTCGCGCTGGTGGCCCACCCGGACGACGAGCGCTACCGCCCGCTCCACGGCACGCGCGTGCGCACGCCCGTCTTCGACGCGGAGGTGCCGGTGCTCACGCACCGCGCCGCCGACCCGGAGAAGGGCACCGGCATCGCGATGGTGTGCACCTTCGGCGACACCACCGACGTCCTGTGGTGGCGCGAGCTGCAGCTGCCCACCCGCACCGTCGTGGGTCGCGACGGCCGGTTCCTCCCGGACCCGCCTGCGGGCCTCGACGGCGCGGCGTACGCCCAGCTCGCCGGGGCCACGGTGCACACCGCCCGGGAGCGGGTGGTCGCCCTGCTGCGGGAGAAGGGCCGGCTGGTCGGCGAGCCGGAGCAGATCACGCACGCCGTCAAGTTCTACGAGAAGGGCGACAAGCCGCTCGAGATCGTCACCACCCGGCAGTGGTACGTGCGCAACGGCGGCCGCGACGACGACCTGCGGGCGGCCCTGCTGGACCGCGGCCGGGAGCTCGACTGGCACCCGGCGCACATGCGCGCCCGCTACCAGAACTGGGTCGAGGGCCTGAACGGCGACTGGCTGGTCAGCCGCCAGCGCTTCTTCGGCGTGCCGTTCCCCGTCTGGTACCCGCTCGACGAACACGGCGAGCCCGCGTACGACCGCCCGATCGCCGCGGACGAGGCGGCGCTGCCGGTCGACCCGAGCACCGACGCCCCGCCCGGGTACACCGAGGCGCAGCGCGGCGTGCCGGGCGGCTTCGCCGGCGACCCGGACGTCATGGACACCTGGGCGACGTCGTCGCTCAGCCCGCAGATCGCGGGCGGCTGGTGCACCGACGACGACCTGTTCCGGCGGGTCTTCCCTTTTGCCCTGCGGCCGCAGGCCCACGACATCATCCGCACCTGGCTGTTCGCAACGGTGCTGCGCGCCCACACCGAGCACGGCGCGCTGCCGTGGCGGCACGTCGCGATCTCCGGGTGGATCCTCGACCCGGACCGCAAGAAGATGTCGAAGTCCAAGGGCAACGTCGTCACGCCGATGGCGCTCCTGGAGCAGTACGGCTCGGACGCCGTGCGGTACTGGGCGGCCGGCGCCCGCCCCGGCACCGACGCCGCCTTCGACCCGGCCCAGATGAAGATCGGCCGCCGGCTCGCGATCAAGGTGCTCAACGCGAGCCGGTTCGCGCTCTCCACCGGGGCCGCACCCGGCCACGTCACGGCGCCGCTGGACCGGGCCCTGCTCGCGGAGCTGGCCGACACCGTCGATGCCGCCACCGCCGCACTGGACGACTTCGACCACGCCCGCGCCCTGGAGGCCGTGGAACGGTTCTTCTGGCACTTCTGCGACGACTACCTGGAGCTGGTCAAGGCCCGCGCCTACGGCGAGCACGGGCCGGACGCCGCTGCCTCCGCCCGGGCCGCGCTGGCCACGGCACTCTCGGTGCTGCTGCGGTTGTTCGCGCCGGTCCTGCCGTTCGTCACGGAGGAGGTCTGGTCCTGGTGGCAGGAGGGCTCGGTCCACGTCGCGCCGTGGCCCGACGCCGCCGAGCTCCGCGCGCAGGCCGGCGACCCCGAGGTCCTCACCGCCGCCACCGACGTCCTCACGGCGGTGCGGCGGGCCAAGTCGGAGGCGAAGGTCTCCATGCGCACCGACGTCAGCAGGACGGTCGTGACGGCACCGGAGGCCGTACTCGCCCGGCTCGCCCTCGCCGAGGCCGACGTGCGCGCCGCGGGCCGGATCCAGGAACTCGACGTCCGGGAGGGAGCCTCCCTGGAGGTGGGCGTGAGCCTCTGAGCGATGAGTTCCGGCCCCGGGGACGGTCTCATGTGACGTGAGCGAGGAGAGCCTTGCCCCGGCGGTCGACGCCCTGCTCGACGAACTGGTGGCGTCGGGGGCAGAAGTCGGGCTGCAGGTCGCCGTCATCCGGCACGGGCGGACGATCGTCGACGCGGCGCGCGGCGTGGCCGATCCGCGCACCGGGGCGCCGGTCGAGCCGGGGACGCTGTTCTGGGCCGGTTCCACCGCGAAGGGCGTGGCGTCGACGGTGGCGCACGTCCTCGTCGAGCGGGGTGCTCTCGCCGACGACATGCGCGTCGCCGAGGTGTGGCCCGAGTTCGGGGCGCACGGCAAGGACCAGGTGACCCTGCGCCACGTGCTGATGCACACCGCGGGCGTGCCCGGCCTCCCACCCGACACGAGTGCCGCCGACCTGTGCGACTGGGACCGCATGTGCGCGGTCGTCGCCGACGAGACGCCGTGGTGGGAGCCCGGAGCGGGGTTCGGCTACCACGCCAAGACGTTCGGGTTCCTGCTCGGCGAGACCCTGCGCCGGGCGACCGGCCACCCGATCTCGACCCTGCTGCGCAGCCACGTCACCGGCCCGCTCGGCGTCGGCGACGAGGTCCACTTCGGTGTTCCGCCGCCCCTGCTGCCGCGGGTCGCCCGGCAGGTCGGTTCCACGACGGCGCGGCCGGAGCCCGGGTCGCCGCTCGACCGGGCGATGCCGCCGGGCGTCGTCCCGGACGCCGACTACGCCAACCGCCCCGACCTCCTCACCAGCGACATCCCCGCCGAAGGCACCATGAGCGCCCGCGGCGTCGCCCGCATCTACTCCGCGCTCCTGGAGCACCTCGTGTCGCCCGCCCGACGCACCGAGATCGCCACGGTCGCGTTCACGGGGACGGACCAGGTGATGGGCTTCCCGGCGTCCTGGACGTACGGCTACGCGCCCTTCCGCCCGAGCGGCCACGGCCGGCCCGGCTCGGCGTTCGGCATGGTCGGGTCGAACGGTTCCGCCGCCTTCGCCGACATCGACTCCGGTGTCGCGGTCGCGGTGATGCGCAACCACTTCGCGGCCGGCGGCGTCACCACCGCAGCCCGGATCGACCAGCTGATCGTGGATGAACTGGCATGAAAGGACCCTCGATGGGCACACCGACGACCTCGCTCGACAGCAGGTTCAGCGACCCGGCCGCCACCCCCACCCCGTGGGACGACGCCGCCCGGGTCCTCGAGACCGCCGAGCTGTTCTGGATCACCACGGTCCGGGCGGACGGCAGGCCGCACGTCACCCCGCTCGTCGCGGTGTGGCTGGACGGCGCCATCCACTTCGGCACCGGCGAGTCCGAGCAGAAGGCCCTGAACCTCCGCTCCAACCCCCACGTGATCCTGACGACCGGCAGCAACACCTGGGACCACGGGCTCGATGTGGTGGTCGAAGGTGACGCCGTCCGGGTCGCGGACGACGACACGCTGAAGCGGCTCGCCGACGCCTGGCGCACGAAGTGGGACGGCCGCTGGCAGTACGAGGCGCGCGCCGGGGCCTTCCACCACGAGGCAGGCGAAGCGTTGGTGTACGCCGTGGCCCCCACGAAGGTCCTGTCCTTCGGCAAGGGCACGTTCAGCCACACGAGCCACCGGTTCTGACCCGTTGGGCCTCCGACGGCCACTTCACGATGGGTGCCGACGGGCCATTGTGCGACGGCGCGCTGCTCGTCCCTAGGCCTCTGGCAGGGTCTCCAGTCGCCCCGTCACCCGCTCGATCTCGGCCACCGCGGCCTCCCGGCGCGTCCGGATGCCCTCGACCACCTCGGCCGGGGCCTTCTCCAGGAACTTCGGGTTGCCCAGCTTCTTGTCCGCCTGGTCGAGCTCCTTCTGCGCGGCGGCGAGGTCACGGCCGAGGCGGGCGCGCTCGGCGGCCACGTCGATCGCGCCCGAGGTGTCGATCTCGACGTGGACCCTCCCGCCGGACAGCAGGACGTCCAGGGTGGCGGTGGGGGCGAAGCCGTCGCCGGCGTCGTCGAGCCGGGCGAGCGAGCGGAGCGCGGCGGCCGCGCCACCGGGACCGGCCTCGCCGAGACCCGCGGCGGGCAGGCCCTCCACCCGAGCCGCGACCCGGCGACTGTCCGGCAGGCCCTGCTCGGTGCGGAACCGGCGCACCTCGGTGACCAGCTTCTGCACGTCGGCCAGCCGACCGCTCGCAGCGACGTCCGCCGCGGCGCCCACGCCCGTCGGCCACGACGCGACCACCACGGACTCGCGGCCCGTCAGCGCCGTCCAGAGCGCCTCGGTGACGAACGGGCTGATCGGGTGCAGCAGCCGGAGCAGCGCGTCCAGCACGTGGCCGAGCACCGCACGGGTGCCCGCGGCCGTGCGCTCGTCACGCAGCTGCACCTTGGCCAGCTCGAGGTACCAGTCGCACAGCTCGTCCCACGTGAAGTGGTAGAGGCCCTCGGTGGCCTTGGCGAACTGGAAGTCCTCCAGCAGCGCGTCGGTCTGCTCGGACACCTCGGCGAGGCGCCCGAGGATCCAGCGGTCGGCGTCGGTGCGGTCGGCCTCGGCGGGCAGCTCCAGATCCGGCGACGCGCCGTTCGTCAGCGCGAGCCGGGTGGCGTTCCACAGCTTGGTGCCGAAGTTGCGGGAGCCCGCGACCCAGTCCTCCGACAACGCCATGTCGGTGCCCGGGTTGGCGCCGCGGGCGATGGTGAACCGCAGCGCGTCGGCGCCGTAGCTGTCGACGAGGTCCAGCGGGTCGATCGTGTTGCCCTTGGACTTCGACATCTTCTTGCCGTGCTGGTCGCGGATCAGCCCGTGCAGGAACACGTGCTCGAACGGCGGCTTCCCGTCCATCGCGTACAGGCCGAACATCATCATCCGGACGACCCAGAAGAACAGGATGTCGTAGCCGGTGACCAGCACGGACGTCGGGTAGTAGCGCGCGAGGTCGGGGGTGGCGTCCGGCCAGCCCAGCGTCGAGATCGGCCACTGGCCCGAGGAGAACCAGGTGTCGAGGACGTCCTCGTCCTGGTGCCAGCCCGGGCCCGACGGCGGCTCCTCGTCCGGCCCGACGCACACGACCTCGCCGTCCGGCCCGTACCAGACCGGGATGCGGTGGCCCCACCACAGCTGCCGGCTGATCGTCCAGTCGTGCATGTTGTCGACCCAGTCGAAGAAGCGCTTCTCCAGCTCCTTCGGGTGGATCTCGGTGCGGCCGTCGCGCACGGCGTCACCCGCCATCTTCGCGAGCGGCTCGACCTTGACGAACCACTGCAGCGACAGCCGCGGCTCCACTACCGTGTCGCAGCGCGAGCAGTGGCCGACGGCGTGGACGTACGGGCGCTTCTCGGCGACGATCCGGCCCTGAGCGCGCAGCTCCTCGCGCACGGCCTCACGCGCGGCGAAGCGGTCCATCCCGTCGAAGCGGGTGCCGGAACCGCTGATGACCGCCGCTTCGTCCATGATCGAGGGCATCGGCAGGTCGTGGCGGCGGCCGATCTCGAAGTCGTTGGGGTCGTGCGCGGGCGTCACCTTCACCGCGCCGGTGCCGAACGCCGGGTCGACGTGCTCGTCGGCGACCACCGGGATCTTCCGCCCGACGATCGGCAGCACGATCTCACGGCCGATCAGGTGCTGGTAGCGCTCGTCGTCGGGGTGCACGGCCACGCCGGTGTCGCCGAGCATCGTCTCGACGCGGGTGGTGGCGACGACCACCGAGTCGTCGCCCTCGCCGTAGCGGATGGAGACGAGCTCGCCCTCGTCGTCGTGGTGGTCGACCTCGATGTCCGAGAGCGCCGTGTGGCACCGCGGGCACCAGTTGATGATCCGCTCGGCCCGGTAGGCGAGGCCGTCGTCGAAGAACCGCTTGAACATCGTCTGGACCGCACGGGACAGGCCCTCGTCCAGCGTGAACCGCTCGCGGGTCCAGTCGACGCCGTCGCCGAGGCGGCGCATCTGGCCGAGGATCGCCCCGCCGGACTCGGCCTTCCACCGCCAGACTTCCTCGACGAAGGCCTCCCGGCCCAGGTCGTGGCGGCTGCGCCCGTCGGCGGCCAGCCTGCGCTCCACGACGTTCTGGGTGGCGATGCCGGCGTGGTCCATGCCGGGCAGCCACAGCGCGTCGTAGCCCTGCATCCGGCGCCGCCGGGTGAGGATGTCGATGAGCGTGTGGTCCATGGCGTGGCCGAGGTGCAGGCTGCCCGTGACGTTCGGCGGCGGGATGACGATGCAGAACGGCGGCCGGTCCGACGCGTTGTCGGCCTCGAAGTACCCGCGCTCCACCCACCGCTCGTAGAGCACGCCCTCTACCTCGCCCGGGTTCCACTGGGCGGGCAGGTCGGCGGTGCGCGGTGGGAGGGTGTCGGTCACCTGACGAATTCTACGAGCGACCCACCGGGTGCCCGTGACCGGTCGCGAGCCCGAGCGCGAATCGGCCGGTCGGTCTAACGTCCTGTGGATGTCGGTCATGCGCACGATCTCGGTCGAGCACGTCCTGGAGCGGGGCAAGAACGAGAACCTGAAACGGATGCTGCGCGGGCGCGACCTCGTCGGGTTCGGCGTCGGCATCATCATCGGGACCGGCATCTTCACCCTGGCCGGGGTCGAGGCCAAGGACCACGCGGGGCCGGCCGTCACGCTGTCGTTCGTGATCGGCGCGGTCGTCGCCGCGCTCGCCGCGCTCTGCTACGCCGAGCTGGCGTCCTCGGTGCCGACGGCGGGCTCCGCCTACACCTACGCCTTCGCCACGCTCGGCGAGCTGTTCGCGTGGATCATCGGCTGGGACCTGCTCCTCGAGTTCGGGCTCGGGCTCGCCGTGGTCTCCCGGAGCTGGTCGAGCTACCTGGCGAACCTGTTCGGGCTGCCACAGGTGCTGTTCGGCGAGACGGCGCCGGTCAACATCGGAGCCGTCCTGATCATCGGCGTGCTCACCGTCGTGGCCGTCATCGGCATCCGCGAGTCCGCCCGGCTCACCAACGTGCTGGTCGTGATCAAGCTCGCGGTCTGCGTGCTGATCATCGGGGTCGGGGTGTTCTTCATCGACGCCGCGAACCTCACCCCGTTCATCCCGCCCGCGACGCCCGTCGCCGAGGGCGGCTCGGTGCTCGAACAGCCCGTCGTGGAGGGCGTGTTCGGGCTGCCGGCCACGGCGTACGGCATCGGCGGGATGCTCACCGCGGCCGCGGTCGTGTTCTTCGCCTACACCGGCTTCGAGGCGCTGGCCAACCTGGGCGAGGAGACCCGCCGCCCGGAACGCGACATGAAGGTCGGGCTGCTCGGCGCGCTGGGCGTGTGCGCGGTGCTCTACATCCTGGTCTCGTTCGTGCTGACGGCGATGGTGCCCTACGAGCAGATCGACTCCGGCGCCCCGCTCGCGGGCGCGTTCAACGCGGTCGGACTGCCCTGGGTCGGGGCGCTGATCTCCCTGGGCGCCGTCACGGGCCTGACGTCGGTGATGATGGTGGAGCTCGTCACGATCGGCCGGATCGGGTTCGCGATGGGCCGCGACGGGCTCCTGCCGGCGCCGATCGGCACGGCCCACCCCCGCTTCGGCACCCCGCACCGGATGACGATCATCGGTGCCGTGGTGATCGCGATCATCGCGGCCACCATCCCGATCTCCGAGCTCGCCGACATGGTCTCCATCGGGGCGCTGAGCGCGATGATCATCGTCGCGATCGCGGTTCCCGTGCTGCGCCGCACCCGGCCCGAGCTCGAACGCCCGTTCCGGGTGCCGCTGTCGCCGGTCGTGCCGGCGCTCGCCGCCCTGGCCTGCTTCTACCTCATGCTGAACCTCGACCTGCTCAGCTGGGTGCGGTTCGCCGTCTGGCTGGTCATCGGCCTGGTGATCTACCTGGCGTACGGCAGGCACCACTCGCTCCTGAACCACAGCGACTAGACGAGTCGCCCTGTCAGCACTATGGAGCCGTAGTGCTGTTTAGACGGCCTGCAGATCGCGTTGTGGCTCCATGACGCGCCCACGGTGCCAACTCCCACGCACCTAGGCCGGCAGCAGCACCGCCTGCAGCCGGTCGAAGCCCAGCACGGGCGCGAGCCTGCGCTCCCGGGCCAGGCGCAGGTCCAGCGCGCGGACCTCGCCGCTCGTCGGCTCGTACACGCGCCAGCGGCCGTCGCCCTGCACGCCGACGGCCAGCACGTAGTGGCGCGGCACCAGTGCCCCCACCAGCAGCGGCACCGGCCGGGCGGCGGCGAGTGCCGCCCGGACCTGAACGAGCGCGTCGTCGAGGTCCGCGGCGGACACGTCGTCGACCAGCCGCACGCGGTACGGGCCCGCGGCGGGGGCGTACCGGCGCAACCAGCGGACCATCCCCCACGGGGTCGTGCCCAGCGCCTGAGGCCAGAACCGCGTCGACTGCCGGTGCACCTCCCGCTGCCGGGCGTCGTAGCGCGCGCCGAACCCGATCGCGACGCCCGCCCGCGCCCCGGCGGCCGCCCCGGACCCGGCCGCGGCGGGAGTGGAGGCCCCGGCGCCGTCGAGGCGGGCCGTCTCCGCCGGGTCGGCCCACGCCGCGAGGGCGATGAGCACCGCGCTGCCGCACGTGGTTCCGTCGACCTGGTCGAGGCGCGCGCCGCCCCGCCGTTGCGCGCCGAGCCGGTCGGCGAGCAGCGGACGCCGGCCGGCCGCCAGCGGCCGAACCTGCGCCAC
Source organism: Pseudonocardia wallangbongensis (assembly GCF_054486945.1). NCBI lineage: Bacteria > Bacillati > Actinomycetota > Actinomycetes > Pseudonocardiales > Pseudonocardiaceae > Pseudonocardia > Pseudonocardia wallangbongensis. The sequence goes on from NZ_JBRERS010000010.1 coordinate 37,611, forward strand.
CGGTTCCGGCTGCGGACGACGCCGGGCCGCGCGCCCGCCCGAGGAGCCGATCCACCGCGCCATCCCGACCACGGTCCGCATGCCCCCGATCCTCCCCCGGAGGTACGGGTCACGCCACGGCCGGCACGGTGGTCGACCAGAGCTCCTCCCCGCCCTGCCCGCACAGCGTCACGCGCAGCTCGCCGTCCGGCGCGACCTCGACCTCGCCGAAGTGCTGGAACCCCTCCGCCGGTGACGTGCTCGGGACCGGCGGGGCGTGCACGAACGCGGCCTCCGGGCCGAACGTCGGGTCGAGGGGGTTCGGCCCGAACGCGCCCGCGTGCAGGGGCCCCGATACGAACTCCCAGAACGGGTCGAACTCGGTGAACGCCGCCCGCTCCGGGGCGTAGTGGTTGGCGGCGGTGTAGTGCACGTCGGCGGTCAGCCACACGACGCCCCGGACCCGGCGCCTGCGCAGCTCCGACAGCACCCAGGCGAGCTCGGCCTCCCGCCCGCTCGGCGGCCCGGCGACACCGTTCGCGACGGCCTCCCACGCCGTCCCGTCCGGCACCTGCACGCCGATCGGCATGTCGGACGCCACGAACTTCCAGGTCGCCTGCGACGAGGCCAGGCCGTCGACGAGCCAGCGGGCCTGCCGGTCGCCGAGGATGCGTTCCAGGGGGCCGGTGTTCGCGCTGTTGGCGTCCCGGTAGGTACGCATGTCGATCACGAACACCTCCACGTGCGCCCCGTAGGGCATCCGCCGGTACACGCGGCCGTCCACGGCCCGGCGCGGGTCCAGCGGCACCCACTCGTGGAAGGCCCGGAACGCCCGCTCGGCGAGCACGTCCACCCGCTTCTCGGTGTAGCGGTCGTCGGCGAGCACCTCGCCCGGGTACCAGTTGTTGGTGACCTCGTGGTCGTCCCACTGGTTCACCTGCGGGACGACGGCCGTGAACGCGCGCACGTGGTCGTCGAGGAGGTTGTAGGCGAACTGCCCGCGGAACTCGTCGAGCGTCTCGGCCACCTTCAGCTTCTCCGGCGTCACCAGGTTCCGCCAGATGCTCCCGTCGGGCAGCGCGACGGTCTCGGTGAGGGGGCCGTCGGCGTAGACGGTGTCGCCGCTGTGGAGGAAGAAGTCGGGGTCGCGCCCGGCCATCGCGCGGAAGATCTGCATCCCGCCGCGGTCGCGGTCGATCCCCCAGCCCTGCCCGACCACGTCGCCGGACCAGACGAACCGCACGCCCTCGCTACGGGCCGGGGGCGTGCGGAACACACCGGTCAGCGGCTCGCTCGCGACACGGCCGTCGAGGTCCTCGGCCGTGACGCGGTAGTGCACCGTGCGTTCGTGCCCGAGCACCCGCACTTTCCCGGCGAGGCCGGTGTCCGGCGTGAGGACCGGGCCCTCGACCCGGCGTACGTGTTCGAAGCCGGGATCGTCCGACACCTCGACGATCATCCGGGACGGGCGGTCCGCCCGTGTCCAGACGAGGCCGGATCCGCGGACCACGTCCCCGGACTGGACGCCGTGGGTGAGCACGGGCCGGTCGGGCCGGACGAGTCCGGGTGCGGCGAGCGCGCCGACAGCGGCGGCGCGGAGCAGGGTGCGGCGGTCGATCCGGAGGGAGCGCATGGGCCTGGTGTAGTCCAGCCGGGTGAACGGACTCCGGTCCACAGGTGAACGGCGGCGCCCACACTACGGTGCGGACGTGTCCGACCTGACGCCCGGGATCCGGGCCTTCCTCTCCGCCGGAACGCGCACCGGCAAGCTGGGCTACGTGGCCAAGGACGGCCGCCCACTGGTGGCGCCGGTGTGGTTCGTCCTCGACGGTGACGAGCTGGTCTTCAACACCGGGGCGGCCACGCCCAAGGCACGGGCGATCGCCCGGGATCCCCGGGTGGTGCTCTGCGTCGACCTCGCCGAACCGCCGTACGCGTTCGTGCAGGTGCAGGGCACGGCGACGGTTTCCGACGATCCGGACGAGCTGGTGCGGACCGCCACCGCGATCGGCGCCCGTTACATGGGCGCCGACCAGGCGGAGGAGTTCGGGCGGCGCAACGGGGTGCCGGGCGAACTGGTGGTGCGCCTGCGACCGACCCGGGTCGTCGCCGATCTCGACGTGACCGGCTGACGATCCCGGTTTCCGGGTTCAGGCGCGCTCGGTGTCCGCACTCCAGGCGTCGGCGAGCCCGCTGATCTTCCGGGCGTGGTCGCGGGCGGCGACCGCCGGGTCGTCGGCGCGCCCGGCCGCCACGCCGACGAGGAAGGCCGTGACCGGCGCTCCCGGGCGGGAGACGCCGTGGGCCACGTCGGACGTCAGGTCGAGGACCATGTCGACGACGCCCTCGCGGTCGAGGGCGCCCTCGATCCCCAGTTCCCGCACCACGGCGGTGACCCACTCGGACAGGGCGCGTGCATCGCTGCTGTCAGCCACGCCGCGACCCTAGTGTCCCGGATTCAGCCACCGAACAGCGCGGGGATCTTGATCACCAACTGGTAGAGGCCGTACAGGAACGGGATCACGACCCACGCCCATGCCAACCAGGCGATGGGCGGCGGGCCGGTGTGGACCCCGGAGGTGTCGGGCTGCGTGCTCATGCCGCCTTCGCTCCCGTCGTGCCGATGGCCTGCTCCCCGACCGGCTCGTGGAACCGCTCGTTGACCGGCCGGATGAGCTCGTTGCAGATGAAGCCGACCACGAGCAGCCCGATCATGATCGAGAACGCCAGCGTGTACACGGCGGGGCCCTCGCGACCCGCCGCCTCCTGCGCGTCCGCGATCGCGTTCACGATCACCGGCCCGAGCACGCCGGCCAGGGACCACGCGGTGAGCAGCCGGCCGTGGATCGCGCCCACCTGGTAGGTGCCGAAGAGGTCACGCAGGTACGCGGGCACCGTCGAGAAGCCGCCACCGTAGAAGGAGATGATCAGCATCGACGCGACCAGGAACAGCGCCTGGTTGGTGTTGCCCAGCAACGTGATGAGCAGGTACAGCAGCGCACCGACGCCGAGGTACACGCGGTAGATGTTCTTGCGCCCGATGAAGTCGGACGTCGAGGACCAGATGAACCGCCCGAGCATGTTCGCGAGCGAGAGGATCGCGACGAAGCCCGCCGCGGCGGCGGCGATCTGGGTGCCGGCGTCGGGGAAGTAGTCCTGGAAGATCGGCGAGGCCCGCTCGAGGATGCCGATACCGGCCGTGACGTTGAACGTCAGCACGATCCACAGCAGCCAGAACTGCGGGGTGCGGATCGCGTTGTTCGCCGACACGTTCGCGGTGGTGATGAGCGACCCGGTCTTCGCGGTGGTCGGGTTCCAGCCGGCCGGCTTCCAGTCGTCGGCGGGCACCCGCACGAGGAGCCAGCCCACCGACATGAACACCGCGTACACCACGCCGTGGACGAGGAAGGCCAGCGCGACACCGCTCGACTGGGCGTTGTCACCGGTTGCCCCGAACGCGGACAGCATCGACGCCGACCACGGGGACGCGATCAGCGCGCCACCGCCGAAGCCCATGATCGCCAGGCCGGTGGCCATCCCCGGACGGTCCGGGAACCACTTGATCAGGGTGGACACCGGCGAGATGTAGCCGATGCCGAGCCCGATCCCGCCGATCAGCCCGTACCCGACGATGACCAGCCAGTACTGGCCGATCCAGACGCCGAAGGCCGAGACGAGGAACCCGACCGAGAAGCAGACCGTGGCGATGAACATCGCCCAGCGCGGCCCGTTGCGGTCCACCGCCGTGCCGAACACGGCGGCCGACACCCCCAGCATCACGATGCCCAGGGTGAACGGGAGCGCCGTCAGCGTGCCCGCGGCCGGGTTGCCCTCGAGCATCGTGGCGGCGAGCGGGTTCTTGAAGACGCTCCAGGCGTACGCCTGCCCGATCGCGAGATGGATGGACAGCGCAGCGGGTGGAATCAACCACCTGCTCCAGCCGGGCGGCGCGATGATGCGCTCACGTTGCAGGAAACCGACGGTCATGGCAGCTCCCTCGCCACCTCACGGGATGCGACCGCGTGACCCTAGATCAGGGTAGATGCGCGTGCAACTTCATGCGACGACCGGTCGACGAACGGCGGACGAACAGCACACACCGGCACCGGAAATGCCGCGGCGCCGGCCCGCATGGCGCGGACCGGCGACGCGTTGGGGAGTTGCTCCGTGGGTCAGGCGGACCGCTCGCGGCGCTCCCGGCGTGCCGGGGTGCGGGGAACGATCGTCGGGTTGACGTTGCTGCGCACCGTCTGGCCGGATACGACGACCTTCGCCACGTCGTCACGGCTCGGGATGTCGTACATGCAGGGCAGCAGCACCTCCTCCATGATCGCTCGGAGGCCGCGGGCGCCCGTGCCGCGCAGGATGGCCTGGTCGGCCACCGCTTCGAGCGCGTCCTCGGTGAACTCCAGCTCCACGCCGTCCATCTCGAACAGCTTGCGGTACTGCTTCACCAGTGCGTTGCGCGGCTCGGTGAGGATCTTGACGAGGGCGTCCTTGTCCAGCGAGGTGACCGAGGCGACGATCGGCAGGCGGCCGATGAACTCGGGGATCAGGCCGAACTTGATGAGGTCCTCGGGCAGGGTCTCGCCGAAGCTCTCGGCCGGGTCGACCTCACGCTTGGAGCGGATCTCGGCGCCGAACCCCAGACCACGCTTGCCCACCCGGTCGCCGATGATCTTCTCGAGACCCGCGAACGCGCCCGCCACGATGAACAGCACGTTGGTGGTGTCGATCTGGATGAACTCCTGGTGGGGGTGCTTGCGCCCGCCCTGCGGCGGCACGCTCGCGGTGGTGCCCTCCAGGATCTTCAGCAGCGCCTGCTGCACGCCCTCACCGGAGACGTCGCGCGTGATCGACGGGTTCTCCGACTTGCGGGCGATCTTGTCGACCTCGTCGATGTAGATGATGCCGGTCTCGGCGCGCTTGACGTCGTAGTCGGCGGCCTGGATCAGCTTGAGCAGGATGTTCTCGACGTCCTCGCCCACGTACCCGGCCTCGGTGAGCGCCGTGGCATCGGCGATCGCGAACGGCACGTTGAGCAGCTTGGCCAGGGTCTGCGCCAGGTAGGTCTTGCCGCAGCCGGTGGGACCGAGCATGAGGATGTTGGACTTGGCGATCTCGATACCGTCGCCGCTGTCGCCGCCACCGCGGCGTTCGCCGGCCTGGATGCGCTTGTAGTGGTTGTAGACCGCAACCGACAACGTGCGCTTCGTCTGGGACTGACCGACGACGTACTGGTCGAGGAACTCGTGGATCTCCGCCGGCTTGGGCAGCTCGTCGAGCTTGACCTCACCCGCTTCGGCCAGCTCCTCCTCGATGATCTCGTTGCAAAGATCGATGCACTCGTCGCAGATGTAGACCCCAGGACCGGCGATCAGTTTCTTGACCTGCTTCTGGCTCTTCCCGCAGAACGAGCACTTGAGCAGGTCACCGCCGTCGCCGATGCGTGCCATGAGTGCAGACCCCAAATCCTTCTCTGCGCTGCCCCGGCGGGTCCGGGAGGCGCGCTCTCTGGACGGTACCCGTCCGACCCGGTCCCCGGGGAGCTTCGCGTACCGGAGATTCGGCGACGGGTCGGCGGACGGTCGGCGCCGGCCTTCTGACCGGCGCCGACCACGCCTCTCGAATTGTCAGACCGCGGAGAGCTTGCGGCTCTGGATGATCTCGTCGACGATCCCGTACTCCTTGGCCTCCGGTGCCGTGAGGATCCGGTCCCGCTCGATGTCATCGTGCACCTGCTCGGGGGTGCGGTTGGTGTGGTGGGCCAGCGTGGTCTCCAGCAGCCTGCGCATGCGGGAGATCTCGGCCGCCTGGATCTCCAGGTCCGACACCTGGCCGTAGAAGCCCTCGGTGGCGGGCTGGTGGATCAGCACGCGCGCGTTCTGCACGGCGAGGCGGCGCCCCGGCGTGCCGGCCGCGAGCAGCACCGCCGCCGCGGACGCGGCCTGCCCGAGGCAGACCGTCTGGATGTCCGGGCGGATGAACTGCATCGTGTCGTAGATCGCCATCAGCGACGTGAACGACCCGCCCGGCGAGTTGATGTACATGCTGATCTCGCGGTCCGGGTCGGCCGACTCGAGGCACAGCAGCTGCGCCATCACATCGTTCGCGGATGCGTCGTCGATCTGCACCCCGAGGAAGATGATGCGCTCCTCGAAGAGCTTGTTGTACGGGTTGGACTCCTTGACCCCGTAGCTGGTGCGCTCGACGAAGGACGGCAGCACGTACCGCGACTGCGGCATCTCGAAACTCATCGGGTGCTCCCGTTCTGGTTCGCGTCGGGAAGCTCCCCGGCGCGGGAGATCACGTGGTCGACGAAGCCGTACTCGAGCGCCTCCTGCGCGGAGAACCACCGGTCGCGGTCGAAGTCGGCGATGATCCGGTCGACCGTCTGGCCGGTGTGCTCGGCGATGAGCTCCGCCATCTCGCGCTTGTGGCGCTTGAACAGCTCCGCCTGGATGGAGATGTCGGACTCGGTGCCACCCACACCCGCCGACGGCTGGTGCATCAGGATCTGGCAGTGCGGCAGCGCGTACCGCTTGCCGGGCGTGCCTGCCGAGAGCAGGAACTGCCCCATGGAAGCGGCCATGCCCATCCCGTAGGTGGCGACATCGCACGGGATGAACTGCATCGTGTCGAAGATCGCCATGCCGTCCGGCACCGAGCCACCGGGCGAGTTGATGTACAGGGAGATGTCCGATTCGGCGTCCTCACCCGCGAGCAGGAGCATCTGCGCCGCGATGCGGTTGGAGATCTCCGAGTCCACCTGCTGGCCGAGCACGATGATGCGCTGCTGCAGCAGCCGCTCGTACACGGAGTCGGACAGCGTCATCGACGCGGGCGCACCGCCCCGCCGCATCGCCTCTCCGACGAGTCGGTCCGCCGTACGCGGGCCGATGCCTTCTGAGCTCACTGCACCCTGCCTTCTACTGATTCGGCTCGCGTGTCCATCGATGACGACCCTACGCGGACGAACCTCTCATCCGCCGCGTCTGGCCAGGTTGTTCGCTGTGGGCGTGCCGCGGCCTCAGGAGGAGGCCGGCGCCTTCTCCTCGGTGGCGGCCGGGGCGTCATCGCCCGCCTCGGTGGCCTCCTCGGTGGCCTCCGAGGTGGTCTCCTCGGCAGTCTCCGCGTCCTCCGGCTCGTCCTCGCCCAGGACCTCGGACATGTCGACCTCGTTGCCCGACTCGTCGGTGACGCCGGCCGCGCGCACCGCGGCGATGAGCGCCTTGCTGCGCCGCACGTCGGAGTAGATCGCGCCCAGCTGGCCGGCCTCCTGGATGCGCCGCACGAACTCCTCGGGCGGCATCTGGTACTGCTGCGCCTGGAAGACGATCCGCTCGGTGAGCTCCTGGTCGTTCACGGTGGTCTGCTCGCGGTCGGCGAGCGCGTCGAGCACGAGGCGGGTGCGCACGGACTTCTCCGCCGCCTCCTTGGTCTCGGTGTCGAACTCCTCGCGGGTCTGCCCCTGCGAGACGAGGAACTCCTCGAACTTCGCCTCGTCGTGGTCGAAGGGGTGCACGGCGTCGTGCAGCGTGGAGTCGACCTCGGCCTGCACGACCGACTCGGGCAGCGGCACCTCGGTGGCGTCGACGATGGCGTCGAGCACCTTGTCCCGGGCCTGCGTGACCTGCTCCATCTTGCGGGCGCGGCCGAGCCGCTCCCGCAGGTCGGCCGTGAGCTCGTCGAGCGTGTCGAACTCGCTCGCCAGCTGGGCGAACTCGTCGTCGGCGTCAGGGAGCTGGCGCTCCTTGACGGCCGTGACCTTGACGGTGACCTCGGCGTCCTTGTCGGCGAACTCGCCGGCCACGAGCCGGGAGGTGAAGGTGGCCTCCTCGTCCGCGGAGAGACCCTCGATGGCCTCGTCGATGCCGTCGATGAGGCCACCCTGGCCCACCTGGTACGAGAAACCGGTGGTGGTGGCGTCCTCGACGGTCTCGCCGTCGACGCTGGCCGACAGGTCGATCAGGACGAAGTCGTCCTTGGCGGCCGCGCGCTCGACCCCGGTGAGGGTGCCGAAGCGGGCGCGCAGGTTCTCCAGCTGCTCGTCGACGTCGGCGTCGCTGACCTCGACGTCGTCGACGGAGACGGAGATCGACTCGAGGTCGGGCAGGTCGATCTGCGGGCGGACGTCCACCTCGGCCTTGAACGCGAGCTTGTCGCCGTCGGCGATCTCGGTGACCTCGATGTCGGGCCGCCCGATCGGGGTGACGTCTTCCGCGGTGGTGACGGCCTCGCTGTACTTGGCCGGGACCGCGCCGTTGACGACCTCCTCGAGCACGACGCCACGGCCGAGGCGGGCCTCGATGATGCGGGCCGGCACCTTGCCCGGGCGGAAGCCCGGCACGCGGACCTGCTGGGCGATCTTCTTGTAGGCCCGGTCGAAGTCCGGCTTCAGCTCGTCGAAGGGCACCTCGACGTTGATGCGGACTCGCGTCGGGCTCAGCCGCTCGACGGTGCTCTTCACGGTGGGACTACTCCTCCGTTTTGCTGGGATGTGCGCGGGTCGCAATCGACATGGGCCCGCTGGCCACGGACACCCGCGGGCATCCGGCCGGTCGTCCCCGCGAGTCTACGGGTCCGGCCGCTCGGAGCCCGGGCGGGCCGGAACCGGCTGCGTGCGGGCGTCGGCGACGGGGTGGTCCGTTGCGGCGGGCGTAGCGTGGCTCGCGTGGCGGCAAGCCAGGGGGCGGACCGGACCTCCGCGCCGGTGCCCCCTCCCGCGCCGGGCGCGGCCGGGCTGGACGAGGCCACGCTCGTGGTGCGGGCCCAGGAGGGCGACGTCCGGGCGTTCGAGCAGCTCGCCCGCCGGCACCAGGCCGCGCTCTACCGGCTGGCCGTGCGGGTGATGGGCGACCCCACCGAGGCGGAGGACGCGCTGCAGGAGGCGCTGCTCGACGCGTGGCGGCGGATCGAGCGCTTCCGGGGTGAGTCTGCGTTCACCACCTGGATGTACCGGGTGGTGACGAACCGCTGCCTCGCCATGCTGCGCCGGCGCAGGCCGGTGCCGGTCGACCGGGTCGCAGAGGTGGCCGCGCCCGACTCCCCCGAACGTGCGGCCGAGGTCGACGCCGGGATGGTCGCGTTGCGGCGGGAGCTGCGCTCGCTGCGCGCGGAGCTGCGCGTCTGCTGGGTGCTGCGGGAGCTGGAGGGCCTGGGGTACGCCGAGATCGCGCAGATCACGGGCGCGAGCGAGGATGCGGTGCGCGGGCGGATCCACCGCGCGCGGGTGCGGCTGGCGGAGGTGATGCGACCGTGGCGGTGAACCGCGATCCGGTCGATGCGCCCGTCACACCGCTCGCCTGCGGGCGCGATCCCGCCTTGCTGTGGGACCGCGCCGCCGGGGGCGCCCCCCTGGACGCGCACGAGCGGGCCTGCCCGCACTGCCGGGCCGCCTACGCCGATGCCCGGGGCCTCGACGCGGTCGTGCACCGGATGGCCGAGCAGCCGATCGAACCCCCGGGCGCGGTGCTGGACCGGGTGATGTCGGCCGTCGCCACGGACCTGCGCCCCCACGAGCTGCTGACGCTGCCGGCGCCGCACGGTCCCGCCCGGGTGAGCAGCACCGCGGCGGCCGCGGTGCTGCGCAGGGTGGTCGACGGGATGGGCGGCCTGCGGGCCCGCAGCTGCCGCATCGGCCAGCAGGGCATGCCCGGCGCCGCGCCGCACGCCGTCGAGGTCCGCATCTCGGTGGCCGCGCGGTTCGGGGTCGACCTCACCTCGGTCACCGCCCGGGTGCGGCAGATGGTGATCGCCGCGGGCGAGCAGGCCCTCGGGCTGCCCGTGCGGCGGGTGGACATCGACGTCGTCGACCTGTTCGGGGACGACGGGCCGTGACCGGCGACGGCGACCCGGGACCCGTCACGCCGGGCGCGCGGGCAGGACGCAGTCGTCGCAGAGGCCGCCACCGGGAACGCGGTAGTAGAGGCAGCAGCTGAGGCGCCGAAAGGTCCAGACCAGATCGGGGTCGCGCGGAGGGAGCAGTTCCCCCGCACCGGCGAACGAGCCGTGCGCCAGGACCGCCTCCGCCGTGGCGGCGGCCCGGTCGGCCAGCGCGGGCCGCTGCATCAGGAGCATGCGCTTGGCGGCCGCCACCGTGGACGCCGCGTTGCCCCACAGCAGCCGTTCGGACACCGGGACCTGCTCGCGCACGGCGGCGACCAGCGGCGTGAGCAGCCCGTCGAGCAACCCCGGGAGCCGGTCGGCCACGACGAGCGCGGAGGCCCCGGTGCGCGGCGCCCAACCGCCGTCCTCGGCGCGCTGCCAGCCGACGGTGGCCGGGTTCAGCGCGGGTACCGCGCCGTGCAGCACCGCCGCGGCGTAGGGCGCGGAGACCAGCCGAGCCGCGAACCCCTGGAACGCGAGCGACGCCGCCACCCGCTCCTCGCACGCCAGCGCCCCGCCGACGTGCGCGATCCGGTCCCGCACCGGCTCCGGGTCGGCCAGGGGTCGCTCACCGGGCGCGGCGGGGCCGGCGCCGAACGCGAAGAACGGGCCGACGCCGGCGACATCGGCCAGCAGCGAGCGCGCGTCCACACCCGAGAGTGTGGTCCGATCACGCCGCGCGCACGACCGCTCACGGGGCGAGTAGGGTGGGCGCCGCTGCGCGGTCACACCGACGGAACCGGCCGGACACTTTACAGGGAGCGCGGTCGATCTCGCGCGTTCAGGGCCGGTCATGGTGGTCACTGCGGCTCTAAGTGGCGAATCGCCGCTCCGACGTGCGACATTATCTCGGCGAACCGCACCCGCTGACGCGTGCGCGCTCGCATCGTGCGCGAAACCGGCCGGCGTCACACAACGGCGTGAGGTCGTCGTACCGGTGTCCGAGGCCCACCACGTCCGGACGCACGGTGCTGCGTGCTGCGCCCATAGAACACGCCAGACCCAGCGGAGCGGAACGGGGGTCCTCCCCCTTCCCAGGACGTCGACCCCCACCACACACTCGTCCGACCGTCGTCCCGGTGCTGGTGTCGGGGGTGGACCGAGCCGACAACCGACGACCAACTGGAGGCACTCTTGGCTGCGATCTCAGCGGGTACCTCGTCTGCGACTCCACTGAGGGCTGCGCGCTCGCTTCGCAGCGCGCACACCCCTCAGACAAACGTCGGGCTCTACGCCCCGGAGTTCGAGCACGACGCCTGCGGCGTCGCCTTCGTCGCCGACCTCGCCGGTCGCCGCGGCCACGGCATCGTCCGCAAGGCGCTCACGGCGCTGTTGCGGATGGAGCATCGCGGTGCGCGGGGTGCGGAGGTCAACACCGGGGACGGCGCGGGCATCCTGATCCAGGTGCCCGACGACTTCTTCCGGGCCGTCGTGGGGTTCCCGCTGCCCGCAGGGGGCGCCTACGCCGTCGGCACGGCGTTCCTGCCCGTCGACCGGGCCGACGCCGACGCCGCCGTGGCCGAGATCGAGAAGCTCGCCGCCGAGGAAGAGCTGCAGGTGCTGGGCTGGCGCGAGCTGCCCGTCGACCCCGACGCCGCCGACCTGGGCCCGATGGCCCGCGACGCCATGCCGAGCTTCCGCCAGCTGTTCGTCGCCGGTCTGGCCGGGGAGAGCGGCCTCGAGCTGGAGCGCCGCACGTTCTGCCTGCGCAAGCGCGCGGAGCACACCACGGGCGCGTACTTCCCGAGCCTGTCGCCGCGCACCATCGTGTACAAGGGCATGCTCGCCGAGCCGCAGGTCGAGGCGTTCTACCCGGACCTGTCCGACGAGCGCGTCACGAGCGCGCTCGCCGTGGTGCACTCGCGGTTCTCCACCAACACCTTCCCGGCGTGGCCGCTCGCCCACCCGTACCGGTACGTGGCCCACAACGGCGAGATCAACACGCTGCGCGGCAACCGCAACTGGATGGCCTCGCGCGAGGCCCTGCTGGAGTCCGACGTCATCCCCGGTGACCTCGCGCGCCTCTCCCCGATCGTCACCCCGGACGCGAGCGACTCCGCCACGTTCGACGAGGTGCTCGAACTGCTGCACCTGGGCGGGCGGAGCCTGCCGCACGCCGTCCTCATGATGATCCCGGAGGCGTGGGAGAACCACGACGAGATGGACCCGGCCAACCGGGCCTTCTACGAGTTCCACTCCACGCTGATGGAACCCTGGGACGGGCCGGCGCTCGTCGCGTTCACCGACGGCACCCAGATCGGCGCGGTGCTCGACCGCAACGGCCTGCGTCCGGCGCGGTACTGGATCACCGAGGACGGCACGGTCGTGCTCGCGTCCGAGGTGGGTGTGCTGGACGTCGAGCCGTCGGCAGTGGTGCGGAAGGGCAGGCTCGAGCCCGGCCGCATGTTCCTCGTCGACACGGCGGAGGGCCGGATCCTCGACGACGCCGAGATCAAGGGCGCGCTCGCGGCCGAGCACCCGTACGCGGAATGGCTGCACGCGGGGCTCATCCACCTGGAGGAGCTGCCGCCGCGCGAGCGCGAGATCTACGACCACGCCGCGATCACCCACCGGCAGCAGTCGTTCGGCTACACCGAGGAGGAGCTGGGCGTCCTCCTCAAGCCGATGGCCACCACCGGCGCCGAGCCCATCGGCTCGATGGGCAACGACGCGCCGCTCGCCCCGTTCTCGGCCCGCCCGCGGCAGCTGTTCGACTACTTCACCCAGCTGTTCGCGCAGGTCACGAACCCGCCGCTGGACGCGATCCGCGAGGAGCTCGTCACCTCGCTGCAGAGCCTGCTCGGCCCGGAGCAGAACCTGCTCGACGCCACGCCGGCGAACTGCAGGACGGTCGTCGTGCCGTTCCCGGTGCTCGGCAACGACGACCTCGCCAAGATCATCCACATCAACGACGACGGCGAGCTGCCCGGCTTCGCCTGCGTCACGGCCAAGGGCGTCTTCAAGGCCGCCGACGGCGGCGCGGGGCTCTCGCGCCGGCTCGAGGAGATCTGCACCGAGGTCTCCGAGGCCATCGAGGACGGCGCGCGGCTGATCGTGCTGTCCAACCGCGGTGTGACCAAGGACTTCGCGCCGATCCCGTCGCTGCTGCTCACCGGCGCCGTGCACCACCACCTGGTGCGGGAGAAGACCCGCAGCCGGGTGGGGCTCATCGTCGAGGCGGGCGACGCGCGCGAGGTGCACCACATCGCGCTCCTGCTCGGCTACGGGGCGGCCGCGGTCAACCCGTACCTGGCGATGGCCACCGCCGAGGACCTCGCCGCGCGCGGCGACGTCCCCGGCGTCACGCCGGAGCAGGCGGCCCTCAACCTGGTGAAGGCGCTCGGCAAGGGCGTCCGCAAGACGATGTCGAAGATCGGCGTCTCGACGGTCGCCTCCTACACGGGCGCGCAGATCTTCGAGGCGATCGGGCTCGGGTCCGACGTCATCGACTCCTGCTTCGCCGGCACCACGTCGCGCCTCGGCGGCGTCGGGTTCGACGAACTCGCGGAGGAGGTGCTGATCCTGCACCGCCGCGCGTTCCCGGCCGACGAGGTCCGCCCCAACCACCGCACGCTCGCGGTGGGCGGCGAGTACCAGTGGCGCCGCGAGGGCGAGCTGCACCTGTTCAACCCGCAGACGGTGTTCAAGCTGCAGCACTCCACGCGCCAGGGCCGCTACGACACCTTCAAGGAGTACACGCGCGCCGTCGACGACCAGGCGCAGCGGCTGATGACGCTGCGCGGGCTCTTCCGGTTCAAGGAGGGTGTGCGGCCGCCGGTCCCGATCGACGAGGTCGAGCCGGTCGAGGAGATCGTGAAGCGGTTCGCCACCGGGGCCATCTCCTACGGCTCGATCTCCAAGGAGATGCACGAGACCCTCGCCATCGCGATGAACCGCCTCGGCGGCAAGTCCAACACCGGCGAGGGCGGCGAGGACGCCGACCGCTTCACCCTCGACGAGAACGGCGACTCCCGGCGCAGCGCGATCAAGCAGGTCGCGTCCGGCCGGTTCGGCGTCACCAGCGAGTACCTGGTCAACGCGGACGACCTGCAGATCAAGATCTCGCAGGGCGCCAAGCCGGGTGAGGGCGGCCAGCTGCCCGGGGCGAAGGTCTACCCGTGGATCGCGAAGACCCGGTACTCCACGCCGGGCGTCGGGCTGATCTCGCCGCCCCCGCACCACGACATCTACTCGATCGAGGACATCAAGCAGCTCATCCACGACCTCAAGAACTCCAACCCGACCGCGCGCATCCACGTGAAGCTGGTGAGCCAGGTCGGTGTCGGCACGGTCGCGGCGGGCGTCGCGAAGGCCTACTCCGACGTCGTGCTGATCTCGGGCCACGACGGCGGCACCGGCGCCTCGCCGCTGTCGTCGATCAAGCACGCGGGTGGGCCGTGGGAGCTGGGGCTCGCCGAGACCCAGCAGACGCTGCTGCGCAACGGCCTGCGCGACCGGATCGTCGTGCAGACCGACGGGCAGCTCAAGACCGGTCGCGACGTCGTCATCGCGGCGCTGCTCGGGGCCGAGGAGTTCGGCTTCGCCACCGCACCGCTGGTGGTGTCGGGCTGCATCATGATGCGGGTCTGCCACCTCGACACGTGTCCGGTCGGCGTCGCCACGCAGAACCCGGAGCTGCGCAAGCGGTTCGACGGGCGGCCGGAGTACGTCGTCAACTTCATGCGGTTCGTCGCGGAGGAGGTGCGCGAGTACCTCGCCCAGCTCGGCTTCCGCTCGATCGCCGAGGCCGTCGGGCACGCCGAGGCGCTCGACACCGACGACGCCGTGCGGCACTGGAAGACCGAGGGGCTCGACCTCACCCCGATCTTCCACATGCCGCCGCTGCCGCCGGGCACGCCGCGGCACCGGACGAAGCCGCAGGACCACGGCCTGGAGAAGGCGCTCGACAACACGCTGATCCAGCTGTGCGAGGGCGCGCTGTCGTCCGGCGACAAGGTCCGCCTCGACCTCCCGGTGCGCAACGTCAACCGCACGGTCGGCACGATGCTCGGCTACGAGCTCACCCGGCGCTGGGGCGGCGAGGGCCTCCCCGACGACACGATCGACGTCACGCTCTCCGGCTCGGCCGGCCAGAGCTTCGGCGCGTTCGTGCCCCAGGGCATCACGCTACGGCTCGTCGGCGACAGCAACGACTACTTCGGCAAGGGACTCTCGGGCGGGCGGCTCACGCTGCGCCCCGACCCGTCGGCCCCGTTCGCGGCCGAGGAGAACGTCATCGCCGGCAACGTCATCGGCTACGGCGCCACCTCGGGTGAGATGTTCATCCGCGGCGTCGTCGGCGAGCGGTTCTGCGTGCGCAACTCGGGCGCGCTCGCCGTCGTCGAGGGCGTGGGCGACCACGGCTGCGAGTACATGACGGGCGGGCGCGTGGTCGTGCTCGGCTCGGTGGGCCGCAACTTCGCCGCGGGCATGTCGGGCGGTGTCGCGTACGTCATCGACATGACAACCGACCCTCTTTTGGGCAGCCGAGTAAACGGCGAGATGGTGGACATCGACCCGCTCGACGACGACGACCGCGCCTTCCTGCGCGACACCGTCGAACGCCATCACGCCGAGACCGGCTCGGTGGTCGCGCGAGCACTGCTGACCGACTGGGACGACGCCGTCGAACGGTTCGGCAAGGTCATGCCCAAGGACTACAAGCGGGTGCTGGACGCCCGCGCCGCGGCCGAGCGCGACGGCCGCGACATCGACCAAGCAATCATGGAGGCCGCGCATGGCTGACCCGAAGGGCTTCCTGAAGGTCCCCCGCGAGACCCCGACCCGCCGCCCCGTCCCGCTGCGGCTGATGGACTGGCGGGAGGTCTACGAGGAGTTCCCGGACGGCAGGCTCGAGCAGCAGGCCAGCCGCTGCATGGACTGCGGCATCCCGTTCTGCCACCAGGGCTGCCCGCTCGGGAACCTCATCCCCGAGTGGAACACCCTCGTCTACCGCGGCGACTGGCGCGAGGCGATCGAGCGGCTGCACGCCACCAACAACTTCCCGGAGTTCACCGGGACGCTGTGCCCCGCCCCGTGCGAGGCGGCGTGCGTGCTCGGGATCAACAGCGACGCGGTCACGATCAAGCAGGTCGAGCTGCAGATCATCGACCACGCGTTCGAGCAGGGCTGGGTCGCGCCGCAGCCGCCGGTGACGAAGACCGGCAAGACGGTGGCCGTGGTGGGATCCGGGCCCTCGGGGCTCGCCGCGGCGCAGCAGCTCACCCGCGTCGGGCACGACGTCGTCGTGTACGAGCGGGCCGACCGGATCGGCGGCCTGCTGCGCTACGGCATCCCCGAGTTCAAGATGGAGAAGAGCCGCCTCGACCGGCGGCTTTCGCAGATGCGCGCGGAGGGCACCCACTTCCGCGCCTCGGTGGACGTCGGCACCGACGTCACCGCCGACCGGCTGCGGGAGGACTACGACGCCGTCGTGCTCGCAGGCGGGGCCACCGCGTGGCGCGACCTGCCCGCCAAGGGCCGCGAGGCCGAGGGCGTGTACCAGGCGATGGAGTACCTGCCGTGGGCCAACCACGTGCAGCAGGGCGACATCGACGCCCCCGCGATCACCGCCGCGGGCAAGCACGTGGTGATCATCGGGGGCGGCGACACCGGCGCCGACTGCCTGGGCACCGCCCACCGGCAGGGCGCGGCGTCGATCACGCAGCTGGAGATCATGCCGACGCCGCCGGAGAAGCGGACCGAAGGCATGCCGTGGCCGACCTACCCGATGGTCTACCGGGTGTCCTCGGCCCACGAGGAGGGCGGCGAGCGGCTGTTCTCGGTGAACACCACCGAGTTCGTGGCCGACGAGGACGGCAAGCTGGCCGCCCTGCGGCTGGTGGAGGTCACCCGCGACGAGACCGGTCGTTTCGTGCCGGTCGAGGGCACGGAGAAGGAGATCCCCGCCCAGCTCGTGCTCCTGGCCATGGGCTTCGTCGGCCCCGAGAAGGGCAAGCTGCTCGCCGACCTCGGCGTGGAGCTGGACCAGCGCGGCAACGTCGCCCGCGACGCCGACTACATGACCAGCGTCGAGGGCGTGTTCTCCGCGGGCGACATGGGCCGGGGCCAGAGCCTGGTCGTCTGGGCGATCGCGGAGGGCCGCGCGGCCGCGGCGGGGGTGGACGCGTACCTGACGGGTCGCGACGTCCTGCCGAAGCCCATCGCGCCGACGGATCGCCCCATCACCTGAGCCGCTCGGACCGCTACTCGGGGGAGGCGCCCGGCTCGCGGTGAGCGGCGGCGATCTCCGCCATCAGCAACCGAGCGCTCCCGCCGGTGGTCGCCGGCGGGCCGCCGACGCCGCGCAGCCGGCGGAGGAGTCGCGTCTCGCCCACGTCGGCGAGTTCGTTCAGGTCGACGGCGGACGGGCCGCCCGCGAACACCGGATCGCCGGCCGCACCGCCGTGCGGGTGGAGCCGGGCGGCGAGGTCGCGCAGCCGGCGAGCGGGTTCGGTCACCGCGACGGGCAGGTGCGCCAGTGCCGCGAGCCGCCGCCACTCCGCGAGGAACACGACGGCACGGCGCGCCTCCTGCAGCCCGCGGTCGTTGTCGGTGGCTGCCGCCGGGACGCCGCTCAGCGCGTCGAAGACGTCGGCCCGCACGTCCGAGGCGCTCAGGCCACAGAGCGGAACCGTCGCCTCGAAGTGGCGCCCGGCCCGGTCGAGCAGGGCGTGACCCCGCGGGGTGGCGGATCGCCTCTCGACGAGCCGCACCACCAGCCGGGAGCGGGTGTCGGGATCCACGGCCGGCCCGAACGCCGGTGCCCTGACCACCACCGCATCACCGTCCGCGCGGTCGGGGATCCGCACCTCGAGCTCGGCGGCGGCCGGGTCGGCGGCCAGCGCGAAGACCCGCGCGGGCACCTGCCGAGGGTCGATGACGCTCGTCCGTTGCGGGTGTGTGTGGGGCGGCGCCCACGGGGTGGCTTCCGGGCACCGAGCACCGGACGCCTTGCGACCCGCCTCCTCGATCCGGGACGAGAAGCGGCGCCAGGCACGGATGACCGCGGTCAGCTCGCGGTCCGGCCCCGCGACCTCGCCGCGCAGGTCCTTGTACCCGTCCACCAGACGGCAGCAGGCCAGCACGAGTCCACCGGGGATCGGCTCGGACCGTCGCGCGAGCCCGCGCAGGAACGTCGCGAACCCGTTCGACGCCCGACGGGCGAGCTGCAACGCATCGCCGACGAGCAGCGCGCGTGCCTGCCCCGGCGGCAACGTCCGCGCCGCGCTCCCGCGGCTGACGCCCCGTTCCGCATCGACGAGCGACTGGTCCAGCGGAGCCTGCAGCCAGCGGTCCAGCGCGTCGACGAAGGCGATCCGCAGCCAGGGAGCGGCGCTCACGGGATCGACCGCGAAGCCACGCCGCCCGCCGGCGCGGACACGGTCGGCGGCGCCCGCGCCGATCAGGCACCGCAACAGCGGTCCGTCCACATCGGTCACCCCGGGCAACGACACGGATTGCCACCGGTCCGGCGTCATGAGGTCCACGGACACGTGCACACCGGCCGCGAGGTGCACGTCGTACGCCAGGGTGCACGGACCGGACGAGGACTGCGGGATCAGCTGCACGGCATGGCCGGCGCGGGCGTCACCGGCCGATCGCGCAACCGAGACCATCATCGAATCGCCTCACCATCGCAGTCCGAGACGCCGACGTCCGGGACGCAACTCCCTCCCGCGTCCCGGCATCATCGCACCTGGGCGCGCTAACTCCAACAGGCGGAGTCGGCACGCCACCGGCGGGCGTGCTCCCACGCCCGCAGCTGCCCGAGGCGCACTTTCATGCCGGACGCGTCGGCGGTCCCGCACCACCGCGCCGGTGCGGGGCGGTCCGCGAGCCGGTCGAACGCCTCCGCGCACAACCCGCGATACGCGCCGATGTCGATCCACACCGACTTGCTGAGGGCGCCCACGGTCGGATCCGCGAACTGGCGGAGCCGGGTGCTGCGGAGGCAGAGCACGGAGCGCTCGCGGCCCACGGACGTGCCGTCGTCCCATGCCGCGGCACCTGGCGGGAGCTGCGCGAAGACGAACGGGTCGAACTCGACCCAGCACAGGTGTTCGATGCACCCCTCGACGAGCTCGTCCCGAGCTCTCTGCAGACCAGGAGCGAACCTTTTCCGCAGGTCGGTCAGCTCGAACTGCTCACGCCAGACGAGCCGGGTGATCCGGCGCGCCAGCTCTTCGTCGACGGATGCGCCCCGCCGCGCGGGTCGGAGCGCAGCGCGCGCGACGTCCCCGGGAGACGTGGGTTGTCGCCGCGCCACCGGCAGGAGATCGGCGGCCTTGCCGAGATGGTCCCACGCCTCCTGCACCCGCCCCTGCGCCTGCCGCTGCATGCTCAGCGCCACCACCCGGAGCACCACGGCCCACAGGACGAGCTCTCTCGGGCCTGCGCCCGTTCCTGCCGGGCGTTCGGCGCCCGGCCGGAGGATCGCACGCCAGTGGCCCAGCTCCAGGGTGTCGGTCATGGTCTGCAGCACCCGCTGCAACTCCTCGACCGCCCTGCCGGCACACACGTCGCCTACCCGTCGGCCACACGACCGATGAACGACAGAACGTCGGCGGCGTGCCCCACGCAGCTCCGCTGCCCGCCGATCATGATCAGAACACCTTGGGGACTTGCTACGCGCGCGACCACGGATCACCGCCCGTTGCGTGTCTACTCAACTTGGGTAAACTTAGGTGAATATCTACATGAGTTCAGATCGTTATACTAGAGACCGGGCCAGCTTAGAGCAACCTGGAGCCCGTTAAGGTGGAATTTGATGGGGTTGCGGTAAACCCGAGGCAAGACCTCGGTACAGTCCCCCGGAGGTAGTGCGGCCACGAGCCCGCCGGCGGGCGTCATCGATCTTGCGAGGAGGTGACCGATGGCGTTGAAACCCGACCAGGCCGTTCAGCTGGCGCGCAGGCTCAAGGCGCTGCGTAGCGCCCACTGGCCCGACGTGGACCTGACGCAAGCGGAGCTGGCCACCGCGTTCAGCACGGAGAGCAAGGTCGCCCCGGCGACGATCAGCACCTGGGAGTCGACCGGCAGCCCCAAGACGCCGACGGCCGCACGGCTGGGTGCATACGCGCGCTTCTTCGCGACGAGGCGCTCGCTGGAGGGCGGCCCACACCTCGTCCCGGACAGCGAGCTCGCCGAGGACGAGCAGGAGCGGTTCGAAGCGCTCGAGGAGGAACTGCTCGGCCTCCTGCACGCCAAGGACACCCCGCGGCGCAGCACGTTCTCGTTCGAGGCGGGCCCGGTGACCCTCATCTGCCCCGAATCCCCGTCCGGCACGAAGGATCCGCTGGCCCGGTGGACCGACCCCAACTTCACCAAACTGCTCCAGTACGCGGACCTCGACGCGCTGGTCGAGATCCACGGGCACCTGCGCGCGTTCAACCCCACGTTGGAGGTCTTCCACCGGATCACCACCGACGTCCGCTCGGATGACCTCTCGAGCCACGTCATCCTCCTGGGCGGGATCGCCTGGAACAACGTCACGAGGCGGTTCCAGCAGGCACTCGAGCAGGTCCCGGTCACCCAGGTCGAGGATCCGGAGATCGAGACCGGGGAGATCTTCACCGTGGACGGCCGGCGGTTCCTCCCGTCCTGGGAGGATGCCGTGGGCGACAAGGCGCGAGGACCGCTGACCGAAGACGTCGCATTCCTGGTCCGCATGCCGAACCCGTTCAACAGCACGCGCACCCTCACCATCTGCAACGGGATCCACAGTCGCGGTGTGCTCGGCGCGGTTCGCTGCCTGACCGACGCCCGGGTGCGGGACGCCAACGAGGAGTTCCTCGCCGGACGGTTCCCGGACGGACAGTTCGCGCTGTTGCTGCGCGTGCCGGTGGTCGGCGGCGAGGCGCTGTCACCCGACCTGAAGAACGACAACGCCCGCCTGTACGAGTGGGCGCCCACGGAGGGCAGAGGCGAATGAGGCAACCAGGGACGGCGCAGCGGCGCGGCAGAGCCGTCGGCAAGGGTGCGTCGCCTCGGCACCTGTCCTCGCACAGGAACCTGCTGCACGACGTCTCGGCATCTCCGGCACCGTCGGGCGGATCTCGCCGTGGCCGCCCCGATGCGATCATCGTGCCCGCCACGCGCCCGGCGTCCGGGTTGACCGGGCTCATCGAGCTGGCCGCCGACCTGGGGAGCCAGCTCGTCGTGCTGTGCAGCCGGCAGACCACCATCGACCGGGTGGCCGAGCGGGTGAGCAAGGTCAACGGCGCCCGCGCCCTCGCCGTGCAGATCGACGACGGATGCCTGCCGGAGCTCGATTTCAAGACCTCATCCGACGAGTTCGCCGTGGCGAACGGCGGGCGAACGAGCGATCTGAGCCTCAAACGCAACTTCGGCCTGCTGCTGGCCCGGCTCCGCGGCTGGCGCAAGATCATCTTCGTCGACGACGACATCACGCTCCGCAGGACGGACCTCGCCCGGGTCACCGACCAGCTCGACCACCACGAGTTCGCCGGGATGAGTTGTCCGGCTTATCCGGACAACTCGGTCTTCTGCCACGCCCGCCGCCTCGCGAAGCTGCGCCAGGACATCTTCGTGAGTGGTGGGGTGCTGGGGGTGAACGGCAACGACCTGCTGTTGCCGTTCTTCCCGGACGTCTACAACGAGGACTGGTTCTTCTTCGGTGGGGCCGCCGCCCGGCGGAGCCTGGCGAAAGCGGGAGATGCCCGGCAGAAGCCGTACGACCCCTTCGCCGACGCGGCGCGGGCCCGTGGTGAGGAGTTCGGCGACCTCCTCGCCGAGGGCCTCTACGCCCTCATGGAGCGCCTCGGCACGGTGAGCGCGCTCCACGAGGTCATCAGCTGCGCGAACGAGAGCTACTGGTCGAGCTACATCGACGGCCGGCGGGAGGACCTGCGGGACCTGCAGAAGCGGTTGGGTGGCTTCACCGACTCGCTCAGCTGCAGCCCCCACGTGGCGGACGCCATGAGGTCCTTGGACGCCGCCGACCGCCTGTACACGAACGCGATCAGCGCCGAGCGCTGCGTGCAGTTCCTCGATGCGTGGCGGGACGACATCGCGGCGTGGGAGAAGACCTGCATCGACCTCGGCAGCTTCGGCACCACGCACGATTCCATGGACTGGCTGGGCGCCACGACCTGGGCGCAGGTGAGGTGACCTGCGGCCCGGCTCAGATGTCGAGTCGCAGGCGTCGCTCGAACCGCGGCCCGGCCGGGTCGATCGGCTGCCGCTCCCCCGTCGGCACGAACCCCAGCCGGGCGTACGCCTGCCACGCGGCGACGTTGTCCTCCAGCACCCAGAGCATCAAGTGGGTGAGCCCGGCCCGGCGCCCGAGGTCGGCCATGGTGTTGACGAGGATCCGGGACACCCCGCGGCGGCGGTGGGTGGGCGCGACCCACATGGACTCGACGTGATGGGCCTCCGGTGGCCGACCACCGACCAGCCCGACGAGCCCGACCACGTCGAACCGATCGACCGCCACCGCCCAGGCCGCGTCGTCGAACCGCTCCCGCCACTCGCGCTCGCTCCACCGCGACTCGGACCGGTAGCGCGCGATGTAGGCGTGTGGCGAGTCGCCGAGCGCTCGTAACCGGGTCTCCCGAAGCACCAGCCAGTCGGCCCGCGTGAGCACGCGGGTGACGAGTACCGCGTTGGTCATGGGCCCCCACCCGGTACGTCCACCCACACCATCGACGGCGGACCCCCTCCACGTCCCCACCCACGATCCATGACTCGGGACCGGATTGCGAGTTCTGGCGAGGTCAGCGGGGCAGCGTCTCCGGGGCGAAGAGCCAGCTCACGAACGAGACCGCCACGATCACCGCCGTCACGGCGAACGCGGCGGGGTAGCCGCCGGTCTCGGCGACCACGCCGGCGAGCACCGGGCCCGCGACGGCACCGACATCGCCGACCATCTGGAAACCGGCCAGCGTCGTCCCGCCGTCGACGTGGCGGCCCTTCGCCGCGATCACATCCCCGACCGACGCGTTCACCGGCGGGCTCATCAGCCCGGTGCCCGCGCCGGACAGGAGGGACGCGGACAGCAGTCCGATGAGCGTGGTGCTGAAGCCCAGCCAGACCGACGTCACCGCGACGATCGCCGACCCGATCAGGATGGGCGGCCGGCGGCCCCGCCGATCCGCCATCGTTCCGCCGATCAGCAACGTGGCCGCGGTGCCGGCGGCGAACGCGGACAGGGCCGGTCCGGCCCAGCTGCTCGGCTGTCCCAACACCTCGACGACGAACAGCGGCACGAGCGCGATCCGCACCCCGTAGACCGTCCAGCCGTTGACGAAGTTCGCCGCCAGCGCGGCGCGGAAGGCCGGGTGGCGGAGCGCGGCCGTGAAGGTCAGGGACTCGGGACCGGCCCGCTCCGGCGCGGGAGGCGCCGCGACGCGCCCACGCAACAGCAGACCGGTCACGACGAGGGTTCCGAACAGCGCACCGGCATAGATCAGGAATGGCGCGCGCAGGCTCACCGCGACGAGCGCTCCACCCACCACGGGCCCGGCGATGTTCCCGAGCAGGAATCCGGTCGCCCACGCTCCCGACGCCCGGCCCCGCATCTCCGGTGGCGAGATCCTGATCAGCATCGAGGCCGCCGACACGGTGAACATCGTCGAGCCGACACCGCCGATCGCCCGGAAGACCAGCAGCTGCCCGTAGCCGGCGGCGAACGCGCATGCCGCGCTGGACGCGCCCACGATCAACAGCCCGCAGCAGAACACCGGCAGCACCCCGGCCCGCGCCAGCATCCGCCCGCTGATCGGCGCGAACGCGAGCCGGAACACGGCGAACGCGCTCACCACGGCGGACGCGGCGGTGACGCCGACGTCGAACGTCCGGGCGAACACCGGCAGCGCGGGCGCGACGATCCCGTAGCCGATCGCGATCACGAATGCGGCGCAGACGAGCACGCGGACGTCGCGGGGCAGCCGCCTGTTCGGCCGTTGAACGCCGGCGTTCAGCGCTGCCGCCTCACTTCCATGCCGTCGCACAAGGTGTCGTGGTGCCCCCGCGGGACCATCCGCCCACCACCGCGGCAACCTGCCTCAGCCTGGATCGGAACGCGGAATCGGACCCAGGAGGTGCGATGAACAGCCTGTCGCTCGACCGCGAACGTCTCAAGCCCGACCTGCCGCCGCTCGACCACCTGCCCGGACGCGAACCGGACGCCCTGGGCGCGTTCGCGGCGCGGACGACTCCGTGGGGCCGGGTCCAGGTGCCCCTGAGCGTTCCGGTCACCTGCGCCCTCTGGGTCGTCCTCGTCGCGACCGGGGCGCTGAGCGCCTGGCTGATCGCCGTGCTCACCGGCGGCGCGCCCTGCAGCGGCCTCGTCTGCTCCGTCGCCACCCTCGGCAACCCCGGTCTCCTGCTGGTCCTCTCCGGTTCCTGCGCCACGACCCTGCTGGTCGCGGCCACGATCACCCGCTGGCTGACGCGCGCCGGCGCCCCGGAGCTCGCCGCGGTCGTCGTCGCTGCCGTCGCCGGAACCGCGTCGCTGCTCGGGGTCGTGGCCGTGCTCGTCCTCGCCGCGGGGGTGATCGGGCTGGTCGTCTTCGTGCTGGCCCTGGTCGCCGACCGATTCTGAGATGGAGAACCCGTGCTCGCACCCGACATCCGGCCCGCCGCCTCGTGCGGCGAGCTCACGCAGCTCGCAGGCAGCGTCCGCCGGAACTGGCCGCACCTGCCCGCTCCCATCGCACTCGAGTGGAGTGACCTCCCGGTCGTCGCCATGGACCGGGGCACCCCCTGGCTCTACGGACCGGCCGACCGCGACCCGCTGATGGGCGCGGGTGGGCCGGCGGCGCTCCCTCGCGGGCAGCGCCGGCGGCTCGAGGAGGTCGCCGCCTCGGGGCCGCGCTTCCAGGCGGTGGCGATCGCCCACGAGCTGGACCCCGACGGACCCGCACGTTCGCTGCTGCCGTTGCTGCGGAACGGCCCTCGGACGTGCACGGACGAGGTCGCGCGGGAGCTGGTCGGTCCGGCGCCCGCACACCCGGGGGTGGTGCGGGCCGCCGGGCTGCTCGACTCGCTGTGCAGTGGTGCCGCGCCGGCCGCCGCCGCTCGCGCTCTCGACGCGCTGCTCGACCCCATCGTGTTCGGTGTCCTCGCGACCGCACCGCTCGTCCGCGGAACGCCGAGCCTGTGGTTCCCGATCGCGGTCTGGCGGTGGTGAGCGATGCTCCAGCGATCCGCCGAGTCGCGGTCCACGCAGCAGGTACCGCTGCCGATCCGCGCCCGCCGGCTGCTCTGGGTGGTCGCGACGCTGGACGTCATGGCCGCGTCGTGGATGATCGCCGCAGGCGACTGGCTGGACCGCTACTCGCGGGTGACCTCGGTCGTCACCCTCGGCGGCCACCACGTCGTCGTGCTAGGGCTGGCGCTGGCCGGCTTCGCGATCCTCGCGGTGCTGGCTCCGTTGACGAACGGGTTCGCCATGGCGAACGGCGTCCACCTCGTCGCGCTGTCGATCGCCGGTGTCGCCTCGGTGGCGGCGTTCGCGGGCATGCTCTCCGTGGCCGCCCTCGTCGCGGGCGTCGCGGGGTTGATCTCGGTCATCGGGCGGGCGCTCATCCGTTGACCCGCTCGTACGAACGGCACTCTCGTCCCGCTCTATCGGACGAGCGTGCCGTTCGTGCAGCGGGGCGGCGGCGGAGGCGCTCCACCAGCGCGAAGGCGCCTCCTGTCAGCGCGCCCATGGCGATGCCGGCCACCAGTCCGCGCAGCGGATCGCCCCCGGTGATCGGGCCCAGCAGCAGGCCGACCGCCATCATGTAGCCGGACCACAGCGCGGAGCTGGCGAGCGAGCAGGGCAGGAACCGGCGCGGCGCCAGGCCGTAGCGGCCGGCGGCCGTCGTGCTCACCAGCCGGCCGGCCGGCACGAACCGCGCTCCGACGATCGTGACGGCGGGCCGGCGCGCGATGTTGCGCTGCACCCAGCTCGCGATGCCGCTGCTCCCCGGGCGGGCGAGGCGGCGCGAGGTGCGCCCGAGCATGAAGAGCAGGTGGTCGCCCGCCACCGATCCCGCGAACGCGGCGGCGAGGAGCCCGAGCGCCAGCGGCACGTCGTGCCGGCCGATCGCGACCGCGGACGCCGTCATCAACAGTGGCTCGCTCGGCACCACCGGGAACGGCCCGTCCAGCGTCACGAGCAGCGCCAGCGCCGGCAGCAACCATGCGCTGTGCAGCAGCAGTGCGACGTCCATCCCGCCCCCTCGATCAGGTTCGAGGGTGGTCGGCGGGGGCCGTTGGATCAGTAGCGCAGACACCCCGATCGCACCGGGGGTTGTCCCCACCCGGCGAGCGCTACGGTGACGCCGAGCGCCGGACGGGTGAGGCGTTGCGGTGGCGTTATCCGACCGTAACGGCAGCGTGTGCCCGAGGGGTTGACGCCTACCCCTGTTAGCGCTCACATTGGGTCGCCCGCCCCAGGCGGGACCCACGTTCGGTTCGGGGCAGGCATCTCGAGGAGGAGACGTGTACAGGAAGCTCGGATTGGTCGCCGCGGGCGCCGCCATGGCGCTCGTGCTGGCGGCCTGCGCCGGCGGCGGCGCCGGTGGGGGCGGCGGCGACGCAGGTGGGGACGCCCAGCAGCAGCCGGGAGACCTGCTCGTCGGCGTGGCGATGCCCACGCAGACCTCGGAGCGGTGGATCGCCGACGGCAACTCGGTCAAGCAGCAGCTCGAGGAGGCCGGGTACCAGGTCAACCTGCAGTACGGGAACGACGACATCCCGACGCAGTCGCAGCAGATCGACCAGATGATCACCCAGGGCGCGGACGCGCTGATCATCGCCGCGATCGACGGCACCGCCCTCACCAGCCAGCTGGAGACCGCGAAGTCCCAGAACATCCCGGTCATCTCCTACGACCGGCTGATCCGCAACAGCGCGAACGTCGACTTCTACGCCACGTTCGACAACCGCCAGGTGGGCGTCGCGCAGGCCGAGGCGCTCCTCACGGGGCTCGGCATCAAGAACGCCGACGGCTCGCCGGGCTCGGCCACCGGACCGTTCAACATCGAGCTCTTCGCCGGCTCCCTCGACGACAACAACGCCTTCTACTTCTACAACGGCGCGATGTCGGTCCTGAAGCCGCTGATCGACAACCGCACGTTGGTCGTCAAGAGCGGCCAGACCGAGATCGATCAGATCGCGATCCAGCGCTGGCTGCAGGAGACCGCCCAGAAGCGCATGGAGGACCTGCTGACCGCCGCCTACAACGACGGCACCAAGATCAACGGTGTCCTGTCGCCCTACGACGGGATCTCCCGGGGCATCATCACCGCCCTGCAGAACGCCGGGTACGGCCCCACGACCGACAGCGGCGCCAACCCGATGCCGGTGGTCACCGGGCAGGACGCGGAGATCGCCTCGGTCAAGCTGATCTCCGACGGCGTGCAGAGCTCCACGATCTTCAAGGACACCCGCAAGCTGGCGGAGCAGGGTGTCATCGCCGCGAAGGCGTTCCTCTCCGGCACCCAGCCGGAGGCCAACGACACCACGACGTACGACAACGGGGTCAAGGTCGTCCCGTCCTACCTGCTGCCGGTCGTGACCGTCTACAAGGACAACATCCAGTCCGAGCTCGTCGACACCGGCTACTGGACGGCCCAGGAGGTCGCCAACGGCCAGGCCGGCTGACCCGGGAACCCGAGCGCGGCGGGCCCCGGCTGCGGATGCTGCCGGGGCCCGCCGAACCACGCAGGATCCTCGGCGGCCCCGAGAGAGCGAAGAGGTCCATGGACGACTACATCCTGGAGATGCGCGGCATCACCAAGACCTTCCCCGGCGTCACCGCACTGGCCGATGTGAACTTCGCGGTGCGGCGGGGCGAGATCCACGCGATCTGCGGTGAGAACGGCGCCGGCAAGTCGACGCTGATGAAGGTGCTCTCGGGCGTCCACCCGACCGGCGACTACGAGGGCGAGATCGGCTACGACGGCGCGCCCGTCCGGTTCTCGGGCATCCGGGACAGCGAGCAGGTCGGCATCGTGATCATCCACCAGGAGCTCGCCCTCGTCCCACACCTCTCGATCGCCGAGAACATCTTCCTGGGCAACGAGCGCAGGGGCCGCAGCGGCCTCATCGACTGGAACAAGACGAACGCCGAGGCCACCCGGCTCCTCGCCGAGGTCGGCCTCGCGGAGAACGCCGTCGCCCCGGTCGGGCAGCTCGGGGTCGGCAAGCAGCAGCTCGTGGAGATCGCCAAGGCCCTGTCGAAGGACGTGCGCCTGCTGATCCTCGACGAGCCGACCGCCGCGCTGAACGACAACGACTCGGCCCACCTGCTCGACCTGCTGCGCTCCCTGAAGGAGCGCGGCATCACCTCGATCATGATCTCGCACAAGCTCAACGAGATCGTCAGCATCGCCGACCGCACCACCGTCATCCGCGACGGCCGGACCGTCGAGACCATGGACATGAGCGATCCGGACGCCACACAGGAGCGGATCATCCGCGGGATGGTCGGCCGCGATCTCGACAGCTTCTACCCCGAGCGGGAGTCGGAACCCGGCGAGGAGGTGCTGCGCGTCGAGGACTGGACCGTCTGGCACCCCACGCAGGAGCGCACGGTCGTCGAGGGTGCGAACCTCACCGCGCGGGCGGGCGAGGTCGTCGGGATCGCCGGGCTCATGGGCGCCGGCCGCACCGAGCTCGCGATGAGCATCTTCGGGCGGTCCTACGGGCGCAACATCACCGGCAAGGTCTTCGTGCACGGCAAGGAGGTGCGCACGCGCACCGTCGCCGAGGCGATCGAGAACGGCATCGCCTACGCCACGGAGGACCGCAAGCGCTACGGGCTCAACCTCATCGAGGACATCCGGCGCAACGTCTCCGCCGCGGCGCTCGGCAAGCTCTCCTCGCGCGGCTGGGTCAACGGCAACGAGGAGATCAAGGTCGCCGAGGAGAGCCGGCGCAACCTCAACATCAAGGCGCCCAGCGTCATGAGCGTCGTGGGCAAGCTCTCCGGCGGCAACCAGCAGAAGGTCGTGCTGTCGAAGTGGCTGTTCACCGACCCGGACGTGCTGATACTCGACGAGCCGACCCGCGGCATCGACGTCGGCGCCAAGTACGAGATCTACCTGATCATCAACCGGCTCGTCGCGGCGGGGAAGGCCGTGGTCGTGATCTCGTCCGAGCTGCCGGAGCTGCTCGGCGTCTGCGACCGCATCTACACGCTGTCCGCGGGCCGGATCACCGGTGAGGTGCCGGTGCGCGAAGCGACCCAGGAGAACCTGATGGCCCTCATGACCAGGGAGCGGGAGTCCGCAGCATGACCAGGACCGCACCCCCCGAGGAGAAGGCGTCCGAGGGCGCCACCACGTCGGTCGCGCTGCACACCGGCACCAGCAACATCCGCGAGCTGCTCACCCGCAACCTGCGGCAGAGCGGCATCTACGTCGCCTTCGTGGCGATCCTCGCGCTGTTCGCGATCCTCACCGACGGCGTCTCGCTCAGCCCGATCAACATCACGAACATCATCCTGCAGTACTCCTACATCCTCGTGCTGGCGATCGGCATGGTCATCGTGATCATCGCCGGGCACATCGACCTGTCGGTCGGGTCGGTGGTGGCGCTCACCGGCGCGATCTCGGCGGTCCTCGTCATCCAGCACGGCATGCCGTGGTGGGTGGGGATCATCGCCGCGCTGGCCGGCGGGGTGGTGATCGGCGCGTGGCACGGGTTCTGGGTGGCCTACGTCGGCATCCCGGCGTTCATCGTGACCCTCGCCGGCATGCTGCTGTTCCGCGGCCTCACCCAGCAGGTGCTGGGAAACATCTCGCTCTCCCCGTTCCCCGCGGAGTACCAGGAGGTGGCGACCGGCTTCCTCAACGGCCTCTTCGGCGGCCCGGGATACGACGTCTTCACGCTGGTCATCGGGGCGATCGCGGTGGCGGGCTACGCGGTGAGCGGCTTCCGCACCCGGCTGGCCCGGGTCACCTACCAGCAGCCGGTCGAGTCGTTCCCGCTGTTCGTTGCGCGGATCGTGCTGGTCGGCGTGGTCGTCATGTACTTCGCGTGGCAGCTCGCCAACGCCCGCGGCCTGCCCGTCGTGCTCATCATCCTGGCCGTGCTGGTGATGGCCTACGGCGTCGTGACGCGGCGCTCGGTGTTCGGGCGGCAGGTCTACGCCATCGGCGGCAACCTGTCGGCCGCGACGCTCTCCGGTGTCAAGGTCCGGGCCGTCAACTTCTGGATCTTCGTCAACATGGGCGTCCTGTCCGCCGTGGCCGGGATCATCTTCTCCTCCCGCTCCAACGGCGCCCAGCCGGGCGCGGGCAACATGTTCGAGCTCGACGCGATCGCGGCGGCGTTCATCGGCGGCGCGGCCGTGACGGGTGGCGTCGGCACCGTCGTCGGCGCCGTCGTCGGCGGCCTGATCATGGCGGTCATGAGCAACGGCATGCAGCTCATGGGCATCGAGCAGCCGATCCAGTCCGCGGTCAAGGGCATCGTGCTGCTCCTGGCCGTCGCCTTCGACATCTACAACAAGCGGCGGGCCGGGGCCTCGCGCTGAGCTCGGTGGCGGGTGTCCACTCGGAGGCCCACCAGCAATTCCGCGCCTTACCGCGGCGATCACCAGGGCCCAAAGCCCATGATCGGCGATTGGGCGCGTTCTCGTGCCGATTCCGCCCGTTTTCGCGCCGAAGCCTCGATCAAGTCCGCGAAACCGGCCTCCGGAGGCCCGGCAAGCCGGAGCATGCTGCTGCCCCTACCCCGGCAGCACGATCCGGTAGTCGAAGTCCCCGCCGTCCGGCGCGACGATCTCCAGGTCGTCCGTCATCACCCGGTGCAGGCGCAGCGTCGCGACCGTCGGCGGGTCGTGCGGCGCGCGAGCGGCGGCGGAGAACTCGCAGCCCGGTCCGAGCTCCAGCCGGACGGCGAGCCCGGCGTCGTTCACGACCTCGGCGCTGCGGCCGTCCGGGGCCACCGTGGCGGTCTGCCGCCTCCCCTGCATCGCGGCGGCCCAGAGGTCCACGCAGAACTCGTTCGCGACGCGGTGGCCCGGGAGGGTGCCGGCGTAGGAGACGTGCACGACCCGGCCGTCCAACCGCACGGTCTTGCGGAACCGGCCGAACGCCTCGACGTCGTGCTCCACCACGCCGCGCTCGCCGGCGCATTTGGCCCGGTGGTCCTCCGCGAGCCTCGCTTCGAGGTCGGGGAGGTTGTCCGGCGCGTCCTCCGGCGGGCTGCCCTCGCCGTACTCGAAGGTGACGGCCACCGCGTCCGCATTCTCGACCTCGTCGTAGGCGTTGAAGTTGTCCGGGTAGTACCAGTCGAAGGCGGCGTCGCCCGCCGGGCTGGTGCCGGTGGTGCCCCGGCTCGGGTCGACGTCGCAGGCGACGTAGCCGTGGTTCGGGGTCCACACGGTGTTCTGCAGCACGATGCCGTCGCACTGCACCCCGCTGTCGGACGGCCAGTCCATGTCGAGGAACTGGTAGGCCTTGCACGTCCCGCTCACCGAGTACGGATGCCCGTCGGCCATGCAGAACAGGTGGGTGATCCGGCCGCCGTTGCGGTCGAGAACCACCAGCGCCTGCGCGTTGTGGAGCACGACGCTGGGCAGCGGGTCGTGGTCCCAGTGCAGCCCCGGCGCCCGGCGCCACGCGGGCGGCGTGTCGCGGTCGACGACGTCCTCCAGCTGCGCCACGCGGCCGACGACGGGCCCGGCGTCGCGGAACGCCCCCTCCGGCCCGCGCTGCGCCCATGCCGCCCAGACCGCGGCGGCGAGGTAGACGTGGGTGTTGCGCAGCTGCAGCGACTCCGCCACCACGAAGTCCTCCGCCTCGACGCCCCCGGGCTCGTTCTCGGGCACCCGGGCGCGTTTCGACCACTGCGACTCGTGCAGGTTGAGGGTGAAGTACAGCCGGGCGAGGTCGAACAGCTGGTTCCGGCAGTCGGCGGGCCAGGCCGCGATGGCCCGCTCGGCCCGCTTCGAGACCGCCTCGAGGTCCTCCCCGAGCCACGCCACCCGCGTCCGCGCCCACGCCGCGTACCACGTGTCGAACGCGAGCCCGAAGTCGTGGCCCGCCACCGGGTCCAGGTGCAGGCGCCACTCCTTCTCGATGTACGGGTCCGACGCGCGCACCAGGTCGAGGTCGCCGACGCAGTCCGCGTCGCCGAGGTCGTCGGTGGTGACCACCTGCACCCACGGGTGGGCGGCGAGCCACGACAGCGTCGCCTGGTAGCGCTGGTTGAACTGCAGCTCGGCGCCGTGGTAGACGCCGTCGAACCAGCCGTTGCCGCTCGCCTTGTCGGCGTCGTCGGAGTAGACGAGGAGGTTGCCGCGCCGCAGCTGCGGCTGCGCGGCCAGCTCGATGAACTTGCGCCGCAGGTCGTACGCCACCTTGCCGCGGTCGGCGTCGCGGTCGTCGGCCCCGAGCAGCTTGTCCTTCATCTCCGGGTCGATGAACAGCACCTTGAGCCCGCTCGTGCGGTCGCGCCACAGGTACTGCCAGCTCACCCACCGGCCGTCGGTCTCCCGGCCCATCGGCGGGGCGGCGTTGCGGACGACGGTGGCGGTGTCCTCCTCGCCGTTCTCGCGGTGCCCGCCGTCGACGACGAGGAACTGCATGCCCGCCTTCTGCAGCGCCTGCACGACGTTGGGCCGGTCGGTGACGATCCGCGAGTCCGGGTAGTAGACGGGCCGGGTCTCCCCGAGGATCTCGCGCATCGCGTCGGAGCCGAGCGTGATCGCGTCGAGGTTCGTCGCGGCCGTGTAGTAGGGCAGCCGGTGCGCCCCGAACCCGGCGACGACCGGCACGAGGAGGCCGTCGCGGACGTCCTGGCGCATCTGCCGGAGGTCCTCGGGGCAGTCGTGGGCGAGGAGGTCGAGCAGCCCGCCGTTCATCGCCCACATCTGCGGGATCCCGTAGTGGCGGTGCGAGTCGAGGGTGAACGCGTACCCGTCGCCGGTGTTGCTCTCCTTGCTGCCGGGCCGGCTGCTGTAGCTCGCGGCGGGATCCCGCATCGTCACCTGCGCATAGGTGCGCGGCGTGGGGTAGTCGTCGTCGGCGGTGGCGAACAGGTCGTTGAGGCCCTGGATCGCGAAGTTGACGAACACGACCCGGGCGCTCCCGACCTCCGCGCGCTCGGCCAGGTCGACCTCGACGGCCCTCCCGTGGTGGGTGACGACCACCGGCGGCAGGTCATCCCCCGTGCGCGGCACGGCCACCGTGACCGAGTCGGCCGAGAGGTCGACGAGCGGCAGCGGGTCGGGCTGCGGCGCGCGCAGGTCGATCATCCGGTCGCCGATCTGCACGGCGAGGTCGGGCCGGTCCTGCCGGTGGGCGAACAGGTCCACGACGTCGACGCGGATCTCGTCGCGGTCGGGGGTGCGCCGGTGGTAGAGCACCCACGCGTCGAGCGCCGCGCCGGGCTGCGGGATGAAGATGCGCCGGATGTCGTCGCGGGTGAAGTCGGGGGCGACCGCGACGGTGGTGTAGGTCGCGGAGGTGACCTGCTCGCCCGGGGACGAGGTCACCTCGAGCGAGTAGGTGATCCGCGCCCCCGCCGGCACCGCCGGTAGCCGTGCCTCCAGGTACTGGGCCCCGCTGCGCAGCGCCTCGTCCAGGCCCGCGTAGTAGGGCAGGTGCTCGAAGCGGAACTGGCCCTGGGCCCGCATCTGGTGGCGCATCCAGTCGGCGAAGCCCTCGCGGATGTGGCGCATCCGGGCCCGGGTCGACCACGGTCGCCCGTCCACCTCGGCCTGCAGCCGGTAGGCGACGATCGGCGCGCGGCTCTCGATGCGGAACGGGAGCAGGACGTCCAGGGCGTCCGGGGGCCCGGCGAGGACGCGGGGATAGGCATCGGGCGCGAAGTGGACGATGCCGGCGTTCATTGCGTCTCCCCCTCGGGCGTTGCGACCCCGCGGGAGTCGCTCGCGCCGCGTGTCCGGTCCGTTACGCGCTGAGCGCATGAGCTGCACATCATTGACGCGGCCGCACCGTGGCCGCAACGCTTCTTCCCGGGATTTCGACTCCGGAAGGTGGAGTGGCGACAGCGGTGACCTACGGCGCGAGCACCCGGGACCCGGACGTGGTGCTGCACGTACTCGGCGATTTCACGGTTACCGTCGATAACCAGTTGATCACTCTCGGTGGCCCCCGGCAGAAGGCGGTGCTCGCGCGCATCCTGTCGGGCGCCGACGAGCCGGTCTCCGCCGAGCAGATCGTGGACGACGTCTGGGGCGAACGGTCCGCCGGGTCCACGGTCGCCTCCGTCCACGCCTACGTCTCCCGGTTGCGGAGGCTGCTGGGCGGCGCGGCGATCCCGCGGCTGGCCGGGCGGTACCAGATCGACCGCGGCGTCGTCACGGTCGACGCCGACCAGTTCGCCGATGACGTGTCGCGTGGCCGGGCGGCTCTCGCCCGTGGAGCGGACGACGCGGCGGCGGCCGTCCTCGAGGTGGCCCTCGCCCGGTGGCGCGGCCCCGCCGCGTTCGGCCCGATGCGCGAGGCGCATTTCCTGGCCCCCATCGCGACCAGGTGGGAGGAGCTTCGCGTGCTGGCCGCGGAGGCGCTGGCCGACGCGAACGCCCGCTGCGGACGGGCCGGTGACGACGTCGCCCTCCTGCACGAGCTGGCCGAGCAGGACCCGCTGCGGGAGTCCGTGGCCATCCGGCTGGTCAGGGCGCTGTACGCGGCCGGACGGCAGGCTGATGCGCTGGCGGCGTTCGAGCGGTGCCGCCACTCGCTCGCCGAGCAGCTCGGCGTCGACCCGACACCCGAGCTGCGCCGGGTGCACGCGGCCGTGCTGGCCCAGGAGCCGCTCCCCACGGCCGTCGCCTCGGTGCTCCCGACCAACCTGCCGCCGCGGAACCGTTCCTTCGTGGGGCGGGAGGACGTCCTCGGCCGGCTCGGCAACGTCCTGGACGACGACGCACGCCGCCCGCGGGCGGTGGCGCTGGTCGGCCTGGCGGGCGTCGGGAAGACCGAGCTGGCGCTGGAGCTGGCGCACCGCCGGCGCCGGAGCGGACGGGTCGCATGGTGGGTCCCGGCCGAGGATCCGGCGGGCACCGCCACCGGGCTCGCCGATCTCGCGGCGGCGCTGGGCATCGCCGCGTTCGAGCGCGGAGAGGACACCCACGCGGCGCTCTGGGCCGAGCTCGACCGGGCTCCGGGCTGGGTGCTGGTGTTCGACAACGCGGACGACCCCGCCCTGCTGGAACCGTTCCTGCCCGCCGCCCGGCACGGCGACGTCGTGATCACCTCGCGCAACCCGGCGTGGCGGCGGCTCGCCCGGCCGGTCACCGTGGCCCCGCTGAACAGGGCGGAGTCCGTTCGCTACGTGGTGGACCGCACCGGTGACGCCGACGCCGAGGCCGACACGCTCGCCGACCAGCTCGGGGACCTTCCGCTCGCGCTGGAACAGGCGTGCGCCTACATCGAGCAGACCGGGATGTCGGTGCCCGACTACGTGGAGCTGTTCCGCGAACGGCGGGAGAGCCTGCTGCTGCGCGATCCCCTCGACTCGCGGCCGACGGTCGCCACGACGTGGGGCCTCGCCTTCGACCGGCTGCACCAGCGGTCGCCGCGAGCGGCCGGGCTCCTCGAGGCGATGGCCTTCCTCGCCCCGGACGCGGTCGGCCTCGCGACGCTGCGCGGGCTCGGCCCGGAGGCCTTCGCCGACGAGCTCGACCTGCACGACGCGCTCGCGGAGCTGTTGCGGTTGTCGCTGGTCGACCGCGAGGCAGGCGCCGTGCGGATGCACCGGCTGGTGCAGGACGTCGTACGGGCCCGGATGCCGACCGGCGTGCGGCGGTGGCGGCTCGTCGAGGCTGCCCGCGCGTGCACGGGAGCGGGCTCCGAACCCGACGACGTCGCACCGCACCTGGTGTGCGTCGCCGCGCACGCCGAGGAGCTCGCCACCGTGCCCGACGGGCTGGTGGAGGCGCTGGCCGGGCTGGCGCACCGGCAGGCGACGCGGGCGCTCTACCCGGCCGCACAGCGCGTCCTGGAGGCGGCGTTGCGCCTGCAGGACGGGGCGGGCGACGCCGTGCTGCGGGGACGGCTCATGTGCCAGCTCGGAGAGGTGCTCGACGCCGCCGGGCACCTCGGGCCCGCCCTCGACCTGCACCGGCGTGCGGTGCAGGTCCTGGACTCGACCCTCGATCCCGACGACGTCGTCCTCGCGCACGCCTACAACCGCCTGGGCCACGTCCTGAACTGCGCCGACGACGCGCTGGCCGCGATCGAGGCCCACGAGCGTGCGCTGCTCGCCCTGCAGAAGGCCGCGCGGGACGACCTCGTGCCGCCGGTGCTCGTCGACCTCGGCTACACGCTGTGGGCCGCCGGGCGGCTCGGGCCGGCGGGCGACGCCCTGCGGGCGGGCCGGGAGCTGCTGGAGGGCCAGGACCGGCGCGAGGGGCGGGACTGGGCCCACGCCACCGCGGGGCTCGGTCTCGTCGAGCAGGACGGCGGCAACCTGGAGGAGGCGGTGGCGCTCCAGCGCACCGCGCTCGACGTCTTCGTCCACGCCTGCGGCACCGACCACCCGGACACCGCTCAGACCCTGGACAAGCTCGGCTACGCGCTGCGGCTCTCGGGCCGGGCCGGCGAGGCGGTCGCGGTGCACCTGCGCGCCGTGCGGCTGCTGGAGCGCGTGCTCGGCACCGACGACTCGCGCGTGGCGATGACCCTCACGAACCTCGGCCTCGCCTACGCCGACGCGGGCCGGGGGCGCGACGCGGTCGAGGCGCAGGCGCGGGCCCGGCGGGTCTTCCGCGCGGCGCTCGGGCCCGAGCACGCGAGCACGCTGCTGGCCGGCAGGCGGCTCGCCGTCGCGCTCGCCGCCGGCGGGAACCACTTCCGCGCCCGGAAACTGATGAGCGCCGTCCTCGAGGTCACCGGGCAGCGCATGGAGGGCAACCCCGCCGAGCGGGCCCGGGTCGAGGCGGACGCGGCACGGGTGTTCGGTACGGACACGGTCTAGTCCATTGCAAGGTCGCTGCAAGCGCGACCCGTAACCGTGTACCTCCCGCATGCACTGGGGAGGCAGCCATGTTCAGCCCCGATCCGGTCGCGCCCGCGCCACCGAGCACCGCCCAGCTGGTCAGAGACGCGTGCGACCGGCAGCCCGGCGCATGGCGGGAGCTCGCGTCGCGGTACGAGGGCCTCGTACGCGCCGTCGTGGGCTCCTACCGGCTCCAGGAGGCGGACTTCGCGGACGCCGTCCAGAACACCTGGCTGCGCGCCCTCGAACGGCTCCACACCGTGCGCGACCCCGACAGCCTCGGCGGCTGGCTCACCACGGTCGCCCGGCGCGAGTGCCTCGCACTGCTGGCGCGGTCGCGCCGGGAGACGCCCACGGGGGTCGAGGAGGACCGGCTCGTCGTGGAGGCCCCCGGCCCGGAGGCGGTGGTACTGGCCGAGGAGGCCCGCCGCGCCGTCGTCGACGCGGTCACGGAGCTGCCGGTGAAGCCGCGCGCGCTGGTCAGCGTGCTGTTCTCGACCCCCGAGCCCAACTACGCCGAGGTGTCCCGGCTGATGGGGCTGCCGATCGGCAGCATCGGACCGACCCGGCAGCGGGCGCTGCGGACGCTGCGGTGCGGGCTCGCGCGGGCGGGCCAGGACCTCTGCGCGAGCTGACGGTTCAACGACCGCGGAACCAGGCGTTCGCGGCCGGGCCGAACATCAGCGCCAACGCGGAGAACACGCCGACGACGTGCGCGATTCGCAGGCCGGCGGCCACGAGCGCGGGCGCGTCGGCCGTCACGAGGAAGAGGCCGGGCGATCCACCGGCCAGCAGCCAGGAGATCGGTTCGATCACGAGCGAGATCGTGCCGATTCCGCCGAGGAGCACGGCCACCGTCCAGCGGACGGCGTTCCGGCCCGTGCGCAGCGCGAGCACCAGCACGGCGAGCACGGCGTAGATCCCGAAGCGCGTGGCGAGTTCGCCGGCCGTGGGCGGCGCGGGGAGGAGCAGGTGGACGAGGGCCTCGACGGCCCCGGCGGCGATGGCGCCGAGCCAGAGCAGGACCGAGAGCTGGACGGTGGGCGGCGCGGTGCGCACGGCAACGGAGGTCATGCCTGGAGTGTTCGCCGGAACGTGGCCCAGAACCGCCCGGCGCACCCCCGCACCGGGACGGGGGAAAGCCCCAACCGCCGAGACTTCACGCGGGGGCTCGCCGACGGCGATGCGGCGGCGAGCATCAGCTGCCGGCGAGCCGCTCCACGACCGGGGCGAACTGCTCGAGGAACGAGCCGTTGACGCTCACGTAGGACACGCCGTACGCGTCCCGGCGCCGCCGCAGCTCGTCGGCCATCTCGGCGGGCGTGCCACGCACCAGGGTCTGCGAGTCGTGGGCGACGAGGGTGGCGTGGTCCGCGCCGATGAACTTCTGGGTCCACGGCGGGATCTCGTCGTCGCCCACGGCGAACAGGTTCATGGAGATCTCGATGTCGCCCGCCCGCTCCCCCGCGGCCTCGCGCAGCTGGGTGGCCATCCCGGCGAGGTGGTCGCGCCCGGCGAGCGGGGGCGCGGCGAGCGTGACGATGTCGGCGGTGCGGCCCGCGAGCGCGAGCGCCTTCGGGCCCCCCGCGGCCACCAGCACCGGCGTGTGCCGGTCGCCGTCGAGCTCCCGCAGGTGCTCGATCGACTCGGCCACGTCCCGCAGCCGCTCCCCCGCGGTGCCCCAGGGACGGCCGAGCGCCTCGGCGAACCGCCGCGCCTCCGGGCGCCCGGTCCCGATGCCGAAGTCGAAGCGGCCCTCGGTGAGCACCGAGAGCGAATGCCCGTCCCACGCGGCGGCCCGCGGCGACCGCAGCGGGCTCGCCAGCACGAACGTGGCCACTCGCAGGGTGGTGGTCGCGCAGGCCGCCACCGCGAGCGACGGGAACGGCGAGAGCAGCTGCAGGCCGTCCGGCATCAGCAGGGTGGAGTAGCCGAGCTCCTCCACCCGCTTCGCCGTGGCGCCCCACTGCCGTCCACCGCCCTCGGGCGTCGCCACCACCCCGAAGCGGAACTTCTGCTCGGACATCCCCCACCTCCAGAACGATTACAACTCTGAACGATTACTTGGAGGGTACCGTTCTGGCGCTGTACGGTCTACCCGTGCCACTGGAGAACCCGCCCGGATCGGCCTTCCTCCTCGCCGCGGTCGGCGCGCACGCCGCCGCGCGTTTCGGCGAGCGCGCGGCCGAGCTCGACCTCACGCCCCCGCAGATCGGCCTGCTCGGGCTCATCTCGGCGTCGCCGGGGCAGAGCCAGCAGGCCGTGGCCCAGGTGCTGGGCATGCCACCCAGCCGGCTCGTGGGCCTGGTCGACGCGCTCGCCGACCGCGCGCTCGTCGAGCGCAGGCGCAACCCGACCGACCGGCGCCTCCACGCGCTGCACATCACCGACGCGGGACGGGCCGTGCTCGGCAAGGTCGGCGCCATCGGCCGCGCGCACGACGACGCGCTCTGCCGCAGCCTCGACGCGGCCGAACGCGAGACGCTGCGCGGCCTCCTCTCCCGCATCTCCGCCGACCAGGGCCTGCGCCCGGGCATCCATCCGGGCTACCGCAACGTGTAGCCGGACCACATGTCTCTCATCGACTGATGTGGCCGCACCATAGGGCGGTTCGGACGTCCCGGACGTAGCGTCCAGCGGCATGACCTCCGCCCCGTCGCCGCCGCTGGCCGGGCGCCGCGCGCTCGTCACGGGCGCGGCGTCGGGGATCGGAGGCGCGCTGGCTCGGCGGCTCGCCGCCGACGGGGCGCAAGTGGTGGCCGTCGACCGGGACGAGCACGGGCTGGCCGTGCTCGCGCGGGACGCGAGCGTGGAACCCAAGGTGTGCGACCTGTCCGACCTCGCCGCCGTCGACACGGTGCCGGCCGACGTCGACGTCCTGGTCAACAACGCCGGGCTGCAGCACGTCGCCCCGATCCCCGAGTTCGACCCGGACCGGTTCTCGCTGATCCTGCGCGTGATGCTGGAGGCGCCGTTCCGGCTGGCCCGCCGCACGCTGCCACACATGTACGCCCGCGGCTGGGGCCGGGTCATCAACATCTCGAGCGTGCACGGGCTGCGCGCGAGCCCGTTCAAGGCCGCGTACGTCAGCGCGAAGCACGGCCTCGAGGGCCTGTCCAAGGTCATCGCACTCGAAGGCGCCGAGCACGGCGTCACGAGCAACTGCCTGGACCCCGCCTACGTGCGCACGCCGCTGGTCGAGCGGCAGATCGCCGACCAGGCCCGCATCCACGGGATCGACCCCGGTGCCGTGCTGGAGCGGGTGCTGCTCGCGCCCGCCGCCCTGAAACGGCTCGTCGAGCCGGGGGAGGTGGCCGAGCTGGCCGCCGTGCTCTACGGGCCGGCGTCGGCGTCGATCACCGGAGCGTCGCTGTCGATGGACGGCGGCTGGACCGCCCACTGATACGGAAACGGAGACACCGTGGTCACCGACGGACAACCCCGCGCCAACATCATCAGGGTCGTGGCGGCCAGCATGGCCGGCACGGCCGTCGAGTGGTACGACTTCTTCCTCTACGGCGTTGCGGCGGCCGTCGTGTTCCCGGCGGTCTTCTTCCCGTCGAGCGACGCGGCGGTCGGCACCCTGCTCGCGCTCGGCACGTTCGCGATCGGGTTCATCGCGCGGCCGCTCGGCGGCCTGGTGTTCGGCCACTACGGCGACAAGCTGGGGCGCAAGAAGCTGCTGGTGATCAGCCTCGTGTCGATGGGGGCGGCGACGTTCGCGATCGGGCTGCTCCCCGGGTACGCCACCATCGGGATCGCGGCGCCGCTGCTGCTCGTGGTCCTGCGCCTCGTGCAGGGCTTCGCGATCGGCGGGGAGTGGGGCGGGGCCGTGCTCATCGTCTCCGAACACGGTGACCCGGCGCGGCGCGGCTACTGGGCCAGCTGGCCGCAGGCCGGGGTGCCGGTCGGCCAGCTGCTCGCCAACGCACTGCTGTTCCTGCTCGCCGCGGTGCAGAGCGAGGCGGCCTTCCAGTCGTGGGGGTGGCGGATCCCGTTCCTGCTCTCCGCGGTGCTCGTGCTGATCGGCCTCTACATCCGGCTGTCGATCGAGGAGTCGCCGGTCTTCCGGGCGGCCCAGGCCCGCGCCGCGGAGCGTGCGGCGGAGGGCGAGCGGGAGGTCATGCCGATCGTCGACGTGTTCCGCCGCTACCCGCGCGAGGTGTTCACCGCGATGGGCGCGCGCTTCGTCGAGAACGTCTCGTACTACATCTTCACGATCGT
The DNA here is from genome assembly GCF_054486945.1 of Pseudonocardia wallangbongensis. Classification (NCBI taxonomy): domain Bacteria; kingdom Bacillati; phylum Actinomycetota; class Actinomycetes; order Pseudonocardiales; family Pseudonocardiaceae; genus Pseudonocardia; species Pseudonocardia wallangbongensis. Next base: position 78,636 of record NZ_JBRERS010000010.1, read on the forward strand.
CATCACGACCTACATGACGAAGCGGCTCGGGCTGCCCAGCTCCTTCGTGCTCGGCGCGGTGCTCATCGGCACCGCCGTGCACCTCGTCGTCATCCCGGTGTGGGGCGCGCTGTCGGACCGCTTCGGGCGCAAGCCGATCTACCTGGTCGGCGCCGCGGGCGTCGGGATCTGGGGGTTCGCGTTCTTCGCACTCATCGACACCGGCAGCTTCGCCCTCACGACGCTCGCCGTGATCGGCGGGCTCGTCTTCCACGCCGCGATGTACGGGCCGCAGGCCGCGTTCCTGTCCGAGCTCTTCGGCACGAAGGTCCGCTACTCGGGCACGTCCGTCGGCTACCAGCTCGCATCCGTCGTGGCGGGCGGACTCGCACCGATCATCGCCGTGGCGCTCTACACCTCGTTCGACAGCGGGTACGCCGTGGCGATCTACGTCGCGCTCAGCGCGCTGCTCACGATCGTGGCCGTGGCGACCTACGGCGAGACCCGCCACCGCGACCTCGCCGAGGACCACGCCGTGGAACCCGCCCGCTGATCTCGGCCGATGGCATCATCACCGCCGTGTCGCACACGGCGCTGGAGCTGCTGCGCCTGCTCGCCCAGGACGCGCCCGCCGAACGCATCGAGGAGCAGGCGCGGGTGCTCGCGGCGACCGACCCGGAGACCGGCGCGGTCGCACGCGAGCTCGCCCTGCGCGTCCGGGCCGGGATCGACGCACACCGGCGCCGGGAGACCGAGCTGTCGGCGCTCGTCGACATCGCCCGCGACCTCGCGTCCCTCCCGGAGCCGGGCGGCGTGCTCGACACGATCGTGCGCCGCGCCCGCAGCTTGCTCGGCGCCGACGTCGCGTACCTGACGCTGGCCGATCCGGAGCGCGGCGACACGTTCATGCGCGCCACGGACGGGTCGATCTCCGGCCGGTTCCAGACGCTGCGGCTGCCGCTCGGCGCGGGCCTCGGTGGCCTCGTGGCGCAGACGCGGCGGCCGCACTGGACCGCCGACTACCCCGCCGACGCCGGCTACGACCACACCGCCGAGATCGACGCGGCCGTGGACGAGGAGGGGATCGTCGCGATCTGCGGCACTCCGCTGCTCGTCGAACGGGAGTTCGTCGGGGTGCTGTTCGCCGCGCACCGTTCCCGGCGCCCGTTCACGCGCACCGAGGTGGCGCTGCTGGGCTCGCTCGGCGCGCTCGCCGCCGTCTCCCTCGTGCAGGTGCGCCGCGCCGCCGAGACGGCCGACGCGCTCGCGGCCCTGTCCGACGCGCACGCCGGGATCGAGCAGGCCGCCGCGGCGCACGACCGGTTCGCCGAGGTCGTGCTCTCCGGCGGCGGGGTCGACGACATCGCCGCCACCCTCGGCGAGCTGCTGGGCCGCTGGGTGGCGGTGCTGGACGTCGACGACCAGCGGCTCGCGGCCCACGGCCCGGTGCCCGACGGCCTGGCGGAGCTCCCGGCGGTGCGGCGGGCGGCCGACGCGGCCCGGCTGGTGGGTGCCGGCGACACGTCCGCGGTGGCGGTCCGGGCCGTCGGCCAGCGCCTGGGCACCCTCGTGCTCGGCGGTCGCGCCGCGCTCGACGACGGGCAGGTCCGCACGGTCGAGCGCGCGGCGACGGTGACGGCGCTGGTGCTGCTGTTCCGGCTGCGCGAGGCGGAGGCCGACCAGCGGGTGCGCACCGACCTGCTCGCCGACCTGCTGACCCGTCCGGCGGGCGAGCTGGACCCCACGTTCGTGGAGCGCGGCCGGCTGCTCGGGCTGCGGCTGCGCACCCCGCACGTCGTCGCGGTGTGCCGGGGCGGTCGTGGCCTCGGGCACGGCCTCGCGGGCCGGCACGACGGGTGGGCGGTCGCGGTCGTGCCTGGGCGCGACCCCTCCGCGGTGGCCGACGACCTGGCCCGACGCTCGGGGCGAGATGCCGGCGCGGTCGGTGCGGCAGGCCCCGTCGTGCCCGCCGCGGGTCTGCGCGACGCGTTCGCCGACGCCCGCCGCACCGCCGACGCCCTCGCCGCGCTCGGCCTCGCCGCGGGCTCGGCCCGCGATCTCGGGTTCGCCGGGCTGGTCACCGGTGCCACCGCGGACGTGGAGGGGTACGTCGAACGCGTGCTCGGGCCTGTCGCGGCCCACGACGCCCGCCGCGGCACCGACCTGCTGGCCACCCTGGAGGCCTACTTCGCCGCCGGGGCGAGCCCGACCCGCGCGGCCGGCACCCTCCACGTCCACGTGAACACGGTGGCCCAGCGCCTGGAACGCGTGGCAGCGCTCCTGGGCGACGACTGGCAGTCACCGGATCGCGCCCTGGAGCTGCAGCTGGCCCTGCGCCTGCGCCGCCTCCGGTCCGGGTGAGGTCCTCGGCGCGTTGCAGCGCGGCGACGCGCTGCCTCGCGCTGGATGGTTCCCGCCGGTCGTTCGGCGGCTACCGTTCGGCGCCGATCTCGTCACAAACCGATCACCGATCGTGATCGCCCACTCGACGGACGGGACAGATCCATCCGCAACCCGCCCATGGGTGGTGCGTTGAGCCCGATGACCGGGGCCGGCGGAACGGGGAGCCTCCGCCGGCTTCGGTTGATCTTCTTGTCGGGGGCTCAGCGCAGGCGGAACACCGGGTAGCCGGGGGCGATCCCGAGCAGGGTCTCGTCGGACGCGGTGTGGTCGACGCCGTCGAAGAACACACCCACCTCGAACTTCCAGCGCCGCAGGTAGGCGCGCAGGATCTCGGGCTTGTCGGCATCGGCCAGCTCGTCGGCGGCGAAGACCTCGGCCCGTCGGCCGAGCCGCAGCTCCCCCGTCCCGCCTGCGGCCCGCAGGTTGCGCACCCACTGCGTGTGGCCCCGCGGGGCCACCAGGTACCGGGCGCCGTCGTGCGTGAGCAGGTTGACCGGCACCGTGCGCCATTCGCCACTGCGCCTGCCCCGGACCGCGAGTACCCGGGAGCCCCAGATGCTCAGCCCGCGGGCGGTGAGCCAGCTGACGGCGGAGTTGAACAGTCCGGCTCCGCGGCCGGCCTCGACGTAACGCGGGTTGGCGCTCATCACGATCTCCTGATCCGATTCGAGAGCAGTGCTCTTGTTGGAGATGAGTGCACCAGAGTGCGTGCTCCATGTCAAGAGCAGTGCTCTCGTTTCGCGACGAACCTCAGGAGGCGACGGGGACCCTGTTGCGACGCACCTTCGCCACGAGCGCGAAGCCCGCCGCCGTGACCAGCGCCATCGCCACCCCCGCGAACAGGCTGAGCAGCGGGTCGCCCCCGGTGACCGGGCCGAGCGCCAGGCCGATCAGCAGCATGTAGGCGCTCCACGCCGCCGAGCTCACGATCGTCCACGGCAGGAAGCGCCGCACCGGCAGGCCGAAGAGGCCGGCGGCGGCCGTGCTCACCAGGCGCCCACCCGGGATGAACCGCGCACCGACCAGCACGATGCCGGGGCGCCGCAGCATGTGCTTGCGCACCCACGACGACACCTCGTGCTCGGTGTCGAAGGTGCGCGACACGAGCCTGTGCGAGCAGCGGCCGAGCCAGAAGACCACGGCGTCGCCCAGCACCGAACCGGCCAGGGCGGCGAGGAAGAGCCCGAACACCATCCCCACGTCACCGCCGCCGATCGCGGTGGTGGCCGCGGACATCAGGATCGTCTCGCTCGGGAGGACCGGGAACGGCGCGTCGACCGCGATCATCACGACGAGGAGCGGCAACAGCCACGAGCTGCGCAGCACCGCGTCGCACACGGCCAGGACGTCCAAGTCGATGTCCTCTCGGTCGCGCTCGCCCGAGAGCGGGGGCGGGGAGCCCGTCCAGCCTTCCAGATCCCGCCCGACGCCGTCAGTGCGGTCCCCGTCACTCCGTCGCGCGACGAGGACGGCGCAGGCCGGGAAGTCGATCTACGCTCGCCGCGTCCGCCGCCCGTCCAGGAGTGATCCGTGATCCTTCGCCGCATCATCGTGCTCGGCGCCGCCGCCACGGCACTGGCGCTCGTCGGCGGTCCGGCGCACGCCGCACCGGCCGCCGGCGCCCCGATCACGCCGGGCGCGCTGATGATCAGCCCCGTGGACGAGCACGTCACGAGCTCGTGCACGGCGGCGTTCGTCTTCGCCGGCGGCGCCACGACCTACCTCGGTTACGCGGCACACTGCGCGGGGGCGAGCGAGTCGATGGGGCTCTCCGGGTGCGAGGAGCCGACGCTCCCGCTCGGCACCGACGTCACGATCGTGGGAAACGACGGATCCCGCGCGTCCGGCGATCTCGCCTACACCTCGTGGGGGACGATGCAGCAGCGTGGCGAGTCGGATCCCGACCTGTGCCTGCACAACGACTTCGCCCTCGTCGAGCTGAAACCGGCCGACGCCACGCGGGTGGACCCCACCGTGCCCGTGCTCGGCGGCCCGACGGGGCTGGACTCGGACGGCACGGTGCCCGGCGAGCCGGTGGCCAGCTACCAACCGCAGATCGGCCCGACGAGCGTCAAGCAGGGGCGCAGCCTCGGCACGAGCGGCGGCGGGCTCGCCCACCGGGTCGAGACCACCCCGCCGGGGCGCCCCGGCGACTCCGGCAGCGGCTACCTCGACGGCGACGGCCGCGCCTTCGGCGTGCTCTCCACGCTGTTCACGGACGGCAGCGCCACCAACGGCGTGACCGACCTCGCTCACGCGCTCGACTACGCCAACACCTTCGGCGGGATCGGCCGGGTGGCGCTGGTGCCGGGCACGGAACCGTTCCGGCTACGCGACTGAGGGGTCAGGAGGACAGGAAGCCCTCCACCAGCGGCGAGAGCACGTCGGTGCGGAGCAACAGCTCGGTGTGCCGCGTCCTCGGAAGCACCGCGAGCCGGGCGTCGGGGATGAGCTCGAGCATCTCGGCGGCGTGCTCGATGCGCACGAAGTCGGTGTCGCCGATCACGAGCAGCACGGGCGCGGCGATGCGCCGCATGTCGTCGGCGGTCCACCCCGGCGCGGTGTGCACGACGCCGTTCAGCTTCGCGGCGAAGGCCTCCCAGCCGTCCGGGTGCGGGGCCACGCGCCGGTACTCCCGTTCCATCTCGGCGAACTCCGCCGGTGTGGGCATGCGCACCGAGCCGGGCTCGGAGAGGTCGTGGTAGCCCTCCGGCCGGTACTGCGTCGCGGCGAGGACGAGCCGGTCGACCCGGTTCGGGTGACGCAGGCCGATCTCGACCGCCACCAGGCCGCCGAGGCTGAACCCGAACACGTCGGCCCGCTCGATGCCGAGGTGGTCCAGCAGCGCGGCGACGTCGTCGGCGAGGTCCGGGTAGGTCGGCATCCGGTCGATGTCGGCGGTGCGGCCGTGCCCCTGCAGCTCCACCGCGATCACCCGGTGGGAGGCCGCGAGCAGGGGAATCAGCGCCCCGAACGATATGTCGATCGTGTGCAGGCCGCCGTGCAGCAGCACCAGCGGGTGGCCGTTGCCGTGCTCCTCGTAGTAGAGGTCGAGTCCGTTGACGGATGCGATGGTCATGCCCTACCGACCGCGATGCGCCTCCGGACTCATCGGAACTCGTCCACCTTCTTCCGCGCCCACTGCGCGAGCTCCCCGACCGATGAGTTCCACCGTGCGCCCCGGTCCTACCCCCGACAGCACGAAAGCGCCAGCTTCGGAGGAACCGATGACCACCGCCGCCCCGACCCGCTCCCGAGCCGCCCACCGCGCCCTGTGGGTCCTGCAGATCCTGCTGGGCGTCTTCTTCGTCGTGGCGTCGGCCGCACCGAAGTTCTGGGGTGACCCGTACGCCGTGCAGATCTTCACCGAGATCGGCGCCGGGCAGTGGTTCCGCTACGTCATCGGCGCCGTCGAGCTCGCCGGTGGCATCGGCCTGATGGTGCCGCGGCTGGCCGGGCCGGCGGCCGTCGGCCTGATGGCCCTGATGGTCGGGGCGGGCTACACGCAGGCGGTGGTGCTGGGTGCGCCGGCGATGGTCCTCACCCCGGTCATCTTCTTCGTGCTGGCCGCCGCGATCGCATGGGGCCGTCGCGACTCGATCGCCGCTTGGCTCCCGGGACGGGACCGCTGAACCGGACCGCGAAATCGAGAAACGGGCACCCCGGCCGGGGTGCCCGTTTCTCGACACGCATTTCCGGAATGCGGGTCAACGTTTCGCCGTCGCCTCGCACTTGATCGGGGCGTCGCCGACGGTCGGGTCCGACGAGCCGGTACCGAGGACGCCCAACAGGTTACCCAGCCCGAGCGTGGCGGTGACGTCCGGACAGACGTTCAAACCGTTCAGCACGTTGAGGTCACCGAGGTTGAGCAGGCCGTCCTGTGGCGCGTCGTCACCGGTGATGACCTGTTCCGAATCCTCGTCGCCCTCCGGCGACTCACTCGCGTTGGCGAGCGGGGCGAGCGCCAGCACGGCCGCCAAGCTCGCGGATACGACGATTCCTGCTTTCTTCCACACCTTCGTCTCCTGAATGGGTGAATGTGTGCGGTCGTAACTGACAGAAGGAACGCTAACCGCGCCTCCGCCGCCCCTACCACGGGTGTCCCACCATCGTGTACCCGAATCGAGGCCCCGCGTTTGCCGCTCGACCGACCAGGGAAGCGGAATCACTTCCGACACTCTTCGTGATCAACTCCTTCGGATTCCCCGGAATTCCGCCGGCCCACCATCACGCTGCGTGGCGGACGGGCTCCCCTCCGCGCGAGCGATCTTCCCGGCGCGTCCGGGTGATCACGAACCGCCGAGCTCGGCCCGCCTCCGGCGCAGGAACGCCCGCTCGGCCTCGTTGCCGGCACCGTCGAGCGCGGCGTCGTACGCCCGGCCCGCCTCCGCGGCACGGCCGAGCCGGCGCAGCAGATCCGCCCGCACGCCGTGGAACAGGTGGTGGTCGCCGAGGTCCAGCGCGTCGACGAGCCGCAGGCCCGCGGCGGGCCCGTCGACCTCGGCCACGGCGACGGCCCGGTGCAGCGCCACCACGGGACTCGGCGCCACCGCGAGCAGCTGGTCGTAGAGCACGACGATCTGGCGCCAGTCCGTCGCCTCCGCGTCGGGGGCGTCGCTGTGCACGGCGTTGATCGCGGCCTGGATCTGGTACGGCCCCGGCCGCCCGCGGCGCAGGCACTGCCGGACCAGCGCCTGGCCCTCGGCCACGAGCCCGCGGTCCCACCGCGAACGGTCCTGGTCGGCGAGCAGCACGAGGTCGCCGCTCCCCGTGGTGCGGGCGGGCCGCCGGGACTCGACGAGCAGCATCAGCGCGAGCAGGCCGACGGCCTCCGGTTCGTCGGGCATCAGCTCGACGAGCACCCGGCCCAGCCGGACGGCCTCGGCGCACAGGTCGTCGCGGACGAGCCGCTCACCCCCGCTGGCCGTGTAGCCCTCGTTGAACACGAGGTAGACGACGGCGAGCACCGCGCGCAGCCGGTCCGGCAGCTCCGCCTCGTCCGGCACGCGGTACGGGATCCGGGCCTTGCGGATCTTGCCCTTCGCCCGCACGATCCGCTGCGCCATCGTCGGTTCGGGCACCAGGAACGCGCGCGCGACCTCGGCCGTCGTGAGGCCACCGAGCAGCCGCAGCGTCAACGCGACCTGGGCAGCGGTGCCGAGCGCGGGGTGGCAGCAGGTGAAGATCAGGCACAGCCGGTCGTCGCGCACGGCGAGCTCCTCGTCCGGCTCGTCGCTCCCGGGGTGCAGGAGGGCTGCCTGCGCGTGCCGGTCCGCGCGGGACGCCTCGCGGCGGAGGCGGTCGATCGCCCGGTTGCGGGCGGTGGTGATCAGCCAGCCGGCCGGGCTGGGCGGCAGGCCGGTCTCCGGCCAGCGCTGCACCGCCGTGGTGAAGGCGTCCTGCACCGCCTCCTCGGCGACGTCGATGTCGCCGAGGACGCGGGTCAGCACCGCCACCGCCCGCCCGTACTCGCGGGTGAAGACGCGCTCGATCTCGGCGGTGGAGAGCACGGCCCGTCAGCAGGTGCCGAAGTGCAGCGGCCGCACCTCGATGGGGAGCGTGATCGCCCGCGCCAACTTGCGGCCCCACTCCAGCGCGACGTCGAGGTCGGGCGCCTCGATGATCGTGAAGCCCCCGAGGTGCTCCTTGCCCTCGGCGAACGGGCCGTCCGTGACGAGCACCTCGCCCTCCTGGGCCCGCAGCACGGTGGCCGTGCCGGGGTCGTGCAGGCCGGCGGCGAACACCCACGCCCCGGCGGCGCGCATCTCCTGGTTCACCGCGTCCAGGTCCCGCATGATCGGGTCGAGGACCTCGGGCGGCGGCGGGTCGCCGGCGGGCTGGTAGATGCTGAGCATGTATCGGGTCATCGTCTCTCCTCTTCCTGGTGGTTCACCCTCCACACGAACGGCCGCTCCCCGGATCGACAGATCCTGTCGGACTCCCTCACTACTGTCCGCCCCCGTGACCGAGCCTGCCTTCCTCACCTCCACCCGGGCGTCCTACGACGCCGTGGCCACCGACGCTGCCGAGCGCTGGAAGGACGAGCTGGCCGGCCAGCCGCTGGACCGGGCCGTCCTCGCCACGTTCGCCGAGCTCGTGCTCACCGCGGGCGGCGGGCCGGTCGCCGACATCGGGTGCGGCACCGGCCGCGTCACCGGCCACCTGCACGGCCTCGGCGTCGACGTCTTCGGGATCGACCTGTCCCCGGGAATGCTGGAGCTCGCCCGCCGCGACCACCCGGGGCTGCGTTTCGACGTCGGCTCCATGACCGCCCTGGACGTGCCGGACGCCGCCCTCTCCGGCGTCATGGCGTACTACTCGACGATCCACGTCCCCGACGACCTGCTGCCGCGGGTGTTCGCCGAGTTCCACCGGGTGCTGGCGCCCGGCGGCCACGCGCTGCTCGCGTTCCAGGTCGGCGACGAGCCCCTGCGGATGTCCGAGGCGTGGGGCCACGAGATCTCCCTGGTGTTCCACCGCCGTCGCCCCGAGCAGATGAGCGCGCTCCTCGCCGCCGCGGGCCTGCCCGTCCACGCCCACGCGGTGCGCGAGGCCGGCGCGGGCGAGCGCACCCCGCAGGCCTACCTGCTGGCCCGCAAGCCGCCCACCGGCGGATGATGCCGCCCATGGACGCCGACGAGGCCGCTCCGTCGGATGATCGCCCGCCACACACCAACTGTGGTGCTCGCACATCAACTCCAGTTGGTGTGCGAGCACCGAAGTTGGTGTGTCACGCGCCGGCCGGCAGCAAGCCCTCCGGGCTGACAACGCCCCTATCCGAGCTGTGCCAGCAAGGCTTGCGTGGCGTTGCGTTCGGCCTGCGCGTCGAGGTCATCCCATGCCGCGACGGCACCGGCCAGCGCCGCGCGGTCGTTGTGGAGGCGCCCGCGGGCACGGGTGAGGCAGGCCCTCGCCCACGCGTTCTCCTCGGCGTACGGGGTGGCGGCCGCCATCCGCGCTTCGGCGTCGGGCAGCCGGGCCGCGACGGCCAGTTCTGCGCCCGCCGCTCGTGCGTAGGCCAGGTAGGGGTCGAGCGGGTCGTGGACGGCGAAGGCCCTGCGGACGAGCAGGTCTGCGTCGACCTGTGGGTGGTGGACGGCGAGGCTGGCGTCCACGAACGCGGCGACGGCAGCCGTGCCGAGTGCGCAGCCGGCCGCTGTGCTGAGCGCGTTGCCGGCCACCTGCGCGGCGCGGGACCGCCACAGCGCGACCGATCGGGACTTCTCGAGCATGGCGCCGGCCAGCACGGTTGTGCACACCGCGGGCAGCATCCACAGCGGCGCCGGGCGACCGGCCCGTTCCCACCGGTCCCACATCCGCTCGGCGTGCCCGATCGCGTCGTGGAACCGTCCGGTCAGTGCGAGGGGCACGACCATGCGACTCGCGGTGATGTGGGTGTCGCGCAGCAGATCGTCGTCGATACCCGCCTGCGCCGCGGTCATCGCGCTGCGCAGGTCTCCGGCCATGATCGCGTAGATGCAGGCCCGGCCGTAGGTGTTGCAGATCTCGGGCGCGCAGTAGGGGTCGTTGCGGTCCATGGCCGCCAGCAACTGCAGGCGCTCGCGGGTGATGCGGTTGGCGTCGCGCAGCCGTCCGGCGAGCAGCGCCGCGGTCGCCGCAGCACACAGCGCTGAGCTGACGAGTACGGGATCGCTGGTCGCCCGGGCGGCGGCGACGGCGGCCGCGGCGAGCTCGGGGTCGGGCGCACCCTGGTTCGGGCCGGCCAACCACGATCGGGCCACGGCGATGCACGCGGCGACCTCGGGGTCGTTGCCGGGTGCGACTGCGACGGCGGCGCCGAGGAGGCCGCGCAGGTGCTCACGCGGAACGGGTGTCTCGAACGCCTCGGGGAACCGGCAGGCCGTCTCGACCGCGCGGGCCAGGTCGATGACCCGGCCACGGTCGTCGCCGGCCCGCTGCGCGTGCTCGGCCGCCTCCAGCAGCAGTTCGTAGACGTGCTGGTTGGAGGTGGTGCTCACGTGGGCGCACCCGGCGCCCGCCCGCAGAGCACGTGCCGCCACGGCGGCGCTGGTCGCGACCGCGGCGGCGGTGCGGTGGTGCGCGAAGGACTCCAGGAGGTGCCGGCGCGCGAAGGTCAGGTGCGCCAACGCGCTCGCCAACCGGTGCGTCTCCTCGTCCGGACCGCCGGCCGCGGTCAGCGCGGCCCGCAGGTCCGGGGCGATGGCATCGAACTCCTCCCGCCATCCGTGATCATCGAGCCGGCCTTCCACAGCGCTCGCCGCGTCGGCGGCCCAGCGAAGGTGCCGGGCCTGCGTCTTGTCCTCCTCGCCGGCGGCGGACAGCTGCGCGATCGCGAACGCGCGGACCGTCTCCAGCAGGCGCCAACGGCTCACCGAGCCGCGCACGTGCACCACGAGGCTCTTGTCCACCAACCGGCCCAGCTGGTCGGCCACGCGGGCGCGGTCCCCGCCGACGGCGACGGCGGCGTCGATGTCGAAGGCTCCGACGAACGCCCCGAGCCGCCGGAACAGCGCTTGCTCGTCCTCGTCGAGCAGGTCGTAGCTCCAGGACAGGACCGCGTGCAGCGATCGATGCCGCTTCTCGCCGCCCCGCCCACCCGAAAGCAGCCGCAGCGCGTCGTCGAGCGCGGCGAGCAGTCCCGTGGGGCCCAGGGACGCGCCCCGGGCCGCGGCCAGCTCGATCGCCAGGGGTAGGCCGTCGAGGCGCGCGCACAGCGTGGCGACCCCGGCGGGTTCGGCCACGAACCGGGGGTCGGCGGCCAGCGCCCGCTCGCAGAAGAGCCGCTCGGCGTCCGAGCCCAGCGGCAGCGAGTCGACCGGCACGCTGTGCTCGGCCGGGATGCCCAGCCGCTCACGGCTGGTCACCAGCACGTGCACGCCCGGGCAGGCGGCCAGGACGCGGTCGACGAACTCGGCCGCCTCGTCGATCACGTGCTCGCAGTTGTCCAGTACGAGCAGGAACCGCCCGGTGCCCAGCCGCGCCGCGATCGCCTCGTCCAGCGGCTGGTGGGAGCCCTCGGTCACCCCGAGCGCGGTGGCGACGGCCCTGGCCACGAACCCGGCACGCACCGGCACCAGGTCCACGAACGCCCCGCCGGACGGGAACAGCGCGACGGAGTCCTCCGCGGCCACTGCGGCCAGGCGGGTCTTGCCCACGCCGCCCGGGCCCTGCAGCGTGACCAGCCGAACGTCCTCGATCGCCGCGGCGACGGCCGCGCGCTCGGCGTCGCGGCCGATGAACGTCGTGGCGAACACGGGCGGGCCGGTCAGACGGCCCTGCTCGCGCACCCCTGAACGGGCCAGCTCGGCCAGCGCCCACCGGTCGGCCACCCCGTACTTGCGCAGCAGCGACGACACGTGGCTTTCCACCGTGCGCACGGAGATGTGGAGCCGGTTCGCGATCTGCGCGTTGGACAGCCGCGCACCGAGCGCGGTGAGCACCTCGGCCTCCCGCTCGGAGATCCGTTCCGCCGGCATCGGCCCCCTTTCCGTGGCGTCGTCCGTGGTGGTCTGCGGGCGCCACGGATGTGCGCAGGCCGCCTCCCGGCGGACGCTCGGAGCATCCACCAGAGACGAGGACGCCATGAGCACCCTAGCGATGTGTCGCACCGCAGAACTCGACGAACTGGTCATCGCGGTGCGCGCAGCGATGGCCCGCAGTGCCGGTTGGAGCGACACCGCGAGCCGGGTGGCTGCGGCGCTGCGCGAGAACCTGCCAACGCCTGACCTGATCCCCGCGGACCTCCTCGACGGTGAGCCGGGCTCCTACCGCAGCCGCCGCCTGCACGTCGAGCCGGACGGTTCGTTCTCGATGGTGGCGATCGCGTGGCAACCCGGGGCGCTCACCCGCATCCACGACCACGTCACGTGGTGCGTGTTCGGCGTCCTGGCCGGGGTCGAGCACGAGGACCTCTACACGCTCGCCGACGACGGCACGACCCTGAGCGAGGCCGGCAGCACCCGGAACCCGACCGGTTCCGTCAGCGGTTTCGCCCCGCCCGGCGACATCCACCGGGTTCGCAATGCCGCCGGCACCACCGCCGTGTCCCTGCACGTCTACGGCACCGACCTGAACCGCATCGGCTCCAGCGCTCGCCGCTACTACGACGTCCCGATCCGTCCCACGGACCACCGAAGCTGACAGCAGACATGAAGGAGATGGAGAACATGCGAAAGCTCGTCGTCCAGCAGTGGGTGACCGTCGACAACATCGCCGCGGAGGAGGACGGCGGGCTCAGCTTCGTGTCGGGTGAACCGTTCGACGACGAGGTCACCGACGACCCCTTCAAGAACAACCTGATGGGCTTCATCGACTCGGTCGACACGATGATCCTCGGCGCCAACACCTACAACCAGACCAAGGACTACTGGCCGCACGCCGCCGACCAGGGCGAGTACGGCGAGAAGCTCAACGAGCTCAGCAAGTTCGTCGCATCGTCGAAGTTGCGCGACGCCCCCTGGGGCGACTTCCCCGCCGCGACCGTGACGCGCGACCCGGCAACCACCATCCGCGAGCTCAAGGAGCAGAGCGGCAAGGACATCTGGCTGTGGGGGAGCCTGACGCTCATGCGCTCCCTGCTGGACGCCGGCGTCGTCGACGAGATCCGGATGCTGGTCTGCCCGGCGTCACGCGGCAAGGGAACGCGCATCTTCGGGGATCGGCAAGACCTCGGGCTGGTCGAGGCGACGGGGTTCGAGAACGGCGTGGCACTTCTGCGCTATGAGATCAAGAAGTAGGCGGGGAACCACGATGACGATTCAGCGGATGGACAACGTCAGCATCATCGTCGACGACCTCGAGGCTGTTGCTGCGTTCTTCGTGGAACTGGGCATGGAGGTGGAGGGAAAAGCGCTGGTCGAGGGGCCCTGGGCGGCACGTGTCGTCGGGCTCGACGACCAGCGGTCCGACGTGGCGATGATGCGGACCCCGGACGGCCACGGCCGGATCGAGCTGGCGAAGTACCACACACCGAAGGCGATCGCCGGCGTGCCGGCGGACGCCCCGATGAACACGCTGGGCATTCGCCGCATCATGTTCGCGGTCGACGACATCGACGACGTCATCGCCCGCCTGCGCACCCACGGCGCCGAACTCGTCGGCGAGGTGGTGCAGTACGAGGACACCTACCGGCTCTGCTACCTCCGCGGCCCCGAGGGCATCGTCGTCGCACTGTCCGAGCAGCTCGGCTGAGGCGCGCTCACCTCGCCGCCTCGGCGGCCGCCCAGGGCAGGAAGCCGTCGAGGAACCGCTCGGTGGCCGGCATGAAGTGGCTCCCGTAGTGGTGCATCGGGTCGAGGGTGGCGACCACCAGGGTGCCCGGGGTGCTCACGCGGTCGACGTAGAGCAGCGCCTCCCCGGTGGGCAGCGTGACCAGCACCTCCGCGCCGTCGGGCGGGGTGAGCACCCCGTGGTAGTGCCAGGCGCAGTCCCGCAGGGTGAGGTGGTCGAAGAGGGGGTGCTCCGGGTCGGGGGTGCGCAGCCCGAGGTCGGCGCCCGGCTCGAGCCACCACCAGAAGTTCGTCGGCCGGTGCTCCCAGCGGACGCCCGGCAGGAACGCCGGCACCGGTTCCCCACCGGAGAAGGCGAACACGGTGCCGCCGGCGTCGAGCAGGTCGGAGATCGGGCCCGCGGCGGCCCACAGGGCGTCGTGGTGCAAGCGCTCGGGGATGATGAGGCCGTCGAGCTCGGTGAGATCCGCGTCGGCCAGTTCGGGCAGGTAACGCAGGCCGCCGGAGACGTGCGTCGCGTACTTGGGGGTGGTCAGCGCGCGGTGGTGCGGCGCGGAGCCGCCGTAGACCGCGGCGAGGCCGCCGCCGCTCGCGGAGAGCGCGCCACCGGCGGGCTGATCGGCCGGCCCGCGTGCGCCCGCCACCCGCCGTGCCCGCGCCTCACCCCGCGCCCACTCGACGAGCTGGCCGGTGAGGCGGCTCGCGGTGTTGCCGGAGCCGTCGTAGCCGAGCAGGTCGCCGCTCGCGTGCACGACGATGGTGCCGCGCGTCGACGCGCGGTCGACGTAGGTCACCGGCTCGCCACCCGCGAGCCGCACGAGCACCTCGGCCCCCGGCGGAAGCGGGTGGTGCCCGCGGGCGAAGAACCCGGCGACGCCGCGCCGGAACGTCAGGTCGTCGGGCTCGACGCCGGCGAAGATCGGGTGCTCGGCGATCCAGCCGACCCGGTAGGCCTCGAGCGACGGGCGCGGCAGCGGGACGAACGCCGACGCACCGGGCAGCCAGTCGCGGTGCAGCTGCCCGCCGAACAGCAGCACGCCACCGCCGTCGAGGTAGTCGCGGATCACGCCGCGGTGGCGGGCGAGGTGCTCCTGGTCGGCGGTGGCGGGGACGACGAGCAGCGCGAAGCGGCTCAGGTCGCTCCGGTCGATGGCGTAGCAGTCCACCCGGTCGCCGAGGTCGGAGCGGCCGGGGGCGCGGATGTCCATGTCGAGCAGCGCGACGTCGCGCACGGTTCCTCCTGTGGTCGAACGGCGGAAGGTCAGCGGTGGAAGGCGGCAGAGACGAGCGCCGCGGTGTGGTCGGCCCGGGGTGCGGCGAGGACGTCGGCGGTCGGCCCGCTCTCGACCACCCGTCCCCCGCTCATCACGACCAGCCGCGCGCAGCCGTGCTGGGCGAGCGCGAGGTCGTGGGTGATGTGCAGGACGGCGACGCCCCGTTCGGCGGCCAGGCGCCCGATCAGGTCGACCAGGTCCCGGCGCAGGGAGGCGTCCAGCATCTGGGTCGGTTCGTCGGCCAGGATCAGCCGGGGTTCGCAGACCAGCGCCCGGGCGAAGGCGACGCGCTGGCGCTCCCCGCCCGAGAGCTCGTGGGGGAAGCGGCCCAGGTGGCGGCGGTCCAGCCCGACGGCGGCCGCGGCCTCCGCGGCCCGGTCGGCCCGCGCGGCCCGGTCGCCGATCCGGTGGACGACCAGCGGCTCCGCGATCACCTCCGCGACGCGCATCGTCGGCGGCAGCGACGCGTACGGGTCCTGGAACACCAGGTGCAGCGTCCGCCGGATCCGGCGGAGCGCGGCTCGCCCGGCCCCGACGACATCGGCGCCGGCGACCCGGATGCTGCCGCGGTCCGGGCGCACGAGGCCGGCGGCCGCCCGGGCCACCGTCGACTTCCCGGCACCGGACCCGCCGACGAGGCCCACGACCTCCCCCGGCGCGACCGTGAGACCGACGTCGGTCAGGGCGGCGACCCGGCCGGACCGGCCGCGGTAGGTCACGGTCAGCCCGGCGACGTCGAGGGCCGCGGTCACCGGGCCACCAGCCGCGGCGCGGACTCGACCAGCAGGCGCGTGTACGGGTGCCC
This sequence comes from Pseudonocardia wallangbongensis, assembly GCF_054486945.1. Classification (NCBI taxonomy): domain Bacteria; kingdom Bacillati; phylum Actinomycetota; class Actinomycetes; order Pseudonocardiales; family Pseudonocardiaceae; genus Pseudonocardia; species Pseudonocardia wallangbongensis. Next base: position 94,307 of record NZ_JBRERS010000010.1, read on the forward strand.
CGGGGCGCCCACGCCCCGCGCCGCCGGCCCGACCTCGACCAGCCGGCCGGCCTGCATCACGGCGATCCGGTCGGCAATCGACTCGATCATCGGCAGGTCGTGCGTGACGACGAGCAGGGCGAGGCCGAGCCGGCGGCGCAGCCCGTCGAGCAGGTCGAGGACCTCGGCCTGGACCACGACGTCCAGGCCGGTGGTGGGCTCGTCGGCGATCACGACGGCGGGCTCGTTCGCCAGCGCCATCGCGATGACGACCCGCTGGCGCATCCCGCCGGAGAGCTGGTGGGGGTGGTCGCGGCCCCGCCGCGGATCGATGCCGACGAGCTCGAGCAGCTCGGCGGCGCGCTCCCGGGCGGCGACCCGCCCGACCCTGCGGTGCACGCGCACCGCCTCGACGAGCTGGGCCTCGATCGTGTGCACCGGGTTCAGCGCGCTCATCGCCTCCTGGGGGACGAGCGCGACCCGGTTCCCGCGCATGCGGCGCAGCTCCCCGGGCGGCAGCGTCGCGAGGTCCCGGCCCTCCACCCGGACGGCGCCGCCGGCCGTCACGCCCGGCGGGAGCATCCCGACGGCGGCCGCCGCCAGCGTCGACTTCCCGCTCCCCGACTCCCCGACGAGCCCGACCAGCTCACCCGCGGCCACGTCGAGGTCCACCCCGTCGACCGCGCGCACCGGGGTGCCGCCCGGGTAGGTGACGTGCAGGCCGTCGATCGCGAGCGGCGGGCCGTCCGCCTGCGCGACGAGCCGGAGAGAGGCGGCCGGCCGCGGCGTCGCCCGGCGAGCCCTCAGGGACGGCCGCGCCCGCTCCTCGAACGCGTGCCCGAGCAACGCGAACGCCAGCACCGTCAGCGCGATCGCGAGCCCCGGCGGGAGCACCCACCAGATCCAGGCGTCGGTGAGGAAGGCGCTGCGGGCGTGCGCGAGCGACAGCATGGTGCCCCAGCTCTTCGCCGTGATGTCGCCGAGGCCGAGGAACGCGAGCGACGCCTCGAGCAGGATCGCGGTCTTCGTGGCGAGCACGAACTGCGGCACGACCAGCGGCGCGACGGCGGGGAGCAGGTGGCGCGGCACCACGTACCAGGGGCCCGCGCCCATCGCGCGCAGCGCCTGGATGTGGTCGCGTTCGCGCAGCGACAGCACCTGCGCGCGCAGCTCGCGGGCCACTCCGGCCCACATGACGGCGGAGATGACGAGGATCTGGGTGCCGAGGCCGGGCCCGGCGAACACCCCGATCACGATCGTCAGGGGCAGGGCCGGCAAGGCGAGGACGACGTCGACGAGGCGCATCAGGAGCGGGTCGAGCGGGCCACGGGCGTACCCCGCCGTCACGCCGACCGCCGCCCCGATGACCGTCGCGGCGAGGGCGGCGGCCAGTCCGACCAGCAGGGACACGCGGGCGCCGTACACGAGCTCCGAGAGCAGGTCGTGCCCGACGTCGTTCGTGCCCAGCAGGTGCGCCGCCGACGGCACCGAGAACGGCCGCCCCGCCCGCTCGCTCGGGTCGTACGGCGCGAGCAGCGGCGCCGCGACCGCCACCAGCACGAGGGCGGCGAGGATGCCCAGGCCGGTGGCGGCCGTCCCGCGGCTCACGACGCCGCCCCCGCCGACGCGCGCCGCACCCGCGGGTCCAGCAGCGGGTAGGTCAGGTCGGCGAGCACGTTGGCTGCCACGATCCCGATCGTGACCAGCAGGAACGCCCCCTGCAGCAGCGGGTGGTCGCGGGCGGTCACGGCGTCGAAGATCAGCCGGCCGAGGCCCGGGTAGGCGAAGACGGTCTCCACCACCACGGCGCCCGAGAGCATCGTGCCCAGCACCATCGTGACGTTCGTCCAGACCGGCAGCAGGGCGGTCCGCAGCGCGTGGTGCAGGGCGACCCGGCGCTCCGGCACCCCCTTCACGTGCGCGAGCCGGACGAACGGCTCGTCGAGCACCGTGACCATCGCGGCCCTCGTGAGCAGGAAGAACCCGCCGAACGTGGCGAGCGCGAGCGTCGTGGCGGGCAGGACCGTGCGCTGCACGGCGTCGGCGAGCCAGGCCCCGTCCCCGACGCCGACGGCCACTCCGCCGTAGGACGGGAACCAGCCCAGCCCCACGGAGAACACCGCGATCAGGATCATCCCGATCCAGAACGCCGGCATGGAGTCGAGGACGAGCACCGCCGCGACCACTCCGGTGTCGCGGCGCCTGCCCCGGTGCCAGGCCGCCCACGCACCGAGCGCGACGCCGGCCAGGAGCGCGAGCAGGGTCGAGACCCCGACGAGCGCGACCGTCCACGGCAGGTACTCCGCGAGCACGTCCACCACCGGCCGGTTGAACTGCACCGAGCGCCCGAGGTCGCCGTGCAGCAGGCCGGCCCAGAACGTCACGTACTGCACGGGCAGCGGCTGGTCGAGGCCGTAGCCCGCCCGCACCTGCTCGACCGCCTCCGGCGACAGGCCGAGCGCGTCACCGCCGTAGAGGTACTGCACCGGGTCGCCCGGGGCGAGGTGCGGCAGCAGGAAGTTCAGCGTCGCCGCCACCCACAGCACCAGCACGTACTGGCCGGTTTTCGCGGCGACGGCCCGCAGCGCCGTCGTGCCCCGCGCCGTCACGACCCGGGGACGACGATCGCGCCGGCCCGCACCGCGACGTCACGCGGCAGCAGCGACCACTTGTGGACGATCCCGAACCCCGGCGACTCCGCCCAGCCGGCGAACGCCTCCGGCCAGAACGCCCAGTACTCGTCGGGGTAGTACAGCGGGATCGACGTCGGCTGCTCGTTGAACATCCGCTGCATCTCGAACGCCACCGCGCGCCGGTCCTCGACCGTGGTGGTGGCCTTCCAGCGCTCGAACAGCGCGTCCCACTGCGGGTACGGGATCTCCGGCGCGTCCCAGAGGTAGCCGGAACGGTGGGACATGATGAACTGCGTCGGGTCGGCCACCCCGTGCGCGGTGATGCTGCTGACCTGCAGGTCGAAGTCCCGCGAGGTGGACAGGTCGGCGAACGACCCGGCGTCCACCGCCTCCGCGGTGGCGGCGACACCGACCTGACCGAGCTCCTCGGCCACGATCTCGGCCGCGCGGACCTGCGTCGGCTCCACCCCGGACGTCACGATCGTGTACCGCAGCGGGCCCGCCGGACCCTCGCGCACGCCGTCCCCGTCGCCGTCGACGTAACCCAGCTCGTCGAGCAGCGCGCGGGCCCGGGCCGGATCCGTCGGCGTGGAGAGCGTCGGGTCGGTCCACGGCGAGTCCGGGTGCGGGTAGCCCCGGTCCGCGCGACGCCCCTGCCCCAGGTAGACGACGTCGAGCAGCTCCTGGCGGTCGACCGCGAGGCCGATCGCCTGCCGGAAGCGCGGCTGGTCGAACGGCGCGCGCTCGTAGTTGAGGCGCAGCTCGGGGAAGCGCAGCGGGCGGGTCTGGATCATGCCGACGTCCGACGAGCCGGAGAACTCGTCGATGAGCTCGGGTGAGACGGGCCGGAACGCGGCGTCGATCTGGCCGGCCCGCAGCGCGGTGAAGGTGGCCGACGGGTCCGCGATGATCGGCATCACCAGCTCCCGGACGACCGGCGCACCTGCGAAGTAGTCCGGGTTGGCCTCGAAGCGGTAGCCCGTGGTCGGGTCGAACTCGACCAGCCGGTACGGGCCGGTGCCCACCGGCAGCGCGTCGGAGTTCTTCGCCTCGGCCGGCGGCACCTTCGACCAGATGTGCTCGGGGAGGATCGGCAGGTCGGCGAGGGTGACGGGGCCCAGGTCGGGGCACGGGAAGGCGCAGGTGAACCGCACCTCGTGCGGGTCGAGCACCTCGACGGAGGAGACGTCGGGGATCTCGTTGATGTGGTGCGTGAAGCGCCCGGTCGGGGCGTCGTGGGCGTAGTGGAAGGTGAAGGCGACGTCCTCGGCGGTGAACGGCACCCCGTCGTGCCAGCGCACGTCGTCGCGCAGCGACACCTCCCACGTGCTCGGGTCGACCATCCGCACCTCGGACGCGAGCCACGGCTGCGGCTGGTCCACGTACGGCGACGGCGCGAGCAGCTTGTCGTAGACCAGCTCGCTGATCTGCTCCTGGAACGAGACGAACACGTTGAGCGGGCCACCGACGGCCGCCGGCACGGCGATCGTCAGGCGCTCGGCCGTGGTGGGGCCCGCACCGGCGGCCGGCACCGCGCTCCCCGCGCAGCCGCTCGCGACGAGCACCGCGAGGACGGCCGGAACGAGGCGGCGCCACGTTCGGTAGGTCGACATTCCGTCACGCTCCGATTATGGAAAGTTAGGCTTACCTACTTCAATGCATGGTGACCCTAAGTTGTGGATGCTCCACCCACAAGGTCGCCCCGGTGGGAGCACCATGGCTGCATGTCCCCGGCCGTCGTCCCGCTCACCGAGATCGACCCCGCGAGCCTCACGGAGGTCGGGGGCAAGGCCGCCGGTCTCGCCGAGCTGATCCAGGCCGGTGAGCGCGTTCCGGAGGGCTTCTGCATCACCACCGAGGCCGGTGAGCTCGCAGGCGACCTGCGCCGGCAGATCGTCGAGGCCTACGAGCTGCTCGGGTCCGGCGCCGTCGCCGTCCGGTCCAGCGCCACGGCCGAGGACCTGCCGCACGCCAGCTTCGCGGGCCAGCACGAGACGGTCCTGAACGTCCGCGGCGCCGACGCGCTGATCGACGCGGTTCGGCGGTGCCGGGAGTCGCTCGGGAGCGAGCGCGCGGTCGCGTACCGGGAGGCGGGCGGCTTCGGGGACGCACTGGTCAGGATGGCCGTCGTCGTCCAGCGGATGGTCGACCCGGCCGCAGCGGGCGTGCTGTTCACGGCCAACCCGATCACGGGCACGCGCACCGAGATGGTCGTCGACGCCGTCGCGGGCCTCGGGGACGTCGTCGTCGACGGGAGCGGCGCCGCCGACCACTACCTGCTGACCGGCCGGCCGGACGAGCACGCGGACGGGTGCCTCGACCCGGCACGGCTCGCACAGCTGCGCGAGGCCGGCGAGCGGGTGCAGCGGCGGGCCGGGTCACCGCAGGACATCGAGTTCGCGTTCGACCGCGACAGCACGCTGTGGCTGCTCCAGTCCCGGGCGATCACGACGCTGTTCCCGCTGCCCGTGTCGCCGAGGCCCGGACCGCGCGTCTACTTCGAAGCCGGTCACATGCAGGGCATGTTGCGGCCGTTCACGCCGATGGGCATGTCGGTGATGCGGGTGGCCACAGCGCAGTACTTCCGGTCCATCGGCATCCCGGCCGACCCGTTCCTCGGCCATCCCGGCATCGTCGACATCGGCGGGCGGATGTACCTCGACCTCACCGCGTACGTGCGGTACAAGGCCGTGCGGGCGAAGCTGCCCGCCAGCATGAAGATCTACGGGCCGCGGGTGGAGACGGCGCTGCGCCGGGTGCTGGACGATCCGCGGTACGCGCCGCTGCCCGGCCGGCCCTACCGGCTGCGCGTCGCGATCGCGGTGACGGCCCGGGTGGCACCGGGACTGGTCGCCGGGTTCGTGAGCGCGATGGCGAACCCGGCGAGAGCCCGGACGCGGGCGTTTCGCGCCGCCGCCGAGGTGAAGCGCGGGTCCCGCGCGCCGGACGGCCTCCGCACCGCCGAGCGCCTGCGCTTCGCGGCCGGGCTCCAGGGCTCGTTCATGAGCACCGGCATGGCGGAGATGCTGCCGCCGCTCTACGCCTCGATGCTCTCGCGGGCGGCCGCGATCGGCCTGCTCAAGAGCATCGCCACCGAGAGCGAGGTCGACGAGACGCTGCGCGGGATGCCGCACAACGTCACGACCGAGATGAACCTCGGCCTGTGGCGGCTGGCGGCCGCCGCGGGCGAGCACCGCGACCTGCTGCTGAACACGCCGCCCACCGACCTCGCCGCCCGCTACCTCGAGGGCGACCTGCCCGAGTTCGGGCTCGACGGGTTCCTGCGCGCCTACGGGCACCGGGGCGCGGCCGAGATCGACGCCGGCGTCCCGCGCTGGGCCGAGGACCCGGCTCCGGTGTTCGCCGCGCTCGCCGGCTACCTGCGGGTCACCGACCCGGAGCAGGCCCCCGACCTGCGCTTCCGGCGCGCGGCGGCGGAGGCCGTCGCGAAGATCGACGAGCTCGTGGCGAGAGCGCGCCGCACGCGGCCGGTGCGGGCCCGGCTGGCCGGATTCCTGCTGCGCCGCTCCCGTGCCCTCGCCGGCCTGCGCGAGCTGCCCAAGTTCGCCTGGCTCTACGCGTTCGTCGAGATGCGCAGGCAGCTCCTCGCAGCCGGGGCCGAGCTGCGGGACCGCGGCGTGCTCGACAGCGCGGACGACATCATGTTCCTCGACTTCCGGGAGGCCCTCGCCGCCACCGGGTCCGGCGGCGCCGGGCTCCGCGGCCGGATCACCGCCCGGCGCGCCGAGTACGACCGGGAGATGCGGCGGCGCAGCGTCCCCGGGCTCCTGCTCTCCGACGGGACCATCCCCGAAGCGCTGGCGCCCGACACGCCCCACGCCGACGGCACCCTGGTCGGCATGGCGGCGGCACCGGGCACGGCGACCGGCCGGGCCCGCGTGATCCTCGATCCCGCAGGGGCGCACGTGGAACCCGGCGAGATCCTCGTGGCACCGACCACCGACCCCGGCTGGACGCCGCTGTTCATGACGGCGGGCGGCCTGGTCACCGAGACCGGGGCGGCGATGGCGCACGGGCCCACGGTGGCCCGCGAGTACGGCATCCCGGCCGTCATCTGCCTCCGGGACGCCACCCAGCTGATCACGACCGGACAGTTGATCACCGTCGACGGCGCGGCGGGGACGGTGACGGTGGATCAGGAGGACGTGGTGACCTTCCACAGGTAACCGTCCGGGTCGCCGAAGTAGCCGAAGTAGCCCCAGCCGACGGCGGCCGGCTCCTTGACCACGGTGCCGCCTGCGGCCACCGCCCTGCGCATGACCTCGTCCACCACCTCTCTCGACTCGGTGATGAAGTGGAGCGAGACGCCGCGGAACCCGGATCCCGCAGCGGGGACACCCGCGTCCCGCGCCGCCGCGTCCCATTCGTACAGCGCCAGCTTCGAGGACCCCTCCCCCAGGTTGCACATGACGTAACCGGGGTGGTCCTGCTCGATCTCGCAGCTCATGCCGTCCGCGTAGAACTCCTTGGCGCGAGCGACGTCCTCGACGCCGAGCATGATCGCGCCGGCCTTCAGTCCGATGTCCATGGCGCTCAAGCGTTGTGGAGGCCCGCCGCGGGTGCTTCTCGATTCCTGACCGGTCCGGGACGCGTGGCGGCCCAGCCGTTCTCGAGCAGGGCGAAGACCTCCCCGATGGCGCGCTCCCGGTCGGGACGATGCGAGGTCAGCTCCCGCGCTTCGAGGGCGAACCGGGCCAGCGCCGCGCACGCGACGTCGTCCTCGGGCGCCCCGGCTTCGTCCGCGATCGCCCGCGCGAGCGCCGTCTCGTGCCGCAGCCACATCCGGTGGGAGTAGGCGCGCAGCGCCGGGGTGTCCTCGACCATGCGCAGGAACCGCTCCAGCTCCGCCGCGTCCCGCCGAGGCCGCACGAGGTGGGCGTGCAGCGCCTGCGGGACCGACTCGCCGGGCGCCCGCTCGCGCACAGCGGCGACCAGCGCGTCCTCGACGTCCTGGTCCTCGTCGAAGACCAGCGCCTCCTTGCACGGGAAGTGCTTGAACAGGGTCGTCACGGACACGTCGGCCTCGTCGGCGACCTCCTTCACGCCCACCTGGTCGTAGCCGCGCGCCAGGAACAGGCGGAGGGCCGCGTCGGCCAGCGCCTTGCGGGTCTGGGCCTTCTTCCGCTCGCGGCGGCCGCTGGGCTGGGTCACCAGCCCACCCTACCGTTAAGTTAACTCGATACATAAGTTTAGTCATTGCACTTTCGGAGCGGCTGTGCTCTTCTGGGGCGGTGACCACCCCACCTCGGATCGCCATCGCCGGAGCCGGCCTCGGCGGCCTCCTCTGCGCCCGCGTGCTCCAGCTCCACGGGCACGCCGTCACCGTGTTCGAACGGGAACGCTCGCCCGACACGCGCCCGCAGGGCGGCACCCTCGACATGCACGCGGACAGCGGCCAGGTCGCGCTGCGCACCGCGGGCCTGCTGGACGAGTTCACCGCCCTCGCCCGCCCCGAAGGCCAGGAGTGGCGGCTGCGCGACCCGGAAAGCGGCGCCCTGCAAGCGCAGGAGGACGCCGAGTTCAGCGGCGGGCCGGAGATCGACCGCGGCCAGCTGCGAGGCCTGCTCCTGGACTCGCTGGCCGACGGAACCGTTCAATGGGGCCGCGGGGTCGACCGCGTACACCCGCGAGGCCCCCGCGTGGAGTTCCCCGACGGCACGGGCGAGGACTTCGACCTGGTCGTCGGCGCCGACGGCGCGTGGTCCCGCGTGCGCGGCGCGGTGTCCCCGGCCGAGCCCGCCTACAGCGGCGTCACGTTCGTGGAGACCTGGCTGGAGGAGGACCGCCATCCCGAGGTCGCCCGGCTCGTCGGCAACGGCACGATGGCCGCCACGGTTCCCGGCACGGGGCTGTTCGTGCAGCGCAACAGCGGCGGACACATCCGGATCTACCTGGCCCTGCGCACGCGCGAGGACTGGCCCGCCGCGGCCGGGCTGGACCTCGAGGACGAGGCCGCCACCCGTACGCACCTGCTGTCGCAGCTCGACGGCTGGCACGAGAGCCTGCGCGACTTCATCCGCCACAGCGACTCGGGCTTCGTCAACCGGCCCCTGCTGGTGCTCCCCGCACCGCACATGTGGGAGCACGTGCCCGGCGTGACGCTGCTCGGCGACGCCGCACACCTGATGCCACCGCTGGGCGTGGGCGCCAACCTCGCGATGCTCGACGGTGCGGAGCTCGCCACCGCCCTCGCCGCGGAGCCCACCGTGGACGACGCGGTGCGCGCCTACGAACGCGTGATGCTGCCGCGGTCGGCCGAGATCGCGAAGGAGTGCTCGGAGGGGCTCGACCACCTACTGCCGGCGGCGTGACGGTTGCGACGAGCAAGGAACGAGGATCCGCGAAACCTATGGCGTAGCTCACGTCGACCGTGACCAACCGGACGGTTGTTGCGAGCGGTCTCCCCTTCCAGAGCGGATGTTCGCCTGGCGGAGGCGCAACGGCGATGCGGCTTGCCGGACGGCACCGTTGCAGCGCTCTGCCTCGCGCGACTATCGGGGGGTAGTTGGACATGGGATGGATCAACATCGCGATCGGGGTGCTGCTTCTGGCGCTCGCCCTGGTCGACCCGCTGTCGCTGTGGCGCGCGACCAGGGGGTGGACGTATCGAGATCCCGAGGCCAACGAGCCTTCGGATGATGCCCTCTCGCTGGGCCGGGCGGGCCGCGCGGTCGGGGGAGTGCTCTCGATCGTGCTGGGCATCTACGTCAACGGGGGCTTCGACCACACCGAGGATCCGCACGCCGCCGCCCAGCAGATCGCCGCTGCCGTCCGGGCCGGCGGCCCGGTGGATGTGACCATCTACGACGATGACGGATCGGAATTCGTGTTCGACCTGGACTCCAGGTTGGACTCGGCACTGGAGGACGCGCGACCAGCGGCCGCGCTCGAGATCGACGGCGCCACGAGGGGTGCCGGCTATGCCGATTACACGCTGCGGGACGGCGGTAGGAAGAAGTTCTGTCTCGCGGTGACCGAGACGGGTCGCTCGGAGCGGAAGGAACCCGCAACGGGATACGCGGCCACGCCTGGCGTCGATGTTGCGATACAGGTCGGCCTGACCGACGGCGGCTGCAGGAGTCGGCGGTCGGCCGGCCGGTAGCGCGAGTCCGCGGATGGCGAGAGGCGCTCCCCCTCCTGCCTCAGTACCGTGACTTCGGATGACCGAGATCGAGATCACGGCGGACCTGGTCCGCGACCTGCTGCGGGAGCAACATCCCGACCTTGCAGGGCTGGCCATCCGTGAGGTGATGGGCGGCTGGGGCAACCAGATGTGGCGTCTCGGGGACGAGCTGGCCGTGCGAATGCAGCGCATGGACCGCACCCCGGATCTCCAGCTCAAGGAGCGGCGATGGCTACCTGTACTGGCCCCGCGCCTGCCGCTCCCGGTGCCGACCCCGGTGCGGTTCGGCGAACCGTCGGAGCGCTTCCCCAAGCACTGGACCGTGATGACGTGGGTTCCCGGCGAGCCGCTCGACCACGGCTCGATCAGCCGCGGCGCCAACGCGGCCGACACTCTGGCGGGTTTTCTGCGGGCGCTCCACGTGGAGGCGCCCGCCGAGGCGCCGATCTCCAGGGACCGCGGTGCCCATCCCAGGAACTGCGCGGACGGCTTCCAGAGCTTCTTCCAGGCCGTCGCCCTCGACGACATCGCCGCCGACGTCCGGGCCGTCTGGGACGACGCCGTTGCGGCCAAGGCATGGGAGGGCCCACCGGTGTGGGTGCACGGCGACCTCCATCCCGCGAACGTCGTCGTCTCGGACGGAACGCTCTCGGGCATCGTCGACTTCGGTGACATGTTCGCCGGCGATCCGGCGTGGGACCTCGCCGCCGCATGGGTGCTGCTACCCGCGGGCACGGCCTCGCGGTTCTTCGACGTGTACGCGCATGCGGACGAGGCGGCGATCCGGCGCGCCCGCGGGCTGGCCGCTATGAAGAGCCTCTTCCTGATGCTCATGGGGCAGAACGGGGATCGGGGCCTTCCCGGCGCCAAGCCTCACTGGGGACCTGCGGGTCGGGCGGCGCTTGATCGCGTCCTGGACGGTTTCGGTGATGGGCGAGCGGATCAAGGCAGGTTGCGCGGGTCGACGGCGACAGCGCGGTCATCCGGTCCGGCCGTGATGTGACGGGCGAGGTGCGCATGCCCAAGGGGCGCGGCGAGGGCACGAACACCGCTCACGCGGGTTCCGATGGTCGGCGGCAACCACCGTTGCGCCTGGTAGAAGGCTTGGAGCGGGCGACGGGAATCGAACCCGCGTAGCCAGTTTGGAAGACTGGGGCTCTACCATTGAGCTACGCCCGCATACCCTTGAGGCTACCCGACCACCCGCCCGACCTCGGAGCCACCCGGTATCCGGTGTCCCGCCGCGCAGAGCGCCGCTTAGACTCGCTCCGAACGGGGTGTGGCGCAGCTTGGTAGCGCACTCGCTTTGGGAGCGAGGGGCCGTGGGTTCAAATCCCGCCACCCCGACCAGATCAGGGCCGGTCCGGAGGATCTTCCGGGCCGGGCCGACCCGCTGCGTGTAGCAGCAGTCTGCGCCCACCGTGCAGTTCGAGGTCGAGCACGGCCATCAGCACCTGCCGATCGTCGAGTGCCGGGTCAGGCGGGCGGCGCCACCGCCCGGACTGCCCCCGCCGCGCACATCGTCGCGGCACCGCACACATGCCCGACCCTGTGTGCGGATCTCGGACGGTGTGTGCGGCCACCCGGCTCGCCGGAGCGGGCCTTTCAGGGCCGGCTACGCGGGAGGCAGGCCGAAGAGGCCGCGCGGCTTGCGGTGATGCGTCCCGCGGAACGGGCGGTTCACCGTCTCCTTCACGAACCACCACGCGTCCGCCTCCGAGTCCGCCCAGCCGTGCGCCGACTTGCCGCCGTCGAGAACGACGGTCCAGCGGTACCGGCCGCTGCGCGCACTGAAGTTCACCGACGCCCGACCCTGCGCCCGCGCGATCTCCAGCCGCGCGTCCGCCTCGTCCGCCGCCTCGCCCATGGCGCAACCGCCTCCCGGGATCGCCGTCCACCAGAACGTCACGGGGCAACAGTACGTCAAACCATGACATCTCGTGTAGTCACGCGCATTATCGCGTTAGATCGACGACTCGTGCGTCAGACCGTGCCTAGCCTGCGGGTATGCCCGGCAAGTCCGACTACCTGACGACGCCGCAACTCGCGGCGGCTCTCGGGCTGTCTCTGCGCTCGGTCCAGCGGTACCACCAGGACGGGAAGATCCAACCGGAGTACACGACTCCGGGGGGCCAGCACAGGTGGAACCTGGAGAACGTCCTGGCCCAGCTACGCGAGTTCCGCCCTCACGCAGACTGACCTCGCACTTCACACGAAGCCGTGCCGGACGAGTCGTGGTCGACCACCACCGCTACGCCGCCGAACGATCTTCCGGGCCCTCAGCGGGTGCCACCCCGAACTCGAGCACCGTCCGCCCATCTGCCACCGGGGCCGCGCCGTCGAGCCGCAGCCCGCACTCGGCGGCCAGCCCGGCCAACCCGTCGACCGTCCGTTCCCGCCCGCCGAAGCACATGAGCATGAACAGGTCCATCGCGGTGCCCGCCGACCCCGCGCTCTCGATCACCACCACGGTGCCGTCCGGTGCGGCGGCGCGCTGGCAGCCGGCGAGGATCGCGCGGGCGTGGTCGTCGTCCCAGTCGTGGAGGATGTCGGACAGGAGGTAGGCGTCGGCACCCGCGGGCAGCGGGTCGAAGAAGCTGCCCGCGACGGCGCTCGCGCGGTCGTCGAGTCCGGCTGCCGCGAACCGCCGGGTGGCGGCGGTGGCGGTCGGGGTCAGGTCCAGGACCCGCCCGCGGAGGTCGGGATGCGCGTGCAGGATCGCGGCGAGCACCATCCCGTCTCCCCCGCCGACGTCGAGCACCTCGGAGAAGCGGCTCCAGTCGAAGCGTTCGGCGATCTGCGCGGCCTGCACCTGGAACCGCCAGTTCATCTGGGCGTCGAACGAGTGCCGCAACGGCGGGCTGGCGTCCAGGTCCGACCAGAAGTCGCGGCCGTACCGCCGCTCGTAGCCGGATGTACCGGTGGTGATCGTTCCGAGCAGTTCGACGAAGGCGAGGTCGGCGCGCCCGCCGGCGCAGTTGATGTCGAGCAGGGGCTTGACGCCTTCCGGGGCGTTCTCGCTCATCTGGGCGCCGAGGTCCGTGGGCCGGTAGTGGCCGGACCCGGGATCGTGGTCGAAGACCCCGACCGTGACCAGGTGATCGAGCAGGCTCCGCAGGGCTGGTGCCGAGGTTCCGGTCTCGGAAGCAAGGTGCTCCGCCGTCGCTCCCCCGTTCCCCGCCAGCTCCACGAGGCCGAGCGTCGCGGCCACCCGGACCGCCATGGGAGTGGCCAGATCGGCCAGGGCCCTGATCGACTCCACGACCCGAACCTAGCTCCGGTCAACTGGGCGGGCTCCTACGCCGTACACGCCACATGATCGCTGGAAATGGTGTGAGGGCGTCAGATCTGTCGCTCTCACACCGGAACTGGCGATCATCACTCCCCCAGCGGCGCGCAGCCATGCCCGCACCCGGCCAGGCGGGCGGCGGCACGAACCATGTCGGCGAACGACGCCAGCGCCCCGCACAGGTACGGGTAGCCGGCCAGGGCGTCGCGCAGTTGGTCGGCGTAGCCGGCCGCGACCGTGTCGTAGGAGGTTCGGGTGTCGACCAACCAGGAGTCCGCCTCCACGTCCCGGGACCGTAGGCGTCGACCACGACGGCGCCCGGCCGACGGACCGCGAGGGGGTTCGATCCGTCGACCGGGCTGGCACAGAAGTGCCCGAACCGGGCGGCTCGCACACCTCGCCACGTTCGCTCGAACCGGTGTGTTGTGCGTTCCGGCACCGGGGCGGGGATGTCCGGGTCCCGGGCCGCCACCCGTGATCCCCGGGTCGTACCCGTACCGCACCCGGGTCACAACCACGCCATCCCGCGGCAGCGTGCCGATCGTGGCCACTACGTCGAGCACACCGAGCCGCCCGTCAGACGCCCGCCTCGATCCGCTGCGGCTGTACGGGAGGGCCGACGAGTGCGCCCGCCTGGAGCTGCTCCTGCGCGATCCGACTCCCCTGCGCGTGCTCGGTGAGAGCGGGATCGGGAAGAGCGCCCTGCTCGAGCACGTGGCCCGGCGCGCGACCGGGTACGAGGTGCTGCGGGTGCGCGGCGGCCCGGCCGAACGGGAGCTGCCCTACGCCGGGCTGCACCTGTTGTGCGCGCCGCTGCTGGGGAGCCTGCAGGCGCTGCAGCCGTCCCAGCGGGACGCGCTCACCACGGCGGTCGGGCTGACCGCCGGCCCGCCGCCGGACCGGTTCCTCGTCAGCCTCGCCACGCTGAACCTGCTCACCCACCACGCCGGGACCCGACCGGTGTGCTGCATCGTCGACGACGCGCACCTGCTCGACCGCCCGTCCGCACAGGTGCTTGCGTTCGTGGCCCGACGCACCGAGCACGGCCTCCCGATCCTGCTCGCCGAACGCGAACGGCGGCCCGCGGCCGAGCTCGACGGCCTGCCCGAGATGCGCCTCAGAGGGCTGCCGAGCAGCGACGCGCGAGCCCTGTTGGCAGCGACCACCCCCGGCAGGATCGACCCCGCCGTCGCGGAGCGGATCCTGATCGAGGCCCGAGGCAACCCGCGGGCGCTCGTCGAGGCCTTCGACGGCGGCAGCGTCGACGAGCTCGCCGGCGGGTACGCGATCCCCGCACCGCACGCAGGTTGCCGCGAGACCGACCACAGCTGTGTCCGGCGCGCGCAGCAGGTACCCGCCGACGCGCGGCTCCTGCTCCTCACCGCCGCTGCCGATCCCACCGGCGACCCGGCCGTGGCGTGGCGGGCCGCGGCGACGCTCGGCATCCGGCCCGGCGCCGCCGAGGCCCTGGAGGGGCAGGATCTGCTGGTGTTCGGTCCGCGGATCGTGTTCACGTGCCCGCGGTTGCGGGCGGCGGTGTACGCGTCCGCCCCGCGCGCCGAGCTCCGCGCGGCTCACCGGGCACTCGCCGACGCCGAGGGGAACGCCGACCGCAAGGCGTGGCACCGCGCGCTGGCCACCAGCGCCATCGACGACGACGTCGCAGCCGACCTCGAACGGCACGCCCCGACCGCCCAGGCCCGCGGCGGCATGGCGGCCCGCGCCGCGTTCCTGGGGCGAGCGGCCCTGCTCACCTCGGACCCGGTGCAGCGGGCGCAGCGGGCGTTGGACGCCGCGGAGGCGCAGCACGACTCGGGCGCCCCGCACGCCGCCGAACGCCTGCTCGCGATCGCCGAGATCGCGCCTCCGGACGAGGCGCGGCGGGCGAGGGTGGCGCTGCAACGAGCCCGGATCGCGTTCACCACGCGCCGCGACCACACCGCACCCGGGGCCCTGCTCGACGCGGCACGGCGCATCGAGCCGCACTCACCCGTGCAGGCGCGGGACGCCTACCTGGAGGCGCTCGTGGCGGCGCTGCTCGCCGGCGACCTCCTCACGTCGCCGACCCTCGCCGACGTGGCACGCGCTGCCCGGGCCGTCCCGGCCACGAGACCGGCCCATCCGACCGACCTGCTCCTCGACGGCCTGGCCACCCGGGCGCTCGACGGCTACCGCGCCGCCGTCGCACCCCTCACCGCAGCGATCGAGACGTTCCAGGTCGCAGACCTCGACCCGGCGGCGGAACGCTGGCTGTGGCTGGCCGGGTGCGTCGCCGCCGACCTGTGGGACGAGCAGGCGTGGAGCGCACTGGCGTCCCGGCGAGCGGCCCACACCGGCATCGACGACGTGCCGACGCCGGCCAACGCACCGGCCCACCTCGCGGTCGCCGACATGCATCGCGGCGAGTTCGACGCCGCCCGCGCCGCCCTCACGCACGCCGACGCGCGGGCCTCGGCCACCGGCGCCGCACCGGTGCGCCACCCGTCCCTGCTTCTCGCGGCGTGGGAGGGCCGGTACGGCGTCCTCCACGACGTGCTGCCGGCGGCGCGCCAGGACGCCGTGCACCGCGGCGACGGCATCACCCTGACGGCCGCGAGCCTCGCCGAGGCGGTCGTGCACAACAGCATGGGCCACTACGACCAGGCGCTCGCCGCGGCTCACGACGCCTGCCGGTCCGAGCAGCTCGGCCTGCGCGGATGGGCACTGGTCGAGCTCGTCGAAGCGGCGGTGCGCAGCGGGCATCACGAGGCCGCGGCCCGGGCCGCCACCCGGCTCGGCGGCCGCACCGACGCCGCGGGCACCGACTGGGCCCTCGGCGTCCAGGCGGCGGCTCGGGCCCTGGTCGCCACCGGGCAGGCCGCGGAGCCGCACTACCTGGATGCGATCGACCGGCTGGGCCGGACCGGTGTCCGGATCCACCTCGGCCGCGCCCAACTGCTGTACGGCGAGTGGCTGCGCCGCCAGAAGAGGCGCATCGATGCACGGCCGCCCCTGCGGGCAGCCCAGGAGCTCTTCGCGTCCATCGGCGCGGAGGCGTTCGCCGACCGGGCCCACCGGGAGCTGCTCGCCACCGGTGAGAAGGCGCGCAAACGCGGCGTCGACACCTGCCGTCAGCTGACGCCACAGGAGTCCCGGATCGCCTACCTGGCGCGCGACGGGCTGTCCAACCCCGAGATCGCCGGCCGCCTGTTCGTCAGCCCCCGCACCGTCGAGTACCACCTGCACAAGGTCTTCGTGAAGCTCGTGATCACCTCGCGTACGGAGCTGCACCTGGTGCTGGACGCCGCCCCGGACCCGCGACGAGCGGCTCCACGGCGCCTCGCGTCCGTCGTGATGTCCACGGGCGATCAGCCGGCGGCGGGGTAGCCGGGACTGGGCAGTGCCGCTGGGGAGTCGCCGGAGCCGACCGGGCCGGCATCGGTGGAACGTCGCCATCGTGTGCGAGCCCGCACGCCCGACCAGCACGCATCGACCCGGGAAGCGAGATGCCCATGCCTGACGACCAGCCGATGTCCATGACGTCCATGGGGCGCGGAGGCCACCTGTACCTGCAGACCAACGAGATCCGCAACGCGATCATCCGCTACGTCCGCGCCCCCGACGGCACCCTCACCGAAGCGGAGCGCGTCCTCACCGGCGGCGCGGGCTCCGGCGTGTTCAAGCCGATCAGCGGCCAGGCCAGCGCCCCCAACGCGTTCGAGGGCGCCGCGAGCGTCATCCTCACCCCGGACCGGCGGTTCCTGTTCGCCACCAACGGCGGTGACAACTCGGTGTCGAGCTTCGGCGTCGGCGCGGAGGGCAAGCTGACGCTGATCGACGTCAAGCGCACCGGCAACGTCGTCGACGGGGCGAGCGGCACCGCGAAGTCGCTCGCCTACGCTGCCGCCTCCGGCACCCTGTACGTGCTGCACTCGTTCGGGCCCGACCACCTGCGGGCCATGTCGGTCGACGCGGACGGCAACCTCACGCCGCGCCCCGAGCGCTACACCGCCAACACGATGGACAAGCCGGGGCGGGTCCCGACCATGGTCGTGCTCACACCGGACGGCAAGCACCTGATCGTCGGCACCACGTTCGACCAGCTGCCGACCGCGAACCCCGACGGTTCGCCCATCCTGTGGGTCGAGGGCCCCGACGGTGCGCCGAAGTCGATCGCGTCGAACGCGCCCGACCCCGACGGTCTGGTCGTGTTCGCCGTGCGGCCCGACGGTGCGCTCGGCGAACCGTCCTTCCAGGACGCCGGCTGCGGCTCGCCGTTCTACCCGGCGTTCCTGCACCACCGCCCCGACCACTTCGTCATCGGCGCCGCGGTCGGTGACGGCATCGTGCTCGCACGCATCGACGCCGCCGGCAAGGTCACCACCGGTCCGCTGGTGGAGATCGACACCAGTGCGGGCAAGCCGAGCGAGCTGTGCTGGCTCGCGGTCTCACCCGACGACGGGTTCGTCTTCGCGACGAACTTCGGCTACAGCAACGTCTCCAGCTTCCGCCTCGACGGCAACGTGGTGTCGGTCGCCGAGGACCCCGCGTGCCCGAAGGTGCCAGGGGACGGCACGTTCCGCGCGCTCAACGGGACGGTGAGCAGCGGGCCGAGCGACAACTGGCTGTCCCCCGACGGGTCGTACCTGTACCAGATCTACGGGAACGCCTCGAAGCTCGTGGGCTACGCGGTGCAGCCGGACGGCGCTCTCCGGGAGGTCACCAGCGCGCCGATCCCGTACAACAGCCCGCAGGGCCTGGCCGGCTTCTGAGCTGGATAGCAGATCGCAGCCCGACCGCACTTCCGGGGAGCCACCGCCGCGGCGAAGCAAGGCGGGGGCTCCCCGGGGAAAGCGCAGCCACTTTCATGCAACGTCGTTGCGTGAAAAGCTTTGCTGCAATAGGGGTCAGGCGGGCGCTCGGAGTTCCGCCAGGCCCTGGACGTCGACGGACATCAGGTCGCCGCGCTCGATGATCGCCATCAGCAGGCCCCCGCAGTGCGGGCAGCGCAGCACCGTCCCGGCGGTGCGGTACACCCTGGCCTGCGCGAGCGTGCCGGACCTGCCGCAGTGGGCGCACGTGCCCAGGGCCGCGGTCATGTCCAGCCCGAACGTGTTGTGCAGCAGACCGGCGACGGAGTTGCCGTCCAGTTCGTTCATGGGTTCTCTCCGATCCCGCCGAATCGTTCGGTCCGGATGCGTGCCGGGTCGTGCCCGATGCCGACGAGCAGCTCGGCGGCGGTCTCGACGAACGCCGTCGGCCCGCAGACGTAGACGAGGGGGTCGGCGTCGGGGGGCCAGCCGGTCTCCACCAGCATCTCCCGGTCGATGCGGCGGGCGTAGCCGTTCCAGCCGGGCGGCCGGGTGCGGGTGTAGGTGATGCTGATGTCGATCTCGTCGGAGGTCGCCATCCGCATCAGTTCCTCGCGGTAGATGAGGTCGGTGGCGTCGCGGGCGGAGACGAGCAGGCGGACGGGCACCGCGCTGCGGATGGATCGGTGGTGGCGCAGCATCGAGCGGAACGGGACGATGCCGGACCCGCCGGCGATGAGCAGCAGCGGCCCGCCCATCGGCTCCTGCCACACGAAGTAGCCGCCGACCGGTCCGCGCAGCTCCAGCTCGTCCCCCGGACGCAGCTCGTCGACGAGGTAGGGCGAGACCTCCCCGTCGTCGAGGCGTTCGACGGTGAGCTCGATGTTCGCATCGTCGGGTGCGGAGGCGATCGAGTAGCTGCGCTGCGCCTGGTAGCCGTCCTCGGCGGTCAGCCGGATGTCCGCATGCTGGCCTGCGCGGTGCCGGCGCCAGTCGGGGACCCGCAGCCCGACCGTCCGGACCCGCGGGGTCTCGTCGACGGTGGTGACGACGGTGCCGGTCTGCCAGTTCAGTCTCCGGAGTAGCGCTGCTCTTTCCATGGGTCCCCGTAGTTGTGGTAGCCGTAGCGCTCCCAGAAGCCGGGCACGTCCTCGAGGCGCATCTCGAGCCCGCGCACCCACTTCGCGCTCTTCCAGAAGTACAGGTGGGGTACGAGCAACCGTGCCGGTCCGCCGTGCTGCGGGTCGAGGGGTGCGCCGCCGAAGTCGCGGACGATCCACGCCTTGCCGCCGGTCAGGTCGGCGATCGGCACGTTCGTGGTGTAGCCGCCGTCGCAGACGGCCGTGGCATAGCCGGCGCTGGTCTGCACGTGGGCGAGCAACGTGTCCAGGGAGATGCCGGTCCACGTGGTGTCCAGCTTCGACCACTTGGTCACGCAGTGGATGTCGACCGTGAAGGTCTGGCTCGGCAGCGCGAGCAGCTCGTCCCAGGTCCACGAGACCGGTTCGGCGACGGCGCCGCGGATGCCGAACGTCCACTCGTCCAGCGGGGTGTGCGGCGTCGGGCCCGCGGACAGCACCGGGAACCCGGTGGTCACGTACTGGCCGGGCGGCACCCGGGTCGGGTCGGCGTCGGTGCGCCGCCTGCCAAGGAAGCCGCGTGATGCGGGCGTCATCGGCGCACTCCCAGCTGCACCCGCAGCAGCCACTGCTGCTTCTCGAGCTCGCGGACCACCTCCACGAGCACGTCCTGCGACACGAGGTCGACCTCACCGACCCGGCGGAGCCGCGAACGGACCCGTTCGGCCACCGCCGCGATGCGGTGGGTGACCTCGTGGACGAGCACGTTGTCCTCGATCTCGGCCGGCGCGACGGGCGTCAGCTCGGTTCCGGCAGCGACGGCCGACACCTGGCCGTCGACGGTGTGGCCGATCGTGACGGCTCGTTCGGCGACGGTGTCGGCCATCGAGCGCCACGAGCCGACGAGCTCGTCGAGCTGCAGGTGCAGCGAGTGCGACAGCGGGCCGACGGCCATCCAGTGCAGCTGCTTGCCGGTCAGCGACAGCGCCACCAGATCGTGCAGCACCGCCTCCAGCTCCTGACCGATGGCGGCCCGCTCGTGCGGGTTGTCCATCGGCGGCAGGTAGACGGCGGCCGTCAGGGAATCCATGGATGGTCCTCCTCAGCGTGCAGCGGACGACCCGGTCGCCGCCGCGGTCCAGCTGACGTCACCCTCTTCGGGCGCGGCGCCGATCGCATCAGGGTGCTCCCCGGTCGATCCGCCACCGGTCGCCGAGCGGTTCTCGTATGCTCCGATCACCGGGACCACCGCGTGCGCGAGTCGCAGATCCTGGGGAGGGGAGCCGGACGGGCTCGGCATGCTGATGGACAGGCTGATCGACAGGGCCGGCGAGCGCGACGTGCTCGACCGCCTGCTCGCCGACGTCCGCATCGGGGAGAGCCGCGCGATGGTGCTGCGCGGCGACGCGGGCATCGGCAAGACCGCACTGCTCGAACACGTCTTCGGGCAGGCCGTCGACTTCCGCACGGTGCGGGCCACCGGCGTCGAGGCCGAGAAGGAGCTCGCCTTCGCCGCTCTACATCAGATCTGCGCGCCGATGCTCGACCGGTTGGGGCGGCTGCCCGCCCCGCAGCGCACGGCCCTGGCCACCGCGTTCGGTCTCGACGTCGGCAGCCCGCCGGACCGGTTCGTCATCGGTTTGGCGGTGCTCGGGCTCTTCGCCGAGGCGGCGCGGGAGCAGCCCCTGCTGTGCGTGGTCGACGATGCGCAGTGGCTGGATCGCGCGTCGGCGCAGGTGCTCGGGTTCGCGGCCCGGCGCCTCCGCACCGAGTCGGTGGCCGTCGTCTTCGCCATGCGCGACGTCGAGGACCACGCCGAGCCGCCCGACCTGGTCGGTCTTCCCGAGCTGCGTGTCACGGGGCTGACGGACGAGGACTCCCGCACGCTGTTGTCCTTGGCCCATCCCGGACCGATCGACGACCGGGTGCTCGAGCGCGTGACCGCCGAGAGCCGGGGCAACCCGCTGGCGCTGCTGGAGCTGCCGCGGGGCTTCACCCCCGCCGAGCTCGCGGGCGGGTTCGGGCTGTTCGGGTCGGTGAGCGTGCCGCGGCGGATCGAGGAGAGCTTCCACCGGCAGATCGACTCGCTGTCGCAGGCCACGCGGCAGGTGTTGCTGGTGGCCGCCGCCGAACCGGTGGGCGACCCGGTGCTCCTGTGGCGCGCCGTCGACCGGCTCGGCATCGACAACAGGGTCGTGGCCTCGTCGCAGGGTGAGGCGGCCGGGCTCGTCGAGTTCGCCTCCCGGGTGCGCTTCCGGCACCCGCTGCTTCGCTCGGTGATCTACAACGCCGCGTCACCGGAGCAGCGGCGGAGCGCGCACCGGGTGCTGGGCGAGGTGGTCGACCCGGAGTCCGATCCGGATCGGCGCGCGTGGCACCTCGCTCAGGCCACCGCCGAGCCGGACGAGGATGTCGCCGCGGAGCTGGAACGGTCGGCCGGACGGGCCCGGTCCCGCGGCGGGCTGGTGGCGGCCGCGTCGTTCCTCGAGCGCGCCACGGCCCTGACGCCGGACCTGCTGCGGCGCGGGGAGCGGGCGCTCGCCGCGGCCCAGGCCCGGTACCTCGCGGGCATGCCGGAGGCGTCGTTGCGCCTGTTGTCGCTGGCCGACGCCGGGCCGCTCGCCGCGCTGCCCCGGGCCCGAGCGGACCTCCTGCGGGCCCGCATCGCGTTCACCGTCGACCGGGGCCGGGACACGCCGCTGCTGCTGCTGAAGGCCGCGGCGCAGCTGGAGCCGCTCGACGCCCGGCTGGCGCGCGAGACGTACCTGGACGCGCTGCGCGCCGCCTGGTACGCGGCCGACCCCACCGGTGGCGTGACGATCCGGGACGTGGCCCGCGCGGCCGCGGCGGCACCCTCGTCCGGGTCCCCGCCGCGCGCCGCCGACCTGCTGCTCGACGCTCTGGCCGTGCGCTACACCACCGGCTTCCCGGCCGGCGCGCCGTTGCTGAAGCGGGCCCTGCGCGCGTTCCGGGATCCCGGCCTGTCCGACGAGGAGGGGTTGCGCTGGCTGTGGTTCGCGAGCGCCGCCGCCGTCGACCTCTGCGACGACGACACCGCCGACGCGGTCACCAGCAGGTTCGTCGCGCTCGCCCGCGACACCGGTGCGCTGGCCACCCTGCCCCTGGCCCTGACCACGCGCATCGTGATGGAGGTCTTCGCCGGCGACCTCGGCGCGGCGACCGCGCTGGTCGAGGAGATGCAGGGCGTCGAGGACGGCACCGGGATCCCGGCGGCGTCGTACACGGGTCAGCTGCTGGCGGCGTGGCAGGGCCGGGAGGGCGTCACCAACGAGCTGGTCGCGGAGACCGCGGCGGAGGCCGAACGGCGGGGGGAAGGGCTCGGGCTGATCAACGCCGGGTGGGCGCGCGCGGTGCTGTTCAACGGGCTGGGACGGTTCGAGGAGGCGTTCGCGGCGGCGGAGCGGGCCACCGCGCCGCACCAGGAGCGGGGCATCCTGACGTGGGCGCCGCTCGCGGAGCTCGTCACCGCGGCCTCCCGCATCGACCGGCACGACGCGGGCGCCGACGCGCTGCGGCGCCTCGAGGAGTTGACGCAGGCCAGCGGCACGCACTGGGCGCTGGGCCTGGAGGCCTCCTGCCGGGCCATGCTGAGCGAGGGGCGATCCGCCGAACGCTCGTACGTGGAGGCGATCGACCACCTCTCCCGGACCCGGATCCGCGGCCAGCTCGCCCGGGTTCGCCTGCACTACGGGGAGTGGCTGCGGCGGCAGAACCGGCGCAACGACGCGCGCGACCAGCTCCGCACCGCGCACGAGATGCTCACCACGATGGGCATGGGCGGGTTCGCGGCGGCCGCCGCCCGGGAGCTCGGGGCCACCGGGGAGCCGGTCCGCAAGCCCGTCGACCCGGGCCCGGGCGGGCTCACCACCCAGGAGGCCCAGATCGTCCGGCTGGTGCGCGAGGGCCTGTCGAACGCTGAGATCGCCACCCGGATGTTCATCAGCCCACGCACCGTCGAATGGCACCTCGGCAAGACGTTCGCCAAGCTCGGGATCACCTCCCGCCGGCAGTTGCGCCGCTGAGCCGCCGGGGTGTCGGACCGGGGAGATCCCCGAGGCGACGCCGCGGTGCCCGCGCGACGCTCCCTGCTGCACCGACACACGTACCGAGGGAGTGGAGATCGCCATGAGCCAGACCTTCGAAGGTCGCAAGCTGGTCGTCGTCGGCGGCAGCAGCGGGATGGGCCGGCAGACGGCGGCCGACGTCGTCGCACGCGGCGGGAGCGCGGTCGTCGTCGGTCGCAACCCGGATCGCGTCGACGAGACCGTGCAGGCGCTGTCGATGGGCGGGAAGGCGTGGGGCATCACCGCCGATCTCGCCGACCGCGACCAGGTCGTCCGGGTGCAGGAGCAGCTGGCCTCCGAGCACGCGGACGCCACCCTGCTGGTCAACGCGGCGGGTGTCTTCGTCCCGACGCCCTTCCTCGACCACGACGGCGCCGCCTACGACTCCTACATGGAGCTGAACCGCGCCATCTTCTTCCTGACCCAGACCGTGGTGCGCGGCATGGTCCAGACCGGCCACGGCGGCTCGATCGTCACGATCGGCAGCATGTGGGCCCACCAGGCGGTCGGCGCGACACCGTCGAGCGCCTACTCCATGGCCAAGGCCGGGTTGCACGCACTCACCCACAACCTGGCCATCGAGCTGGCAGGCCAGCAGATCCGGGTCAACGCCGTCGCCCCCGCCGTCGTCGCCACTCCCATCTACGAGGCCTTCATCCCGAAGGAGAAGGTCGCCGAGACGCTGCAGAGCTTCAGCGGCCTGCACCCCCTCGGCCGCGTCGGCAGCGCGCAGGACGTCGCATCGGCGATCACGTACCTGCTCTCCGAGGACGCCGGCTGGGTCACCGGCACCGTCCTCGACGTCGACGGCGGCGTCATGGCCGGGCGCAACTGAGGACCCGGGAGGACCCGATGGCGCGTTCGATCGAGTGGGGCCGGGTGACCGACGCCGACGTGGTGCGGGCGATGCGGGAGTACGACCGCACCGGGCCGGAGCAGTTCTTCGCCGAGCACGGCTTCGCGCGGACCACGACGTACGAGCTGGTGTGGGAGGAACGCCGCTACCCGCCGAAGGCGATCCTGGGTGTGGCGTACGAGCTCGCCACCGGAGATCGGCTGGCCGCCACCGATTTCGAGGGTGGGCGCAGCGGCGCCGTCCGGGTCCTCGGGAAGCTCGGGTTCACCGTCCGCCCCATTCAACGGTCGGTCGGCTGAGTGGCGAGGTCGGGCCAGTGGGCGGCCCACGGGGCGGCGGCCTCGAAGGCGGCCGAGGCGCGCAGGACGTCGGCGTCGGCGAGGTGGCGGCCGACGATCTGCAGGCCGACCGGGAGGCCGTCGGGGGTGAAGCCGGCCGGCACGGTGGCGGCGGGCTGGCCGGTCAGGTTGATCGGGAAGCAGAAACCCAGCCACGCGGTCGACCGGACCATCCGACCGTCGATGATCTCGGGGCCCTGGGTGTGGAGCGGGAACGGCGGGACGGCCAGGGTGGGTGTGATCAACAGGTCGTGGTCGGCCATGAGCCGCCACATCTTGTTGTTGACCGCCTTGCGCACCCGCCTGGCGCTCGTCAGCTCCTCCGCGGTCCAGGGCTTGCTCATGATCTCGACGACGTCGGGTGACATCTGCCCGCCGTACTCGCCGATCAGCTCGCGCATGCCCGCCAGGTCGGTGTCCCCCACCACCACCGTCCAGAACGCGTCGAACGGGTCCTCCCAGCCGGGGTGGGCCTCCTCGACCGTGCAGCCCAGGTCCTTCTCGAACACCGCCGCCGCCCGCGCGACGACCTCCCGGACGGCCGGATCGACCGCGAGGTAGCCCCAGTCCGGGGAGAACGCCACCCGCATGCCGCTGATCCCGCCCTCGACCGCCGTCGACCAGTCGACGTCGCCGGCCGGGAGCGACAGCCGGTCCCGGGGGTCGGGCCCGGCCAGCACCGACATGAGCAGCGCCGCGTCGGCCACCGTGCGGGTCAGCGGCCCGATGTGCCCGATGCTCTCCCAGCTGGACGCGCCGGGGTACCGCTCGTCGCGGGCACCGGGGTACATCGGCACCCGGCCCATCGACGGCTTGAACCCGTAGATGCCGCAGTGCGCCGCCGGGATGCGCACCGAGCCGCCACCGTCGGTGCCCAGGGCGACCGGCCCGATCCCGGCGGCGACCGCGGCCCCCGAACCGCTGCTGGAGCCACCCGGCGTCATCGCGGTGTTCCACGGGTTGCGCGCAGCCGGGGAGACGGGGTTGTGCCCGGCGCCGCTGTAGCCGAACTCGGGCACCGTGGTCTTGCCCAGGATCACCGCGTCGGCCGCCTTGACCCGCTCGACGACGACGTCGTCCTCGTCCGGCACGAAGTCGCGGTAGATCGGCGAGCCCATCGCGGTGCGGATGCCCTCGGTGCTGATCAGGTCCTTGATCGCGATCGGCACCCCGGCCAGCGGGCCGACCGGTTCACCGCGCGCGATCCGTTCGGTGACCTCGGCGGCCGTCGAGCGCGCCAGCTCCCGCGTCGGCTCGCAGAACGCGTGCAGAACCGGGTCCAGGCGGTCCATCCGGTCCAGCACGGCTTCGATCACCTCGACGGGCGAGAGCTCCTCGGCGTTGATCCGGGCGACCAGCTCGGTCGCCGGCATCCGGCAGATTTCCTCGGTCATCGACGGCCTCCGGCTCGGCCGGGAAGCGCGTCGCTCGCCGGCGGGTCACGTTGCCCGACGATCATGTGAACGGGTCGGGGCCCGTCGCATCGGGGCGTTCCCCGGCGATCCGCCCGGTGGACGCGGGCCCCGTCGCCCGGACCCGGTGATACCCGGACGCGACGGGCCGCCGCCGTTGCGACCGTCTCGGGGCGAAGGGCGTTCGCCCGCGGAGAGGAACCGTCATGTCTCGTGCCCGAGCAGCATCCACGTCCGACAGCCACGACGTCGACGGCTACGACGTCATCGTCCTGGGCGCGGGCCCGGTCGGCCAGACCGTCGCCGACCGGGCCCGCGCGCACGGGCTCGCCGTCGCCGTCGTGGAGCGGGAGCTCGTCGGAGGGGAGTGCTCGTACTGGGCGTGCATCCCCAGCAAGGCGATGCTGCGGCCGGTAGTCGCGGTCGCCGACGCCCGCCGCGTCGACGGCGCCCGCGAGGCCGTCACCGGCCAGGTCGCGGCGGCCGGTGTCTTCGGCCGCCGCGACCGCTACGTCACCGGCTGGGACGACCGCGGCCAGGCCGACTTCCTCGCCGGGATCGGCGCCGACCTCATCCGCGGGCACGGACGGCTCGACGGGCCGCGCCGCGTCGCCGTCGCCACCCCGGACGACCGGCTGGAGATCCTCACGGCGCGGCACGCGGTCGTCGTGTGCACCGGCAGCCGGGCCACGTTGCCGGACATGCCCGGCGTCGCCGAGGCCCGCCCGTGGACCAACCGCAAGGCGACCGACAGCAGCGCGGTCCCGGACCGGCTCGCGATCGTCGGTGACGGCGGCGTCGCGGTCGAGATGGCCACGGCGTGGCAGGGCCTCGGGTCGTCGGTCGTCCTGCTCTCGCGCCTGCACCGGCTGCTGCCGCGCATGGAGGCGTTCGCGGGCGAGCTGGTCGCCCGCGGCCTGGAGGAGTCCGGGGTCGAGATCCGCACGGGTGTCACGGTGACGGAGCTGAAGCGGCCCGGCGGCAACGGCCCGGTCACCCTGCTCCTCGACGACGCGGGCGAGGTCGTCGCCGACGAGGTGCTGTTCGCGGTCGGGAGGAACCCGCTCACCGAAGACATCGGCCTGCACACCCTCGGGCTCACGCCCGGCTCCTGGCTCGACGTCGACGACAGCTGCCAGGTCCGCGGTATCGAGGGCGGCTGGCTGTACGCCGCGGGCGACGTGAACCACCGGGCGCTGCTCACCCACCAGGGCAAGTACCAGGCCCGCATGATCGGCAACCTGATCGCGGCGCGCGCCGCGGGTCAGCCGGTGGACACGGCCCCGTGGGGCGCGCACACCGCCACCGCCGACGTCCACGCCGTGCCCCAGGTGTTCTTCTGCGACCCGGAGGCGGCGGCGGTCGGCCTGACCGCGGACCAGGCGCAGCGCGCCGGGTGCCGGACGCGGGTCGTCGACATAGACCTCGAACGGGTGCCGGGCGCGCTGTTCCACGCGGACGGCTACCGCGGCCGGGCGCGCATCGTGGTCGACCTCGACCACGAGTACCTGCTCGGCGCGACGTTCGTGGGACCGGGGATGGCCGAGCTGCTGCACTCGGCGACCATCGCCGTCGCGGGGCGGGTGCCGATCGACCGGCTGTGGCACAGCGTGCCGTGCTTCCCGACGATCAGCGAGGTGTGGCTGAAGCTGCTCGAGGCCTACCGCGACGCGGGCTGACCCCGGCCACGCTCATCGTCGGCCGCCTCGTCGTCGATCACGACGTGCATCGCGGCCTCCTCCGCGGAGGCCGCGGCGCCGTCGACCCCGATGTCGCGGGCGAAGTAGTCCGAGCGCGGGTCCGCCTCGTCGAGGTCCTCGAGCACGAGCCGGCCCGAGCGCATCGCCCCGACCTCCCGGTCGACGGGCTCGCCGTCGGTGTCGGAGGTGTCGCCGATGCCGTCGCCGAGGTCGACGTCGGCGAAGTCGGGTTCCTCGCGCGCCAGCCGGTGCGCGAGGTCCTCGTGCCCGGCCTGCTCGGCGGCGGTCGTCCCCCACGCGGTGAGGCCCCACGGCCGCTCCGGAGGCGAGTAGCCCTCGTCCGGGTCGCTGCCGGTCTCGTCGTCGTCGAGGCTCTCCTCGGGCGACAGCAGTTCGGGGTCACCGAGGTCGCCGAGTGCCCCATCGTCTCCGAAGCTCACCGTGTTCTCCCTCCGAAGATCGGGTGGTAGCGCTCGGGACAGCTTCGGGCCGGTCCGGCCCGCTCGCATCAGGCAGCTCCCGGGTCGTCGTTCCGGCGCCGGCATGCCGGAGGATTGGCGGCGTGCTGCTGGACAGGGAAGGCGAACGCGAGGCGCTCGAACACCTCCTCGCCGCGATCCGGACCGGGGAGAGCCGCGCGCTGGTGGTCCGGGGAGACGCCGGCATCGGCAAGACCGCGCTCATGGAACACCTCGCCGAGCGCGCCGCGGGATGCCGGATCGTGCGAGCCGTCGGCGTCGAGGCCGAGAAGGAGCTCGCCTTCGCCGCGTTGAACCAGGTCTGCGGCCCGATGCTGGACGCGCTGGCACACCTGCCCGCACCGCAGCGCGAGGCCCTGCGGACGGCGTTCGGCCTGAGCGCCGGCAGCCCGCCGGACCGGTTCATGATCGCGCTGGCCGTGCTGGGCCTGTTGGCGGAGGTCGCGCGCCAGCAGCCCCTGGTCTGCCTGGTCGACGACGCGCAGTGGTTCGACGTGGCGTCGGCGCAGGTGCTCGGGTTCGCGGCCAGGCGATTGCGGGCCGAGTCCATCGGGATGGTCTTCGCCGTGCGCGACGCCGGCGACGAGCATGAGGTGCCGGAGCTGGCCGGCCTGCCGGAGGTGCAGGTCAGCGGGCTGCCCGACCACGACGCCCGCACGCTGCTGGCATCGGCGCATCCGGGACCGGTCGACGATCGCGTGCTGGACCGGATCGTCGCCGAGAGCCGAGGCAACCCGCTGGCCCTGCTGGAGCTGCCGCGCGGGTTCACGCCCGCCGAGCTCGCGGGCGGGTTCGGGCCGTTCGGCTCGGCCGCGCTGCCGCAGCGGATAGAGGAGAGCTTCCGCCGGCAGCTCACCACGCTGTCGCCCATGACCCAGCAGGTGTTGCTGATCGCCGCGGCGGAACCGGTGGGTGACCCGGTGCTCGTCTGGCGCGCGGGCGATCGGCTCGGCATCGGCATGGACACCGACCTCGTGTCGCGGGAGGCATCGGCGGAGTTCGTCGAGTTCGGGTCCCAGGTGCGCTTCCGGCACCCGCTCCTGCGGTCGGCGATCTACCAGGCGGCCCCGCCGGATGCGCGGCGGAAGGCGCACTGGGCCCTGGGGCAGGTGACGGACCCGGAGCGCGACCCGGACCGGCGTGCCTGGCACCGCGCCCAGGCGGCCGCCGGAACGGACGAGGACGTCGCGGCGGAGCTGGAACGCCGCGCCGGGCGGGCACAGGCCCGGGGCGGGCCGGCCGCGGCCGCCGCGTTCTTCGAGCGTGCGTCCGAGCTGACCCCGGACCCCGAGCGGCGCGGGAAGCGACAGCTCGCGGCCGCGTACGCCGAGCTCCAGGGCGGCATGGCGGACTCCGCGCTGCGCCTGCTCGCGCTGGCCGACGCGAGCCCGTTGCGCGCGATGGAGCGCGCACTGGCGGATCGGCTGCGGGCCCGCGTCGCGTTCACCACCAACCACGGTCGTGAGGCCCCCCAGCTGCTGCTCAAGGCGGCGGCCGAGCTGGAGGGCCTCGACGTTCGGATGGCCCGGGAGACCTACCTGGAAGCACTCCAGGCGGCGTGGTTCTCCGCCCACCTGGCGTCCGGGCCCGGCCTGCGCGACCTCTCGGGCGCCGCTCGGGCCGCGCCGGCACCGGAGCCGCCCCTCGGTCCGTCCGACCTGCTGCTGGACGGACTCGCCGTCAGGTACGCGGACGGCTACGCGGCCGGCGCGCCGCCGCTGAGACGCGCGCTGGAGGGGTTCCTCGACGCGGACCCGGCGGGCGACGTCGGGCTGCGATGGCACTGGTTCGCTTCGACGATCTCGATGGACCTGTGGGAGGAGGAGACGTGCGATGTGCTCACGAGCCGGTTCGTCCAGCTCGCCCGCGCCTCCGGCACGCTCGCCCCGCTTCCCCTCGCCCTGACCCAACGGGCCGTCCTTCAGGTGTTCACCGGCGACCTGGCGGGGGCGGGCTGGCTGCTCGAGGAGTTCGCCGCCGTCCGGGAGGCGATGGGCGTCGACGAGCTGCCCTATGCCGCGCAGCTCCTCGCCGTGTGGCGGGGACGGGAACGCGAGGCGGCCGCGCTGATCGCGGCCACGACGGCCGATTCGGCACGCCGCGGCGAGGGCGTCGGGGTGATCGCCGCCGGCTGGATGCAGGCGCTGCTGTGCAACAGCCTCGGCCGCTTCGAGGAGGCCCTGTCCGCGGCGCTGTCGGCCACCGAGCCGCACCAGGAGATGGGCGTCGTGACCTGGTGCTCGCTGGTGGAGCTCGTCACCGCGGCGGCGGCCGTCGGGGAGGTGGACGTCGCGGGCGGGGCGCTCGCGCGCCTGACGACGATGACGCGGGCGAGCGGCACCGACTGGGCGCTGGGCCTCGGAGCGCGCTGCCGGGCGCTGGTCAGCCGTGCGGATGCCGCCGAGCCCCACTACCGCGAAGCCGTCGAGCGGCTCGCCCGCACGCGCATCCGCGGCGAGCTGGCACGCACCCACCTGCATTACGGGGAGTGGCTGCATCGGCAGAAGCGCCGTGGTGAGGCGCGCGACGAGCTGCACACGGCGCACACGGCATTCACCGCGGCGGGGATGGATGCCTTCGCGGCGCTGGCCGCCGACCGGCTCGGCGCCATGGGTGAGACCGTCCGCAAGCGCGTCGACGCCCGCTCCGGCCGGCTCACCACGCAGGAGGAGCAGGTCGCCCGGCTGGCGCGGGACGGGCTGTCGAACGCGGAGATCGCGGTGCGGCTCTTCATCAGCAAACGCACCGTCGAATGGCACCTGAGCAAGGTCTTCACGAAGCTCGGCATCACCTCCCGGCGTCAGCTGCGCCGCTGAGCCACGGGCGGCAGGCACCGCGCACACCGGGGGCGGGACCGGTGCCGAACCCGGGCGCGGACGACGGCTCCGGGCACAACGCTCCTCCTCGGGGCCGCAGGAACGGTCACCAGCCACCGAACCCGAGGGGTGAGGACGATACCGAAGGTCCACCACCGATACGCCGGCGTTGCCGGCCACCAGCTCTTCTACCGGGAGGCGGGCCCGGACGACGCGCCCGTGGTCGTGCTGCTGCACGGCTTCCCGACGAGCTCGTTCATGTTCCGCGACCTCATCCCGGCGCTGGCCGACCGGTACCACGTCATCGCCCCCGACCACCTCGGGTTCGGTCTCTCCGACGCACCGCCCGCGAAGGAGTTCGACTACACCTTCGACGCGCTGACCGACCTCACCGTCGGGCTGCTCGAGGAGATCGGCGTCGAGCGCTGCGCCATCTACGTACAGGACTACGGCGCGCCGATCGGCTGGCGCATGGCGCTGCGCCGGCCCGAGACCATCACCGCGATCGTCACGCAGAGCGGCAACGCCTACGACGCGGGCTTCGTCGACAGCTTCTGGCAGACCGTGTGGAACTACCAGCGGGAGCAGACCCCCGAGAACGAAGCAGCCATCCGGCAGGCGCTCACCCTCGACGTCACCCGGTGGCAATACGTCACCGGCGTGCCGGACCCGACCCTGGTCAGCCCCGACACCTGGTACCACGACCACGCGCTGCTGAGCCGGCCCGGCAACGACGAGGTCCAGCTGGCCCTGTTCCGCGACTACGCGACCAACCCCCCGCTCTACCCGCAGGTGCACCGGTACCTGCGCACCAGCCGGGTCCCGGTGCTCGCGGTGTGGGGTCGCGGCGACGAGATCTTCGGGCCCGCCGGCGCGGAGGCGTTCGCGCGCGACGCCGTCGACGCCGAGATCCACCTCCTCGACGGCGGCCACTTCCTGCTCGAGAGCGCGGGCGACGAGGTGGCAGCGCTCATGCGGGACTTCCTCGGACGCAGGCTCCCCGCACCGCGGGAGATGTGAGGCGGGTCGGTACGTTCGGAGGATGTTCGATGAGTTGGTCACGCGCCTCGCGCGCCTGCAGGTCTCGTCGCTGTCCGACGCGGACAAGACGCTGCCGGTGTGCGACCCGGCGATCCAGGCGCTGCTGCCCGACGTCACGCTCGTGGGCACCGCGTTCACCGTCCGCGCCGACGGCGACCTGCTCGGCATGATCGACGCGATCGGCCGCGCGGAACCGGGCACCGTGCTCGTGGTGGCCACGGACGGCCGCCCGCTCGCCGCCTCCGGCGAGCTGTTCGCCACCGAGGGGCGCCGGCGCGGGCTCGCCGGGATCGTCGTCGACGGGTTCTGCCGGGACCTGCGCGGGATCCGTCGGATCGGGCTGCCGGTGTTCGCCCGCGGCACGACACCGGCCGCGGGGCCCGCGCTCGGCCCCGTTGTCGTCCAGGAACCGGTGACGTTCGGCGGGGTCGAGGTGCGGCCCGGCGACCTGGTGTTCGGCGACGACGACGGGCTGCTCATCGCCCCGGCCGAGCGCATCGCCGCCGCCGTGGACCGGGCGGAGGAGATCGAACGCGTCGAGGGCGAGGTGGCCGCCGGGATGGGTGGCGGTCGCACCCTGCACGAGCTGACGAACGCCCCCGAGCACCTGCGGGCCGTCGCCGCGGGTGAGCCGAGCACGTTCCGGTTCCAGCCCTGACGGGCGGGCCGAGCGGCCCGTTCGCTCCACCTGGGCGGCCCGCTACCCGATGCAGAACTCGTTGCCCTCGGGATCGCGCATGACCGTCCAGCTGGCCCCGTTGCCGGAACGCTGCTCGCCCCGGGTTGCGCCGAGGGAGACGAGCCGGGCGATCTCGGCGTCCGGGTCGCGGGTGGCGAGGTCGACGTGCACCCGGTTCTTGCCCGCCTTGGGCTCCGGCACCTGGAAGAAGAGCAGGTGCCGGACGCCGCGGGGGTCGGCGGCGCGCAGCCGCACGAAGTCGGGCCGCTCCTCGGCCACCTCGTACCCGGTGACCCCGGCCCAGAACGCGGCGACGCGGGGAGGGTCGGCGCAGTCGAAGGTCACGTTGAAGATGAAGGACGTCATGGCCGTCATCATGGTCGCGCCACCGAGGGCGTCGGCGACGACCGGACGACGACGAGGTGCATCACGGGCGGGTGCTCGCTGATCCCGGCCGGAACACCCGGTCGAGGTGGTAGTCGACGGTGGCCAGGGCCTCGTCGGGCGTGCGGGAGCCGAGGACGATCCCCGTGGCCTGGGAGTCGACGAGCGCCCAGAGGACGCCGGCCTCCTGCCGCGGGTCGACACCGGGTGCGAGCTCGCCCGCATCCCGGGCGCGGTCGAGCTGCTCGGCGAAGAACCCCATCAGTTTCGGCCCGCCCTCGGCGACGACGGCCGCCATCCGGGGCTCGGACATCGCGCGGATGAAGAACGCGATGCCGGCCTGCCACGACGCACGGCTCGGCTCGTCCGTGGGGATGATCTCCACCAGGACCGTCCGGATGATCTCGCGGACGGTCGGCGGCCGGCTCGCCGCCCGCAGCCTCTCGACGACCCGCTGCTCGTGCAGGCGCGACTGGTGCTCGTAGGCGAAGGCGAGCATGTCGGCCTTGCTGCGGAAGTAGTGCTGCACCCGGCCCATCGAGATCCCGGCCTCGGCGGCGACGTGGCGCAGGCTCACCGACTCCAGGCCCTCGGTGGCGGCGAGCCGGAGCACGGCATCGGCGATCTCCCGCCGCCGCGCCTCGTGGTCCACCTTCCTGGGCACGAACCCACGTTACAATGCGAATGCATTGCAAAAGGGGGAGACATGACCACGACCACGGAACGGCCCGGTGAGCTCCGGCTCCGGCCGCCGCGCAACCCCGTCGACCCGCGGGCGGTCGGCTGGTGGCGCACCACGCTCGCACTGGTGTTCGGGACGCCGGTCGCGGTGCTGGCGGTGCTCGGGTTCCTGATCACACCCGCGCGGTTCTGGCTGCTCCTGCCGGCCGCGATCATCGTGCTGATCGGGACGCCGCTGACGCTGGCACTCCCGCGCCGGTGGTACGGCCTGCACCGGTGGGAGGTCACCGACGCCGCCGTCTACACGCGCTCCGGCTACTTCTGGCAGGAGTGGCGGGTGGCGCCGATGTCGCGGATCCAGACCGTCGACACCCAGCGCGGTCCCCTGGAGCAGCGGTTCGGGCTCGCCACCGTGACCGTCACGACGGCGTCCGCGAAGGGGGCACTGAAGATCGAGGGCCTCGACCACGAGGTGGCCGCCGACCTCGCCGAGCGCCTCACCACCACCACGCAGGCCACCCGCGGGGACGCGACGTGACCGGGACGGACCCGGGCTGGGTCGCGCTCGACCGGCGCACGGTGGCGGTCACCGCGCTCGTCATGGTCGTCGTGTCGATCACGGCCGGGCTGCCGACGGGGATCGGCATCGCCCGCGGCACGTCCGCCGGCACGGCCCTGCTCTGGGTGCTGCCCGCCGCGGCCCTGCTCGTGGCGGCGGGCAGTGCCGTCGACCACGTCCGCTGGCGGCGCACGCGCTACCGCCTCACCGCGGGACGCGTCGAGCTGCGCACCGGCGTCCTGGTCAGCAAGCACCGGTCGCTGCAGCGCGACCGCATCCGCACCGTCGACATCACGGCCGACCCGCTGCTGCGCGCGTTCGGGCTGGTGGCCGTGCGGGTCGGCACCGGCGAGCAGTCCGAGGGGTCGGTGGTGCTGCGGCCGGTGCCGGCGCCGGTGGGCGAGTCGCTGCGCCGCGAGCTCCTGGACCGTTCGCACGCACCTGCGTCCACCGACGGGACGCTCGCCGCGCTCGACCCGGCCTGGATCCGGTACGCACCGGTGTCCTTCCTCGCGCCGGTGCTCGGCGGGAGCGCCTTCGGCGGTGTGCTCCAGGTGTCCGAGTGGTTCGGCCTGCAGTCCGGCGTGATCGCGTGGGCCGGGAGCCTGTTCCGCGCGGTCCCGGCCGTCACGATGATCGCGGTCCTCGTCGCGGCGGCGCTCGTGGTCGGCGCGGTCGCCGCGCTCGGGCTCTGGGTCGAGATGTGGTGGAACTACCGGCTCGAACGCGAGCCGGGCACGCTGCGGGTGCGCCGGGGCCTGTTCACCACCCGCTCGATCTCGATCGAGGAGGCGCGGCTGCGCGGCGTCGAGCTCGTCGAGCCGCTGGGCGTGCGGCTGTCGGGCGCGGCCCGCGTCGACGCGGTGGCCACCGGCATGGCGGACGTGAAGCGCGACGACGACAAGACCGACCGGCGCACGCTGCTGCCCGCCGCCCCGCGCGGGATCGCGCTGAGCGTCGCGGCCGACGTGCTGTGCGAACCCGCCTCCCCGTTCGACACGGTGCCCTTGACCGGCCATCCGGTGGCCGCGCGCGGCAGGCGGCTGCGGTGGGCGCTCGGCACCGTCGTCGCGGTCGAGGTCCCGCTCGTGCTCCTCGGCGTCCTGCTCACCACCGTTCTGCTCCACACCGCCTGGATCAGCGCGCTCGTGCTCGTCCCGCTCGCCGTCGTGCTCGCGCTCGACGCGTACCGCGGCCTCGGGCACGGGCTCGACGCCGGTTACCTGGTGGCCCGCAGCGGCACCGTCCGGCGGGCCACGGTCGCGTTGCAGCGCGGCGGCATCATCGGCTGGACGTTCCGGCAGTCGGTCTTCCAGCGCCGCGCCGGGCTGGTGACGGTGGTCGCGACGACGGCGGCGGGCACCGGGGCGTACGCGGTGCTCGACGCCGGCTCGGACGACGGGCTCGCTCTGGCCGTGGACGCGGTACCCGGGCTCCTGGACGCGTTCCTGGAGCCCGTGCCGGCGTACGTGTCCAGCTAATCCCTTGATCCACCCTGCCAGGATCGGGCCCATGGTCCTCGACCCGAGCCGTCGGCTGCAGTCGCTGTACGTCCCGGTCGGTGACGGCGTGCGCCTCGCCGTCGACGTCTGGCTACCGGTGGAGCGGGTCGCCGCGGGCGAGGCGGTCGGTGCGGTGGTCCGGACCACCCGTTACCACCGCGCGCAGGAGCCGGCCGGCGCCGGTCCAGAGTTCGACTCCAACCGGGCGGAGGGCGAGCTGTGGAACGCCGCCGGGTTCGCGTTCGTCGTGGCCGACGCGCGCGGCACCGGCGCGTCGTTCGGTGCGCGGACCGGTGAGCTCGGTGAACGCGAGATCGCCGACTTCGGGGAGTTGATCGACTGGGTGGCGGCGTGGCCGTGGTCGAACGGCCGGGTCGGCGCCTGCGGCACGTCCTACGAGGGCCAGGCCGCCGAGCTGGTCGCGCGCCTGGGCAACCCGCACCTGGTCGCCGTCGCGGCGTTGTTCAGCCCGTACGACCCGTACCGCCAGCTCATGTATCCGGGCGGAGCCGCCACCGCGGGCCGGTTCGCCCGGTGGATGTACGGGTGCCGGCTCAAGGACGGCGTGGCCGGGGCCCGCGAGCGGCTGGCCGAGCTGCAGGGCGTTCCGGCGGAGTCGATCGAGCCCCCGGCGCCGGTCAAACCCGTCGACGGTCCGGACGGCCGGGCCCTGCTGGCCGAGGCGGTCGCGGAGCACCAGTCGAACGCCGACGTGCACGCGCTGATGGACCGGGTGCCGTTCCGCGACGACCGGGTGGACGGGCTCGACTGGGCGATCACCACACCGGCCGCCGCCCACGACGCGATCGCCACGACCGGCGTCCCGCTGTTCGTGCGGGTCGGATGGGTCGACGGCGCCTTCGTCACCGGCGCCCTGACCCGGTTCGCCACCCTGCCCAACCAGCAGACGGTCGAGATCGGGCCGTGGGGGCACGGCGGTCGCACGTACGCAGACCCGCTGGGGCCCGTCGACAGTGATCTCGCCGGCCCCGAGGGCCAGGACCGGCGCCTGGTGGAGTTCTTCGCGCGACACCTCGACGCGAACCCGGCGCCGCCGGGACGCGGCACGCTGACGTACAGCACGCTCGGCACGGGTCGGTGGCGCACCGTGGACGCGTGGCCGCCGGAGGACCTCGACGTGCGCCGCCTGTATCCGGGTGCGGCCGGCGAGCTGGCCGCCGATGCGGGGCCCGGGTCGACCGTGCGGTACGCCGTCGACCCCGCCTCGTCGACCGGCCCCACCAACCGGTGGCTCGCCGGCGAGATCGGACGGGGTGCGGCCTACCCGGACCGGCGGGGCGCCGACGAGAAGCTGCTGACCTTCACCTCCGCACCGCTCCCGGCCGACCTGCACGTTCTCGGTTTCCCGGTGGTGACGCTCCACCTGGCGACGAACGGGGACGACGGCGTGGTCCACGTCTACCTGGAGGACGTCGGCCCGGATGGATCGGTGACCTACCTGACCGAAGGCTGCCTGCGGTTCCTCCAGCGTGCGACGACCGGGCCGGCCGGGCCCACGGGGCTCGGCGTATCGCGCAGCTTCGCCCGCGCCGACCGTCTCCCGGTCGAACCCGGGAAGAACCTCGAGCTGGTCGTCGAGCTCCTGCCGGTGTCCGCGTTGCTCCGCTCCGGTCACCGGATCCGGATCGCGATCGCCGGCAACGACGCCTCGTGCTTCTCCTACCACGGCCCGCCGGGCGAGACCTTCACCCTCACGCTGGGCGAATCCACGCACCTGGACCTTCCCGTCATGCGCCGGGAGAGGTAGCCGTCGCCCCGCGGACGGCCGCCGTCGTGCGCTCCTCGTCGCCGGTGGCCAGCAGGTCCAGCAGGGCGCCGCGCAGCGTCGCGAGGACCGCCGTGGGGTCGGCCCCGGGGCCGAGCACGTCGCCGAGCACGTCGATCCAGTCACGCACCGTCTGCGCGGCGAAGCCGGCCCACGGCCCGTCCGGCTCGACGAGCGCGCGGGCGTAGCCCTCCGCCCACAGCCGCAGCAGGTCGCGCCGCTGCGGTGCCGCGAGCCACTCCCAGAGGCGCGCGACGAGCTCGCCCGGCCCACCGCCGTCCGCCCGCACCTGCGCGAGCAACTCGAGCTCCTCGGTACGCGAGCGGCGCAGCAGGGCCTGCACCAGGCCGTCCTTGGAGCCGAACAGGTACAGCAGCACCCGCGGGCTCGACCCCACGGCCTCCGCGAGCGGGCGCAGCGACATCCCGGCCATGCCGTTGCGGAGGACGTAGGCGTACGCCAGCTCCAGCAGCTCCTCCCGGCGCGGCGACGGGACTTGCGGATCGGCGCTCATGGCGCCAGTCTGCACTGAAACAGTCGTTTCAGTCCAGGGAGGCAGCGATGGGCGAGGTGCGGATCCGCGAGCTCGGACAACCGGGCGACCTCGGTTGGGTGGTGCTCGCCCATGGCGAGCAGTACGCGGCGGAGTTCGGCTGGGACGGCTCGTTCGAAGCGCTGGTGGCCAGGATCGTGGCCGACTTCGGCGAGAGCCACGACGTCGAGCGCGAACGCGCCTGGATCGCCGAGCTCGACGGCAGGCGCGTGGGCTGCATCTTCTGCGTGGCGGGCGACGAGCCGGGCACGGCGAAGCTGCGGATCCTGCTCGTGCACCCGGACGCCCGCGGCCACGGCGTCGGCGCCCGGCTCGTGGACGCCTGCGTGGCGTTCGCCCGCGACGCGGGCTACCAGCGCGTGCGGCTCTGGACGAACGACGTGCTCGCCGCCGCCCGGCGGATCTACCTCTCCACCGGCTTCCGGCTCGTGACCGAGGAGCCGCACCACAGCTTCGGTGCGGACCTCGTGGGGCAGGACTACGAGCTCGACCTGTCTCCGGCCACCTGAACCGGCCGGAGCCGCTCAGACCTGGATGGCCTTGGTCTCGGACGCCGTCGTCGCCGCCATCGACCGCGGAGACTCCGCGGCCGAGCGGATCGAGTGGGAGCTGCACGCGTTGATCAACCGGAGCGCGCGGGCGGACAAGCTGAGCTGGCTGCTGCGGTCGACGGCCCGCTACGCCCCGTTCCGGGCGTGGTCGTCGGTCACCGGGTGGTCCGAGGCGGCGCCGGAGGACCACTTCCCGCTGCTGCGCGGGCTCAGCCACCGCAGCCCGCGCACGGCCCGCGACGCCATGACCGCGCACATCCGCAACGTCGGCGAGCTGCTCGCCAACCACTGACCGAGCGGGGGATCCTCGTGGAGGACCCGACGGCGGTCACCGAGGCCCGGTCCCGCATCGAAGGCATCCCCGGGCCGTACGACGGCGCCGGGTCATGATGGCGCTCAGGCGGCCACTGCGTCCCAGCGCCAGTTCTCGGCCATCGGCTCCGCGCAGTCCGGGCAGGGCACCTCGCATCCGGACGTCGCGGTGACCGGCAGCTCGGCCTCGACGCCGCAGCCGGTGCAAGCCCACCATCCGGTCGTCATCGTCGTCGTGTCCATGGCCCGATGCTAAATCACACCACTGTCGTTTCCGCCGACCCGCGCCGCGGGTAACGCCTTCCGTGCGCGCCACGAGTGGATCCGCGGGGGTTGGGGTTGACCACGGGCCCCGCGCGGGAGCGCTGGGCCCGCGCGCGTCCCCGGCGCCGCGCCGACGTGCCCGCGTGGCGCGGATCCGGCCAGTGCGATGCCCGCTCAGACGTCCTCGACGAGGTCCGCGATCGAGGCCACCACGCGGTTGGGCCGGTACGGGAAGCGCTCGACATCGTTGGCCTGGGTGATGCCGGTCAGCACCAGCACCGTCCGCATCCCCGCCTCGAGGCCGGCGATGATGTCGGTGTCCATCCGGTCGCCGACCATCACCGTGGTCTCCGAGTGGGCCTCCAACCGGTTCAACGCCGCCCGCATCATCAGCGAGTTCGGCTTGCCGATGAAGTAGGGCTCGACGCCGGTGGCCCGGCTGATCAGCGCGGCCACGGCGCCGGTCGCCGGCAGGACCCCTTCCGGCGACGGCCCGGTCGCGTCCGGGTTCGTCGCCACCCACCGCGCGCCGCGCTTGATCAGCCGGATGGCCGTGGTCACCGCCTCGAAGCTGTAGGTGCGCGTCTCCCCCAGCACGACGTAGTCGGGCGCGTTGTCGGTGAGGACGTACCCGATCTCGTGCAACGCGGTGGTGAGCCCGGCCTCGCCCACGACGTAGGCGCTGCCTTGGGGCCGCTGGTCGTCGAGGAAGCTCGCGGTGGCGAGCGCCGAGGTCCAGATCGACTCCACCGGCAGGTCGATCCCGCTGGTCCGCAGGCGGAACTGCAGATCGCGAGGCGTGTAGATCGAGTTGTTGGTGAGCACCAGGAACGGCCTGCCGGCAGCACGCAGGCGGGCGATGAACTCGTCGGCGCCGGGGATCAGCCGTCCCTCGTGCACGAGCACACCGTCCATGTCGGTCATCCAGCACTCGATCGGCTTGGCGTCGGCCACGGCTGGGCAGCCTATTGGAACGCGGCGGGCCCCACCTGCGTTGACCAGGTGACTGTCGCCGGTGAGGAGTGGTTCGAGTGACAGGAACGATCCTGACCATCGTCGTCATCGCGCTGATCGTGGTGGGCGTCGCATGGCTGATCCGCCAGCGGGGCGCCGCCCAGGCCCGCGAGCTGGAGGACGCCAAGTCCGAGGCCCGGCGCTGGGTGGAGCGGCTGGGCGGCCAGGTGCTCAACCTCGTCGGCACCGACGACGCGTCCAAGCAGGCGATCGCCGACGCCGCGGAACGCTACAACGCGGCCGGGTCGCAGATGGAGCAGGCGCGCAGCGTCGCCCAGGCACGCCAGGTCACCGAGACCGCCCGCGAAGGCCTCTACTACGTCCGCGCCGCCCGCACGGCGATGGGCATCGACCCCGGCCCCGAGCTGCCCCCGCTCCCGGGGCAGGAGCGTGCCGGCGCCGTCAGCGAGGACCGCGAGGTCGAGGTGGAGGGCCACTCCTACGGTGCCTCCCCGGTGCCGTCGGCCCGCAACCAGCACTACTACCCCGGCGGCACCGTGGCCGGCCGGCCCGTCCCGCAGGGCTGGTACTCCGAGCCGTGGTGGAAGCCGGCCCTCGTCGCCGGCGCGTGGGGGATCGGGTCGGCCCTGCTGTTCAGCGCGATGTTCACCGGCATGTCCGGGGTGGCCTACGCCGACGGGTTCGCCGACGGCGCGGCGTCCGCCGACGGTGGCGACGGTGGTGGCGACGGCGGTGGCGACGCGCAGGGCGACGTCGGTGCCGACATGGGCGACCCCGGTGGGTTCGACGGCGGCTTCGACGGCGGCGGCTTCGACGGCGGCTTCGGCGACTTCTGACTTCGTTCGGGAGCGTAGCGAGCGAACCATTCAACACAGCGTGGTCCGCGAAGCGGTCGGCCGAGCGCAGCGAGGCCGGACGGTGAGCGGATACGGGTGCCCGGGCACCCGTATCCGCTCACGACCCCTCGTCAGGCGGCCTCCCAGCTCGGCCGGTCGGCGTGCTCCTTGACGGTCACGTTGATGCGGTTGAAGAGGTTCAGCGTGCCGATCATGATGATGAGCGCCGCGAGCTGCTTCTCGTCGTAGTGGTCGGCGGCCTCGTCCCACACGGCGTCCGGCACGGCCTCGTCGGTCCGGTCGGCCGTTCGCGTCACGGCCTCGGCCAGCCGCAACGCCGCGCGCTCCGCGTCGTCGAAGTACGGGGCCTCCCACCACACGGCCACGGCCATCAGCCGCTCGTCGGTCTCCCCCACCTTCCTGGCCTCGCGCACATGTCCCTGGACGCACGCGGCGCAGCCGTTGATCTGGCTGACCCGCAGGCCCACCAGTTCGAGCGTGCGCTGCGGCACGCCGCCCTGGGTCGTCGCCCGCAGCAGGTTCTGGATGCCCTTCATCGCGTCCGGGAGCACGAACGCCGGGTTCGTCATACGCACGGGACTGCCTCCTGTCACATCTCTCGTCTCTCGTGGGTCAGTGCTCTGACACGCGAGGACGGAAGGATGTGACAGATGGACCGGCACGAGGACTTCCTGGCCGAACGGTTCGAGGAGCACCGCACCCATCTCAAGGCGGTGGCGTACCGGATGCTCGGGTCCCGCGCCGAGGCCGACGACGCCGTGCAGGAGGCGTGGCTGCGCGTCACCCGCGGCGACACGTCCGGCGTGGACAACCTCGGCGGGTGGCTCACCACGATCGTCGCGCGCATCTGCCTCAACGTCCTGCGCTCCCGCAACCAGCGCCGCGAGGAGTCGCTGGACGCGCACGTACCCGACCTGGTGGTCGCGCCCGCGGGCCAGGCCGCCGCACCCGACCCCGAGCACCAGGCGGTTCTCGCGGACTCGGTCGGCCTCGCGCTGCTCGTCGTGCTGGAGACCCTGAGCCCGGCCGAGCGCCTCGCGTTCGTGCTGCACGACATGTTCTCGATGCCGTTCGACGAGATCGCCCCCGTCATCGACCGCAGCGAGACCGCCACCCGGCAGCTGGCCAGCCGCGCCCGCCGCCGCGTGCGCGGCGCCCAGCCGGAACCGGACGCCGACCCCGGCGCACAGCGCGCCGTGGTGGACGCGTTCCTCGCCGCCGCCCGCGGGGGCGACCTCGAGACGCTCGTCTCCGTCCTCGCCCCGGACGTGGTGGTGCGCATCGACAGCGGGACGCTGCGCCCGAGGACCGTGCTCCAGGGCCGGGAGGCGGTGGCGCAGGGCGCGATGGCCTTCACGCGGGTCGCCGAGCTCACCCGCCCCGTGCTGGTCAACGGTGCGCCCGGGGCCGCGGCGTTCCGGGCCGGCCGGCTCGTCTCCGTGGCGGCGTTCACCGTGTCGGAGGGGAAGGTCAGCGCGCTCGACATCCTCAGCGACCCGGAACGGCTCGCCGGCATCGACCCCGCGGTGCTCGAGGGCTGACCGGCCGGGCCGGCGGGTTCGAGCCACCGGGGATCTCAGCGGACTGCCAGTCGAACCGGGTTGCCGACGCGCCGTCGTCGCTACCGTCGGGCCCGTGACCACGCACACCGCCCCGTCGCCCTTCACCGAGACCACCGGCCCGGCCCGGCACGCCGCGTTCGCCGAGCTCGCGAGCACCGGCCCGGTGCAGAAGGTCATGCTGTTCACCGGCGTCCCGGCGTGGGTGGTCACCGGGTACGCCGAGGTCCGCGAACTGCTCTCGCACCCGGCGCTGGCCAAGACCGTCGGCGGCCCGCACATGGACGCGATGCCGCCGGAACTCAATGCCGCGATCAACACTCACCTGCTCAGCACGAACCCGCCCGACCACACCCGGCTGCGCCGGCTGGTGACCGCCGCGTTCACCACCCGCCGGGTCGAGGCGCTGGCACCGCGCGTCCGGGAGATCACAGACGGCCTGCTCGACGACCTGGTCACGGCGGGCGCGGGTGGCCGGCCCGTCGACCTCGTCGACGGCTTCGGGTTCCCGCTGCCCATCACCGTGATCACCGAGCTGCTCGGCATCCCGCCGGGCGACCGCGCCGACTTCCGGCGCTGGTCGTCGATCACCGTGAACGGCCCCGTGCACCCGCCCGAGGTCTACGTCGGCGCGGCGCGCAGCATGGTCGGCTACGTGCGGGAGCTGATCGCCGCGAAGCGCACCGACCCGGGCGACGACCTGCTCTCGGCCCTCATCGCGGTGCACGAGGACGGCGACCGGCTCTCGGAGGACGAGCTCACCTCGATGGTCTTCCTGCTGCTCGTCGCCGGGCACGAGACCACCGTCAACCTCATCGTCTCCGGCACGTACGCGCTGCTGCGCCACCCCGACCAGCTCGCGCTGCTGCGGGCCGAGCCCGAGCGGCTGCCCGCCGCCGTCGAGGAGCTGCTGCGCTACGACGGTCCGGTGCAGGTGACGATCCCCGCGGTCGCGGCGGCGCCCATCGAGGTGGGCGGCGTGACGATCCCCGCGGGCGACGTCGTGCTGCCGGCCCTGCTCGCCGCCAACCGCGACCCGATGCGGTTCCCCGAGCCGGACCGGCTGGACG
This sequence comes from Pseudonocardia wallangbongensis, assembly GCF_054486945.1. Classification (NCBI taxonomy): domain Bacteria; kingdom Bacillati; phylum Actinomycetota; class Actinomycetes; order Pseudonocardiales; family Pseudonocardiaceae; genus Pseudonocardia; species Pseudonocardia wallangbongensis. The sequence goes on from NZ_JBRERS010000010.1 coordinate 137,680, forward strand.
TCACCCGCACCGCGAACTCGCACACGGCGTTCGGCCACGGGCTGCACCACTGCCTCGGCGCGCCACTGGCCCGCCTGGAGGGCCGGATCGCGCTGGGCGCGCTGCTCGAGCGGTTCCCCGGGCTGCGGCTCGCCGACCCGGACGGCGAACCGGCCCGCAACCCCGGACTGCTCATGAACGGCCTGGTCGCGCTGCCCGTCGTCCTCGCTTGACACGCTGGCACCGCGGGCACCAGAACAGGTTCCGGGCGGCGTGCGCGGCGTGCGCGATGGGCGTGCCGCAGACGAGGCACGGCAGCCCGGCGCGGCGGTACGCGTAGACCTCGCCGCCGTGCCGGTCCTGACGCGGTGCCCGGCCCGTGCGCTCCGGGTCGTGCTCGGGTGCGACCGTGTCGATCCGACCGGTCCGCACGCCCTCGCGCATCAAGGTGACGAGATCGCCCCACATCGCGTCCCATCGCGCCCGGCGCAGCGAGCGCCCCGGCAGCTGGGGGTCGGTCCGGTGTCGGAACAGCAGTTCGGCCCGATAGACGTTGCCCACGCCCGCGATCACGGACTGGTCCATGAGCAGGGTCGCGAGCGGCGCGCGCGAGCGCGAGATCCGGGCCCACGCGCGGTCCGGGTCGGCGTCGGCGCGCAGCGGGTCCTCGCCGAGGCGGTCGTGGACCGCCACGACCTCGGCGTCGGTCACCAGCTCGCACGCCGTGGCACCGCGCAGGTCGGCGACGTGGGTGGCGCCCACCATCCGCATCCGCACCTGCCCCACCGGTTCGCCGGCGGGCAGCGGCTCGTCGCCGAACGTCCCGTAGAGCCCGAGGTGGACGTGCACCACGAGGTCGGGGCCGTAGTGGTGGAACAGGTGCTTGCCGTGCGCCTCCGAGCGTTCCAGCACGCGACCGTCGACGATCGCCGCGCTCGCCGCGAACCGCCCCTGCGGGCTGGACACGGCGACCGGGCGCCCGGCGAAGCGACGCCGGTGCAGGTCGGCGAGCCGGTGGAGGGTGTGGCCTTCGGGCACGACTCTCAGGTCGTCGTCGTGCGCGCAGGGATCTGCTCGGGCGGCAGCGCGGGCGGCACCCCGGTGCGCTCGTACTCGGTGAGCAGGTCGATCCGCCGCTGGTGGCGCGGCTCACCGGAGAACCGCGTGTCGAGGAAGGTCGCGACGATCTCGGCGGCCTCGTCGAGCGAGTGCATGCGGGCCCCGACCGCGACGACCTGGGCGTCGTTGTGCAGCCGGCCCAGCTTCGCGGTCTCGACGCTCCAGGCGAGCGCGCACCGGATGCCGGGCACCTTGTTGGCCGCCATCTGCTCACCGTTGCCGGAGCCGCCGAGCACGACACCGAGGCTGCCCGGGTCGGCGAGGGTGCGGCGGGCCGCCTCGACGCAGAACGGCGGGTAGTCGTCCTGCGCGTCGTAGCCGGCGGGTCCCACGTCGATCGCCTCGTGGCCCAGCCCGGTCAGGTGTGCGACCAGGTGCGCCTTGAGCTCGAAGCCGGCGTGGTCGGAACCGAGGTAGACGCGCACGGTGGGTCATCCTCCCCCATGCGTCAGCTCCCGCCCCCGCCGGGACGGTGACCGTCACGCATCTCGGGGACGTCCGCTTCCGGGACGTCCGGCCCGGGTTCGGGCCCATCCGGATCGGCCAGGGTCGGGTCGGGCGTGGTCGGGTCCGGCGTGGGTGCGCCGGGGAGCCCGGGGACCACCTGCACGGTCTCCAGCGGTGGGTCCACCTGCGGTGCCGTGCCGCCGCTCGCGCGGACGTCGATGCGCTCCCCCAGGTAGCGCACGACGACGGACGCCGCGGCCACCACCGGCACCGACAGGAACGCGCCCGCGATGCCGTAGAGCGTGCTGCCCGCGGTGACGGCGAGCAGCACCACGGCAGCGTGCAACCGGAGGCTGCGGCCCTGCAGGTAGGGCTGCAGCACGTTGCCCTCGAGCTGCTGCACCAGCACGATCAGCACCAGCACGAACATCGCCGTCGTGAACCCGTTGCTCACGAGCGCCACGAGCACCGACAGCGCCCCCGCGACCAGGGCACCGACGATCGGGATGAACCCGCCGAGGAACGTGAGCACGGCGAGCGGGATCGCGAGCGGCACGCCGAGCACGACCAGCCCCAGCCCGATGAGCACGCCGTCGACGAGCGCCACGAAGGCCTGTACGCGGATGAAGTCGCCGAGCGTGTTCCAGATGCGGCGCAGCACCTCGGCGAGGTGCCCACCGGCCCCGTCGCCCGCCAGCGCCCGCAGCCACGGCAGGAACCGCGGCCCGTCCTTCACGAACAGGAAGGCGAGCACCAGCGTCAGCAGCGCGGTGACCACACCGGACGCCACGCTGCCGACGCCGGTGAGCACGCTGGTGGTGATCGTGGAGACGCTCTGCTGCAGCTGGGCGGTGGCCGTCTGCAGGGCCGCGTCGAGCTGGCTCTGCGCGAGGTTGACCGGCGGCCCGGACAGCCACTGCTGGATCGCCTGGATGCCTCGCGTGGCGCTCAGGGTGATCTCCGGGATGCTGCCGACCACCGACGTCGTGATGAGCGTGACCAGCCCCGCGAGGACCACCATGCCGGCGAACAGCACCGTCGCCGCCGCGAGCGCGGGTCGGAAGCGGCGGCGGCGCAGCCACGCCGTGGGTGGCCAGAGCATGGTCGCGAGGATCACCGCCAGCACCGTCGGCATCACGATCGACCACAGCGCCCCGATCAGCAGCCAGATCAGCACGACGCCGCCGGCGACGAGGATCAGCCGCAAGCTCCACCGGGCGGTCCACGTGATGCCCTCGCCGATCGCGGTGCCACGGCCCCGCCGCGGGGCGTCGCTCGTCGTCACGGCCCTCTCCTCGCTCCCCGTCCTCCCGGTACCCGGCCTCAAGGCTCCCAGACAGCGGCAGCCGGCGTCGGCCGTGTCTACGATCTCCCGGGTGACGCCCCGAACAGCCGGCATCGTGCTCGCCGGCGGACGCTCGTCCCGGATGGGTGAGCCCAAGGCGGCGCTGGAGTGGCACGGCTCCACCCTGCTCCGGCGTACCACCGGCGTGGTGGCCCGCGCGGTGGACGGCCCGGTCGTCGTGGTCCACGCGCCGGCCCAGCCGCTGCCGCCGCTCCCGGACGCCGTCGAGCTCGTGGCCGACCCGGTCGAGGGGCTCGGCCCGGTGCAGGGGATCGCCGTCGGGCTCGCGGCGCTCGGCGATCGGGCCGACGCGGCGTTCGTCTGCTCGACGGACCTGCCCTTCCTGCACCCCGCGTACATCCGGCGGGTGCTCGGCCTCCTCGACGGGGACGCCGTCCTCCCGCACGCCCGCGGCCACCGCCAGCCGCTCGCCGCCGCCTACCGCACGACGCTCGCTCCCGTGCTCGCCCGGATGGCCGATGAGCGGCAGCTCAAGCTCGGGCAGCTGTTCGAGCGCTGCCGCACCCGCCACACCGACGACACCGAACTGCTCGCCGACCCCCGGCTGCGGCGCCTCGACCCGGACCTGGACTCGGTCGTCAACGTGAACGAGCCCTCGGACTACCGCGACGCCCGGGAGCGGCCCGCCCCCGAGGTCACGCTCCAGCGGTTCGGGGCGCTCGCCCGCCGCGGCCCCGCGCCCGGCACCGCACGCGCCGCCACCCTCGGCGCCGCTGCCGCCGCCGTCGGGCTGGAGCTGGACCGGCACGTCGTCGCGGCGCTCAACGGCGACCAGATCACCCGCGATCCCGAGATGCCGCTGGTGGCGGGCGACTCGGTCGCCTTCCTGTCGGCGGATGCGGGGGGTTGATCGGCGGCCGCGGCGAGCAGGCGCCCCGCCGCTGAGGCGCCGGTGCGGCCGATGTTGCGGCAAAGCTGCGGTAGCCGGACGTGTTTCCGCGGTGCCCGGTCGCGGAAGGTGGAGCCATCGGCCTGCTTGATCAGCTGATCGGTCCGAGATTCGCCGCAGCGCCCACCCGAGGGCGCCCAGCCACACCTGATCACGAAGAGGCCACCGCAGGCCACGCACCCCGGAAGCGGCCGGCGACGAGCCCGGGCCCAGGTCGCGCACCCCGCCTCCTTCACACACCCGGTCGACGGGGCGCATCCGCCCACGCCGGATGCGCGAGACACGAGATAGCCCGGCGACGGCAGCGCGCCGATTCGGCAACAGGCACCTCCTGCCGCCCATGTCCCGATCGGGGCGATCACGCCGGCGTGCGCATACAGTCAGCACCATGACGGCAGGCGGCTACTCCGGGCGCGCGCTGGTCGTCGACGTCTCCGCCACGTCGGCCACCGGTGACGTGCTGGAACTGCCCGACCGCGTGCTGCGCGCCTACCTCGGCGGGGTGGGCCTTGGCACCTGGCTGCTGCACCGCCTCGCCCCCGCCCGGGTCGACCCGCTGGCCCCGGAGGCGCCGCTGGCGTTCGTCTTCTCCCCGCTCGTCGGCACCCCGCTGACGACGAGCGCGAAGTTCGCGGTGCTGGCGAAGTCGCCCCTCACCGGGCTGCTCACCGACGCGCTCGCATCGTCCCAGTTCGCGATCGCGGGCAAGCTCACCGGCCACGACGCGATCGTGGTGCGCGGGCGGGCCGCGGAGCTGTCGGTCCTGCTGGTCGACGCGGACGGCGTGCGCCTCGAACCGGCGCCCGAGCTGGCCGGGATGTCCGCGGGCGCGGCGGAGGCGGCGGTGAAGGAGCGGTTCGGCCGCGGCTGGCGCACGGCGGCGATCGGCGCTGCCGGCGAGCGCGGCGTCCGCTACGCCACGATCAGCCACGACGGAAGGCACGCCGGACGCGGCGGGCTGGGCGCGGTGCTCGGGGCGAAGAACCTCAAGGCGATGCTCGTGCGCGCCGGCACGAAGGTCGAGGTCGCCGACCCGGCCGCCGTGCTCGCGGCCGCCAAGGACCTGCGGCAGCGCAGCTTCGGCCCGGCCACGGCCAAGTACCGCGAGCTCGGCACCCTCGCGAACCTGCTCGCGTTCAACGCCGTCTCCACCCTCCCGACGCGCAACTTCACCGCCGCCACCTTCGCGGAGGCCCCCAAGCTCGCCGCGGAGGAGCTGCACGAGATGCGCGGCGTCGCCCGCAACAGCTGCGCGTCCTGCTCGATCGGCTGCGAGCACATCTACTCGCGCAAGGGCGGCGGCTCCCAGCGCATGGAGTACGAGAACGTGTTCGCGCTCGGCCCGCTCTGCGGGGTCTCCGACCCGGACGACGTGTTCGCCGCCAGCGCCCGCTGCGACGAGCTCGGCCTCGACACGATCTCGGCCGGCGGCACCATCGCGTGGGCGATGGAGTGCGTCGAACGCGGGCTGATCGACGCGCCCTGGCTGACGTTCGGCGACGGTGCCGCGCTGCTGCGCGCCCTGGACCTGATCGGCACCCGCGAGCCCGGCCTGGGCGAGCTGCTCGCGCTCGGCTCCCGGGCGGCGGCCGGGCTGGTCGGGCACGGCTCGATCGACTTCGCGCCGCAGGTCAAGGGCCTGGAACTGCCCGGGTACGAGCCGCGCTCCCTGCAGTCCATGGCGCTCGGCCTCGCCGTCAACGCCCGCGGCGCCGACCACAACCGCTCCGGCGCCTACGAGGCCGACCTCTCCGGGGCCGTCGACCGCCTCTCCGGCGGCCCCGCCCACGTCGCGGCCGCCATCGGCACCGAGGACCGCGCGGCCGTGATGGACTCGATGATCCTCTGCAAGTTCCTGAGGGGCGTGTTCACCGAGCCGTTCGAGGAGTGGGCAGCGCTCCTGCGCCCCGTCACGGGCTGGGACGTCACGGCCGACGAGCTGCGTGTGGCGGCCCGGCGGATCGTGCTGGCCAAGCGCGAGTTCAACGCCCGTGAGGGCGCCACCACCGCCGACGACGTGCTGCCCCGCCGGATGCTCGACACCCCGCTGCAGCTGGGGTCCGGCCGCACCGCCACCCTCACCGCGGAGCGGCTCGCCGCGATGGTCACCGGCTACTACGCCGGCCGCGGCCTGGACACCGAGGGCCGGCCGGCCCCGGCGGACCTCGCCGACCTGCTGCTCTGACCCCACCGTTCACACCTGCACACGTTTTCCTGCGTTCGCCCACGCATGCCTCCCCGGGCTGACACGGTTCCGCACCGGACCGAGAGAAGTCACTCCCAGTTGTGAGGCCAGCGGAATGGATGCAGGCAGCTTCGTCATCGCACTTCTGACGGCGGCGGGCGCCGCCGCCGGCCCGGCCGCGCTCGGCACGCCCCCCGAGGCCACGGCGGCCACCACCCGCTGCATCGCCGCTCCCGGCGAGGAGCGATCCGGCACCGCGGACATGGGCCGGCAGCGGGCCGGCACCGACGTCGGCCTGGATTCGGGCCGGGACCCGAGCACCAGCTCGTCGGCACTCGCCGAGGAACTGGCGCAGGAGCTCGCCGACGTCGTGGCCGAGAGCGACGACGCCACGTCCCGGCGCCTCGCCGCCGCGCTCGCCGCGGCCGGTTTCGAGGCGGGCGCCACGGGGTCGGGCCGGCAGACCACGGCGGCGCGCACCGACGGCGGCATGCTCGACGACCGCGTCGGCGACGACAGGCTCGACCGGAACCGGACGGGCGCCGAGGACCGGCTCGACCGAGAGCGGGGCGGCGCCGACCGGCTCGACCGCAACCAGGACGAGGACGGGCCGGGCTGCGCCGACCGCGGGCGGCAGCAGGCCGCCGACGTCGAGGACGAGAGGTCCGGCGCGAGCGGCGCGAACCGCTCGAGCGACCTGGAGGACGTGCTCTCCTCCCGGGACTCGACGCGTTCCAGCCGGTCGAGCGCCCCCGTCGAGCGCGGCGGCTCCGGCATCGCCTCGGCGCTCGAACGCGGTGAGCGGACGGCCGGATGAACGAGCGTCGGCGAGCGGGTCAACAGCACGGCGACGGCGGCGCACCCCGGGCGTGGCGTCGACCCCCGGCCGCGCGGCGGGCCCACCCGCGGACCGCGGAGCCACCGGCCCCGCACCTGCGCCCCGCGCCGCCCCCGGGCCCCGGGCCGACCACCGACCGGGCCCGCGCCGACCTCGCCGACCTCGGCCACCCGCACGCCGCCGTCCCGGCCCCCGCCGCCCTTCCGGCCCGGCGCGCCGACGCGGGTGCGCTGGCCGCGGCGTTCGGCGTCGACTTCCTGTCCTGGGACGAGGGCGACCCCGAGCGGCGGGGCCGCGCGCTCGCGCCGTACGTCACCCCACCGGTGCGGGAGGAGCGGCTCGCGGCCACGGGCTGGTCGGGCAGCGGCCGCCAGCGGGGTGAGCTGGCCCTGCCGGGCGCGGTCATCGCACTGTCGGAGGACCGCCTGCTCGTCCACGTCCGGGTCCGGGTCACACCGTTCCGCAGGCTCACGAGGGCGCCCGGCTGCGTCCGGCACAGCACCGACGTGCTCCCGTACCCGGCCGCCGCCCCGGCGCCGACCGATCCGGGCTGGGTGGGCCTCGACTCCTACTGGTACGAGCTGCTCGTCCCGGTCCGGGAGATCACCGACCAGTGGCGGGTCGACATCGGCGCGGTCATCGTGGTGCCGCCGTTGCCTCCCGAGGCGCGGGACGGGGTGGTTCCACCGTGACCGTGCGATCCCACGGGTACCACCCCGCCTTCCCCGCCGAGCCACCGTTCGGCGAGGCACCCGCGGACGCGCCGTGGCGGCTGCGGCCACGCGCCTACGACCCGCCGTTCCACGACCGCGACGACCCCCCGACCGAGGAGATCCCGGTGATCCCGCCGGGCCCCGTCGCTCCCGACTGGAGCCGGCTCGCCCCCACCCAGCCGTACCAGCCCTCCACGGAGTTCCTCCCCGCCGACATCGACGTCGCGAGCGCCGCCGTGCTCACCGACGAGTCGCTGGTCCGGCACCAGCGGGCCACTCCCACCGAGGGATGGCGGCTGGCCCTGTTCGCGGCGTCCGGCGGCCGCATCAACCCGGGGCAGAGCCCGCACGAGGCGGCGCGGGTGGAGCTGGTCCACCGCATCCGCCGGCCGCTGCCGGCAGCGCACCGGGTCGCCGTCGTCTCGGTCAAGGGCGGGGTCGGGAAGACCACGGTGGCCGCCTGCCTGGGGCTGGTGCTCGCCGAGCTGCGCGGCGACCGCGTCGTGGCGCTCGACGCCAACCCCGACGCGGGCACGCTCGCCGAACGCCTCACGGGGCCGGGCGGTCCCACCGTGCGCGACCTCTACGAGGACATGCCCAACCTGGCCTCGGTCGCCGAGCTCACCCGGTACACCCGCAACGCCGGCCGGTTGCACGTGCTGGGCAGCGAGCAGGAGCCGGCGATGGGCGAGGCGTTCAGCGCTGAGGAGTACCTGGACGTCACCTCCCTGCTCGAACGCTTCTACAACGTGATCATCACCGACTCGGGCACCGGCATGGTGCACTCGGCGATGGAGGCCACGCTCGCCTCCGCCGACAGCCTCGTGGTCGTCGGCTCGCCCACCGTCGACGGCGCCAACCGGGCCAGCCGCACCCTGTCGTTCCTGACGGACGAGGGCTACCGGGTGGCCGCCGAGCAGTCGGTCGTCGTGCTGTGCGGCGACCGGCACAGCCCGGACGTCGACCGCGCCCTCATCCGGTCCCACTTCGCCACCCGGTGCCGGGCGGTGGTCGACATCCCGCCCGACCCGCACCTCGCCACGGGCGGCCGGATCGACCCGGCGCTCTGGCGGGGCCGCACGCGCGACGCCTGGTACCTCCTCGCCGCGCACGTCGCCGACGGGTTCGGCGCCCCGACGGCGCCGGCGCCCCCGTTCGCGATGCCCGTGCCCGACACCGGCTGACCCTCCCACCCGAGAAACCCGAGCAACGAACCGACGTACGAGGACGGCGATACCGATGGATCCGATGAAGAGCCGGAGGTGGATCGCTGCGGCCGCGCTCGCCGCCGCCGTGGTGTTCCTCGTCATGATCACCGGCGAGCACGGGCCGGCGGCACCGGATGCCGCGCCCGCGCCGGTCTCGTCGTCCGAGGCGGTGCTGGCCTCCGACGGCGGGCCTCCCGAGGACGACGACGCCGCCGGTGGTGGTGGTGGTAAGCAGGATGCCGATCGGGAGGAGGTCGTCGGCGCCCTGCAGGGCCTGCTCGACGCGCTCGGCATCTCGGCCGACGAGCTCGCCGAGGGCGCCGAGAACTCCGACTGCGGCAGCGGCGCGAAGGGGAAGTCCGGCAACGGCAACGGGGATGCGAACGGCAGTTGCTCGCAGTCCGAGCCCGCGTCCGCCGGCCGGTCCGGCGACGCCGAGATCACGATCGCCGGCTTCGCGTTCGGGCAGCCGCTGACCGTCGCGCCCGGCGAGAAGGTCGAGGTCGTGAACACCGACGCGGCCACGCACAACGTCACGGCCGCCGACGGGAGCTTCGAGACGCCCGACCTGAAGCAGGGCGACACGGCCACCATCACCGCGCCGACCACGCCCGGCCGCTACGAGTTCAGCTGCACGCTGCACCCCGAGATGACCGGCATGTTGATCGTCGAGGGCAGCGGCGGCGGGCAGGGCCGGTCGCGCTCGTCCGGCGACGACGGCAGCACCCGGCAGCACCAGAGCACGGCACCGGGCCGCGACGGCACGGGCGGCTCCTCCAATGGCTACTGACGTGATCCGGCGCCGGGGGGAGGCGCCGTGACCAGCTCCTTGCAGGTGCCGGCGGGGCCCGGCTCGGTCGCGGCCGCACGCGGCTCCGCGCGGCTGGTGCAGCGGTGGTTCGCCGGCCTCACCGTCGTGCTGCTCGCCCCGCTCGCCGTCCGCGTCGTCGCAGGCGGCCCGGCGCCCCTGTGGGCCACGCTCACCGACCTCACCGGCCTCTTCGCGCTCTCGGCGTTCGTCTGCGCGTTCGTGCTGATCTGCCGGCTGCGGACGCTGTCGGGGGCGGCCGGGATCACGGCGCTGCTGTCGGCCCACCGGGCTCTGGGCGTGCTGGCCGCGGGAAGCGTGGTGCTGCACATCGCCGTCGTGATCGCCGCCGACCCGGCCAACGTCTACCTCCTCACCTGGGTCTACGCGCCGCCACGCGCCAGGGCCGCCACCGCGGCCACCGTCGCGCTCGCGGGCGTGATCGCGCTCGGCGTGCTCCGGCGGCGGGTGCGTCAGGAGTACGAGCTGTGGCGCTGGGCGCACCTGGTGCTGAGCGTGGCGGCGGTCGCGCTGTCGGCGCTGCACGTCCAGCTGGTCGGGCAGCTCGTGGCGCACCCCGTGATGCGCTGGGTGCTGGTGGCGCTGGCCGTCGCGCTCGTGGCGGCGCTCGCCCACCGCTCGCTTTCGGCACGGCGTTCGAGCGAGCACGTCGTGCGGGAGGTCCGGCACGACTCCGACAGCGTCTGCACCCTGGTCCTGGACCCGCTCAAGGCCCCGTTGAGGTTCGCTCCCGGCCAGTTCGCGTGGCTGCGCCTCACCCGCGGTGGCGAGGAGCACCCGTTCACGATCGCCTCCTCCGCGGCGGGCGGCGCGTGTGCGTTCACGGTGCGCTCCACCGGCGACTTCGGCACGGTCCTGCGGAACCTGCCGGCGGGCACACCGGTGTGGGTCGACGGGCCCTACGGGTCGTGCAGCCTCGACCTGCTCCCCCAGCCCGCGTCCGGTGTCGCCATGGTCGCCGCGGGCGTGGGGATCACGCCGATGCTCTCCATGGTGCGCACGCTCGCCGACCGCCACGACCCGCGCCCGCTGCTGCTGGTGCGGGCCGCGGCGGAACCGCGCGAACTGCTGTTCCGGCACGAGCTCGACGAGCTGGCGCGGCGGCTCGACCTCACGGTCGTCGAGGTCCTGCGCAACCCCCCGCCGGGCTGGACCGGCGCCACGGGCGACGTCGGCACGCCGCTGCTGCGCGTGGTGCTGCCCCACTCCGGCCAGCGCTCGGCGCTCGACCACTTCGTCTGCGGTCCACCCGGCTTCGTCACCGCCGTCACCCGCAGCCTGCTGGAACTCGGCGTTCCGGAGCACCGCATCCACACCGAGCAGTTCTGACCACGCAGAGCAGATCTAGACGCGAAGGGGCACCGGCTGTGCGATCACCTGTCTCGAGGGCCGCGCGCTGGGCCGGCGCGGTCGTACTGGCCGTCATCGTCACCGTCGCGGTGTTCAGCTCCGCTGGCACCGGCGGCGCCGCCGCGAACCAGCAGCCCGGCACCGCCTCCCGCACCGCGTTCGGCCCGCTCTCACCGTCCGACGTCGACCTGGTGGTGAAGGTGCGCCAGGCCGGGCTGTGGGAGGGCCCCACCGGGCAGCAGATGGAGCAACGAGCCACCAACCAGGTCGTGCGGGACGCGGGCCGGCGCATCTCCACCGAGCACGCCGAGCTCGACGCGATCACCCGCCAGACCGCCGACCAGCTCGGGGTCACCCTGCCCAGCCAGCCCTCGGCGCAGCAGCAGGGGTGGATGGCGGAGATCTCCGCGCAGAACGGCGCCGACTACGACCGCATCGCGGTGAACCGGCTGCGCCAGGCGCACGGGGTGGTGCTCCCGATCATCGCGCAGGTGCGCTCGGCCACCAGGAACGAGCTGGTGCGCCAGTTCGCGACCACGTGCGCCCAGTTCGTCACGCGCCACCACGAGTACCTCGAGAGCACCGGCCTGGTGGACTTCGAGGCGCTCCCCCAGCCGTCCGCTCCCGCGGCGGCCCCTGCCCCGGCCGCGCCCGCGGCGGCCGGGGCACCGGTGCTCACGGCGGGCGGGAGCCAGGCGAGCGGGCCGTTCGACGGCGTGCTGGCCTCGGTCCGCGGGGCCTCGGTGTCCTCGTGGCTCGCCGCCGGGCTCGCGTTCGTCGCCGTGCTCGGCGGCGGGGCGCTGCTCGACATGATGCTGCGCGACCGCTCCCGCACACGTCCCGCGGGCCCCGCGCCCGCTCCCGCCTACCCACCGGGGCGGCCGTTCCCGGCGCCGCCGCGCCCGCCTGCGCCGCCGCGCACCCAGCCGCCACGGCGGCGGCAGCCGGACCGGCGCCGGCCGGGCGGGCCGGCCGTGTTCGGCCTGCTCGTGATCGGTGTGCTGGCGCTGCCCCCGCTGCTGGAGGGCGCCGCGTCCGCACCGGCCGCGTCGTCCACGAGCGCCGTCGCCGCCGGGTTCGCCGAGCTCGACCCGGCCCCCGGCCACGTCCTCGCCCTGGTCGCCGCCACCGAGGACGAGCCGTCCGGCGACGACGAGGGCGAGGACGGCAAGAAGGATCAGAACGACGAGGGCGGCAAGGCGGGGGCCGGGGAGGGCGGCGACGCCCGCGACGAGCTGAGCCAGGCGCTCGCCGCCCGCCAGGCCGACCGCGACGACGACAACGGGGACGAGAAGGCCGACGACCGCGGCGACGACCAGCAGAACGACCAGCAGAACGACGATGCGGCCGACGAGTTCCCCGGACGCGAGAACGCCGCCCCGCCCGCCCTCGCCGACTTCGCCGACATCGGTGAGGTCGGCGAGGTCGTCGCCGACCCCACCCCGGACGCCAACGCCGCCACCGGCAGCTTCGTGTCCGAGTGCGGCGAGCCGGACCCCGCGCTGCGCAACTCCGACAACTGGATCGCCAGCCCCGGCGTCGTCAACGGCGCCCAGCACATGCACGACTACCTCGGCAACGTCGCGACGGACGCGTCCACCGACGCCGGCGACCTGTTGGCGTCGGAGACGAGCTGCGAGCTGGACAACCGGTCCACGTTCTACTGGCCGGTGCTGCGCGACACCACGCGGGTCGGTTCGGACGACAACGACGACGGCGGCGGCCTGGACGGCAACGTCGGGGAGATCATCGAACCGTCGCAGGTCGTCATGCAGTTCCTCGGCAACGCGACCGGGCCCGTCTCGCCCATGCCCCAGCTGATGCGGGTGATCACCGGGGACGCGAAGGCCGTGACCAACGGGGCGGACAACGTCGGTGCCCAGTGGACGTGCCGCGGTTTCGAGGACCGGACCACCACGCAGTACCCGCTGTGCCCGGACGGGAGCAGGCTGCTGCGCGTCCTCGACTTCCCGTCCTGCTGGGACGGCGAGAACCTGGACTCCGAGGACCACCGCTCGCACGTCACGTTCGCCGACGAGCAGACCGGCGCATGCCCGAACGACACGGTCGCGGTACCGCAGCTGCGGATGATCCTCGCCTACGACCAGCCGGGCGGGCGCAACTTCGCGCTCGACACCTTCCCCGACCAGCAGCACCACCCGGCCACCGACCACGGCGACTTCGTCAACGGCATGCCCGACGAGCTGATGGACGCGGTCGTCGAGTGCCTGAACGAGGGACTGCAGTGCTGACCCGCGCGACCGCCGCCCGCACGCCGGTGCGGGTCGCCCTCGGGCCGGTCGGCCGGTGGGCGGCCGTCGCGCTGGGCGCCACCGGCGCCGGTGTGCTGCTGGCCGCGGCGGCCGACGGCGTGCTGCCCGACGCCACGACGGCCGGGGTCACGGTGAGCCGCACGGCGATGGACGTGGCCGGGGTCGCGGTCGTCGGCCTCGCGCTGCTCGAGGTCCTCCTCCCGGCCGGGGACCGGCGGGCGGCGCCGGTGCTCGCGCGGACGGGGCGGGCCGCGCTCACCGCCGCGGGCGCGTGGCTGGTGGCCGTCCTGTTCGCGATCGTCTTCGGCGCCGCCGCCGCGTTCGCCCGCCCGGTCACCGCGGTCGAACCGGACGAGCTGGTCACCTGGGCCACCCGGCTCGGAGCGGGCCAGGGCATGCTGCTCGTCGCCTGCGCCACCGCGCTCGTCGTCGGCTGCGCGGTCGTCCGGGTGCGCAGGCCTTCGCTCGTCCCGCCGCGGGTGGTGCTCGCCGCCGCCCTGTTCGCGGTGATCACGCCGGCCGTCACGGGCCACTCCGGTGCGGCGCACGCCTACCAGCTGGTCGCGGTCGTCGGCGTCGGGATCCACGTGGCGGCCGCGGCCGCGTGGGTCGGTGGTCTGGGCGCGATCCTCGTGCTGGTCGCGTCCCGGCGCGGCCTGCTCGTCGCCGTGCTGCCCCGTTTCTCCCGGCTCGCCGCGGTGTGCATCGCCGCCGTCGCGGCCACGGGCGTGCTCACGGCCGCCGTCCGGCTGCCGCCCGCGCTCGCGCACGTCCGGTGGGAGGCGGCGGTGCAGCTGTACCTCGCCACCGGCACCGGTCAGCTGCTGGTGGCGAAGACGGCGGCCCTGTGCGTGATCGGGTGCCTCGGCTGGCTCACCCGCCGCCGGATGGCGGCGAGCCGCATGCCGCTGCTGTTGTGGGCCGGGTACGAGGTCACGCTGATGGCCGTGGCCCTTGGCCTGGCCGCCGCCCTCACCCAGACGGGCAGCGGTCATCAGTAGGTCGTGACCCGCACCGGGGCTGCTTGATCAGCAGACGGGTGCGCCCACGGCCACATCCCCTGCAGCTCATGTCCCTCATCTGCTGATCGGGGGTCGCCCCGCGGCGGCCCCGTCTCGCGGGCCTCCGGTCTCGCCGGCATGATCGGGCCGTCGGCGCGGAAACGGGCGAATCTGACCCGAGAATGCGCCGAACCGTCGATCACGGGCTCGAGGTGTGACGAGGATCCCGCAGTGGTCGGCCCCTCGGCCACCCGGGTCAAGGCTCGCCGTCGAACCGCAACCCCGCCGTCGCCGCCGAACCTCGCGCTTGACCTGTACCTGACTTCAACTCTTACGGTCGCCACGAGCAACCCGGAACGAAGTCCGTACGAGAACTGTCGGACCCCATCGCCACACTGACCGCGTCCGGCCGAGGAGATGAGTTTCACCGGCCGGCGCGGTCGTAGTGGCGGTGGGCCGGACAGCGAGGGGCAGGAGCGGCACGTGAGCATGGAGATGGTGGCGTGGCAGTCGATGTACCAGGCTGCCCACGCCCAGGAGGAGAGACGGCCGTTCTCGATGGCCACGCTGCGCCGGATCGGGGCGTTCGCGCAGCCCCACCGCCGGCGCATCGGCGCGTTCCTGCTGATCAGCGTCGTCGTCGCGGCGCTCGCCGTGGCCACGCCGGTCCTCGCGGGCCGCGTGTTCGACGTCATCGACGGCAGCGGCCCGGTCGAGGTCGTGGTGTGGCTCGCGGTCCTGATCGCGGTGATCGCCGTCGCCGAGGCGGGAGGCGGCATCGTGGCGCGCTGGCTGTCCGCGTCGCTGGGCGAGGGCCTGATCCTCGACCTGCGGGCCGCCGTGTTCGACCACGTCCAGCGCCAGCCCGTCGCGTTCTTCACCCGCACCCGCACGGGCGCGCTGGTGAGCCGCCTCAACAACGACGTCATCGGGGCGCAGCGGGCCTTCAGCGACACGCTGTCCGGCGTGGTCGGCAACCTCGTCCAGCTCGTGCTCACGCTCGTGGTGATGCTCAGCCTGTCGTGGCAGGTCACCGTGCTCGCGCTCGTGCTGCTGCCGCTGTTCGTGCTGCCGGCGCGGCGGATGGGCCGCAGGCTCGCCTCCCTCGAGCGGGAGGCGGCCGACCACAACGCCGCGATGGGCACCCAGATGACGGAGCGCTTCTCCGCGCCGGGCGCCACGCTCATCAAGCTGTTCGGCCGGCCCGCCGAGGAGACGCACGAGTTCGTCACGCGCGCCGCCCGCGTCCGCGACATCGGCGTGCGCACCGCGATGGTGCAGTGGGTGTTCGTCTCGGCGCTCACGCTCGTGTCGGCGCTCGCACTCGCCCTCGTCTACGGCGTGGGCGGTTGGCTGGCGCTGTCCGGCGGCGTCACCTCGGGCGAGGTCGTGGCCCTCGCGCTGCTGCTCACCCGCCTCTACGCGCCGCTCACGGCGCTGGCGAGCGCCCGGGTCGAGGTGATGAGCGCGCTGGTGAGCTTCGAGCGGGTGTTCGAGGTGCTCGACCTGCCGCCGCTCGTCGCCGAGCCGGAGAACCCGGTGGCGCTGCCCGACGGCCCCCTGGCGGTGGAGTTCGGCGCGGTCGGCTTCGCGTACCCGTCCGCCGACAAGGTGTCGCTCGCGTCGCTGGAGGAGGTCGCCCGGCTCGACACGCGTGGCGGCGAGCAGGTGCTGCACGACGTCTCCTTCCGGGCGGAGCCGGGCCAGATGATCGCGCTGGTCGGCTCGTCGGGCGCCGGCAAGTCCACGATCGCCCAGCTCCTCCCCCGGCTCTACGACGTCGACTCGGGCTCGATCGAGCTCGGCGGTGTCGACGTGCGCCACCTCTCGTTCGACTCGATCCGCGGGGCGCTGGGCCTCGTCACGCAGGACGGGCACCTGTTCCACGAGTCGATCCGCTCCAACCTGCTGCTCGCCGCCCCCGAGGCGAACGAGGCGGAGATCTGGAACGCGCTGGAGCGCGCCCGGCTCGGCGAGCTCGTGGCGTCCCTGCCCGACGGGCTCGACACGATCGTCGGCGAGCGCGGATACCGGCTGTCCGGTGGGGAACGCCAGCGACTCACGATCGCCCGCCTGCTGCTGGCCAAGCCGCGGGTCGTGGTGCTCGACGAGGCCACCGCCCACCTCGACTCCACGTCCGAGGCCGCGGTGCAGGAGGCGCTGGGCGAGGCATTGGCGGGCCGCACGGCGATCGTGATCGCCCACCGCCTCTCCACCATCCGCGCCGCCGACCAGATCCTCGTGCTCGAGGCCGGCCGCATCGTCGAGCGCGGCACCCACACCGAGCTCCTCGCCCGCGACGGCCGCTACGCCGAGCTGCACCGCACGCAGTTCGACCAGCCGGGCACCCGTACACCCGTCGCGCTGGCCGGCAACTAGAGGCAGCCGCCCGGCCGGGCTGAGGGGTCCCGGCCGGGCGGAGAACACCACGGCGACGAAGGGCACGCTGCGCGGGTGATCGCCCTCCGGCAGACTCGACGGGTGGACTTCCGCTCCTCCTACCGCCACGGGTTCCTCCGGGTCGCCTCCTGCACGATCCGCACCACGATCGCCCAGCCTGCGGCGAACGCGGAGGCCGTGCTGCAGTCGGCACTGGAGTGCCACGACGACGGGGTCGGGCTCGCGGTCTTCCCCGAGCTCGCGCTGTCGGGGTACTCGATCGAGGACATCCTGATGCAGGACACCCTGCTCGACGCCGTCGAGGAGGCCGTGCTGCAGGTGGCGGCGGGCTCGGCCGACCTGCTCCCGGTGCTCGTCGTGGGGGCGCCGCTGCGCTACCGGCACCGGGTCTACAACACTGCGGTCGTCATCCACCGCGGGCGGGTGCTCGGCGTGGCGCCGAAGTCGTACCTGCCGACGTACCGGGAGTTCTACGAACGGCGGCAGATGGCGGCGGGCGACGACGTCCACGACACCCTGCGGATCGGCGGGGCGGAGGTGCCGTTCGGCCCGGATCTGCTGTTCACCGCGGAGGACGTGCCGGGGTTCGTGCTGCACGCCGAGGTCTGCGAGGACATGTGGATCCCGATCCCGCCCAGCGCCGAGGCCGCCCTCGCCGGCGCCACCGTGCTCACCAACATCTCCGGCAGCCCCATCACCGTCGGCCGGGCGGAGGACCGCGGCCTGCTCGCGCGGTCGGCGTCGGCGCGCTGCCTCGCCGCGTACGTCTACGCCGCGGCGGGTGAGGGCGAGTCCACCACCGACCTGTCCTGGGACGGCCAGACGATGATCTGGGAGAACGGGGTGCTGCTCGCCGACACCGAGCGGTTCCCGAACGGGCCGCGGCGCTCCGTCGCCGACGTCGACCTGGACCTGCTGCGGGCCGAGCGGGTGCGCATGGGCACGTTCGACGACAACCGGCGCCACCACGCCGAGCGCACGGACTCGTTCCGGCGGGTCGGGTTCCGCCTCGACCCGCCGGACGGGGACATCGGGTTCCGCCGGGACGTCGAGCGGTTCCCGTTCGTCCCGTCCGACGAGACGCGGCTGGAGCAGGACTGCTACGAGGCCTACAGCATCCAGGTCTCGGGGCTGGAGCAGCGGATGCGGGCGATCGGGCAACCCAAGATCGTGATCGGCGTGTCCGGCGGGCTGGACTCCACGCACGCGCTGATCGTCGCGGCCAAGGCGATGGACCGGGAGGGCCGCCCCCGCAGCGACATCCTCGGGTTCACGCTGCCGGGCTTCGCGACGGGCACGCGCACCAAGGGCAACGCCACCCGGCTCGCCGAGGCGCTCGGGATCACGTTCGAGGAGCTGGACATCACCGAGACCGCCCGGTTGATGCTGAAGAACCTGGAGCACCAGTTCGCGCAGGGCGCACCGGTGTACGACGTGACGTTCGAGAACGTCCAGGCCGGGCTGCGCACCGACTACCTGTTCCGGGCCGCCAACCAGCGGGGCGGGATCGTGCTGGGCACCGGTGACCTCTCGGAGCTGGCGCTGGGCTGGTCGACCTACGGCGTGGGCGACCAGATGTCGCACTACAACGTCAACAGCGGGGTGCCGAAGACGCTGATCCAGCACCTCATCCGGTGGGTGGTCTCGTCGAAGCAGTTCGACGACGACGTGGACGCAGTGCTCCTCGACGTCCTCGACACCGAGATCACCCCCGAGCTGGTGCCGACCGGCGAGGACGAGGAGGTGCAGAGCAGCGAGGCGAAGGTCGGGCCGTACTCGCTGCAGGACTTCTCGCTGTTCCAGGTCCTGCGCTACGGCTTCCGCCCCTCGAAGGTCGCTTTCCTCGCCTGGCACGCGTGGCACGATCCGCAGCAGGGCGGCTGGCCTGCCGGGTTCCCGGAGGACGAGCGACCCGCGTACACGCTGGCCGAGATCAAGCACTGGCTGGAGGTGTTCGCGCAGCGCTTCTACGGGTTCAGCCAGTTCAAGCGGTCGGCGCTGCCGAACGGGCCGAAGGTGGCGGCCGGTGGGTCGCTCTCGCCGCGCGGCGACTGGCGGGCGCCGTCGGACATGTCGGCCCGCATCTGGCTCGACGAGATCCAGAGGGAGATCCCGGCAGAGTGGAAGGAGTGAGCCGGAAGCTGTGGGTCCTCGCGACGTTGTCGGCGCCGGTCCTCGTCGCCGCCCCGCTCGCGTGGTTCGCCGCGTCCACGAGCGGCAGGCGCACCACGGTGGACCGGGCGCAGGCGCGGCCCGTCGCGCTCGTGCTGGGGGCCGGCCTGCGCGCGGACGGGCGGCCGACGCTGCTGCTCGCCCGGCGCCTGGACCTCGCGGCGGACCTCTACCACCGCGGCACGGTGGACGCGGTGCTGGTGAGCGGCGCGGACGACGAGCCCGCGGCCATGCGCGCGCACCTGCTCGCGGCGGGCGTACCGGACGCCAAGATCGTTTGCGATGTGGCGGGCGTCCGCACCTGGGACTCGTGCGTGCGGGCGCGCGAGGTGTACGGGGTGCGCTCGGCGATCGTCGTCACGCAGGAGTTCCACCTGCCGCGGGCGGTCGTCCTCTGCGCGGCCGCCGGCATCGAGGCGATCGGCGTGGGCGATGCGAGCCTGCGCGTGCGCCGCACCGCCACGCTCTACGGGTGGCTGCGGGAGATCCCGGCCGCGGTCAAGGCCCTCGGCGACACGATCTTCCGCAGGGCCCCGCAACACCGGGGTGAGCCGACGAGCACGCTCGCCGACGCCGTGCGCGCACCCCGCCCCCCTGGAGGTTCCTCCACCCTCTGAGGGGAGCGCTGGATATTCGTCCGTCGTCGCCCGGCCGAGCCGGCGCTTGACTGGAACGCGTGACCACCGCGACCACCCACCCCGCACTCGCCCCGGCCCGGCTCGGGACCCACACCCTGCGCAACCGGCTGGCCGTCGCCCCGATGACCCGCGTGTCGGCGACGCCGGACGGCGTGCCGACCCCGGACATGGCCGACTACTACGCCACCTTCGCCGAGGGCGGGTTCGGTCTGATCATCACCGAGGGCGTCCACCCCGACGCCGAGCACAGCCAGGGCTACCTGAACCAGCCGGGCCTCGTCACCGATGCGCACGTCGCCGGCTGGCGGGCCGTCACCCGGCGGGCGCACGCCGCGGGTGCCGTGGTGATCGCGCAGCTCATGCATGCCGGCGCGCTGTCGCAGGGCAACCCGCACCGCGCCGGCACCGTCGGCCCGTCCGCGGTGCAGCCCGGCGGGGAGATGATGCCGGAGTACGGCGGGAGCGGACGGTGGCCGGTGCCCGCCGCGCTCGGCGTCCGCGACCTGGAGCGGATCGTCGAGGGCTTCGCCTCCGCCGCGGTGCGCGCCCGCGAGGCGGGGTTCGACGGCGTCGAGATCCACGCCGCGAACGGCTACCTGCTCGACCAGTTCCTCACCGAGTACACGAACCTGCGCACCGACGACTACGGCGGTTCCCCCGCCAACCGCGTGCGGCTCGCCGCCGAGGTGACGGGCGCCGTCCGCGCCGCGGTCGGGTCGCAGTTCCTGGTCGGCGTCCGGCTCTCACAGACGAAGGTCAACGACTTCGAGTACCGCTGGCCCGGCGGCCGGCGCGAGGCGGAGACCATCTACACGGCGCTCGCGGACGCGCGCGCGGACTACCTGCACATCGCCAGCGAGGGCCGGGCGTTCCTGGAGACCGCGCTGCTCGACGGCGGGAGCACGACCACCGCGCTCGCCCGCGGCACGACCGGGCTGCCGGTGATCGCCAACGGCGGCATGCACGACCCGCGGCCGGCCGAGCAGGTGCTCACCGACGGCCACGCCGACCTGCTCAGCGTGGCCCGCGGGGCACTCGCGAACCCCGACCTGCCGCACCGGCTCGCCGCGGGGACACCGCTCGAGCCGTTCGACCGTGCGCTGCTCGCCCCGAGCGTGACCCTCGGCAACGCCCGGCGGTGGGCCCGCGACGCGCGGTGAGAGCCGGCCTGGGGGTCCTGAACAACGACGCCGCGCAGTAGGCCCGAGTTGTTCAGGGCGTTCCTAGGAACCGGGTTCCGCGCCGGCGACGAGCTGGTCGGGTTGGGTCGCGTAGACCGTCATCCACGTCGGACGCAGCCGGTAGTAGACGACCTCGGACCAGTCGAACGAGGTGTCCCCGTAGAACCCGTGGAGGTGCTCGTGGATCTGCGGCCAGTCCGGGGAGGCCGGCCCGTCGGCCGGGTGGAGGTCCTCGACGACGCCGTGGACGAACACGCCGAGCTCCTCCCCACGCAGGTGCGCGACGCTCGCCGCGGGCCGCGCGCGGAGGTGCCGCGCCTTCGCCGCCCCGCGGGCCGTGCCGAACACCCAGCGGCCGTGCAGGAAGTGCCCATCGACCGCGCTGACCCGTGGTTCGCCCTTGGCGGTGACCGTGGACAGCACTAGGACGCACATGCCCGTGAGCACCCGTGCCAGCTGCCCCGCGGTCAGGCTCCGCTCCCCGTTGATGATCGACCGCAGGTGGGCGGTGGACCGGCCGAGCGAGGCGTCGATGAGGGTCTGCATGTCCCGGAGTTCAGCTTCGGTCTCGTACACCCCACCAGCGTGACGGCAAAACCTGACAGTTCTCGTGGAGGTTCGATGGATGTCCTGAACCGGAGCATCGACGTGCCCGGCGGCACCGGTCGCGCGGTGCGCGTCCGGGCGGGCGAGCGGATCCGGGTCGTCGACGTCGCGGGAGGCCAGGTCGGCGACGTCTTCGCGTTCGCCCACGACGGCGAGCACCCCAGCACCGAACACCACAGCGCGGCCCACACCCGGACGCAGACCCGGCGGCTGTTCCCGGCCGTCGGGGAGCAGTTCGTCACCGACCGCAGGCGCCCGATCCTCACGCTCGTCGCGGACACCTCCCCCGGCGAGCACGACATGCTGATCGCGGCGTGCGACCCGCAGCGGTACGCCCTGCTCGGCGCGCCCGACCACCGCTCCTGCGCGGCGAACCTGCGGGAGGCGCTCGCCGCGATCGGGCACCCCTACGCCGGCCCGACGCCGCAGCCGATCAACGTGTTCATGCGGATCCCGGTCGGGGCCGACGGCTCGCTGACGTGGCTGCAGGCGCCGACGGCCGCCGGCGACGCGATCTGCCGACCGGGTAGATCGTGGCCCGGCCCGCGGGTCCGAGGTCCACCTCCAGGGGCCGGGGCCTGCGGGCGAGCGCCGCCGCGGCGGCGGCCGCCTGCTCGGCGTCCAGCTGCGCCCCGGCCGCGCCGAGCACCCGTCCCATCCGGTCGACGACGGCGAGCGGCAGGTCGTGGTCGCGCCGCAGCACCGCGAGCACGCCGGACGCGCCCGCCCCGTGGGAGATCGCCGCGGCCAGCGCGTTGCCCCGGCGGACCAGGCCGACGAGCGCGTCCTGGCGCTCGGCCGCGTAGCTGGCCGCGGCCGCCCGCGTGATCGCCGTGAACGGCACCTCGATCGAGATCTCGAGCAGCGGCAGGTCCGCCGCGCGACAGGCCTCGACCAGCTCGTCCGGCGTGCTCGTGCGTTCGGCCCGCAGCCCGAAGACGATCCCGGCCGCGCCCGCCCGCCGGACACCGGCGACGAACCCGGCGGGCTCCGCGGCGTCCAGCCAGAGGCCGTTGGTCAGCACGAGCTCGCGTTCGCGCACGTACCGGGAGGGGTCGGCCAGCTCGGTGTTGTGCACCCACACGACCTCGGCGTCGAGCGCCCCTTCCGGCCCGGGGACGAGCAGGCGCAGCGCCAGCGCCGGGTCGGCGAGAAGGGCGCGCAGCGTGAGCATGGTGGAAATCTATACAGCTGGGAGACGCACTGATAGACGTTCCTCCACTCCGCACGCGGTCTCGTCCCTGGTTGCCTGAGGCTCTCCTCGCACAGAGAGGCGTCACCGTGGCCGCTACGAGAACGACTCGCACGAGAACGGCACAGCCGACCGAGACCGTCCCCTTCGACGCCCACGGGATCGACCCGATCCCGCCGGCCGGTCGGGACTCGACACCGTGGGAGCAGTTCTGGATCTGGGCGGGGGCGAACATCGCCCCGATCAACTGGGTGCTCGGCGCCCTCGGCGTCACCCTCGGGCTCTCACTCGTCGAGACCCTGGTCGTGATCGCGCTCGGCAACGTCGTGGGCTGCGCGGTGTTCGGCCTCTTCAACGTGATCGGCCACCGGACCGCGGTGAACCAGATGGTGCTCGGGCGGGCGCCGTTCGGCATCCGCGGCGCGCGCGTCCCCGGCGTCGTGCAGGGCCTGCTCACCATGGCCTGGGTGGGTGTGAACACGTGGGTGGTGCTCGACCTCGCGCTCGCCGTGCTGGCCCGGATGGGGGTGCGCGGCGGCGTGGGGCTGGAGTACACGGTCGCCGCTGTGATCATGGTCGTGCAGCTCGGCCTGGCCCTGTACGGCTTCTACGCGATCCGCACGTTCGAGAAGTACACGGTGCCGGCCACCGTCGCCGTCATGGTCGTGATGACGGTGCTCGCACTGGCGCACGCCGACGTCGACTGGACCGGCAGCAGCACCCCCACCCCTGCCGACAAGCTCACGGCCGTCACCCAGCTCCTCACCGCCATCGGCATCGGCTGGGGCATCTCGTGGGTGCCCTACTCGGCGGACTACAGCCGCTTCGTCCGGCCGCGCGCGTCCGGCCGCTCCGTGTTCTGGGCCTCCGCGCTCGGCATGTACGTGCCCACCGTGTGGCTGGCCGCGCTCGGCGCGTGCCTGGCGAGCGCCGGCGGCGCCGGCGACCCGTCCGACCTGGTCGTGAGCACGTTCGGGGCGATGGCCGTACCGGTGCTGCTGCTGGTCATGCACGGCCCGGTCGCGACCAACATCCTCAACCTCTACTCGTGCTCGCTGGCCGCGCTGTCGATCGGGATCCGCGTCGCGCGCTGGAAGCTCACGCTCGTGGCCGGGCTCGTCGCGTCGGGGGTGCTCGCGGTGTTCGTGCAGGCCGACAGCTTCGCCACAGCGTTCGACCACTGGATGGTGTCGATCCTGGTGTGGATCAGCCCGTGGGCGGCGATCGTGCTCGTGGACTTCTTCGTGCTGCGCGGCGGCCGGGTCGACGTCGCGGGGCTCTACGCCGCGCCGGGCGACTCGCCGTTCGGATCGGTGCGCCGCGGCGCGCTCGCCGCGCTCGGACTGGGCGTGCTGGCCGGCTGGAGCTGGCAGTTCGGACTGGTGCCCCTGATGCAGGGTCCGATCGCGCGGGCCATGGGCGGCACGGACTTCTCCTGGCTCTCCGGTGGCCTGGTGGCAGGCGGCCTGTACTGGCTCCTGGCCAGGCGGGCGTGCCGCACCTGAGCACGAGGTCGGGCTGTCGCCGAACACACAGACCTCGGTCGCGGGAGGCAGGTTAGCCTCTCCTCAATTATGGAGAGGGAGAGCTCGATGAGGTTGATGGTGGCCGGCGCGCTGGTCCTCGCCCTGGTGGCGGGCTGCGGTGGCGCGACCGACGCGGGGTCGAGCGGCCCCGGCAACACGGACGTGGCCACCGGCGGCCGGCTGTTCTCCACCGCCGACGAGGCCACGGCCGCGCTCGGGGCCGACGCCGCCCCGGGCGTCTTCCCGCGCACGGTCACGCACGCCCGCGGCACCACCCGGCTGGAGCGCAAGCCCGAGCGGGTCGTCGTGCTCGACACCGGGGAGATCGACGAGGCGCTCGCGCTGGGCGTCGTCCCGGTCGGGACGGCCACCCCCAACGGCACCATCCCCTCGTACCTGCAGCCGCAGCTCTCGGGCAGCACGAACGTCGGCTCGCTCGACGGGCTGCGGCTCGAGGCGATCGCCGCGCTGAAGCCGGACCTGATCCTCGGCAGCCAGCTGCGGGTCGACGACCTGTACGACGAGCTGTCCGCGATCGCGCCGACCGTGCTGAGCATCCGGCCCGGGTACCCGTGGAAGGAGAACCTGCTCCTCGCCGGCGCGGCGCTCGGCGAGGAGACCAAGGCCACCGAGCTGCTGAACGAGTACCAGCGTCGCGCCGACGCGATCCGGGCCCGGTTCACCCAGCCGCCGAAGATCTCGCTGCTGCGGTTCATGCCCGAGCGCATCCGGCTCTACGGCAACCTCTCGATGATCGGCGTCGTGCTGCGCGACGTCGGGCTCCCGCGCCCGGAGAACCAGGACATCGACGAGCTGGCCGCCGAGATCTCGCCGGAGCGGATCTCCGAGGCCGACGCCGACTGGGTCTTCTACTCCAGCTACGGCCCGAAGGAGGGCACCGCCGAGGGCTCGGTGGTCGGCGCGCAGCTGTGGAACCGGCTCGGTGCCGTGCAGCGCGGCACCGCACGCCCGGTGGACGACGAGGTGTGGTTCCTCGGCCTCGGCCCGATCGGCGTGTCCCACGTGCTCGACGACCTGGAGTCCTTCCTGACCTGACGGCACCCGGATCCGCTCACGACTCGAGCGGCCCCAGGTAGCCCTTCAGGACCCGCTTCAGCTCGCCCACCAGCGCCGCGCGCTCGGCGCCCTCGGCGGCCGTGATCGCCCCCGTCATCGCCCGCACGATCTGCGCGGCGACGAGCGCGGCCCGGTCCCGCTCGACCGCGGGCAGGCCCGGCGCGCGCGTCCCGATCACCGCCGACACGCGGCCGAGCAGGGCCTCCTGCAGCGGCCGGGTGGCCACCGCCAGCGGGGCGGGCGCGTCGGGGCCGGCGAGCAATGCCTTCGCGCCGGGGTTGGCCAGGTTGAACGCGATCAGCGGGTCGAGGATGCGGTCGAGCAGGTCGTCGAGGGGCAGGTGGGCGACGTCCGCTCCGTCGAAGGCGGCCGTGTGCGCCGCTCCCATCCGCTCGGCGAGGCGCGCCGACAGGGCCTCGGTGATCGCCTCCTTGTTCGCGAAGAACTGGTACAGCGAGCCGGGCGAGATGCCGGCCCTGGCCGCGATCCGGTTGGTGGACGCCACCTCGTAGCCGACCTCGGCGAACAGGGCCAGCGCGGCGTCGAGGATCTCGGCGATGCGCCGCTCCCCGCGCGCCTGCCGGCGCACCGGCCGGTCTGCGGTCGTCACACCCGCATCCTGCCCGGCCCCGCTCCTCGCCCGCGACACCCGTCACGGCGGCGGTGGACGGGACCGGCCACACTTGATCGAAGGTTCGGGGGGTGCCGTGGCAGCAGGGTGGGACCAGTCCTTGGCGGCGCGGGTCGTCGTGCGGGTCCTGGACCGCGGCGGCGCGCCGGTCGGCGCCGGTTTCCTCGCCGGGCCGGATCTCGTCGCGACGTGCGCGCACGTCGTCGCCGACGCCATCGGGGCCGACCCGTACGGCCCGGCTCCCACCACGGCGATCCGCCTCGACCTGCCGCTCTTCGCCACCTCCGACGCCGACCGGCCGCCTGCCCTCGACGCCGAGGTGTTGCGCTGGCAGCCGATCCGGGACGACGGCTCCGGCGACATCGCGATCCTGCGCGTGCGCGGCCCGCTCCCGGCCGGGGCCCGGATGCCGCCGGTCCGCCGGGTCGACCGGTTGTGGGGTCACGGGTTCCGCGTGCTCGGGTTCCCCGAGGGTCTCGCCGACGGCGTGTGGGCCACCGGACGCATCCGCGGGGAGCAGGGCAACCGCTGGTTCCAGCTGCAGGCCGCGCCGGGCGAGGAGCCCGTCGTCGGCGGCTTCAGCGGCTCTCCCGTCTGGGACGACGAGAGCGGCGCGGTGGTGGGCATGACGGTGGCCGCGGACGCCAGCGGCCGGACCACCACCGCCTACCTGCTGCCGATCGACCAGGTGCTGGGCCTCGACCCCGAGCTGCTGCCCTGCCCGTACCGGGGCCTCGAGCCCTTCGGCGAGGAGCACGCCGCCTTCTTCTTCGGCCGGGAGGGTGACGTCGACACGCTCGCCGCCGCGGCGACGCAGCACCCGCTGGTCGCTGTCGTCGGCCCGTCGGGGGCCGGGAAGTCGTCGTTGGTGCGGGCCGGGCTGCTTCCCCGCCTGCGCGGCGACGGCACCCGGATCGCGGAGCTCGTCGGCCGGCCGGGGGCGTCCGCGGCCGAGGTGCTGGGCACAACGGTGGAGGCCCCGGCGGGCCACGCCGAGCGCCTGGCCGACCCGGACGAGCGGCCGGCCGCGGTGCGGGGTCTCGCGACGGCGCTGGCGCAGCAGCGCACCGTGCTCCTGCTCGACCAGTTCGAGGAGATCGCCGCGGCCGACCCCGGCAGCGCGCGCGAGCTGCTCACGCTCGTGGGCGAGGTGGTCTCGGCCCTCCCCCGAGACGACGACGGTTGGCCGGTCCGCGCCGTGATCACGCTGCGCTCCGCCACGATCGACGAGGTCGTCGTGCCCCGGTTCGCCACGCTCCTCGGCGCCGGAACCGTGCTGGTGCCGCCGATGGAGCGCCGCCAGCTGCGGGAGGCCGTCGTCGCGCCGGCCGAGCGGGCGCCCGGGCTGACCTTCGAGCCCGGGCTCGTCGACCGCATCCTCGACGACGCCGCGGCCGAGCCCGGCCGGCTGCCGCTCGTGGAGTCGCTGCTCACCGAGCTGTGGGGCCGGCGGACCGGCGGCATGCTCACCGTCGAGGCGTACGAGCGCTCCGGCGGCGTGGCCGGGGTGGTCGCCACGCACGCGGAGGAGGTCGTCGCCGGGCTCGGCGACGGGGCGCTCGCACCGCTGCGCCGGCTGTTCACCTCGCTCGCCGCACCCGACCGCGACGGCCGGTTCGTCCGCCGCCCGCAGCGCTTCGCCGACCTCGCGGCCGACCTGCACCCGATCGTCGCACCGCTGGTGGCCGGGCGGCTGCTGGTCGTCGAGCGCGCCGGTGGTGAGGGCGACCGGATCCAGCTCGCCCACCAGGCGCTCATCGCCCACTGGCCGCGCCTGCGGGACTGGCTCACCCAGGACCGGGACTTCCTGTCCTGGCGCGACCAGCTGGAACAGCAGCGCGACCGGTGGGAGGCGGCGAGCCGGGACGACGGCGCCCTGCTGCGCGGGAGCGCGCTCGCCGTGGCCCAGGAGTGGCTGCCCGCGCGCACCGGCGACGTCTCCCCCGCCGCCCGCGAGTACGTCGACCGCAGCCGTGCCCGCCAGCGGCGCGAGGTGCGGCGGTGGCGCGTCGTCACGGCGGTGCTGGCCGTGCTGGTGCTGGTCGCCGCGACGTTCGGCGCGGTCGCGGTGTCGAGCCGCAACGAGGTGAGCGCCCAGCTGCGGCTCGCCAACGCCGAGATCCTCGGCCAGTCGACGCTCACGCGGATCGGCGCCGACCCCGCCACCGCGGCCGCACTGGCGCTCGCGGCGTGGCAGTCGGATCCTTCGAACCCGACCGTCCGGTCCGCCCTGGCCCGGCTCGCGATGGCGACGCAGTCGGTCGAGGCCGTGTACCCGGACCTGACCGAGCAGTCCTTCGGCGTCTTCGGGGTCTCGACCGACGGGATGACGGTCGTCATCCGCGAGGACGACCGACGCATGACCGTGTTCCACGGGATGCCGGCGGGGTCGGTCGACCGGTGGGACGTACCGGACGTGCCGGCCGGATCCTCGACCGCGCGACTCACCCCGGACGGGCACCTGCTGGTCGTCCCGGACCCGGCGGGCGGGCTCGCCCTCTGGGACCTCGCCGCCCGGACCGGTCCGACGCGCATCGACGACCCGGCCGTCGCCGGGCTCGATGCCGGATCCCTGAGGCTCTCCCCGGACGGTCGCCTGCTCACCGGGTTGACCCCGTGGCACGACGGCCGGTCCGACCTCGTCGTCTGGGACATCACGCGCGGCGCGGTCGTGCCCAACCGGATCACCCCGATCCGGGATCCCACGCTCGGCGAGATCGTGCCGACCTCCGATCCGGACATCATTCTGGAGGCCATCCAGGAGCCGGACGGCCGGATCCTCGCCCGCGCCCCGAGCGACGGGACCGTCCGCTTCGAACACCCGCAGCACAGCATGATCGCCGGCCCGTTCGTGCTCACGTGCGCCCCCGACGATCCGCGCGCCGTGCTCGTGCGGGCCGCGGAGTCCGGCGCCGACCGGCAGCGCATCGGCCTGCTGGCCCCGTGCACCCGCGACTACCTGCACAACCACCTCTCCGCCGACGGGCAGCACCTCATCGAGCCCCGGACCGCGGACCGCGAGCGCGACGTCGACATCTTCCGCATCACGAGCCTCGCCGAGGGGACCGCGTTCGAGCTCGCGGAACCCCCGGACACCCGGGCGGCGGCCACCGAGCTGAACACGATGACGCTGACGGCCGTGGTCCCCCGAGCGGACGGCGGGCGCACGGTCCTGCTGCCCAGGGCACGCTCCCTCGTCGTCCTGCGCGCCGCGCCGGCGCCGCGGCTCCCCGCGCCGCCGGAAACGCTGATCCTCAGCTCCGACGGGCGCTACGAGGTGGCGCTGGCCGGCGACCGGCTGACCGTGCTCGACGCGTCGACCCAGGACGTACTCGCGGGGGGCACCCTCCCTGCGCTGCCGGACGGCTCGAACTTCATCCAGGTGTCCGACACCGTCGGCGTGCTCACCCACGCACCGAGGAAGCGGGACTACGCAGAGTACGCGCTCCCCTCGCTCGCGCCGACGCTCGGCACCGACCTCGGGCCCTTCCCCGACCCGCCCATCCCGACGGAGCCGGTGGTGAAGACCACGCCGGAACGCGTCGTCCTGCTCGCCGACGGGCTCGTCTTCACCTGGGACCGCAGGACCGGGAACATCCTGGGAGACCCGATGTTCCTCGCCACGACCGTGCAGCGGACGCAACAGCTCCTCCAGAACCCGGTGATCGCCGCCCGGCCGGGGCCGGTTCCGCAGGTCGCGGTCGTCGCCGGCTCCGGGGGGATCGAGCTGTGGAACCCGGTGACCGGCACGCAGGACGGCGCCCTGCCCATCCCGCCCGCGCGCATCCCGATCGACGCGGTCTACGACCGCACCGGAACGCGGATGATCGTCCTCGGCCAGGACCTCACCGTGCAGATCTGGGACGTCGACCGCCGCGAGCCGGCGAGCCGGCCGATCGCGGTCACGAGCCTCGGCCTCCCGCAGGGGCTCGACGCCGACGGCTACCTCGTGTTCCTGGAGCCGACCGCGGTGCCCGACGTCAACCAGCTCACGTTCTGGGACGTGTCGACCGGACGGCAGAGCGGGTCCGTGCGCATCTCCACGGCCTACCCCGGCAACGAGCCGCTCACCGGCGACGGGACCCGGCTCCGGCTCAACGGGAAGGACGGGGCGCTCCCGGTGGCGTTCCCGCTGACGGCCGCGCAGTGGGTCGAGCACCTCTGCCGGTTCACCGACCGCCCCTTCACCGAGCAGGAGCGGAACCTGATGCCGGCGGGGATGGACGTCGAGCGCCCCTGCACGGGAGCGGCGAGCCCCCGCTAGTGGGGTCCCGGATCACCGCAACACCCAGCGGCGCTGGGCCGAGCGGCACGTTCGCTCGCGCCTAGCGTGCGAGGGCGCTGTTCGCTCCACCTGGGGTGGCTCGGCGCGGCGCGCCGAGCGGCAGCATCCGTACGGCGAGCGACGGGAGCGCTACCCTGCGCTCCGGCCCGGCCATTCCGGCCGGAACGACAGCCGGTCCTCGGGGGGCACGATGGCGGAGCCGGACGGCACCGACCGGATCGAGACCGACCTCGAGGTCGTCGCCGGCGTCACCGACCGTGGCCACGTCCACGAGCGCAACGAGGACGCCATGGCGCTCGGGCGGTGGCCGGACGGGACGGTGGCCGCCGTCGTCTGCGACGGGGTGTCCACCTCGCTAGCACCGCACCAGGCATCGCGGATCGCGGCCGACACCGCACTCGACGTCCTGCTGACCGGCACGGGCGCGGCGGCCGAGCGCGTGCAGGCCGCCGCCCACGCCGCAGCGGCCGCCGTCTCCGTGCTCGGCCGGGCCGGCGACCCGCACGCGCCGTCCTGCACGCTCGTGTGCGCGCTGGCGCAACCCGGTGAGATCACCATCGGCTGGATCGGGGACAGCCGCGCGTACTGGCTCGCCCCACCCGACGCCGACGAGCCGGCGCGAGTCCTCACCACCGATCATTCGTGGGCGGCCCAGATCGTGGCCGCCGGCGTGCTCGACGAGGCCGCCGCGATGCGCGACCCGCGGGCTCACGCGATCACCCGCTGGCTCGGTGCCGGCGGAACGACGGAGACGGACGTGGCGACGCTGCGCCCGGCGGGTGACGGCGCGCTGCTGCTCTGCACGGACGGGCTCTGGAACTACCTGCCCGACGCCGCCGACCTGGCCGCGATGGCGCTCCCCGAACTGGCCGACGGCGGGCCGATCGCGGCCGCGGAGGCGTTGACGACGCTCGCGCTCGACGCCGGCGGCCGCGACAACATCACCGTGGCCGTCATCCCGGCCCGAGCCGGCACCCCGTCCGAGTGATCGACCCTCACGATCCGTGACAGTCGATGGTTCCGACCGCGTTTCGAGCCGATTCACCGCAACCAGAAAGAAGGAGTAACCAAACGCGGAGTATTCGACTCACCCGATGGTGGTAGGTGATTTGTTTCCCCCCACCGCGGACGCTAACTTTTTCGGCAGTCAGCGAGGCTCCCCGTCGTGACGCTGACCATGGATGGGTTGGCTCCGGTCGACTCCGGACACTCAACAGGAGATGAACTGTGCTGAAGAAGGCTGGAATTGTCGTGGCCACGGCCGCTGCCGGGCTGCTCGCGGTCAGCCCGCTCGCCTTCGCCGGCGACGACCACGGCAAGGACCACGGCAAGAACATCGAGGACGTCAACCACATCGACGGCTCGAGCGAGGGCCTGCTCAACGTCGCCGGCAACAACCTCTCCGTTCCGGCGAACGTGTGCGACAACCAGGTTCCGGTGAACGTCCTGGGCGTCCAGGTGCCGCTCAACAGCACCGACGTCGTCGCCCGGGTGACCGCCGCGCTCGGCCTGAACAGCGACACCGAGGCCGACTCCGACGGCGACACCAGCCTCGACGACTCCTGCAACGCGGCCGCCGAGACCGGCGACAGCGCCGAGATCGACGACTGATCTGCGGGTAGTTCGCGACAACGGCGCCGGGCCTTCGGGTCCGGCGCCGTTCTCATGTCCGGGTTATCGAGAATAGGCGCCCATCCGCCGGGCCGGAATGCTCGAACCGCCGCGCGATATCCGGTCAGGTACCGGAGCCGGGCAGGCGTTCCTGGTGGTGCGGGGACCCGCGGACCGGCATCCTGCTCGCCGTGAGGTGGACCAACTGGGCCGGGGACGAGCGGTGCAACCCGGCCGTCCTCGCCCGGCCGCTGTCGGTCGAGGAGCTCGCCACGGCCGTGCGGGACGCGGGCGGGTGGACGGTACGCGTGGCGGGCGCCGGGCACTCCTTCGGTGACCTCGTCGCCACCGACGGCGTGCTGCTGCAGCTCGACGGGCTCGCCGACGTGCTCACCGTGGACCGGGACGCCGGGCTGGTACGGGTGGGCGCCGGCATCCGGCTGCACGCCCTGAACGCCGCGCTCGACGTGCTCGGGCTCGCCCTGCCCAACCTCGGCGACATCGACCGGCAGACCGTGGCCGGCGCGATCTCCACGGCCACCCACGGCACCGGCGCCCGGCTGGGCAACCTCGCCACGCAGGTCGAGGAGCTGGAGCTCGTCCTCGCCGACGGCAGCACCCTGCGCTGCGCCCCCGGCAGCGACGAGCTGCGAGCCGCGCGCGTCGGCCTGGGCGCGCTGGGCGTGCTGGCGACCGTGACGCTGCGGGTGGTGCCCGCGTTCCGGCTGCGCGCCGAGGACCGGGCCCACCCGCTGGACGAGACCCTCACCCGCCTCGACGAGCTCGTGGCCGGTAGCGACCACTTCGAGTTCTACGTCTTCCCGCACTCCGACCGGGCCCTGACCCGCACCAACACCCGCACGGGCGCCCCGGCCGCGCCTCGGGGCCGGCTGCGCCGCCTGCTGGACGAGGAGCTCGTGCCGAACGACCTGCTGGGCGCGGTCTGCCGGCTCGGCAGGCGGTTCCCGGCCACGATCCCGCGGCTGAACCGGCAGGTGGCGGCCGCGTTCACCGCGAACGTCCGTACCGACGCGAGCCACCGGGTGTTCACCGGCCCGCGGCGGGTGCGGTTCACGGAGATGGAGTGGGCGCTGCCCCGCACCGGGTGCGTGCCGGTGCTGCGGGCCGCCCTGCGCGCCGCCGAACGGCACGCCGTGAACCTCCCCATCGAGGTGCGCTTCACGGCCGCCGACGACGAGTCCTTCCTCAGCCCGTCCTGGTGCCGCGACACCGCCTACGTCGCGGTGCACGCGTTCGCGGGCATGCCGTGGGAGCCGTACTTCCGCGAC
This sequence comes from Pseudonocardia wallangbongensis, assembly GCF_054486945.1. Classification (NCBI taxonomy): domain Bacteria; kingdom Bacillati; phylum Actinomycetota; class Actinomycetes; order Pseudonocardiales; family Pseudonocardiaceae; genus Pseudonocardia; species Pseudonocardia wallangbongensis. The sequence continues at coordinate 170,485 of NZ_JBRERS010000010.1, forward strand.
GTGCAGGCCGCCGCGCTCGAGCACGACGGCCGGCCGCACTGGGGCAAACGCCACCTGCTCGACGCCGCGGCGCTCGCACCCCGCTATCCCGCGTGGGACCGGTTCCAGGCCGTGCGGGACCGCCTCGACCCGGACCGCCGTTTCACCAACGCGCACGTGGCCCGGGTGCTGGGCGACTGAGTCAGCCGGTCACCGCAGGTCCCGGCACGGCCTCGCGCCCGCCGTCGACGGCCGGGCCCGGCGGGCACGGCCAGCCGTGACTGCTGCGCGGCCGGCCGATCCCGGTCACCGCCTCCCGCCGTCCCGTCAACTCCCGCTCCGCGCACTCGACCGTCGGGAACGTCGAGAACTCCCCGAGAGCGGCCGTGACGGCCACCGGGAGCAGCGGCTCCCGCGCGCTCACGCCCGCCAGGTGCAGGCGGACCCGCGCGGCGCGCGCCCCGTCCCTCGCCCGCCGCAGGGCACCGAGGTCATCGGTGGCGAAGAAGCTCACCTCGCCGAGATCGACGACCAGGTGCCCGGAGCTGCCGGTCCGGGCCACCTGCGTGGCGACCAGCCCCGCCAGCCGCCCGACGGTCATCCGGTCGAGCACCCCGGCCACCCGCACGAGACGCAGTCCGGGGGAGCAGACCTCCACGGACAGCTGTGCCCCGTCGAAACGCACCACCGAACCTCCCACCCGCGCTCGGACCGTTCGGCTCAGCGGATACCCCATGGGGTGAGGGGTAACCCGGGTCCCGGCTCACGCGATCGGGGCAGCGTGTTCGGCGACGAGCAGGTCGTGCGCGTAGGTGATCTTGATGTTGCGCTCGTCCCCCGGCACCCACCCGATCGGGACGTCGGGCGCGAAGCGCTCCATGCAGGACGCGGTGTCGGTGCCGGTGAACCCGCGACGGGCGGCCTCCTCGTACGCCGCGAGCAGCGGCGCGGCCCGGAAACCCTGCGGCGTCTGGACCGCGACGAGCCCCCCGGGCGACGGGCCGGCGAGCCCCGACCCGTCCGGCCCGGCCACCGCGAGATCGTCCCGCCACAGCCCCGGCACCGCGCCACCGGTGACCCGGGCCGCCGTCAGCACCGACGACGCGAGCTCCCGCCCGGCGAGCGGGCGCGCGGCGTCGTGGACGAGCACGACGTCGATCTCACCGGTGTCGATCCGCCCGGCGAGCCGCCGCAGCCCGGCAAGCTCGGACGCCTGCCGGGTGCTCCCGCCGACGACCACCTCCACGCCACCTCGGGTGTGCTCGGCCAGGATGCGGTCGGCGAGCGGCCGGTCCGACTCGCGCACCACCAGCACCACCGCGCCGACCTCGGGCATGCCGGTGAACGTCGCGATCGACCAGGCGAGCACCGGCCGCCCGCGCAGCGGCAGGTACACCTTGTTCCGCTCGGCGCCGAGACGCGTGCCGCTGCCGCCCGCCAGCACGATCGCGGCCGCGGCGGGCCCCTGCGATGACGCGCTCACAGCCCAAGTGTCCCTCGCCGGGAGACCGGTGCGTGTATCGGTGGATCCATCTCTCCGCCGGGTGTGCCGGCGGGCCGGCCTCGTACCGGGCGTACTCGGCCGGTTTGCCGGTGCACTCAGCGGGGGCCTGGGCCGCCGAGACACGTGCAGGGCTTCCGGCGAGGGGCACTTGTTCGCAGGATCGGCGACACACCGCCGGAGCGGTCCGTATCGTCTCCACGGGTGACAGCGCCGTCGCCGGCAACTGCAGACACCGGCGACGGACGGGGAGAAACGCTCGAATCCCCCACCCGACGAGGTGCGTCGCGGCGCCTGCGATCACTCGCAGTAGGCTCCGGCGGATTCGTCGTCCCGCCGTCCCGGATGACCGACCGCAAGAGGGGGTGCGCATGACGGACGACCGACGGCGCGTACCCGGCCGCGCCCGGGCGACGCCTCCGCCACGGGAGGCGCCACGCCACCAGGTCTCCCGCCAACAGCCACCGCGTCAGCAACCACCCCGCCAGCAACCGTCGAGCCAACCCCAGCAGCCTCCCCGGCAGCAGCCCCCGCGCCAGCCGCCGCCCGCCGCCCGCCGGTCCGACCGCGGCAACCGGGCCGTGCCGCCCTCGCGCCACCAGCAGCCCCCGCGCCGCCCGGTTGCGCCGTCCGACGCCACGCGAGCCATGCCGACGACGCGCCGCCCGCCGCGGCCGCGCGACACCGAGCCCGCCACCAGCCCCGTCCCCCGCCCCGCGCCCGGCAACGGGCCTCCCGGCAGCCCGCCGCGGGGCGGGCAGCGCAGATCCGCCGCGGCGGCCCGCGCCGCCGTCACCACGGCGCTGCCCACCTCCCCGCCGGCAGCGCCCCTGCACGACGACGACCCCGAGCCCCCCACGGTCCGCCACGGGGCGCTCCCCCCGGCGCGCACGTCCGTGGCGCGCACGCCCACCCGGCGCCGGCGCCCTGCCGAGGTGGCCGACGAGGCCGCAGACCGGTTCGCGGACGACGAGGCGCAGCCACGGGGTTCCTTCGGCAGGGCGCTCGCCGCAGCGGCGGCCTCCACCGTGGCCCCCGGCTCGGGCCACCTCATGCTCCACCGCACCCGCACCGGCGCCGTGATCCTCGGCACATTCCTCCTGGTGATCGCCGTGCTCGTGATCCTGGTGCTCACCTCGGACACCGCGCAGCTGCTCAAGACGGCCCTGTCGTCCAACGTGCTCGTCATGGCCACCATCGGCCTGGTCGTGGCCGGGCTCGGATGGGTGGCGGTGATCGTCCGCGCCTACCTGCTGGCCCGGCCGCCCGGGCTCGGCGCGGCCCGGCAGGTCATCGGCGTGGCCACGGTCGTCGCGCTGTGCCTGGTGGTGGCCGCACCGCTCGGGTTCGGCGCCAACCTGGCCAACTCGCAGCGCGCGCTGCTCGCCAACCTGTTCGCAGGCGGTGGTGGCACCGCGGCGGCCGACGCCATCGCGAAGCCGAAGCTGAACATCCTGCTCGTCGGCAGCGACGCCGGGCCGGACCGCACGGGCGCGCGGACCGACACGATGATGGTGGCCAACATCGACACGAAGACCGGCCGCACCGTCCTGTTCTCGCTGCCCCGCAACATCCAGTACGCCCAGTTCCCGGACGACTCGCCGATGGCCGAGGACTTCCCGAAGGGCTTCCACGACTCGTCCGACCCGCTGTCGGGCGACTACCTGCTCAACGCCGTCTACGCCTGGGGGCTCACGCACCCGAACGTCGCCCCGCCCGGCCCGACGAAGGACCCGGGCCTGAACCTGCTGCACGAGACCATCGCCTACATGCTGGGCGTGCAGCTGGACTACTACGTCGAGGTCAACATGGCCGGGTTCGCGTCGATCATCGACGCGCTCGGCGGCCTCACCGTCGACGTCGGGCCCGAGCGCCTCCCGATCGGCGGGATCACGCCGAGCGGGCGGCACGTGCGTCCCGACGGGTACATCCAGCCCGGCGTGCAGCAGCTGTCCGGGGAGCAGGCGCTGGCGTTCGCCCGCTCCCGCACCAACTCGTCCGACTACGACCGCATGGGCCGACAGCGCTGCCTGCTGCAGACGATCCTCACGCAGAAGAGCCCCACCGACATGCTCACCAACTTCCAGAGCGTCGCCGCGGCCACCACGAACAGCGTGTCCACCAACATCCCGCAGGCCGTCCTGCCCGCGCTCGCGGCGCTCGCCGGCAACGGGATCTCGCTGGAGAGCGTGTCGTTCGACCCCAGCCTCCCCGACCCGTCCACGAAGGACGGCCACTTCAGCACCGGCGACCCGAACTTCTCCTACATGCGCCAGGTGGTGCAGGACGCCGCCAACCGTCCCCCGGCCCCGCCCGCGCCCCCCACCAGCGCGGCCGCACCCACCACCCGCGCGGACGACGATGACGACGAGTCGACCACCAGGAAGGTGAAGGACGACGACTCGGCCTCCCCCACCTCGCTGGCCGATTCCTGCTGACGGTCAGTCCCCGACCCCGCGGGGCCGCCACCGGTACTCCGCCTGCGGCCGCCCGGCGGGACCGTACCGGGCGGTGCGCTCGGCGAGGCCCGTCTCCACGAGGTACTCGAGGTAGCGCCGCGCGGTCACCCGGGACGCCCCGATCGCGGCGGCCACCTCGGCCGCGGTGCGGCCACCGGTGCCTTCGAGCGCCGCCCGGACGCCGTCGAGCGATTCCCGGCTCACCCCCTTGGGCAGACCACCCGCCTCCGTGGGGGTGCGCAGGCGCCCGAACAGGTCGTCGACGTCGTCCTGCGCCACGACCGGGCCGCCGCCGAGCCGCTCCCGGTACTCGAGGTACCCCTCCAGCTTGCGGCGCACGGCGCTGAACGTGAACGGCTTGACCAGGTACTGGGTGGCGCCGAACGCGACGGCGGCCTGCACCACTGCGACGTCGCGCGCCCGCGTCACCATGATCACGTCCGTGGTGTGCCCCGAGGCCCGCATCCGGCGCAGCACCTCGAGCCCGTTCGTGTCGGGCAGGTGGACGTCGAGCAGGACGAGGTCCACGGCGGTGGTCGCCAGCGCGCGCAGCGCCTCGGCGCCGGACGCGGCGCTCGCGGCCACCGTGAAGCCCCGCACGCGCTCGACGTAGGCGGCGTTGGCGGCCGCGGCCACGGGGTCGTCCTCGACGACGAGCGTGCGGATCACGCCCGCACCAGCGGCAGCCGCACCGTGAACTCCGCCTTCCCCACGAGGTGGACGCCGCCGCCGTGGCGCTGGGCGGCGCGCCGGACCAGGGCGAGCCCCAGCCCGCGCCCCATGCCGTCGTCGGGCTTGGTGCTGAAACCCCGGTCGAAGGCCCGCGCGGCGTCCTCGGGCGCGACCCCGGGGCCGCTGTCGCTGACCCGCAGTTCCACCGCGTCGTCGTCGACGCCGGCGCCGAACCGCACCCATCGCGGCTCCGGGCCCTCCTGCGCGGCGTCGATCGCGTTGTCGAGCAGGTTCCCGACGATGGTGACGAGGTCGCGCGGATCGGCGAGCCCCGCCGGCATGTGGGTGCCGTCCTCCAGGCGCAGCTCGACGCCCCGCTCGCCGGCCGCGGCCGCCTTCCCGACCACCAGCGCGGCCACCTCGGGCACCGCGATCCCCGAGACGACGGCGTCGGTGAGGTGCTGGGCGGTCTCGAGCTCCGCCGTCGCGAACTCCAGCGCCTCGTCGGCGCGCCCGAGCTCGATCAGCGAGATGACGGTGTGCAGCTGGTTGGCCGCCTCGTGCGCCTGGGCGTGCAGCGAGTCGGCGAACCCGCGCACGGTCTGCAGCTCGCTGACCAGCTGCCGCAGCTCCGTGTGGTCCCGCAGGGTGACGACGGTGCCCAGGTACCGGCCCGCCCAGCGCGCGGCGCCCTGGCTCACCACCACGATCCGGTCGGACGTCAGGTGGATCTCGTCGTCGAACGCCCGCCGCTCGGCGAGCGCCACACCCAGCGGCGCCGGCAGCCCGACCTCGTCCACCCGGCGGCCGCCCACGTCGTCCGGGAGCGCCAGCAGCCTGCGCGCCTCGTCGTTCACCAGCTGCACCCGGCCCTCCGGGTCGAGCAGCAGCAGCCCTTCCCGCACGGCGTGCAGCACGGCGTCGTAGAACTCGTACATCCGCGCCAGCTCGGCCGGGCCCAGGTCGTGGGTGGAGCGCCGCAGCCACCGGCTCACCAGCCACGACCCGGCCGCGGCCAGCGACAGCGCCACCGCGACGGCGGCGAGCACGACCGGCACCTGCCGCTCCAGGTCCCGGGCCACGGCGGTGATCGTCCGGCCGACGGAGACGAGGGCCACCACGCGCTCGGCGTCGAACACCGGAACGACCGCGCGCACGGACGGTCCGAGCGTGCCGGTGTAGGTCTCGGTGAAGTGGTCGTCCCCGGCGGCCGCGGGCTCGATCGTCCCGATGAACCGGTGGCCGATCTCGCTGGTCGTCGGGTGGGACCAGCGGATCCCGTCCGGAGTCATCACGACGACGAAGTCGGTGGCGGTGTCGATGCGCACCCGCTCGGCGAGCGGCTGCAGCACCGCGGTGGGGTCGGGGTCGTCGAGCGCGGCGAGCACCTCGGGCGACGCGGCCAGGGTGTGGGCGATGCCGAGCATCTCCTCCGCGGTGGCCTCGCGCCCGGCCTCCCGCAGCTGGAACCAGCTGGCCGTCGCCAGCGCGACCAGCACGACGCCGGCGATCACGGCCTGCAGCGCGAACAGCTGCCGGGCGAGGCTCCACCCACCTGCGCGCCCCATCCCTGCTCCGCTCGTCGTTCGAAATGAACAGAAGCGCGACGATAGCCAGGTCCCGCCGGATGATTCGCCGCGATGGTCGCCGGTCCACCGGTACCTGCGCAATCGCCACCACCGTCGTCGGCTCCGGAGGAACCCGTGACAGACACCAGCGCACCACCACGGCGAGATCGCACCCACTACCTCTACGTCGCGGTGATCGTCGCCGTGCTCCTGGGGATCGTGGTCGGCCTCGTCGCCCCCACGGTCGGGGAGGCGCTCAAACCGCTGGGCACCGCGTTCGTCAACCTGATCAAGATGATGATCTCGCCGGTCATCTTCTGCACGATCGTGCTCGGCATCGGGTCGATCCGGCAGGCCGCGAAGGTGGGCCGCGTCGGCGGGCTCGCCATCGGCTACTTCCTCGTGATGTCCACGATCGCGCTGGTCATCGGGCTGGTGGTGGGCAACATCGTGCAGCCCGGCACCGGGATGGACCTCGGCGGCATCGAGGCCTACAACGCCCCCGAGGGCGAGTCGACGTCCGAGTTCGTGATGGGCATCATCCCGACCACGCTGTTCTCCCCGCTGGTCGGCGACAGCGTGCTCTCCACCCTGTTCGTGGCCCTGCTCGTCGGGTTCGCGGTGCAGGCGCTCGGCCGCTCCGGCGAGCCGATCCTGCGCGGCATCAAGCACGTGGAGCGGCTCGTGTTCCGGGTGCTCGCGATGATCATGTGGGCGGCGCCGATCGGCGCGTTCGGCGCCATCGCAGCGGTGGTCGGCGAGACCGGCTGGTCGGCGATCGTGGCGCTGTTCCAGGTGATGTTCGCCTTCTACACCACCTGCGCGCTCTTCGTCTTCGTCGTGCTCGGGCTGCTCCTGCGGTTCGCTGCAGGCATCAACATCTTCTCGCTGTTGCGCTACCTCGGCCGCGAGTTCCTGCTGATCGTGTCGACCTCGTCGTCGGAGTCGGCGCTGCCGCGCCTCATCGCGAAGATGGAGCACGCGGGCATCTCCCGCCCCGTCGTCGGCATCACGGTGCCCACCGGCTACTCGTTCAACCTGGACGGCACGGCGATCTACCTGACGATGGCGTCGCTCTTCATCGCCGACGCGCTCGGCCGGCCGATGGCGATCACCGAGCAGATCGGGCTGCTGCTCTTCATGGTCATCGCGTCGAAGGGCGCCGCGGGCGTCACCGGCGCCGGGCTCGCCACGCTGGCGGGCGGCCTCGCCTCACACCGGCCCGACCTCGTCGACGGCGTCGGCATCATCGTCGGCATCGACCGGTTCATGTCCGAGGCCCGCGCCGTCACCAACTTCGCGGGCAACGCCGTCGCGACCGTGCTGATCGGCAACTGGGTCGGCGAGTTCGACCGCGAGAAGGCGGACCGCGTCCTGCGCGGCGAGGAGCCCTTCGACGAGGCCACGATGCTCGACGACACCCCCGACGAGCAGGCCACCCCCACCCCGGAGCCGGCCGCCACCAGCGCCTGAGCCGGGGAGCCAGCGGCGCCCCGCCCACCGGCGGGGCGCCGTCTTGGTCTACTGGGCGCATGACCCGAGAGATCGCCGCCGAGCAGGCCACCCCCGCCGTCGCCCACCACGGCGAGGGCCCCGTCTGGAACGCGGGCCTCGGCGTGCTCGCGGCGGTGGACATGCTCCGGGGCGACCTGCTGACCGTCGCCCTGCCGCCCGGCGGTTCCGCCGAGGTGCAGCGCAGGCACGTGGGCGACGTCCTCGCCGCCCTGCGCCCCCGGGACCGTGGCGGCTGGGTGGTGGCGCTCTCCCGCGGGTTCGGGCTGCTCGACGAGCCGGGCTCGGTGGGCGGGGGCGAGGCCCGCCCGCTCGGTGAGCTGTGGTCCGACCCGGGCGTCCGGATGAACGACGGCGGCTGCGACCCGGCCGGCGCCTTCTGGTGCGGCTCGATGGCCTACGACTCCGCGCCCGGCCGCGGCGCCGTGTTCCGGCTGGCCCCGGACGGATCGGTCGCCACGATGCTCACCGGCGTCACGGTCTCCAACGGTCTCTGCTGGACGCCGGACGGCTCCCGCGCCTACTACGTCGACTCCGGCACGGGCGCGATCGACGTGCTGACCGTCGACCTGACCGCTCCCGCGGTGATCTCCCGAGAGCGGTTCACCGAGGTCGAGGGCGGCACGCCGGACGGGCTCACCGTCGACGCGGAGGGCGGCGTCTGGGTGGCGTTGTGGGGCGGCTCCGCCGTGCACCGCTACACGGTGGACGGCGCGCTCGACACCGTCGTCCGGCTGCCGACGACCCACCCCACGGCCTGCGCGTTCGCCGGACCCGGGCTGGACGAGCTGTGGATCACCACGTCGGAGCAGGGCGCCGGTGTGTCCGACGGCCGCGCCGGGGCGTTCTACCGCTGCCGACCGGGGGTACGCGGCCTCGAACCGCTCACCTACGGGGGATGAACCACCCCCGACCGGGGAATACCGTTCGGCGCGTGACCGGGGGGTGCGCGCGTGGCGCTGCGCGGTTCTGTCACCCTTGACGGCCAAGATGACCTGCGCACATCCCGTCCGGGGTGGACGCACGGAGAGGAGACACGTCGACATGGCACTGCCCACGCTCACTCCGGAGCAGCGCGCCGAGGCCCTGAAGAAGGCCGCGGCCGCCCGCACCGCCCGCAAGGAACTCCGCGACTCGATCGCCCGCGGCGAGCAGACGATCCCCGCGGTGCTCGACCGCGCCAAGACCGACCAGGTGGTCGGGAAGACCAAGGTCGCCGATCTGCTCAAGAGCCTGCCCGGCTACGGCCCCGCCAAGGTCTCGCAGCTGCTGGAGCAGACGGGGATCGACGCATCCCGCCGCGCCGCCGGGCTCGGCGAGCGCCAGCGCCAGGCGCTCATCGACGCGCTCAAGTGACCCCCACCGCCCGGCGCCCGGACCGGACGTGATCCGGTACCCGGGCCCGGGCGGGGTGGCGCCCGCCACCCGGGCGCGCCCAACGATCGACACGGGCAGCGCCGACCGGCAGGATCCACACGTGGAACGCTTCGTCGACGTCGCGCCCGGTATCGCCCTGTGGGCCGAGGACATCGAGCCCACCGGGCCGCACCCGGCCGAGCCGCTGCTGCTCGTGATGGGCGCCAACTCCTCCGGCCTCGTGTGGCCGGACTCCCTCGTCGCGCAGCTCGCCGACCACCACCGCGTCATCCGCTACGACCATCGCGACACCGGGCGCTCCACCGCCACCTTCGAGGACGACCCGTACGGCATCACCGACCTCGCCGCGGACGCGGTCGCGGTGCTCGACGCGTTCGACGTGCCGCGCGCCCACGTCGTCGGGATGTCGATGGGCGGGTACCTGGTCCAGCTGATGCTGCTCGACCACCCCGAGCGCGTCGCCACCGCCACCCTCTTCTGCACCGGCCCGCTGCCGTTCGCGGGGCCGCCGCCCACGCCGGCCCTGCCCGGCCCGGACCAGGCCCTCCTGCGGCTGTGGGCCGAGATGGACGACCCCCGCGACCCCGAGGGCGAGATCGCGTGGCGGCTGGAGCACTGGCGGACGCTCAACGGCTCCGGCACCCTGTTCGACCCGGCGGAGTTCCGCGCGCTGGAGGAGCGGGTGATCGCCCACGCCGGCCGGACCGACCCGGTGGTGGCGCACGCCCGGATGGACACCGATGGCATGGCACGCGGCGCCGAGTTGGCATCCGTCGGCGTGCCGACCCTCGTGATCGAGGCACCGGAGGACCCGGCCTTCCCGCCGCCCAACTCCGGCGTGCTCGCCCGCTCGCTCGGGCACGGCCGCATGGTCCGGATCCCGGGCATGGGCCACGCGATCAACCGCACGGTGATCTCCCCGCTGGCCGCTGCCATCCTCACCCAGACCACGCGCGCGGCCGCCGCACCCGCCTGACGCGAGCGCGTCCCGCTCGGGGTGGTGCCCGTCACACACCAACTGTGGCGCTCGCACAGGAACTGCAGTTGGTGTGCGAGCGCTGACGTTCATGTGCGGCGGTCGCTATAGGCCGATCGAGTGACGCCGACATGGTGTACATCAGCGCTGCGTGATGACGTTCCGCCACCCATCGGCGCCCGCTCACCCGATCGGGTGATCCTCATATCGGCGCATTCGGGGCGGGCCGCCCCAGAACCGGTCGCCGTCGGCCACCTCGCACATCATCGCAGGTAGAACGCCCGCGTGATCCACTTCTCGGTGGGCCCCCGATGCTCGGCGCCGTCGGGCCGGCCCTAAAGTCTGGCCTCTCGGCCGGTGCGCCGATGCCGCCGCACAGAGCAGTCGGCAGCAGCCGATTGGCCTAAGTGCAGCCCTCCTCCGGGCGTATGGCATCGTTCGCGCGGCGTGCTGCGGGAGGAGAACGGGTGAAGGTCGTCGCCGTCATCAACCACAAGGGAGGGGTGGGCAAGACCACCCTCACGGCCAACCTCGGCGCCGGGTTCGCGGCCCGAGGTCAAAAGGTCCTGCTCATCGACCTGGACGGGCAGGCCAGTCTCACGATCTCGTTCTTCACGCAGAGCGAGTGGGCAGCTGACCTGCTGCCCGAGAAGACCATCAAGCAGTGGTTCGACCGGATCGGGAGCAACAACGCCGAAACCCCGGCGAAGCTCGTCTCCACGCCGCCCCGCGTCCAGGACAAGCTGTCGCGCGGCACCGGGGGGCTCGACCTGATCGCCGCCCACCGCGACCTCACGGACGTGGAGACCAACCTCGCCGCCGACCTGCTCTCGAACCCGGGCCGCTTCGGCGAGCTGCACGGCAGCCTGCGCGAGATGCTGGCCCACGAGGACTTCGCCGAGTACGACACGGTTCTCATCGACTGCGCCCCGAACTTCGGGCTCATCGCCAAGAGCGCCGTCGCGGCAAGCGACCTGCTGCTCATCCCGACCAAGCCGGACTACCTGTCCACCAACGGCATCGACTCGCTCGGGTTGAAGATCCGCTCGTTCGTCGAGGAGTACAACGAGCACTCCGCGATACCGGTCGAGCGGCCCGCCGCGTCCGTCGTGTTCACGATGGTGCAGAACACGAACGGCGCCCCGATCGAAGCGCAGCGCAGCGTGATCAGCCGCATCGAGGCCCGCGAGGTGCCGACGTTCGCCACGACGATCCGTGACAGCAAGGCCGTCTACGGCCCGGCACCCGAACACGGGGTGCCGGTGATACTCGGCGGGACGGGGCGGGCAGCCACCCGCGAGCTGCGCGACATGGTGTCCGAGCTGTCCGGCCGACTGGAGAGGATCGCCGCATGATGGGCCCCGAGCCGATCGACATCGAGTCGCTCCCCCGCTCCCCGCTCCCCGCCCAGCCGCTCGCGGTCGCCCTGCAGAAGGCCGTCGCGCTGCTCGAGTCGCTCAGCCGCGAGCAGCTCCAGGACATCGCGTCCGGCGAGGGCAAGCTCGTCTACCAGCCGTCCGCTGCGCGCACGACGCGGCGCCGCGAGGTCGTGCAACGGCCGTCGGGTGTCGACATCGAGGCGGCGGTGGCCGACATCAACCGCTTCACCAAGCCCGGCGATGTGGCCGACTACCTGCAGAGCCGTGCGGAGTTCACCGTGCCGGTGCTGAAGGAGATCGCAAAGGCGCTCGGCCCCACGGTGAACAGCACGGGCCGCACGAAGACCCAGCTCCGCCGCGACATCGTCGAAGGCACGGCAGGCTTCCGGGTCCGCTCGGCAGCGATGTCCGAAGGCGCCTGGGCGAAGCCCTGAACGCTCCCGTGAGTGGGTACGAGTGCTCGGGCACTCGTATCCACTCACGGCCGCGACAGCGTCAGCCTGGGTAGATAGCGGCCCGTCCGCGCCGCGTAGGCGACGTACTCGTCGCCGTGCAGCTGCGCCAGCATCGGTTCCCGCACCGCGCGCACCTGGATCCGCACGGAGACGACCAGCAGCACGGCGGCCAGCACCCCGACCAGCGTCGGCACCATCACCAGCGTGCCCGCGGTGGCCAGCACGATGCCGGTGAGCCCCGGGTTGCGCATGCGCGACCGCAGGCCGGCGCGGGCGAGCACCGGGTCGGGCGAGCCCGCACGCCGCAGCTCGAGCTGCGAGGCGAGCACCAGGGCCACCCCGAGCAGGGCGAGGCCGGCCCCGATCACGACCACGCCGGGGTCGTCGAACACCGCGATCGGGTCGATGACGTCGGCGGCGACGAGCAGCGGCGCCACGAGACCGAGCCCGGTGGCGATGCCGTACAGCAGGCGCCCCCACCAGGCGGGCGAGCCGGGCACGCGCGCGGCGCGGCCCATCGCACGGCGGGCGGGCGAGGCGTGCAGCAGGCGCCGCCCGCCGACGGCGCCCAGCACCGCCACGAGAGCGCCGATCGCGAGCGCCAGCCAACCCGCGGCGTGGTGGTCCAGCACGTCGGCGAACACCGTCCAGACGGGGCGGCCGGCGAGCTGCCCCCCGGCCTCCACCGCGAGCGAACCACCGAACAGGAAGAACAGCACGGCGGCGCCGATCGACACGGCACGCTCGGGGAGCAAGCGACCCAGCTTCCGGCCGACGAGGATCGCCAGCGCGTCCGCGGCCACCATCCCGAGCGTGGACCCGATCCACACGCCGAGCCACCCGTACTGGGTGGCCAGCGTGATCGTGGCGAGCATCGTCTTGTCGCCCAGCTCGGCGAGGAAGAACGCCACCGCCGAGGTGAGGACGGCGGAGCCGGTGGCCCGAGCGGCCTTGGCCCGCTCGCCCTCGGTGAGCCGGTCACCACGCAACGTCCAGGCCCCGAAACCGACGAACGCGACGGCGGCCACCAGCGCGATCCAGCCGGTGGGGAGCGCCGAGCCCAGGCTGTGCCCGACCGCGACCGACAGCAGGTGCACCGCCGTGGTGGCGATCGTGATGCCGGCGAGCACGGGCAGCGCCCGGTAACGGGTGGCGAACGCGAGGGCCATCAGCTGGGACTTGTCGCCGAGCTCGGCGACGAAGACCACCCCGAAGCTGACGGCGAGGGCGAGCAGGAATCCGTTCATGTCGCGATCGACGCTACGAGCGTCCGGCGCAGCGGCTGGACTGCAAAATTCGGTTAGCTTGAGCTAACGACCGAGGTCGGGCGCTCTAAGCCTCGAGCCGGACAGCGCGGTGGCCAGCCATCATCTGCTGGACGAACGGCACGCTCGTCCAACAGGACGGGACGAATGTGCCGCTCGGCCAACCCGAGACGCGCCCGACGGTCGACCGTTCGCGTCCACTGGACCGCTGGTGTACCAATGGGCTATGAGCGCTCCGTCGACGGAGACCGACAAGCAGCGGCGCCTGCGCACGCGGCTCGCCGAGCTGATCGCCGCGATGTCGCCCGGCGAGCCGCTCCCCGCCGAGCGCGACCTGGCGCGCGACCTCGGCGTGGCCCGGATGACGCTGCGCCGGGCCGTCGACGGCCTCGTCGCCGAGGCCGTGCTCGTGCGCAGGCAGGGGGCGGGCACCTTCGTGGCGCCGGTGAAGGTGGCCAACCGGCTCGCGGCCAACTCGTTCTCGGCCGACATGCGCTCCCGCGGGCTGCGACCCGGCAGCCGCACGCTGCGGTCCGGGCAGGCCCCGGCCGGCGTCATGCTGGCGGCGCTGCTCGAGATGCCGAGCGGCACGCCCGTCCTGCACGTGCGCCGGCTGCGGTTGGCCGACGAGGAGCCGATGGCGGTGGAGGACCTGCACGTCCCGGCCGACCTCGTGCCCGGGCTCACCGGCGCCGACCTGGAGGACCGCTCCTACTACGAGCTGCTCGCCGACCGCTACGGGCACCGGATCGCGTCCGGCACGCAGACCGCCGAGGCCGCGCTCACCAGCGCCGAGGACGCCGCCGTGCTCGGCGTCGAGGCGGGCGCCCCCGCGTTCTGCTTCGAGCGCACGTGCCGGGTGGACGGCGGGCGGGTGGCCGAGTTCGTCCGGTCGGTCTACCGGGGCGACCGCTACCGGATCATGGCCGACATCTTCCCGTCGTAACCAGACCGTCGCTTGACGTGGCCGGGGTGACCGACACTACAGTTCCGACCATTTAGACCTCTGGTCTCAAAAACCGTCGAGGGGAACTCCATGTGGTCGATGCCCGGATCCCGATCGGTGCGGCGATGCGCCGTCGCCGTAGCCGCGGTAGCGGCCCTGGCCCTCGCGGGCTGCGGCGGCCAGTCCGGCGACGCAGGCGGTGACCGCACCCTGACCGTCTGGATCATGGAGGGCACCAACCCGGACAGCCAGCCGTTCTTCGACGAGCTCTCGGCGGCGTTCCAGCAGCGCACCGGCGCCACGCTGGACGTCCAGTTCATGCAGTGGGGTGCCGCGAAGGACCGGTTCACCACCGCCATCGCCGGGCAGACCACGCCCGACGTGGCGGAGGTCGGCACGACCTGGGTCGGGGAGTTCGGCGATGCGGGCGCGCTGGTCGATCTCGGCCCGCGGGTGCAGGAGGCGGGCCTGTCCGACAGCCTCCTGCCCGGGCTGGTCGAGGCGGGCACGCTCGACGGCGCGCTCTACGGACTGCCCTGGTACTCCGGAGTGCGATCGATCGTCTACCGCACCGACGTGTTCGCCGAGCTCGGGCTGCAGCCGCCGACCACGTGGGACGAGCTCGTCGCCGTCGGGCAGCGCATCAAGGAGGCCCGTCCGGACCTGCTGCCGCTGCCGATCGCGGGCGACAACGAGTTCGTCGTCTACCCCTTCCTGTGGGGCACGGGCGGGGAGGTCGCCACGCAGAACGGCGGGACCTGGACCAGCGGCGTCGACTCGCCCCAGTCGCGCGAAGGCATCCAGTTCTACGCCGACCTGGCGCTGGAGCACGGGTTCTCCACACCGGCGGCGGCCAACTGGCGCGAGACCGACGTGCGCGACTCGTTCACCAAGGGCCAGTCCGCGATGATCTTCTCCGGGAGCTGGACGCCCAAGGCCATCCTGGAGGCGGCCCCGGACCTGGAGGGCAAGAT
Organism: Pseudonocardia wallangbongensis; assembly: GCF_054486945.1. Taxonomy (NCBI): domain Bacteria; kingdom Bacillati; phylum Actinomycetota; class Actinomycetes; order Pseudonocardiales; family Pseudonocardiaceae; genus Pseudonocardia; species Pseudonocardia wallangbongensis. The sequence continues at coordinate 185,548 of NZ_JBRERS010000010.1, forward strand.
CGGCGCCTTCCCGATCCCCGGTCCGACCGGCGGGCTCGCGCCGTCGGTGGTGGGCGGCTCGGTCCTCTCCGTCTTCGAGACCAGCGCCGAGCAGGACCTGGCGTGGCAGCTCGTCGAGATGATGGGCACCGGTGAGTTCGCCACCAAGTGGGCCCACGAGTCCAGCTACTTCCCGGGCACCACGGCAGAGCTGAACGAGGCCGCGCAGTCGCCCGACCCGCTCGTGGCGCCGTTCGCGACGCAGATGGTCGGCTCCGGGCGCAGCGTGCCGGTCACGCCCACGTTCGGCCAGATCCAGGGCAAGAAGACGATCGCGGCGATGATGCGCTCGATCCTCACCGGCGAGGCCACCGTGGAACAGGCCACCTCCACCGCGGCTGCGGAGATGAACGAGATCTTCGCCAGCGGCGCATGACCCTCGCCGAACGCACCGACGTCGAGCGGGGCGTGGCGCCGCCCAAGCCCGGCCCGCGGCGGCGCCGGCGCGGCACGGCCCGCCCGTGGCTGCTGCTCGCCCCCGCCCTGCTGGTCATGGGCGGGCTGCTGCTCTACCCGCTCTTCCGGGTGCTCGTCCTCTCGCTGCAGGACTTCGGGCTGCGCGAGCTCGTGTCGGGCCGCACGAAGTGGGTCGGCGTCGACAACTACGCGGAGTTGCTCGGCAGCCCGGCCCTGTGGACCACGGTGCTGCCGAATACCATCCTGTTCGCCGTGGTGGCGGTGGCGCTCACGGTGGTGTTCGGCACGCTGGTGGCGCTCCTGCTCGCCCGGCTCACGCCCGTCGTCCGCGGCCTGGTCACGACCGCGATCATGGTGGCATGGGCGATGCCCGCCGTCACCGGCACGTACGTGTGGGTCTTCGTGTTCACCCCGGGCGACGGCCTCGCGATGCAGGCGCTCGACGCGCTCGGCCTCGTCGACGCCGCCACCGCCAACCCGTTCGCCGGGCGCCTGTCGTTCTACGCGGTCGCCGCGCTCAACGTCGTGCACCACGGGTTCCCGTTCGTCGCGCTCACCGTGCTCGCCGGGCTGCTCACGATCCCGCGGGAGCTCACGGAGGCGGCGATCGTGGACGGTGCGGGCCCGTGGCGCCGGTTCTGGTCGTTGACGTTCCCGATGCTGCGGCCGGTCTTCGCGGTGGTCACCGTGCTGTCGACGATCTGGGACTTCAAGGTGTTCACCCAGATCTACCTGATGCCGGGCGGCGACGGCGTCAACCGGGGCGTGCTCACGCTCGGCACCTGGTCGTACGTGGAGTCGTTCGCGCAGAACCGGTACGGGCTCGGCGCCGCGATCGCGGTGCTGCTCACCGCGTTGCTGCTGGTGGTCACGGTGACCTACCTGCGGCTGCTGTTCCGGGAGGAGGAGCTGTGAGGGCGGCGCTGAAGGGGCTCGGGGTCACCGGCGTGCTCGTCTTCACGCTGTTCCCGGTCTACCTCATGGTCGTCACCGCCCTGAACGGCGAGGCGAACGCGGGCTCGCGCACGCTGTGGCCGGACGAGTGGACGCTGCGCAACTTCGCCTACGTCGTCGGGGACGGTGGCTTCGGGCGGTACCTCGTCAACTCGCTCGGCGTCGCGCTCGGCACCGTGCTCGCGGGCGCCCTGCTCGCGCTGCTGGCCGCGGTGGCCGTCTCCCGGTTCCGCTTCCGGTTCCGGACGTCCGTGCTGGTGATGGTGCTGGTCATCCAGATGGTGCCGGTGGAGGCGCTCGTGATCCCCCTGTTCATCCAGGCGCGGACCCTCCAGATGCTCGACACGCTCGTCGGGCTCACCGTCGTGTACCTGGCGTTCTCGCTGCCGTTCGCGATCTGGACGCTCCGCGGGTTCGTCGCCGCGGTGCCCGTCGAGCTCGAGGAGGCCGCCTACCTGGACGGCGCCTCGTGGGGCCGGATGTTCCGGTCGGTGCTGCTGCCGCTGGTGGCACCGGGGCTCGTGGCCACCAGCGTGTTCTCGTTCATCGTCGCCTGGAACGAGTTCATCTTCGCGCTCACGTTCATGTCCGACGACCAGAACTACACGGTGGCCGTCGGGCTGCGCCGCTTCTTCGGGCAGCACGCCACGGACTGGGGTGCCGTGATGGCCGCGTCCACGCTGATCACGATCCCGGTGATGGTGTTCTTCGTGATCGCGCAGAAACGGCTCACCGACGGGCTCGTGGCCGGAGCCGTCAAGGGATGACCACCGACGACGCGCTGGTCAACGGGGTGCTGCTGCCCGGCTTCACCGGCGCCGCGGTGCCCGGCTGGCTGGCCCGCGCCGCCGACGCCGGGCTCGCGGGCGCCTGCCTCTTCGCCGGGAACGTCGGCCCCGGCCTGCGGGCGCTGACCGCGGACCTGCACGCGCGGCGAGCCGGCTTCCTCGTCGCGTCCGACGAGGAGGGCGGCTCGGTGACGCGGCTGGACGGCCCGTGGCCCAGCGCCGCCGCGCTGGGGCGGCTCGACGACGAGGCCGTCACCGAGGCCGTCGCCGCCGGCATCGGCGGGCGGTGCCGAGCGCTCGGGATCGACCTCGCGCTCGCACCCGTCGCCGACGTCCTCGGGGGATGGAAAGCCGGCGGGGCGGGTAAGGACTGGGAACCGGACAACCCCGTGATCGGCATCCGGTCCTTCGGCGCCACCCCGGATCTCGTGGGCCGGCACACCGCGGCGTTCGTCCGCGGGATGCAGGGCGCGGGCACCGCCGCCACGGCCAAGCACTTCCCGGGCCACGGCTGCACCACCGTCGACTCGCACCTGGCCCTGCCGGTGATCGGCGACGACGCCGCCACGCTGCGGGCCCGGGACCTGCCGCCGTTCGCCGCGGCGGTCGCGGCCGGGGTCCGCTGTGTGCTCACCGCCCACGTGCGCTTCCCGGCCCTCGACGACCGGCCCGCCACGATGAGCCCGCCGCTCCTCGCGGTGCTGCGCCGCGAGGTGGGCTTCACCGGTGTCGTGATCAGCGACGCCGTCGACATGGCCGCGATCGCCGCGACGGTCGGGATGGGCCCCGGCGCCGTCGCGGCCGTGGCCGCCGGGGTCGACCTGGTCTGCATCGGCAACCCGCAGAACGGCTACGACGACGAGACCGGCTACCGCGAGGTCCGCGACGCGCTGCTCGCCGCCCTCGCCGACGGCACGCTTCCGCGCGAGCGGGTGGCCGAAGCCGGGCGGCGGGTCGCGGAGCTCGCCGACTGGGTGCGCGCGGCCCCGGCCGGGCCGGACGGCGCGGCCGGGCTGGGCGGGCAGGTCGTGCGGCGGGTCGCGGAGGTGCTCGGGGACGTGCGCATCGGGCCGGGCGCGCACATCGTGGACCTGCGGGGCGGGATGAACATCGCCGACGGCCGGGCCGGCGAACCGCGCGTCGCCGCCGCGCTGCGCCGGCACGACCCCACGGTGACGGCGGGCCCCGGCGCGCCGGCCGGCCGGCCGCTGGTCGTGGTGGTGCGCGGTCCCTCCGCCACCTTCGACGAGGTGCGGGCCGCCCGCCCGGACGCGGTGGCCGTGCACGTGGGGCTGCCGGGCGGATGGCGCCCGCCCGCTCCGTCGGTCACCGTGTGGGGCGACGGGCACGCGCACGCCGAGGTCGCAGCGGAGTTGCTCCGCCAATAGCCCGATCAGGGGTTTCGGCTGGTATTCCCAGGTGGTCCTCAGGACAGCCTCAGAATCCAGGCGCATCGTCGATGACATGAGCGACGAGCAGAGGGAGCACGGCCGGGACGCGAGCGCCTCGACCGGTGACTCCCGTACCGAGCAGTACCCCGTTCCGTCGTACGCAGGCGCCGCGGGACCGGCGCCCGCGCATGGTGCCGGCCAGCAGGCCCCCGCGCCCGACCCCTCGGCGGCCTACGGCCCGCCCCCGCAGGGGCCTGTCGGCGGGTTCTTCCCGCCCCCGCCGAACCACTTCCAGGGCCCGCCCACGGCCACGATGCCGCCCCAGCCGCGCAAGCAGCGGGGCATGGCGACCGTCGTGGTCGCCGCGGTGGTCGCCGGCCTCGTCGGCGGCGGTGCCGGTTTCGGGGGCGCGTACGCGCTCCTCGGAGACCGCCCCGGCACCACCCTCTCGTCGGCACCGCAGGGCTCGAACGCGGTGAACGCCGCGCCCGGGTCCGTCACCGCGGCCGCCCAGACGGTGCTGCCCAGCACCGTCGACATCCGGGCCAGGGTGTCGCAGGGTGAGGCCGAGGGCAGCGGCGTCATCCTCACCGCGAACGGCGACATCCTCACCAACAACCACGTCGTCGCGGGCGCCCGGGACATCTCGGTCACCCTCTCCGACGGCAGCGAGCACCCGGCCACCGTCGTCGGCACCTCACCCAGCTACGACATCGCCGTGATCCGGGTGCAGGGCGCCTCCGGGCTCACGCCGTCGACGCTCGGCGACAGCTCCTCGCTGCAGGTCGGGCAGCCCGTCGTCGCCATCGGGTCGCCGCGCGGCCTCACCGGCACCGTCACCACGGGCATCGTCAGCGCGCTCGACCGCACCGTCACGGTGCAGGGCGAGGGCGGCCAGGCCGTCGTCTACAACGGCCTGCAGACCGACGCCCCGATCAACCAGGGCAACTCCGGCGGGCCGCTGGTGAACCTCGACGGCCAGGTCGTCGGCATCAACTCGGCCATCGAGACCTCGGGCCAGAACGCCGGCAGCATCGGGCTCGGCTTCGCCATCCCGATCGACCAGGCCAAGCGCGTCGCCCAGGAGATCATGAACTCCGGTACCCCCACCAAGCCGGTCCTCGGAGTACAGGGCAGCATCGCAGGCAACAGCGCGGAGGGCGCACAGATCGCCGCCGTGCAGCCGGGCTCCCCCGCCGAGGCGGCCGGGCTGCAGGCAGGCGACGTCGTCACGAAGGTCGGCGACGGCCCGGTGGCCGACTTCGCCGACCTCATGGCCCGGATCGGGGCGCACTCCCCCGGCGAGCAGATCGCGCTGACCGTCACCAACGGCGGCGCCGAGCGCACCGTCAACGTCACCCTGGGCAGCCAGCCCGACGAGGCGGCGACCACCAGCCCGAGCGAGGGCGGCGGTGGCGGCGGCAACAGCCCGTTCGGCGGCCAGAACCCCTTCGGTGGTGGCGGAGGCAACCCGTTCGGCGGGGGCAACTGACGCCGACGATCTCGTCAGTCCGACATGAGCCACGCCCGCACCTCGTCGCCGTCCGCGCCCAGCGCGGGCGGCGGCTTGCGGTAGGACGCCGGCGTCGCCGAGTACGTCACCGGGTTGCGGACGCTGGGCACGCCACCCGGCTCGACCACCGGTTCCAGGCCCAGCCGGTCGGCCAGGGCCAGGCCCTCGTCGATCGTGTTGATCGGCCCGCACGGCACGCCCACGGGCGCGAGGATGTCGAACCACTCCTGCGCGGTCTTCGTGGCGAGCCGCGCGAGGAGCAGCGGCCGCAGCTCGTCGCGGTGGGCGTTGCGCGAGCCCATCGACGCGAAGCGCGGGTCGTCGAGCAGCTCGGGGGCGCCGACGGCGGTGGCGAGCTTGCGGAACTGGCCGTCGTTGGCGGCGATGACGATCAGCTCGCCGTCCCCGGTGGGCAGCGGCTCGTACGGGAACAGGGAGAGGTGGGCGTTGCCCAGCCTGCCGGGCACGACCCCGCCGGCGAGCACCGCGGACGTCTGGTTCACCAGGCCGGACAGGGCCGCCGACAGGAGGTTCGTCTCCAGCTTCTGCCCCGTTCCGGTGCGTTCGCGGTGGTGGAGCGCGGCGAGGATGGCGAGCGCGGCGTGCAGCCCGGTGATCACGTCGAAGACCGCGACGCCCGCGCGGTAGGGCGGGCCGTCGGCGTCGCCGGTGAGGCTCATCAGGCCGGACGTCGCCTGCACGAGCAGGTCGTACCCGGGCAGCCCGGCCCCTGCCGCCGTGCCGAAGCCGCTGATCGAGCAGTAGACGACCCGCGGGTTGCCCGCCGACACCGTGGCGTGGTCGAGCCCGAACCGCGCGAGGCCGCCGGGCTTGAAGTTCTCGATCATGACGTCGGCGCGGCCGGCGAGCCGTTGCGCGACGTCGAGGTCGGCCGGGTCGGCGAGGTCGAGCACGATCGACCGCTTGTTCCGGTTGATCGAGAGGTAGTACGTGGCCGTACCGTCCTCGCTGGTCGGCGGCACCCAGGTGCGGGTGTCGTCGCCGGTGCCCGGGCCCTCGACCTTGATCACGGTGGCGCCGAGGTCGGCCAGCAGCATCGTGGCGTACGGCCCGGCGAGGATGCGGGAGAAGTCGGCGACGAGCACCCCGGCGAGGGGTCCGCCGACCGGGGTCCCGTCGACGCGGTCGTTGGCATTGCTCACGCCCGGCATCGTACGAAGGTCAGGCCCGGCGGCGCAGGACCGTCACAGTGACCGCTGCCGCGGCGGCCACCGACACCGCGCTCGCCAGGAAGGCCAGCTGGTATCCGCTGGTCAGGGCCTCGGGCAGCGGGGTTCCTGCGGCGGTGGCGGCCTCGGTGCTGGCCGCGGCCAGCGCGGCGAGCACGGCCGTGCCCAGCGCGCCGCCGACCTGCTGGCTGGTGTTGGCCAGGCCGGACGCCAGCCCGGCGTCCTCGTCGGTGGCGTCGGCCATCATCACCGTGGTGACGGCAGGCAGCGCCAGGCCGGCACCGGCGCCGAGCACGAGCATCGACGGGAGCACGTCCACCAGGTAGTTGCCCACCGGTGGGCGGGTGAGCAGCAGCAGGCCGGCCACGAGGAGGATCTCGCCGGCGAGCAGCACCGAGCGGGCACCGGAGCGGGCGATCAGCCGGCCCGACGCGGTGAGCGACACCAGCGCGATCGTGAGCGTGATCGGCAGGAGCGCGAAGCCGGTCTGCGCCGGGCCGTACCCGAGCGCCCGCTGCAGGTACAGGGCCGCCACGAACTGGAAGCCGAGCATGCCCGCCACCATGAGCAGCTGCGCCGCGTTGCCACCGGACACCGCGCGCGACCGGAAGATCCGCAACCGGACCAGCGGCTCCGCGGCCCGCCGCTGCCGCACGACGAAGCCGACGAGCAGCGCCACGGCGGCCACGCCCATCCCGAGCCGCACGGCGGGCCCCGAGGTGTCGACGATCGTGAACACCGCGAGCACCAGACCGGCCGTCACCAGCAGCCCGCCCAGGACGTCCGGGCGCGCCGCGCGATCGGACGGGCGGTCGGCGGCGACGTAGCGCAGCGCCAGCAGCACGGCGGCCACCCCGATCGGCACGTTGACCAGGAAGATCCAGCGCCAGCCGACGGTGTCGGTGAGCACGCCGCCGAGCAGGGTGCCGATGGATGCACCGGCCGCGCCGACGAACGCGTAGACGCCCATGGCCCGGGCCCGCTCGCCCGGCTCCGGGAAGAGCGCCACGACCATGCCGAGCACCACGGCCGAGGCCATCGCCGCGCCGACCCCCTGCACGAACCGGGCCGCGATCAGCATCCCGGCGCCGACGGCCAGCCCGCAGAGCAGCGACGCCAGCACGAACAGCGCGAGGCCGCCGAGCAGCATCCGGCGCCGGCCGTAGAGGTCCCCGAGCCGCCCGGCGAGCAGCAGCAGGCCGCCCAGCGGTACGAGGTAGGCGTTGACCGTCCAGGCCAGCCCCGTCGTGGTGAAGCCCAGCTCGGACTGCAGCACCGGCAGCGCGACGGTGGTGATCGTGCCGTCGAGAATGATCATGAGGGTGGCGCTGCACAGCACCGCCAGCGCGAGCCAGCGGGATGGTGCGGAGCGATCCGTCGGAACGGCCGAACTCGTCATGAGATGGACCGTAGCAGATAGTTTTCTAACAGACAATCTCGTTCAGTACGGTCAGGCGCCCCGCTTCCGGCGCGGTGCGTGCGGGTTCGGCTCCACGGCCGACAGCGGGCCGTCCCGGGTGACGAGGGTGACCAGCGCGTCGAGCAGGGCGGCGCGCTGCTCGACGGGCAGCACGCCGAGCACCTCCTCGTAGAGGTCGTCGATCACACCGCGCGCCGTGGCGACCGCCCCGTCACCCGCGTCCGTGGTGCGGACGATCCGCACCCGCCGGTCGGCGGGCGACGGCGTGCGCTGGGCCAGCCCGGACTTCTCGAGGTTGTCGCAGGTGACGACCATCGTGGTCTTGTCGAGCAGCGCCAGCTCCGCGAGCTCGCCCTGGGTCAGCTCGTGCGCGGCGGCCTTGGAGAGCACGCAGTAGTCGCGCACGGTCATGCCCAGCTCGCCGAGCACGGTGCCCATCCGCGCGGAGAGGGCCTGGCTCGCCTTGTCGAACAGGTAGGAGAGGTCGGCGCGGATCTCGTCGTCGCTGCGCGTGTCCATAGCACAAGAGTACAGACGATCCGCAACGGGACGGTCCTGTACGGAACTGTCTACCGGCGCACCGGGTCCTGCCTCCGCAGGAGCCACGCCGTGACGCCCAGCAGCACCACCAACTGGACGGCGAGCACGCCGACGGCCAGCAGCCACGGGCCGGGCGCGTGCTCCCACAGCGGATCGGGGTCGCCGCGGACGTTGGGGTTCAGGTCGACCGTCGACGCACCCATCGCGTACGCCCACCGCGACGGCACCAGCCATGCCACCTGCTCCAGCACCGCCCGCCCGTGCACCGGGAACAGCCCGCCGCTCACCACCAACTGCAGCATCAGTACGAGGACGAGCAGCGGCATGCCGCGGTCGGCGTTGTCGATGAACGCGGAGATCACCAGGCCGACGACCATCGTCAGCACGGACACGGCGACGACCGCGAGCAGCACCTCGACAACCCCGGACCCGAGTACCACCGCGGCGTCGGGCGGCCGGTGACCGAGCAGGGCCAGCACCGTGAACACGGCGGCCTGCACGGCGGTGACCACGGCGAGGACCAGCAGCTTCGAGGTGAGGTAAGCGCCCAGCGAGAGCCCGATCGCGCGCTCGCGCCGGTACACCGGGCGTTCCTTGACCAGCTCGCGGATCGACGCGGCGATCCCCATCAGCGCCCCGCCGAGCACCAGCACGAGCAGCAGCTGGTTCGGCTGGCCGGTCCGCTCCGCCACCGCCGTGGTCGACGAGAGCCCCGCCGACCCCGGCACCAGCCGCGCGAGCAGGCTCAGCACCAGCGGCAGCAGTGCGAGGAACAGCGCGTACTGGCGGTCGGCCGCGATCACCGCGAGGTAGCGGCGGCAGAGCACGCCGAGCTGGGTGAGCCAGCCCTGCTGGCGCGGCGCGGTGCGCGGCGGCCCGGGACGCTCCGGCACCCGCGGCAGCGCGGCCGTGGGTGCGGCCACGTAGCGGCGGTGCTGGGCAGATGTCTTGAACCTGGTTGCGAGCACGGGGCCGGGCACGCGGTCGAGCTGCAGGAACATGTCGGCGAAGTCGCGCTCTCCGAAGTACCCGAGCGCCTCGCGCGGCGGCCCGAAGTACGCGACGTGACCACCGGGCGCCAGCACGAGCAACAGGTCGCAGACGTCGAGGTTGAGCACGCTGTGGGTGACGACCACGACGGTGCGCCCGGCGCCGTCGGTGCCGTCGGCCAGGCCGCGCAGCGTGCGCATCACCGACCGGTCCAGGCCCGGGTCCAGCCCGGACGTCGGCTCGTCGAGGAAGAGCAGCGACGGCTTCGTGAGCAGCTCGAGGGCCACGCTGGTGCGCTTGCGCTGCCCGCCCGACAGCGTGTCGATCCGCTGGTCGGCCTGCCCGGTGAGCCCCAGCTCCGCGACGACCTCCTCGACGCGGCGCTCCCGGTCGGCGGCCGGCACGTCGGCCGGGAACCGCAGGCGCGCGGCGAACCGCAGCGCCCGGCGCACGGTGAGCTGCGGATGCAGCACGTCGTCCTGCGGCACGAGCCCGATGCGGTGGCGCAGCTCGTCGTAGCCCGCATAGAGGTCGCGCCCGTCGTAGCGGACGTGGCCGTGGTCGGCGGGCCGCGACCCGGTGAGGGCGCGCAGCAGCGTCGACTTGCCCGCTCCGCTCGGCCCGACGATCGCGAGGAGGCAGCGGCCGGGCAGCGAGAAGGACACGCCGTCGAGGAGCCGCTTGCCGCCGCCGACGGTGACCGACAGGTCGTGCGCGGCGAACGCCACGTCGCCCGAGTCGACGACGGCCACCAGCCGGTCACCCTGCAGGCGCAGCAGGGTACGGCCGACGCCGATCACGTCCGCGGGCGTGACCGCCGCCCGCCCCGTGCGCGCGCCGTTGACGAACGTGCCGTTGCCGCTGCCGAGATCGACCAGCTCCCAGCCGCCGTCCGGGCGCCGCTCCAGCACCGCGTGGCGCCGCGAGGCGAGCAGGTCGTCGACCACCACGTCGTTGTCCGGGAGCCGCCCGATCGTCAGGCGACCGGACGCCACGAGGTGGACGGTGGTGTCGCGGCCGGCGACCGGTACCGCGACGGGAGCCGGAGGGGTCGGGTTCGGCCGCTCGACCAGCGTCCGGACCGGCTCGGCCCGGGCGGGAGCCGGCGCGGGCGGACCGCCGACGGGGTGCAGCTCGACGGTGGTGCCCCCGCTGCCCCGGCCCAGCCGCACGACGACCGGGCGATCCACCCGCAGCACGGTGATCCGGTCGTCGTCCAGTGCCCCCCGCCGGGAGTCGGGTGCGTACATCGGCGGATCCAGGTTTCTGCTGGGTGTGCCGGCGGGTCGTCCCTCGTATTGGTCATACTCGGGCGAGTCGCCGGTGCGCCCAGCAGGAGGCTGGGCCGCCGAGGTATGTGGCGGACTTCCGGCGGGGGGCACTAGGTAGGTGCCGTTGCTCGAGCTGTCGGTGAGCGTCCAACCGTCCCCGGTGAGCTCCAGGACGGCGTGCCGGCGCGACACGCGCGGGTGCGGCAGGTCGAGGTCGGCGTCCGGGCCGCGGCCGATGACGAACGGCCGCCCGGCGGGCACGCGCACGCTGCCGCCCGCGTACCGCACCTCCAGCCCCCCGGGTCGCATCAGCTCATCAAGAGCTCGGCGGTCGCCCCGGGAGCGCTCACCATCGCGTCGTGGCCGGTGGCCAGCTCCCGGAACTCCCAGCCCTCGCGCCGGGCGATCGCATGCGCGGAGTGGACCGCCGGATAGGCGGGGTCGGTGCACGCGACGTACGTGACGGGCCGACCACCCCCGAGCGGGCCGCGCATCGGGAACGGCTCGGCGTAGGTGCGCAGCGGGTGCGGGGTGAGCCTGCGGTCGACCCAGGCGATGTCCTCGGGATCGGCCAGGCCGAACGCCGCCGCGCCGGGCGGCGGGAACACGATGTCGCCGGTGGCCTCCGCCGCGTCCTTGCGCGCGGCCGCCGACTCCGGTGGCAGCCCGTCGAACCCGGCGGCTCCCGCCTCGACGACCAGCCCGTCGAGCAGCACGACCCGGCGCACCCGGTCCGCGGCCGCCTCGGCGACGGCGAGCGCGACGAGCGCCCCGAAGCTGTGCCCGACGAGCACGACGTCGGTGAGCTCCTCGTTGTCCAGCACGCCGACGACGTCCTGGACGAGCGTGCCCGGGCCGACGTCGGCGCCGAGCAGGTGGGCCCGCTCGCCGAAGCCCGTGAGCGTGGGCGTGAACACCTCGTGGCCCGCCTCGCGCAGCAGCCGCGCCACCCGCCGCCAGCACCACCCGCCGTGCCAGGCACCGTGGACGAGCACGAAAGGATCACTCACGCGAGCGATCCTCGCACGGACGGGCTACCGCCGAAGTTCAGGAAAGCCACTTTACTGTCCTGCAGGTTCATGAATGTGGCTTTCCTGAACCTCCGCCGGGACCGGTTGCGGGTGGCCGAGTTGGGTCAGCCAGCCGCGCAGCACACCGTGCAGGGCCTCGGCCCCGACGATCTCGGCGGGCGGCGACAGCTCGGCCGGGTGCAGGAGGAAAGCACGGGTCTGCGCGCCGCCCAGCCCGCCGTGCGAGCCCACGTGCGGCTCGAACGGGGACGCCTCGTCGCGCGTCGGGTCGTACCGGCTGTTGATCATCACGTCCCCGCAGTGGGGGAACTCGTCGACCCGGCGCACCAGGTCGGCGGCGTGCGGGCCGTAGGGAACGAGCGGGTCGTCCCCGATGACGACGTCGGTGGCGAGCCTGCGCAGCCCGTCGCGGCCGAGCACGACGGGCCCGAACTCGCCGCTGCGCACCAGCACGAACCCCACACCGGGGTGGTCGACCAGCGACGGCAACAGCTCCGGGTACTCGCTCTCGATCGTCTCCAGCTCCACCCGGCCCTCGTGCCCGGTGAACGACACCATCGCGAGGTGGCCGGACCCGACGACCACGACCCCCGGCGCGACCCGCGCCACCGCGCCCGGGGCACCGCTGGGCGTGCGCGGCCGGTCGGCGGCGCGCTGGACCCGGGCGCGCAACCTGCGCGCGATCGGGCCCCCGCCGGACGACGCCTCGGCGAGCACCGCATCGATCTGCCAGCCCTCCGCGGTGCGGGCCGACCCGGCGTGCGATCCACGGCGCGGGTCCGGCTGGGGCTCCCCGCACAGCCGCCCGACCAGCGCCTCGATCGACTCGCCGAAGCGGTCGGCGAACGCCCAGCCCTGGGTCTGGCCGTGATCGGAGAGCGCGACGATGTGGTAGCGCCGGGGCGCGAGCTGGGTGGCGCGGTGCAGCCGGCCGATCTGCCGGTCGATGCCGCGCAGCACGGCGAGCGAGTCGAAGCGCTCCACCCCGGAGTGGTGGCCCACCTCGTCGTAGCCCATGAAGTCGGCGTACACCACCGCCCGGCCGGCCATCATGTCCTCGATGATCGCCGCGACCACGACGTCGCGGGCGATCACCGTGGTACCCGCCCGGGCGAGGGGGTAGAACCCGCCCCGGCTCACCCGCGGCCGCACCCCGGCCCGCCGCTGCCGGACCGCCGCCGAGACCTCCCGCGCTACGTCGACCAGCGCGCCGACGACCGTGCGCAGCGCGTTGGCCGGGTTGGCGAAGTACCCGTAGTAGCCGGCGCCGACGCCGTCCCGGCCGCGCCCGCGCCGGCCCGCCCCGCTGATCAGCGGCAACGCGCTCATCGTGAGGCTCGTGTGCGCGGCGTCACCGGTGAAGAGGCTCGCCCGCGCCGCACCGTCGACGGCGAGCAGCCCGCGCCCGTCGGAGTGCCGGCGCTCGATCTCCGCGGCGTCCTCCGGGCTGGAGCACGCCATCACGTGATCGCGGTCCTTCTCGTACCAGCGGAACCCGAGGATGTCGTGGTTGTCGCCGTGCAGGATCCCGCAGACGCTCGCACCGGTCTGCGAGCTCCAGTCCGTGTGCCAGCCGGCGAGCCGGTGGCTGCCGTCGTCGAGAAGGCGGGCGAGCGCGGGCATGTCACCGTCGCGGACGGCGCGCCGCAACGTGTCGAAGCCGAGCCCGTCGACCTGCAGGACCAGCACCCCGGGCGGCATCGTCTCGTCGCCGGACGTGCCGCCGCGGGCACCGCGGCGCGCGGTGCGGCGGAAGAACAGCTCGTCCTCGTCGAGGCCCACCACGCTGCTCACGACCGACCCCAGCGCCGCCACCGCGACGGCCACCACCACGGCGGTGCCGAAGTCCGTGATCACCACGCCGGGCACGGCGAAGGAGATCGCCATCACCCCCGCACCGAGCAGCAGGAACGAGCCGATCCCCAGCGTGAACACGGCCACCGGCAGCGCGACGCGCAGCACCAGCGGCCACACCACCGCACTCAGCACGCCGAACAGGAGCGCGCAGACCGTCGGCTGCCACCACTCGGGCATCGAGAACCCGGTGAGCCAGACGTCGAGCAGCCGCAGGGCGCCCACCGCGAGCAGCCACACGAGCAGCACGCGCGCGACCACGCGCCCACCGCGAACGAGCCGGCCACCGCCCGTCGGCGCCATCACCGCGCCGCACCCGAGCGGTCCCGCCTGCGGCGCTGCCACACGGACACCAGCGAGCCGAGCCCGGCCAGCACCAGCACCAGCAGCGCCGCCAGCGTCGTGGCGAGCACCGGGTTGTCGAACAGCCCGCCGGACAGCACGCCCAGCACCGCGTACGCGATCGCCCACAGGATGCACCCGAGGACGGCGGCGGGTACGAGGCGCCGCCACGGGTACTCGAGCGCGCCCGCCGCGAGCAGCACCGGGATCCGGCCGGCCGGCATCAACCGCCCGATGACGATGAGCACGCCGCCGCGGCGCTCGAACTGCGCCCGCGCCGCCGCCAGCCGCTCGGGCGACTGGCGCCCGGTGACCCAGCGCTGGGCGACCGAGCTGCCCGCGTGGGCGAATGCGAACGTGACGAGGTCGCCGAGCAACGCCCCGACGACCGACAGCACGAGCACGAGCGGGAGCGACATGCTGCCGGTGGAGACGGCGATCGCCGCGGCAGCACCCACGACCGCGCCGGTGGGCACGATCGGCACGATCGAGCCGATCAGCACGCCGCCGAAGAGCGCGGAGTAGCCGAGCGCGGACGGGTCCGTCCAGCCCGCTGCCTGGACGGTGGTCATCGCACCACCGGCCGTGCCCCGCGCGGGGCGACCGCGGCCCCCGGTTCCGTCACCAGCACCCGGGTGCGCTCCCCCGCCGCTGCCACGGCCGCGGCGAACCGCTGCGGCGGCTCGACCAGGAGCCTGCGCATCCGCTCGCCGATCCGCCCGGGCAGGTGCGGCAGGCCGGTCATGGCGAGCGTTCCCCAGTGCACCGGCACGGCCACCCGCGGCCGCAACAGCCCGACGGCCTCGGCGGCGCGGCGCGGGTCGAGGTGGCCGGGGCCCAGCGTGAGCCCCCACCCCCACACCGGCAGCAGGGCGGCGTCCAGCGGGCCGAAGGTCGCCATGCCCGGGAACAGGTCCGTGTCGCCGGCCGCGTAGACCCGGCGGCACCCGCCCTCGATGACGTGCCCCATCGCCGCAGCCTGCGGACCGTGGGTGGAGCGCGGCCCGAACCGGTGGCCGCTGTGCTCCGCCGGCACGCCGTGCACCCGGAGCGCCCCGTGCTCGAGGTCCTCGCCGGGGGCGAGCTCGTCGACGTTGCGGATGCCGCGGCCGCGCAGCCACCGCCCGGCGCCCCGGGGCACCACCACGCGCGCCGTGCGCGGGAGCCGGCGCAACGACGGCAGGTGCAGGTGGTCGCCGTGCAGGTGGGACAGCAGGACGAGGTCGGTGTCCGCGAAGTGCGTGGGGTCCGGCTGCGGGCCCACCCGGCGCAGCGGGCCGACGCGGCCGGTGAGCACCGGGTCGGTGAGCACGACCGACCCGGCCAGCTCCAGCCGCACGGTGGAGTGGCCGAGGAAGCGCATCGCGAGCCCGTGCACACCCCCAGTATCGCTGCCCACCCGTGAGTGGATACGAGTGCTCCAGCACTCGTTTCCACTCACGGGTGGTCCGGTCAGCCGAAGCGGGCGGGCTGGCCGGTGGACTCCAGGACCGCCATCCACAGGTCGCCGTGCGGGTCGACCTGGTTGCGCCGGCTCACCGCCACGTGCATCGGGATGTGGACGAACCGGCGGCGGTAGCGGCCCACCACCATCTCGGTGCGCCCGGACATCGCCGCGTGCACCGCCGCCTGCGACAGCCGCACGCAGTACACCGAGTCGTACGGGTTGGCCGGCACGCTGCGGATCGCGTAGCTCGGGTCGATGTAGCGGATCGAGGTCTCGACGGCCACGTCGGAGAAGTGGTCCGCGAGGCGGCGCCGCAGCCAGGGGCCGATGTCGTGCAGCCGCGCGTTGCCCGACGCGTCGCGCGCGTCCTCGTCGCTCCCGCCGAGGAGCTCCTGGCCCGCGCCTTCGGCCACGACCACCACCGCGTGCCCGCGCTCGGACACCCGGCGCCGCACGTGCGCGAGCAACCCGTGCTCGCCGTCCAGCGCGAACGGGACCTCCGGGATCAGCACGGCGTCGGCACCGCTGCGGGCGAGCGCCGCGTAGCAGGCGATGAAGCCGGAGTGCCGCCCCATCAGCTTGACGAGCCCGATGCCGCCCGCCGTGGACTTGGCCTCCACCTGCGCGGCCCGGATCGCGTCGCTGGCCAGGCTGAACGCGGTCTGGAAGCCGAAGCTCTGGTCGATGTAGGGGATGTCGTTGTCGATCGTCTTCGGGACGCCGACGACCGCGATCAGGAGGCCGCGGTCGGCGATCGTCCGCGCGATCTGCATCGCTCCGCGCATCGAGCCGTCGCCACCCACCACGAACAGGATGTTGACGTGCAGCCGCTCCAGGCAGTCGACGATCTCCTCGGGGTCCTGCGGCCCGCGGGACGTGCCGAGCACGGTGCCGCCGTCGGTCGCGATGTCGCGCACCGACTCCGGGGTGAGGTCGACGACGTCGTGGCCGTAGTTCGCGACGAACCCCTGGTAGCCGTTGCGGATGCCGACCACGCGCCGGACGCGGTAGTGGTAGGTCAGGGTGCGGACGATGCCGGCGATCACGTCGTTGAGGCCCGGACACAGGCCGCCGCAGGTGACGATCGCCGCGCGCGTCTTGGCCGGGTCGAAGAAGATCTTCCGGCGGGGGCCGCACGGCTCCATGCCGGGCAGCTGGTCCGGGGCGACTCCGCGGGAGGAGATGCCGGCGAGGGTGTCGTCGAGCAGCACGCGGTCGTGCTCGTTGATGTAGTGCTCGGTGGTCCGGGT
Organism: Pseudonocardia wallangbongensis; assembly: GCF_054486945.1. Classification (NCBI taxonomy): domain Bacteria; kingdom Bacillati; phylum Actinomycetota; class Actinomycetes; order Pseudonocardiales; family Pseudonocardiaceae; genus Pseudonocardia; species Pseudonocardia wallangbongensis. The sequence goes on from NZ_JBRERS010000010.1 coordinate 201,985, forward strand.
GGCGTCCAGCAGCGGCGCCATCGGGGACGTGATGCGGGCCGTTCCCAGCGTGTCGATCGTGAGGTCCGGGGGCGGCTCGACGCGAGGCAGCTCCACGACGGAGGCCTCGTGCGGCGGGCTGTCGTGTTCGTCCGGGAAAGCGGTGCTCACGGCGCTCCCTGCGTCGGCTGCGTAGCGCCCCGGCACTGGGGACGACGGTCTTCTTGACCGGTACAGGATGCCCGGTCGCGCCCGTTCGGACCAGCCCGGCCATCGAGGTGTTCCCCGTTCCACATGCTTGCTAATGGCAACGACCCCGTGCTCATCTGATGTGGTGACATCCCCCCGCCCGACGGTCGTGATCAGCGTGCTCGCGTCGTGCGGGTTGGCCGTCTCGCTGATGCAGACCCTGGTCGTGCCGCTCCTCCCGCAGTTCCCGCAACTGCTGTCGTCCTCGCCGTCGACCGTGGCGTGGCTGGTCACGGCCACACTGGTGGCCGCCGCCGTGTGCGCCCCGGTCATGGGGCGGCTCGGCGACATGTACGGCAAGCGCCGGATCCTGCTCGCCGGGCTCGCGATCGTCACGGTCGGATCGGTGCTCGGCGCCGTCGCCCCGAACGTCGGGGTGCTCATCGCCGCGCGGGCGTTGCAGGGCGTCGCGATGGGCGTGATCGCACTCGGCATCAGCGTGATGCGCGACGTGCTCCCGCCGGAGCGCGTCGGCAGCGGGATCGCGCTGATGAGCTCGTCGCTGGGCATCGGTGGCGCGATCGGGCTGCCGCTGACCGGCATCGTCGCGCAGCAGGCGAGCTGGCGGTGGCTCTTCGTCGGGGCCGCGGTGCTCGGCGTCGTGCAGTTCGTGCTCGTGCTCCTCGTCGTGCGGGAGTCGCCGCTGCGCTCCGGCGGCCGGTTCGACCTGCCGGGGGCGCTGGGCCTGTCGGCCGCGCTGGTGTGCCTGCTGCTCGCGATCTCGAAGGGCAACGAGTGGGGCTGGGGCAGCGCGCTCGTGCTCGGCCTGCTCGCCGCGGCGGCCGTCGTGTTCGCGCTGTGGGTCGCCTGGGAGCTGCGCCTTCGCCGGCCGCTCGTCGACCTGCGGGTCTCCGCCCGCCCCGCCGTGCTCTGGACGAACGTCGCGTCCATCGTGGTCGGCTTCGGGATGTTCGCGAGTTTCCTCGTGACGACGCAGATCCTGCAGGCCCCGCGGGCCACCGGGTACGGCTTCGGCCTGTCGCTCGTGGCGGCGGGCGTCGCGCTGCTCCCGATCGGCGCGGCCATGACGATCTTCTCGCCCGTCTCGGCCCGGGTCTCGCGACGCCGCGGCGCACGCACCACGCTCGTGCTCGGCGCCACGATCCTCGCGCTGGGCAACGTGCTGATGGCGACGCTGCCGAGCTCGCTCCCGCTGATCGTGGCGGCGTCCACCACCACGGCGATCGGCGCGGCGCTTGCCTACTCCGCGATCCCGCTCCTGATCATGGACTCGGTGCCGCGCGACGAGACCGCGGCCGCCAACAGCCTCAACACGCTCATGCGGATGCTCGGCACGTCCTCGTGCAGCTCGTTCGTCGCGGCGATCGCCACCGGCCTGACGACGACCGTCGCCGGCCGGTTGCTGCCCGCGGCGGACGCGTACACGGTGATCTACCTGGCTGCCGCGACCGCTGCCGCCCTCGGCGCCACGATCGCCGCCCTCACCCCCCGCCCCGCCGTGGCCGACGCCCTCCCGGCGGTCGTGGAACCGACCGCGCAAGCGGCCTGAGAAGCCCGGTTCGCGGCCGCCTCCGAGGCCCGACACACCAACTTCGGTGCTCACACACGAACTGCAGTTGGTGTGTGAGCACCCGAGTTGGTGTGCGACCGTCCGGGCGGCCTCAGCGCGGGTCGCGGCGGATCGGGTGGTCCTCCGGGACCTGGACCACGACGATCCTCGTGCCGTCCGGGTCGCTGATCCACATCTCGTGCAGCCCCCACGGCTCCTGCCGCGGCTCGCGCGCGACGTGGTCGGCCAGCTCGCGGTGGGCCGCCGCGAGGTCGCGGACCTGCAGCCACAAGGCCACGGCGGGACCGGCCGGCGCGTCCGCGCTCCCGGAGAGCTCCAGGAACCCGCTGCCGATGAAGAACACCGTGCCGCCGGGGAACTCGCGGGCGATCGCGAGCCCGAGCACGTCGCGGTAGAACGCGAGGCTGCGCTGCATGTCGACGGGTCGCAGCAACACCCGTCCCGAGAGGATCTCCATATCAGGCAGGGTGCTCGGCGACGTGCTCGAGCACGAGCGCGGCCAGCTCATCGGGGGTCTCGTCGGGCACCCAGTGGCTCACGCCCCGCAGCTCGGCGTAGCGGAACGGCCCGGTGACGTGCCGGTCCACGAGTTCTGTGGACTGCCGGGTGAGGGCGGTGTCGCCGTCGCTCCAGACGAACAGGGTGGGCACCCGCACCGGCGGGTCCGGCTCACCCGGCGGACCGGAGAACATGCCGCGGTACCAGTTGATCGCGGCGGTGAGCGCGGCCGGGTCGGCGAGGCCGGCCGCGTCGCGCTGGGCGGCCGCCTTGGACTGGCCGGTGCGGCGCAGCGCCGCCACGAAGCGGCGCGAGAACGGGCCGCCTTTCGCGGCGAGCAGGCGCTCGGGCAGCCAGGGCAGCTGGAGCGCGTAGACGTACCAGGACGCGAGCCCTTGCCGCGTGGTCAGGAGCGAGCGCAGGTAGGCCGCGGGCGGGGGCACCGACACGGCGGTCAGCGTGCGGAGGCGCTCGCCGTGCCGCGCCGCGAGCCGCCATGCGACGGCGGCACCCCAGTCGTGCCCGACGAGGTGCACGCGCGCGTTCCGGCCGACCAGCCGGTCCACCACGGCGAGCGCGTCGTCCACCATCTCCTCGATCCGGTAGGCGTCGCGACCGGTCGGGCGGGCCCGCGGCGAGTAGCCGCGCTGGTCCGGCGCGAGCGTGCGGTAGCCGCGTTCGGCGAGCCGGGTGGCGACGGCATGCCATGAGTCGCCCCGCTGTGGGAACCCGTGCAGGAGCAGGACCGGATCGCCACCCGGGGGGCCCAGCTCGTGCACGTCGAAGGTGAGGCCGTCCCGGCTCGCCGTGCGCACCGGCACATTCTGCCCCGACGTCCCCCGCCTGCAGGTTGTGCGACGCGGGTGGCGTCGAGTTGGGTGGTCGCGGCGTACGGTGCACCGGGCACCAGCGACGGGAGTGAAGAAGATCGTGACGCAGTTCGAACGGGTCGCCATCGTCAACCGCGGCGAGCCGGCGATGCGCCTCATCCACGCGGTGCGCGAGTGGAACGCCGAGCTGTCCGAGGGGAACGGCGCCGCGCCGCTGCGCACGATCGCGCTCTACACGGCCGTCGACCGGCACGCCATGTTCGTGCGCGAGGCCGACGAGGCGGTGCTGATCGGTCCCGAGGACCCGGAGCAGGCGTTCGCCACGAGCCCTTACCTCGACTACGCCGAGCTGGAGCGGGGCCTGCGCGCCGCCCGCGCCGATGCGGTGTGGCCCGGCTGGGGCTTCGTGTCCGAGAAGGCCGACTTCGCGCGGCTGTGCCGCGAGCTCGGGATCGTGTTCGTCGGGCCGTCACCCGAGGTGATGGAGCGGCTCGGCGACAAGATCGCGGCGAAGCTGCTGGCCGAGGAGGTCGGCGTGCCGCTCGCCGCGTGGAGCGGCGGCCCGGTGGCCGACGTCGCGGCGGCCCGGGAGCACGCGGAGCGGATCGGCTACCCGCTCATGGTCAAGGCGACGGCTGGCGGCGGCGGGCGCGGCATCCGCCGGGTCGACTCCCCCGACCAGCTCGCCGACGCGTTCGAGCGCGCGAGCTCCGAGGCGTCGAAGACCGCGGGCGACGCCACCGTGTTCCTGGAGCGGGCGATCCCCGGTGGCCGCCACGTCGAGGTGCAGGTCGTGGCCGACGCCTCCGGCGACGTGTGGACGCTCGGCGTGCGCGACTGCTCGGTGCAGCGGCGCAACCAGAAGGTGCTCGAGGAGTCGGCCTCCACCGCGCTCGACGCCGAGCAGGAGCGGCTGCTGCGCTCGTCGGCCGCGAAGCTGGCGCGGGCCGCGGGCTACGTCAACGCGGGCACCGTCGAGTTCCTGTACGAGCCGGGCGAGCGGCTGCTGTCGTTCCTCGAGGTGAACACCCGGCTGCAGGTGGAGCACCCGGTCACCGAGGCCACCACCGGCGTCGACATCGTCAAGCTGCAGTTGCACGTCGCCGCGGGCGGCAAGCTCGCCGACATCGCCCCGGAGGCCCCGCCCGCCCGCGGGCACGCGATCGAGGCCCGGCTCACCGCGGAGGACCCCGAGCAGGGCTTCGCCCCCGCGCCGGGCCGGATCGAGCACCTCGCGCTGCCCAGCGGACCCGGCGTCCGCGTGGACACCGGCGTCGCCGCCGGGGACGTGATCCCGCCGCAGTTCGACTCCATGATCGCCAAGGTGATCGCGTGGGGCCGCGACCGCGACGAGGCGCGGGCCCGGCTCTCGCGGGCGCTCAGGCAGACCGCCGCGGTGATCGACGGTGGCACCACGAACAAGGCCTTCCTGCTCGACCTGCTCGACCGGCCCGAGGTCCGCTCCGGCAAGCTCGAGACCACCTGGCTCGACCGGATGATGGCCGACGGCTACGAGCCCCCGCGGCGCATGGACGTCGCGCTGCTCGCCACGGCCGTGGAGGCGCAGGATGCGCACGTGGCGCGGCAGCGGGAGCGGTTGTTCGCCTCCGCGGAACGCGGACGCCCCGAGGTCGGTCACGAGACCTGGTACCAGGTGGACGTGCGGGCGGCAGGCGAGTCGTACCGGCTGCTGGTGGCCCAGTCGCGCGGCACCCGCTACCACGTGGAGCTCGACGGCAAGGCCGTCGACGTCGACGCGGACCGCACCGGCCGGTTCGAGCGCAAGCTCACCGTGGCCGGGCAGTCGTACTCGGTGCTCTCGGTGCCGCAGGGCCCGGACTTCCTCGTGGAGGTCGACGGCGCCGTGCACCGGATCTCCGGGGGCGAGGCCGGTCTGGTCCGGGCCCCGGCGCCGGCGGTGATCGTCGCGATCCCGGTGGCACCGGGCGACACCGTCCAGGCGGGCGACGTCGTCGCCGTCGTGGAGAGCATGAAGCTGGAGACGGCCCTGCGCGCCCCGGTGTCGGGTCGCGTGCGCGAGGTGCTCGTCGCCGCCAACACGCAGGTGGACGGCGGCACCCGGCTGGTGCGCCTCGAACCCGACGGCGACGCGGGGGGCACGGCCGGCGGCGAGCGGGCCGACTTCACGCAGCTGGCCGGCCCGCCGGTCACCGGATCCGACGCGGCCGCGTGGGCCGCCGACGCGCTCCGGTCGCTGCGCTTCCTGGTACTGGGCTACGACATCGACGAGCGCGACGCCCGCCCGCTCCTCGCCGCGCTCGCCGCCGCCCGCGCCGAGCTCTCGCCGGACGACCCCGGTGTGCTCGCCGGCGAGACGGCGGTGCTGCGCATCTTCGCCGACCTGTGCGCGCTCTCGCGCAACCGCCGCGGGCCGGAGGACGAGACGCAGCAGATCGACCCGGCCGGTGAGGAGGCGCGCAACCCGCAGGAGTACCTGTACGCGTTCCTGCGCTCGCGCGATGCCGACGCCGAAGGCCTGCCGGAGTCGTTCCGCGACCGGCTGCGCCGGGCGCTGGGGCACTACGACGTGCCGGACCTGGCACCGTCGGACCCCGTCTCGGCCGGTGCGCTGAACAGCGCGCTGTACCGGATGTTCCTCGCGCACCGGAGGGCCACCGCGCACGTGCCGGTCGTGCTGGAGCTGCTGGAGTGGCGGCTGCGCCACCCCGAGTCGCTCCCGCCCGCCGCGCGCACGGACTACCAACGCATGCTCGACCGGCTCGTCACGGCCACCCAGCTGCGGCACCCGGTGGTCGGCAGCCTCGCCCGGCGGGTGCGCTACACCCTGTTCGACGCGCCCCTCATCGTGGCCGAGCGGGCCGAGGGCCAGGCGGAGGTGCGGGCAGAGCTGGACCGGCTGTCGGACGACCCCGCGGTGCGGGCGCGGCAGATCGACACCATCGTGTCCGCGGGCGAGCCCATCCTCGGGGTGTTCGGCGCGCAGCACCACGCGGCGATGCTCGAGGTGATGACGCGGCGCTACTACCGCATCCGCACCCTGTACGACCTGCAGGTGACCGACCGCGGCGGCCGTCCGCTGCTCACTGCCCGCTACGAGCACGGGTCCGGGGGACGGCAAGCCGGCGGAGCTCGCGGAGCCGGCGGGGTGGGTGAGCGGAGCGAGCTCACCGTGCTCGCCACCACGGTCCACACCGCGCCGGACGCACCGGCGGGCGGCGACCCGATGACCGTGCAGGGCGACCTGCGCCGGCTCATCGCGCAGCTGCCCGACCCCAGCACTGTGCTGCTCGACCTCTACATCATCGCCGGCGAGGCACCGGACGCCGACCCGGAACGCTCCTCGGAGAAGATCCGCGCGATGCTCGGGCGGCTCCCGGAGCGGCTCGCCCGGGTCGCGGTGGCGGTGCGGCGCCCGCACGGCGACGAGCGGTCCGCCTGGTTCACGTTCACCGCCGGGCCGGACCGCAAGCCGGTGGAGGACCGCACGCTGCGCGGTCTGCACCCGATGGTCGCCGAGCGGCTCGGGCTCTGGCGCCTCACCGACTTCGAGCTCACCCGGCTGCCGTCGCCGATCGACGTGCACCTGTTCCGCGCCGAGGGCCGCGGTGTCCCCGCCGACAAGCGCCTCATCGCGCTCTCGGACGTCCGGGAGCTCACGGTGCTGCGCAACGGCGACGACGGCAGTGCTGATGCGCGCTCCGCTGACGCTGCGCGCGGCGGCCACATCCGGGCCCTCCCCCAGCTGGAGCAGGTCCTCGACTCCTGCCTGGACGCCGTCCGCTCCGCCCGCGCCGCGAGCCGCGAGGACGCGCGCCTCGACTGGAACCGGGTGCTGCTCTACGTCTGGCCGGTGGTCGACGTGCCGTTCGAGGAGCTCGACTCGGTGGTGCGAGTGCTCGCGCCCCGTTCGGTGGGGCTCGGCCTGGAGCAGGTCGTCGTGCAGTTCCGCCACATCGGCGACGGCACCGGGGAGCCCCGGGAGTACCTGCTGCGGATGTCCCGCCCGCCGGGCGCAGGCCTGACCGTGCAGGTCACCGAGCCGCCGACGGAGCCCATGCGCGAGCTGGACGCCTACGCGCAGAAGGTGATCCGGGCGCGCAGGCGCGGTGCCGTCTACCCGTACGAGCTGGTGCCGATGCTGCAGCGCAGCCCGGACCGCGGCGGACCGACCGGCACGTTCACCGAGTACGACCTCGGCCCGGACGGCGCCCCCGTCGTCGTCGAGCGGCCGCCGGGGCAGAACACCGCCAACATCGTGCTCGGCACCGTCACCACGCCGACCCGGCGCTACCCGGAGGGCATGACCCGCGTCGTGCTCATCGGTGACCCGACCAAGGCGCTCGGCGCGCTCGCCGAGCCGGAGTGCGCGCGCGTGCTCGCTGCGATCGAGCTCGCGCAACGGCTGGACGCGCCGATCGAGTGGTTCGCGGTGTCGGCCGGCGCGAAGATCGCCATGGACTCCGGTGTGGAGAACATGGACTGGGTCGCCAGGGCCCTGCGCGGGATCATCGAGTTCACGCAGGAGGGCGGCGAGATCAACATCGTCGTCACCGGCATCAACGTCGGCGCCCAGCCGTACTGGAACGCCGAGGCCACGATGCTCATGCACACCAAGGGCATCCTCGTGATGACGCCGGACAGCGCGATGGTGCTCACCGGCAAGCAGGCCCTCGACTACTCGGGCGGCGTCTCCGCGGAGGACAACTTCGGCATCGGCGGGTACGACCGGATCATGGGCCCGAACGGGCAGGCGCAGTACTGGGCGCCGGACCTGTCCGGGGCGGTGGACGTGCTGCTCGCCCACTACTCGCACACCTACCGCGCACCCGGTGAGCGGTTCCCGCGCCCGGCGCCGACGGCCGACCCGGTGGACCGCGACATCTCCGACTCGCCGCACGCGGGCCCCGGGTGCGACTTCACGCAGGTCGGGGAGATCTTCTCCGCCAACCCGGAGCGCAAGAAGCCCTTCGACATCCGCTCGCTGCTGCGCGCGGTGGCCGACGCCGACCACCCCACGCTCGAACGCTGGATCGACATGATCGACGCCGACGGCGTGGTCGTGCTCGACGCGCACCTGGGCGGGCAGCCGATCTCCCTCATCGGCGTCGAGTCCCGGCCCCTGCCCCGGCGCGGGCTGCTGCCGATGGACGGGCCGACCACGTTCACGGCGGGCACGCTGTTCCCGAGGTCGTCGAAGAAGACGGCGCGCGGGATCAACGCCGCGAGCGGCAACCGCCCGCTCGTGATCCTCGCGAACCTGTCGGGCTTCGACGGCTCCCCGGAGTCGCTGCGCCAGCTGCAGCTGGAGTACGGGGCCGAGATCGGCCGGGCGGTCGTGAACTTCGAAGGGCCGATCGTGTTCTGCGTGGTCTCCCGGTACCACGGCGGCGCGTTCGTGGTGTTCAGCGGAACGCTCAACGACAACATGGAGGTCGCCGCCGTCGAGGGCTCGTACGCGTCGGTGATCGGCGGCGCGCCCGCCGCTGCCGTCGTGTTCGCCGGCGACGTCAACAAGCGCACGGCCGGCGACCCGCGCGTCGCCGACCTGGAGGCCCGCATCGCCGAGGCCCGCCAGAACGGGGCGGAGGAGGAGGCCGCGCGGCTCACGAACGAGCTGGCCACCCTGCGCCCCGGCGTCCGGGCGGAGGTGCTGGGCCAGGTGGCGGACGAGTTCGACGCCGCCCACAGCGTGGAGCGCGCCCAGCGCGTGGGCTCGGTGGACGCGATCGTCCCGGCGACGGGCCTGCGCCCCTACCTGGCCGACGCGGTGCGGCGAGGAATGGAGCGGGCGGGCACCAGCCGACCCTGAACCGCAGCATGGTGGCCATACTCCGGTTCAACCGGAGTATGGCCACCATGCTGCGAGAGGCCCTAGGAGCAGACGCGCTTCGCTTTCAGGATGTGGGTCACCGCCTCGTCGGTCGACCGCACGTCCAGCCGTGACTGCTCCAGGTGGTCCAGCACCGGGGTGATGCGGCCGCCGCTGGACCACAGGGCCATGTCCGCCCCCGCCTCCAGGGCGCGCTCGACGGCCTGGGGCAGGGTGAACTCGTCGGTGATGGCGTCCATCGCGCCGAGGTCGTCGGTGAGCACGAGGCCGTCGAAGCCGACCTCCTGGCGCAGGAGCGCGTACACCTCGGGGGTGAGCGAGCTGGGCAGGTCCGTGGTGAGGCCGGGCACGTCCAGGTGCCCGACGAGCACGCCGGTGCGGCCGTCGGCGAGCGGCCCGCCCGGGCCGAGCAGGGTGGCGTAGGGCCGCATGTCGTCGGAGCGCATGTCGGCCAGGTCCGGGGTGGTGACGCGGCCCTTGTGCGAGTCGCCGTCGGCGCGGCCGTGCCCGGGGAAGTGCTTGAGCACCGTGTAGACGCCCGCGTCGCGCTGCCCCTCGGCGAACGCGGCGGCGTAGCTCGCAACCGTCTCGGGGTCGTCGGCGAAGGACCGGTCGCCGATGGCCGAGGACCGGCCGGTCACGTCGACGGCCGGGGCCAGGTTCATCGTGATGCCGCGCGCGAGCTGCTCCCGCCCGCGCTGCTCGCCCAGCTCGCGCACCTGCTCCGGGGTGCGGGATCGCGCCATGGCGCGGGCGCTGGGCAGCTCGCCGTCGAGGGTGTCGATGCGCTGGACGCGCCCGCCCTCGTCGTCGACGGCCACGGCGAGGGGGATCCGGGCCATCGCCTGCACCCCGCGCAGCGCCTGGTCGGTGAGCAGCGCGGTGGCGTTGCCGCCGACGAAGATCGCACCCACCTGCGTGGCATGCACGTTCTCGGCGGTCGCGCGCGGATCCGCACCGTCGACGCCGACCATGAGCCGCTGGGCGAGCTTGTCCCGCGGTGACATCCCCGCCAGCACGTCCGAGCAGTGCGGCAGCCGGTCGGGGCCGAGGTGCTCGCCGGTGAGGGGCGGTGGGGGTGGGAGTGGCGTCGCGGATGCCGGGGCCGTCGCGATGACCACCCCGGCCAGCGCTGCGAGCAGCACGACGAGCGACTTGCGAACCGTCATCCCGGCCCATCCTCCTCCGCCTGGCCGGGCGCCCGGATCCGGGCCGGAAGGTCGGTGCGACGTGGCCTGCGCCGCGAAATGGTCGAGTTCTGCCATGCGGACTACCATCGACGGGGCAGGCCGGGTCGTCATCCCGAAGCAGCTGCGTCAGGCCGCGTCGCTCGAGCCCGGGCAGGAGCTCGAGATCACCGAACGCGACGGACGGATCGAGATCGAACCGCTTTCGGCGCCTGTTCAGCTCGTCGAGCGCGGGGCTTCCTCGCCGCGGAAGTCGCGGACGTCGACGTCCCGGCTCTGACCGCGTCCGATGTGCGCGACCTCCTGGAACGCACGCGCAGGTGATCACGTGTGACACATCGGTGCTGGTCGCCGCGTTCGCGCGATGGCACGCCGACCACACGGCAGCAGCCGCGGCAGTCCACCGGGTGGACGCGATCGTCGATCACGTGGCGGTCGAGACCTTCTCGGTCCTCACCCGGCTGCCGCCTCCCCGCCGCGTGCCGGCGCACCTCGTCACGGCCTTTCTCGACGGTCACTTTCCCGGCTCGGTGCCGCGGCTGGTGAGTACGCCGTCGACGGACGTCCTCGACATCGCCGTGCGAGGCGGGATCGCACGCGGCGCCATCTACGACCTCGTCGTCGCGCTTGCCGCGCAACGCGGCGGCGCGGTACTGCTGAGTCTCGATCAGCGGGCGGCCAAGACGTACGACGCAGCAGGCGTCGAGTACGAGTTGCTCGGTGGTTGAGGCCGGCTCAGGCGATCGGGGGTACCCGTTCCCCCTCCGGTGGCGGGCCGGGCGGGGTGCCGTCGCCGAATGGGCGCCCACCCAGCTCCTCGCGCCCGTGCGCGGTGAGCCAGCCCTGCGGGTCGGGGCCGAGCGGGACGATCCCGGTCGGGTTGATCTCGGCGTGCACTCCGTAGTAGTGCTGCTTGATCTGCTCGAGGTCGATCGTGTCGCCGAAGCCGGGAGTCTGGAACAGGTCCCGCGAGTAGGCCCACAGCACCGGCATCTCCGCGAGCTTCTCCCGGTTGCACTTGAAGTGGCCGTGGTAGACGGCATCGAACCGGACGAGCGTGACCCACAGCCGGATGTCGGCCTCGGTGATCGTGTCCCCCACCAGGAAGCGGCGGGTGGCCAGCCGCTCGGACAGCGCGTCGAGCCGGGCGAACAGCGCCGAGTAGGCCTTCTCGTAGGCCGCCTGCCCCTTGGCGAACCCGCACTTGTAGACGCCGTTGTTGACGTCGCGGTAGACGGCGTCGTTGATCTCGTCGATCTCCGCCCGGTGCGCCTCGGGGTACAGGTCGGGCGCGCCGGCACGGTGGTGCGCGCGCCACTGCGTGGACAGGTCGAGCGTGAGGCACTGGAAGTTGTTGGTCACGGCCCTGCCGCTCGCGATCTCGACGACCGTCGGGACGGTGACCCCGGCGTCGAAGCCGGGGTGGGCGGCCTCGTAGGCCTCGCGCAGGTACTCGATGCCGAGCACCGGGTCGCGGTTGTCGGGGTCGTTGTGGAACCGCCAGCTCCGCTCGTCGTGGAGCGGGCCCGCGATCCCCATCGACAGCACCGGCTCCAGCCCGAGCAGCCGCCGGACGATCACGCTGCGGTTCGCCCACGGGCACGCCCGCGCGACGACCAGCCGGTACCGGCCGGGCTCGACCGGCCACGCCGACGACCCGTCGGAGGTGATCCGCTCGGTGAGCGCCACGGGTTCGCGCTCGAACGCCTCGGTACGGGACTGGGTAGCGGTCATGCGCCCGAATCTATGCGCCGCGCGGCCGCCGCGCCGGTCAGTCGTCGTCGCCCTCGCCGTCCTGCTGCGTGACGCCGGGTGCGTCGTCGCCGTCGTCGTCCTCGCCACCGCCGCAGGAGCCGGCCGAGGTCAGGAGGAGGACGACGCCCGCGAGGAGCGCCGCGAGCGACCGGGTCAGACTCGTTCGTCCCATATGTCCACCCTGCCAGGTTCCGGGGCATCATGCTGCGCGCCGAACACCCAGTAGCGCATGACGAGGAACCGGCCGGCCCCGCCGAGGACGCTCGCGGCCGCAAGGGCCACGGTCTCCTCCACCGGCGTCGGGTCGAGGACCAGCCCGAGGATCAGCAGGACGGCCGAGCTGTAGAACGCGTAGAACAGGACGGTGCCGCCGATCTGCACGCGGGAACGCCAGGGGTGAACGGCCGTTCCACCGAACGTGAACCGGCGGTTCGCCTCCGTGCTCACGGCCGTGCTCACGAGCAGCGCGACGAGGTTCGCCGGCACCGCATCCAGCCCGGCCGTGCGCAGGGACAGGAACGCGGCCGCGTTGACCGCGGTGCCGAGGCCTCCGACCATCATGTAGCGGACGACCTGCACGAAGAGCGGGTGGCGCAGCCGGAAGCGAGCCGCCGCGACCAGCGGGCTCACCATCCCGACCACACCCTTCCCGACCGCCCTCGTTGATCCCCTTTATCTCATCCGGAGCGAGGGACGCGCTGTCACTCACCTGTGGGAACGCTCAGAGCGGAGCGTCATTCCGGGACTGACAGATGTCACGTCCAGGTCGTGACCGCTGTCGTGGGCGCCGGGGCTCGGCGGGCAGCAGTCTTCGAGGCATGGATCGGACGTCGTATCGCTCCCCCGCCCCCGCGCCCGCCACGGAGAAGGCCGCGCCCCAGTGGTCGATGTTCCTCGGGCTGTTCTGGGACATCGGGTTGAGCCTGCTGGCCTACTACGGGCTCCGCGCCCTCGGTGCGTCGCCGTACGTCGCGCTGCTCGGCGGCACGGTGACCGCGGGCCTGCGGATCGCGTACGTGTGGCTGCGCACCCGCCGGTTCGACGGCTTCGCCGCGTTCATGCTCGCCGAGTTCGGGGTGGGGCTCGGGTTCGCGCTGCTGACCGGGGACGCCCGCTTCCTCGTGGCGAAGGAGTCCTTCAGCACCGCGGTCGCCGGACTGATCTTCCTCGGGACCTGCGCGTACGGCCGGCCGATGATCTGGCACGCCGCGGCCAGGTTCCGGCCCGCGTACCGCGGCGAGTTCGAGCGGCTGTGGCGCCACTCGGCGGGGTTCCGGCACATGTTCCGGATGCTGACCGCGGTGTGGGGCGTCGGAATGCTGGTCGAGGCAGTGGCCCGCGTGGTCGTGGCCTACAGCCTGCCAGTGGACACCGCGGCCGGGCTCTCGCAGCTGCTGCGCTTCGCCGCCATGGGACTGCTGATCCTGTGGACGCTCGCCACCGTGAAGCGCCACCGCCGGAAGCGGTCGTAAGGTCATCGGCGTGCGTGTCGTGCAGGGCGTCGACCTCCTGGAATGGCCGGTCCGACGCCCCGAGGACCCGGCGATCGCCCGCCGGGTCCGCCGGCGCAGCGTCATCGGCGCGTCGGTGTTCCTGGTCTTCTTCGTGCGCACCGTCGCCGAGGAGTGGAACGCAGCGCCGCCGGGCAACCGCGCCGCGCTCGTCGTGATCGGTGGCGTCTACCTCGTGAGCTACCTGCTCACGCTGTACTTCGGCCAGCTGTGGGCGCCGCTCCCCCGGGTGCTGGTGATCGCATGGCTCTTCCTCACCGGCTCCGGCTTCGCGCTCGTCACCGCCGACCCGGGCCACCTGACGATGCTGGCGTACGCGGTCGCCGCCGCGATCCTGATGCTGCCGCTGCGGTGGGGGGTGGTGATCAGCCTGCTCACGACGGTCGCGGTCGTCGCAGGCACCTGGGCGGTGGACGGCGCGGTCGACTGGGGCGACACCTCTGCGCTGATCATGCTGACCGTCGGCATGGTGACGCTCACCCAGCTGATCCGCACGATCAACCAGCTCCGCGCCGCCCAGGACCGGATCGCGACGCTCGCCGTGGCCGACGAGCGGGCCCGGGTGGCGCGGGACCTGCACGACGTGCTCGGGCACAGCCTCACGACGATCACCGTGAAGACCGGGCTGGCCCGGCGGATCCTGGAGAGCGGGGCCGAGCCGGCCCGGGCGCTCGCCGAGCTGCACGACGCCGAGCGGCTGTCCCGGCAGGCGCTCACCGAGATCCGCGCCACCGTGTCCGGCTATCGGCGGCCCTCGCTGGCCGCCGAGCTCGCCGGGGCGCACGAGGCGCTGCGGGCGGCCGACATCGACGCCGTGTTCCCGCAGGCCGTGGACGACGTCGCCGACGAGTTGCAGGAGCCGTTCGCGTACGTGCTGCGCGAGGGCGTCACCAACGTGATCCGGCACAGCGGGGCCACCCGCTGCGAGGTCCGGCTGGGTGCGCGCTCGATGGAGATCCGCGACGACGGGCGGTCCACCGGCCCGCCCCACCCCGGCAACGGTCTGGCCGGGCTCACCGAACGGATGGCCGCGGTGGGCGGCCGGCTGACCGCGGAACCGTTGCCCGGCAAGGGTTTCCGCCTGTACGCGGAGGCGTGATGATCCGGGTGTTGCTCGCCGACGACCAGGCGCTCGTCCGCGGCGCGCTGGCCGCGATGCTCGATCTCGAGCCGGACGTCGAGGTGGTGGCGGAGGTCGGCGACGGTGCCGAGGTGCTCGAGGCGGCCCGCCGCACCACGCCCGACGTCGCGCTGCTGGACGTCCAGATGCCCGGCACCGACGGCCTCACCGCGGCGGCCGCACTGCACGCCGCGCTGCCGTCCTGCCGCATCGTCATGTGCACGACGTTCGGCCGGCCCGGCTACTTCGCCCGGGCGATGGCGGCCGGTGCGGCGGGCTTCGTCGTGAAGGACTCCCCACCGGAGCAGTTGGTGGAGGCGATCCGCAAGGTGCACGCCGGCCTGCGGGTGGTCGACCCGGGCCTGGCCGCGGAGTCCCTCGCCCGCGGCGTCAGCCCGTTCACCGAGCGGGAACGCGACGTGTTGCGCGCGGCCCGCGACGGCGCGAGCGTGGCCGACATCGCCCGCGCCGTCCACCTCTCGGGCGGCACGGTCCGCAACCACCTGTCCGCCGTGATCGGCAAGACGGGCGCCGCCAACCGCGCCGAGGCCGCCCGCATCGCCGACGAGAACGGCTGGCTCTAGCGATCCGAACCGGAAGTCCGGTGCATAAATCGGCGGATCCAGGTTCCGCTGGGCCGTCGAGTTATGTGGTGGACTTCCGGTTCGGGATACCAGATGGCCGTGATCGGTCGGATCGGGACTCGAGCTGCACCGGTGCACCTGATGTCCCGTTCCCGCCGATCAGCCGCGCCGCCCGAGTCCCCAGGCCTCGCCGTCAGACCTGCAGGAAGACCGTCTCCCCCTCGCCCTGGAGGCGGATGTCGAAGCGGAGCTCACCCTCGCCCGCCGCCTCGGCGACCAGCGTCGCCGCACGCTCGGCCGGCAGGGAGGACAGCAGCGGGTCCGCCGCGTTGGCCGCGGCCTCGTCCGGGAAGTAGATGCGGGTGGCGAGGTGCTGGAGCAGGCCGCGGGCCAGCACCGTGACGTCGATGTGGGGGGCCTGGCCGTCGCCGAGCGGGCCCGGCTTCACGGTGATGATCTGGAAGCGGCCCTCGTCGTCGGTCGGGCAGCGGCCGAAGCCGCCGAAGCCGGACCCCGAGGCCCCGCGCGGGTCGTCGGGGTGGTCGAAGCGGCCGTTCGCGTCGGCCTGCCAGGTCTCGACCACGCCGTCGGGGACGAGGGCGCCCGCGCCGTCGAACATCCGGCCCGCGATCCGGATCGCACCCGGGCTCCCCTCCGGGACGACGAGGTGCCCGTCGGTCCAGGTCAGGCCGAGCGAGAGGAACGGCCCGACGGTCTGCGACGGGGTCACCAGGTCACTCATGGGGCTCCTCGAACGGGGTCTGCTCACGGCCGCGCAGCACGATGTCCCAGCGGTAGGCGAGCGCCCAGTCCGGCCGGGTGGCGTCGAGATCGAACGTCGAGATCATGCGCTCGCGGGCCTTCGGGTCCGGCACGGAGTTGAAGATCGGGTCCTGGCCGAACAGCGGGTCGTCCGGGAAGTACATCTGCGTGACGAGCCGCTGCGTGAACGCGCGGCCGAAGAGCGAGAAGTGGATGTGCGCCGGCCGCCAGGCATTGTGGTGGTTGCCCCACGGGTAGGCGCCGGGCTTGATCGTGGTGAACGAGTACTCGCCCTCGGAGTTGGTGAGCACCCGCCCGCCGCCGGTGAAGTTCGGGTCGAGCGCGCCGGCCCAGTTGTCGTTCTTGTGCGGGTAACGCCCGGACGCGTTGGCCTGCCACACCTCGACGAGCGTGTCCGGCACGGCGCGGCCGTCGCTGTCGAGCACCCGCCCGAACACGATGATCCGCTGGCCGATCGGCTCACCGCCGTGCTGCGTGGTCAGGTCGTGGTCGCTGGGGCCGATCAGGTCGTCGTGACCCGCCGTCAGCAGCGGGCCGGTGACCTCGGTGAGCCGGTTCCGCAGCACGATCGGCGCCTGCGAGGGCGCCCGCAGCGACGTGCTCTTGTAGCCCGGGTAGTCCAGCGGTGGGTGCGTGCCCTCCGGTGGTGGCCGGTAGCCGGCGGGATGGGCGAGCGTCATCGATTTCCTCCCGTGTGGGGTAGGCCGGTGTAGTTCTCGGCGAGGCTGGTGGCGGCGGCGCGGGAGGCCACCGTGTAGCGCAGCTGGGAGAGCTGGAGACGGCGGGTGAACGGGTCGCCGTCCGGCGCGTTGTGCAGCATCGACGTCATCCACCACGAGAAGTGCTCGGCCCGCCATACGCGGCGCAGGCACGTGTCGGAGTAGGCGTCGAGGCCGGCCTCGTCCCCACCGGCGAAGTACGCCGAGAGCGCCTCGGCGAGCACCCGCACGTCGGCGATGGCGAGGTTCATGCCCTTCGCCCCGGTGGGCGGCACGATGTGCGCCGCGTCGCCGGCCAGGAAGAGCCGCCCGTGCCGCATCGGCTCGGCGACGACGCTGCGCATCCCGGTGACGCCCTTCTCGAGCACCGGGCCCTCGTTGAGGCCGAACCCGTCGGCGGCGAGGCGGGTGCCCAGTTCGTCCCAGATCCGGCTGTCCGGCCAGTCTGCGAGGTCGGTGTCGGGCGGTACCTGCAGGTAGAGCCGGGTGATCTCGGGGCTGCGCATCGAGTAGAGCGCGAACCCGTTCGCGTGGTTGGCGTACGCGAGCTCGTGCTGCGTGGGGGCGGCCTCGGCGAGGATCCCGAGCCACGCGTAGGGGTACTCGCGGTCGAACACCTCCGGTGCGTACGTGCCGCGGCTGATCCCGTGGAAGCCGTCGCAGCCGGCCACGATGTCGCAGCGCAGCTCGTGGCGGGTGCCGCCGGTGTCGGAGTAGGAGATCACCGGCGCGTCGGCGAGCCCGTCGAGCGCGACGTCGGAGACCTCGAAACGGACGTCACCACCGGCGGCGAGGCGGGCCGCGATCAGGTCCTTCACGACCTCCTGCTGCCCGTAGACGGTGATCCCGCGGCCGACGAGGTCGGTGAAGTCGATGCGGTGGTCCACGCCCTCGAAGCGCAGCGAGATGCCCTCGTGCGGCATGCCCTCGCGGTCCAGGCGGTCGGCGAGCCCGACCTCGCGCAGCAGCTCGACGGTGGGGTGCTCCAGCACGCCCGCCCGCACCCGCTGCTCGACGTACTCCCGGCTGCGGGCCTCGAGCAGCACGGAGTCGACGCCGGCGCGGGCGAGCAGGTGGGACAGCAGCAGGCCCGCCGGTCCCGCTCCCACGATGCCGACTTGCGTGCGCATGCCAGGAAGCCTGACGCACGCCGACCACGACCTCGACGCCGCTTCCGGCCAGCGGAAGAGGCGCGGCACACTGACGGGGTGGCCGAGACGGTGACGGGACGCGTGCTGCGGGTGCTGGCGGCATTCAGCGCCGAGCACCCGGAGATCGGGCTGACCGAGCTCTCCCGCCGGGCGCGCCTGCCGCTCACCACCACCCACCGGCTGGTGGCCGAGCTCGCCGATTGGGGAGCCCTCGAACGCGGGGCGGACGGGCGCTACCGGGTCGGGCTGCGGTTGTGGGAGGTCGGCGCCCTGGCGCCGCGCGGGCTGGGACTGCGCGAGTCGGCCATGCCGTTCCTCGAGGACCTCTACGAGGTGACCCGGCAGAACGTCCAGCTCGCGGTGCTCGACGGCACCGAGGTCGTGTTCGTCGAGCGGATCTCCGGCCGCGGCGCCGTCAACGTGATCACCCGCGTGGGTGGACGGCTGCCGCTGCACGCAACCGGCGTCGGACTGGTCCTGCTCGCCAACGCCCACCCGGAGCTGCAGGAACAGGTGCTCGCCTCCCCGCTGAGGCGCTACACGGAGCGGACCATGTGCGACCCCGACGAGCTGCGGCGCGCGCTCGCCGAGGTCCGGCGCACCGGCGTGGCCGTGAGCGACCGGCAGATCGAGCTGATCTCCCTCTCGGTGGCGGCCGCCGTCCACGGCACACGCGGCGAGGTGGTGGCGGCGCTCTCGGTGGTGGTGCCGGCGGAGACCTCGGACGCCCGCGCGTACGTCCCGGTCGTCCGGGCGGCGGCCCGGGGCATCTCGAGGACGCTGGGTGCCCCCGAACCCAGGCGACGGTGATTGCAGTGAAGCCACTTCCATGCCACCTGGTTGCGTGAATGTGGCTTTGCTGCAACTCGCGGCCCGCTCTTGCGCCCGTTCCGCCGTGGGCCGACGATCTGCGGCGTGGACGTCCTGGAGTTCCGACCCGAGCCCGACCAGTACGCGTGGACGTTCGGCGGCGTCGCGCCGACGCACCGGATCACCCCCGGCACCGTGCTCAAGCTGTGGACCGAGGACGCCTTCTCCGGACGGCTGCAGCGCACCACCGACAAGCCGTCCCAGGTGCTGAACATGGCGGAGGTGAACCCGCAGACGGGGCCGTTCTTCGTCGAGGGCGCGGAGCCGGGCGACACCCTCGCCCTGCACATCGTCGACCTCACCCCGGCGCGGGACTGGGCCGCGTCGAGCACGATCCCGTTCTTCGGAGCGCTCACCGGAACCGACCGCACCGCCCTGCTGAACGACCCGTTGCCGGAACAGACGTGGATCTACGAGCTGGACCGCGCCCGCGGCATCGTCCGGTTCGAGGCGCAGCGCAGCTCGCTCAGCCTGGAGTTGCCGATCGCGCCGATGCTGGGCACCGTCGGCGTGGCCCCGCCCGGCCGCGAGGTGCGCTCGAGCCTCGTGCCCGACACGTTCGGCGGCAACATGGACACCCCGGAGATGCGGGCGGGCACCACCTGCTTCCTCGGCGTGAACGTCGAGGGCGCGCTCTTCTCCGTCGGCGACGGGCACTACCGCCAGGGCGAGGGCGAGAGCTGCGGCACCGCGGTCGAGGGCGCCATGGACGTCACGCTGATCGTGGAGCTGGTCAAGGGCGGGGCGCCCGCGTGGCCGCGCCTCGAGCACGACGAGGACTACGCGGTGGTGGGGTCGGCGCGGCCCCTCGAGGACGCGTGGCGGGCGAGCCAGGTGGGGATGATCGCCTGGCTCGGCGAGTTGTACGGGCTCGACCGGCTCGACGCCTACCAGCTGCTCACCCAGGTCAGCCGCTCGCCGCTCGCCAACGTCTGCGACACCAACTACAGCGCGGTCACCAAGATCGAAAAATCCTTCCTGCCTGCCGCCGACGCCTTCGGCGGCATGCACCGCCACCTGCGCGAGCAGGCCGCAACCCTGTAGGAGACAACCGTGGATCTGCAGCTCACCGGCCGGGCGGCGCTCGTGACGGGCGGCACGAAGGGGATCGGGCGCGCGATCGTCGACGGCCTCGCCGCGGAGGGCGCCAAGGTCGCCTTCTGCGCCCGCACCGCCGCGGATGTCGAGAAGGCGGTGAACGAGCTGCGCGGCGCGGGGCACGACGTCGCAGGCACCGCGCTCGACGTCGCCGACGGGTCCGCGGTCCGCGCCTGGGTCGACGCGTCGGCCGAGCGGTTCGGAGGCATCGACATCGTCGTCCCGAACGTCTCGGCGCTCGCGATCGGGCCGGGCGAGGCGAACTGGCGGGCGAGCTTCGACGTCGACCTCATGCACACCGTCCACATGGTCGAGGCGGCCCTGCCCCACCTCGAGCGGAGCGACGCCGCGTCGATCATCGCCGTGTCGAGCGTGTCCGGGCGGGAGATCGACTTCGCCGACGGGTCCTACGGCGTGATGAAGGCCGCGATCGTGCACTACGTGTCGGGCCTGGCCTACGACCTGGCCGCGAAGGGCATCCGGGCCAACGCCGTCTCACCCGGCAACGTCTACTTCGACGGCGGGGTCTGGCAGAACATGGAGCAGAACAACCGTGGGCTCTACGACATGGCGCTCGGCCTCAACCCCACCGGCCGGATGGGCACCCCCGAGGAGACGGCGTACGCGGTGGTGATGCTCGCGAGCCCGCGCGCGTCCCGGATCAGCGGCACCAACCTCGTCGCCGACGGCGCCCTGACCAAGGGAGTGCAGTTTTAGTGTCCCCCGCCGGAAGTCCGACACATGTCTCGACGGCCCAGCTCCCCGCTGGGCGCCCCGGCGAACCGCCCGAGTATGCCGATACGCGCGGCGGCCCGCCGGCACACCCAGCGGAAACCTGGATCCGCCGATACACGCACCGGACTCCCGGCGGGGGACACTAATGCGCGAGTTCCGCATCGAGACCCCCGAGTCGGACCTGGACGACCTGCGGGAGCGCCTCGCCCGCACCCGCTGGCCCGACCCGGGCACCGCGGCGGGCTGGACGCAGGGCGTGCCCCTGGACTACGCGCGCGAGCTGTGCGGCCACTGGGCCGGCCGGTACAGCTGGCGCCGCTGCGAGGCCGAGATCAACGCCATCCCCCAGTTCCGCACCGGGCTGGACGGGGGCGGCGACGACACGGTCGAGGTGCACCTGCTGCACGTGCGCTCACCGCACAAGGGGGCCATGCCGCTGCTGCTCACCCACGGCTGGCCGGGCTCGATCGTCGAGTTCCTCGGCATCATCCCGGCACTCACCGACCCGCCGGACCCGGCCGACGCGTTCCACCTCGTGATCCCGTCGCTTCCCGGGTACGGGTTCAGCGGCAAACCGACCGTCCCGGGGTGGGGCGTGGAGCGGATCGCCACCGCGTGGGCGCAGCTGATGGACCGGCTGGGCTACGACCGCTACGGGGCCCACGGCGGCGACTGGGGCTCGATGATCTCCACGGCGCTGGGCACCGGCGCGCCGGAGAACGTCATCGGCATCCACCTGACCATGCCGGTGGCCGCTCCTCCGCCCGCGGATGAACGGCAGCCGCTCAGCCCCGACGAGGCGCAGGCGCTCACGGCGCGCGAGAACTTCTTGAAGGTCGGCACCGGCTACTCCCGCGAGCAGGCCACGCGCCCGCAGACCCTCGGGTACGGCCTCGCCGACTCGCCGACCGGGCAGTGCATGTGGATCGTCGAGAAGTTCTGGGACTGGACCGACTGCGCGGGCCACCCCGAGAACGTCATCTCGCGCGACCGGCTGCTGGACAACGTCATGCTCTACTGGCTCCCGGGCTCCGGGGCGTCGTCGGCGCGGCTGTACTGGGAGAGCTACGACCGTCGCCGCACGGACGAGGTCCCGGTCCCCACGGGCGTCACCCTGTTCCCGCAGGAGCTGGTCCGCCTGCCCCGGCACTGGCTCGAGCGCCGTTACACCGATCTGCGGCACTGGAACGAACCCGCGGTGGGTGGTCACTTCGCGGCCCTCGAGCAGCCGGACGTCCTCGTGGATGAGCTGCGCACCTTCTTCCGCAAGCTCCGTGACTAGTGGTTCCCGCCGGAGGTTCGTCGGGGGTATCGGTGGATCCAGCTTCTCGCTGGGCGTGCCGGCGGGCAGCCCTCGTACCGGGTTGTACTCGGGCTGTTCGCCGGTGCGTCCAGCGGGGAGCTGGGCCGCCGAGACCCTTGGCGAACCTCCGGCGGGGATCACTACGGCTCCTACCGCGGCCCGTCGCCCCGGGCGGTGAGCCACGCCCAGCATCGCTCGAACCGGGATCCGCTCGGCGGCGACGCCGAGCCGAGGGTCCTCGCCACCACGAGCAGGGACAACGCCACCGCGGCCGGGACGGCCCCGACCACCACCAGGACGACGCCGTCGCCCCTGGCGAGGCCGGTCAGCACGCCGGTCGCGGCGACCACCAGCAAGCCGACGGCGGCCAGCCGCACGGGGACGAGCGCGACGCCCGGGGATTCGTCCTGGTCGGGCGGAGCTGCGCCCCAGCCGATCCGGCGCGCGATCTCGGCGAACCGGCGTCGTTCGTCACGGCTGAGCGCGCGCCGACCGTCCTGCCGTCCGACCCATCTCCCCATGCGTTCCCCCCGGCACGCACTGCGCGCGCAACGCCGACTCCCCCGTCGGCATAACGCTCCCGGGCGCTCCTCGGTTACACGCGGGCATCCCCCGCCGATGTCGAGCTGCCAGAACGATCACCAGTCGGAGATAGTTGCAATCTACTGGCAAGAGCAGCTGATCAGGAGCCGCGGGCCGCGCCGAGCAGCAGGTGCATGCCGACGTCCGTGGAGCGTTCCCTGATGTCGGTTCGGCCGCCCGGGAGGCGGGGGTCCCGGGCGAGCACCTGCCCGTCCGCGGTGGTCACGCAGAAGCAGACGTAGCCCACGGGCTTGGCGTCCGTGCCCCCGCCGGGACCGGCGACGCCCGTGATCCCGACGCCGACTTCGGCGCCGAAGCGCTTCCGGGCCCCGTCGGCCAGCGCCCGAGCAACCTCCGGCGACACCGCGCCGTGCGCGGCGATCATCTCGGCCGGCACACCGAGCAGGTCGGTCTTGGCGGCGTTCGAGTACGCGACCACCCCGCCCGCGACGTAGTCGGACGACCCCGCCAGGTCCACCAGGCGCGCGGCGAGCATGCCGCCGGTGCAGGACTCCCCGGTGGCGACCGTCCACCGGCGCTCGCGCAGAGCACGGGCCAGCAGCTCGTCGGTGCTGGTGCCGTCGGTGCTCACCAGGTGCCGGGCGTGCCGGCGGGCCAGCTCGGCGTGCAGCGTGGCGGCGACGTCGCCCGCGCCGGGCCGAGGGCGTAGATCCACCTCCAGCTCCGAACGGCGCAGGCAGGTGGTGATCTCGACGCCGGACAGGTCGCGCTCCGCCTCGATCTCACGCAGGGTGGCGGCGATCTCGGACTCCGGCAGGCCGAAGTAGCGCAGGGACCGGGCGGCGGGCGCGGGCACCCGGGCCAGCAGGTCCCGCACAGGCTCCGCGGCCAGCGCAGCGGGCCACATGCCCTGCAGCTCACGAGGCGGTCCGGGCAGCACCACGACCGGCGGCCCGCCGGGCCGGGACACCACGAGGCCCGGCGCCGTGCCGACCGGGTTCAGCGCCGTCGCGCCGCGCGGCACCATCGCCTGCTTGCGGTTCGCCGCATCGAGGGCAGAACCGCCGAACCCGGTGCGCGCGGCGAACCCGGCCAGGATCGCCGCGATCCGCTCGTACATCGCCTCGTCCAGCTCCAGCGGCGCGCCCGCGAACGCGGCCACGACCTCACCGGTCAGGTCGTCGGCGGTCGGACCGAGCCCGCCGCTCGTCACGACCAGCTCGCAGCCCTCCTCGACGGCCAGGTCGAGGGCACGGGCGAGGTCGCCGGGCCGGTCCCCGACGAGCTGCACGTACGCCACCTCGAAGCCGAGCCCGGTGAGCTCCCGGGACAGCCACGGGCCGTTGCGATCGGAGATCGCCCCCGTCAGCAGCTCGCTCCCGGTGACGACGACGGCTGCCCGCGGCCTGGTGTTCACGAGAGCGAACCTATCCCGTGTACGAGAAGCGGCAGAGCCGCTCGTACTCGCGAGCACGCAGCCCGCACCGCTGCGGGTTCTCAGACGTCGTCTCGCGCACCGCAACGCAAGCCCGCCACTCCCTAGCCCGATCAGGCGGCGACCGCGTCCAGCGCCGCCACGGCCGACTCGTCGCCGATCCGCACTGCCTCGCCCACGCGCACCGCGTCCACGCACAGGGAACCCATGCCCGCGGAGCGCGCGGGCCCGATCGCGGCCAGGTGCCCCGGCCCGCGGTCGGGGTGCGCCGCGTCGGTGACGAGACGCAGGTCGGAGCCGTAGCGGCGGGAGCCCTGGGCGAGGGAGCCGAGCCCGGGGACGAGGCGGTCGAGCGCACGGGCCCACAGCGACAGCCCGGCGTCGGCGTCGGGGTGCAGGTCGTCGCTCCCGCGGCACAGCAGCACGAGCACGTGGCTGGCACCGCCGCGCAGGGCCCGCGCCATGGCCAGGGGTTCTGCGATCGACCCGTCCACCCAGCGCCGCCCGCCCCATGGGATGGGCGGCCCGGCGAGCAGCGGGATGGCCGCGCTCGCGCGCAGCGCCTGCTGCCAGTCGGACACCGTCTCCATCCCCTCCAGGGTGTGGGCGGTCAGGTCCGAGGCGTCGGTGGCCACCACGCGCAGCGGCGCAGCGGTGCGCCCCAGTTCGTGCCAGGCGAGCGGCTTTCGATCGCCGAGCACGTCGTGCACGAGGTGGTCGAGGGCGACGACGGGCCGCCGGCTGCCGAGCCGGCGCATGTTGATGAAGACGTCCGTGCTGAGGTCCTCGGGATAGCTCGCGGCACAGGCGGCGGCATCGCCGGTGAGGAACGCCGCCCCGCTGAAGCCGCCGGACGACGCCCCGTAGACCTCGTCGAACGCGGGCACGAGACCGGCGCGGTCGAGCGCGCGCAGCATTCCCGCCACGTACGCGCCCCGCATCCCGCCGCCCCCGATGACCAGGGCGAGCCGGTGGTCGTCGGCGCGGGCCCCGGGCGTGGTGCGCGACGCTCTCCGCGCGTGCAGGACGTCGATGACCTCCCGGTCACCGTGCAGGAAGGGGACGGGCGACTCCAACGGCACCCGGGCAGGGTAACGGGGAGGGCCGTGAGGCCGACGTCGAAGCCACGCCGGGTGCTCGGCCGATGACGGCGGGCAGCGTTCACCGCGGCTAGGCTGTCGGTCGGCGCGGCGATCGCCGGGCACCTCCGGTTCCGCTCCACAACGGACGCTCCCGCAGGTCGGCGCGGCGATGCGCCGGAAGAGTGGGGGTTCGCCCGCCCGGCGCAGCGGCGAGAACCACGGGGAGTGACCGCCCGCCGTCACGGCCGCCCGAGGGGAACGAGGAGCGAGCGTCGAGGTTGCGATCTGGCTGTCCACGCGCGCCGAACGGCAACCATCACGCGCCCATTGTCGAGCGGCGGCGCCGAGCGGTTATGGAGAAACGTCGAACGGTCTGGGCGAAACGTTACTGTTATTCGGCGACCGGCCGCCAAATTCGTCCGAGCGAGTGATTCACAAAGTGACGCAGACCACAGCTTTTGGTTACAAAGCGCTGTGACTCTCTCAGGTTGCTCACCCCACTGGCTGATGTCGATGACAGGTACCCTGTGGCCGACCTGGGGAAACCTGGGCATTCGGCTAGCCGCAGCCGCCGTTGCGGTTGCGCTGCGTGACCATGCCCCTGGGCGTTCGTGGATCTGACGGCTGCGAAACCATCGTTCGCCACAGAGGCGACCGGAACGGTCGTCATGAATTGGAGGGGCATTCCATGCAGTCGTCGAGGATCTTCATCGTCGGATCGGGTGTCGTGGGAGCTGCAACGGGTGGCGGCTTCCGCGAGGCCGGCCACGAGGTGACGTTCATCGACATCAACGAGGCCCGGGTCAACGAGCTCAAGGAGCGCGGCTGGGATGCGCGCACCTCGATCGACCTGACCGACGAGCCCGAGTCGTTGATCTTCCTGACCCTGCCGACGCCGCACGAGGGACACCGTTACGACCTGACGGCCTTCTCCGCCGGCACCGCATCAGTGGGCAAGGCCCTGGCAGGCTCCGCTTCCCGGCACACCGTCGTGGTGCGGTCCACCGTCCCTCCGGGCACCACCGAGGGCCTGGTCAAGACCGCCCTGGAGGAGAACTCCGGGATGGTGGCCAACGAGGGCTTCGGGCTCGCGTCCAACCCCGAGTTCCTGCGGGCCGTCTCGGCCGCCGAGGACTTCGCCAACCCGTGGATGACGATCATCGCCAGCCGCGACCCGCAGAACGTCGAGCGCCTGCGGGCCGTGCTCGCTCCCTTCGGCGGTGAGCTGCGCACCTTCACCAACCCCGCCGAGGCCGAGTTCATCAAGGCCGCGCACAACATCTACAACGCCACCAAGATCAGCTTCTGGAACGAGATGTGGCTGGTGGCCCAGAAGCTCGGCCTGGACCTCGACCCGATCGCCGCCACCGTCGCCCGCTCCGCCGAAGGCTCCATCAACCCCGAGTACGGCATCCGCGGCGGCGCCCCCTACGGCGGCGTCTGCCTGCCCAAGGACACCTGCGGGTTCCTCGGCTTCGCCAAGACGGTGGACGTCGACATGCCCCTGCTGGCGGCAGTGGTTGAAACGAATGACCGGCTCGCGGCGATCGTTTCAGAAGAGGTCGACACGGCCACGCACGCTGCGTCGCACGCCCAGCTGCGCCAGGCCGCCAGTGGAAAGGAGACGGCTGCTGCCGCCGTGGCGAGCGGGCAGCAGCTGCACGAGCCGGCATGAACCTACCTGCGTACTACTACGTGCTGGGCACCCCGCTCGGGGTGCTCGGCCTCATCCGGTGGGCCACCTGGCTCGTCCGTCGCATCCCGGCGGTGCTCTACAAGCCGGTGGTCAACAACTACCGGCTCTCCATGAGCATCGTGGTCCCCACCTACCAGGAGGACCCCGAGATCTTCGCCATGGCGATCGAGTCCTGGCTCGCCAACGACGTCCAGGAGGTCATCCTGGTCATCGACGCGTCGGACACGACCTGCCAGGAGATCGCCCGCCGGTACCCGGTACGCATCCTGATCACCGACGTCCCGGGCAAACGTGACGCGCTCCGCCGCGGCTGGCGCGCCGCCCGCTCGGAGCTCGTCGCCCTGGTCGACTCCGACACGATCTGGGCCCCCGACGTCGCCACCGAGGTGTTCAAGCCGTTCGCCGACCCCCGCATCGGCGGGGTCGGCACCCGGCAGAGCGTCTACGGGACCAAGGGGTTCCTGGCGCGGATCACCGACATGTTCCTCGACAACCGGTACTTCGACGAGAACGCCAGCCAGACCCTGCTGGGCCAGGCGGTCGCCTGCCTGTCCGGGCGCACCGCGATCTACCGGCGCAGCCTGCTGCTGGAGATCGAGGCGGAGTTCATGGAGGAGAAGTTCTGGGGCATCCCCTGCCTCTCCGGGGATGACAAGCGCCTCACCACGCTCACGCTCGAGCACGGCTACCTCACCTACATGCAGCGCACCGCGGTGGTGTGGTCGACGTTCCCCGACAAGTGGCGCATCTTCTTCAAGCAGCGCGTGCGCTGGGCGCGCAACACCTGGCGCTCGGACATGCGGGCGCTGTCGAAGGCGTGGGTCTGGAAGCACCCCTTCCTCGCCTACACCATGATCGACAAGGCGGTGTCCGGTTTCACGGTGCTGCTCGGCCCGATCTTCATGGTCACAGCGCTCATCGCGCAGCAGTGGATGGTCGCGGTCATCCTCTTGGCGTGGTGGCAGATCAGTCGCGCGGCGAAGTTCCTGCCCCACATCGTGCGCCGGCCGTCGAGCTTCTTCTTCGTGCTGGGCTACGTCGTCGTCTCCTGGCTCATGGCGCTCATCAAGATCCGCGCACTGATGACCATCCGAGCCCAGAAGTGGGGCACCCGGCAGGTCGCCGTCGAGAACGGTCAGGTCGTCCGCACCGCGGGCGCCGGCGGCGGTATCCAAGACGACGCGACGATCCCGATGCGCGCGGTCGGGGTTGGGAGGGCCGCATGACCAGCTCCCGGACACACCGGCGGGGCTTCGCCAGGATCGTTCTGGCGAGCCTCGCCATCGGCGCGCTCGCCCTTCCCGTCACGGTGGGTTCGGCCGCGGCGGCCATCGACACGTCGTCGGTGGCGCAGGCCACGCCACCGGGCGACGGCGGAAGCGGCTCCACCCCCGGCGGCGACAGCGGCGGCAGCACCGGAGGCAGCTCCGACCCCGGCGACGACGGTGGCGGCAGCGGCGGCGGCAATGGCGGCGGCGGCAACGACGGAGGTGGCAACGGCGGGGGCGGCAACGGCGGGGGCGGCAACAGCGGCGGCGGCAACAGCGGCGGCAACAGCGGTGGCAACACCGGCACCCCCGGTGGCGGCACCACCAACCCGAGGCCCACCGGCCCCTCGCAGCAGGAGCTCGAGGAGAAGCGGAAGGCCGAGGAGGCACGCAAGGCGCAGCAGAAGGCGGAGAAGGAGGCCGCCGAAGCAGCCAGGAAGGCCGAGGAGAAGCGGCTCAAGGAGATCGAGCGGCAGCGGCGTGAGGCCGCCGAGCGCGCCGAGCAGGCGGCGAAGGCACGCGCGTCGTGGGACGAGCGCGGCCGCCCCCGCCAGATGGTCACCGTCCGCACCGACCGCGTCGAGGTCGTCGACAACGGACGACTCACCACCCTCGTGCCCCGGCGCCCAGGCGCGCTGGACCTCAAGGACCTCGACCGCATGCTGCCGAGCGACTGGATCGCCATCGACGGCGACACCGCCACGGTGAACACGGCCATCGTCCTGACGCCGGGCGTCACGTTCGAGATCTCCGACATCCCCACCGTCAAGCTGACCGGCGGGCCCGATGTGCCGGACGCCTGCCCGATCTACACCGGCAGCGGCCGGCTGACGCTGAAGAACACCACCCTCAACGGGGTCGACCGCAACGGCCAGCAGCTGCCGTTCGAAGCGATCGGCCGACCCTTCCTCGAGGCCTCGAACGGCGGCGAGATCAACGCCACCGACGTCACGATCACGGACATGGGCGTGCCCGAGCACGGGCAGGTCACCGCGGAGCCCGCCGTGGGCTACAACCCGGGCAGCGGCGGATCGCTCGTCCGCACCACGCTGCAGCGCAACAACATCGGCGTGGAGGTCTCGAAGGCCCAGGGCGTGCAGCTCGACGGGCTCACCGTCTCCGAGTCGGAGGCCGACGGCATCGTCCTCAACGGTGACCAGGGCACCAAGATGGCCAACCTCCGCGCCGAGAAGAACGGCGGCAACGGGATGTTCGTCGGCGGGGAGAACTCCGACCGGCCGATCAGCGGGCTGACCACGCTGAACAACAAGCTCTACGGCCTGGTCGTCACCCAGCAGACCGGCACGCAGGTCAGTGGCATCAGCACCGAGGCCGACGAGGCCGGCGGGCTGCGGCTGAACCAGGCCACGGACGTCACGGTCACCGACTTCACCGCCACCGACCAGCCGATCGGTGTCTTCACCCACGTCGGCAGCACCGGCATCGTGCTCGACAACATCCGCGCCAACGGCGGGCGCCGGGGCGTGGTGGTCGAGAAGAGCACCACCAAGCTGGAGATCAAGAACTCCACCATCGAGGGGTCGCGGGTCGCCGGCGTCAACATCGGTGGCAAGGAGATCCAGGTCAACGGCGTGCACGTCGCGGACGCCAAGGCCGGCGTGCGCATCGAGCGCGGCGCGGGGCACATCAAGCTCGCCGGCATGACGATCGACGGCGGCCGCGACGGGATCGTGTCCTCCGCGGGTGCCACCGACGTCACGATCGCCGACCTCACGGCCAACAACGTCGAGGACGGCGCGATCCGCACCGCCACCCCGGAGGCCGTCATCAGCGGTGGCACGATCAACGGCGGCGCCACGGGCATCGACGTCACCGGATCGACCACGATCACCGCGGTCGCGATCAACGGTGCCAGCGAAGGCCTGCGGGTGCGCTCACCCGAGCCGGTGCGCGCCGAGAACGTGGCGATCGATGCCACCGACCTGGGGCTCAACGTGGCGCCCGGCAGCCAGATGGTGCTCGCCAACTCGAGCGTGCACGCGCTGGAGGCGGTCCGCGGCTTGTTCACCCCGGAGGGCGAGAACAACATCAGCCTCCCGCCGCTCAACCTGCTGGCCGCCATGGGCGTGCCGCTGATCCTGCTGGCCATCGTGCTCGAGCAGGTGCACTCCTTCCGGCAGCGCCGGGTGGGCGGCAACAAGCGGCGCGTTCCGCCGGCGATCCCGGTGGGAGCCGGCGGCTGAGGCCGTCGCATCATGATCACCGGCGGTGACGTCGGTGCAGACCCGAGGATGACCCTGACGATGTCTCGACCGACCGACGCCCGCACTTCCCGCTCCCATGGCCGAACCATCGTGCTCGGGGTGCTACTCGCCGTCGCCGCCCTCCTGGCGGGTGCCTGCTCGAGTCCGACGCCGGACCCGCTCACCCGCCAGGAGGCCGCGGCCGACGAGAAGATCGACCCCGCGAAGCCGTGCACCCGGGAGGCCTCGGGCGACAGCGGTGGCGGGGAGGCAGGCGGGGCGGCCAAGGCGAGCTTCGACTCGGGGGCGAACACGATCAACCTCACGGGTGGCGAGGGTGTGACCCTGCCGGCGCTGGCCAAGGAGGTGAGCGGCAACGCGCTGCGCGACGCGGGCGACGGCGTGTGGGAGCTGCGCGCCGACATCGCGGTGCAGAACGGGGCGTCGTTGCGGATCGCGGCGCCCGAGGTGAAGTGGCTCAAGCTGATCAGTGAGGACGGCAAGTTCGCGTCGCTGAAGCCCTCCGGTGGGGGCCTGGACGTCGTCGGCTCGTGCATCACCTCGTGGGACCCGGGCGCCAACGCAGCCGACACGAACCTGGACGACGGCCGCGGCTACCTGCTGGCCCGCGACGGTGCCCAGATGAACATCGACCACGCCGAGATCCGGTTCCTCGGCAACAGCACGGTCGAGTCCTACGGGCTGTCCTGGCGCACCGAGGGCACCACCGGGAAGATCACCAACAGCGTGGTGTCCAACAACTACTTCGGGCTCTACAGCTACGAGGTGGGCGGCCTCGTCATCACCGACAACGAGTTCCACGACAACAAGCTGTACGGCGTCGACCCGCACACCGGGTCACACAACCTGACCATCGAGCGCAACAAGGTGCACGACAACGGCAAGCACGGGATCATCCTCGCCGAGGACTGCGTCGACAGCGTGATCCGCGACAACGTCGTCTACCGCAACAACCACCACGGCATCGTGCTCTACCTGCGGTCCGACCGGAACACCATCGAAGGCAACGACACGTTCGCCAACGCCGCCCAGGGCATCAACATCAACGAGTCCAACGACAGCATCGTCCGCGGCAACCGGGTGTACGACAACAACGAGTCCGGCATCGGGATCACGCAGACCTCCGAGAACAACCTCGTCGAGAACAACCAGGCTCGCGGCAACAAGCAGGACGGCGTGCGCGTCGTGAGCGAGTCCGCGCGGAACACCGTCCGCGCCAACACGCTGGGCGAGAACGGCCGCTACGGCGTCTACATCGACATCGACGGCGACGTGGACATCGCGGACAACGTCATCTTCGCCAACAAGTCAGGGATCATGCTGAAGGGCTCGGCCGCCGTCCCCGACGGCACCAACGAGATCTTCGACAACCAGCAGGCCGCGATCCTCAACGACTGAGCGGGGCCGGGGCCGCCCGGCCGGCTCCGGCGCCCTTCACAGCGGCCGTCGGCCGCTCCCCCGGCTCCCGAGCACTCTGGGTGAGCGCGCTGGCCCCCTCCGAGGCCGGCCGCAAACGCCCCTCCCGCCTCCGGGTTGCGCCCGACCGGGCGACCGGTCGTCGAACGGTCGCACCCACCGTCATTCCTGCGCCGGGCGGCGGCCCGAGGCCACTCGAACGGCTGTTTCCGGGATGGATACGGGTGGTCCGACAATTGCCCTGGATTCACCGGACCAGGTGTATTTGCCCGTGACCCACGTCACAGCGTTGGTTACGGATGGTTGAACGGCATTGGTCATGGCCGTCGCCCACGAGGCCCTCATAAGACTCACAACTCTCCCCTGAGCTGCCTGGACAGGCTACTGGCGCCCCAATAGCCCACAGTGCGCAGATACGCAGGGTAGTTACCGGCTACACGATCGTGGAGCCGCTCGATTGCGCAACCATCTCCCTGACGCGACAGGTTCGGCCGCTCAGAAATAGGGGAAGGTGCAATTTCATGCAGTCGTCGAGGATCTTCATCGTGGGTTCGGGGGTCGTCGGAACGGCGACGGGTGAGGGCTTCCTGGCGGCGGGTCACGAGGTCACGTTCGTCGACATCGCCGCGGCCCGGGTGCGTGAGCTGCGCGAGCGCGGCCTGGACGTGCGCACCGAGATCGACCTGTCGGCCGAGCCGGACTCGCTCCTCTTCCTCACCCTCCCCACGCCCAATGACGGACACCGCTACGACCTGACCGCGTTCGCCGCCGGCACCGCCTCCGTCGGTCGCGCCCTGGCCACCGCGCCGGCGCACCACACCGTGGTCGTGCGGTCCACCGTGCCGCCCGGCACCACCGACGGCCTGGTCCGCACGGTGCTCGAGGAACAGTCCGGCCGGCCCGCGGGCGAGGGCTTCGGGCTGGCCTCGAACCCCGAGTTCCTGCGCGCGGTGTCCGCCGCCGAGGACTTCGCGAACCCCTGGATGACCGTGATCGCCAGCCGCGACCGGCGGACGCTGGAGCGGCTGCACGACCTGCTCGCTCCCTTCGGCGGTGAGCTGCGCACCTTCACCAACCCCGCCGAGGCCGAGTTCATCAAGGCCGCGCACAACATCTACAACGCCACCAAGATCAGCTTCTGGAACGAGATGTGGCTGGTGGCCCAGAAGCTCGGCCTGGACCTCGACCCGATCGCCGCCACCGTCGCCCGCTCCGCCGAAGGCTCCATCAACCCCGAGTACGGCATCCGCGGCGGCGCCCCCTACGGCGGCGTCTGCCTGCCCAAGGACACCTGCGGGTTCCTCGGCTTCGCCGAGACGGTGGACGTCGACATGCCCCTGCTGGCGGCAGTGGTGGAGACCAACGACCACCTGGCCGCGATCGTCGCCCACGAGGTCGACACCGCCAGCCACGCGGCAGGGGCCGACCAGCTCCGCGCCCGCGCCATGGCGGGCGCCGACCGGCAGCAGCGCGAGCCGGCATGAACCTTCCCGTCTACTACTACGTGCTGGGCACCCCGCTGGGGCTGCTCGGCCTGTTCCGCTGGGGCTGTTGGCTCGTGCGGCGCATCCCGGCGGTGCTCTACCAGCCCGCCCTGGACGAGCACCGCCTGTCCATCAGCCTGGTCGTGCCGGTCTACCAGGAGGACCCGCACGTCTTCGCCGCGGCGATCGAGTCGTGGCTCGCCAACGACGTCGAAGAGATCATCCTCGTGATCGACGCCTCGGACCGGATCTGCCAGGAGATCGCCCGCCGCTACCCGGTGTCGGTGGTGGTCACCACCGTGCCCGGCAAGCGGGACGCGCTGCGGCGGGGCTGGCGCAAGGCGACGACCGACCTGGTGGCGCTCGTCGACTCGGACACCGTCTGGGCCCCTGACGTCGCCACCGAGGTGTGCAAGCCGTTCGCCGACCCCCGCATCGGCGGGGTCGGCACCCGGCAGTCCGTCTACGGCGGGCGCGGGTTCCTGGCGCGGATCACCGACATGTTCCTCGACCACCGCTACTTCGACGAGAACGCCAGCCAGACCTACCTGGGCAAGGCGGTCTCGTGCCTCTCCGGCCGGACCGCGGTGTACCGCCGCACGATCCTGCTGGACATCGAGGACGACTTCATGGACGAGACGTTCTGGGGTGTGCCCTGCCTGTCGGGGGACGACAAGCGCCTCACGACGCTCATCCTCGAACGCGGCCACCTCACGTACATGCAGCGCACCGCTGAGGTCTGGTCGACGTTCCCGGACCGGTGGCGGATCTTCTTCCGGCAGCGGCTGCGCTGGGCGCGCAACACCTGGCGTTCGGACCTGCGGGCGCTGTCGCGGCGCTGGGTGTGGCAACACCCGTTCCTCGCCTACACGATGATCGACAAGGCGGTCAGCGGATTCACGCTCCTGCTGGGCCCGATCTTCATGGTCGTCGCGCTCGTCCACCAGAACTGGATCTTCGCGGCCGTGCTCGCGCTCTGGTGGCAGATCAGCCGGTCGGCCAAGCTGCTGCCGCACATCCGGCGCAGGCCGTCCAGCTTCTTCCTCGTGCCCGGCTACGTCTTCGTGTCCTGGGTCATGGCCCTGATCAAGATCCAGGCGCTGCTCACGGTCCGCCGCCAGCGCTGGCTCACCCGCCAGGTCGCCGTCGAGAACGGCGAGGTGGTGCGCACGTCGCAGCCACCGCAGGAACAGGCCCAGCAGCCGCAGACGCCGGCCGAGCCGCGCACGGGGGCGACGGTATGACCGGCCGCCACCGGTCCGGCCGGCTGATCGCCGCAGGGGCGGTGCTCGGGATCGTCGGTGTCCTGCTGAGCGCCGAGGTGTTGCCCGGGATCGCGAACGCGGCACCCGCCCCGACGCGGACCGCGGCGCCTGCCGCGGCGGCGCTGCCGGCTCAGCAGCCACCCCCCGACGGCTCGCAAGGACCCTCCGCCGCCGAGCGCGCCGCTGCGGCGGCCAAGGCGCGGGCGCAGGCCGCGGCGCGGGCAGCCAGGGCGGCAGCCAAGCGCGCCGAGGCCGCCCGGAAGGTCCGCGTGACATGGGACAAGCGGGGCCGGCCACACCGGATGGCGATCGTGCGCTCGAACCGGATCGACGTGGCGACCGACGGGCGACTCACCCGCCAGGCCGGTCGGGGCGGCGGAGCCAACACGATCACCACGCTCGACCGGGCGCTGCCCAGCGACTGGCTCACGACGTCGGACGGCACGGCCACCCTCAGCGCGATGATCGTGCTCACCCCCGGGACCACGCTGGACGTCAGCGACCCGATCAAGCGGCTGGAGCTGGTCGGCGGGGCCACGCCGCAGGACGCGGCGGCGATCTTCACCGGCAGTGGTGGCGTCTCGCTGAAGGGCGTCACCGTCACGTCGATCGACCCCGCCACCCGGCAGGCCGTGGCGCCCACGTCACCGGGCCGGCCCTATTTCTCCGTGTCCGGGCGCGGCCGGTTCGAATCGGTCGACTCCACGATCAGCGACCTCGGCACCGCGTCCACCGGTGTCAACGGGGGGCAGGCCGGCGTGACGTTCAACCGCGGTGCCACCGGCTCGCTGGTGCGCACCACGGTGCAGCGCAACACCACGGGCGTGGAGCTGTCCCGTTCCGACGCGGTGCACCTCGAGGACGTCACGTTCACCGAGTCGGTCGGGGACGGGCTCGTCCTCACCGGCGACCGCGGCACCACCATGAGCGGCATCCAGGCCGTCGGCAACGGCGACAACGGGGTGGTGGTCTCCGGGGAGAGCACCGGCCGGCCGGTCACCGGCATCACGACCAACGGCAACGGCGGCTACGGCGTGGTCGTGGTCGGGCAGACGGGCGGCGAGCTCTCCGGGATCGACACGTCGAGCGACCAGGCAGGCGGACTGCGGATCAACCGCACGACCGACCTGCACGTCACCGACTTCAGCGCCACCGAACAGCCCGCAGGCATCTACGTCCACGTCAGCAGCGCCCGGATCGCACTCGACCACATCCGGGCAACGGGCGGCCGGCGCGGCATCGTGATCGAGAAGAGCACCGACGGCCTCGAACTGCGGGACTCGACGATCGACGGCGCCCGCGTCGCCGGTGTCGGGATCGGCGGCAAGCACATCCTCCTGAGCGGTGTGCAGGTCCGCGACTCGCGCGCCGCGGTCCGGGTCGAGCGCGGCGCGGTTTCCGTACGGCTGGCGGGGCTGGTCCTCGACGGTGGCCGGGACGGCGTCGTGGCAACCCCGGGCACCACCGGCGTGGTGATCGCAGACCTCGTGGCGCGCAACGTGCAGTCGGACTCCATCCGCACCGCCAGCACGGACGCGGAGATCATCGGCGGCCGCATCACCGGCGGCACCACCGCCATCGACGTCGCCGCGGCCACCACGATCTCGGGCGTCACGATCGACGGTGCTTCGGAGGGCATCCACTCGCGCTCACCGGACATCGTGCGCGCCGACGAGGTGCGCATCGACACCCTGGACCTGGGCATCAACGCCCTGCCCGGAAGCCCGTTCCACCTGACCGGGTCCAGCGTGCACGCGCTCGAGGCGCTGCGCGGGCCGATCCAGCAGCACGGGACGAACGACCTCAGCCTGCCGCCGCTCAACCTGCTGAGCGCGATCGGCGTGCCGCTGATCCTGCTGGCCATCGTGCTCGAACAGGTGCACACCAGCAGGCAACGGCGGGCGGGCGTCCGCAGGCGCCGGGTGCCACCGGTGCCCGTCGGCGCGACCAGCTGACCGTGCCCGGCCGAGGAGGACCATGAAGACCTCGCAGATCCCGGCCCGTGCCGCCCTCCTCGTGGCGACGCTCGGGGTGCTGGGCGGCGCGACCCTGCTCGCCGTGATCGGGAGCATCCCGCCCTCACCGCCGGAACTGGTGCGGCACGAGCTGGCAGCGGCGGTCCCGGTCGACCCGGCGCACCCCTGCACCCGTGAAGCGGCCGAGGCACCGGCGGCACCCCAGCCGAGCGGGGTGGAGGCCCACTTCGACCCGGCCCAGAACGCCGTGGTGGTCACCGCGGGGCAGGGCGCGACGCTGCCCGCACTGGCGCAGGCGTTGGGGAACCCGGACCTGCTGCGCGAGGAGGCGCCGGGCGAGTGGCTGCTCGGCGCGGACCTCGCCCTGATGCAGGGCAGCTCGGTGAACATCTCCGCCCCGACGACGCGCTGGCTCAAGCTGCTGAGCACCGCCGGGCGGTACGCCTCGGTGAAGGCGTTCGGAGGTGGCATCGACGTGAGCGGCGCCTGCATCACGTCGTGGGACCCCGCCAAGGGCACCGCCGACACGGAACCCGCCGACGGCCGCGGCTTCCTGCTGGCCCGCGACGGCGCCCAGATGAACATCGACCACGCCGAGATCCGCTACCTCGGCCACGGAGAGGTCGAGTCCTACGGCCTGTCCTGGCGCACGGAGGGCACCGGCGGAAAGATCACGAACAGCATCGTGTCCAACAACTACTTCGGGCTCTACAGCTACGAGGTGGGCGGCCTCGTCATCACCGACAACGAGATCCACGACAACGTCCTCTACGGCGTCGACCCGCACACCGGGTCACACAACCTGACCATCGAACGCAACACCGTTCACGACAACGGCAAGCACGGGATCATCCTGGCCGAGGACTGCGTCGACAACGTCATCCGCGACAACGTCGTCTACCACAACAACCACCACGGCATCGTGCTCTACCTGCGGTCCGACCGGAACACCATCGAAGGCAACGACACGTTCGCCAACGCCGCGCAGGGCATCAACGTCAACGAGGCCAACGAGAACGTCATCCGCGACAACCGCGTCTACGACAACAACGAGTCCGGCATCGGGATCACCCAGACGTCCCAGAACAACCTCGTCGAGAACAACCAGAGCCGCGGGAACCACCAGGACGGGATCCGCGTCGTCAGCGAGGCGGCACTCACCACGCTCCGCGCGAACACGCTCGGCGAGAACGGGCGGTACGGCGTCTACGTCGACATCGACGGCGACGTGGACATCGCCGGGAACCTCATCTTCGCCAACCGCTCGGGAATCATGCTGAAGGGCTCCGCCGTCGTCCCCGACGGCGACAATGCGATCTTCGACAACCTCGAGAGGGCGGTCATCGCGGGCTAGGCTCCGGCCGCAGCGAGCGGCGTCCAGGTAGCGTCCCCGGACCGATGCCCTCGATCGCCGACCGGGAACTGCTTGATCAGCGGATCGGTGCATCCACGGCCGCATGTGGCCGCCCTCGCACCAGGCGGCCGATCATGGCCCCACCGTCCAAGGCGGCGCGCAGCAGGCCCGGGTTGTCAGGGCGCTCCCAGGAGGCACCGGTGCGAGTCGGCACGGCCCTGATCAGGACTTCCGCGATGACCCGGCCGTACGAGGGGGGTGTTGTTGTGCCTCCCGGAGGCCGTCCGTAGGGTTGAACAGCGGCCCGCGAGGACAGACCGCACTCCGAGTCCACGACCCACATCGAGGAGCCGGTGCGCATGAGCGGCGACATCCCCGCCGACCACGGAACCACGGACGACAACGACGAGATCGGCGAGGTCGTACGGTTCGACGTGGTCAGTCACGGCCCCGACGCCCGGGTCGTGCACGTCGTCGGGGAGATCGACACCCTCACCGCGCCGGTGCTGCGTACGCGGCTCGACGAGCAGGTCGCGGCCGTGCCGCTGCTCGTGCTCGACCTCACCGACGTCACGTTCCTCGGGTCGGCCGGCCTCGCCGTGCTCGTCGCGGCCAAGGACGAGGCCGACCGCAGGCGGCACACGCTGCGGCTCGTGCCCGGCTCGCGGATCGTCACCCGGGCGCTGGAGGCCACCGGGCTGCTGGGGATCTTCGACATCGCGGAGGGTGTGCCGCAGGCGCTCGAGCCCGCGGGCTGAGCCCGACACCCCCGACCGGGGGTCTGCGCGGCGGGTCATCCCCATGATCAGCGCTTTTGGTGCCATGGTGGGCGGATGGACGCCCCCGACCTGACCGGGCTCACCGCGGCCGAGATCGTGTTGCGGGTGCGTGACGGGCGCAGCAGCGCGGTCGACGTCGCCCGCGCCCACCTGGCCAGGATCGCCGAGAACGACCCGGACGTCGGCGCGTTCGCCGAACACGACCCGGTCCGCGTGCTCGCCGAGGCCGGCGGTGTGGACGCCCGCGCCGACCGCTTCGCGCTGCCCCTGGCGGGCGTGCCGGTCGCCGTGCCCGACGACGTCGACGTCTCGGGCTACCCCACCCGTCACGGGTCGGCCGCCACGTCCTCCGACCCGGCCCGCCGCGACGACGAGCTGGTGAAGCGGCTGCGCGCCGCGGGCGCCGTCGTCGTCGGGAAGGTGCGCATGCCCGAGCTAGGTGTGTGGGCGTTCACGCAGGCCACCCAGGCGGCGCCGCGCAACCCGCTCGACCTCTCGCTCGACCCGGGCGGCTCCGGTGCCGCCGCGGCCGTCGCGGCCCGGATGGCGGTGCTGGCACTCGCGACCGACGGCGGCGGTGCGGCGCGGGTGCCCGCGGCCTGCTGCGGCCTCGTCGGGCTCAAGCCCGGCCCGGACGTGGTGCCGCTGCCCCGCGGGGCCGAGGAGCACTGGTGCGGGCTCGGCGCCACCGGGCCCATCGCCCGCACCGCCGAGGACGCCGCGCTGCTGCTGAGCGTGCTCACCGGCGACCCGGTCGACCTGGACCGGCAGGGCCCGCGCCGCATCGCGCTCTCGCTGCGCGCGCCGTGGCCGTCCCGCGGTCCGCACGCCGACCACCGGGCCGCCGCGATCGGCGCGGCCGCCCGGCTGCGGGCCGGGCCCGGCGGCGCGATCGTCACCTTCGCCGACCCGCCCTACCCACGCGGGCTCGCCGCCCAGTGGATGCGCCGCTGGCAGGCCGGCGTGGCCCGGCACGCCGAGGCGCTCGACCTCGACATGGGCGCCGCGGAACGGTGCACCGCCACCGTCGTGCGCAAGGGCCGCCGCCTCCTGCGTCTCGCCCCGCCCCGGCCGGACATCGCCGACGCCTGGCGCGAACGCGTGCTCGGCTGGATGGACGAAGGCGACTTCGACGTGCTGCTCGGCCCCGCCACCTCGCAGCCGGCGCTGCGCGCGGGCGCCATGCTCGGGCACGGTTACACCTCGAGCCTCCTGACCACGGCCTCCCGGCTCTCCTGCACCCCCGCCTGGAACCTCGCCGGCCTGCCCGCTGTGGTGGCCCCGGTCCTCATCGGCGGGCGCCCGGTGGGCGTGCAGCTGGTGGGCCGCCCCGGCGCGGAAGCCGACCTGCTCGCGGCAGCGGCGAAACTGGAGCGGCGCTCGGTGCCGATGGCGCGGGCCGCGGCGCCGAGGGTGTACGCCTAGGTACGACAGCCGGAGTTCGTGATGGTGCCCGGCGCAGCGTCGCTGGTGGCGTGGGTTCCGCCGGCGACGGCCGCCCCGGTGACCCCGGGGGACGGTAGTGGCGCCAACCCGACCACCCGCCGGGGACGAGGTCGGGGTCCGGACAGGAGCGGCCGCGCCCGGGACCGGATCGAAGGGTGGGCGATCGGGCTACGAGCCGGGCACGGCGCGCCCACCGGCAGCCGATCCCGCGACGAGGCAGACCCGACCGCCAGCGCCGGTCACATTCATGATCCGCAGTATCGGTTGGCCATAGCTGCGGCGACAGCCATGAACAACCGATATCCGCGATCTTCCCGCCAGGATCGCGCATCGACGCGAGACATGATCACGATGCACCGCTGGAGTGCTAGAAGCTGCGGAGGGCGCTACGGGTCCACGGTGAAGTGGTGCCACTCACCCGTCTTCATGAACTGCTCCAGCGTCGACGTGTAGGGCGCCAGGTTCATGCCCTGGCGTTCCACCCAGCCGTCGTCGTAGTAGCTGTGCTGGTAGCGGTCGCCGCCGTCGCAGATCAGCGTCACCACGCTGCCCCGCACCCCCGCCGCCCGCATGCGCGCCACCAGCTGCCAGACCCCCCACAGGTTGGTGCCCGTCGAGCCGCCCGCCCACCGGCCCGTCACGTCGCGCAGGTGGCGGGCCGCGGCGACGCTCGCGGCGTCCGGCACCGGGATCATCAGGTCGATCACGCCGGGCACGAAGCTCGGCTCCATCCGCGGCCGGCCGATGCCCTCGATGCGGGACGGCATCCCGGTGCCGTATTCGGGGGCGTTCAGCGTCCAGCCGGGGAAGAAGGCGGAGTTCTCGGGGTCGACGACGGCCAGGCGTGTGCGGTGCCGCCGGTAGCGCACGTAGCGCCCGATCGTCGCGGACGTGCCGCCGGTGCCGGCGCCCACGACGATCCACTCCGGCACGGGGAACCGTTCCATCGCCAGCTGATCGAAGATCGACTCGGCGATGTTGTTGTTGCCCCGCCAGTCGGTGGCCCGCTCGGCGTAGGTGAACTGGTCGATGTAGTGCCCACCGGTCTCGGCGGCGAGCCGCTCCGCCTCCGGGTACATGTCCGGCGCCCGGTCGACGTAGTGGCAACGCCCGCCGTACCGCTCGATCAACGCGAGCTTCTCCGGGCTCGTGGACCGGGGCACGACCGTGACGAACGGCACGCCGACCAGCTGCGCGAAGTACGCCTCCGACACCGCCGTCGAGCCCGAGCTCGCCTCCACGACGGTGGTGCCCTCGACGATCCAGCCGCTGGTCAGCGCATACAGGAACAGCGAGCGGGCGAGCCGGTGCTTGAGGCTCCCGGTGGGGTGCACCGACTCGTCCTTGAGGTACACGTCGATGCCCCACTCCGGCGGCAGCGGGAAGGGATGCAGGTGCGTGTCGGCGGAGCGGTTGGCATCGGCCTCGACGCGCCGGATGGCCTCGGTGACCCAGGCGCGGGTGCGGTCGCAGGAACGGTCGACGGGTTGGGACACGCGTTGAGTGTCCCGTACCGGAGGTCCGGTACGGGACACTGGTCAACCCCACGGGCCCGTGATCGCGAACATCGTGCCCGGCACCTGGACGTTCGCGAACAGCACCCGGCCGTCGGCGCTGAAGACGGGGCCGGTGAACTCGCTGCCGCGCTCGCTGCGGGCGAGCCGGAACGTCGTGCCGTCCTCGGCGGCCCCGACGAGGTGGTTGGTCCCGTCCCCGTCCTCGGCGACGATCACGCCGCCGTGCGGCGAGACGCTGATGTTGTCGGGGCCGTCGGAGCCGTCGTCCTCACCGGTGAACAGCAGCCGCAGCGTGAACGTCGACCGCCGCGGGTCGTAGTGCCACACCTGCCCACGGTGGCTGCTCGAGTAGCTCGACACGATGTACGCGCCACCGTGGCCCCACCAGGCGCCCTCCAGCTTGTGTGCGCGGGTGACGCGGCCGTCGTCGAGCTGCTTGCGCACCGACTCCTCCCGGGCGTCCCGGTCGGGCAACTCCACCCACTCCACGGCGTACGTGGTGCCCGCCGATGACGCCCGCGACAGGTTGTCGACGTGCTTGCCCGCCTCGTCCGTGCAGCGCATGGCCGCCAGTGCCCCGTCGGCGTCGCCGAGCGCGCGCAGGGCCCCACGGCCGACCCGGAAGCCCGGCGGCGGCGACCAGCGGTAGAGGAGCCCGTCGGGCCCGGACGCGTCCTCGGTGAGGTAGACGTCGCCGCCGGCCGGGTCCACGGCCAGGGCCTCGTGGATGAACCGCCCCAACGCCTTCACCGGGCGCGGGTCGCGGATCGCGGCCCGGTCGAACGGGTCCACCTCGAAGACGTACCCGTGGTCACGCTCGTACCCGCGCTCACCGGCCCGCGCTTCGGTCTCCTCACAGGTGAGCCAGGTCTGCCAGGGCGTCACGCCGCCCGCGCAGTTGGTGGACGTGCCGGCGATCCCGACCCGCTCGGACACCCGCCGTCCCCGCGCGTCGGTGGTGACGATCGTGCAGCCGCCCGCGGCCGCGGGGTCGTAGACCAGCCCGTCGAGGTGCGGTACGGCGAGCTCGGTGCCCGCCCCCTCGCGGATCTCGTGGTTGAGCACGAGCACGGTGCCGCCGGCTGCCGCGGCGAACGCGCCCGTGCCGTCGTGGTTGCGCGGGGTGGGCTCCCCGGTGTCCAGCTCGGTCTCGCCCGCGTCCGTGACGACCGCGTAGGTGAACCCCTCCGGCAGGGCCAGCCGCCCCGCCGGGTCGTCGACGAGCGCGCCGTAGCCCGCGGGCGCGGCCGCCACGCGCAGGACGTCGGTGCTCCCGGCCAGCAGCACCCCCGCCGCCGACCTCTGGAGGAACGAACGCCGCGACAGCCCCATGGGTCCGATGAAATCGGACGAGCAGGGTCTTCGGGGTCACGACGTGCGGACAGGTACCCCGATCAGGACGAGGTCGCGCCCCACGCCTACAGATAGTAATCGTCCGCGTACTCTCCGTACGCAGGCGTCGCGGCGACGTACTGGCCCATCTGGCCGCCGGAATGATCGTCCAGGCGGTGGAGGCGGCGGGCGACGACCCGAGTAACGATCTTCGCACGTCACAGGCGTTCGCGGAGAGGGCGCCGCAGGCCGCAGCTCGTCGACCGCACGCCCCGCGAGGCTGTGCGCTGCAGCGATGGCGAACACCGCCGGACGCAGGCAGGCACCCGCCCGCCGACGCCATATGGAGGAATACCAGTCCGAGCGAACACACTACCGACTGTGACGATCAGCACCCCCCAGAACTCCGTCCACAGCAGTGGGGGCGTCCCGTCCCCCGCCGGAGCGTCGTTCGACATCGTCCGCCGCGGCTACGACCGCGACCAGGTCGATGCGCAGATGCGCGAGCTCCGTGACCGAGTCAACGCAGCCGAGACCGCACGCAAGCAAGCCGAGCAGCACGCCCGCGGCATCGAGGGCGAGCTCCGCACCACCCGTGCCCAACAGGCCGACGGCCCGATCTCCCAGGAGAGCTTCGGGTTCCGCGCAGAGAAGATCCTGCGGCTCGCCGAGCACGAGGCGGCCGACGTCCGCAGCCGGGCCGCCAACGAGGCCACGGCGCTGGTTGAGCAGGCCCGTGCCGACGCCGAACGGCACCGCCACGAGGTCGAGCAGAAGCTCATCGCACGGTCGGCCGAGCTCGACCAGGAGGCGGCGCAGCGCAACGTCGCCATCCAGGAGCGGGAGCAGCAGGCCGCCGCCATGCTGTCCGCCGCCCGCGACGATGCCAGCCGCATCACCGACGACGCGCGCGCAGCGGCCGACAAGGTGCTCTCCGAGGCGCAGGCCCGCGCCAAGGAGGTCCTCAACCGGAGCGACCAGGACCTCAAGCGCCGCCGTGAGGCCGCCGAGCAGGAGCTGCGGCGCATCGGCTCCCTGCACGAGGGCGTCCGCAACGAGATGGGGCGGCTGCACAAGCTCCTCGGCACCGAGCTGGGCGAGAGCGCCTCGCGCAGCAACAACAGCAACGACTCCGCGGACCGCAACGGCGTCGCCGCCCGCGGGTGACCCCGCGGCCGAGCTGATCGTCCGTTTCCGATCCGCACCCCGCGGGCGGCCCGGACCGGGTCCCCTCCGCCTGACCCGTCCGGGCCGCCTGCCGCTCCAGGTGGCACGACCGAGCCCCGAGCCTTACGGTGACGACCGATGTCCGAGACGCGCGAGAACCTCCAGACGCA
This sequence comes from Pseudonocardia wallangbongensis, assembly GCF_054486945.1. Lineage (NCBI taxonomy): Bacteria > Bacillati > Actinomycetota > Actinomycetes > Pseudonocardiales > Pseudonocardiaceae > Pseudonocardia > Pseudonocardia wallangbongensis. Next base: position 245,855 of record NZ_JBRERS010000010.1, read on the forward strand.
ACCCTCGTCTACCCGACGTGGGGGCGAAGCCGACGACCAGATCACGCTGTCGACCGCGCGCCCGGCCACCGGGCAGGTCGTCATCCAGGTCGGCGGCGAGGTCGACATGCTCACGTCCCCGCAGCTGCGCCTCGCCGTGCTCGACCAGTTCGAGCCCGAATCCGGGGTGGAGCTCGTCGTGCTCGACCTCGACGGCGTCACCTTCCTCGGCACCAGCGGCCTCGCCGTGCTCATCGAGGTGCGGGAGGCCGCCCACACGGCGGGCGTCGAGCTCCGGTTGGCATGCACCGCGCGCCGCGTGCTGCGGCCGCTCACCATCGCCGGGCTGATCCCGCTCTTCGACATTCACGACACCGTGGAGCGTGCGCTCGCGGCCACCTGACCAGCCATAAAACCTCCTGTCAGATGTGAGCTGAGTCACATCCGGTTCATCAGTGCTCTGACGTGTTTGACCGCGCATCGGCCTGGGAACCAGCACCTCGGTCGCCCGGAACGTCGGGCACGAACGACAAGAGGTGACGATGAGCGACGTTTCGCGGCTCCCCGGCCCCATGGACCACGCGTGGCAGTGGCAGCGTCTCGGGGCGTGCCGTGGCATGGACAGCGGCGTCTTCTTCCACCCCGACGGGGAGCGCAACCCGTCGCGTGCGCGCCGCACCGCCCAGGCCAAGGAAGTGTGCCGACACTGCCCGGTGATCGAGCAGTGCCGCGAGTTCGCGCTCCAGACCCGCGAGCCGTTCGGCGTGTGGGGTGGCCTCGCGGAGGCCGAGCGCAGGGTGATCCTCGAACAGCGCGGCATCGCGATGGCCAGCTGAACGATCGGACAGGATGGGGCGGGGCCCGCGGGGCCCGCCCCTTTTTCACGCGCCCGTGACGACGGACAGCTCCAGGCAGCGGTAGCGCAGCAGCGGGATCCCGTAGACCTGGGCGATCCGCTGAGCGGCGCGCTCCACGACATTGCGTGCCGGGTCGGCGGGCGCCGGTGCGGGGGCCAGGCAGTACAGACCCGGCTCCGGGTCGAAACCCACCAGCTCGCTCAACGCGGCCACCAGATCGCCTTCCGCGGTGGCGGGCAGCGGGCTGGGCAGGCCGAGCCGGTGCAGGGCGAGCCCGGGAAGCTCGAGCCGGGCGGCGCTCGCCCGCAGCTCCTCACCCACGTGGTCGTGTTCGCCGTCCGGGTCGGGCCGGCCGTCGTCTGCCGCCACGAGCAGCTCGACCTGCGGGAACCCGGCGATGAGCTCGGCCAGGTGGGATTCGGGGCGCAGCAGTTCCATCGGGCTGACGGCGACCGCCACCGCGCGGGACGCGGGCACGGCCGAACCACCGGTGGCGGCACCCGCCACCGGCTCGGAGACAGGCATCTCCGGAACCGCGACCATCTGCAACATGTCCCCCTCGACCGGCCGCCCATCCCGCCCCCCGGGACAGACGATCCGTCGCTGAGTCAACTCCCACCGGAGCACCCGGCACCGCCGTACCGGAGGTCCGTACGCCGAGCGGCGGGGCGCAATCCGTGAGTGGCGCCTCGCCGTGGGGTAGGCGGTGGAACGGTCCGTTAACACCGTTCGGCGCTCCCACCTGCGCAGACTCCCTCACGGATCGAGTCGGACGGCCAGCAGCGCGACGTCGTCACGCAGTCGCGGCGGGCTGCACGCCGCGAGCACCCGCTCCACGACGTCGTCCGCGGCGAGGTCGAGCGGGAGGGCCGCCAGGGTTCGTTCCAGCAATGCGGTCCGCTGGTCGGCGTCCTCGCCCGCGACGTCGGTGAGGCCGTCGGTGTAGAACAGCAGCAGCGTGCCGGGCGGGCACCGGCGCACCGCCTCGGCACGGCCGGGGCCGGCCCGCCTGCCCAGGCTGCGGATGGCACCGATCATCGGTGAGCGCTGCTCGTCCAGCCGCACCAGCGTGCCGTCGGGTTCGAGCAACAGCGGGGCCGGATGGCCCGCGTTCGCGTAGCAGAGCATCCGCCCCCCGTCCGGGTCGGGCGGTTCGACGCGGATGTAGACGGCCGTGGCCATCGCCGCCATCTCGAGGCCCTGCACGAGCTGGTCGCACCGGTCGAGCACCGAACCGGGCCGGCCGCCGTCCCACGCGTACGAGCGCAGCACACCGCGCAGCTGCCCCATCGCGGCGGCCGCCTTCAGGTCGTGCCCGGCCACGTCGCCGATGGCCAGGCCGAGCGCGCCGTCGGGCAGGTCGAGGACGTCGTACCAGTCGCCGCCGACCTGGTTGCCGTCCACGCCCACCAGGTACCGGGCGGCCACCTGCACGCCCGCGACGTCCGACACCTCGGGCAACAGGCTGCGCTGGAGCGTGACGGCGGCGGCGTGCTCGGTCTCGTACAGCCGCGCGTTGTCGATCGCGAGCCCGGCCCGGCCGGCGATGTCGGTCGCGAGGTGCAGATCGCGCAACGAGTAGCGCCGCCCGTGGGGATGCTGGGTGAGCAGCGTGAGCGCGGCGAGCACCCGCCCCCGCGCGCGCACCGCCACGACCATCACCGACCGCAGCCGCAGCGTGTCGTAGACGGCGGCCGCGGCCCGGTCCTCCGGGTACCGGTCGGCGCCGCGTTCGGGTAGCTCCGGCACGAGCACGGGTTGGGTGCCCGCCAGGACGTGGCCGGTGTCGCTGCTGCCGCCCACGTGGTACTTGCGCAGGAGGCCGAGCTCGCGCAGCCGTTCCTCGTCCCCCGCATCCCGCCCGGCCACGGCGAGGCGGTGCGGCGCCCCGTCGCCCGGCGCGTCCAGAACGTCCACGGCGCACAGGTCCGCGAGCTCCGGCACGAGGCTGCGGGCCAGCCGCTCGCACGCGTCCACGACGCCGAGCGCCGCGGTCATCTGCGTGGTGGCCTCGGCGAGCATCCGCAGCTGCGCCCGGGCTTCCTCGGCCTCGGTGAGAGCGGCCCGGCGCTCCTGCTCGACGACGACCCGCTCCGTCACGTCGGACTGCACGCCGACGAAGTTGACGAGGTCGCCGGAGTCGTCGAACATCGGTGAGATCGCGATCTGGTTGTAGAACGCCGTGCCGTCCCGGCGGTAGTTCAGCAGCACCTCGGTGACCGAGCGGTGCGCGCGCAGCGCATCCGCGATCCGCCGCACGGCGGCCTGGTCGGTGTTGCGCCCCTGCAGGAACCGGCAGTTGCGCCCCACCGTTTCGTCCACCGGGTAGCCGGTCAGCGCGGTGAACGACGGGTTGACCCACACGAGCGGGTTGTCGTGCCGCCGCGGGTCGCTGATCGTGAACGACATGTCGGTGGCGACGACGGCCCGGTTGCGGAGCTCCTCCAACCTCCGGTCACCACGATCCACCACGAACACAGACTAGGAGAAGGGTCACGCAGTTGCTCACGTCACAACCCGGCGGTCACCTCTAGGGTGGGTGGATGCGCCAGGGGCGAGCCGACGTCGTGGCCGAACAGCTGCTCGACCTCGTTCTGGACGGCACGTTCCCGGTCGGGGGCCCGTTGCCGAGCGAGTCCGAGCTCGCCACCCGGTTCGGCGTCAGCCGCCTCACCGTGCGTGAGGCGATCCGCTCGCTCGTCCCCACGCGGGTCCTCGACGTGCAGCAGGGCCGGTCCACGCTCGTCAACCCGACGAGCCTGTGGTCTCCGCTGGACGGCAGGTTGCTCCTCGCCCGCAGCCGCGTGGGAGGCGACCCGCTGCTGCTGCCCCGCAGGCTGATGGAGGCCCGCCGGGCCGTCGAGGTCGCGATCGTCGAGCTCGCCGCGGTGCGCCGCCAGGAGCCGCACCTGGAGCGGCTGCGCGCGCTGCACCGGCAGATGCTCGACGGGCACGCGCGCGGTGACGCCGCCGGTTCCGCCGAGGCCGACCTCGCCTTCCACGCCGCGCTCTTCGAGGCCGCCGACAACGTCTTCCTCGACGCCCTGTTCGAGCCGCTCACGTCGGTGCTCCGCGCGATGCGCCAGGAGACGTCGGCGGTGGCGGACTTCCGCAGCCACGCCCTGGACCGCCACGCCGCGATCCTGCGCGCGGTCGAGGCGGGCGATCCGGTTCAGGCGCGGGCCGCGATGGAGGCCCACCTGCAGCAGACCGAGGAGGACGTCGAGCACTTCCTCGACCCCGTCGGTCTCGGCACTAGATGATCCCGACGACGTTGGCCAGCGAGTAGACGCCGAGCATCGCGATCGCCACGCTGCTCACCGCGAGGCAGACCGCGAAGGCGCGCCCGCCGTGCAGCCGGGGGTCGGTCTCGTTCTGGCGCAGCCAGTACACGGCCCACACCACGCCGATGAGGAAGATCCCCGTCATCACGCCCGCGATCTGCACCATGATCACCGGGGACTGGATCGTCAGGTAGATCACGGCCCACAGCAGCGGCAACGCCACGGTGAAGACGCGGATCCAGCGCAGCCGGGCCACCGGGTCCTGCCAGTCCAGCACGCCGAACGTGGCGAGCAGGTTCGTGTACATCCGCGCCCAGCTCGGGATCGCCGCCCACATCGTCGAGCCGAGCACGGCGATCGCGCCGAGCAGGAAGACGACGCTCGCCCAGTCACCCATGGTGTCGGTGTACATCCGGGACAACGTGGTGATCATTCCGTTGCCCTCGGGCTCGAGGCCCTGCGGGTGCAGCACGGCCGCGCCCATCAGGTAGAACGCGATCGTCCCGAAGGTGTAGATCACCCAGGACAGCATCGCGTCCTTGTACATCACCCGGATCCAGCCGTTGGCCCGGCGCACCCACGCGTCGCTTCCGTCGTTCGGGCCGACCCAGCGCGCGTACCCCTTCTCCACGCACCAGTAGGTGTAGAAGGTGATCTCGTCGGCCCCGACCCCGGTGATGCCGAACATCGCCAGCGCCGCCCCGAGCGCGCCGGCGGGGATGAGGAAGGCCAGCCCGCTGCCGAGGTCGCCGAGCCCGTAGGCGAACGGCGTGGCCGGCAGGCCGAGCGCGATGAGCACGGTGACCGCCGTGAAGATCACCACGAGGGCCGCGGCGCCGCGCTCGATCAGCGAGTACCGGTTGGAGTAGAGCAGGGCGATGCTGCCGATCGCGATCACCGAGGTCCAGATCAGCAGGGAGGTGAACCCGAGCGGGTCACCACCGATCGGCAGCAGGATGCTGAAGGCCACGGCGACGCCGCCGATGATCCCACCCAACTGCAGCAGTTTCGACAGCGCCAGCACCGCCCACAGCAGGTTCACCCAGCCGATCCCGAAGATCAGCGGGGGCACCTTGGCGTAGCCGGTGAGCGCGGGCTGGCCGGTGGCGATGGTCCAGCGCGCCAGCTCGATCTGCACCGCCACCTTGACCAGCGTGCTGACGATCACCAGCCAGAGCAGCACGAACCCGGCCTGGGCACCGAGTGCCGTGGTCGCGATCAGCTCGCCGGAGCCGACGATCGAGGCGCTGAGGATCAGCCCGGGGCCGAAGTAGCGCATGCTGTCCCGCCAGCCGGTCGGCGGCTCCTTGATGCCGTCGGCTGTGAGCGTGTACGGGTCGGTCTCGGTCGCTCTGTTGGTGCTCTCGGACATCGTCGTCCTCTCGCCTTACTCATCAGATGTCTGGAGGATCGTCGTACCCATCACGCGGAGGCGTCAACGCCCCGTCTCCGCCGCAGCAGCCCACGCAGCGCCGGATAGGTCAGCGCCAGCACCGTCACGATCATCAGCACGGCACTGATCGGCCTGGTCAGGAACTGGGTGAGGTCCCAGTTCGTCTTGATCACGCTCTGCATGAAGTTCTTCTCGACGATCGGCCCGAGCACGAGACCGAGCACCACCGGCGCCAACGGGAACCCGGAGCGTTCCAGCAGGTAGCCGACCACCCCGAGCAGCAGCATGATGATGATCTCGAGGTAGCCGTTGTTGATCGAGAACGAGCCGACGACGCAGAACGCCACGATCACCGGCATGAGCACCGACGGGGGAACCCGCAGGAGCCAGGCGCTGCCCCGGATCGCGAGGTACCCGAGCGGGACCAGCAGCAGGTTCGCCACGATGAAGATCAGGTAGACGCCGTAGAGCAGCGGGGCGTTCGTGGTGAACAGCTCGGGGCCGGGCTGGACCCCCTTCACCAGCAGCACCCCGAGCAGGATCGCGGTGATCGTGTCACCCGGGATGCCGAACACGAGGGTCGGCACGTAGGCCGATGCGAGCGCGGCGTTGTTGGCCGAACCCGCCGAGACGATCGGTTCGACGTGGCCCTCCCCCCTGCCGAAGAGGTGCGCTTCCTTCGAGGTCCGCTTCGTGGCGGCGTAGGAGACCCACGCGGCGATGTCGCCCCCCGCCCCGGGCAACGCCCCGATCACGCTGCCGATGGCGTTGCCGCTGACCATGCCCCGCCAGTACTTCCGGAGGGTGCGGACGGTCTCGCGGAACATCCCCCGCGTTCGCAGCCGTACCACGTCCACCGGCCCGCTCGGCCGCAGCGCAGCCCGCAGCACTTCGGAGAGCCCGAACAGGCCGATCATCGCCGGGATGAAGCTGATCCCCTGCAGCAGGTCGACGCTGCCGAAGGTGAACCGCGCGTAGCCCAACGCGATGTCGATCCCGACCGTCGCCAGGAGCAGCCCGATGAGCAGCGAGATCGCGCCCTTCACCTGCGAGCCCTCGGAGATGATCACCGAGGCGGTGAGACCGAGCACCGCGACCCAGAAGTACTCGTACGACGTGAAGAGCAGCGCGAACTCGGCCAGCAGCGGCGCGGCGAGCATGAGCACGACCGCGCCGACGATCCCGCCGATCACCGAGCCGAGAAGGGCCACGCCGAGCGCCCTGGCCCCGTGACCCGCCCGGGTCTGCAGGTAGGCGTCCTCCGTGTAGGCGGCGCTCGCCGGCGTGCCCGGCATGCGCACGAGCGCCGATGGCAGGTCGCCCGCGAAGATCGCCATCGCCGACATCGTGATCACCGCGGCCAGCGCGGGCAGCGGGTCGAGGAACAGCACGAACGGCACGAGCAGCGCCGTCGCCAGCGTCGCCGACAGCCCGGGGATCGCCCCGATGAACAGGCCGTACACCGCCGACGCGAGCACGACCACGATCAGCGTGGGATCGATGAGCATCCCCAGCGCCGTTGCAAGATCACCCACGTCGCTACCCCAGGAAGCCTTCCGGGAGCGGGACGAGCAGCAGCTCCTCGAACACCAGGAAGATGAACCCCGTGGTGACCGCGGCGGCCAGCACCGCGACCAGCAGTCGCGCGCCGAGCAGCCACATCAGCAGGAACAGCAGCACGCCCATCGTCAGGACGAAGCCGAGCGTCTCGGCCAGCAGCAGGTACCAGACGACGAGGCCGAGCACGGCGAGCGCGCGCAGCCACCCCCGCCCCGTGACGCCGGCGTCGGGGTCCGCGGCCGGCGTGCCCCGGGCCAGCACGGCGCGCACGACGAGCAGCAGTCCGAACAGCACGAGCAACCCACCGACGATGCCCGGGAAGAGCGCCGGGCCCGGCTGGCCGTCCGGGAGATCCGGGAACGTGCGGACGTGCAGCACGACGGCAGCGCCGAGGGCGGCCGCGAGCAGCCCGCCGACCAGGTCGTGGCGCCACGGGACGGCGGCGGGCGCCGCTGCGGGTTCGCTCGTGGGTTCGGTCGTCACGCGGCCAGCCCGGCGGCCCGCATGATCTCGCCCTTCTCGGCGTCCTGCGCCGCGAGGTACGCGCCGAAGTCCTGGGCGTTCTGCCAGACGATGCCGAAGCCCGCGGTGCCCATGAACTCCTCGTACTCGGGGCTGTGCACGATCCCGTCGAGGTGGCAGCTGAGCTCGCCGACGATGTCGTCGGGCAGGCCCTCCGGCCCGGCGATGCCCCGCCAGGCCGACATCGTGAAGTCGATGCCCTGCTCGCGCAGCGTCGGCACGTCCGGCAGGTTCGGCAGGCGTTCATCGGCCATGACGGCGATGGCCTTGGCCCGCCCGGCATCGATCATCGTGTGGTTCTCGACGAGGCTCGCCGTGGAGGTGGTGATGCCGCCGGCCACCAGCTCCTGCAGGGCGGGCGCCGCACCCTCGCTGGGCACCCAGCGGATCGCGTCGGCGGGCAGCCCCGCCTTCAGAAGCATGCCGGCCCGCGCGAGGTCCCAGATCCCGCCCCGACCGGTTCCGGACGCGGTCATCACCCCGGGCTGCGCCTTCGCCTCGGCGAGCATCTGCTGGGCGTCGGCCCACGGCGCGTCCGCCCGCACCGTGATGCCCGCCGGATCGGAGTTGACCAGACCGATCGGCGTGAGCGCCTCGTAGGTCAGGTCCGTGAGCCCCTGCCAGTGCATCATCGTGATCTCGACGGTGGCCAGCCCGATCGTCGTGCCGTCGGGCCGCGCCGTGGCGATGGCGCTGTGGCCCACCACCCCGCCGCCGCCCGTCCGGTTGACGACGTTGACCTGCACGCCGAGCCGCTCACCCAGCTGCGTGCCGATGAAGCGGGCGACGCTGTCGGTGCCCCCGCCCGCCGCCCAGGGCACGATCAGCTCGATCGGGCGGCTCGGGAAGTCGTCGGAGGTGTCGCACGGCGACGCCGGCTCGCTGGAGTCGGCTCCGCCGCCGGCACCACACGCCGCCAACACGACACTCAGTGCTATCGGCAGGGCCGCGAGACGGAAGCGACGGAAGAACTGCATGGGTGACCACCCCAGTCGACGGTGACGCGAGTGCCCGCATGATGTTCGGCCACCACCGATCGGGTCAATCACCTTCTCCGGCTACCAGTATTCGCGATCCGGATAGTCCGGCCCGGTGCAGCTCACACCGGGTGCGTTTAGCAGAGTTGCGGTCATGACGCGTCCGACCGTCCTGATGCCCGTCCCGATGCACGACGTCGTCGTCGACGGCTGCGAGGAACGTTTCGAGCTGCTGCGGCTCTGGGAGGCCGCCGACCCGGACGCGCTGCTCGCCGAGCGTCGCGACGACGTGCGCGGCCTCGCCGTGGGCAGCCACTCGCGCATCGACGCCGCCCTCTTCGACCGGCTGCCGAAGCTGGAGATCGTGGCCAACTTCGGCGTCGGGTACGACAGCGTCGACGTGGACGCGGCCACCGAGCGCGGGCTGGTCGTCACCAACACCCCCGGCGTGCTCGACGACGAGGTCGCCGACACCGCGCTCGCGCTGCTCCTGATGACCGTGCGCGAGCTGGGACGGGCCGAGCGGTACCTGCGCGCCGGGCGGTGGGCGGCCGAGGGCCACTACCCGCTGACGGACCTGACCGTCACCGGCCGGAAGCTGGGCATCCTCGGCCTGGGGCGGATCGGGGAGGCGATCGCACGGCGCGCCGAGCCCTTCGGCATGACGGTGGGCTACCACAACCGCAGCGCGAAGGACGTCCCGTACCGCTACTACCCGTCGCTGCTGGAGATGGCCCGCGACGTCGACACGCTGCTCGTCGTCGTGCCGGGCAACGCCGCCACCCGGCACCTGGTCGACGCCGAGGTGCTGACGGCCCTCGGCCCGGACGGCGTGCTCGTCAACATCGGGCGCGGCACCGTCGTGGACGAGGCCGCACTCGTCGACGCGTTGAAGACGCGCACGATCCGCGCCGCGGGCCTCGACGTCTTCGAGGACGAGCCGAACGTCCCGCGGGAGCTGATCGACCTCGACAACGCCGTGCTGCTCCCGCACGTCGGGTCGGCGAGCAAGGCCACCCGGCGGGCCATGGGGCAGCTGGTGGTGGACAACCTGACGGCGTGGTTCACGGACGGCCGCGCCCTGACCCCCGTGAACGGCTGACGGCTGCGATCCGGCGCGCTGCCCGCCGGTGACGATCGTCGGGGTGTCCGGGGTGAGGGCGCGCTGGGTCAGGACGCCGCAGGCGAACCCGAGCACGAAGATCAGGGCAGCGACCAGCGTGGCGGTGAGCCTGCTCGTGCGCCTCGGCGGTTCCCAGCCCGGATCGAGCAGGTCGTCATGCGGTTCCATCGGCATCACTCGTATCTGAGGGCGTGGATCGGACGCAGCGCCGCCGCCTTGTTCGCGGGGTAGAAGCCGAAGAACAGCCCGATCGCCACGGACACGACGAACGCGAGCAGCACGGAGAACGGCGCGACGACGAGCTGGAAACCGCCGATCGACAACGACCCGACCGCGACCCCGATGCCGATTCCGAGCAGGCCGCCGGCGACGGAGAGCATCGTGGCCTCGAGCAGGAACTGCCCGACGATGTCGGACCTCTGCGCGCCGATCGCCTTCCGGATGCCGATCTCCCGGGTCCGTTCGGTGACGGTGACGAGCATGATGTTCATGACGCCGATCCCGCCGACGAGCAGCGAGATGCCCGCCACCGCCCCCAGGAGCAGCGTGAAGGTCGCGTTGACCTCCGAGACCGCCTCGAGGATCGACGTGGGGCTGGAGATCGAGAAGTCGGGGACCGCCGTGCCGTGGCGCGCGTTCAGGATCGCCGTGACCTCGGCCTCGGCCACCGGCACGCCCTCCGCGGACATGGCCTTCACCGAGATGCTGGAGAGCGGCCCGTAGCCGGTGAGGGTGTCCTGCACCGCCGTCATGGGCGCGATCACGCGGTCGTCCTGGTCCTGCGGCCCGCTGCTGCCCTTGGCGGTCAGCAGGCCCGCCACCTGGAACGCCACGCCGTTGAGCTGGATCGCCTGCCCGACGACCGCCCGCCCGTCGCCGCCGGCCAGCTCGGTGGCGACGGTGGCGCCGACCAGCGCCACCCGGTTGTGCGCGAGGTAGTCGGAGTCGGTGATCGGCACGCCGGCCTGCACGCCGTCGTCGAGGTTGGTGAGGTAGCTCGGGGTCGTGCCGGTCAGGGTGGCGACGTCGTGCGACGCGCCCTCGTAGGTGGCCGTCACCGAGCTCGCCGTCACCACGGGCGCCACCGACGCGACGGTCGGGGCCAGCTCGGGGTCGACGAGCGCCTCGGCGTCCTCCAGGGTCAGCCGCGACTCGCGGATCTCGGTGCCGCGGTCGTCCTCCGCCGGCTGGGCACCGGCGCGCGGCGGCCCGGCGGGGCGGGGCCCGCCACCCCCGAACGGACCACCGCCGATGCGCAGGCCGCCACCGCCGCGGCCACCGGAGCCCTGACCGGTCTCCGGCGTGATCGTCAGCGTGTTGCTGCCCAGCGCGCTGATCGACGCGGTCGTGGCGGCGCTCGCCCCGGTGCCCGCCGCCACGAGGATGATGACGGCGGCGACGCCGATGACGATCCCCGACATCGTCAGCACCGAGCGCAGCTTGTTCGCCAGCACCCCGGCCACGGCGAACTGCAGGCTCTGCCCGAGGTTCACGAGCCCACCGCCGGCACCGGCGCCGCGCGCTCGTCCGCCACGATCCGGCCGTCGCGCATCTGGAGCACGCGCCTCGCGCGGTGCGCGACCTGCTCCTCGTGCGTGATCACGACGAGCGTCCGGCCGTCCGCGTTCAGGTCGTCGAACAGGGCCAGCACCTCGCCGGTGCTCCCGCTGTCGAGTGCGCCGGTCGGCTCGTCCGCGAGCAGCAGGACGGGATCGGTGGCGATCGCCCGTGCGATCGCCACCCGCTGCTGCTGCCCACCGGAGAGCTCGGACGGGCGGTGGTGGACCCGCTCGCCGAGCCCCACCCGCTCCAGGGCGCGCAGCGCCCGGCTGCGCCGCTCCGGCTTGCGGACGCGGGCGTACGCCATCGGCAGCTCGACGTTCCGCAGGGCCGTGGTCCGCGGGATCAGGTTGAACGACTGGAAGACGAACCCGATCTTCCGGTTGCGGATCAGGGCCTGCCGGCGCTCGTCGAGCCGCCGGGTGTCGACGCCGTCGAGGGCGTAGCGGCCGCGGGTCGGCAGGTCCAGGCAGCCGATGATGTTCATCAGCGTCGACTTGCCCGAACCCGACGCCCCCATCACCGCGACGTAGTCCCCGCGCTCGACGACGAGGTCGACGCCGTCCACCGCACGCACCACGGTGTCGCCGCTCCCGTAGATCTTCGCGACCTCACGGAGCTCGATGACGGGCCGCATCACCGGCCACCCGTCCTGGGGAAGCCCGCACCGGAGCCGGCGGTCGCGACGTTCGGCGACGGCAGCACCAGCACGTCGCCCTCGTCGACCCCGCTGAGGATCTCCGTGTCCGCCGGCCCGGACACGCCGATCCGCACGGGGACGACGGTGTCGGTGCCGTCGCGGCGCACCGTGACCGTGCTGCGGTTGCCGGTCGTGGTGACCGCCTGCGTCGGTGCCTTCAGCACGCCGGTCGCGCTGCCCGTCGTGACCGACAGGTTGGCGGTGGCCCCGACCCCGACCCCCGCCGGAGCGGTCTCCAGCGAGATCGTGACCGGGTAGAGCACCACGTCGTTCGACACCGTGCTCTGCGGGTCCTTCCGCGTGACGGTGCCGGTCGCCGTGGTCCCGGTCGCCGGGAACGAGACCGTGGCCTGCTGGCCCAGCTCGAGCTTCGCCGCGTCGGCCTCCGGGACCTCCGCCGTCACGGCGAGCTCGCTCGGGTTGGCGATGACGGCGAACCCGTCCCCGGCCGAGCCGGCCGCGTCCGACGCCGCCGAGTCGCCGCTGTCGCTCCCGCCGCCGTCGCCGGACGACCCCGAGTCGTCGTCGGAGCCCTGCCCGCCCGCGGACCCGCCGACCTCCCCGTTGACGGCGAGCACGACCCCGGCCTGCGGCGCCTTCAACGCGGTCTCGTCGACGCCGCGGCGGGCCGTGTCGACGTCGACCTGCGCGCTGTCGACCGTGGCCTGCGCCTGGGCGATCTCCTCCGGCGTCTGCGGGTGCGCGTTCCCCTCCGCGGTGAGCCGGGCCGCCGTGACGTCGCCCTCCGCCTTCGTCACCGCCTGCTTGTCGGTCTCGATCGTCGTCTGGCCCTTGAGCAGGGTGTCCGACCGCGTGTGCTCCGCATCCGTGACGGCCTGTTCGCGCTGGTCGAGCGTCGACTCCCGGGTCTGCTTCGCCGTCGTCACCGCCTGCTTGCCGGCCAGCAGCACCGAGTTGCGGGTGTTCTCGGCGTTCCTGGTGGCGAGCTTCGCCGAGCTGCAGCTGCCGGACGTGCTCCCGGACTCCTCGTCGTCCTCCGTGAGCGAGCTCGTGCTGCCGCAGGCCGACTTCTCCTCCGCCTCGGCCTGCGCGACGAGCGTCTTCTGGGTCTTCTCGTCGGCGTCGAGCTTGTCCTCGGCGTTCTCGATGGCCGTGGAGGTGGCCTTGTCGTCGTTCGCCAGCTCGGTCTTCGCGCTGTCGATCGCCGACTGCGTCGCCGTCCGGTCGAGCTCGAGCTGCTTCTCGGCGGCCGTCACCGCGGTCCGCGCGTTGTCGAGGGCCTGCTCGGCCTGTGTGATCGTCAGCTGGTCCTGTTGCGACTGCACGTCGGTCGGCCCGGCCCGGGCCTGGTCGAGCGCGGCCTGGGCCCCCGCGAGCTGGGCCTCGGCGGTGCGCAGCTCGGCCTGCGCCGCCGCGGCGTCGATCGTGGCCAGCGTCTGACCGAGCGTGACGGTGTCGCCCGGCTGGACCGTCACCGACGTGACGGTGCCCGACCCCTCGAAGCTGACCGGCGTGCGTAGCGACGACTCGGCGTTGCCGCTCCCGGTGACGAGCGCCGTCACGTCGCCACGGGTGACCGTCGCCGTGCGGGTGACCGGCTCCCGTCCACCCGGGTGTGTGATCACCAGGACCGTCGCCACGACCGCCAGGACCAGCAGCAGGAGCAGCCCGAGGTTCAGCCGGCGCGTGCGCGCCCAGCCCCACGCCGCCGGGAGTTTCCGGTCGCCCACCGTCGCCATTCCACCCCTTCTCCACATTTATATGAATACACTTGGAGATAGCTGTGGATCTCTTATGAGGCCATCTCTTCTGCGCATTTCAAGAATGCGAAGATAGCGGACGGAAATTGTCGTCGGCGGCGGGGACCGCCCCGCCGGTCAGACGGTGAAGGACTCGATGCCGAGACGGCCCCACGCGATGAAGGCCGCGAGTGCGAGGTAAGCCAGGTTGACCAGCACGAGCTTGTACTGCCCGAACCGGCCGTGCGTGATCATCGCGCCGACCATGAGCACGACCCAGCACAGGGCGGTGACCGCCACCATGACCGGGGCGATGCCGAGCACGGCGGGCAGGATCAGACCGACCGCCGCCAGCAGCTCGAGGACCCCGAGGGTCTTGATGAAGCCGACCCCGGCGTCCCGGGTCCACCGCCCGCCTTCGTGCGCCGCCAGCTTCTCCTTCGGGACGAACGTCTTGCTGATGCCGCCGGCCAGGGCGACCACCGCCAGCAGTCCGGTGGCGATCCACAATGCGAGGTTCATGAGCCTCCCCTTCGGTTCCAGGTTCGGCATCAAGACGCCCGCCGGTCGGCGGCTGTGACGGTTCATGAGGCAGGTCACCCCACGGCGTCCCGGATCAGGGACAGCGGCCCGCGAGGACGCAGAACTCGTTGCCCTCCGGGTCGGCGAGGACGACCCAGCTCTCGTCGCCCTGGCCGACGTCGGCGCGCCGGGCGCCCAGGTCGAGCAGGCGACGGACCTCGGCGGCCTGCTCCCGGTCGGTCGGGTTGAGGTCGAGGTGCAGCCGGTTCTTGACCGTCTTGCCCTCCGGCACGCGCGCGAACGTCAACGTCGGCGGCACCGGGCCGGGGCGGTCCTTGCCCTCGGGCACCAGCGGCGAGCCGATCGTGACGATCCCGTCCTCCTCGTCCTCCACCTCGTAGCCGAGGACCGCGCACCAGAACCGGGCGAGACCGCCGGGATCGGCACAGTCGATCGCGAGCTCGGTGAACTTGCTGGCCATGCCGGCCGCCGGGTCAGTGGTTGTCGCGAGGCAGGCCCTTGCTCGCCACGCGCTGGTAGGCCACCGCGGGCTTCAGGACCATGCCCGCGGAGAGCTGGTCCACCATGCCCCGCTGGATCTCCTGCCACGGCGTCTGGGATGCCGGCATCGAGAAGCCGCCGCCCTCGTCCAGGCGCCTGCGCCGCTCGGCCAGCTCCCCGTCGGGCACGAGCATGTCCGCGGTGCCGGCGTTCAGGTCGATTCGCACGCGGTCGCCGGTCTGCAGGATCGCCAGCCCGCCGCCCGCCGCCGCCTCGGGGGAGGCGTTGAGGATCGACGGCGATCCGGACGTGCCGGACTGGCGCCCGTCGCCGACGCACGGCAGCGCGTGCACTCCCCGCTTGATCAGCTCCGCGGGCGGCTGCATGTTGACGACCTCGGCCGCTCCCGGGTAACCGAGCGGGCCGGCACCGCGCATGAACAGCAGGCATTCCTCGTCGATCTTGAGCTCGGGGTCCTCGATGCGGTGGTGGTAGTCCTCGGGGCCATCGAAGACGACTGCGCGGCCTTCCAGGACGTTCGGGCGGTCCGGGTCGGACAGGTAGCGCTCCCGGAACTCCGGCGAGATCACGCTCGTCTTCATGATCGCGCAGTCGAAGAGATTGCCCTTCAGCACCAGGAACCCGGCGTCGTCCACCAGGGCGTTGTCGAACGTGCGGATCACGTCGCGGTCGGTGGCCACGGTGTCGCGGCAGTTCTCGCCGATCGTGCGCCCGTTGACGGTGCGGGCGCCCTCGCGGACGAGGCCTTGCGCCATCAGCTCGTTGACGACGGCGGGGACGCCGCCGGCGCGGTGGAACTCCTCGCCCAGGTACTTGCCGGCCGGCTGCAGGTCGACGATCAGCGGGATCTCGAGGCCCAGCCGCTGCCAGTCCTCCATCGGCAGCTCGACGCCCATGTGCCTGGCCACCGCCGTGATGTGGATCGGCGCGTTGGTGGAGCCGCCGATCGCGGAGTTGACGACGATCGCGTTCTCGAACGCCTCCCGGGTCATGACGTCGGACGGCTTGAGGTCCTCGTGCACCATCTCGACGATCCGCCGCCCGGTGAGGTAGGCGTTGCGGGCGCGGTCGCGGTGGGGCGCCGGGATCGCCGACGAACCGGGCAGGCTCATCCCGAGCGACTCGGCGAGCGCGTTCATCGTGGAGGCGGTGCCCATCGTGTTGCAGTGCCCCGGCGACGGCGCCGACGAGGCCACCATCTCCACGAACTCGGCCTGGTCGATCTCCTCGGCGGCCAGCATCTCGCGCGCCTTCCAGACGATCGTGCCCGAGCCGGTGCGCTCGCCGTTGTACCAGCCGTTCAGCATGGGCCCGCCGGACAGCACGATCGCCGGGATGTCCACGGTGGCCGCGGCCATGAGGCAGGCCGGGGTGGTCTTGTCGCAGCCGGTGGTGAGCACGACGCCGTCGAGCGGGTAGCCGTACAGCACCTCGACCAGCCCCAGGTACGCGAGGTTGCGGTCGAGCGCGGCGGTGGGCCGCTTGCCGGTCTCCTGGATGGGGTGCACCGGGAACTCGAACGCGAGCGCGCCCATCTCCCGGATGCCCTCGCGCACCCGGTCGGCGAGCACGAGGTGGTGGCGGTTGCAGGGGGCGAGGTCGGAGCCGGTCTGCGCGATCCCGATGATCGGCTTGCCGGACTGCAGCTCCTCGCGCGTCAGTCCCCAGTTCATGTACCGCTCGATGTAGAGGGCAGTCATGCCGGGGTTCCCGGGGTTGTCGAACCATGCCTGGCTGCGGAGCGTCATGGCGTGAGCTGCCCTCCGTTGACCTCGATCACCTGGCCGGTGACGTAGCCGCTCATGGCCGCGGAGGCCAGGAACAGCACGGTGCCGACGCACTCCTCGGGGGTGCCGGCGCGCCCCATCGGGATGCCGGCGACCATCGCGTCCATCTGCTGCGGCGGGGTGTGCCGCTCGTGGAACGGCGTCGTGATCACGCCGGGCGCCACGGCGTTCACGCGGATCCCGTCCCGGGCGAGCTCCTTGGCGAGGCCCCGGGTGAACGTGCTGACGGCGCCCTTGCTCGTCGCGTACGCCACCGAGCCACCCGCGCCGCCGGTGCGGGCCGCGATCGACGTGAGGTTGACGATCGCGCCGCTGCCCCGGGCGCTCATCACGGGGACGACCTGCCGGCACGCGGCGAACACGGAGGTCATGTTGAGGTCCATGACGCGGGCGAAGTGCTCGTCGGTCATCTCCGCGATCGACATGCGGCCCAGCAGGTCACCCGCGTTGTTGACCAGCACGTCCAGCCGCCCGTGCGCGGCGGCGACCTCGTCGACGAGGCGGGTGGCCCCGGCCGCCGAGGAGAGGTCGGCGGAGACGACGGACGCCGAGCCGCCCGCCTCCTGGATCCCGCCGGCGACCTTCTCGGCGCCGTCGCGGTTGTGCCCGTAGTGGACGACGACGTGCGCGCCGTGCCGGCCGAAGGCCGCGGCGACGGCGGCGCCGATCCCGCTGCCCGCGCCGGTGACCAGGACGACCTGGCCGGAGAAGTCCAGCATCGTCACATCACCGCACCCAGCTGCCACGGCACGAACTCCTCCTGTCCGAAGCCCAGCTCCTCGCTGAACGTCTTGCGCCCCGACGCGGTGTCGAGGATGAACCGGAACAGCCGCTCCCCCACCGCCTGCACCGACTCACCCTCGGAGAGGATCACGCCGCAGTTGACGTCCATGTCGCCGGCCATGCGCTCGTACATCTCGGTGTTGGTGGCGAGCTTGATGCTGGGCGTCGGCTTGCACCCCAGCACCGAGCCGCGGCCGGTGGTGAAGCACATGACGGTGGCCCCGCCCGCCACGATCCCGGTGACCGACACCGGGTCGTAGCCGGGCGTGTCCATGAACGTGAAGCCCTTCGCGGTGACCTTCTCCGCGTAGCCGTAGACGCCGGTGAGGTTCGTCGTGCCGCCCTTGGCGACGGCGCCGAGCGACTTCTCCAGGATCGTGGTCAGGCCGCCCGCCTTGTTGCCCGGCGAGGGGTTGTTGTCCATCGACCCGTTGTTCTTCGCGACGTACCGCTCCCACCAGTGGATCTGGTCGACGAGCTTCTCCGCGACCTCCGGGCTCACCGCGCGCCGCGTGAGCAGGTGCTCGGCGCCGTAGATCTCCGGCGTCTCGCCGAGCACGGCGGTGCCGCCGTGGCGCACCAGGATGTCGACGGCCGCGCCGAGCGCGGGGTTGGCGGTGATGCCCGAGTAGGCGTCGGAGCCGCCGCAGTTGAGGCCGAGCACGAGCTCGCTGACCGGCACGGGCGTGCGGGTGGCCTCGTTGGCCCGCGGCAGCATCGCCTCGAGCGCCTCGACACCCGCCCGGACGGTGGCGACGGTGCCGCCCTGCTCCTGGATCGTCATCGTGGCGACGGGCCGCGACGGGTCGAGCCGCCACCCTTCCGACACGCCTCGGATCTGGTTGACCTCGCAGCCCAGGCCGAGCATGAGGAACCCGGCGAAGTTGGGGTGCTCGGCGTAGCCGGCGAGCGTGCGGCGCAGCACCGCGATGCCCTCGCCGTCGTCGGCCATGCCGCAGCCGGTGCCGTGGGTGAGCGCCACGACGCCGTCGACGTTCGGGAAGGCGTCGAGCCGGCCCGGCCTGCGGAACTGGTCGGCGATCATCTTCGCGGTGTGCGCCGAGCAGTTGACGGACGTCAGGATGCCCAGGTAGTTGCGGGTGGCGACCTTGCCGTCGGCCCGCACGATGCCCTCGAACGTCGCGCGCTCCGACTCCGGCACGTACTCGGTCGGCGTGACGTCGGCGCCCACCGCGTAGTCGCGCTCGAACATCTGGAACGCGACGTTGTGCGTGTGCACGTGGTCACCGGGCCGGATCTCCCCGGTGGCGAAGCCGATGATTTGGTTGTACTTGCGGACGGGCTCCCCCGCGGCGATCTCCGCCGTGGCGATCTTGTGGCCGGCCGGGACGTCCCGGCGCAGCGTCACCCCGTCCAGGGTGGTGCCCGCGGCCAGGGCCCGGGCGGCCACGATCACGTTGTCGGCCGAGTGCAGCCGGACGCTCGGCTCTCCTCGCCGTCCGATGCTGACAGGTGTCACTGCCACGGCAGCAGCCGTCCCTCCTCGTCGAACGCCATCGGTACGGCGTCTCCGGTGATCTCCAGGTTCTGGTCGGCGTCGACCGCCTCCCGCAGCGACTCCGAGACCAGCAGGTGCTCGAGGTCGAGCGTGTTGTGCATGCGCACGAACGTGAGCGCGGCGACGTCCGCCCGCCCGCAGGTGGCCACGGCCGCCGCGATCGTGTCGCGGTCGGTGGCGAACGCCATCGGGATCTGCGCGCGCTGCGGACCACCCAGGCCGGAGGTCATCGCGTTGATGTAGACGCTGCGCAGGTCGACGCGCTCCAGCAGCCGGAACGGCACGAAGTCGGCGAGGCCGAGGCCGACGGCGTTGCCGTGCGATGCGTCGCTGACGTCCAGCACGGCGATGTTGCGGATGCGCGGGCGCTCGAACTCGGCGCTGCCGCGGATCATCATCCGGCCGATGACGTTGGTGTCCATCCCGGCGCCGGAGTAGTTCTTGCCCATCTCGTCGATCACCGCGACGTCGATCTCGTCGAACGGCAGGGTGGCCATGCGGCGCTTGGCGTCCGCGAGGAGCGCGCTCTCGGCGGCACCCGCGATGTCGGGGGCGTCCAGGAGCTCGATGCGGGCGGCGCGGTCGTAGGCGTTCTCGACGATCGCGAGGCCGCCGAGCACCTTGCCGGTGTCGACGATCCGGCGCGCGACCCGCGGCACCCAGACGGCCAGGTTGGCCGGGCCGAACCGGTGGATGCCCTCCGCGCCGCGCTGCTTCCCCAGCCCGATCGCGATGATCTTGGCGAGGCCGCTCTCGACGTCGCCCTGGAAGTCGGTGTGGGCCTTGACCCGGTTGATCGCGAGGATGCCGTCGGCCTTGGCGGCGTTGGCGTCGAGGTGCACGGCGGGGCCGTCGGGCAGGCGGTCCAGCTCGACGGTCTCCATCGTGGCGCGGATCGGCATGCCGACGCTGTCCTCGGTGATCCCGAGGTCGGCGAGCAGCTCCACCTGACCCTCGGCCGTGGCACCGCCGTGCGAGCCCATCGCCGGCACCACGAACGGCTCGGCCCCCGCCGCGCGCAGCCACTGCCCGGCCGCGCGCACCACCGCGGGCTTGTCGTGGATCCCGCGACTGCCCGCCGTGATCGCGACGGTCATGCCGGGGCGGATCCGTGCGCGCACCGGTTCGAGCGCCTGCGCCGTGGCCGCCGCCACGTCGGCGACCCGTCCCGGGTCGAACCGCTGCCGCACCGGCAACAGCCGCGGGAACGGCACGTCGTAGGTGAGTTCCCGGACGGCCTCGAACGGGCCGAGATGCGTGCTCACGACGTACCCCCTTGTGCGCGGCCTGCCACCCGAGGCTATGTGTGGCCGCTCACCTGGTCAACGCAGCTCCTCTGATGTGTGAGCAGGTAAACGTCCGATGTCTAGCCCGACGCCCGGACCGCCGGATGATCGCTGCGATGTGCGGATGTGCGTCCTCCATGGGGCGCAACGGCGCATCTCGGACCGATCATCCGCCGTTGATCGGTGCGAGACCCCGCTCAGCGTCCCCGTGACGGCGAGACCCCGCACCTGGCATCGATCATGCGCGGGTCCGCGCCGCCATCCCGGCCGGTCCCCGACCAACGAGATCACGACCTACGGCCGGGCCGCCACCGCGCGGCGGGCCACCTCGCGCAGCGGGAGGTCAAGGGCCGCTGCCGCCGCCGCCACGTCGTCGTGCTCGGGCTTCACACCCCACGGCCCGTGCTTGAGCCGGATCGGGTGGCCGTCCACGTCCACCGTGGTCGTGTGCCGGGGCAGGGCGGCGCGGTCCACCGGCGAGCGGCGAAGGCCCAGGCTGCCGGTCTCGGCGAGCACGACGCGCTCGCAGCCGGCCGCACGGTCGGCGGCCACCAGCACGTGGACGGTGTGGGCCGGCCTCCCCTTCTTCATCACGATCGGCGAGAGCCACGCGTCCGCCGCACCCGCGTCGAGCAGTCGCGCGACGAGGTGGCCGAGCACCTCGCCGGTGACGTCGTCGACGTTCGTCTCCAGCAGCAGCATCTGCTCGACGCGGCCGGCGGCGTCGCCGAGCATCGCCTGCAGCACGTTGGCCCGGCCCGCCGGGTCGCGCCCACCCGCCCCGTACCCGACGCCGCGCAGCGCCATCGCCGGCAGCGCGCCGAACCGCGCCCCCGCCGCGACCAGCAGGGCCGCCCCGGTGGGCGTCACGGTCTCGCCCTCACCCGCCCCGACGACCGGGGCGCCGGCCCGGGCCAGCAGCTCCGCGGTGGCCGGCGCGGGCACCGGCAACACGCCGTGCCTGGTGGCGACGGTGCCGGAGCCGAGCGCGAGCGGCCCGCAGTGCACCTCGGTGACGCCGAGGAGCTCCAGCGCCGCGGCCACGCCGACCGTGTCGACCACGGTGTCCAGACCGCCGATCTCGTGCAGGTGCACCCGGGCCGGGTCGATGCCGTGGATCCCGGCCTCCACCTCGGCGATCTCCCGCACGGCGCGCGCCGCGACCGGCACGTCGGCGACCCGCGCGAGCAGCTCGGCCGCATGCCGCTCGGTGGCGGTGTCGGTGACCTCGACGACGGCCCTCGTGGCCCCGATCCCGCCGCGCGTGACGCGCTCGGCCCCGAGCTCCCAGCCGTCCAGGCCGGTGCGGGCCACCGCGGCCCGCACGCCGTCGACGGGGGCGCCGAGGTCGAGCAGCGCGCCCAGCAGCATGTCGCCGGAGATCCCGCTGAACGGGTTGAGCCAGAGGATCACCGGGGAACCCGCTGGGCCATGCGGTGCGCGGCGATCGCCGCCCCGAAACCCGAGTCGATGTTCACGACCACCACCCCGGCCGCGCAGGAGCTGAGCATCGCCAGCAGCGGCGTGACGCCCTCGAACACCGCCCCGTACCCGACCGAGGTCGGTACCGCGATGACCGGGCAACCCACCAACCCGCCGACGACGCTGGGCAGCGCGCCCTCCATCCCGGCCACCACGATCACCGCGTCGGCCGCGGCGAGCGTCCCGGTCTCGGCGAGCAGCCGGTGCACGCCGGCGACCCCGACGTCCCGAAGCTCCTGCACCTGCAGGCCGATCGCCGTGGCCACGGCGGCCGCCTCGGCCGCCACGGGCCAGTCGGAGGTGCCGGCCGACGCGACGACCACGCGGAACGGCCGCGGCGGAGCGGGACGCCACACCAGGAGCCGGGCCACGGCGTCGTAGCTGCCGCCCTCGACGGCGGCGCCCACCTCGGCCGCGTCCTCGCCGGTGACGCGGGTGACCAGCACCGGACCGTCGTTGCCCGCGAGCAGCGACCGCACCACCCCGACGACCTGCTCGACCGTCTTCCCCGGCCCGTACACGACCTCGGGGAGGCCGAGCCGCGCCTCCCGGTCGGTGTCGGGCCGCGCGAAACCCAGATCCTCGAAGCCGGCGCTTGATTGCCTCCGCTCCGCTCCGGCGTGCTCGCGGGCCTCATCGTCAGCCATCATCGGGAGGTCGGCATCCCCAGGAGCACGTTCATCCGCCCACTGGCGAACCCCTGCATGTCGAGCGCGCAGAACTCGAAACCGGCTCCGCGGACGGCCCGGTCCAGCTCGGAGCGCAGGTCGGCGGCCCGAGCCACGTCCTCGGCCGGTACCTCGACGCGGGCCACCGCGCCGTTGCCGTGCGCCCGCACGCGGCAGACCGGGAAGCCGAGGCCACGCACCTCCTCCTCGGCCAGCTCGATGCGGCGCAGGACCTCCGCGGTGACCGGGTCGCCGTACGCCACCCGCGACGAGAGGCACGCGGCGGCCGGCTTCTCCGCCGTGGCGAGGCCGAGGGCCGCGCTGACGCGGCGCACGTCGGACTTGCCGAACCCGGCGTCGAGCAGCGGGGCGATCGCGCCGCGCGCGACCGCCGCGGCCTGACCCGGCCGGTGGTCGCCGAGGTCGTCGGTGTTGGTGCCGAGCGCGATCCGGGCCCCGGAGAGCGCGGCCAGCGGCGCGAGCGCGTCGAAGAGCGCGGACTTGCAGTGGTAGCAGCGGTCCCCGGCGTTGGCGACGTACTCGGGCCGGTCGAGCTCGTCGGTGGCGACCTCGACGTGGGCGATGCCGTGCGCCGTGGCGAACGCCCGCGCGGCCGCACGCTCGCTGCGGGGCAGGCTCGCCGACACCGCCGTGACGGCCACGGCCCGTTCCCCGAGCTCCTGCGCGGCGACGGCCGCCACGAGCGCCGAGTCGACCCCGCCGGAGTAGGCGACCAGCAGTCGCGGCTCGGCGCGCACGCGTTCGCGGAGGGTCGCCAGCTTCACCTCATCAGACGTCTCGGACACGACCGCAGCCTAAGCGGGTGACGCACCCCTTGGCACCGGTGGCGCGGGGTAGGGTTCGCGCGGCGAGGCGGAGGTGAGACATGGATGATTCGGGCCGGCCCGGCCCCGAGGTCCTCGACGCCACGCTGACCCGGCCGAATCCGGACACGGCCGTCCTCGCGGTGCGAGGCGAGATCGACACGCTCACCGCACCCGCGTTCACGGCCGCCATCGAGGAGCTGCTGACCGCTTCGGGCGAGGTTCTCGTGATGGACCTCACCGAAGTGCGGTTCCTCGCGTCGAGCGGTCTCGCTGCGATGATCTCGGCGGCCCATCGGGCCGAGGACCGCGGGATCCGGTTGCGGCTGGTCATCACCAGCCGCGCGGTGCGCCGCCCGCTCGAGGTCACCGGCACCGCCGCCCTGTTCGATCTGCACTCCGACGCGGACTCCGCGTGCGGGGGGCGCGATTGAACCCGCAACGACCAGGTAGCAAGATGAAGCAGCCGGTGCGGTGACCGCACCTGAGGAGACCGGAAGGAGACCCGGCAGCGTGTCCGACCTGGACTCCCCCTCGCCCGCCGACGCACTCGACGGGGCATCGACCGTGGAGGTCCGGACGTCGGCGAGCGCCGCGCTGATCCCGACCATCCGCGCCGTAGCCTCCGACCTGGCCGCTCGAGCCGACTTCGACCTCGACG
This sequence comes from Pseudonocardia wallangbongensis, assembly GCF_054486945.1. Taxonomy (NCBI): domain Bacteria; kingdom Bacillati; phylum Actinomycetota; class Actinomycetes; order Pseudonocardiales; family Pseudonocardiaceae; genus Pseudonocardia; species Pseudonocardia wallangbongensis. Next base: position 269,564 of record NZ_JBRERS010000010.1, read on the forward strand.
CCATCTCCGACCTGCGGATGGCCGTGGACGAGGCCTGCGCCACGCTCGTCGACGTCGCAGCCCCCACCTCCTGGCTGCGCTGCACGTTCCTGGTGCGTCCCGAACGCATCGAGGTGCACGCACAGGTGCAGACCAAGCACGTCGAGGCCGTGGTGTCCACCGACACCTTCGGCTGGCGGGTGCTGCAGACCCTCGCCGACGAGGTCACGGTGCACCACGACCCCGGCGTCGACGGTACCGGCCCGACCGTGGGCATCCGGTTGGACAAGCGCTCCGGCGACGTGATGCGGTGACCCGAGCAGACCCCGAGTACGGACACCTCTCGCCCCTCCTCGAACGCTATTCCGCGCTGCCGGCCGACCACCCGGACCGGGAGAAGCTGCGGGACGAGCTCGTGCGGGGGTTCCTCCCGGTGGCCCAGCACATCGCCCGCCGCTTCTCCAACCGCGGTGAGCCCCTCGACGACCTCGTTCAGGTCGCCACCGTCGGGTTGATCAACGCGATCGACCGCTACGCGCCCGACCGCGGCACCGACTTCTTCTCGTTCGCCGTGCCCACCATCAGCGGCGAGGTCCGGCGGCACTTCCGCGACCTCGGCTGGTCGATGCGCGTGCCGCGGCGGCTGAAGGACCTGCACGTCTCGATCAACGGCGCCGTGTCCGAGCTGTCGCAGAGCCTCGGCCGCGCGCCGAAGCCCACCGAGATCGCCGAACGGCTCGGGGTACCGGTCTCCGAGGTGCTGGAGGGACTGGAGGCCTCGGAGGCGTACCGGAGCTCGTCGCTGGACGAGATGCTCTCCTCCGAGCAGGGCAGCGCCACCGTCGGCGAGCTGGTGGGAGAGGCCGACGCCGAGCTCGACCGCGTCGACTTCCGCCAGGCGTTGCGCCCCGTGCTCGCCGAGCTCGCCGAGCGCGAGCGGACGATCGTGCTGCTGCGGTTCTTCGGCAACATGACCCAGACCCAGATCGCCGACCGGGTCGGCATATCCCAGATGCACGTGTCCCGGCTCCTCGCCCAGACCCTCGACCGGCTACGCACCCGGCTGGACCCCGAGACGCGCGTCGGCTGAGCGCTGCGACACAATTCCGGCCGAGGGGGAACATCATGACCGGTCAGCCGGAGCACGTGGTGATCATCGGTGCCGGGCTGGGTGGGCTGCGCACGGCACAGCAGCTGCGCTCGGCCGGGCTGCAGGGCCGGATCAGCCTCGTCGGCGCCGAGTCGCGGCCGCCCTACGACCGGCCACCGCTGTCGAAGCAGGTGCTCACCGGCGAATGGGACCCGCAGCGCACCGCGCTGGCCGAGCCCGACACGTTCGACGAGCTCGGCGTCCGCACCCACCTCGGCAACCCCGCGATCGCCCTGCGTCCCGGCGACCGGGGGCACGAGCTCGAGCTGGCCGACGGGGCGGCGCTGCACGGCGACGCCGTCGTGATCGCCACCGGGCTCGTCGCCCGGGAGCTGCCGGACCAGCCCGCGCAGGTGCACACGCTGCGCACCCTCGACGACGCGCTCGCCCTGCGCGCCACCCTGGAGACCGCGGCCACGCTGCTCGTGGTCGGCGCCGGGTTCATCGGGGCCGAGGTGGCGAGCTCCGCGCGCACCCGTGGCACCGCCGTCACCGTCGTGGAGGCGCTCGACGTACCCGCCGCCCACGCGCTCGGGCCGCAGGTGGGCCCCCTGGCCGGACGGCTGATCACCGAGAGCGGCGCCGAGCTGCACACCGGCGCGAAGATCACCCGTTTCGTGGACGCGTCCGGCGGGGTGGCGGTCGAGCTCGCCGACGGCAGGCAGGTCGCCGCGGAGGCCGCGGTCGTCGGCATCGGCGGCGTGCCGCGGCTGGACTGGTTGGCCGGCCTCGGCCTCGACACGTCCCGCGGCCTCGCCTGCGGCCCCACCGGGCGGGTCCACGGCCTGGAGAACGTGTGGGCGGTCGGGGACGTCGCGTCGTGGGACGACCCGGTGACCGGTGCCCGCCACCGCCACGAGCACTGGACCAGCGCGGGCGACCAGGCCGCCATCGCGGCCCGGGACGTGCTCTCCGCCCCACCCCCGCCCACCACGGTGCCCTACTGCTGGTCCGACCAGTTCGGCCTCAAGATCCAGGTCGTGGGGCGGCCGGAGCTCGGCGGCGACGAGGTCGTGCCGCTGCACGGCGCGGGTTTCGACGGCGGTCCCGTGCGCGGCACGGTGGCGGCGTACGTCGCAGGCGACCGGGTGGTGGCGGTGGTGGGCTTCGGCGCCGCCCGCCTGGTGGCCCGCTACCGCCCCCTGGTGGCAGCAGGCGCTGCGGCGTCGGAGGCGCGCGCGATGGCTGCGGCCCTCACCTGAGGCCCGCAGCTCGCCCCGGAACTGCAGCAAGGTGGCTTTGCTCCGGTTGAACCGGAGCAAAGCCCCCATGCTGTGATCGGAGAATCAGCGGAAGAGCTTGCGGAGCAGCGCCAGCACCAGGATCGCGCCGATCGCCATCAGGCCGTAGCGGATCCGCGGGTCGGAGAGGCGGTGCTGCACGCTCTCCTTGCCCGCCGCCACCAGGTGCTTCGGGTGGGCCCGCTCCGAGAGCTCGTCGAGGCTGTCGGCGAGCGCGTCCCTGGTCTGCTCGATCTCGCGCTGGATGGTGTCCGGGTCGCGGGGCACGACGCCTCCTGGTGCTGCGGGTCGACTTGGATAGCGGAGGGTGCCACGGTAGATCAGCGGCACGGGTGCCAGTATCGCGGCATGACGACCCGTCTGGCCCCCGGCGACACGGCTCCCGAGTTCACTCTTCCCGATGCGGACGGCAAGCCCGTGTCCCTGTCGGACCACCGCGGCCGCCGCGTGATCGTCTACTTCTACCCGGCTGCCAGCACGCCGGGCTGCACGAAGCAGGCCTGCGACTTCCGCGACAACCTCGCCGACCTCGGTGACGCCGGGCTCGACGTGCTCGCGATCTCGCCGGACGGGCAGGCGAAGCTGGTGAAGTTCCGCGACGCCGAGGGCCTGACGTTCCCGCTGCTCTCCGACGTCGACAAGGAGGTCCTCACCGCCTGGGGCGCCTTCGGGGAGAAGAAGCTGTACGGCAAGACCGTCACCGGCGTCATCCGGTCGACGTTCGTGGTCGGCCCGGACGGGAAGATCGAGCAGGCGTTCTACAACGTGCGGGCCACCGGGCACGTCGCGAAGCTGCGGAGGGACCTCAAGGTCTGACGACGCGGGCATCAACCCCGGGGAGGTCGGAGAACCGGGCCTTCTCGTCGGTCGTGACGATGGTGCGGCCCGAGCTGAGCGCGGTGGCCGCGAGCAGGAGGTCGTGGGCGCCGCGCGGCTCGCCCGTCTGCCGCACGTGCGCCAACAGCGCGGCATGGTGCTCTGCAACGTCCTCGTCGTACTCGAGCACCGGCACCAGCTGCAGCACGTCGTCCAGGAAGGCTCGTTGCGCCGCGGACCGTCCCGGATCCGGGTCGAGCAGTGTGCCGGCCAGGTACTCGGCCACGGCGATCGCCGCGATGCAGACGTCGTCGGCGGCCGCCATCCCGGCGAGCGCTTGCCCGCGGGCGCCGGCGACGAGGACCCCGGTGTCGAGGATCAGTCGCGCCACGGATCGGAGTCCAGCTCGGCGGATGCCCCGCTACGCGCCGCGTCGACCTGGAGCGCGAAGGCATCGTCGAGCGCGGGATGATCGCGCCAACGTGCGAACAGGTCCAGCACCGCGCCCCCGTTCGCACGGGGTGCAGGCGCGATCAGCGCCACGCGCCGGCCGGAGCGGGTGACGACGACCGTCTGCCCCTTCTCCGTGGCGTCCAGCACGGCGGAGAAGTTGCGCGACGCCTCGGAGGCCGTCATCTCCCTCATGGGTTCAGAATATCAGATTCTGCATCTCCGAAGGTGGTGAACACCGCATCGAGTCCCGGCAGCCGCTCGCGATAGCCGCGCAGCAGGTCCTGCGCCACGCCCACCGAGTCGACGAGCGGGTGCTGGGCAAAGGCCCGCAGCGCGAGCGTCGGCGACCCGGTGACGGCCGCCTCGATCGTGTCCTGCTCCACCGCCTTGACCTGCTGCAGCAGTCCCAGCATGGCGCCGGGCAACGGCGCGGTGGCCAGCGGTGTGACGCCGTGGGCACCGACCAGGCAGGGCACCTCCACCACCGCGTCGGCGGGGAGCCCGGGCACCGCGGCGCCGTTGCGGACGTCGAGGATCATGGTTTGCGGTACTCCCCCGGACAGCGCCGCCATCAGCTCGAGGGCCACCTGCTGGTACCCGCCGCCCGCGACGTCCTCGGCCGCGCGCTCGCCCGCGCCGCTCGCCTCCCGGCTCTCGGCCATGTAGCTGGCGTCGCGCTCCGCGCGGACGCGCGTCCACCGCTCCAGCGCGCCGGCGGGGTCGGCGGCGGTCTCGGCGTAGAACCGATCCTGCTGGGTGAGCAGGTACTCCCCGCGCGTGCTCCCCGCCTCGCGGATGGCCGCCACCGCCTCGCGGGCGCGGTAGAAGTAGTAGAGGTACTCGTTGGGCAGCGCGCCGATGGCCCGCACCCAGTCGGCGCCCACGAGCCGCACCTCCTCGATGGAGTCGAGCGCGGCGTCGTCGGCCAGCAGGTCGGGCAGCCGGTCCACGCCGTCCACCCGCAGCCCGCGCAGCCAGCCCAGGTGGTTGAGACCGACGTACTCGACCACCTGCTCGCCGCCGGCGCCGATCCCGAGCGCCCGGGCCGCCCGCGTCGCGAGCCCGATCGGGGAGTCGCAGATGCCCACCACCCGCTCGCCCAGCACCCGCTGCATGGCCTCGGTGATCATCCCGGCGGGGTTGGTGAAGTTGATGACCCAGGCGTCCGGTGCCAGCGCGGCCACCCGCTCGGCGACGCGCAGCGCGACCGGCACCGTTCGCAGGCCGAAGGCGATCCCGCCGGGGCCGGTGGTCTCCTGGCCCAGCACGCCACAGGACAGCGCCACCCGCTCGTCCACCGTGCGCCCGGCGAGCCCGTCCACCCGGATCGCGGAGAACACGAACCGTGCGCCGGCCAGTGCGTCGTCCAGGTCCGTGGTGGCCCGCACCACCGGGCCGCCGCCGAACTGCTCGAGCACGGCCCGGATCGCGGTGAGCCGCTCGGGCGCCACGTCGTGCAGGACGACCTCGCTGATCGGAGAGGCGTCTCCGAGCGCCTGGTAGACGAGCGGCACGCGGAACCCGCCGCCGCCGAGAACGGTGAGTTTCACCAGCGCCCCGCGCCGGGGGTCCGGTGCGTGGATCGGCGGATCCGGGCTTCCGCTGAGTGGGCCGGCGGGCCGTCCTCGTACTGGGCGTACTCGGGCGGTTCGCCGGTGCGCTCAGCGGGAAGCTGGGCCGTCGAGGTATGCGGTGGACCCCCGGCACGGGGCGCCAGGCGGATCTCGGTGCCGGCCGCGGCGCACGCGGCGAGCGTCTCGGCGTCGGCCCCTTCGTTCGTGACGACCACGTCGACCTCCTCCGGTCCGCAGACGGTGAGCAGCCCGGTGCCCGGGAACTTCCCGCGGTCGGCCACCACGACGGTCTGCTCGGCCGCCTCGATCATCGCCCGCTTGACCGGCACCTCGACGAGCGTCGAGTCCCGCACCTGGCCGCTGCGCGCGATGCCGCTCGTGCCGAGGAACAGCCGGTGGGCACGCACCTCGTGCAGGGCCTGCTCGGTGAGCATGCCGACGAGGGAGTGGTAGTTGCGGCGCAGGATGCCGCCGAGCACGAGCAGCTCCACGGCCGGGTCGGAACGCAGCTCGTCGACGACGGCGAGGCTGCTCGTGATCACCGTGATCCGCCGGCCCCGCAGCGCCCGCGCGAGCCGCGCGGTGGTGGTGCCGATGTCGAGCAGCACCACATCCCCGTCGCTGACGAGCTCGGCCGCGACGCGGGCGACGCGCTCCTTCTCGTCGGCGGCCACGGTCGCCACCTGGGCGAACGGCACCGGGTCGTCGTCGTGGACGCATCCGGCGCCGCCCCGGACCCGGCGCAGCGCTCCGTCGGCGTCGAGCGAGTGCAGGTCGCGCCGGATCGTGGACGGGCTCACGCCGAGGTTCTCGGCCAGCGCCTCCACGGAGACCACGCCGGAGGACCGCACCAGGCGGAGGATCTCCCCGTGACGGCTCGCCGGAAGCACGCGCACACCGTAACGCAGTGCCACGCGGGCGAACAGCCAACAGCACGCAGGTTTCGTCACGTCTGCGCAAATTCGCGCACATGTGGTTGCCATGTACGCAGCCCACCGGCACTATCCGGACAGACCAACCGAATGGATAGGTGGTGCAGCAGTTGACCAGCGCGATCGTGGACACGCCGCACGAACCTGTGTTGTGGGACCCGCTCGCCGACCTGCGTGACGCCGACTCGCCCGCCGTCGACGTGTTCATGTCCGGCACCGTGTTCCTCGACATCGTCTTCGCCGGGCTGCCCACGGCACCCGCCGCGGGCACCGAGGTGTGGGCGTCCGGGATGGCCTCCTGCCCCGGCGGCATCGCCAACCTCGCGGTGGCCACCGCCCGGTTGGGCCTGCGCACGAGCCTCGCCGCCGGGTTCGGCGACGACGTCTACGCCGACTTCCTCTGGCAGACCCTCGCCGAGCAGGAGCGCGTCGAGCTGTCCCGGTCCCGGCGCTTCGCCGGGTGGCACTCCCCGGTCACCGTCTCCCTGGCCGTGCAGCGCGACCGCAGCATGGTCACCCACGGCCACGAGCTGCCGATCGGCACCGACGAGCTGATCGGCGTGCCGCCGCGCTGCCGGGCCGTGATCACCAGCATCGGCGAGGGCGCCGCCGAGCCCGTACTCCCGTCCTGGGTGGCGCGGTCGCGGCAGGAGGGCGCGCTCGTGTTCGCCGATGCCGGCTGGGACCCCACCGGCGAATGGGACCCGAGGCTGTTGAGCACGCTCGCCGGGTGCGACGCCTTCATGCCCAACGCCGTCGAGGCCATGCACTACACCCGCACCGACACCCCGCGGGCGGCGCTGCGCGCACTCGCCGAGCACGTGCCGCTCGCGGTCGTCACGCTGGGCGGTGAGGGCGCCATCGCGATCGACGGCGTCACCGGGGAGCTGGCGGAGGTGCCTGCGCTCCCCGTGGACGCCCTCGACCCCACGGGAGCGGGCGACGTGTTCGGCGCGGCGCTCGTGCTCGGCACCATCGCGGGCTGGCCCCTCGAACACCGGCTGCGGTTCGCCGGGGTGTCGGCCGCACTCGCCGTCCACGAGTTCGGCGGGTCGCTCGCCGCGCCGGGCTGGGGCGACATCGGGGACTGGTGGCGCCGCACCCGTGCCTGCGCCGCCGAGGGCAACCCCACTTCCATCGAGCTTGCCGGGCGCTACGGCTTCCTCGAGGATCTTGTGCCACGCACCCACGTCTGCGGGGTGCGGCGAGCGGCCGCCACCATCGCCCGCCACTCCGACGTCACCCGCCCCTGAGGAGCCCACATGACCCGCCCCGCACGGACCTGCCGCGTCGCCGTCGCCGCGCTCGTCGGGGCGCTGGGGCTCCTCGCCGCCGCGTGCACCCCGGGCTCGGAGAACGCGGCCGCCCCACCACCCACCGACCGCGCGATACAGACCGACGTCGCCGCACTCGGGCCGGTCACGCTCACGGTGTGGGACCAGGAGGTCCGCGGCGGGCAGAACGAGCAGATGGAGCGGCTCAACGCCGCGTTCCAGCAGCGGTACCCGAACGTCACGATCAAGCGCGACTCGCGCTCGTTCGACGACCTCGCCACCACCCTGCGCCTCGCCCTTTCCGGCAACGACGCGCCCGACGTCGTGCAGGCCAACAACGGCCGTGCCGACATGGGCGCGTTCGTCGCCGCGGGTGAGCTGCTGCCGCTGGCCCCCTGGGCGCAGGCCTACGGCTGGGACCAGCGCTACCCCGACGCCGTGCGCCAGTACGTCAGCTACACGCCGGACGGCAAGGTGTTCGGCGAGGGTGAGATGTACGGGCTGCCGCAGGTCGGCGAGGTCGTCGGCATCTACTACAACCCCGCCGAGCTGCAGCGGCTGGGCATCGCCGTCCCCACCACGTGGGAGGACTTCGAGGCCGCGCTCGGCACCGTCAAGGCTGCCGGGGCCACCCCGCTGCAGCTGGGCAACGTCGAGGGCTGGCCCGCGCTGCACGTCTTCGGCACGGTGCAGGACCAGCTCGTGCCCGCCGACCAGATCACCGACCTCGCGTTCGGGCGCAAGGGCGCCTCCTGGACCACCCCGGAGAACACGCAAGCCGCGCAGCGGGTCGCCGACTGGGCCCGCGCCGGCTACTTCAACGAGGGCGTCAACGGCCTCGACGACAACCAGGCGTGGCAGGCGTTCTCGCGCGGCGAGTCCGTGTTCTTCATCGGCGGCACCTGGTACGCCGCCGACCTGGAGGCCGCCATGGGCCAGAACGTGCGGTTCATGCCTCCCCCGCCGCCCGCCGGCCGCCCGGTCTCGGCCACCGGGGGCACCGGGCTGCCGTTCGCCATCACCAGCGCGAGCGACGCACCCGACGCCGCGGCGGCCTACCTCGACTTCCTCACCAGCCCCGACGCCATGAAGGTGCTCACCGAGACCGGCAACCTGCCCGTCGTCGACACCGCGGCGCAGACGCCACCCGCCGGGCTCTCGAAGGACGTCTTCGCCGCGTTCGCCACCGTCGCCGACGGCGGGCAGCTGCTCCCCTACCTCGACTACGCGACCCCGACGATGGGCGACACGATGGGCGCGGCGCTGCAGGACCTGCTCGCCGGCTCGCAGCCGCCCGACGCGACCCTCTCCACGGTGGAGGCCGACTACGCCGCCTTCGTGGAGCAGAATGGCTGACCGGCCCCGCAGGAGCCGCCTGGGTCCCTCCCCGTGGCACGCGCTGGCCTACGTCGCGCCCGCGCTGGTCGTGTACGCGGCGTTCGTGCTGTACCCGCTCGGCCGCGCCGTGCACCTGTCGCTCTTCGACTGGGACGGGCTCACGCTCGCGACGTTCGTGGGGCTGGGCAACTACGTCGAGGTCGTCACCGACGCGGGCCTGCGCGCGGCGTTCGCGCACGCGCTCGTACTGATCGTGTTCTTCGCGCTGCTGCCCACCGCGATCGGCCTCGTGCTCGCCACGTTGCTCACCCGGGCCCGGACACGCGGACTGCCGTTCTTCCGGACGGTCGTGTTCCTGCCGCAGGTCGTCGCCATGGTGGTGGTCGGCGTCGCGTGGCGGCAGCTCTACGCCCCCGACGGCTCGGTCAACGACCTGCTGGAGCTCGTCGGCCTCGGCGGGGTCACCCGGGCCTGGCTCGGCGACCCGACGTTCGCGCTGCCCGCCGTCGGCGTGATCGGCACGTGGGTGCAGACGGGACTCGTCACCGTGCTGCTGATGGCCGGCATCAGCCGGATCCCCGACCAGCTGTACGAGGCCGCCCGGCTCGACGGCGCCGGCCCGGTGCGGGAGTTCTTCGCGATCACGCTGCCGTCGGTGCGCGCGGAGATCGCGGTCGCGCTGACGCTCACCGTGATCGCCGCGCTCAAGACGTTCGACCTGATCTACATCACCACCGGTGGCGGGCCGGGAAACCGCACGTCGGTGCCGTCGTACGAGGTCTACAACCGGGCGTTCCGGCTCGGTGAGGTCGGCTCCGCCGCGGCCGTCGGCGTCACGCTGACCGTGATCATCTTCGTGGTGAACCTCGCGGTGGTCCGGATCGGCGAGCGCCGATGATCTCCCGCACCGAGCGCTCCGCCAACTACGCGATCCTCCTGCTCTTCGCGGTGTTCGCGCTGTGGCCGATCCTCACGATCCTCGGCAGCGCACTCGGCGCCGACGACGCCGGAGGCGCCGGCGGCCTCGCCAACTTCCCGGCCGCGTGGGAGGAGGGCCGGTTCGGCCGCTCGATGCTCACCAGCATCGGCGTCTCGGGCTTCGTCGTGGTCGTGGCGGGTGTGCTCTCGATACTGGCGGGCTACGCCTTCGGCACCATGCGCGTGCCCGGCGCCTCGGTGCTCTTCCCGCTGTTCCTGCTCGGGCTGATGGTGCCCACCGAGGTGATCGTCGTCCCGCTGTACTTCGACCTGCGCACCTTCGGGCTCACCAACACGTTCTGGGGCATCGCGCTGCCGCAGGTGGCGCAGTCGGTCGCGTTCGGCACGTTCTGGATGCGGGCCTACTTCCGGTCCCGCCCGCAGTCGCTGATCGAGGCCGGCCGCCTCGACGGCGCCGGCTCGTGGCGCATCCTCTGGCAGATCCTCGTGCCGCCCGGGCGGCCCGCGATCGTCACGATGGTGGTGCTCACGTTCATGTGGACGTGGAACGAGTTCCTCATCCCACTGGTCATGGCCACCGACGAGGGGCTGCGCACCGCCCCGCTCGGCCTCGCGTTCTTCCAGGGCCAGCACACGTCCGGCCTGACGCTGCTCGCCACCGGGGCCGTGATCGTCGCCGCTCCCGTCGTCGTGGTGTACCTCTTCCTCCAGCGCCACTTCATCCGGGGCATGCTGGAGGGCGCCGTGCGGGAGTGAGCCGAGGGGGTTTCGTGGCGACCGACGACGACGTGCGCCGGATCGCGCTCGCGCTGCCGGGGGTCGAGGAGATCCCGAGCGAGGGCTTCGACTTCCGCGTGGGCGGCAAGGGGTTCGTCTGGTCCTACCCGGAGCGCGTGCCCGGCAGGCGGCGGGAGATCCGCACCGACGTCGCCGTGCTGTACGTCGGCGACGAGGCCGAGAAGCAGGCACTGTTGCTCGGCGAGCCGGAGCTGTTCTTCACCCACCCCACATACGACGGCCTGCCGATGGTGATGGTCCGGCTGGAGAAGGTCGATCCGGTGCGACTGATGGAGCTCGTTCTGGACGCGTGGCGCATGCGCGCGCCCGCCGAGCTGCACACGCCCGAGTGAGCGACTTCGCTCATCTCGTCGACGCTTCGCACAAGGCGGGCGGTATGTGAAGTCCGTGCTGGGTGTGCGAAGTGACCCCGTTAGGCTGCTGGCCGAGCCGGCGTAGCCCAATGGCAGAGGCGCGATCTTTAGGCGGTCGACAGTGCGGGTTCGAATCCCGCCGCCGGCACTGACTCCTACTCCCCGGCCGTGGCCGGGATCGCCGGTCGCCTCGCCGCGATCAGGGCGCCCGTGAGCCCCACCAGGCCCGAGCACACCGAGATCAGCAGCATCGCCGGGTGCGGGTTGCCGCCGACCGCGGCGTCACCGAGGATCACGACCCCGATCGTCCCGGGCAGGACGCCCAGCACCGTGCCCACCAGGTAGGGCGTGAAGCGCACTCCCGAGAGGGCCGAGGCGTAGTTCATCGCCGAGAACGGCACGGCCGGGATCAGGCGCAACGACACCATCGCGAGCAGGCTGCTGCGGTCGAGCCGGGCGCGCACCCAGGTCATGACGCGGTGGTCGTTGTGCCGGCGGGTGAACCGCCCACCCAGGAGCTTGACCAGCCAGAACGCGAAAGCCGCCGCCAGCCCCGTGCCGGCGACCGCGAGCAGCACCCCGCCGACCCCGCCGAACAGCACCCCGGCCGCCACCGTGAACACCGTGCGCGGCACGGGCGTGACCGTGACCATGCCCTGCAGCAGCACGAACAGCAGCGGCGCCCACAGGCCCGCGGTCCGCACGGACGTGCGCACGTCCAGCAGGTCGGTGCCGGTGCGGTACAGCAGCAAGGCGACCACGGCTACCACGAGCACCGCCGTGCCCACAGCGGCGATCCGTCCCCAGCTCACTCGACCGAAGGTACCGACGTCCGGCGGTGGCGGGTCGGGAAGGGTGGTGCTCGACACCGTCCGTTCACCTCCGTGGCAGCTACGGTGCGTGGCGTGACCACGGAGCAACCAACTCTCGACCTCGATCCCGACGGCCTGGCGGTGCGCCGCGAGGTGCTCGGGGCGCAGCACGTCGACGCCGCGCTCTCCCGCGCCGACGCCGTCACCGCCGACTTCCAGGAAATGATCACCCGGTACGCGTGGGGCGGCATCTGGACCCGTCCCGGCCTCGACCGGCGGATGCGCAGCGCCATCACCCTCACCGCCTTGGTGGCCCACGGGCACTACGGCGAGCTGGAGATGCACCTGCGCGCCGCTCTGCGCAACGGCCTGTCCCGCGACGAGATCGTGGAGGTGCTGCTGCAGAGCGCGATCTACTGCGGAGTCCCCGCGGCCAACTCGGCCTTCGCGGTAGCCCGTCGCGTCCTGGCCGAGCCCGACCCGACCGACTGACGCTCCAGCGGTCAGGTCAGGGCGTGCAGGTGGGGCAGGAGGGCGCGCATGGCCCGGCCGCGGTGGGATGCGGCGTCCTTCTCCTGCGCGCCGAGCTCGGCGGAGGTGCGCTCCTCGCCGTCGGGCACGAAGATCGGGTCGTAGCCGAAGCCGTTGGTGCCGCGGGGAGCCCGGACGATCCGGCCGCGCCACTCGCCGTGCACCACGGTCTCCGGCCCGTTCGGCACCACCAGCGCCGCCGCGCAGACGAACGCGGCGCCGCGCCGCTCGTCGGGAACATCGGCGACCTGCCCGAGCAGCAGTTCGAGGTTGGCGACGTCGTCGCCGTGGCGGCCGCTCCAGCGCGCCGACAGCACGCCGGGCATCCCGTTCAGCGCATCGACGGCGAGACCGGAGTCGTCGGCCACGGACGGCATACCGGTGGCGGCCGCCGCGTCCCGCGCCTTCGCGAGCGCGTTCTCCGCGAAGGTGGCGCCGGTCTCGGGGGCCTCCGGGAACTCGGGGACGTCGGCGAGGCCGACCACGTCGACCGGGCCGTCGGCGAGCATCCGGCGCAGCTCGGCGAGCTTGCCGGGGTTGCGGGTGGCGAGCAGGACCTTCACGAACGCCCCGGCAGGTCGCGCGGGTAGGGCTGCGTCAGCACCTCGGCCTGCAGGTCCGACAGCTGCCGGATACCGGCGAGCGCGATGTCGAGCATCGAGTCGAGGGTGCTGCGGGCGAACGTGGCGCCCTCGCCGGTGCTCTGCACCTCGATGAGCGTGCCCGTGTCGGTGGCGACGATGTTCGCGTCCACCTCGGCGCGCGAGTCCTCCTCGTACGGCAGGTCGAGCCGCACGCGCCCGTCCACCACGCCGACGCTGACGGCCGCGACCTGGCAGGACAGCGGCTTCGGGTCGGCGAGTGCGCCCCGCGCGCCGAGCCAGGTGACGGCGTCGGCCAGCGCCACGTAGGCGCCGGTGATCGCGGCGGTGCGGGTGCCGCCGTCGGCCTGGATGACGTCGCAGTCCAGGGCGATGGTGTTCTCGCCGAGCGCGGCGAGGTCGATGCACGCACGCAGCGACCGACCGATCAGCCTGCTGATCTCGTGCGTGCGGCCGCCGATGCGGCCCTTCACCGACTCGCGGTCGCTGCGGGTGTTGGTGGCGGACGGCAGCATCGCGTACTCGGCGGTGAGCCAGCCCAGCCCCGACCCCTTGCGCCAGCGCGGGACGCCCTCCGCGACGCTCGCCGCGCACAGCACCTTCGTGTCCCCGAACTCGACGAGCACCGAGCCCGCCGGGTGCTTCTGGAAGCCCCGGGTGATCGTCACCGGGCGGAGCTCGTCGTCGGTCCTGCCGTCTGCGCGTGTCACGGGGGCCACCCTATGGTCCGGCTGAACCGGACCCCACGGCCGCCCGTTGTGAAGGACATGTGGGTCATCGACGGTATCCCGTTGCATCCCCTGGTCGTCCATGCGGTCGTCGTGCTCCTACCCCTCGCGGCGCTGGGGGCCCTCGTGATCGCGGTGCGGCGCTCGTGGCGGCGCTCGCTCGGGATCCCGGTCCTGCTCGTGGCGCTGGGCGGCGTCGCGGCCGTCCCGATGGCCACCACCACCGGCAGCCAGCTGTACGCGGCGCTCGGCGGGCAGAACCCGGTGATCGAGCTCCACATGCAGCGCGCCTCGTTGATCCTGCCGGTCGCGCTCGCCTTCTTCGTACTGCTGGGCGGCGCCGTGCTCACCGAGATCGCGATCGTGCGGGCCGAGTCCGGGGCGCACGCGGCCCGCGCAGCCACCGCCACCCGGTACCACGTCGCCACCGGCCTCTCGGCGCTGGCGGCGCTCACGGGCATCGCGGTCGTCGTCATCGTGGTGCTGGTCGGGCACGCCGGATCGACCGCCGCGTGGCAGGGGGTCGTGCAGTAGTCAGATCTCGTACGCCGCGTCCGGAGCCACGAGGTCCACCGGCCCGTCGAACGCCGCTTCGGCCTCGGCGAGCAGCCCGCCGCCGTCGTTCCACGGGGGGACGTGCGTGATCAGCAGCCGGCCCACACCCGCAGCGGTGGCGTGCTCTCCCGCCTGCCGCCCCGACAGGTGCACCCCCGGCGGGGGTTCCTCCCACTCGTCCGACACGTGCGGCCACGTGGCCTCGCACAGCAGCACGTCAGCGCCCCGGGCGAGCTCCGCGAGGGCGCTGCACGGGCCGGTGTCACCGCTGTAGACGAGGCTCCGCCCACCCGCGTCGACGCGCAGGGCGTAGGCCTCGCAGAGGTGGTCGACGCGTCGCGCCGTGAGCGTCATCGCCCCGGCGTCGGCGCCGGCACCGTCGGTGAGGGCGTGGAAGGTGAAGACGTCGGTGAGGTCGGTCTCCGCCCGCTCGGCCCCCGACGGCGCGTACGCCGCGGCGAACCGGTCGGGCGCCTCGCCCGGGGCGTGCACCGGCAGCGGGCGGGAGGCGGGGTCGTAGGGCGGGCGCGGGTGGTAGCGGCGGTGCACGACGAGGGACGTGAAGTCGGCACAGTGGTCCGGGTGCAGGTGGGAGAACGCCACCGCGTCGAGCTCCCACGGGTCGGCGTGGCGCTGCAGCGCGCCGAACGTGCCGTTGCCCAGGTCGAGCACGAGCCGGGTGTCCTCGGCCTCGACGAGGTACCCGGATGCCGGCGAGCCCGGACCGGGCCCGCTCCCCGAGCACCCGAGCACGATCAACCGCATGGGCCGAACGCTAACAGTCCACCGGTGGCTGTCCGCCTGCTTCGCGAGGCGGCCGGTCACCGGACAAGCGTTGGCGTGCGCGCGTGTGCCGCAGCCACCAGAGGCCGATGAGCGGGAGCACGAGCGGCACGAAGCCGTAGCCGCGCCCGAACACCGACCAGACCGTGTCGTCGGGGAAGTCACCGGTGTCGAACACGGTGAGCGTGCCGACCGTGAGCACACCGACCAGCTCGAACACCACGGCGCCCCACGCGAGCCTGCGGGCGCCGGGCCCGTGGCCGGCGAGCCCGATCGTGGCGAGGATGTAGACGACGCCGGCCAGCGCCGAGAGCAGGTAGGCCACCGGCGCCTCACCGAACCGGGTGGCGATCTGCACGCCCGCGCGCGCCGTGGCCGACAGCGCGAACACCCCGTACACGGCGATCAGCACGCGTCCCGGGCCGGAGGACGTGGCGCGGGCGGGCTCAGGCACCGGGCACCCAGAGCCCCTGCAGCCGCCACACCGCGACGGCCGTGGCGATCGCCCCCACCGCGACGACGGCGCCACCCCACCGGGTGGGCTCCGCCGTCGCGAACTGCGTCGCGATCGGCAGCACGCACACCGACACGACGAGGTAGATGAGGAACGTCGTGTTCTCGGGCAGCGTGGTGCCCGAGAACACCTGCACCGCGGCGATCACGGCCTGGACCACGAGCAGCGCCACCGCGACGCCCACCGCCCGCTTCGTCCAGGCATCCGGGAGCCGGTTCAGCACGGTGAGGACCACGCCGTAGACCGCGAGCGCGGCGAGCGCGACCTGGACCACGACGACGAGAACGCCGATCACGCCGCGACGCTACCCGAGCCCGACCCGGGCGTAACCAGACCCCGACTCGCGCGCATCCAGGGCGGTCACGGCGCCGATCTCCGGGCCGAGGAAGCGGCGGCCGAGGCGGCGGAACGGCTCGGGGTCGCCCGTCGCGAGGAAGCGGTGGGGCGCCGGGGGCTCGCCGGCCGGGTCGCGGGCCAGGTCGTGCTCCATGAGGACGCGCACGACGTCCTTGGCCGTCTCGTCGGCGCTGGAGACGAGCGTGACGTCCGGCCCGGCCACGATCTGCAGCACGCCGGCGAGCAGGGGGTAGTGCGTGCAGCCGAGGACGAGCGTGTCGACGCGCGCCCGCTGCAGCGGCTCCAGGTAGCTCTGCACGAGCCCGAGCACCTGCCGTCCGCTGGTCATGCCGCGCTCGACGAAGTCGACGAAGCGCGGGCACGCGACGGAGGTGACCTCCACACCGGGCGCGGCGGCGAAGGCGTCCCGGTAGGCGCCCGAGGCGATCGTCGCGCTGGTGCCGATGACCCCGACCCGCCCGCTCCGGGTGGTGGCGACGGCGCGGCGCACCGCGGGCCGCAGCACCTCCACGACCGGCACCGGGTAGCGCTCCCGGATGTCGGGCAGGCAGGCGGCGGTGGCGGTGTTGCAGGCGACGACGAGTGCCTTGACCCCGTGCTCCATCAGCGCGTCCCCGACGGCGAGCGCGTGCCGGCGCACGTCGGCGACCCGCAGCGGCCCGTACGGCCCGTGGGCGGTGTCGCCGACGTAGACGACCTGTTCGGCGGGCAGTTGGTCGATCACCGCCCGGGCCACGGTGAGGCCGCCGACGCCGGAGTCGAAGATGCCGATCGGGGCGTCGGGGAGCACGCGGTGAGCCTAGGCCGTGGTGCGGCGGTCGGCGCGGGCGACGAGCCGGGCCGCCAGCAGGCCGGCCAGCGCCCCGAACAGGTGCGACTGCCAGGAGATGCCGGGCTGCCCGGGCAGCACGCCGAACAGGATCCCACCCCACACGAGGAACAGCCCCACCGCCATGAGGATCTGCAGACCGCTGCGGGCGAAGAAGCCCCGGGCGAGCAGGAAGACCAGCCAGCCGAAGATCACCCCGGACGCCCCGATGTGCACCGGCTCGTAACCGGGCGGGGCGCCGATGTCCCCGGTGAGCCACACCCCCAGGCCGCCGAGGATCCAGATCGTTGCCGTCACCACCGCGAACTGCCGGATGCCGCCCGCCATCGCCAGGAATCCGAGCACTAGGAAGGGCACGGTGTTGCCCATCAGATGAGCCCAGGTGCCGTGCAGGAGGGGCGCGAACAGCACGCCGTCGAGCCCGTCGACCTCGAGCGGCTCGATGCCGTAGTTCCGGTCGAGCGCCCCGCCGCTGACGATGTCGAACGCCTCGATCACGTAGAGCCCCGCGGTGCACACGATCATGAACAGGGCCGCGGAGAACGGGTTGCGGGGCAGCACGCGAGCGGTCCGGCGAGGGACGGGCGCAGGGGCGACCATGCCTTCGAGGTTACGCAGGTCGAGCCACTCCGGGACTGATGTGAGCCACGTCACTCCGAGCAACCGGGGGGTACGCCCCGACCGTCCTCCGAGCATGGCCGACAGACCGGGGGGACCTGTCATGACTCATCGCACCATCCGCGCACTCGCGGTCGCCGGCATCGCCGCCACCGCACTCCTCGCCGGGCCGGGCGCCGCGCTCGCGCAGGAGCGTTCCGACCAGGTGAGCGCCGACGCCGACCTCGACGGGGACGGCGTCGCGGACCGGGTGACGCTGGAGAAGCTGGCGCCGGGCACGCAGCTGCTGCGCGCCGAGCTGCCCGGTGGGCCCGTCGAGGCCCGGGTCAGCGGTGACGAGGCGCTGCCGCTGATCGTCCCGTTCGTGGTGGACGTCAACGGCGACGGGCGCGACGAGATGGTCCTGGGCATCTCCCTCGGCGCCAACACGACGACGTTCGAGGTGTGGGGCGTCGACGCCGGGCGCCTGCACGCCGTCACCACCGAGGACGGGGCACCGTGGCGGCTCTACGAGGGCGGTGGGGTGTCGGCCATCGGCGAGTACGGGTGCGTGCCCGGCACGCCCGGCCGCCAGCTCCGCGACGTGCAGGCCAGGCTCGACGACGCCGCGTCCACGGACGGCACGCCCCGCTACGACGGCACGTTGGTGACCTACGCCGTCGCCGGCGGGGTGGCGCACCCGGCGGCGACCCAGCCCCTGCAGGACGTGACGCGCGACGACCCGCGGACCCAGCTCGACCCGGCCACCTGCACGCCGCCGAGCTGACGGGTACCTACGCCCAGAGGTGCCCGTCGATGCCCTCGGCCGCGTCGTCCAGCTCCCCGGAGTAGGCGCCGGTGGAGAGGTACTTCCAGCCCGCGTCCGCAATGATGATCACGATGTCGGCGGTCTCACCCGCCCCCGCGGCCTTCTCCGCCACCGCGAGCGCGGCGTGCAGGATGCCGCCGCTGGAGATGCCCGCGAAGATGCCCTCCTGCTCCACGAGCTGGCGGGTGCGGCGCAGGGCGTCGCGGCTGCCGACCGAGTAGCGGGCGGTGAGCACGTCGGGGTCGTACAGCTCGGGGACGAAACCCTCGTCGAGGTTGCGCAGGCCGTAGACCAGCTCGCCGTAACGCGGCTCGGCCGCCACGATCTGGACGTCCGGCTTGTGCTCGCGCAGGTAGCGGCCGGTGCCCACGAGCGTGCCGGTGGTGCCGAGCCCGGCGACGAAGTGGGTGACCGTCGGCAGGTCACGCAGGATCTCGGGACCCGTGGTGCGGTAGTGCGCCTCGGCGTTGGCCGGGTTGCCGTACTGGTAGAGCATGACCCAGTCCGGGTGCTCCGCCGCCAGGCCCTTCGCCATCGCGACGGCCTGGTTGGAGCCGCCCGCCGCCGGCGAGGAGATGATCTGCGCGCCGTACATCTCCAGCAGCTGACGCCGCTCGAGCGAGGTGTTCTCCGGCATCACGCACACCAGCCGGTAGCCCTTGAGCCTGCAGGCCATCGCCAGCGAGATGCCGGTGTTGCCGGAGGTCGGTTCCAGCACCGTGCAGCCGGGCTGCAGCAGCCCGTCCGCCTCGGCCTTCTCGATCATCGCGAGCGCTGGGCGGTCCTTGATCGAGCCGGTGGGGTTGCGGTCCTCCAGCTTCGCCCACAACCGCACGTGCGGTGCCGGTGAGAGCGACGGCAGACCGACCATCGGGGTGTCGCCGACCGCGTGGAGCAGGGAGTCGTACCGGGCCATGACGCCTCCTGGGAAACGCCCGTGCGGGCCGGGACACCCCGGCCCGCGCCGGACTCAGCGCATGCCGCCCGCGACGGCCCCACCGGCGACCGCAGGCAGGATGGTGACGGTCGAGTTCTCCCCGACCGGCGCCTCCAGGCCGCCCGCGAAGCGCACGTCCTCGTCGTCGACGTAGATGTTCACGAAGCGGTGCAGGTTGCCGTCCTTGACGAGCCGGGCGGCGATCCCGCTGTGCCGCGACTCGACGTCGTCGATCACCTCGGCGACGGTGGCGCCCTTCGCCTCGACGGCCTTCTCGCCGCCGGTGTGGGTACGCAGGATGGTCGGGATCGAAACAGTCACGGCCATGCGGATGCTCCAGGTGGTTCGGTCGTGGTGGGGACGCGGGCGCCGGGTCAGGCTCGGTCCGGCACGTCGTCCGCACCCGTGTGCGAGAACATGTAACTCTCGACGACCTCGACGTCTTCCTCGGTGACCACGCCGTCCACGATGTGGAACGACCGGAACTCGAGCCCCAGGACCGTCGGCGTGGCGTCCTCGCGGGTGGAGACGATCACGTAGTGGATCCGCGGGTCGCTGAGCGGGCCGGACCCGTAGTCGATGTCGACCTGGGAGGGGTAGGCCGGGCTGCGGGTGTGGGAGTGGTAGTTCACGACCGACCACTCGTCGCGGGCGTCGATCTCGTTCTCGACGCGCAGCCGCTCCTTGCCGTCGTAGACGTAGTACTCCTTCGACGTGCGCTGCTCACCCTGGTACTCCGCGTGGTCACCGCTGAGGACCACCGGCCGCAGGGCACGCTCCTCCGCGTCGACCGACTCGTCGCCGGTGGGTTTCGCGGCATTGCGCATCCGGATGAGCCGCTCCGGCCGCTCGGCGCCCTCCGGGCCCGCGATCATGCCGCACGCCTCGTGAGGGTGCTCCTCACGCGCGTGAGCCATGACGGCCTCGACGAGGTCGGCCCGGATCACCAACACGACGTCCAGCGTACGTTCCGCATCCGCGCGAATGCACATCCACGGGCACGGCTCACAATCTCTGCCACACTCGCCGCGTGCCCGCCCCGCGCCTGGAGATCACCTACTGCACGCAGTGCCGCTGGCTGCTCCGCGCCGGCTGGACGGCGCAGGAGTTGCTCACGACGTTCCCGGGCGACCTCGGCGAGGTGGCCCTCGTACCCGGCACCGGCGGCGTGTTCCAGGTGCGGCTCGACGACGAGATGCTGTGGGACCGCGCCGCCGAGGGCGGCTTCCCGGAGCTCTCCCGGCTCAAGCAGCTCGTGCGCGACCACGTGGCCCCGGACCGGGGCCTCGGCCACTCCGATCGCCGCTAGGCCCGGTTCGTTCCGGTCCGCCGCCCCGGGTGGGTGGCCGGGTCGGGTTCACCGCCGGCCTCGGCTGGAAGGAATGCCGGTTTCCGACGAGCCCGTCACCACGGGATGCCTACGCGACTGGCATCCGCCTCCGTGTAGATCGACCCGAGCTGCGCGTACCCGCCGCCCGGAGGGCGCTGAGCGGGACCTCGCAACGATCAACACATCATGATCGGACCGACATCCGCTACAGCGCCCACCCAAGGGCAGCCAGGCCCAGGTGATCATGGAAAGCCGCCTCCGGTGGCGCCACCACCCCCGCAACCCCTGAAGTGGTACTACCCGGCCCCGCCACCCGGGCACGCACGTTCGCGGGCTAGCGCACCTGCATCCGCGCCATCACCAGCGAGTCCTGCACGAACGTGAGCCAGTGGTAGACGCCGAGGTGCGCGGCGCGCGGGTCGTCGGCGGGGAGATCCTCGGGCATCTCCTCGCTCACGTCGAGCGCGGTGCCCAGTGCGAGCCGCACGTCGTTCACGGCGGCGAGCCAGGTGTCGGCCTGCTCCGGGGTGAGCTCGACGCGGCCCCCGGCCTCCGGGAGGGTGTCGAGCACCAGTACCGCGGCGGAGTCCTTGGCCTCGATCAGCTCGGGTTCGTGGAGGGAGCGCATGCCCGCGGAGAGCTCGGTGTCGTCGGTGGAGAAATCGGGGAGCAGCCTGGCGAGCACCCGGTCGTCGGGACGGGTGGACGGGCCGGTGCGCATCCCCGTGAGCACCGCCAGCTCGTCGGCGGGGTTGTCGGCGGAGCGCCCGGCGAGCATCTGCCGGATCTCCTCCACCAGCCCGCGCAGGACCGCGGCCTCCTGCGGGTCGAACGTGCCGGCGAGCCGCGCCTTTCCGCCGCGGCCCGCCTTCTTCCAGCCGTTCAACGCTTCCCGCCGTTCATGCTTTCTGCATCGTGGCCCAGAGGCCCGCGGCGTGCAGCTTCGCGACGTCGACCTCGATCTTGTCCTTGTCGCCGGACGACACGGCCGCCTTCCCCTTGTGGTGCACGTCGAGCATCAGTGCTGTGGCCTTGGGCTCCGGGTACCCGAAGAGCTTCTGCAGTACGTACGTGACGTACGACATCAGGTTGACGGGGTCGTTCCACACGATCGCCTGCCAGGGGACGTCGGCGATCGAGTCCTCGGCGAACTCCTGCTCCACCTGGCGCGTGGGTGCGGGTAGCGGCGCGGCCATGGTCTCCATGGTGACACCTCCCCCATTCGGGCTGCACGGCACATAGGCTCTCGATCCATGACTGGCAGTCCGTCGTCGGCCGGGGTGTCCACCGCCCTGTTCACCGACCGGTACGAGCTGACCATGGCGGCCGCGGCGCTCGCCGACGGCACCGCGCACCGGCGATGCGCGTTCGAGGTCTTCGCGCGCCGGCTCCCGGAGGGGCGCCGCTACGGCGTGGTGGCCGGCACGGCCCGCCTGCTGGAGTCGATCGAGCGGTTCCGCTTCGGCGAGGAAGAGCTGGAGATGCTCACCGGCGTCGTCGACGACGCCACGCTCTCGTGGCTGGCCGGGTACCGATTCTCCGGCGACGTCGACGGCTACCCCGAGGGCGAGCTGTACTTCCCCGGATCCCCGATCCTGACCGTCACCGGCACGTTCGCCGACGCGGTGCTGCTCGAGACGCTGTCGCTGTCGATCCTCAACCACGACAGCGCCGTGGCGTCGGCCGCGGCCCGGATGGTCACGGCCGCCGCGGGCCGGCCCATCATCGAGATGGGGTCGCGGCGCACGCACGAGGCAGCGGCGGTGGCATCGGCGCGGGCCACGTACCTCGCGGGGTTCTCCTCCACCTCCAACCTGGAGGCGCAGCGCCGGCACGGCATCCCCACCGCGGGCACGGCCGCGCACGCCTGGGTGCTCCTGCACGACGACGAGCTCACGGCGTTCACCAGCCAGGTGAAGGCGCTCGGATCCGACACCACGCTGCTCGTCGACACCTACGACATCCGCCGCGGCGTGGAGCTCGCGGTCGAGGCCGCCGGCACCGGGCTGGGCGCGATCCGGATCGACTCGGGCGACCTCGGCGAGCTGGCCCGCCAGGCCCGCGAGCAGCTCGACGCCCTGGGCGCCAAGGACACGAGGATCGTGCTGTCCGGCGACCTCGACGAGTACGCGATCGCCTCGCTGCGCGCCGAACCCGTCGACTCGTACGGCGTCGGTACCTCGGTCGTCACCGGCTCGGGCGCACCGACCGCCGGGATGGTCTACAAGCTGGTGGAGGTCGACGGCCGGCCGGTCGCCAAGCGCAGCGCGTCGAAGGAGTCGCGTGGGGGGCGCAAGTCGGCCCTGCGCCGCTACAAGCCGACGGGCACCGCGATCGAGGAGGTCGTGCACCAGGTGGACGTCCCTCCCGAGCTCGGGCCGCACGACCGCGTCGTACCGATCCCGCTGATCCGGGGCGGCGAGCAGGTGGCGGGCCTGCCCGACCTGGAGCAGTCCCGCGAGCACCTGCGCAGCGCGCTCGTGTCCGTGCCGTGGGAGGGCCTCAAGCTCTCCCGCGGCGAGCCCGCCCTGCCCACCGTGTTCGAGGGGAGCTGACGTGAGGGCATTGATCGTCGTCGACGTGCAGAACGACTTCTGCGAGGGCGGCTCGCTGGCGGTCGAGGGCGGGGGCGCGGTGGCCGCCGCGATCTCCGGTCACCTGCGCACGGCGGCCTACGACCACGTGGTCGCCACCCGCGACCACCACATCGACCCGGGCGCCCATTTCTCCGCCGAGCCGGACTTCGTCGACAGCTGGCCGCCGCACTGCCGCGCCGGTACGCCCGGGGCGTCGTTCCACCCGGCGCTGGACGTGGCCCCGATCGAGGCGGTGTTCAGCAAGGGCGATTACACCGCCGCCTACTCCGGCTTCGAGGGAACCGAGCCGGGCGGGGCGGGCCTGGCCGACTGGCTGCGCGCCCAGGGCGTGGACACCGTGGAGGTGGTCGGGATCGCCACCGACCACTGCGTGCGCGCCACGGCACTGGACGCCGCGGCCGAAGGCTTCACGACCGCCGTGCTGCTGGAGATGTGCGCCGGGGTCGCGCCGGCCACGACGGAACGGGCACTCGAGGAGATGCAGGCGGCGGGCGTCCGGCTGTCTTGAGGCGACTTCACACACCATCGGTGCCCTTCACACAAGGCGGCCGTCTGAAGGGCACCTCGGGTGTGTGAAGTCGGCGTGTCAGACCTCGCGCATCCGGAACGGTTCGAGGAGCGCGCCCAGGTCGCCGACCACGCCGTTCTCGTCCAGGACCCGGTGCGAGCCCAGGGCCTCGGCCAGGCCGATGCAGCGGGGGCCGTCGAACAGGCCGCACGCGTAGCGGGCGGTGGTCTCGTCGAGCTCGACCACGCCGACCCGCAACTGGTAGATGCCCGGGTAGTGCACCTCGTCGAGGTACTGGACCTCGAGCGTGCTCGGGGACAGGCCGTCGAGCGGGCCGCCGGTGGGGTAGCCGAGCACGTCGAGGTGCAGCTCGGCGAGGCCGTCGAGGTACCAGCCTGCGAGCTTGACGTTGTTGACGTGACGGTTCGTGTCGAGGTCGCCGAAGCGGGTGCGCACGTCGAGCCGGAACGGGTAGGCCTCGCGCACCCGGCGGGCCGGGTCGAGCTCGGGCCGCTCGGCCGCCGGACCGTCGACGCGCAGCTCCTCGAGCGCGGCGCGCACCGGCGCGGGGACCGGGGCCGGGCGGCCGTTCGAGGCGTGCACGCTGACCGACTCGCCCGCCGCGACGCACTCGTCGTCGGCGAAGACGCCGTAGGAGTACGCGAACGACGAGGTGCCGACGTGAGTCACCCCGAGGCCGATGCGGTACCGGCCGGTGACCCGCAGCGGGGCCAGCACGTCGACGCGCACCGAGGCGAGCAGCAGCCGCGTGCGGCCGGTGAGGTCGGCGCCGAAACGGGTGCGCTCCACGGCGACCCGGGCGTCCTCGAACCACCGCACCAGCGCGTCCCGGCCGATCCGGCGGCTCGGGTCCAGGTCGCCGTAGCGGGCGTCGTGCTCGAGCAGCACGGGGTAGGACGACGGCGAGAACAGAACTGGCGTGGACGTCACCCAGCCCATGATGGCCACGGGAACGGGACCGCGGGTTACGCGTAGTTGTTCATCACGTGTGAACCGCGCAACGTCGCGGCCTCCGGGCCCGGTTGCGACGTTCCGCCCCGGGGCGTCGGGGGCGCCCGGTAACCTCGCCGGGTGCCTACCGCGACGAAGAAGCAGGGGACGAACCTGCCGGGAGTTGCGGAACTGCTCGAAGCGGCCGTCACCGCCGTCGGAGGCACGCGCCGCGAGGGGCAGGACGCGATGGCGCAGGCCGTTCGCAAGGCCCTCGTGAGCGGCGAGCACGTCGCAGTGCAGGCCGGCACGGGCACCGGAAAGTCGCTCGCCTACCTGGTGCCCGCCATCCACCACGCCGCGTCGAAGGGCGCCACGGTCGTCGTGTCCACGGCCACGATCGCGCTGCAGCGCCAGCTCGTCGACCGCGACCTCCCGCGGCTGGCGAAGGCGCTCAAGCCGCTGCTGGGGCGCGCGCCGACGTTCGCGATCCTCAAGGGCCGCCGCAACTACCTGTGCCTCAACAAGCTGCACGGCGGTGACGAGACCGACCCCGGCGAGGAGCTGTTCGACCCGTTCGCGATCTCCGCGATGGGCCGGCAGGTCAAGCGGATCCACGAGTGGGCCGACAACACCGACACCGGCGACCGCGACGAGCTCGTGCCCGGGGTGCCCGACTCGGTGTGGCGCCAGGTGTCGGTCACGGCCCGGGAGTGCCTCGGAGCGGCCAAGTGTCCGGTCGGCGACGACTGCTTCGCGGAGAAGTCCCGCGCCGTCGCGGGCCAGGCCGACATCGTCGTCACCAACCACGCCCTGCTCGCGATCGACGCGCTGGAGGGGCGCCCGGTGCTGCCCGAGCACGACGTCGTGGTCGTCGACGAGGCGCACGAGCTGGTCGACCGCGTCACCGGCGTGGCCACGGCCGAGCTCACGGCCGGGATGATCGCCGCCACCGCGCGCCGGCTCGGCAAGCTCGTCGACCAGGCCGTCGCCGACCGGCTCGCCGAGGCCGGCGAGGGCCTCGGGTTCGTGCTGGACGACCTGCCCCCGGGGCGCTGGGAGTCCCTGCCGCGGGCCGCGGCGGGCGCGCTCTCCGCCGTCCGCGACGCGGCGGGTTCCTGCAAGCAGGCACTGGGCACGGAGCGCCGGGAGGACCCGGAGGCCGCCACCGGCCGCAAGATCGCCCAGGCGTCCCTCGACGACGTCGCCGACACCGCGGTGCGGCTGCTCGGCGCGTTCGACGAGGCCGATCCGGCCAAGCGGCACGACGTCATCTGGCTCGCCGAACAGGGCCCGGACGGCGCGCGGCACAAGTCGCTGCACGCCGCCCCGCTCTGGGTGGGCGGGCTCCTGCGGGAGCGGCTCTTCGGCCGCTCCACCGTGGTGCTCACCTCGGCCACGCTCGCGCTGGGCGGCAACTTCGACGCCCTGGCCCGGCAGTGGGGGCTCCCCCCGGAGAAGGTGGCGGCGGGCAAGACCGACGACCCGGTGCCCGACCCGGACGCGCCGAAGTGGTCCGGCCTCGACGTCGGCTCGCCGTTCATCCACGCCAAGAGCGGCATCCTCTACGTCGCCAAGCGGCTGCCCCCGCCGGGGCGCGACGGCCTGCCGCCGTCGTACCTGGACGAGATCGCGGGGCTAGTCGAGGCCGCTGGCGGGCGCACGCTCGGGCTGTTCTCCTCGATGCGCGCCGCCAAGCAGGCCACCGAGGCGTTGCGCGGCCGGCTCGACACGCCGCTGCTGTGCCAGGGCGAGGACTCCACGATGCAGCTCGTCGAGAAGTTCGCCGCCGACGAGGCCACGTCCCTCTTCGGCACGCTCTCGCTCTGGCAGGGCGTCGACGTGCCCGGGCCGTCGCTGTCGTGCGTGATCATCGACCGGATCCCGTTCCCGCGCCCGGACGACCCCCTCGTCGCGGCCCGGCAACGCGCCACCGACGCCCGCGGCGGCAACGGTTTCCTGTCCGTCTCGGCCACCCACGCGGCGCTGCTGCTCGCGCAGGGCGCGGGCCGGCTCCTGCGCGGCATGGACGACCGCGGCGTCGTCGCGATCCTCGACTCCCGCCTCGCCACCGCCCGCTACGGCGGCTTCCTGCGCGCGAGCCTGCCGCCGTTCTGGGCCACGGACGACCGGGAGAAGGTGCACGGCGCCCTGCGCCGGCTGCGGGGGGCCTGACGATCAGCCCGGCCGCGTCTCCAGCGCGGCCGCCAGCAGCGCCTGCAGCTGCCGCTGTTGCTCCGCGTCGAGTGCGGCGAGGGGGGAACGTTCCCGCACCCGCTCCAGGAGCCTGCGGCGGACGTCCTCCCCGGCGGGCGTGAGCACCAGGGTGCGTACGCGCCCGTCGGCGGGGTGCGGGCGGCGTTCGGCGAGCCCCTTCTCCTCCAGTCGGTCGGACAGGAGCGTGACGTTCGACGGGTCGCAGTGCAGCCTGCTCGCGACCTGGCGCAGCGGTACCGGGTCGGCGGCGGGGTCGAGCGCCCAGACGAGGTTGGCGAGGGAGTGGGTCAGGTCGACCTCCCGCACCGCCGCCTGCAGGTCCTCGGCGACGGCGCCGGCCACGGCGAGCACCTGCTCGACGAGGGCTGGGGTGAGGTCGCCACCGGGCACGGCCCGAAGTCTATCCTTGACAATCTCCTTGAGTGGCTCAAGCATTATGCTTGAGCCACTCAAGGACAGGAGAGTTCGTGTGACCCCCTGGGACCCGAGCACCATCGCCGACCAGCAGGGCCGGCGCGTCGTCGTCACCGGAGCGGGCAGCGGGCTGGGCCTCGTCGTCTCGCGCGAGCTCGCCCGGCGGGGGGCCCGGGTCGTCATGGCCGCGCGCGACGTCGGAAAGGCCGACCGGCACCGCGCCGACCTGATCGCCGAGCACCCGGCCGCGACCGTCGAGGTCCGGCCGCTCGACCTGCTCGACCCCGCGTCCGTCCGGGACTTCGCCGCCGCCGTCACCGAGGAGCCGGTCGACGCCCTGCTGAACGTGGCCGGCATCGCCGGCGTCCCCCTCCGGCGCAACACGCGGGGCTGGGAGAGCCAGTTCGCGACCAACCACCTGGGCCACTTCGCCCTCACCGTGCTGCTGCTCGACGCGCTGGGCCGCGGGTTGGAGCCGCGCGTGGTCACGGTCTCCTCCTCCTTGTACCGGGTCGGGAGGCTGGACCTGGATCGCGACGACCACCTGACCGGTGGGCGGCGCTACTCCCCCATGCGCGCCTACGCCCGCTCGAAGCTCGCCAACATGCTGTTCGGGCTGGAACTCGACCGCAGGCTGCGCGGCGCCGGTTCCCCGATCCGCAGCATCCTCGCCCACCCCGGGATGGCCCGCACCCCGATGAACACCGGCCGCACCGAGACGCTGGTCGACAGGCTGGTCCTGTCGGTCGCCGGTGCGGTGGCCCGGGCACCCGAGGCGGCCGCCCTGCCGATCCTGTACGCGGCCACCGCGGGCGACCTGGAGGGCGGCACATTCGTCGGTCCGCGCACCGAGTTCCGTGGCCCCGTGCGCGTGGAGCACCTGCCGGTCCGCCCGCCCGCCGACGACATCCCGCTCGCCGAGCGCCTGTGGGCGGCCTCCGAGGAGCTCACCGGCACGCGCTCCGCGCTGATCGGCGGTTAGGAGGGTCCTGGGACAACTCCGCCCGTAGCGAGCGGCGTCCAGGTGGTGCCCTCGCAAGACGGACGATCGCACCGATACCCCGATCGCCGACACGGCCAAGCGATGATCAGCGGATCCGTGACGTGAATCGCACATCTGCGGCTCACGTCACGATCGCGGCGATCAAGACGGCCGCTCTGTTCCACCGGGAGCGTCTTGATCAGCAGGATCGGGACATGGGCCGCACCCGTGCAGCGGATGTCCCTTTTCCGCTGATCACAGGCTCGCGCGGGACCTGGCGAGCCGATCTCGGGCCGGGGCGGCGATGCAGGTGATCGTGCCGGGGGCGACTTCGGTGAACCCGGCGTCCCGGACGGCCACCGCCTCGCCGCGCCCGACCGCGGCGCACAGCTGCCCCCACCGGTCCTCGTCGGCGTCTCGCACCGCGAAGTGCGGCACGGACGAGAGCCCGTGGGCCGCGGCGTAGAGCATGGAGGCGTGCCCGACCTGGGCGGCCGCCTTGCCGACGGTCAGGTTCAGCGCGGCGTTCACCCAGATCACCGGCTGCCCCGGCGCGGGAGGTCCGGGTTCGTCGGCTTCGAGCTCGGTGCCACCGATCTGCAACCGGGAGACCACGCGCGGCACGTCGTCCACCGGGCCGGGCAGCAGGGCCCGCGCCTGCGCGCCGTCCACCTCCCACGTGACGCCCGGCAGCTCCTGCACCGCGGCCCAGTGCGCGCCACGGGCCCGCCGGGCGATCTTCCGGATCTGGGTGGCCACCCAGATCGCGACGGTGTCGTGCCACTCGCCCCCGGAGCGGGCGCGCGGGTCGAGGCACACGGCGAGCGCGGCGGCCGCGGCGGCCTCCAGCACCGGCGTCCGGGCGGCCGGCGGCCGCTCCAACCGGAGGATCACCGGCATCGCGCGCACGATGCCGTCCGACACCGGCTCGCCGCCCCGGACGTACCGGGCCGCGAGTGGGGCCAGCACCGGAGCGTCGGCGAGCGACTGATCAGCGTTCACGCCCGTCCCAACGCGGCGAACCCGTCCGTGCTTCCGCCCTCAGGGGATCGGGACGCGCCGCAGCACGCCCTCGGCCGCGTCGGCGCGCTCGACCTCGTCACGGGTGATGCCGAGGACGAACAGGACGACGTCGAGGTAGGGGTGCGACAGCGCGGCGTCGGCGACCTCCTGCAGCGCCGGCTTGGCGTTGAACGCGACGCCGAGCCCCGCGGTGGACAGCATGTCGATGTCGTTGGCGCCGTCGCCGACCGCCACGCACTGCTCCAGCGGCACGCCGAAGTCGTCGGCGAACCGGCGCAGCGCCACCGCCTTGCCCGGCCGGTCCACGATGTCGCCCACGACCCGCCCGGTGAGCCGGCCGTCGACGATCTCCAGCTCGTTGGCGGCGCAGAAGTCCAGCCCCAGCTCGTCGACCAGGCCCTTGATCACCCGGGTGAAACCGCCGGAGACGACGCCGCAGCGGTAGCCGAGCCGCTTCAGCGTGCGGATCGTGGTGCGGGCGCCCGGGGTGAGCTCCAGCCGGGCGGCCACCTCGTCGAGGACGGTCTCGGGCAGGCCGGCCAGCACGGCGACACGGCGGCGCAGCGACTCGGCGAAGTCCAGCTCCCCGCGCATCGCGGCCTCGGTGACGGCGCGCACCTCGGCCTCCGAGCCCGCGTGCGCGGCGAGCATCTCGATGACCTCGCCCTGCACGAGCGTCGAGTCGACGTCGAAGACGATCAGCCGCTTGCTACGCCGGGAGAGCCCCGCCCGTTCGACGGCGACGTCGACGCCCGCGGTGCGGGCCACCTCCACGAGCCGCGCGCGCAACGTGCCCGGCGGGTAGTTCTCGCTCCCGCCGCCCGGCTCGGGGGAGACCATCAGCTCCAGCCCGGTGACCGGGTAGTCGGCGACCCGGCGGATCGAGTCGATGTTGGCGCCGACGTCGGCGAGCGCGGCGGCGACCGAGCCGAACGCCCGTGCGGTGATCGGCCGGCCGATCAGGACCACGACGTGCGAGGAGTGTCGCCGGACGGCCGGGTCGTCGCGCACCTCGAGCGTGGTGTGCACCTGCATCGCGATGCTCGCCATCGCCTGCTCGACGACCTCCTGCAGTCCCTCGGGGTCGCGGTGGGCCTCCACCACGACGCCGAGGGTGAGCCGGCCGCGGATCACGACCTGCTCGACGTCGACCAGGTCGACCCCGTGCCGGGTGAGCGCCGCGAACAGCACCGAGCTCACGCCCGGCCGGTCCGGGCCCGTGACCGTGATGAGGACGCTGGTGCCCGAGCCGGTCATGGAGGGGTCAGCGTGACTTCGGATCGTCGCTCGGGAGGGTCTCCCCGGCGACGACGGAGGTGGCCAGCTCGCCCGGGTCGGCGTGCCCGATGTGGGCCTCGGCGCGGAAGCGCTCCACGAGGTGCGGGTAGTGCAGCTCGAACGCCGGGCGCTCCGACCGGATCCGCGGCAGCTCGGTGAAGTTGTGCCGCGGCGGCGGGCAGGACGTGGCCCATTCGAGCGAGTTGCCGAAGCCCCACGGGTCGTCCACCGTGACCACGCGGCCGTAGCGGTAGCTGCGGAAGACGTTCCAGAGGAACGGCAGCGTGGACGCGCCCAGCACGAACGCGCCGATCGAGGAGATCGCGTTCAGCGTGTTGAACCCGTCGATGGGCAGGTAGTCGGCGTACCGGCGCGGCATGCCCTCGTTGCCCAGCCAGTGCTGCACCAGGAACGTCAGGTGGAACCCGATGAACGTGAGCCAGAAGTGGACCTTGCCGAGGGTCTCGTCCAGCATCCGCCCGGTCATCTTCGGGAACCAGAAGTAGATGCCCGCGTAGGTGGCGAACACGATCGTGCCGAACAGCACGTAGTGGAAGTGCGCCACCACGAAGTAGGTGTCGGACACGTGGAAGTCCAGCGGCGGGGACGCCAGCAGGATGCCGGTGAGCCCGCCGAACAGGAACGTGGCCAGGAAGCCGACGCTGAACAGCATCGGCGTCTCGAACGTCAGCCGCCCCTTCCACATGGTGCCGATCCAGTTCACGAACTTGATGCCCGTGGGGATCGCGATCAGGAAGGTCGTGAAGGAGAAGAACGCCAGCAGCACCGCGCCGGTGGCGTACATGTGGTGGGCCCACACGGCCACCGACAGCGCACCGATCGAGATCGTCGCGTAGATCAGCGACTTGTAGCCGAACACCGGCTTGCGGCTGAACACCGGGAAGATCTCACTGACGATCCCGAAGAACGGCAGCGCCACGATGTAGACCTCGGGGTGCCCGAAGAACCAGAACAGGTGCTGCCAGAGGATCACGCCGCCGTTGGCGGGGTCGAACACGTGCGCGCCGAAGTGGCGGTCGGCCAGCAGGCCCAGCAGCGCGGCGGTCAGGACCGGGAAGGCGATGAGGACCAGGATCGCCGTCACGAGGATGTTCCACGTGAAGATCGGCATCCGGAACATCGTCATGCCCGGCGCGCGCATGCAGACGATCGTGGTGGTGAAGTTGACGCCACCGAGGATCGTGCCGAGACCGGAGAGGACCAGGCCGACGATCCACAGGTCGGCGCCGGCACCCGGCGAGCGGATCGCGTCCGACAGCGGGGTGTAGGCGAACCAGCCGAAGTCGGCGGCGCCGCCGGGCGTCAGGAACCCGGACAGCACCGTGAGCCCGCCGAACAGGAACAGCCAGTAGGAGAAGGCGTTCAGGCGCGGGAACGCGACGTCGGGCGAGCCGATCTGCAGCGGCACGATGTAGTTCGCGAAGCCGAACAGGATCGGCGTCGCGTACAGCAGCAGCATGATCGTGCCGTGCATGGTGAACAGCTGGTTGTACTGCTCGGTGGACAGGAACTGCAGACCCGGCACGGCCAGCTCGCCCCGGATGAGCAGCGCCATCGCGCCGCCGGCCAGGAAGAACCCGAACGACGTGACCAGGTACAGGATCGCGATGTCCTTGGGGTCCGTCGTCCGCAGCATCTTCAAGAAGGTCGAGCCCTTGGGCGACTGTCGCGCCGGGTACTCCGGCGCGATCGGCTTGGGGGCGACGGCGGTCACTGGTCCTCCTGGAACTGCCGACTGCACGAGCGGGCGGGCCGGATGGCCCAGCCGGGATGTTAGCTCTACCCGTCGTCGAAGGCGCCGCCCGGGTGGCGGGCCCCACGTCCCGGCGACACCCGGTGCGCACCCGGACACGGCCGCGCGGAGCGGCGATGATTCCGGGCATGGGCTCGACCACGGTCGTCATCGGACCGGGGCTCGCCGTCGCCGGCGTGCTCGCGGTGGGGGTCGCCGCCGTACTCGCGGCGGCGGCGCACCTGGGTACCGGCCGGTCCACGCTCGTGGCCGGTGCGCGGGCGGTGCTGCAGCTCGGCGCGGTGTCGCTGCTGATCGGCGTGATCATCGGTTCGGTGCTGCTCAGCGCGGCGTTCGTGCTGCTGATGGTGGCCGTGGCGGGATGGACCTCCGCGCGCCGGATCACCCCGCACCCCAGCGGCTGGTGGGCGGTGCTGCCGATCGCGGTGACGCCGCTCCCGGTCACGGCCGCCCTCGTGCTCGCGGGCGTCGTGCCGCCCGTCGGGGTCGCGGTGATCCCGATGGCCGGCATCCTCGTCGGAGGGACGATGACCGCCACATCGCTGGCCGGCCGCCGCGTCCTCGACGAGCTGGAGACGCGTCGCGGCGAGGTGGAGGCCGCCCTGTCGCTGGGGTTCCTGCCCCGCGACGCCGCGATCGAGATCGCCCGGCCGCGCGTGGGTCAGGCGCTGATGCCGGCAATCGACCAGACCCGCACGGTGGGGCTGGTCACGCTGCCCGGCGCGTTCGTCGGCATGTTGCTGGGCGGCGCCACGCCGGTGCAGGCGGGCGCCGTGCAGGTGCTCGTGCTGGTGCTCCTGCTGGCCGTCGAGACGGTGGCGGTGGCGATCATGCTGGAGCTGGCGTGCCGCGGGATGGTGCGCCGGACGGCTACCGCAGCGGCGTGAACAGCTCCTCGAACAGCTCCGGCGCCGCGGCCGGGTTGGGAACCGGATCGAGGATGTAGAACTCCGTGCCCATACCCAGCGCGAACACCGGATCGGGCATCGCGAGCAGGAAGTGCTCGGGCGACATCTGGCTCGCGTGCGCCCGCATCGACGCCCGCTTCTGGTCGACGAAGTCGACGGCGTCGACGCGGTGGGTGATCTCCGCCTCCGGCTTGCCGAACGTCGGCTCGTCGAAGTTCGGGGGCTCCCAGCCCTCGGGCATGTCACCGGACTCGGCCATGCCGCGCATCCCGCGGATCATCCAGTCGCGGTTGATCGTGTGCTGGGCCACCACGGGGACGGCCGACAGCTCGGCGGCGCGCATCCCGACCCGGTGCACCTGGATGTGGTCGGGGTGGCCGTAGCCGCCGTTGTCGTCGTAGACGGTGAGGATGTCCGGCTCCTCCTCGTCGAGGATGACCGCGAGGCGGCGCGCCGCGTGCTGGACGTCGGCCTGCCAGAAGCAGTACGGGGCCGCGTTGCTCGGCTCGCCCATCATCCCGGAGTCGGTGTAGCCGAGGAACTCCACGCGCTTGGCGCCGATCGCCGCCGCCGAGGCGTAGCTCTCGGCGGAGCGGCGCACGGGCAGCTGCTCACCGGGCTCCAGCACGCCCGGAACGGGCTCGCCGAGCTCGCCGCGGGTGGCGAAGACCAGTACGACCCGGTGACCGGCCGCGGCCGCCCTGGCGAGGGTGCCGGCGGTGCCGATCGACTCGTCGTCGGGGTGCGCATGGAAGGAGACGATGGTTCCCACCCCAGTCACCCTACGCAGCGCCCGACGCGCCCCCGGCTACCTGCCGCGCCAGGAGCGCTTGGCGGCGATCACGGCCGCCGCGTAGATCGTGCACGGCCAGGTCTGGTTGCCCCGCTGCCCGCCGAGCGTGCAGGTGCGGCAGTGCCCGTGACCGTCGTCGACGTGCTGCTCGAGCAGCGTCGTGACCGCGACCGGCTCGTCTACGATGAGGTTCGCGAGTAGCGTTCGGATCCCGCTCACGGGATCGAGACCTTTGCCGGCACAGCCATCCCCCAGCCCCTCGGTGGTCGCACGTCCCGCGGTGGAGCTCGCCGGACCGCCCCCGTGCCGTTACGCGGATCCTGTGGTTCAGTGCACACGCGAACCGGTGACCCTCCCGGTGCGAACGACAGGACGTGAGGACCGCGCCGGTGGCCGAAGCCGATGCGCCCGATGCACCCGACGACGAGCTCGTGCGTGCCGTCGCGGCCGGGGCGCAGCTGGCCCTGGCCGCCCTCTACGACCGGTACGGCAGGCGGGCGTTCTCCCTCGCGCGCCGGGTCTGCCGGGACGACAACCTCGCGGAGGACGTCGTGCAGGAGGTCTTCCTCGCGTTCTGGCGCGCCCCCGGGCGCTTCGACCCGGCGCGGGGCGGGTTCGGCACGTGGATCCTCACGCTGGTGCACCACAAGTCGGTCGACGCCGTGCGGCGCGAGAGCGCCCTGCGCCGCCGTACGGTCGCCGCCGCCGAGGAGGGGCAGGAGTCGGGCCCGCCCGGCCCGGGCGCCGACCAGGGGGCGTTGCAGTCCATGGAGGCCGGGCAGGTCCGCGACGCGCTCGGTCGCCTGCCGGCCGAACAGCGGGAGGCGCTGGCACTCGCCTACTTCGGCGGCTACTCGCAGCGCGAGGTCGCCACGCTCACGGGGGTGCCGCTCGGGACGGTGAAGTCGCGGATGTTCAGCGGGATGCGGCGGTTGCGCGGGGTGCTCGGCCCGGTGCTCGGCGAGATCGCCACCGAGGCGAAAGGGGGTGCGTGATGGACGACCGGTCCGGGTTCGACGGCGCGACGCCCTGTCCGCTGGGCGAGGAGGCGGTCGCGTTCGCCCTGCACGCCCTCGAGCCCGACGAGGAGGCGGCCATGCGCGGTCACGTCGAGCGCTGCCGCACCTGCTCCGAGACGGTCCGCGAGACCGAGCTCGTCGCGGCGGCGGTGGGTGGTGCGGTGGACCAGGTCGACCCGCCCGCGCGGTTGCGCAGCAACCTCCTGGCCACGGCGGCCGAGACGCCGCAGGTAGGCTCCCCGGCCGCGCCGGAGCCCCACCCGCGGTTCGCCCGGCCGCGACCGCCGAGGACGCGGGCCCTGATCGCGGCCGCCGCGGCGGCGGTGATCGCGATCGGCGGGCTCGGCGCCTACACCGTCCAGGTGCAGCGGGAGCGCGACGCCCTGGCCACGCAGGCACGGGCCCTCGCCGGGATCGTCACGCAGCTCGACGCTCCCGGCAGCTCGCACGCCATCCTCAGCACCGGGTCCGGGCAGCCCGTGGCGGCCGTGCTCATCACCGGCGACCGCGGCACCGTCGTCACCACCGGGCTCGACCCGAACGACACCGGTTCCTCCACCTACGTCATGTGGGGGCTCGGCGTGGGCGACCCGCGCCCCCTGGCCGCCTTCGACGTCGCCGCTCCCGGGCCCGGGATCCACGAGGTGGGCGCCGGTGACGCTCCGCCGTTCACGTCCTACGCCGTGTCCCTCGAGCCCGGGCGCACGATGCCCGCCGTCCCCACCACGGTGGTGGCGAGCGGGCCGGTGCAGGCCTGAACGGCGCACGCGGCTCCCGATCGGCACGTGATCTCCCCCACGACCGGTTGGCCCTGACACCGGTGTGAAGCGCCAACGTCGGAGGCATGGCCGAACATCTCGCGCACGTCGTCAGGGGCTCCGGCCCGGGGATCCTGCTCGCCCACGGCGGGGGCGGCAGCGTGGCGGGCAGCTACGGCCCGACCCTGGACGACCTCGCCACCACCCACACCGTCGTCGGACCCGACTACCCGGGATCGGGCGCCACGCTCGGCGCGATCCGCTCGCTGCTGGCCCGGGTACGGTGAGCCGTGGATCTCGAGGTGGTGCTGCCCGACGAGTCGCCCGACACCGCGCCCGAAGCGTTCGTGGAGCTCGCGCAGACCGCGGAGCGGCTCGGCTACCGCACCCTGTACCTGCCCGACCACCTGCTCCCACCCGCCCCCTACGGCGACACGTACGGCGGCGTGTACGAGCCGCTCGTGACGCTCGCCCACATCGCGGCACGCACGTCGGCCATCCGGCTCGGCACGTCCGTGCTGGTGCTGCCGTTGCGCAGCCCGTTCGTCGTCGCGAAGCAGGTCGCCACCCTGGACCGGCTCTCCGGCGGCCGGGCGGTGCTCGGGGTGGGGGTGGGCTGGGACCGCGCCGAGTTCGCCGACGTGGGCGCCGACTTCACCACGCGGGGCGCGCGCACCGACGAGGACATCACCCTGCTGCGCCACCTCTTCCGCGACGGCGGAGCGTTCCACGGCCGGTTCCACCACGTGGAGCAGGGCGTGTTCGCGCCGGTGCCCGCGCGGCCCGTACCGATCATGGTGGGCGGGACGAGCGCGGCGGCGCTGCGCCGGGCCGCCGCCGTGGCCGACGAGTGGCAGGGCTTCTCCATCGACGCGGACGGGTTCGCGCGCTGCGCCGCCCGGCTGCGTGAGCTGTCCGAGCGCGTCCCGCGGCTCGGCACCCGGCTGGCCTGGACCGGCGGTTCCGACGAGCTGAGGCGCAGCGTGGACGAGGCCCACGCGCTCGCCGCGGCGGGCGCCGACGCCGCGGCCGTCTGGTTCGGCGCGGCCGAGGGCGCCGGGGACCGGATGGCCGAGTTCGCCGCGGCGTTCCGCAGCTAGTGTCCCGGACCGGAAATCCACCACATAACTCGACGGCCCGCCGATTTATGCACCGGACTTCCGGTCCGGAACACTAGCTGGGCGGGGGCAGGCGGCTCGCCGCCGCCGTGGCGAGGCTGCTGGCGGTCCGGCAGAGCTGCTCGCCAGAGCCGGAACCCCAGTACGTCACCCACACCGACTCGATCCGGTTGCTGCTCCCGACGAAGTACGAGCGCTGCACGAACTGCACCCAGCAGTTCCCCGGCCGCGCGAGCACGGTGCCGGGGTGACCGCCGAAGTCGGCGGGCGTGCCGTCGGCCTCGCCGAGGGGGTAGCCGCGGTAGTACGTCACCACGACGCTGCCGCTGGACGTGAACGAGTTCCAGTTGCAGCCCCAGTCGCCGAAGCGCGACCGGGGTGGCGTCGCGCCGGCGACGGCGGCGGCGATCTCCTCGCGGGTCAGCAGGCCGCACGCCGGGATGGTGGCCAGCGGGCTGGTGGCGCTGAGCGGCTGTCGCCTGCCGATGCCCTGGGCGGCCAGCCGCGAGAGCGTGGCGGCCTGCCCCGCCTCGGCGATCGCGCAGAGGTCCGTCGTGCCGGCCGGGTCGTCGTAGCTCACGGCGGACACCAGCACGGTGTTCCCGTCGGACAGGCGGATGCGGTGCTCGCAGGTGCCGTCGGCGGGCGGGTAGCGCACGACCGTGTAGCCGGACTCCTCCGACTGGGTGCCGCCACCGATCAACGCGGTCTCGGTCTGGTTCTCGAACGCGATCGTGAACCCGACCGAGCCGCCGTCGGCCTGCTCGATGTCGGCGCGGCAGCCGACGAACGAGACGTTGTCCGGGTCGAGGGTGGTGGTACCGAAGCCCTTCACCGACTCGACGTCCAGCAGCGAGCACGGGTCCGCGGTGGCCGGGTCCGGGATGGTCGCGGTCGCCGGGGCCGTCGTGGGCGGGGCCGCGGCGGGCGGCGCGTCGACGCCGGGCCGGGCGATGGTGACGGCGACGACCACACCGGCCGCCACCGCGAGCGCGGCGGCGACCGCGGCCCCGGCCCGCAGCCCGCGTCGCGCCGGCTTCGCGGTGGGCCCGGCATCGGTCCCGGTGGGAGCCCGCCCGTCGGCGATCGCGCGAAGCGCTTCGTGCGCCTGTGCCGCGGTGGGGCGGGCCGCCGGGTCGTCGGCCGTGAGGTGGCGCAGTACTTCCCTGAGCGGCCCGGCACGCTCCGCGACGGGCGCGCCACCGCGCCCGATCCGCGCCAGCAACGCGAGGACGTTGCCCGAGTCCGCGCCGAAGGGCGGCCGCCCCTCGACCGCGGCGTACAGCGTGGCCCCGAGCGAGTAGACGTCGCTGCGGGAGTCGGTGCCCTCCCCGCGTGCGGTCTCCGGCGCGAAGTACGCCGGCGTGCCGGTGACCACGTGCGTGGCCGTGATCGCGGGGGCCGCCGCCGTGTGCGCGATGCCGAAGTCGGTGAGCTTGACGACGGGGCCCGCGGCCGAGGGCCGGGAGAGCAGCACGTTGTCCGGCTTGACGTCGCGGTGCACGATGCCGGCCGAGTGCGCGGCGGCCAGCGCGCCGGCCACGTCGGCTCCGATGGCGGCGACCTCGAGCGGCGGCAGCGTCCCGCGTTCGGCGAGCACCCCGCCCAGGCTGCGCGAGGGCAGGAACTCCAGCACCAGCCACGGCTCGTCGCGCTCCAGCACGACGTCGAAGATCGAGACGATGTGGGGGTGGTGCAGCGCGGCCACGATCCGCGCCTCGCGCATCGTCCGCTCGCGGGCGAGCGCGACGTCGGCCACGGCCTGGTCGGCGAGCCGGACCTGCTTCAGCGCCACCTCGCGGCCGAGCAGCTCGTCGCCTGCGCGCCAGACGGCGCCCATGCCACCGGCCCCGATGAGCTCGCGCAGCCGGTACCGGCCGGCGACGACGGCGACCGGTGCACCGTCCGGGATCCCGGTCATCTGCGCCCCTCACGTGAGATCGCACGGAGGATAGAACAGCCGCCCGGGCCCCCTCCCGGGTCGATCTTCGCTACGCTCCGCAGTCCGGGGGGTGAGACGTGGGGGTCACGTTCGGGTGGCGGCGCGTTCTGTTGGGCACCGCGACCCCGCAACGGCTCGAGCGCCTCCGCGCGCTGCTCGTCGCCGCCTGCCTCGCCACGGCGCTGGTCAGCGCGCTGGCGGGCTCGGCCCGAGCCGATGCGGTGGGCGCGGGCGGCACCCAGGTGGCCGCGGCCGACACGGACACCGGCCAGCTCTACAGATCGCTGAACGAGGCCGAGGCGATGGCGGTCAGCGGCTTCACCGGCGAGCAGCCTCCGCCGCCCGGCGTGGTGGCCCGCTACCACGACCACATCGCCCGGGCCACGCAGCGGCTGACCCACGCGGCGAGCCTGCTCCCCCCGGGCGGGCGGGATGCCGCGCTGATCGAGCGGATGGCGAGCCTGCTGCCCCGGTACACGGCCCAGGTGCAGGAGGCGAACACGCTGCGGGCCGACGGCTCGCCGGCGCGGGAGTCCCGGGCGCGGGAGATCCTCACCGACGCGTCGGACCTCATGCGCACCACGATCCTGCCCGCGGCCGACGCGCTGCGGCGCGGCCAGGACACTGCGCTCACCGAGAACTACCGGCGGGCCAGCGAGTTCCCGGCCATCGTCCTGCTCGTCGGGGTGGCCACGCTCCTCGGTGTCGGCTACGCGGGGTTCCGCGAGCTGCGCCGCACCAACCGGATCCTCAGCCCCGGGCTCGCCGCCGCCGGCCTGCTGCTGGTCGCCGTGCTCGGATGGTGGTCGATCGCCACGGCGGCCGCGAGCGACCGGCTCGACGCGGCGCGCGGTCACAACGCCGTGGCCACCTCGCTGGACGAGGCCCGCATCACCGCCCTGCAGGCACGCGCATCCGAGAGCGCCGGCAACAGCAGGGAGTTCGTCAACCGCATGGAGGCGGTGACCGGCCCCGGAGGCTTGCTCGACGCGGCCGCCGGGCAGACCGCCGGCGAGGTCACGACGGCCGGCATCGCCGGGATCCGGGCCGCCGCAGGCGACTGGCGGCTCGCGGTCGCCAACCCGGATCCGGACGCGTCCCGGAGCGCGTTCGACCGGCTCGGAGCGGCTTTGGCGGACGTGATCGGCACCGAGCGAACGGCACTGGCTGGCGACGTCCGCAGCGCCGACGCCGCACTCGGCGGGACGGCGGCCGTGCCGGCCGTCCTGGCGGTGCTGGCGGCGGCCGCGGCGGCGTTCGGGATCGGCCGGCGCCTCAAGGAGTACCGATGACGTGGTCGCGCCGCGACTTCCTGCGTGGGGGCGTCGCGCTGGGCGGGGGCGCGCTCCTCGCCGGGTGCGCATCCGGCACGGGCTCGACCCTCGACGGCGCCCGCGATGCGGGGATCATCACCGTCGGCATCGCCAACGAGGCGCCCTACGGCTTCACCGGCCCGAACGGCGCCGTCACCGGCGAGTCGGTCGAGGTGGCGCGCGCCGTGTTCGCCGCGCTCGGCGTCCCCGAGATCCGGCCGGTCACCGTCGACTTCGGCGAGCTCGTCCCCGGCCTCACCCTGGCCCGGCAGTTCGACCTGATCGCGGCCGGCATGTTCGTCACGCCCGGACGGTGCGCGAGCGTCGCGTTCTCGGCGCCGGACTACACGGCCCCGACCGCGTTCCTGGTGCCGTCGGGCAACCCGCAGGCCGTGTCGACCTTCGACGACGTCCGCGACCACAACCTCCGCCTCGCGGTTCTGGGCGGCGCGGTCGAGTACCACTACGCGCTGGACAGCGGCATCCCCGACGGCCGGATCCAGCAGCTCGCCGACCAGTACGCGCTGCTCCTGGCCGTCGCGGACGGGCGCGCCGACTGCGCCGCCCTCACCAGCATCTCGCTCAAGAACGCGCTCGCCGGTGCGCCGGGCACCCCAGTCGAGGTCACGTCCGGCTTCTTCCCCGTGGTCGGCGGCCGCACGGTCGTCTCGGCCGGCGCGTTCGCGGTCCGCCCGGGCGACGACGACCTCCTCGACGCCGTGAACACCCAGCTGCGGGCGATGCAGCAGTCCGGGGAGTGGCTGCGCATCGCCCAGCCGTTCGGCTTCGGCCCGGAGAATGTCCCGGAACCGGACCTGACCACGGAGAGCCTCTGCGGCGGCTAGCGCGGTGACCACATACCTTCGCCGGGTCCGGCTGGAGCGGCGGTACGAGCGGCACTTTCGCACGTTAGGTGCGTACGGGAGTGCCGTCCGTGCAACTGAAGCACTCCCCGGAGTGGCGGGGGCGGGCCTCACGCAGATCGGCGCCTGGTGATCGATGCGAGATGCGGGAAACCGCCCCCACAAGGGCACGAACCACGGTCTCGCAACGATCAAGGCCGCATGATCGGACCGAACTGCGGTTGATCGCCTTGCCCGGGGCGCCGAGCGCCATCTCGCAACGATCATGCCCGGCCGGGTCACCGGGCGCGAGTGGGCCGCAGCGCCCAACGCCGGCGGTGCCCGCACTAACTGCGCAGTCCTGCGATGAGGAGACCGACCAGCCGTCGCGCGTCGTAACGGGGATCGCTGCCGGCGCCGACGCAGAGGTTCCCGACGCCACGCATGAGCTCCAGGGCGCTCAGGTCGGACCGGATCTCTCCGGAGGCGACCGCGGCGTCGAGCAGCTCGGTGCACACGGGCACGAGGCGGTCGAGGAAGTAGGCGTGCAGCCGGTCGAACCCGGCGGCGTCGGGTTGCAGCACGGCGGCGAGCCCGTGCTTGGTGACCAGGAAGTCGACGAAGATGTCGATCCAGCTCGCCAGCGCGGCGTAGGGAGTTGCGCCGGTCGCCAGCAGCGCAGGCCCGGCCTCGGCGCACGCCTCCACCTGGTGCCGGAAGACGGCGATGATCAGGTCCGCGCGCGTCGGGAAGTGGCGGTAGATCGTGCCCATACCGACGCCCGCCTCGGCCGCGATGTCGCGTACCGGCGCATCCACCCCTTTCGCGACGAAGACCGCGGCGGCCGCGTCGAGCAGGGCCTTCTCGTTGCGCCGCGCATCCGCCCGCTTGGGCCGCGCCGCGCCGCTGCCGTTCACCACGCAGCCCCCTCCTTGCTAAGCGGAACGTTGCTCCGTATCGTTAGCGGAGCGATGTTCCGCTTCCTATGGTGCCAGAGCGGACCCGACGAAGGAGCAACGACCCATGCCGAACACCACCCGGCCCCGGTTCGGGATCATGACCGCCCCCATGCACGTCGACTACCAGGACATCCTGCGGGTCTGGCGCGAGGCGGACACGATCCCGGAGATCGAGCACGCATGGCTGTTCGACCACCTCAAGCCGATCGCGGGCGACGTGAACGGACCGATCCACGAAGGCTGGACCCTGCTGTCCGCACTCGCCGCCCAGACCAGTCGGCTGCGCCTCGGCCTGCTCGTCACCAGCAACCGCTTCCGACCGCCCGCGATGCTGGCCCGGATCGCCGCCACCGTCGACATCGTCTCCGGCGGGCGGCTCGAGTTCGGGATCGGCGTCGGCTCCCTGCCCAGCCACCCACTGGCCCGGAGCGAGTACGAGGCGCACGGCCTGCCCTACCACGACACCGCCGACGCGGTGGGCGGCTTCGCCGAAGCGCTCACGGTGATCCGGCGGCTGTGGACCGAGACCGAGCCGTTCGACTTCCACGGCAACCACGTCCAGCTCACCGACGCCCTCTGCAACCCCCGGCCCGTGCAGCGCCCCCACCCGCCGATCCTCATCGGCGGACGCTCGTCCGCGACGTTGCGGGTGGTCGCCGAGCACGCGGACGTGTGGAACTTCCCCACCCACGGCGTCGAGATCGACGAAGCCACCCGCCGCAGCGCCCTGCTGGACCGCTACTGCGCCGAGATCGGACGCGACCCCGCATCGATCACCCGTTCCGTCCCGCTGCCGGTCTCCTACGACGACCCCGGCAGCACCCAGGACGCGATCGGCCAGGCTATCGACGCCGGCTTCGGGCACATCGTCCTCGTCCTGCCGGCGCCCTACCCGGCCGACGTCGCGCACTGGGTGGCCGACAAGCTCATCAGCACGTCGGTCTAACCGAGCACGCGCGTCAGGGCCGGACCCACCTCGGCAAGCCTGC
This sequence comes from Pseudonocardia wallangbongensis, assembly GCF_054486945.1. Lineage (NCBI taxonomy): Bacteria > Bacillati > Actinomycetota > Actinomycetes > Pseudonocardiales > Pseudonocardiaceae > Pseudonocardia > Pseudonocardia wallangbongensis. The sequence goes on from NZ_JBRERS010000010.1 coordinate 312,200, forward strand.
GCACCGTCTGGGCCCGCCCGCCCCGCCGGGCCGCGAGCGCCGCCGCGGCCGCCTCGGCGTCGGCCCCTCCGAGCGGGACGAGCACCTGCAGCCGGTCGATGCCGCCCAGGGCGGTGGCCGGGTCGTCGCCCGCGGTGTGGATGCAGTCCGACAGCAGCACGACGAGCCGCTGGTCGGCCACCGCCCCCGCGACCTGCCCGGCCGCCTCGCGCAACCCGGCGGCGAGGTCGGTGGTGCCGTGGCCGCGCAACGCGACGAGGTCGGACAGCAGGTCCTCGGGTGGGCGCCGCACGCCGTGGGCCTGCAGCACCCGGACGCCCGAGCCGAACGCGACGACCGCCGGGACGAGCCCGTCCCCCGCCGCCAGCACCACACCCGCCGCCGCCACCGCGGCCAGGGCCACCGCCTGCCCCTGCATCGACCCGGACACGTCGACGGCGAGCGCCACCGCCCGCCGCGACGCCGTCCAGCCGCGGGTGACGATGTCCTCCGCGCGGGGCCGGCGGGTGGGGCCCGGCTCCCAGGCGTCGAGGGTGCGGTCCAGGTCGAGGTCGCCGTCGCCGCGGGGAACCGGGGCGAGCCGCCGGGTCCCGCGGGCGCGGGCCGGGCCGACGCGGCCCAGGCGCAGGAACACCCGGCCCGCGAGCTGCCGGGCGGCGGCGCGCAGCCCCTCGTCGGTGGCGACCGCGAGGTCGGCGAGCAGCGCCGCGGCGGCCTCGGGGTCGCGGGAGAGCAACTCCTCGAACGCGGCGGCGTCGAGCTCGCCCACCTCCGGCGAGACGTCCGCGAACTCCGCGTGCTGCGCCGCGAGCTCGGCCCGGCCCTGGGTGCGGCCCGCGCGGTCGCGCTCCGGGCGCGACCGCTGCCGGAAGCCCGCCGGAGGGTCCGGCGGGCCGTCAGCTTTTCCCGGGCCGTCCGGGGGTCCGTCGTCGGTGGGCCAGAGCGCGTCCAGCAGCTCGTCGATCACGGACTCCGGCGTGCGGTCCACCCCGTCGGCGATCCGGATGCGCCCGGACAGCGCGGCGTACGCGGCGTCGCGGCCGGTCTCGCGACCGGGCTCGGGCTCGCCGCGCAGCTCGGTGAGCCCCGTGAGCACCAGCGCCATGTCGATCGCGCCGCGCACCGAGGAACCCATCCGCACGTCGCGGTGGGTGCGCGTGGCCCGGGCCATGCCGACCGCCAGCTCGACGACCTCGCCGTTCAGCCCCGTCACGGCGTTCGTGATCGCACGCTCGGCCGGCTCGTCCTGGTAGCCGAGGACCACCCGGCACATCCGGTCGGCGATCGCCTGGCTCACCCGCGCCGTGCCGATCGCGTCGAACGGGTTCATCGCCGCGATCAGCCGGAACTCCGGCCCGGCCCGCACCGCACCCAGCCTGGGCACCGCGATCTCGCCCTCGGCGAGAACGGTGATCAGGACGTTGAGCGTCTCCTCCGGGACGCGGTTGAGCTCCTCCAGGTACAGCAACCCGCCCTCGCGCATCGCGGTGAGCAGCGGCCCGTCCACGAAGCTCGCCGGGTGGTAGCCCTCGGCGAGCACCTGCGCCGGGTCGAACTGCCCGACCAGCCGGGCGGGCGTCAGCTCGGCGTTGCCCTCGACGAAGACGACGGCTCGCCCGTTCTTCCGGGCGATCGACCGCAGCAGCGTCGACTTGCCGGTGCCCGGTGGACCCTCGATGACCACGTGCCGGCCGGTCGCGAGCGCGACGGTGAGGACCTCGCGCTCGCGACGCAGGCCGACCGGCGCTACCTCAGTAGATGATGACGCCACGGATGTTCTTGCCGTCGTGCATGTCCTGGTACCCCTGCGCGACCTCGTCGAGCGAGTAGGTCTTCGTGATCAGCTCGTCGAGCTTGAGCACGCCCTCGCGGTAGAGCTGCAGCTGCCGCAGGATGTCCCAGTTCGGGTTGGACGCGCCGAAGAGCGCCCCCTGCAGCCGCTTCTGGCTCAGGGTCAGTTCGGAGAGCGCGATCGGCACCCCGACCTCGGTGGCGTCGCCGAGCCCGGTCACCACGCACGTCCCGGCCTTCCGGATGGACGCGAAGGCCTGCCCGACGTGCTCGGGCTTCACGACGCCGATGGTGACGATCGCCGAGTCGGCCCCCTGCCCGTTGGTGAACTGCTTGGCGAGCTCGGTGGCCTCGTCCATCGTCTCGACGGCGTGCGTGGCGCCCAGCTCCTGCGCCTTCTCGCGTTTGAAGGCCACGGGGTCGACGGCGATGACGTTGGACGCCCCGGCGTGGGCCGCGCCCTGCACGGCGTTGATGCCGATGCCGCCGATGCCCATGATGATCACGGTGTGCCCGGGCTGAACCTCGGCGGAGTTGACCGCCGAGCCCCAGCCGGTGCCCACCCCGCAGCCCACGAGGCACGCCTTGTCCAGCGGGATGTCGTCGGGCACCTTCACCGCGGAGTCGGCGGACGCGGTGGTGGTCTGCAGGAACGTCGAGATCCCGCACATCTGTCCGACGCCCTGGCCGGTCTCGGCGAGCTTCACGCGGTAGTCGCCGGGCCGGCCCCAGCGGGCGCCGTCCAGCAGGGTGGCACCCAGGTCGCAGAGGTTCTGCATCCCGGACGCGCACCAGCGGCAGTGCCCGCACGAGGGCAGGAACGAGAAGACGACGTGGTCGCCTTCCTTCAGCCCTTTGCCGTTGACGCCTGCCTTGGTGACGATGCCGGCGCCCTCGTGGCCGCCGGCGAACGGGAACACGGCCACCGGGATGTCGCCGGTGGTGATGTGGTCGTCGGAGTGGCACATGCCCGACGCCACCATCTGGACCTGGATCTCGTTCTCCTGAGGGTCATCGACCTCGAGGTCCACTACCTCGTACTTGCCCGGCACCTGGCGGACGATGGCGCCACGAGTCTGCATCGCTGATCTCCTTCGACGAGCGGCCAGGCCTCGTTCATAGCAGCGTGCGCATGGATGTGAAAGCGCTGCGGTGAGGGATCTTCTACGGATCGTTGCCGGAGCGTGAGCAACCAGTAGAGTTCGGACCCACCCGTTCGGACCGGAGCCGCTCCCATGACGGAACTGTTCAACGCCGCCGCCTACCTCACCGAGCGTCGCGTCGACGCCGGTGACGGCGAGCGGATCGCGCTGCGTCACCCCCGGGGCACGCACACCTACGCGCAGATCACGGCGGAGGTCCGCCGGGTCGCCGCGGGCCTGGTCCGCATCGGGGTGCGCCCGGAGGAGCGCGTGCTCCTGTGCATGGCCGACGACATCGAGCTGGCCACCGGCGTGCTCGCCGCGATGTACATGGGTGCGGTGGCCGTGCCGGCCTCCACCATGCTCACCGCACGTGAGCTCGCCACGCTCGTCGTCGACTCCCGGGCGCGGGTGCTCGTCGGCAGCCCGCAGTTCGCCGGCGCCGTCACGGCAGCCGCCGCCGACGCGCCGGACCTGCGCCACGTCGTGCTCACCGGCGACACCGCGCCGGACGTGCCCGGCACTACCGGCCTGACGTGGGAGGACCTGCGGACGGCCGAGCCGCTCCCGGCGCCGTACCCCACCTGGGACGAGTCGCCCGCCCTGTGGCTCTACACGTCCGGCACCACGGGCAAGCCCAAGGGCGCGATGCACCGGCACACCGACATCCGCTACGTGTGCGAGACCTACGCCGCGCAGGTGCTCGGCATGGGCCCGGACGACGTGTGCCTGTCGGTGGCGAAGCTGTTCTTCGCCTACGGCATCGGCAACTCGCTCTTCTTCCCCCTCGCGGTGGGCGCGTGCAGCGTGCTGGAGCCGTCGCGGCCCAACCCCGCGCTGTACGCCGAGCGGGTGGTCGAGCACGGGGTCACGCTCTTCTTCGGCGGTCCGAGCTTCTGGGGCCCGCTGATGGCCGCCGACCTGCCGCGGGAGACGTTCGCGACGGTCCGCAACGGCGTGTCGGCCGGCGAGGCGCTGCCGGCCCGGATGTTCCACGGCGTCCGCGACCTGTACGGCTTCGAGATCCTCGACGGGATCGGCTCCACCGAGGCGCTGCACATCTTCATCTCCAACTCACCCGGCAAGGTCGTGCCGGGCAGCTCCGGCTTCCCGGTACCCGGCTACGAGGTGCAGCTGCGCCGGCCGGACGGCAGCGTCATCGAGGGCGCGGGCGAGCCGGGGATGCTCTACCTCGCGGGCGAGTCGCTGTGCACCGGCTACTGGTGCCGCACCAGCGTCAACCGGGCCGTGTTCCACGGGGAGTGGATGCGCAGCGGCGACCAGTACGTCCGGGGCGAAGACGGCAGCTGGACCTGCCTCGGCCGCGCCGACGACGTGCTCAAGGTCGGCGGGATCTGGGTGAGCCCCAGCGAGGTCGAGGCCCGGCTGCTCGAGCACCCGGCGCTCGCCGAAGCCGTTGTCATCGGGGTGCCCGACGAGGACGGGCTGGACAAGCCGGTCGCGTACGTCGTCGCACACCCGGGTGCGACGGTCGACCCGGACGAGGTGGTGGCGTTCTGCCGCGCGGGCCTGGCGGCGTTCAAGCGCCCCCGCCTGGTGGTGCAGGTCGACGAGCTGCCCCGCACGGCGACGGGCAAGATCCAGCGCTTCCGCCTTCGCGAGCTGGCGGCGTCGACGGTGACGCCCCCGGGCACGACGGCGGCCGAGGCCGCCGAGGTGAAGGCCTGACAGCGCGACCTGCGAAGTGTCGATGTTCTACATCGCATTGCCGGATCGACGCTTAGATGTAGAATGAAATCCAGTCCGCCTCGGGAGGTCCGTCGCCCATGACGAGCAACGCAGAGCCCGCGACCGAACCGCAGGTCTCCTTCGACACCGACCCGTCGAGCTACCGGCACTGGCAGCTCGACGTCCAGGGGGAGGTGGCGTACCTGCGGCTCGACGTCGCCGAGGACGGCGGGCTGGTGCCGGGCTACGAGCTGAAGATGAACAGCTACGACCTCGGCGTCGACATCGAGCTGCACGACGCCGTGCAGCGGCTGCGCTTCTCGCACCCGCAGGTGCGGGCCGTGGTGCTCACGAGCGCGCGGGACCGCAACTTCTGCGCCGGCGCGAACATCCGGATGCTGGCCCAGAGCAGCCACCCGTGGAAGGTGAACTTCTGCAAGTTCACCAACGAGACCCGGGGCGAGATCGAGGACGCCACCGCGCACTCGGGCCAGACCTGGATCGCGGCCGTCAACGGCACGGCGGCGGGCGGCGGCTACGAGATGGCGCTCGCCTGCGAGCGGATCCTGCTGATCGACGACAACTCCTCCGCGGTCGCGCTGCCGGAGGTCCCGCTGCTCGGGGTGCTGCCCGGCACCGGCGGCCTCACGCGCGTCACCGACAAGCGCAGGGTGCGCAAGGACCGTGCCGACGTCTTCGCCACCCGCTCGGAGGGCATCCGCGGCAAGCAGGCCGTCGAGTGGCGGCTGGTGGACGAGGTGATCCCCAAGCGGAAGTGGGACGAGACCGTGGCCGAGCGCGCCGCCGAGGCCGCGGCCCACTCCGACCGACCGGCGGACGCCGAGGGCGTCGAGCTTCCCCCGCTGCAGCGCGAGGAGTCCGCGGACGGCATCCGGTACCAGCACGTCGAGGCGCGCTACGACCGGGCGGCCGGCCTCGTCGAGATCACCGTGCACGGGCCGGAGGGCGACGTGCCCGACACCGTCGAACGCGTCCACGAGCTGGGTGCGGCGTTCTGGCCGCTCGCCATGACCCGCGAGCTGGACGACCTGGTCCTGCGGCTGCGCGCCAACGAGCGGGAGCTCGGCACGTGGCTGATCCGCACCGAGGGCGACGTCGAGGACGCATTGGCGTTCGAGCGCGTGATCGCCGAACATTCGCGGGACGACTGGCTGGTCAACGAGATCCGGCACTACTTCAAGCGGGTGCTCAAGCGGCTCGACGTCACGTCCCGCTCGCTGATCGCGCTGATCGAGCCGGGTTCGTGCTTCGCCGGGGCGCTGCTGGAGCTGGCGCTGGCCTGCGACCGGCAGTACATGCTCGACGGGTTCCTCGAGGAGGACTCGCAGGAAGGGGAGCCGGCCCAGATCGTGCTCTCCGAGAGCAACTTCGGCACCTTCCCCATGGGCAACGGCCTCTCCCGGCTCGCGAGCCGCTTCTACGGGGACGACGACCACGTGGCGAAGCTGCGCCAGGAGGCGGGGCGGCGCATCGATGCGGCCGAGGCGCTGGAGCTGGGGCTCGTCACCGACGCCCCCGACGACATCGACTGGGACGACGAGATCCGGATCATGCTGGAGGAGCGGGCGTCGCTGTCCCCGGACGCGCTCACCGGCATGGAGGCCAACCACCGGTTCGTCGGCCCGGAGACCATGGAGACGCGGATCTTCGCGCGCCTCTCCGCGTGGCAGAACTGGATCTTCGTACGACCGAACGCGGCAGGCCCCGAGGGTGCGCTGCGCCGGTACGGCACGGGCCGCAGGGCCGACTTCGACCGCAGGCGGGTGTGAGCACGTGAGCGAGCTTGCGCGCGAACCATCGACACAGCGATTCCGCGAATCGCCGACCGAGCGAAGCGAGGGAGAGCGATGAGCATCGACTACAGCGAGAAGATCCCGAACAACGTCGACCTGGCGGGCGACCGCAAGCTGCAGCGCGCGCTCGAGTCGTGGCAGCCCAACTTCCTCACCTGGTGGAAGACCATGGGCCCGGCCGTGCCCACCGAGGACGTCTACCTGCGCACGGCCGTCGCCGTCGGCCGCGAGGGCTGGGCGCACTTCGACCACGTCCCGATGGACGAGTACCGCTGGGGTGTGTTCCTCGCCGAGCGCAACACCGACCGCCGCATCGCCTTCGGTGAGCTGAAGGGCGAGCCGGTGTGGCAGCAGGTGCCCGGCGAGTACCGCGCCGACCTGCAGCGGCTCATCGTCATCCAGGGCGACACCGAGCCGGCGTCGGTGGAGCAGCAGCGCCGCCTCGGTGAGAGCGCCCCCTCGCTCTACGACCTGCGCAACCTCTTCCAGGTCAACGTGGAGGAGGGCCGCCACCTGTGGGCGATGGTGTACCTGCTGCACGCCTACTTCGGCCGCGCCGGGCGCGAGGAGGCCGCGGCGCTGCTGCAGCGCAACTCCGGCGACATCGACTCCCCGCGCATCCTCGGCGCGTTCAACGAGGAGACGCCGGACTGGCTGTCGTTCTTCATGTTCACCTACTTCACCGACCGGGACGGCAAGTACCAGCTCGGCACGCTGAAGGAGTCGGCGTTCGACCCCTTGAGCCGGACCTGCGAGTTCATGCTCAAGGAGGAGGCGCACCACATGTTCGTCGGCACCACGGGTGTCGACCGGGTGGTGGCGCGCACCGCCGAACTGATGCGCGAGCACGACACCGAGGACATCGCCCCGCGCGGCGGGATCCCGCTCGACGTGATCCAGAAGTACATCAACTTCCACTACTCGGTGTCGCTCGACCTGTTCGGCTCCGAGCGCTCCACCAACGCCGCCAACTACTTCACGGCCGGGCTCAAGGGCCGCTGGCAGGAGGAGCGGCGCAAGGACGACCACGTCCTCACCGAGGACGCGGCCCACATCGACGCGGTGCGGGACGGCGAGATCACCACCGATGAGATCTCGGCCCTGCTCGCGCTCAACCACGACCTGCGCCGCGAGTACATCGCCGACTGCGAGACCGGGCTCAAGCGCTGGAACCGGGTTCTCGAGAAGGGCGGCGTCTCCCAGCGCCTCGCGCTGCCCCATTCGGGCTTCAACCGCGAGGTCGGCGTGTTCGGCGACCACCACGTCACGCCCAAGGGCGACCTCGTCGGCGAGGACGTGTGGGAGGCCAACCGGGACCGCTGGCTGCCCAGCGAGGCCGACAAGACCCACGTCCGGTCGCTGATGCGGCCGGTCTACGAGCCGGGCAAGATCGCCGGCTGGATCGCGCCGCCGTCGAAGGGCATCAACGACAAGCCCGTCGACTACGAGTACGTGCACTTCCCCTGACGGGTCAGGCACGCTCCCGGTGCCGGTAGCGCAGCGGTGACTCGCCGACCTCCCGTTTGAACGCGGTGCTGAACGCGCTGTCCGACGCGTAGCCCAGCTCGGCCGCCAGCGAGCCGACCCGGACGTCACCGTCCCGGAGGGCGCGCTGCGCCAGCAGCATCCGCCAGCGGTTGAGGTAGGTCAGCGCCGGTACCCCGGCGACGGTCCGGAAGCGTTCGGCGAACGACGTCCGTGACATCGCCGCGGCCCGCGCCAGCTCCTCCAGCCGCCACGGCCTTCCGGGTTCGGCGTGCATGAGCCCGAGAGCCGGACGCAGTCGTTCGTCGGTCAGCGCCCGGAGCCATCCCGGGGGCAGGTCGGTCTGGTGGACGTAGGCGCGCAGCACCTCGAGCAGGAGGAGCTGGCCGTACTGCCGGATCGCGAAGGCCGAGCCCACCCGGTTGCCGGTGGCCTCCTCGAACAGGCGGTCGAGGGCGTCGCGCAGGCCCGTCGCGCCGGCCGCGGCCCGGACGTGCCCGACGGGCGGGAGCGCCTGGAGCAGCAGGGCCCGGGCGGCCGGGTTGATGTCGACCGCGGCACCGATGACGACGTCGTCGCTGCCCCGGTCGGCGCCGGCGAGGTGGGTGAAGCTCTCCTCCGGCACGATCTCCCGGCGGAGCCCGCCGCCCGCGCCACCCTCGAGGGACAGCCACGACCGGTTGTTCAGGATCGCGACGTCGCCCCCCTCGAGCTCGACCGGGTCGTCGACACCGTCGACGGCCAGCCGAACCCGGCCGCATACCAGCGCGATGAGCTTCAGCGGGTCCTGGAGGGGGGAACGCGCCACCCACGGGCCCCGCACCGCGAAGCCGCCCGACACCAGGCCGCGGACCTGGACCAGGTCGAGCATCTCGGACAGTTGATCGCCGACCACGTTCGTACTCTCGCGCAAGAAAATCGGATCGTCAATCATTCAGAGTACGGACCGGCCCGCGCACAGTGGTGGCATGACACAGAAGCAGCACCTGATCGGAACCGGGTTCACCGCAGCATCGACGGCCGACGAGGTCCTCGAGGGCATCGACCTGGCCGGCACGAACGCCGTCGTCACCGGCGGCCACACCGGGCTCGGCCTGGAGACCACCCGCGCGCTCAGCAGGGCGGGCGCAACCGTCACCGTGGGCGCGCGCAACCCCGACCGCGCCGCCCCCGCGCTGGCCGGGATCGAGCGCGTCGAGGTCGACCGGCTGGACCTCCTCGACCCGCCCTCGATCGACGCCTTCGCCGCCCGCTACCTCGGCTCCGGCCGCCCGCTCCACATCCTGGTCAACAACGCCGGCATCATGGCCGGCCCGCTGTTCCGGGACGCCCGCGGCTACGAGTCGCAGTTCGCGACCAACCACCTCGGCCACTTCCAGCTGACCCTCGCCCTGCTGCCCGCGCTCCGGGCCGCCCACGGCGCCCGGGTCGTCAACGTGACGTCCGGCGGACACCGGCTCTCCGACATCCGCTGGGACGACCCGCACTTCACCACCGCGTACGACCCCCTGCTCGCCTACGGCCAGTCCAAGACCGCCAACGTGCTGTTCGCCGTCGAGCTGGACCGCCGTTGGGCCGCGGACGGGATCCACGGCTACGCCGTGCACCCGGGCATCGTCGTCACCACCGGCCTGGGACCGTCGCGGGCCGAGGACGGACCCGCCGCGACCGAGGACGAGCAGCGCGCCATGGGCCTGATCGACGACTCCGGCCGGCCGGTCATCGCCCCCGAACGGGAGCTGAAGACGCCGCAGCAGGGCGCCAGCACCAGCGTGTTCGCGGCGACCAGCCCGATGCTCGCCGACCTCGGCGGCGTCTACCTCAAGGACAACGAGATCTCACCGCTGGACACCCCGAGGCCCATCGCCTTCGGGGTCGACCAGGACATCCCGTCCGACGTCGTGCCGCACGCCGTCGACCCCGAGTCGGCCCGGCGGCTCTGGGAGCTGAGCGAGCGGATGCTCGAAGCGTGACGGCCGGTCAGTAGAACTCGACCGTGTCCACCACGTTGCGCAGCGGGCGGCCGTCGAGCAGCCGGCCGGCGTTGTCGGCGAAGAGCTCGGCGATCCGCCGCCCCTCCGCGGGCGTGAGGGCGGCGTTGTGCGGGCTGATCAGCACGTTCGGCAGGTCCCACAGCGGGCTCGCCGGGTCGAGGGGTTCGGCGGTGAACACGTCGAGGGCGGCGAAGCCGATCCGCCCGTCCCGCAGCGCCTTCACCAGCGCGTCCTCGTCGATCACGGCACCGCGCCCGACGTTGACGAGCGTGGTGCCCGGCCGGACCGCGGCCAGCACGTCGGCGCTCACCAGCCGCTCGGTGGCGGTGGTGCGGGGCAGCGTCACGACGATGCCGTCCACCCGTCCCACCGCCGCGGCGAGCTCGGAGGGGTGCACCAGCTCGGTGACCCCCTCGACCGGCTCGCCGCGCCTGCTCGTGCCGATCACGCGGGTGCCGAGCGCCGCCAGCAACCTCGCCACCTCGCGCCCGATCCCACCGAGCCCGACGACCAGCACCGTCTGCTCCCGCAGCTGCCCCATCAACCATCGGTGCGGCCACTCGTGCCGGTCGGCGTCGGCCCGCAGCCGGGGCAGGTTCTTGGCCCCGGCGAGCAGCCCGAACAGGGCGAACTCAGCGAGCGGACCGCCGTGCACCCCGGCCGAGGTGGTGAACGTGACGCGCTCGAGCTGCTCGGCGGACAGGCCCGCGGCCTTCACCAGCGCGCCGCCACCGGCCGCCATCGTGTGCACCCAGCGCAGCCCGGGGTTGGTCTCGACGGCCCGCTGCAGCGCCGCCGCGTCCTCGCCGGGCACGCCGTAGAGCGCGTCGGCCCCGGCGATGATCTCCGCGAACCGCCGCTCCTGCTCGGGGGTGCGGCTGAACGAGGGAACACCGTGGTGGTCGGCCGGGTACCGCGGGGGCGGCAGCAGCTCGAGCTCGCAGACGAGCTCCACCCGCGGCTCGAGCCGCGGGACGAGCGCGCACAACTCCGCGCTGAACGGCGTCACCACAGCAACTCGCAGCCGATCACCCATCGACCCAGCATCTCAGTCGCCCGACTCCCGCCCAGCAGGGGACGATCCGTACCAGGATGCCCGCCCGGTCGCGCGGCATCCTGGGAGGCGTGGACCGCACCGAGCTCGGGATCGCGTTGCGCACGTGGCGGGAGCGACTGCGTCCCGCCGACGTCGGGCTGCCGGCCGGCGTGCGGCGGCGCACCCCCGGCCTCCGACGCGAGGAGGTGGCCGGCCTCGCCGGGATGTCGGTGGACTACCTGACCCGCGTGGAGCAGGGCCGCGGCCCGCGCCCGTCGGAGGCCGTGCTCAGCGGCCTCACCAGGGCATTGCGGCTCACCGACGCCGAGCGCGCCCACCTGTTCGACCTCGCCGGGGTGGCGCCGCCCGCCCCCGGTCGCATCCGCAGCGCGGTGCGGCCCAGCGTGCAGCGGCTGATGGACCGGTTCACCGACCTCCCGGCCCTCCTGCTCGACGCGAAGTGCGACGTGCTGGCCTGGAACCCGCTCGCGGCCGCACTGCTCGGCGACATGTCGGCGCTGCCGCCGACACGGCGCAACGTCGTGTGGCAGGCGTTCCTCGGCGACGCGGGCCGGGTGGAGGCGGAAGGCGAGGAGCGCGAGCGGCTCGACCGCGCGGTCGTGTCGGACCTGCGCCGGACGGCCGCCCGCTACCCGGACGACCCGGGCCTCGCCCGGCTGATCGCCGAGCTGCGCGCGGGGAGCGACCGGTTCGCACGCCTCTGGACGCTCCGCGAGCTCGACGAGCGCCACGGCGACACCAAACGGATCCGCCACCCCGAGCTCGGCGTGCTCGAGCTGGACTGCAACGTGCTGCACGTCCAGGGCGACGACCAGGTGCTGCTGGTCTACTCGGCGGCGCCGGGGAGCCGGGAGGCCGAGGCGCTCGCGCTGCTCGGCGTGGTGGGCCTGCAGGAGGTCACCAGCCCGGCCGGGTAGCGGCGATCAGTCGTCGTCATCGTCGTCGTCATCGGGTTCCGGCTCGCCCGGGCGCAGGATGTCGACGCTGCCGAACGCGCCGGTGGCGTCCACCACCACCTCCTGGCCGGTGCCGGTACAGGCCAGCGCGCAGTCGGTGCTGCCGAACACCACCGCTCCGGTGGGCCGCGCGCGCATCCCGTCCGGGACGATGACGTCGACGCTGCCGAAGAGCATCCCCACCTCGACCCGCTCCTGGCCCGGCGCGACGGTGATCTGCCGGTTGCCGAAGATCGCCGCCCCGTCGTCGGCCGTGACGACGTGCGATCCGATGAAGATCAGCGCGCCGATCGCCGCGATGCCGACGAGGCTCCCGCCGATCCGCTGCCCGAAGCTCTTGGCCGGCGGAGCCGGGGCGCTCTCCGGGGCCACCACCGCAACGGTGGGTTCGTCATCGGGGTTCGGCCGGTACGGCGGCAGGTCACGGACCAGCACGTCGAGGTCGCTCTGGGTGCGCGCCGCCCAGCACTGCGCGGCGCGCTCGTCGTACTCGGAGAGGGTGAGCACGCCGTCGGCGTGCGCCTGCTGCAGGTGGGCATCGAGGGCGCGGCGTTCGCGGTCGCCGATGCGCACCTCGGGCCGAGGCGGTTCGTCCACGTACCCATAGTGCCGTTACCCGTGGGCGGCTCCCGCAGTGGTCGCGACCGGGGTGTCCCAGTCGATGTGGTGCCCGTGCAACCAGGCGGCCGCCTCCGCCCCCTGCCTGCGCAGGAAGATCGGCAGCAGCGCGTCGCGCAGGACCCGTGCCACCGGCCCGGCCGCCTTCGCGGTGCTCGACCGCGCGCCGTTCGCCACCACCCGCTCCACCCGCGCCCGGCGCAGCCGCTCGTACGCGGCGAAGGCGGCATCGGAGCCGGGCAGGTCGCGCAGGCACCGGCCGAGCTCGACCGCGTCCTCGATCGCCATCGACGCACCTTGCCCGGACGCGGGCGACGTCGCGTGGGCGGCGTCGCCGATCACGACCATGCCGTCGCGGTGCCACCGCCGCACCGTCGGCAGGTCGTACGTGGCCCAGCCCTGCAGCTCCCCCGGCGTCGCGTCGATGATCGCGCAGGCCGGCATGCGGTCGCCGGCGAAGAGCTCGCGCAGCCGGGCCCGCCAGTGCTCGGTGGTGAGCGCGGCGAGCTCCCCCGGCGCGGGCTCGGTGCGCTGCGGCGGGTTCGCGAACCACCAGACCTGCCCGTCCGGGGCCACGGCGTAGCCGAAGAACGCGCGCTTCCCGAACACCATCTCGTACTCGCCGGGCGCCGCGTCGACGGAGATCGAGTCGGCGTACCCGCCGATGTTGAGCACCGGCACGTGCCGCGCGGGCACCGCGTGCGGGTCGATGGCCTCGCGGACCCGGGACCGGATCCCGTCGGCGCCGACCAGGACGTCGGCCGTGGCGGTGGTGCCGTCCGCGAACTCGGCGCGAACGCCGCCGGGCACGGGCCGCACGTCGACGAGCCTGCGTCCGTGCTCGATCGCGACGCCGTGGCGACGGGCCTCGTCCCGCAGCGCGCGGTAGAGGTCGCTGCGCCGCAGCGTGACGCCGACCGTGCCGTCGGGCAGGGCCGCGCCGGTGCTCACCTCGCCGAGCAGCTTGCCGGTGCCGCTGCGGAATCGCATGCGCGGCGTGGCGAAACCGACTCCGTCCACGACGTGGCCCACGCCCAGCGCGCGCAGCGCGGCGACGCCGTTGACCTGCAGTGTGAGGAACGCACCCACGTCGTCGGCCGGGCCCTCGTGGGCCTCGTACACGGTGGTGGTGATGCCCGCCCGCTGCAGCGCGACGGCCGCCACCGGCCCCGCGATCCCCGCTCCGATCACCAGCGCCGTCCGCATGACCTACCCTTCCCTCGCACCACCAAATATCTCGCGTTTACAAGTATCTTGGCAACGCGAGATAAATGTCAAGGAGGTCCCGTGGCCGCCGACGAGCTGCGCGCCGCCATCCAGCGCTCGACGCTGCGCTTCATCGCGAGCGTGGTGCTGCACAACCACGCCGTGGCCCAGCGGGTGGGGCTCGGGGCGAGCGACTCGCAGCTGATCTCGCTGCTCGGCCTGCACGGCCCGCTCACCCCCGGCCGGCTCGCGGAGCTGACCGGCCTCACCACCGGCACCGTGACGGGCGTGATCGACCGCCTCGAACGAGGCGGGTTCGTGCGCCGCGAACGGGACACGACGGACCGGCGGAAGGTGCTCGTGCTGCCGGAGCCCGAGGCGATGGCGGCGCTCGGTGAGCACTACCGCCACCACGGCGAGCACCTGGACGCCGTGCTCGGCCGCCGGGACGACGCTCAGCTGCGCGTGATCGCCGACTTCCTCGCGGACCTGACGGACGCCGGGGCCGCGGTGTCGCCGCCGCCGTCGGAGGGCGGGCGCGGGAGCGGGACGGCGAGCAGCAGCGGAAGCTGACCCGGGGCGGGGCGGTTGGGGCGACGCACGTGGCCCACCACCCACCCGGTGCGCCGGGGATGCCCGTGCACGAACGACACACCCACCACCTCCGGAACCGAGTTCACCACGGGGGTCCGACATTCCTGCGGGCTCCCCGCGCGGATCGACGAACCCCGGCGGTTCGCTAACGTCCAGCCCGTGCACGCAGCCGGAACCTTCGCCGTCGCCTCGTTCGCCCCCACGTCGGTGGTCCCCGAACCCGCCGTGGTCACCGCACTCCCGGTGGGCGTCTCCACCATGGAGAAGTCCTACGACGGCGAGGTGACCGGGCGATCGGCCACCCTGTTCACCGCCGCGTTCGACCAGGAGAGCGGGGTCGGCACGTACGTCGCCATGGAGTCGTTCGAGGGAGCGCTGGGTGGCCGGACGGGTTCGTTCAACTACGTCCACTCGGCCAGCACCACGGGCGCCGACCGCGGCGGCGAGTACTTCGCCATCGTCCCGGGCAGCGGCACCGGCGAGCTCGCCGGCATCTCCGGCGGCGGTGGCATGACCGTCGACGGTGACGGCACCCACCGCGTCTGGTTCGACTACGAGCTGGGCTGAGCTGGTCGAACGGGCAGTGGCCGGGTATCGCGCAGCAAGCCCGGCGCCCTCGGCGCGCTCCTAAGATGGCCGGGGTGCCCGTTCCCGCTCTGTTCGACGCAGCCGCCGACACCTACGACGAGGACCCGCACCACCTCGCCATCGCCCGGCGGCTGGTGGCCGGCCTACGCCCGGTGCCGGAGCCGGGGCTGGTCGTCGACGTCGCAACCGGCACCGGGTTCGCCGCCCTCGCCGCGCTCGAGGCGCTCGCCCCGCGGCGCGTGCTGGCGATCGACATCTCGCCGCGGATGATCGAGAAGGCCGCGGCGAAGACGGCCGCCGACGGGCGGGTCGAGTGGCGGGTCGCGCCCGCGGTGCCGCTCGACGTGCCGGACGGATCGGCGGACGTGGTGCTCTGCGCGTCCGCGCTGCACCTCGTCGGGGCCGGCGCACCGCCCGAGTGGCGGCGGGTGCTGCGACCGGGCGGGCAGGCAGCGTTCAGCATCCCGGTGGCCGCCGACTTCCACCCCTCCCCCGCGTTCGCCGCGACGCTGCCCGCCGACCTCGCCGTACCGGCCGACGAGGCGGGCGCCGCACGCATCGCCGGTGCTGCGGGGTTCGGGTCCGTGCGGGTGGCGACCACGGCGCCGCCGCGCCGGTCGTTCCTGGTGTTCGCGGAGGTGCCGCGGTGAACGCCCGCGTGGTCGCGCTGCACACCTACCCGGTCAAGGGCTGTGCCGGGGTCACGCTGACCAGCACGTTCCTCACGCCGGCCGGGCTCGCCCACGACCGGACGTTCATGGTCGTGAACGACGAGGGCGGGTTCCGCAGCCAGCGCAGGGACCCGCTGCTCGCGACGATCCGGCCGGAGGTCGTCGACGACGGCCAGGAGCTGGTGCTGCACGCCCCGGGCACCGAGGCCGTGCGGGTCGCGGTGGACCTCGACGGCCCCCGGCGGCCCGTCGAGATGTTCGACCGGCCGTACCGGGGCATCGACCAGGGCGCGGCCGTCGCGGGCTGGCTCACGCGCGTGCTCGGCGCGCCGAGCCGGCTCGTGCGGGTGCCACCGGAGCACGACCGCGTCACCGACGGCGAGACGCCCGGCCGGGCCGGCTTCGCCGACAGCGGTGCCCTGCTGCTCACGAGCCGCGCGTCCTGGGCCGAGCTGGACCGGCGGATCGCCGGGCGCGGTGCTTCCGGGGGACGGAAGCCGGCGGGGCGGGTAAAGGGAGTGGCCATGGAGCGGTTCCGTCCCAACGTCGTGGTGGACGGGTGGACGGATCCGCACGTCGAGGACCGGGTCCGCGAGATGTCGGTCGGCGACGCCGAGCTCGCGTTCGCCAAGCTGGCGATCCGGTGCGCGGTCACCCTGGTCGACCAGGACACCGGGAAGCGGGTCGGACCGGAGCCGCTGCGCACCCTCGCGGACTACCGCCGCGTCGACACGGGCGTCGCGTTCGGCGCCAAGTTCTCGGTGCTCCGGCCGGGGCGGTTGATCGTCGGTGACGAGCTCGTCGTACGTCGCTGGGCGGACGAGACGGTCAGCGCGTAGGGGGCGCTGGGGCCCTGAAGGTAGCGAGCGGCACACCGGTGCGGACACGGAGCCGAAGGCGCCGATTGCAGCAAAGCCACTTTCATGCAGCGTCGTTGCGTGAAAGTGGCTTTGCTGCAATGGGGGAGCGCGCCTGGGCGCGGACGCGACCCCACGGCTTGTAGACCGACAGCACGGTGGCGGCCACCAGCGACGCGCCCGAGACGAGCGGCGGGAACATCATGCTCGACAGGTCGACGCCGACGGGGATGCCTGCCGCGAGCTGCCGCCCCGCCTCGGCCGCCTCGTCCATCCCGGGGCCCAGCAGCACGACGACCAGCGACGTCAACGCGATGTTCAGGCCCAGCTTCGCCAGCACCCACCAGTGGCGCACCAGCCCGTGATGGGTGCCCGCGCCGAGGACGACGCCGGTGGCGAGGCTGGTCAGGCCGCTCACCAGGATCGGCCAGAACAGCAGCGGCATCGCCTGGTAGCAGAGGGCGGCGACGGCGGTGTCGGACGTGAGCAGCGGGGTGAAGACCAGCACGCCGAGCATCACGTCGAGCCCGATCCAGGCGCCCGCGGCGACGATGTGGGCGACCAGCACGCCCTTGCGGACGCGCGGCCGCATCCGCCACCGGGTCCGCGTCCTGGCCTGCGTCGTCGACATGGGCCCATCGTGGCGGGTCCGGCCGCGGTGCGCGTCCGGGCGGGGACGGCCGCGGGCGTGCGCCCGCCGGGGTAGCGCCGCGGGCGCCGGTACCCCGTCCGGCGTACCTGTCATACCGTGACGGCATGCGTGGAGCGGTTCGGAACGGCTGGTGGGCCGGCCCGCTCCGCACGGTCGTCCTGCCGCTGGCGGTGGCGGTCTTCACGGTGGTCGGGACGTTCCGCGCGGCCCAGATCCAGCCCTTCGCACGGCCGCTCGACGCCCCGGCGGTCGCCTTGCTCCTGGTCGGCGCCGCGGCCCTCGTGCTGCGCCGGCGGTACCCCGCCGCGGTGCTGGGGGTCGGCGCCGCCGCGGCCTGGGTCTACCTCGCCCTCGGCTATCCCTACGGCCCGGTGTTCCTGGCCGGTCTGGTGGCGATGTGCAGCGCGGTGGTGTCCGGGCACCGGCGCAGCGCCTACGTCGTCACGGGCGTCGCCTTCGCCGGCCTGCTGGTCCTGCACCTCGTCCGCTTCCCCGACCAGCCGTTGCCGCTCTTCGGAGCCGGTGGCTGGCTGTCGTCGCTGGCGATCGTCATCGCGGTGTGCGAGTTGTGGCGCGCGCGGCGGGAGCGGCACGCGCAGGAGCGGCTGGCACGGGAGGAGGCCGAGCGCAGGCGGGGCAGCGAGGAGCGGCTGCACATCGCCCGCGACCTGCACGACTCGCTCGGCCACCACGTCAGCCTGATCAACGTGCAGGCGGGGGTCGCGCTGCACCTCATGGACGACGACCCGGAGCAGGCGAGATCGGCGCTCGCTGCGATCAAGAAGTCCAGCGGGGAGCTGCTGCGCGAGATGCGCGCCACGCTCGGGGTCCTGCGGGGGGTCGACGAGGGCCCACCGCGCGCCCCGGTGGCCGGGCTGGCCCGCCTCGACGACCTGCTCGCGGAGAACCGGTCGGCGGGCCTGCCGGTGGAGTTCGAGGTGGCGGGAGCGGAGCGGGAGCTGCCGCCCAGCGTCGACCAGGCGGCCTACCGGATCGTTCAGGAGTCGCTGACCAACGCCCGCAAGCACGCCGGTCCGGCCCGCGCCCACGTCCGGCTGCGCTACGCCGAGGACGGGCTCACGGTGCAGGTCGACGACGACGGCCGCGCCACCGCCGTTCCCGCCGAACCGGCCGGGGGCAACGGGCTGCCCGGGATGCGGGAGCGCGCCACCGCCCTCGGCGGCACGCTCACGGCCGGTCCGCGCACCGGGGGCGGGTTCCGCGTCGAGGCGCACCTGCCGTCGCCGGGCCGGGTAGGAGCGCCCTGAACAACTCGGGCCTACTGCGCGACGCCCAGGCGGCGCCCTCGCCGCGTTGGTCCCGGGGTGTCGCCGAACCCGGGTGTGGGCTCGGCGCCGGCTGCTCCTGGGGGTGGGGCATCCGGTGGCGCCGCGCATCGTGCGGGGCCGCTCCTCACCTGTCAAGGGCGCTTCGCGTCGCTTCGCGATCGCTGCGCGACCCTTGACAGGTGAGCCTCTGCGGCCCCTCCCGGGCGGATCGCGGGCAGGCCAGAGGCCTGCCCGGTGGGCGCGCGACGCCACCGGAGACCGGTCTCGCGGGCAAGATCACGGCATCGGTGCGGGGGCAGCCGTATGTGGCTGTGGGTGCACCGGTCTGCTGATCAAGCCCGGGCCGCGACGAGCATGATCGGCCGCTTGGTGCGGGAGCAGCCACATGTGGCGGTGGGTGCACCGATGGGCTGATCATGCGCTCGCGGTGGGGGTCTGGGTCGCTGCTTGCGTCGGTGCTGGGTGCCGCGGACCCGGTCGCGGCACCCGCCAGGTGGTCTCGGTCGGTGACCATGGGCAGATGGTCGCTCCCGGAGATCGACTGGCTGCCATCTGCCCTTGATCGACGACAACCGGCCCGGCGCCCCTGATCACTGCTCGGCCGCGTCGGCGACCGAGGGTGTCGGTGCGATCGTCCGTCCGAGGACACCACCTGGACCCGCTCGCTACGGCCGGAGTTGTCCAGGACCCTCCTGCCGAGCGCTCAGCCGGCCGGCGTGAGCGCCGTGATCCACAGGTTCAGCTCGTCGCGCACCGAGCGCAGCTCCGCGACCCAGGGGGCGAGGTCCTCCACGGCGCGCACCGAGCGGACCGCGCCCGGCGCGGCCTTCCGCGGGAACGCGAGCCGCACGGAGACGTGCAGCATCTGGAAGTGCAGCAGTACGAGGTCGGACAGCCGTCGCTCCAGCGAGCCGTCACCTGCCGACGGCGCGAAGTCCAGCGACCAGGTCCACAGCCGCTGGTACTCCGCCGCCACCCGGGCGCCCTCCCGGGCGACCAGCTCCACCGACTCTCCCGGCTCCGCGCACGCCTGCAGCACCGCCTCGGCCCGTTCCTGCAGGAGGATGGCCTGGTCGGCGATGGCGAGGAGGGCGAGCAGGTCGGCGAGAACGCGTTCGGGACGGTCCTGGCTCGCCATCGCGTTCACCCCCATCGTGGTCTGGATCACGAAAATCCTAGTAGCGATGCCGGGGGCGGACGAGTAGTGCTAGCCGGAATCAACCATCACCTGTAGGCGGGCAGGAGTAGTGGTCCGCCTCCACCCTTTCCATGGCCTTCGCCGCGTTCGTGGACAGGGATCGCGCGCTGAAGTAGACGTCGCCGCGCACCTCGGGGTGTTCCCGGTCGAGGTTCAGGTGTGCGCTGAGCTCGCCGTCGTCCCACGCCGGGCTGCTGCCGACCTTGTAGGCCGCCTGACCGATGTAGAGGTCCACCGAGGTGCCGGCGACGACGCCGGCCCACCACGGCACGAGCACGGCGTAGTCCGCGGTGGGATGGCCGATCTCCCAGTAGACCTGCGGGACGATGTAGTCCACCCAGCCCTCGCGCACCCAGGTGTAGCTGTCGGCGTAGGTCGTGTCGTAGGACTGGATGGCGGTGGTCGCCGAGCCGCGTGGGTCCGCGGACTCGTTGCGCCAGATCCCGAACGGGCTGATGCCGAACGCGATGTCCCGGTCCAGCCCGGAGAGCCGGTCGGACACGCCCTTGACCAGCTCGTCCACGTTGTGCCGCCGCCAGTCGGCGACATCGGACGAGCTGTCGCCGTACGCGGAGAACGTGTCGGCGTCCGGGATCCGCTCGCCGTCGACCGGGTACGGGTAGAAGTAGTCGTCGAAGTGCACGCCGTCCACGGGATAGCGCTCCGCCACGTCCAGCACGATGTCGGTCACGAGCTCGCGGACCGCGGGCACGCCGGGGTCGTAGTAGAGCTGGCCGCCGTAGGCGAACACCCAGTCCGGGTGCTCGCGGGCCGGGTGCTCGGGCACCAGCTGCGCCGGGTCGGCCTGCTTGCTCACCCGGAACGGGTTGAACCAGGCGTGGAACTTCAGCCCTCGAGCGTGCGCCTCCTCGACGAGGAAGGCGAGCGGGTCGTAGCCGGGGTCCTTGCCCTGCTCGCCGGTGAGCCAGTGCGACCACGGCTCGTACGGCGAGGGCCACAGCGCGTCCGCGGTCGGCCGCACCTGCACGATGACGGTGTTCAGCCCGTGCCGCTGCACGTCGTCGAGCAACGTGCGGTACTCCCGCTGCTGGTCGGCGACGGACCGGCCCGGCTTGCTGGGCCAGTCGATGTTCCCGACGGTGGCGATCCACACCGCCCGCGTCTCGCCGTCGTCGCAGCTGCCGGGCGGCTCGGCCGGCCCGGCACCCCACAGCCCGAGCGCGAGCACGAGGGCCGCGACGCCCCACTCCGCCACCCGAGCCCGCATGATCGTCAGTATCGGGTGCGCACGGCCGTATCCACTGCCACGAACGCCCGAGAGTCGGCATCTTCGCCCGCGAGGGCTACCTGGTCGTGCGAGACCCGGGGAGCCGGAGTGAGTGCACACTGTCCGGATGGAGCAGCGGCCGCCGTCCCCGACCGAGCTCGCCCACCGGCCGGAACCCGGCGATCCGCGCCTGGACCTGCTCGCCGGCGCCATCGACCTGCACCACGGCCGGATCCGGTTCGTGCACCCGCGCGACCCGGCGGCCCTGCTGTACGAGGACGACGTCGCCGCCGACCAGGCCTACCCGCCGTACTGGGCGGAGCTGTGGCCGAGCGGGATCGAGCTTGCCAACGCCGTGTCGGCGGGCGACTGGACGGGCGCGCACGCCGTGGAACTGGGCTGCGGCCTTGGCCTGCCCGCCGTGGCCGCCGCCCTCGCCGGGGCACGGGTACTCGCCACCGACCGGTCCGCCGACGCGCTCGCGTTCGCCGCCGTGAACGCCGAGCAGAACGGGACGAGCATCGAGACGGCGCGGTGCTCGTGGGACGAGCCCGGCGAGCTGGTCGAGCGCGGCCCGTTCCAGCTCGTGCTCGCCGCCGACGTCCTGTACGGCCAGCGCAACGTCGACGAGATGCACGCCCTCCTCCCCCGGCTGGTCGCCGACGGCGGGCAGGTGTGGATCGCCGACCCGGAGCGGCCGCTGGCCGGGGAGTTCCTCGACGGCGCCCGGGCGCGCTGGGCGTCGGTGCGGACGTCGCCGACCCGGTTGCCGAAGGTCTGGATCCACCGCCTCACGCGGGCCGGCTGACCCGCCTCCTCGATGTCCAGTGGCGGATCAGGATCGCGACGGCCACCACCGACTGCCCCACGACCAGCGCGACACCCACCCCGGTGAGCCCCTGCGTCGGCATGAGCACCAGCGCGAGCGGGATGACGAGCACCGCAACCGCCGCCGGCACGCCGAGCAACACGGCCCGCTGCTGCCGCACCCTGGCCCCGAAGAGCGCCGCGGTGACGATGACGTTCGGGATCGCGGAGAGGGAGCTGAGCGCGAGCAACGTCGTCCCGGTCGCGGCGTAGTGCGCGCCGAAGATCGAGAGGATCAGCCCGGCGCCCGGGACGATGACGACCGCGGCGGGCAGGATCAGGGCGAGCGACCTCGTCACCGTGCTGCGGCGGGCGGCTTCCAGCGCTTCCGGGTCGGCCGCCACGTGCGCAACCAGCGACTGCCCCATCCCGTGCGACACGAGGTACAGGCCGTAGGCGATCGCCCACGCGACGCCGAACGTCGCCGCCTGCTCGGCGCCCAGCGTCACGAGGACGAGCAGCGGCAGCCCGAACTCGACCGCGTTCGTGAACAGCCCGCCCGTCCAGTCGGCCGACACGAACCGGGCGACGGCGCGGGGCCGTACCGGGGACTCGGCGGGAGGTTCCCCGCGGGCGGGCGCGGGCAGGACGCGCAGCAGGTACCCGGTGATGCCGAGCACGATCAGCGCGGTGGCCACCATCCACGACACGGCGATCGCACCGCCGAACGCGACCAGCGCCCCCACCCCGAGCAGCGCGATCTTCAGCAGGGAGAACACCAGGTTCTCCAGCGGCACGAGCGTGGCCCGCTTGACCGCGGTGAGGACGTAGTCCTGGATGACGAACACCGTCCAGATCGGCGTGGACAGCACGAAGAACGCCACCAGCGGACCGCCCCCGACCGCCTGCCTGAGCTCGGGCGCCCACCACCCGGCCCCGAGCGCGAAGATCCCACCCGCCACGCAGGCGACCACGATCCCCACCCCGTAGCAGGTGAACACGAGCCGCCGGGCCGACCGCTCGGCGACGGGCACGAAGCGCAGCAGCGCGTTCCCGAGGTTGAGCTGCGCGCCCACCGCGATCAGCGTCATCGTCGAGATCAGCGTGTTGTTGATCCCGACGATCTCCGGCGGGAACAGCCGGGCGGCCACCACCCAGTAGAGCAGCCCGATGACCGAGGTCAGCCCCGAGCTGAGCACGAGCGCCAGCCCGTCGCGGTGCTGCGGGGCGCTCCAGCCGGCGAGGACCCCCCGCAGGCGGCCGGCCAGGCCCGGCGCCGCCGCGTCAGGCATTGCCGGCGTCGGCCCCCGCGGTGTCGCTCGCCCTCGTGGGCACGGCGGGGCGCTCCGCAGCGAGCGGGGTGTTGCCGAGGACGATGTCGGCCGCCTTCTCCGCGAGCATCAGCGTGGGCCCGTAGGTGTTGGCGTTGATGATCGACGGGAACGCGGCGGCGTCGACGACGCGCAGGCCGTCCACCCCGCGCACCCGCATCGTGGCCGGGTCGACCACCGCGCCGTCGTCGGATCCCATCCGCGCCGAGCACGACAGGTGCAGGCCGGGCTGCCCGGTGCGGGTCACCCAGTCCATGACCTCGTCGTCCGTGCGGACGTCGGTGCCGGGCAGCCACTCGCCGCCGTCGAGGCCCTTCATCGCCGGCTGCCCGAGGAGCTCACGGGCGATCCGCACGGCGGCGAGCCAGCGCGTGCGGTCCTCGGCCCCGGAGAGGAAGTTGAGCTGCAACGCCGGGTGCGCCTCGGGATCGGTGGACGTGATCCGGACGGACCCCCGCGCCTCGGAGCGCATCACCTCGACGTGCATCTGGTAGCCGTGCTGGTCGACCGGCATCGACCGCTCCTCGCTCTGCATGGCGAGCGGGGCGAGCACGAAGAACAGGTCGGGGTAGCCCTGCTCCGGCGAGGTGCGGGCGAACCCGCCGACCCGCATCGGGTTCCAGGCGCCGGCGCCGCGACCGAACAGCAGCGCCTCACCGACGATCTTCGGCCAGTTCGACTTGCGGCGGACCGCCGCCATCGACACCGGCTGGAGGCAGGTGTGCTGGATGTGCACGGCGTAGTGGTCCTGCAGCGACTGCCCGACGCCCGGCAGGTGCTGCACCACGGGCACGCCGAGCCCCTCCAGGTGGGCCTGGTCGCCGATCCCGGACAGCTGCAGGATCTGCGGCGTGCCGACGGCGCCCGCCGCCAGCACGACCTCCTTCGCCCGGGCGAACGTCTCGGTGTCGCCGTGGCGGTACCGCACGCCGACGGCGCGACCGCCCTCGATCTCGACCTTCCCGACCAGGACCCGGGTGCGGATCTCGAGGTTGCTGCGCCCGCGCACCGGCCACAGGTAGGCCCGCGAGGCCGACTCCCGCCGGCCGCCGCGAACACCCTGGTCGAGCGGGGCGAAGCCTTCCTGCTCGGAACCGTTGGTGTCCCTCAGGACCTTGTGCCCGGCCTGGCGAACCGCCTCGAAGAAGGCGTCGAAGATCGGCCCGTCGACCGGGCTCGGCGCGATGGTGTGCGGGCCGCTACGGCCGCGGAAGGCGTCCTCGGCATCGCCGACCCGGCGTTCGAGCCTGCGGAAGTAGGGCAGGCAGTGGGCGTAGTCCCAGTCGTCGGTGCCGGTCTCCTGCGCCCACCGGTCGTAGTCCGCCCGGTTGCCCCGGGTGTAGAGCATTCCGTTGATGCTGGTGGAGCCGCCGAGCACCTTCCCGCGCGGGTGCTCGATCCGCCTGCCCGAAAGGTGCGGCTCGGGCTCGGCCACGTAACGCCAGTCGTGCGCGGCGCTCCCCACCGGCATGCCCATCGCCAGCGGCAGGTGCACCGCGAGGTCCCACCAGTAGTCCGGCCGACCCGCCTCGAGGAGAAGGACGCGGGTGTTCGGGTCCGCGCTCAGCCGGTTGGCCAGCACGCTACCGGCGGCGCCACCGCCCACGATCACGAAGTCGTACGCCTGCTCGGACATGTGGGCTTTCACACCTCGGTTCACGCTCATACCGCTGGACGACCTCAGGCTATCGCCGGTGCCTGAAAGCAAACTGTGGGTGGCCGCGCACCGAATAACCGTCGACGGGTGTATTGCAGCCAGGCAGGTGTGATCGGCGTCACACAACCGGGCTGTCCCCTTCGGCCGACCCCGGTCGTCCCCTTCCCGACACGCACCCGACGAAGGAGGATGAAATGGGCAAAGTGATCGTAATTTCGTTCGTGACGCTCGACGGCGTCATGGAGGACCCGGACGGCTCCGGCGGCACGCCGCAGGGCGGCTGGGCGTTCCGGTACGGACCGGAAGCCACCGCGGGCGACAAGTTCGGGCTCGGCCCGGTGCTCGACACGGGCGTGATGCTGCTGGGCCGGACGACGTGGGAGCTCTTCTCCCGCATCTTCGGGCCACGCACCGACCCGTTCTCGCAGAAGATGAACACCATTCCCAAGATCGTGGCGTCCCGCGCGCTCGATCGGGCCGACGGCTGGCAGGGCTCGACCGTGCTGCAGGGTGACCTCGACGTCGAGGTGGCGCGGCTCAGGGAGGACCGGGACGTGGTGATCCCCGGGAGCACGAGCGTGGTCGAGCGCCTGGCCGCGCGCGACCTGATCGACCAGTACCGGCTGCTCGTCTTCCCGACCGTGCTCGGCGAGGGCCGCCGGCTCTTCGCCGACGGCACCGCGCCCGTGGACCTGGAGCTCACCGGCGCCGAGACCCTTGGCCCGGCTGTGCGCCTGGTGTACGACCGTCGGAACGGCAAGGAGAGCTGATGCGGTACGCACTGCTGATCAACGAACGTCCGGGCGCCACCGACTCGCACGACGAGCGCGAGCGCGCCGCCGTCACCGCCGAGTACATGGCGTTCCACGACGACCCGCGCGTGACCGGCGGCGAACGGCTCCAGCCCGCGGAGACCGCCACCACCGTCCGCGCCGCCGGAGCGGAGATGCTGCTGACCGACGGCCCGTTCGCCGACACCAAGGAGATCTTCGGCGGGTTCTTCCTGGTGGATGCGCCCGACCTGGACAGCGCGCTCGAGCTGGCCGGGAAGGTTCCGGCGCTGCGGTTCGGCGGGTCCGTCGAGGTGCGGCCCCTGATCGACTACGGCAGGTGATCGACGAGATCTTCCGGGCCGAGTGGGGCCGGGTCGTCGCCTCCCTGGTCGGCTTCTGCCGCGACGTCGACGTCGCGGAGGAGGCCGCCCAGGAGGCGTTCGCCCTGGCCGTGCAGCGCTGGGCCCGGGACGGGTTGCCCGACGAACCGCGGGCGTGGCTCGTCACCGTTGGGCGCAACAAGGCCGTCGACCGGCTGCGGCGCGACCGCCGGCACACCGAGAAGGTGCAGCTCCTCCCACCACCCGGACAGGCCCCGATGCCCGCCACCGCGATCCCCGACGAGCGCCTCGAGCTGATCTTCCTGTGCTGCCACCCGGCGCTCGCACCGGAGGCGCGGGTGGCGCTGACCCTGCGCGCGCTTGGCGGGATGTCCACGGCGGAGATCGCGCGTGCGTTCCTGGTGTCCGAGGAGACCATGAAGCGCCGGCTCAGCCGGGCCCGTACGAAGATCAAGGCGGCCGGGATCCCGTTCGCGGTGCCCGGCGAGGACCTGCTCCCGGCCCGGCTCGGCACGGTCCTCGCCGTGCTCTACCTGATCTTCAACCAGGGCTACGGCGACCAGCGCGTCGACCTGGCCGCCGAGGCGATCCACCTGGGCCGCATGCTGGCACGGCTCCTGCCCGCCGAACCCGAGGTGAGCGCCCTGCTCGCCCTGATGCTGCTGCACGACGCCCGCCGCGACGCCCGCACCCGCGACGGCGAGCTCGTCCTGCTCGCCGACCAGGACCGCTCCCGGTGGAACGCCGGGCAGATCGAGGAGGGACGCGCGCTCCTGCGCGGCACCGCGGGCCCGTACGCCGTGCAGGCCGCGATCGCCGCGCTCCAGACCGAGGACCCGATCGACTGGGCGGCCGTCGCCGGCCTGTACGCCGGGCTCCGGGAGCTCACCGGGTCCGCGGTCGTCGAGCTCAACCGCGCCGTCGCCGTGGCCGAGACCGCCGGCCCGCGCGCCGCGCTGGAGATCGTCGACGCCGTCGCCCCCGGTCTCGACGGCTACCGCTACCTGCACTCCACCCGGGCCGAGCTGCTGCGCCGGCTCGGGGAGCCGGCCGCCGCCCGCGCCGCCTACCGCCGAGCACTCGACCTCACCGCCACGGAGGCCGAGCGGCGGTTCCTCGACCGCCGCCTCGCGGAACTCTGACGCAGGTGGGACTGGTCCACCGGGCCGGAAGGTGTGATCATCGGCTCCTTCGTAGAGCGAGGGGGCCACACCCGTGACGAACCACGAGGAAACCGGATTCATCAAGGCCCTCGGGCGCTGGGACACCCTCGCGGTGGGGTTCGGCGCGATGATCGGCTTCGGCTGGGTCGTCCTGGTGGGCGGCTGGCTGGAGAACGCGGGCACGCTCGGGGCGGCGCTGGCGTTCGTCGCGGGCGGCCTGGTCATGACGCTGGTCGGGCTGGCGTACGCCGAGCTCGTCTCCGCGATGCCGCGAGCCGGCGGCGAGCACAACTACGCGCTGCGCGCCTTGGGCTCCCGACCGGCGTTCGTGACGTCGTGGGCGATCGTGCTGGGGTACGTCTCGGTGGTCGCGTTCGAGGCCGTCGCGCTGCCGCAGACCCTGCTCTACCTCGCCCCGGACATGCTGGCCGGCCGGCTGTGGTCGGTGGCCGGGTACGACGTGTACGCGACGTGGGCGCTGGTCGGGATCGCGGGCGCCGTGCTGATCACCGGCGTCAACTACGTCGGCATCCGCCCGGCCAGCGTCGTGCAGACCATCGCCGTCGCGTTCCTGCTCGTGGTCGGTCTCGTCCTGCTCACCGGCACGTTCGTCGGCGGCGACGCCCGCCACATGGAGCCGTGGTTCACCGGCGGGCTCGTCGGCTTCGTCGGGGTGCTCGTCGCCACCCCGTTCCTGTTCGTCGGCTTCGACGTGATCCCGCAGTCCGCCGAGGAGATCGACCTGCCGCAGCGGCAGGTGGGCAAGCTGCTGGTCGTCTCCGTGCTGATGGCCACGGCCTTCTACGTCGTGGTGGTCCTGAGTGTCAGCTCGGCACTGCCCCACGCCGAGCTGGCCACCGCCGAGCTGGCCACCGCCGACGGGATGACCGCGTTGTGGGGCAGCCCGGCGATGGGCACCCTCCTCATCCTCGGCGGCATCGCCGGCATCCTGACGAGCTGGAACGGGTTCCTCATCGGCGCGAGCCGGATCATCTACGCGATGGCCGAGTCCGGGATGCTCCCCCGCTGGCTCGCCTACCTGCACCCGCGCTACCGCACGCCCACGCACGCGATCCTGGTCGTCGGTGGGCTGTCGGTGATCGCGCCGCTGTTCGGCCGGCAGATGCTGGTGTGGCTCGTCGACGCGGGCGGGGTCAACATCGTGGTCGCGTTCCTGCTCGTCTCCCTGTCGTTCCTCGTGCTGCGCAGGCGCGAGCCGGACATGCCGCGACCGTTCCGGGTGGCGGCCGGTCCCCTGGTCGGGTGGGCCGCCGTCGTGCTGAGCCTCGGGCTCGCCGTGCTGTACCTGCCCGGGATGCCGGCCGCGCTCGCCTGGCCCGCGGAGTGGATGATCGTCGGGGTCTGGTGGATCGTCGGCCTGTGGTTCGTGCTGCGGCTGCCGCGGGTCGGCGCCGGGCCGGACGCCGAGGAACGACTGATGGAGGCGACTGCACGACGATGACCGGTATCCATCCCTCGAACGTCGACTCCGCCACCGCGTGGGACGGCCCCACCGGTGAGGTGTGGGCCGAGAACGCCGAGCAGTTCGACGCGGGCGTCGCCCGGTACATGCGGCCCTTCCTGAACGCCGTGGCCATCGAGCCCACCAGCCACGTGCTCGACGTCGGCTGCGGCAACGGGCTCACCACCTGCGAGGCGGCCCGACGAGCAGCGGCTGTGACGGGGGTGGATCTGTCCGCTCGGATGCTCGGCCTCGCCCGGCGCCGCGCCGCGGAGGCCGGGTTGGCGAACGTCTCGTTCGCGCAGGCCGACGTGCAGGTGGCCGACCTCGGCGAGGCCCGCTACGACCGCGTGATCAGCCGCAACGGCGTGATGTTCTTCGGCGACCCGGTCGCCGCGTTCACCAACCTCGGCCGGGCGCTGAAGCCGGGCGGGCGCATGGTGCTGCTGGTCTGGCAGGCCATGGCGGACAACCCGTGGTTCACCGCGTTCCGCGACGCGGTCGCGGTGGGCCGGGACCTCCCGCCGCCGCCGCCGGACGGCCCCGGCCCGTTCGCGCTCGGCCACCCGGACCGCGTCCGCGCGCTGCTGGCCTCCGCCGGCTTCGGCGAACCGGAGCTCGTCGGCGCCCGCGAGCCGATGTACTACGGCCCCGACGTGGCGGCCGCCGAGCGGTACGTCCGAGCGATGATCGGCAGCCAGCTCGCCGAGCTGGACGACGCGGGCCGCGCCGAGGCCGGGGCCCGCCTGCGCGCGACGCTGGAGGAGCACCTCGGGCCCGACGGAGTGACGTACCCGTCGGCGATGTGGATCATCACGGCGAGCAGGTCCGGCTCGTGATCACCCGGCTCGTCGCGGGCGCGGTGGCTGCGGTGGCCCTCCTCGCGGGGTGCTCGTTGGAGCCCGCCGCCGAACCCGCGGCCGCCGGTCCGGCGCAGAGCGTGCTCGACACCGTGCTCGCCAACGGGGAGATCAAGGTCTGCAGCACCGGCGACTACCGCCCGTTCACCTACCTCGACGAGGCCACCGGGCAGTGGGAGGGCATCGACGTCGACATGGCGGGCGACCTCGCCGCGAAGCTCGGCGTGCGGCTCACGCTCGTGCAGACCACGTGGGGCACGCTCGTCGACGACCTCGGCCGCACCTGCGACATCGCCATGGGCGGCATCTCCGTCACCACCGACCGCGCCAAGCGCGCGTTCTACAGCGACCCCTACCTGGTCGACGGCAAGACGCCGATCACGCGCTGCGAGAACGTGGCCCGGTTCCAGACCCTGGAGCAGATCGACCAGCCGGGCGTGCGGGCGGTGGTCAACCCCGGCGGAACGAACGAGGAGTTCGCCCAGGCCAGCCTGACCCGGGCCACCATCGTCCCCCACCCCGACAACAACACGATCTTCGAGGAGATCCTGGCCGGCCGCGCGGACCTGATGATGACCGACGCCACCGAGACCCGGTGGCAGCAGCACCAGCACCCCGAACTGTGCGCGGTGCACCCGGACGCACCGTTCACGTTCTCCGAGAAGGCCTACCTGCTTCCCCGGGGCGACGTCGTCATGAAGGAGTGGGTCGACGGCTGGCTGCACATCGCGCAGCACGACGGCACGTACAGCGGCTTCGCCCAGCCGCGCCTCGGCTAGGCCGAATCTAGACGCTGCGCAGCACCGAGACGATGATGCCCAGCACGACCGCCTCGTCGCCGTCGATCACGTCGTAGGCGGGGTTGCGCGGCTCCAGGTACACGTGGCCGTTCCGGCGCCGGTACACCTTCACCGTGGCCTCGCCGTCGATCATCGCGGCCACGATCTGGCCGGAGTGGGCCTCGGGCTGCTGCCGGACCACCACCGTGTCGCCGTCGCAGATCGCGGCGTCGACCATGGAGTCGCCGCGGACCCGGAGGGCGAAGACGTTGCCGCGCCCGGCGAGCTCGCGGGGCAGCGTCAGGACGTCGTCGACGTGCTCCTCGGCGAGGATGGGCGTGCCCGCCGCGATGTCGCCGACGACGGGGACGGGCACCGAGTCACCGGTGTCCCGCGCCTGCGGCTCCTGCAGGAAGGCGCGGACGTCGATCGGGCGGGCCATCGCCGCTCCGCGCCGCAGGAAACCCTTCTCCTCCAGGCTCGCCAGGTGCTTCGACACCGACGAGGCCGACCGCAACCCGACGGCCGAGCCGATCTCCCGGGTGCTGGGCGGATACCCGTACCGGACGACGAAGTCCCGGATGGTGAGCAGAATCCGCTGCTGCCGCAAGGGCAGGGAGGAGGCATCCAGAAGATCGAACACAGGAAAGATGATCGCACCATGGATCCACAGTGCTGTTCAGCGGGCCGGAAATCAGCAGTGCGGATCCACAGTGGCTACCAGGTGCCCCGGTGGACCACCTCGTTCACGTCCCTCCTGCCTCTTCTCAGGGATGGGGAGCGGACGTTGTCCTCGCCCTCGTAGCCCACTGATAGGCACCCGATCGGGCGGTATTCCTCCGGTACTCCGAATGCCTCCCGGAACGGGGTGGTCCGGTCCGGCGGGATGCCGAAGAAGCAGGCCCCCAGGCCCTCGTCCACCGCGGTGAGCAGCATGAGCAGGGCGGCCATCCCGGTGTCGATGTCCCAGTAGGGCACCGGCCAGCGGCGCTCGTCGCGGTCGGCCCAGCCCTTGTCGGGTTCGGCGTACCGATCCAGGTACGCGGCCTTGTGCGCCAGCGGCACGATCAGCAGCGGGGCCCGGCGCATCCGGGTGAGCCAGCGGTCGGGGGCGCCCGCCCCGGTGGTGGCCGCCCAGAACCGCTCCCGCTCCTGCGGCGACTCCAGCACCAGGAACGCCCACCCCTGGCTGAACCCCGCGGACGGCGCCCGGATCGCGTGCGCGAGCAACCGCTCCCGCACCTCGGGCGGCACGGGCCGGTCGGGGTCGTAGTCCCGCACCATGCGCCGGCTGCGGACGACTTCGGCGAACTCCACGCCGATCACCCTGCCCCATCCCGACCGGTCTTGTCACAGCTCATCCCATATGTCAACGTTCACATGTGGCAACGTTAACCGGCCCGCGCGGCGCGACCGTCAAAACGGTGGCCGCGCACGCGGGTGTCAGCGCCCAGACGGTGTCCCGCGTGCTGCGCGGCACCGGCTACGTCAGTGCGGAGACCCGGGCCAAGGTCCTCGC
Organism: Pseudonocardia wallangbongensis; assembly: GCF_054486945.1. Taxonomy (NCBI): domain Bacteria; kingdom Bacillati; phylum Actinomycetota; class Actinomycetes; order Pseudonocardiales; family Pseudonocardiaceae; genus Pseudonocardia; species Pseudonocardia wallangbongensis. Next base: position 343,721 of record NZ_JBRERS010000010.1, read on the forward strand.
CGCCGTCGCGGCCGTGGGCTACCGGCCCAACGCCGTCGGCCGGAGCCTGCGCGCCACCCGCACACCGATGGTGGGGCTGCTGATCACCGACATCGCCAACCCGTTCTACGCGCGGCTGCACAAGTCGGTCGAGGCGGTGTTCCGCGAGCGCGGGCTGACGCTCATGCTGATGAACTCCGACGACGACCCCGACACCGAGCGCCAGCAGCTGGAGCTGGTGCGCTCCTACCGGCCGAGCGGCCTGCTGCTCGCGCCCGCGGTCCACAGCACGCTCACCACCCAGGACTTCGACGGTCCGGCGGTGCTCGTCAGCCGGACCCTGCCCGGCCTCCAGGTCCCGTCGGTCGTCACGGACGAGCCCGAGGCGATGGCCGGGGCGACCCGTGCCCTGCTCGACGCCGGCCACCGCCGGATCGCCGCGGTGCTCGGGCCGGAGGGCGCGTCCACCACCGCCCGCCGGGAGGCCGGCTACCGGGAGGCGATGCACGCCGCCGACGCCCCGCCGCTCGTCCGCTACACCGACCAGACCGGTCCCGGTGCCCGCACCGCGATCCGCGACGCGCTGCGCGCGGACCCCGGGATCACCGCGGCGCTCGGGTTCAACGGCCCCGTCACGGAGGGGATCCTCGCCGGCCTCGGCGACGAGGGCAGGACGATCCCGCACGACGTGTCGCTCATCGGCTTCACCGACGCGCCCTGGATGGCCTTCTACCCGCCGCCGATCACGGTCGTGCGGCAGCCCGTCGAGGAGATGGGCCGGCTCGCCGCCCGGCTCCTCCTCGACATGCTCGACGGCGGGCCGATCGGCGCCGACATGCACGTCGTCGCGAGCACACTGCTGCGCCGCGACTCGATCAGGGAGCTCGGATGAAGATCGTTTCCGTCGTCCCGCACGTCGTGGTCCAACACCTGGACCGGCCGTTCGGGATGTCGCAATGGCACTGGGACTCGCGGGCCGCCTGCCTGGTCGAGGTCCGCACCGACGACGGCATCACGGGCTGGGGCGAGTGCTTCGGCCCCGCCCAGGCCAACCGGGCGTTGATCGAGTCCTCGTTCGGACCGATGCTCGTCGGGCGCGACGCCGGCGAGCGGGTGGCGCTGTGGGAGGCGATGTACAACCGCAGCCGCGAGTGGGGCCGCAAGGGCGTCCCGATCGCGGCGCTCTCCGGCATCGAGATCGCCCTGTGGGACATCGCCGGCAAGGCCGCCGCCCTGCCCCTGTACCGGCTCCTCGGCGGGTCCCCGCCGGCGGCGTTCAGCGCGTACGCGTCGGCCTTCTACTACGCGGGGCCGTGGGACGGCGACCTGGAGGCCGAGGCGGCGCACCTGCGTGCTGCCGGCTACACCGCGTTCAAGATGAAGGTCGGGGGCCTGCCCGTCGACGAGGACGCCGCGCGGGTCCGCCGGGTGCGGGCCGCCCTCGGCCCGGACGTGCGGCTCGCCGTCGACGCCAACCGCGGCTTCACCGCCGCCGAGGCGATCCGGTTCGGCCGCGCGCTCACCGACGAGGACCTGTGGTTCTTCGAGGAACCGGTGCTCCCGGAGGACCTCGCCGCGTACGCGCGGGTCCGCGCCGCGCTCGACGTCCCGATCGCGGGCGGCGAGTCCGAGTACACGCGCTGGGGCTTCCGCGAGTTCCTCGCCGCCGGCCCGGTCGACATCCTCCAGCCGGACGCGACGGCCTGCGGTGGCATCCGGGAGACCCTGCTCGTCGCGGGCATGGCCAGCGCGCACGGCATCCCGACGATGCCGCACGTGTGGGGCTCGTCGATCACCGTCGCCGCCGGCCTGCACCTGATGACCGCCCTGCCCACCACCGTGCCGTCCATGGCGCGGGAGCGCCCCCACGTCGAGCTCGACCAGGCCCCGAACGTGTTCCGCGAGGAGCTGTCCGACCTCGCCTGCGGGCCGCACATGACGGTGCCGGACGGCCCGGGGCTCGGCATCGAGATCGACCGCTCCGTGATCGAGAGGCACCAGCCATGACCAAGTGGTGGCGCATCGGCGCCGTGCTCATGTTCGGCCTGTTCATCGCCTACCTCGACCGGTCCAACCTGTCGATCGCGCTGCCCGCGCTCTCGCAGGACATGGGGTTCGCCGGACCCGCGTTCGCCGACGCGTCGAGCTGGGCGCTCACGGCGTTCCTGTTCGGCTACCTCGCCGCGAACCTGCTGGGCGGCTTCCTCACCTACCGGATCGACCCGAGGCTCACCCTGATCGCCACGGTCGCGGTCTTCTCGACCTGCACCGTGCTCATCGGGTTCGTCGACTCGGCGGGCGTGCTGATCGCGCTGCGGGTCGCGATCGGTTTCGCGGAGGGGATCTACTGGCCCCAGCAGTTCCGGGTGGCGAAGGCCTGGTTCACCGAGAAGGAGATGAGCAAGGGCTCCGCGATCATCCAGTACTACGGGCAGTACACGGCGCTCGCGCTCGGGTTCTTCCTGCTCACCCCGCTCTACGACGCGCTGGGCTGGCGGCCGCTGTTCTGGCTCACCGGGGTCGCCGGGCTCGTGCTCGTCGTCCCGCTCTACGTGACGTTCCTCCGTTCCGCGCCTCCCGGGGCCGCGCCCGCGTCCGCCCCACCGGAGGCCCGCGGCAGGATCCGCTTCGCCGATCTCGGCGGCCCGCGGTTCCTGCTGATGGTGTTCAGCTACTTCTCCAACGGGATGCTGTTCTGGGGCATCACGCTGTGGATCCCGCTGGTGATCGAGTCGCTCGGGTTCACCGGCACCGGCCGCGGCCTGCTCGCCGCCCTGCCGTACGTGCTCTCGCTCGCCCTGACCGTCCCGATGATGGCGATCAGCGACCGCACCGGGAAGCGCGTGCTCATCGCCTCGTCCGGGCTGCTCGTCGGCGGGGCCCTCGTCGGCGCGATCCCGCTCGTGGAGAGCCCGATCGGCCGGCTCGTCCTGATCTGCGTGGGCATGGGCTACTTCACGGCGGCCTACACCTCGAACCTGTGGGCGGTGGCCGTGACCGACCTGCCCCCGCACCTCGTCGGCCCCGCCACCGGGATCATCAACGGCTTCGGCGCCGGGGGCGGCGGGATCGTCGCGGGCTTCGTCGTCGGGCGGCTCCACACGGCGACCGGCTCCTACCTGGCCGGCTTCGCCGTCCTGGGCGTGATGGCGATCCTCGGCGGCCTCGCCCTCCTCGCCTACGGGCGCCTGCGGAACCGCGAGCCTGCAGGTGGGGGTGCATTCGCGCCCACCTGATCACCTGGGGTGGCGGCCCGGTGATCGCCAGAAATGGTGTGAGGGCGACAGATCTGTCGCTGTGATGTCCGACCACATCGGTGACACCGATGTCTTGGGACATCGGTGACAGTGGTGAGCAGGACGCCCCGCATTGTGTGGGGCCGCTTCTCACAGTTCAAGGGCGCCCTATCGGGCGTCGCCGGTGGCGATGGCGCGGCGCGCCCCCCTTGAGCTGCGAGCCTCGGCGGCCCCGATCTGGCAGGCAGGGGCAGGCCGGTGGCCTGCCCGAGGTGTGTGCGGGGCGCCCTGCTCGGCTGGCGGGGTGGGTTCGAGTAGGGGTTGGCTGGGTTGGCGGTAGTAGCGCTGCCCGGGCAGGAGGGTGAGCGCGCGGACGGGGTGGCCGGCCTCGAGTAGCAGCAGCCGCCGGCCGTAGCGCACGGCGGTCAGCTCGGCGCCGGCCAGCCGGGTGCCCAGCCCGATGGTGTGCCGACCGAGGTAGACCACCCCTGTCGGGGTGACGGTGTGGCGGGTGAGCGCGACCCGGCCCGGGCCGGGGGCCAGCGGCTGGTCGGCCGGGCCGGCGGGGATGCGGGCCGCCCACGCCTCGGCCGGGGTAACCCCGCGCAGCGCCCGGTGTGGGCGGCGGTGGTTGTAGAACTGCACGAACCAGTCCAGCTGGGTCTGCAACTCGGCCAGGCTCGCCGCGCGCTCCTGGGTGCGCAGCCACCGTTTCAGCGTCTGGTGGGAGCGTGTCAGATGGTCTGTGTAACAAGATCCTCTTGAATCGAGGAGTACACAGATGACCATGACCGATGACCCGCGGGTTGAGCATCCACTTGGCGCCGCCGATGCCGCGCCGGTGACCGCG
>NZ_JBRERS010000011.1:0-262301 GCF_054486945.1 Pseudonocardia wallangbongensis
CGCTCAACGGCTGCTCGCCCTGGCCGCAGCGGTCTGGCACAACTGGAACACCCACGCGCCCAGCAAGCGCAGCCTCATCGCCTACGACCACTGAACACCAACTTCACGGAATCGATCATCTAGGCCGTGTCCCGCGAATCTTGACCGCGGTATTCACGCCCAGATCGTCCCTGGCTGCGTTGTCGACGCCCATGCAACGGCTCGGGCCTCCGCCTTGCCAGGAACGATCTGGGCGCGAATCCCATCGCCCAAGATCCACTGGACACGGCCCAGCGCCCCCCGCCGGAGGTCCCGCACACATCTCGACGGCCCAGCTTCCCGCTGGCCGCACCGGCGAACCGGCCGAGTATGTCCAGTACGAGGCCGGCCCGCCGGTACACCCAGCGGAAAGCTGGATCCGTCGATATACGCACTGGACCTCCGGTGGGGGGCACTAGACCGGCAAGGCGAAGCGGCCGTCGTCGTGCTGTTCGGCGAGCCCGTCGACGAGCAGCGAGTCGAGGCAGCGGTCGCGTTGGGCCGCATCGCCCCAGGCCGCGTCGAGCGCGGCCCGTTCCACGGGTCCGTCCGCGCCGCGCAGTACGTCGAGGAGTCGGCCGCGGACCTGGCGGTCGGTTCCGGCGAAGCCCTGCACCGGCCGGCGCGGCCCGGTGTACTCCGGACGGCCCGCCGCCCGCCATGCGCACTCGTCCCGAACCGGGCAGATGCCGCAGCGCGGTGCGCGTGCCGTGCACACCACGGCACCCAGCTCCATCAGGCCGGCCGAGATCACCGCCGCGGAGCGGTCGTCGGGCGGCAGCAGCGCGTCGACGTCGGCCAGATCGGCCGTGGTGCGGGCCGGGCCGGCGTCGCCGCGACCGTGCACCGCCCGGGCGACGACCCGGCGGACGTTGGTGTCGACCACCGGGCAGCGCCGGCCGTAGCCGAACGCCGCTACCGCCCGCGCCGTGTACGAGCCGACCCCCGGCAGCGCTTCGAGGGCCTCGACGTCGGACGGGACGGTGTCGCCGTGCTGGTTCGCGATGACGCCGGCGGCCTCGTGCAGCCGCAGCGCGCGGCGGGGATAGCCGAGCTTGCCCCAAGCCCGCAGCACGTCGGCGCGCGACGCCACGGCCATCGCCGACGGGGCCGGCCAGCGCGCCATCCATTCCGCCCAGATCGGCTCGACCCGCGCGACCGGCGTCTGCTGCAGCATGAACTCGCTCACGAGCACCCCCCACGGGGTGGTGTCCGGGCGGCGCCACGGCAGGTCGCGTGCAGCGGCGGGGTACCAATCGAGCACGAGCGCGGCCATCGACACGGCTGACGATGGTGCCACCGCCCCGCGAACCGGCTGCATCAGCCCGAATGATCGACCGCCGCTCGGGTGCTTCCGGCGCGTCGCGACGCGCCGTGACACCCCCAGGTTCGCGACTCGTGGTAGTTGGCGCTATACCCTGCGTGATGTGTGGGAGCCGATGGGTCCGCTGCCCGCGACCGTCTACTGGAGACGGCGTTGGGTCGCCATCGCCTCCGCAACCGCGGTGATCGTGCTGATCGCCTGGGGGGTCGCCGCCATCGCCGCACCCGACGAGCCCGAGACCGCCCGCCCCGCCAGTCGTGCCGCCGTGTCCGCTCCCCAGGAGGCCTCCCCGCCCCCGGCCGCGCCGCCCTTCGCTGCGCTGCCTCTCGCAACTCCACCCGCCGCAGCGCAGCCCCCCTCCACCGGGCCGCGGCCGGGGGCGGCGGGGTCCACGCCTCCGGCACCTCCCACGCCCTCCACGACCGAGGCCGCGCCGGCCACGGCCGCCAGCGAGGCGCTCACGTCCGAACAGGCACGGACACCGGCGCCGACGACGGCGCCGACGTCGGCCCCACCGGCAGAGCCGGCGCAGTGCACGAACGAGATGCTCGACGTCAAGGCGGAGGTGGACGGCACCGAGCACCGGGTCGGCGAGCGCACGGTGCTCCGGCTCGTGGTCACCAACAACTCGGAACAGCCGTGCGTGCGCGACCTCGACCCGGTCCGCCAGGAGATCGTCGTCTGGAGCGGCGACGGCAGCACGCGGCTGTGGTCGAGCAACGACTGCTCCTCGGCGAAGGGAGCGGACCCGCGCACGCTCACGCCGGGCGAGCCCGTGGCGTCCGCCGTCCGCTGGGCCGGACGGACGTCGGAGCCGGGGTGCCCGGCGAAGCGCGAGACCGTGCCGGCGGGCGAGTACCGCCTGCTGACGCGGGTGGACGACGTGATCAGCCCCCCGACGCAGTTCGTGCGGGTCCCCTGACCCGGGGTCCTCAGCGGATCGCGTCCAGCACCACGCCCACGTCGCGGACCTCCGTCAGGCGCATGCCCGCGGGGGCGCTGCCGCTGTCGGGCGGTACCAGTGCGTGGGTGAAGCCCAACCGGGCGGCCTCGGCGAGCCTGCGCTCGACGCCGGTCACGCGGCGCACCTCGCCGGCGAGGCCGAGCTCGCCGAGCACCACGACGTCCGTCGGGAGCGCCACGTCACGGCGGGCCGAGGTGATGGCCAGCGCGAGCGCGAGGTCGGCGGCCGGCTCGACCACGCGCATGCCGCCGACCGTCGCCGCGTAGACCTCGGCGTCGTGCAGCCGCACGCCCGCCCGCTTCTCGAGCACGGCGAGCAGCATCGCGACGCGGGCGTTGTCGAGGCCGCTGACGGCGCGGCGCGGGCTGGGGATGTCCTTGCCCGTCACGAGGGCCTGGAGCTCGGCGGGCAGCGGCCGGCGGCCGTCCATGACCACCGTCACGGCGGTGCCCGGTACCGGGGGGCCACCGAACCGGGCCAGGAAGAGCCCCGACGGGTCGGGCATCCCGACGATGCCGGCGTCGCGCATCTCGAAGCAGCCCACCTCGTCGGCGGGACCGAACCGGTTCTTGACGCCGCGCACCATGCGCAGGGTGGAGTGCTTGTCGCCCTCGAACGAGAGCACGACGTCGACGACGTGCTCCAGCACGCGCGGGCCCGCGATGCCGCCGTCCTTCGTGACGTGCCCCACGAGCAGCACGGGCAGCCCGCGCTCCTTGGCCAGCGCGGTGAGGGCCACCGTGACCGCGCGGGTCTGGGTGACCCCGCCCGGGGTGCCGTCCACCTCGCCGGTCGACATCGTCTGGACGGAGTCGACGATCAGCAGGTCGGGGCGCAGCTCGTCGATGTGGGCGACGATCGCGCCGAGATCGGACTCGGCGGCGAGGTACAGCTCGTCGTGCACACCGCCGGTGCGTTCGGCTCGCAGGCGCACCTGGCCCGCCGACTCCTCGCCGGTGACGTACAGCACGCGCCCGCTCCGTGCGGCCTGCGCCGCGACCTCGAGCAACAGCGTCGACTTGCCGACGCCCGGCTCGCCCGCCAGCAGGACGACGGCGCCGGGCACGAGGCCGCCACCCAGCACCCGGTCCAGCTCGGGGACACCCGTGGCCCGGGCGCGCGCGGAGTCGAGCGCGACGTCGGCGATCGGGCGGGCGGGTGCGCTCGGCGCCCCCGCGGCGACGCGCTGCCGTGAGCGGGGAGCCGCGGCGGCCGGAGCGGTCTCCTCGAGCGTGCCCCACGCCTGGCAGGTGGGGCAGCGCCCGATCCACTGGGCGGCCTGGTGCCCGCACTCCGCGCAGCGGTAACCGCTGCGGGCCGCTCGGGCGGCCAAGCTAGTGTCCCGTCTCCTGACGCAGCGTGTCCGGGTTGGCGACCGGCACGTCGAAGCGCACTTCGCCGGCGCGCTCGAAGGTGAGGATGAGCGGGTAGGTGAGGCCGGCCTGGACGTCCTCGCGGAGCCCGGTGAGCACGATGTTGCCCACGTCGCCCTCCGCCGCGGGCTGCGCGGCGACGGCGGGGGAGGCCTCCGGAGCGGCGGCCGGTGCTTCGGCGGCCGGTGCTTCGGCGGTGGGGGCCGCGCCGGGCGCCTCCGCGGGCACCGGCGCCACCACGGGCGCCGCCGGGGCGCCCTCGATGCTGAGCTCCTGCCCACCCGGGATCCGCAGGACGCCGCTGATCTCGACCGACGCGGCGGCCGGGCTGCTGGCGGCCACCAGGCGGTCCACCTCGGCGCCGGTGTTGACGATGGACATCTGCAGCGGTGCGTTGCCGCCGGCGGGGTAGACCGCCGCGCCCTCGGCGGGCCCGTCGAACTCGACGGTCGCGTTCCGGACGGAGATCTGGCCCGCGGTGGCGCTCGCGCCCTCCACGGCGGAGACCTGGCGGCTCGTCTGCGTGATCTGTCCGGCGCCGCAGCCCGCGACCGCGACGGCCGCGATCAGGGCGCCGACGACGAGTTGTGCTCGGTTCCGGCGGGGGTCGCTCACCAGTGTGACGTCCTTCCTCAAAGCCGGGCACCGCGCCGAGCGGGGGGCCGGTGCCGCGACCGGTGCGGGCGTGGTGTGCCCGCGGTGATCGCTCGGGTGGTCGCGGGTGCGACCGGTGGAAGCCTAACGCCACCGGTAGCACCGCTGGTCGCGGTCCCCTCGCTCGGTCCGCTGCACGCGCACCTGCACGTTTCGTCGCCGTTGTCAATCCCCTGACCTGCGACGACAGTGCACACCGGGGAGCGAAGCCGGGTTCGGGCGTGTTAACCTGGAGGCAGCGAAAGGGGCAGAGGACACATGGTTTTCAAGGTCGGAGAGACCGTCGTCTACCCGCACCACGGTGCCGCTCTCATCGAGGCCATCGAGACTCGGACGATCAAGGGCGAGGAGCGCAAGTATCTCGTCCTGAAGGTCGCGCAGGGTGATCTCACGGTGCGTGTTCCCGCGGAGAACGCCGAGGTTGTCGGCGTCCGCGATGTGGTGGGGCAAGAAGGTCTGGATCGGGTGTTCGAGGTGCTCCGCGCCCCGCACACCGAGGAGCCCACCAACTGGTCGCGCCGGTACAAGGCCAACCTCGAGAAGCTGGCGTCGGGTGATGTGAACAAGGTCGCCGAGGTCGTCCGTGACCTATGGCGTCGCGAGAAGGACCGCGGGCTGTCCGCGGGTGAGAAGCGCATGCTGGCGAAGGCCCGGCAGATCCTCGTGAGCGAGCTGGCGCTCGCCGAGGGCACCGACGAGGAGCGGGCCGAGGTCCTGCTCGATGAGGTGCTGGCCACCGCCAACGCCTGAGCGCGGTAGCTCTGCCTCTCCCCGACGGTCGCCCGGTGCACGTGGTTGCGGTGGTCGTGGCCGGGTCCGTGCACGCGCTCACGCCCGTCGGGGACGTCCCGATGGTCGTGCGCGCGGTGCGCACCCTGCTGACGAGCGCGCTCGTCGAGCGCGTCACGGTCGTTGCCGCCGACGTGCTGCGTCCCGAGATCGATCGTGTTTGTGCGGGCGCGCCCGTCGACGTGCGGTCGCCTGGGGCGTCGCACGAGATCTGGGCACACACGGTGCAACGACGGCATGGCACGGGGAGTGACGACCTCGTCACGTCAAGTGGCGAGGACATCCTGCTGGTGCACGACGCCTGCCGGCCGCTGGCCCCGGGTGAGCTCGCCACGGCCGTCGTCGATGCCCTCCGCGACGGACACCGTGTGGCGGTACCCATCCTGCCCCTCACCGACACGGTCAAGTCGGTCGACGACCGTGGCGCCGTCACCGGCACCCCTGACCGTGCGACCCTGCGCGTCCTGCAGACCCCGGTCGCGCTGCGAGCCGGGACGCTGCCTGTTGATGCCTGCGAGAACCCGCTGGCCGCGATCCGCCGGTTCAACGCGGCCGGCGGTGACGTGCGGACGGTCGCCGGGCATCCCGCGGCGTTCGCCGTGCGCAGCGCGTGGGACCTGGAGCTCGCCGAGCTGATCGCGGACGGGAGGATCCGCCTGTGAGGGTCGGCATCGGCACGGACGTGCACCCCGTGGCACCGGGCCGGGAGTGCTGGATCGCCGGACTGCTCTGGGAAGGCGTGGACGGCTGCGCGGGTCACTCCGACGGCGACGTCGCCGCGCACGCGCTGTGCGACGCACTGCTCTCGGCCGCCGGCCTCGGCGACGTCGGGGAGGTGTTCGGCACCGGACGGCCGGAATGGGCGGGCGCGAGCGGGCGGTCCCTGCTCGCCGAGGTTCGCCGCATCGTCGCCGTGGAGGGCTGGCGGGTCGGCAACGCAGCGGTGCAGGTCGTCGGCAACCGACCGAAGATCGGCACTCGGCGCGCGGAGGCCCAGCGCGTCCTGTCGGAGGCGGTGGGCGGCCCGGTGTCGGTCTCCGGCACGACGACGGACGGCCTGGGCCTCACCGGCCGCGGCGAGGGCATAGCCGCGATCGCGACGGCTCTGCTCCTGCCCAGCCCTGGAAGTTCAGGAAAGCCACATTCCTGAACCTGCAGGACAGGAATGTGGCTTTCCTGAACCTGGGCAACCGCGCGTCAGCCGACGCGGTCCTGGACCTGTTCCGGCGTGAGGTTCTCGATCCGCTGGGCGATCAGCCACTGGTGGCCGAACGGGTCGCGCAGGCGGCCGCCGTAGTCGCCGTAGCCGTGGTCGGCGATCGGGAAGATCACCGTCGCGCCGGCGGCGAGCGTGCGCTCGGCCACGGCGTCCGCGTCGGAAACGTCGAGCGACATGATCACCGGGATGCCGGCACCGGAGGGCGCCGGGTCACCGTCGCCCGCGTCCTTGACGGCGAAGCGGGCCGGGCCCGCCTCGACCACCGCGTGCACCACGCGGCCGTCCGGGCCGGTGTACCGCTCGGTGACGGTGGCGCCGAGCGCGCGGGTGTAGAAGTCGAGCGCGGCGTCGGCGCCGTCGACGACGAGCCGCGGGTGGAGGGCCGTGATCTGACTCATGCCGACCATCGTGGCGGGCCGGGAGCCGTGCGTCGTGGACGAAACGGAACACCGCGCGCGATGCACACCACACCGGCTCCGTACCCTGGTGTCGTGAGCCTTCGCCTGCACGACACCGCCACGAGGATGCAGCGGGATTTCGTCCCGCTGCGGGCCGGGGCTGCGTCGATGTACGTGTGTGGGGCCACCGTGCAGGGTCTGCCGCACATCGGGCACGTGCGTTCCGGCCTGAACTACGACGTGCTGCGCCGCTGGCTCACCCACAGCGGGCTGGACGTCAGGCTGGTCCGCAACGTCACCGACATCGACGACAAGATCCTCCGCAAGTCGGCGGAGGCCGGCCGCCCGTGGTGGGAGTGGGCCGCCACCCACGAGCGGGCGTTCTCGGCCGCCTACGACGCCCTGGGCTGCCTTCCGTCGTCCGCGGAGCCGCGCGCCACCGGGCACGTCACGCAGATGGTCGAGCTGATCGACCGGCTGGTCGAGCGGGGTAACGCCTACGCGGCCGGTGGGGACGTCTACTTCGCGGTGCGCTCGTTCCCCTCGTACGGCGAGCTGTCGCACCAGCGGGTGGACGACGTCGCCCAGGGCGAGGGCGCGGCAGGCGCGAAGCGCGACCCGCAGGATTTCACGATGTGGAAGGCGGCCAAGCCGGGCGAGCCGTCCTGGCCTACCCCGTGGGGCCGTGGCCGGCCCGGTTGGCACCTCGAGTGCTCGGCGATGGCCACGTACTACCTCGGCCCCGAGTTCGACATCCACGGCGGCGGGCTGGACCTGGTGTTCCCGCACCACGAGAACGAGCGCGCGCAGTCCAACGCGGCGGGCGACCCGTTCGCCCGGTACTGGATGCACAACGCCTGGGTCACCATGGGCGGCGAGAAGATGTCCAAGTCGCTGGGCAACACGCTGTCGATCGAGGCCCTGCTGCAGCGCGTCCGGCCGGTGGAGCTGCGCTACTACCTGGTCGGGCCGCACTACCGCTCGTCCATCGAGTACTCCGACGCGGCGTTGCAGGAGGCGGTTGCCGCGTACCGGCGGATCGAGTCGTTCGTGCACCGGGTGCGGGAGCGGGTGGGCATGCCGGGGCCGGGTGCCGTGCTGCGGGAGTTCACCGCGGCGATGGACGACGACCTGGGCACCCCGGCTGCGCTCGCCGCCATCCACGGCGCCGTACGCGTCGGCAACGCCGCGCTCGACGATGGTGACCGGCCTTCGGCGCTGGCCGCGGCCGGCTCCGTGCGGGCGATGACCGGGCTGCTCGGGCTCGACCCGCTCGACCCGCAGTGGGCAGAGGGCGACGGCTCGTCCGCCGGCGCCACCGGCGCGCTGGCGACGCTCGTCGACGACCTCCTCGTCCAGCGCCAGGAGGCCCGCGCACACCGCGACTTCGCCGCAGCCGACGAGGTGCGCAACCGCCTCACCGCCGCTGGGATCGCCGTCGAGGACTCCCCCGACGGCCCCACCTGGTCCCTGAAGGACGGTTAGAGCATGGCCGGCAATTCCAAACGCCGCGGAGCAATGCGCAAGGACGGCACCAAGAAGGGGATGGTCGTCGGCTCCGGCGGCCAGCGCCGCCGTGGTCTGCAGGGCAAGGGGCCCACGCCGCCTGCCGAGATGCGTCCCGGCCACCCGGCCGCCCGGCGTGCTTCCCGCGCCGCCGCGGGCAAGGCCAAGCAGGGCGGTCGCGGGGCGGACCGGCGCCGGCCCGGCGACGGTGAGACCCCGGAGACCGTGCTCGGCCGCAACCCCGTGGTGGAGTGCCTGCGCGCAGGCGTGCCGGCCACCGCGCTGCACGTTGCGTTGGGGGCGCACGCCGACGACCGGATCACCGAGGCCGTCCAGCTCGCCGCCGACCGGGGCATCTCGATCCTCGAGGTGCCGCGGAACGACCTGGACCGGATCACCGGCGGGGCGCTGCACCAGGGCGTCGCCCTGCAGGTGCCGCCGTACGCCTACGCACACCCCGACGAGCTGCTGGAGGCCGCCAGCGAATCGGCGGCGCCGGGCCTGATCGTGGCGCTCGACGGGGTCACCGACCCGCGCAACCTCGGAGCCGTGGTGCGCTCGGTCGGGGCGTTCGGCGGCCACGGGGTGGTCGTGCCGCAGCGGCGGGCCGCCGGCATGACGGCCGTCGCGTGGCGCACCTCGGCGGGCACGGCCGCCCGGGTCCCGGTGGCTCGAGCCACCAACCTCACCCGCACGCTCCGCGAGTACGCCACCGCCGGCTTCATGATCGCCGGCCTCGACGCGGAGGGCGCGGTCTCGCTCGACGACTTCGAGCTGGCGGCCGACCCGCTCGTGCTGGTGGTCGGCTCGGAGGGCAAGGGCCTGTCCCGCCTGGTCAAGCAGACCTGTGACGTCACGGTGTCGATCCCGCTCGCCGGGCAGGTCGAGTCGCTGAACGCCTCCGTGGCCGCCGGCGTCGTCCTGGCCGAGGTGGCGCGCCAGCGGCGCATCCGCCTCGCCTGATTCAGGCTGCGGCGACGGCTCGACTCCGGCGGCCCACCAGCCTGCACACCACATAGATGAGGAACGCGATCGCCGCCACGTAGCCGGAGATCGGCAGGCCCGGGGCGAGGGAGAGCAGGATCCCGCCGAGCAGGGCGGTCTCGGCGAAGAGCACCGCCAGAACCGTCGCCACCACCGGGTTGGCGGTGACGCGAGCGGCCGAGGCGCCCGGTGTGATCATCACGGTGAGGACGAGGATCGCCCCGACGATGGGCACCACGAGCGCGGTGGTCAGCCCGATCAGCACGGCGAACACGAGCGACAGCATCCGCACCGGCACCCCGCGGGCGATGGCGACGTCCGGATCGGTGCTGGCGAACAGGAGTGGCCGGTACAGCACGGCGAGTGCGCCGACCACCAGCACCGCGACGACGCTCAGCACGGCGATGTTGGCCGTGTCGACGGCCACGACGGACCCGGTGAGCAGCCCGAACTTGTTCGAAGCACGTCCTTCGTAGAGCGAGAGCATGAGCACACCGAGCCCGAGCCCGAACGCGAGCACCACGCCGATCACCGCGTCGCGCTCGCGCTGGCGGAGCCCGAGCACACCGAAGACGACCGCCGCGATGACCGCCCCCACCACCGCGCCGTACTGCACGGCGACGCCCGTGAGGAGCGCGGCGGCTCCCCCGGTGAAGGAGAGCTCCGCCGTGCCGTGCACCGCGAAGGACATGCCGCGGGAGACGATGAGCGGAGCCAGCACGCCTGCTACCAGGCCGAGTACGGCGCACGCGATCAGCGCGGACTGCACGAAGGGCACCTCGAGCAGCTCCCCGATGCCCTCGAACGAGAACAGCCTGCCCAACAGCTCGGTCACGCCGACTCCTCGTGGCAGTGCTCGCCGTGGTCGTCGGCCCCGACGACGACCAGCCGCCCGCGCACCCGCAGCACGTCCACCTGGGTGCGGTAGAGCTCGGACAGCACCTCGGACGTCATGACCTCCTCCGGCGGGCCGATCCGGAACCGGCCGTTCACGAGGTAGAGCACGCGGTCGACCAACGGGAGCACGGGGTTGATCTCGTGCGTGACGAACAGGACGGCGGTGCGGGCAGCGCGGCGCCGCTCGTCGATGAGCCGGGTGACGGTGCGCTGGTGGGAGAGGTCGAGCGAGAGCAGCGGCTCGTCGCACAGCAGCACGTCCGGGCCGCCGACCAGGGCCTGCGCCACCCGCAGCCGTTGCTGCTCGCCACCGGAGAGCCGCCCGACGGGCGCGTCCCCGTACGCGGTGCCACTGACGGCGGCGAGTGCTGCGTCCACCCGCTCCCGGCGCTCCCGGCGGCCCCGGAACCCGATGCCGAAGCGGTGGCCGTCGAGGCCGAGCCCGACGAGGTCGCGCCCGCGCAGGGGTAGATCGGGGTCGAGTGCCTTCTGCTGCGGGACGTACCCGATGCTCGGGCTCCCGCGCCGCGGCGGCCGACCCGCGATCCGCACCTCACCGGCCGTGAGCGGGAGCAGCCCGAGCAGCACGCGCACGAGCGTGGTCTTGCCGGAGCCGTTGGGGCCGAGCACCGTCACGAACTCGCCGGGTGCGACGTCGAGGTCGAGCCCCTCCCACAGGGTCCGGTCGCCGAAGCTCACGCGCGCCCCGCGCAACGACACCGCGGGCGTGGTGACGGGCAGCGTCGGGACGTCCGGCGGGGCGGTGGTGGGGGGCGCGGCCACGATCAGCTCCCGGCCGGGTTGGCGCCCAGTGCGCCGGCGAGGGCGTCGATCTGGCCGCCCATCCAGTCGACGTAGCCGGTCGCGCCCTCGGGAAGGGTCTCGGTCATCTCGACGACGGGCACCCCTGCAGTTTGCGCCGCGTCCCGGACCTGGTCGGTGCTGGGGGTCTCGGTCTGCGCGTTGAGGATGAGCGCGCGCACCGGGTCGCCGGAGAACAGGGCGAGCGTCTCCTGCAGCACGGCGACGGGCGGGTCGGTGTCCTCCTCGATCGCCTCGGTGAACTCCGGCGGCGTGGCGTCGGTGAGCCCGGCGGTCTGCACGAGGTAGCCCGGCACCGGCTCGGTGACGGCGACGCGGACGCCCGGCTGCGCCTTGCCGATCGCCTCGGCGCGGGTGATGAGGTCGGCCACGCGGGTGTTGAAGGCGTCGGCGTTCGCCGTGAACTCGGCCGCGTCGGCCGGGTCGGCGGCACCGAGGTCGGTGGCGATCTGCGTCGCGACCTTCTGCACGGTGGGCAGGCTGTACCAGAAGTGCTCGTTGAACTCGCCGTGCTCGTGTTCCTCCCCTTCGGCGTGCTCGTCCTCCGCGGGCGCCAGCCCGGACACGGCGGCCACGTCGACCACGGTCGCGCTCCCGCCCGAGGACTCCATGAGCTGCGTGAGGAAGTCGTCGTAGCCACCGCCGTTCACGACTACGAGCCGGGCCTTCGCCACGGCCGCTGCATCGGCGGGTGTGCTCTCGTACGAGTGGGGGTCGGCGGCGGGATCGTCGATCAGCGCGTCGACGCTGACCCGGTCACCACCCACGGCCTGGACGATGCTGCCGTAGACGTTCGTGGAGGCGACGACCGGCAGCGTGGAGTCCCCGTCGGGTGGAGCGGCGGGTGCTTCGGCGCCGGAGCCGCAGCCCGCGACGGTGAGCACGGCGAGCGCGGCGACTGCTGCACGGCGGAACGGCATGGCGGGTGCACTCCCGGGGTTCGAGTCGAAGTGATAACCGTTGTCGATTCACTGTAGCCGTTCGGGTGTCGCCGGTTCGGAGTGCCGTGTCACACGCCTTTCCCGTTGAGTGTCTGAACCGTTACGGTTCGACGATGGCAGGGCCTCCCAACGTCCGCCGTCCCGCGACTCTCGCCTCACTTGCCGCCGAGCTCGGCGTCTCGCGGACCACGGTCTCGAACGCCTACAACCGTCCTGACCAGCTCTCCGCGCCCCTGCGGGCCCGGGTGCTGGAGGCGGCGAGGCGTCTCGGCTACCCGGGGCCGGACCCGGTCGCGCGATCGCTGCGCACCCGCAAGGCGGGCGCGGTCGGCCTGCTGCTCACCGAGGCGCTGTCGTACGCCTTCCGCGACCCGGCGGCCACCGGGTTCCTCGAGGGGCTCGCGCTGGCGTGCGAGCAGGCGGGGCAGGGCTTGCTGCTGGTTCCGGTGAGCCCGGAACAGGCCGACGTCACGGCGGTGCACCAGGCCGGCGTCGACGGGTTCGTCGTCTACTCCGTGCGGGAGGACGATCCGCACTTCCTCGCCGTGCTCGAACGCCCGCTGCCCACCGTCGTGTGCGACCAGCCGATGGGCGTCGAGGGCGTCGACCGGGTCGGCGTCGACGACCGCGCGGGCATGCTCGCGCTCACGCGGCACCTCACCGGGCTCGGCCATCGTCGCATCGGGGTGCTGTGCATGCGCCTCGCGGCCGGGCGCAACGACGGCGCGGCCAGCACCGATCGGCAGGCGAGCGCCACGTATCCCGTGCAGCGCGACCGGCTCGCCGGCATCCGCGACGGGCTCGCCGAGGTGGGCGTCGACTGGCCGGACGTGCCCGTGCACGAGCGCTTCGAGCACAGCGTCGACGCCGGCCAGGACGCGGCCGCGGCGCTGCTCGCGGCCCAGCCCGACGTCACCGCCCTGGTCTGCACCTCCGACATCCTCGCGCTCGGCGCGCTGCGGCACGCCGCGGAGCGCGGCCTGAGCGTGCCCGACCAGCTCACGATCACCGGCTTCGACGGGGTGCCCGAGGCCGAGCGCGCGGGGCTCACGACCATTCGCCAGCCCGTGCTCGAGAAGGGGCGGGTGGCGGGTGAGCTGCTCCTGGAGCGCGGCGACCGCAACCGCCCGCGCCGGGTGACCCTGCCCACCGAGCTGACCGTCGGCACGACCAGCGGCCGGCCGCGCGTCGAGGAGCGCTTCTTCTCGGGTTGGTGAGGTGATCAGGTCGGGGGGCGGAGGCGGGACGTCACCGCCCGGGCCAGCTCGGCCACGTCCGCGTCCGGCTTCAGGGGCACCGCATCCTCGAGGAGCAGGGCGGACAGGCCGTGCACGAGTGACCACGCGGCCAGCGCCGTGGTGGCCGCGTCCCGCGTGCTGCCGGCCTCGAAGCGCCGCACGCCCGACTCCAGTTGCTCGCGCGCCCGGCCCATCGCCGCTTCCAGCTCGGGGTCGCCGGCGCGGGCGAGCCCGGGCGCGCGCATCACCGCGAAGTGCGCCGGATGGGACGTGGCGAACACCACGTACGCGACGCCGAGCTCGGCGAAGTCGCCTGCGTCCGTGGCGCCGTCGCGCAGGGAGTCCGCGAGGAGCGACCATCCCTCGGTCGCGAGCGCCGTGAGCAGGGCGGTCTTGTCGCGGAAGTGGTGGGTCGGCGCGGCGTGCGAGACCCCGGCGCGGCGTGCGACGTCCCGCAGGCTGAGAGCGGCCGGGCCCTGTTCCCCGACGGCCTCGAGCGCGGTGTCGAGCAAGGCGCGGCGGAGGTCGCCGTGGTGGTAGGACATCTCCACACCCTACCTCAGGTCTTGACATTGACAAGATAGTTGGACCATGCATCTTGGCGATGACAAGACTTAGGAGGTCGTGATGGCTTCCCACTTCCGCGTGCGCGGGGTCCGCCTCTGGACCACGCCCGCCCCGTCCCTCCCGCTGACCTGGGAGGAGGCCGATCGTCGCCTCCTCGCACCCGATCCGGCCTGATCACGCCTTGGCGCGGTCGCTCCGGGCCCGGACCAGCTGCTGCAACAGCGCGGCGATGTCGGGTGGCGCGTCCACCCGGTGCGGGGCGGCCGTGTCGCCGGGGCCCACCTTCACGCCCACGTCGCCGGGCCGCAGCCGGGCGAACGCCGTCTCGTCGGTGACGTCGTCGCCGGCGAACAGCACCGCGTCGGCCGCCACCCGCTCCCGGAGCAGGTCGAGCGCGGCGCCCTTGTCCATCCGCGCGACGGACAGGTCGAGCACCGCCTTGCCGGGGGTGGCCTCGATCCCGTCCCGCCGGGCCGGCCCGGCGCGCACGGCGTCGAGCACGCGGGTGCCCACGTCGGCCGGCGCGTTCCGGACGTGCACGGCCACACCCGCCGGCTTCGGCTCCAGCGTGACGCCCGGCTCGTCGTCGACGAGCTTCGCCAGCTCGGTGGCCAGCTGATCCAGTCGTGCGCGCTGCCCGTCGTCGAGGAGGGAGGCGTCGTCGTCGAACTCGCTGCCGTGGCTGCCGATCAGCCGGATCGGGCTGCCGAAGCCGGAGACGGCCGCCAGGTCGGCCCGGCCGCGCCCGGAGAGCAGCGCGACCGTGGTGTCGGGCAGTGCCGCCAGCTCGTCGAGCGCCGCGGCGCTCGCGGGGAGCGGCCGCGCGTCCGACGGCACGGAGACGATCGGGGCGAGGACGCCGTCGAAGTCGAGGGCGACGAGGAGCCGGGGTGTCCGGGCGAGCGCCCGCACGGCCGCGCCGAGGTCGGTCATGGTCACGAGCTCTCGGGCGGCGGGAGCCCGAGCGCGTCGAGGAACGTGCGGGCCCAGCGGTCGACGTCGTGGCTCAGGACCTGCCGGCGAAGCGCCCGCATCCGCCTGCGGCCTTCGTCCCGATCGAGGGTGAGGGCCGCGTAGAGCGCGTTCTTGACGCCGTCGGTGTCGTGCGGGTTGACCAGCAGCGCGTCCTTGAGCTCGATGGCGGCACCGGCGAACTCCGAGAGCACCAGCGCGCCGCCGTTGTCGTGCCGGCAGGCCACGTACTCCTTGGCGACGAGGTTCATCCCGTCGCGCAGCGGCGTGACGAGCATGACGTCGGCCGCCACGAAGAAGGCGACCAGCTCGTCCCGGGGCAGCGACTGGTGGAGGTAGTGCACGGCCGGGTGCCCGACGCGGGCGTACTCGCCGTTGATCCGGCCGACGGCCTGCTCGATGTCGTTGCGCATCCGCTGGTAGTGCTCCACCCGCTCGCGGCTCGGTGTGGCCAGCTGGATCATCACGGTGTCCTCGGGGCTGATCCGGCCCTCCACGAGCAGCTCCTCGAAGGCACGCAGGCGGCCGTCGATGCCCTTGGTGTAGTCGAGCCGGTCCACGCCGAGCACGATGCGTTCCGGGTCGCCGAGGTCTGCCCGGATCTGTTTCGCCCGCTCCAGCACCTCGGGGCTGCGCGACATCCGGTCGAGGTTGGCGGAGTCGATCGAGATCGGGAAGGCGCCGAGCTTGACCGCGCGGTCGCCTACCAGGACCTCGGTGCGCCCGTGGCCGGGGCTCGCCCCGGCGAGGTGCGTGGCGAGCCAGCGGAAGTTGCGCGCGCCACCGGGGGTGTGGAAGCCGACGAGGTCGGCGCCGAGCAGACCCTCGACGATCCGCGCGCGCCACGGCAGCTGCATGAACAGTTCGGTGGGCGGGAACGGGATGTGCAGGAAGAACCCGATCCGCAGGTCGGGGCGCAGCTCGCGCAGCGCGGCCGGGAGCAGTTGCAGCTGGTAGTCCTGCACCCAGACGGTGGCGCCTTCTGCCGCGACCTTCGCGACGACGTCGGCGAAGCGCTGGTTGACCCGTACGTAGGCCTGCCACCAGTGGCGGTGGAACGCGGGTGGGGCCACGACGTCGTGGTAGAGCGGCCACAGGGTGCCGTTCGAGAAGCCCTCGTAGTACTCCTCGACGTCCTCCGCCGTGAGCCGCACCGGGTACAGCTGCAGGCCGTCCTCGACCAGGGGCTCGACGTCGGCGTCGGGTAGCCCCGGCCAGCCGACCCACGCTCCTTCGCGGCTGCGCAGCATCGGTTCGAGAGCCGTGACGAGGCCGCCCGGGCTGCGCTTCCAGCGCCGGGAGCCGTCGGGCAGCTTCTCCAGATCGACCGGCAGCCGGTTGGCCACGACCACGAAATCGGGGGACTGCGCAGTGCCGGACGGCATGTTCCTCCTCGTGCGCTCAGCACACGAGCCTACTGCCGGTCGGGCTCCGATGGTGTCGATTCGGTCACAGCGGGATCAGCCGGGCGGCGCGGGCTCGCCAGGAAGTCACCGAAAGCGACGCCCGCCGCGAGCGCGAGCCCGATGCCGAGCGCGACCGTCACGGTGACCAGCCCCTCGGCGAGGCCCTCGACGGAGAGCTGGTAGAAGCCGCGGTATGCCGTGTAGCCCGGCAGCAGGGGGGTGATGCCGGCGAGCGTGACGACGAGGGGTGAGATGCCACCGCCTCGGCGCAGCAGGCCGGTGGCGATCCCCACGACGACCGCGGCGGCGCCGGTGGCCGCGACCAGCCCGACCGCCAGGACCTGCGTGAGCAGGCCGTACGTGCCCCAGCCGGCTGCTCCCGCGAGCCCGGCCGCGAGCAGCGGCCGCCACCGCGCGTAACCGGCCAGCGAGAAGGATCCCGCGGCGAGCGCGGCCGCCAGCAGGGACAGGCTGAACCGGCCCGCGCCGGTCGGCAGCTCGCCGGCCACTTCGAGCCGGACACCGAACTCGATCCCGATCTTCAACGCGAGGACGACACCGGTGAGCAGGCCCGCGGAAAGCAGCGCGATCTCCGCCACCCGGCCCGCTGCCGTCACGTAGTAGCTCGAGATCGCGTCCTGCACCGTGCTGACGACCGACAGCCCCGAGAGCAGCACCGTGATGCTCGCCGCCACCACCAATGATGGTCGCGTGCCCGGCGGGATCACGCCGGCCGCGAAGAGGGCCAGCGTGGCGCCGGTGCCGATCAGCCCGCCGACGACCTGCCGGAAGAACGCGGGCAACCCCCACATGTTCAGCAGCCGGCCGAGCCGGTCGATGAGCCCCGTCACGAGGAACGCCGCCAACGCGGTGACCGGCGCGGCGCCGAGGAGGAGCGCGATCGACCCGGCGAGCCCCGCCCAGCCGGCCGTGGCGACCCACCGCGGGTACGGGTGCGGCGCGCTGACCGCGCCGTAGAGCGCGACCGACGCCCCCTCGATGTCCAGCTCGGCCCGCTCCACGCGCTCGACGATCTTGGCGACCTCTTCCAGCCGCGTGAGGTCGAGGGCGCGGTAGTTGACCAGCCGCATGGACGTGACCGGCGCGGCCGCCATCCCCCGGTGGCAGGACATGGTGATCGAGCTGAACGTGATGTCGACGTCCACGGCCGACAGACCGGCGGTGGCGGCCAGCCGCAACATCGTCCGCGAGGTCTCGTCCACGCTCTCGCCGCTCGAGAGCAGCACCTCCCCCACCCGCATGCACAGGTCGAGCACCTGCTGCACCCGCGCGTCGTCGGGAACGCTGGGGCCGAGCGGGCGCATCAGCTGCACCGTGGGCGGGCCGGCGTGCAACAGCCCGTGTGCCTCCCGCCGGAGCGCAGTGCGGACCCGGCGTGTGAACCGTTCGCCTGGCGTCATCCGGCCCCGCCCGAACGGACACCGCCCACGGAGGCGGCGATCGACTTCCGCATGCCGCCCAGGGTAGGTGCGGGCGTCGGTCGCGCCACTAGGATGTCCGCCGGTGCCCGCCGGTGTAGCTCAGTGGTAGAGCAACCGCCTTGTAAGCGGTAGGTCGTCGGTTCGATCCCGACCTCCGGCTCCGCTTCCTGACCTGCAGTTATGTTCTATTCGCAATGACATCAACTGGGTTTTCAAGATCGAACGTGGTGCGGGTTCGGCGGTTGGTCAGTGGCCGGGTGGGGTCCCGACGATCCGAGGCCTGCGCATCCCCGTCGCAACCGTCGTGTCCATGGTGGCCGATGGCATGTCCGTGGCGGAGATCTGTGCCGACCTACCCGACCTCACGCCTGCCGATGTCGCGGAAGCGTTGCGCTACGCCGCCGAGACCGTCCGCGAACGTCAGCTTCCGCTGCGCACGTCGGCATGAGACTTCTGCTCGACAACAACCTGTCACCGCGGCTGGTCGCGCTGCTGGGATCCCGCCTCGCCGCAGCGGGGATCGGGGGCGTAGCGGTCTTGCCGGGACGGTAGGCACGCCGTGCATCAAACGTGGCCCGAAACTTGCGCTCTGCGTCGCGCCGTGCTCGCCCACCAGCGGGATCGGTGCGGAGGTGCGCCTGCCCCCTTGCGGACGCTGGACTTGAGTCTCACGGCACTGAGAAGAGGCGTTACCTGTCAGTCCCGTCCGGATGGTCGGGACTGGGCGAGTCCGTCCAACCCTCCGGCCATGTTCGGGTGAAGTCCTCGCCGCCGAACCACACGTCCCGCTGGAACCGCACGGATCGGGTCAGTTCGGGGCGTCGTGACTCCGGTAGTGGAGGAGGAGACACCCACCGGAGCGATCGGCGCTGACGAGGCTGAAACGCTGCAGATCGCTGGTCTCGTCGAACAGTCGCCGCCCGCGGCCGGCCAGGCTGGGCGAGACGACCAGGCGCAGTTCGTCGACGAGGCGTTCGCGCAGCAGGGTTCGCGCGAGGGTGAGGCTGCCGTGGATGCCGATGTCGTTGCCTGCGCGGCGTTTCAGGTCGGCGACGTAGTGGGCTGCCGGGTCGGTGACCTGCGTGGTCGCGGACCAGTCGGGCCGGGCGGCGCTCGCGGAGAAAAGGATCTTCGGGGTGGTGTTGATGAAATCGGCGAAGGGTTGCATTGTCGAGTTGGGCCACTGCCGCGCCCATTTCTCGTAGGTCCGTCGACCGAGCAGCACGGTGTCCTGGCGCCCGATGATGTCAACGAGGTTGCCCATCAGCCGCTCGTCGGCGTCGGTGAACCATTCACCCTCACCCGGTTCCTCTGCCACACCGTCCAGAGAGATCAGCTCGTAGAGCACCACACTGCGCATCGCGTCGTTCCATCCCCGGGCCCGCGGGCCCACGTCGGCGTTGTTCGGTGGACTGGTTGCCGCCTCGGCGGCCTTGATAGGCACGAAGGTCCCAGCGGGCCTCCGTGCGCGGAAGGTCGGATGCTGCAACACGCTCCTGCCGGATTCGCAAGACCGCCTCGCCGGGCCGGTCGCGATACTGAGGGCATGCCCGCCTCCACCGACGACCAGCTCGACCCTCCCGAAGCGCTCCCTTTCGTGCCGCGTACCGACGTGGATCTGAAGCACCTGCGGGCGTTCGTGGAAGTAGCGGACGGGCTCAGCTTCAGCCGCGCCGCGGAACGGCTGTTCATCTCCGCACCGGCGCTCAGTCGGCAGATACGGACCCTGGAACGCGTCGTCGGCTGCCAGCTCTTCCGACGCTCCACCCATCAGGTGGAGCTGACACTTGCCGGCGAAGCGCTGCTCGACAGCACGCACGAGATCCTCGCCGCACTGGAACGCGGTATCGCGGCGACCCGTGCGGTCGGCGGTCAGCTGGATGCGCGGATGCGGGGGTTGTGGGAGCCCGTCGTCGAAGCACCAGGACTCGGTGACATCTCCGCGCAACGACTGGCACTGGAAACGATGATGGCGCAGTTCCCACCACCGCCGGAGGTCTCGGTGATACCGGTCAGCGCGGGCGGTGTGCCGAGCCTGCGGCTGTCCCCACCGGATCCACTCGACGACACCGTCCTCCTGTATCTCCACGGCGGTGGCTTCATCATGGGCTCTGCGTTCGGCTACCGGGCCACCATCGCAGCGCTGATCCGCCACACCCGCACAGCAGCGGTGGTGCCCGACTACCGGCTAGCACCGGAGCATCCGTTCCCCGCAGCACTGGACGACGCGTTCGCGGCCTACGGCTGGCTGCTCGACAGCGGTGTCGCACCGAGCCGGATCGTCGTGGCCGGGGACTCCGCAGGCGCCGCGCTGGCCACCCTGCTGCTGGTGCGGCTGGTGGCCGAGAACGTGCCGGTGCCGACGCTGGCCCTGCTGCTGTGCCCCTGGCTGGATCTAAGCCGGAACCCGCTGACGGACCGGCCGGACCTGGGAGCCGGCAGCGGCCTCACCGGCGACCAGCTGAGCGGCTACCTCGAGTCCTACGCGAACGGACACCCGCTGAACGACCCCGAGATCAGCCCGCTGCACGCTGATCTGACCGGGTTGCCACCGCTGCTCGTCCAGGCCGGCACCGGCGACCCGCTACTGGACGACGCCAGGCTCCTGGTCGACCGCGCCACCAGCCACGCCGTCGAGGCGTGCCTGGAGCTCTACCCCGCCAACACCCACGACTTCCCCCTCTTCTGGTCCTTCCTCCCAGAAGCGGCAGAAGCGATGCGAAGCGCCGGAGACCGCGTGCACGCCACCCGCATTGCCCGCTCCTCCCCCCACGATCGAAGCAGCGCGTCGTAGCTCCGCGGAGCGCTGATGGACGATCTGCAACGGCTGGGCGGCGCGGGTCGGACCGGATCCGGTCTTGACGACGTCCAGCCCGCCGCGAGCGCCGACCGCATCTCGGCCTGGTCTGCTCCTCGATCTGCGCAGGAGGTCGCCGTCTCGATCGCCCGGCTGAAATGAGGTCAGAGCGATACGCTGCGGCGTGGCATCAAACGCGGCGCGAAACTCCGCGATCCGGGTGCAATCCGGCACCGAGTACGCAGCCGCGGTCATTGTTCTCGCAGGTAGGCGGCTCGTTCGCTGAGTCCAGGCAGCCTTGTAAGCGGTAGGCCGAGGGGTCGATCCTCTCCTCCGGCTCAACGTCTTGAACTGGCCACATGCGAACTTCAAGATCCAGGTGAAGATCGTCTTCAACTCACCCTGGTGGTTGCTCACCCACGCAGCGGCCCGCAACGGGACGGTGATCGCTTCCCGCCGGGACCGCCGGAGGATCTGAATCGTCCTTGCGAAACGGGTCGATCGCCGAGCCGCGTGGAGGTATCGCCAACCGATCGTCCGTCCGTGAGGTGAACCGGACGCGCCTCGGCCATTCCAACGCCCACGCAGCTTGTTTGCCTCAGTCCACCGTTCGGCCCTGTGACCTGCAAGATGTCACACCTAGTCTCGAAGCGGTGCCACCGAGTCACGGACTGTATAGATGCAGCCGCTGCCGGCAAGACCATCGGCTCGACAACTCGAACGCACTACCGGTACCGAGTCGCCGACCCCGTGTCCGCCCGGACGAGCTGGCCCGCGACGACGATGTTCATACAACAGGAACCAACGAGCCTGTTCGTGCCTTCGCAACGCACCGCACCACGACGCCAGCCCGCTCGACCACGGTCTGACGAGCCAGCACCGTTACCTCGTCGACGCATGGGTCGCATTGCCAGGCGCCGTCTCCGCAAAGACCGCGACGATGCGAAGTCGGCCATCAGTGGACCTGCACGAGGATGGCGGGTCCGGCTGTTCAGTACGTCTTCGACGAGGACGGGTTCTACGAAGACGTAGCCGACAAACTCATCGAGCATGCTTCTGCTGGCGGACGCCATGACCGTCGTGACCACAGCCTCTGCGTCCTCCTCAACGATGCCGCCACGGTCGTCGACGGCAGTACCTACGCCGACCTTGCTGGAGAGGGTGTCGAGAAGGGACTGAAGAGGATGGGCGTGGATGAGACCGTCGCGGCAGCGTTCAGCTCCGGCGCGAAGATCGCAATCAAGAAGGCATTCGACGGGCCGGCCTTCGGCAACCTCCCGAAGGCGTTCCGCGCGACCATCCCGTTGGTCTGTCCGAACCTGGATGCCTGCCCGACGAAGTCGGCGGTCTTCAAGACCTACATGACACCGCTCCTGTCCGCCGAGTTGCGGGACGTCGCCGAGCGCCTCGGTGCGCTACAGCAGGGGAAGTGACTCGGTCAGCTCGGCCTTCGTCTCGACATGCCGCGGCGTTTTCGCAGCCACTCAGCGACCGAAGGTTCATGGGTGATACCGCCTCGCCGGACGACGCGTGCACCCGGCGAGCGTCACCGATCGGCGCGGACGGCCACGGCTGACATCTCCACACAGGTCTGCGATCCTGGAACCGAACGCAGGAGAACGAGAGGAGCACGACGATCATGAGCGCTTCCGCTGCCGACGGCGCCGACCTCGAGTTCGTTGTCTCCTCCAGGCTCGCCCAAGCCGCCCGACGCGACGGCATAGAACTGCCGGAAGGTGCCCGCGTGCACCTCCACGTCGTGGCCGACGCCGAGATGGCCCACCCTCGGCGCTCACTCCCGTGGATCGGCTCCGTCACGACGGGCGCGACAGACCGCAGCACGACCTACCGCGACACACTGCGCGCCGAGATGGGTCGCACAGCCGAGTGACCCCCAAGTGATCCTGCTCGACGCCGGGCCGCTGATCGCGGCCTTCGACACCTCCGACGAGCACCACCTCGACTGCGCGGCCCTCCTGCAAAGCGCCACCGACGAGCTACTCGTCCCGCAGCCCATTGTGGCCGAGGTCTGCTACATGATCGGCCGAGCCCACTTCGGCGCACCGGTCGAGGCCATGTTCCTGCGCAGCTTCGCCGAAGGCGCCCTGACAGCGACCCCGCTCGAACCGGTGGACTTCGAACGCATGGCACAGCTCGTCGAGCAGTACGCCTCCCTGCCACTGGGTGGCAGTGACGCGAGCGTCATCGCACTTGCTGAGCGTCTGAAGATCGAACAGGTGGCCACGCTCGATCGACGCCACTTCACCGTCGTGCGACCACGGCACTGCTCCGCTTTGACCCTCCTGCCGTGACCCACGTTCAGCGAGGGCCCGCGTGGCATCAAACGTGGCGCGAAACTCCGCGCGCCATGTGCACATCAGGCACCCTAGACGCCGTCGAGGTCGCTGTTTCCGCTGGTAGACGCCCTGGTTGCCATGTTCAGGCAACCTTGTGAGCGGTAGGTCGTCGGTTCGATCCCGACCTCCGGCTCAGATCTCTGACCTGTGTCTTTGTTGAGCGACGTGTTCAGTGCAAGCGTTTCCGAGATCGGACGTGGTGCGAGCGGCTGCACGAGGTGCCGGACACGGCCTGATCAGCCGGCCTCGACCACTCCGCCCGCCCCTGCGGGCGCGGCGGCCGGCGGGGTGATGTCGTGGCCGTGCCGGGCCGCGGCCGCCTGTGCCCGCCGTCCGGTGGCGATGCTGAAGAAGACCAGGCCCGCGATGACGACGACCGGGACGATGCTGTTGATCAACACCATGGGTTCCGTGCCGACGGTCAGGGTGAGGAGCGCGCGGATCACTGCCTCGCCGAGCAGGGTCACCCCCCACACCACCCCGATGAACCGCTGAACACTGCGGAACTTCGGGTACTGCCACAACCCGTTCCACCACTGCCGCTGCACCGCAGAGCCATCGGTGGCGAAGCGGCGGCCGAGGTAGAACGTCAGCGGCCGCCCGACCACGAGCGTCACCAGCATGATCGCGCCTATCAGCCCCGTCGTGATCGAGTCCTTGAGGAACACCGCGCGGGCGTCGGCGGACAGGAGCGTGGTGGCGACCCCGATCACGATGCCGATCAGCACGAACACGCTGAACTCGTCGACCACCCGCTGCTTGACCACGGTGTAGCCGATCTCCAGCGCCGGCCAGATCCCGGAGACGAGCAGCGCGGTCACCTCGCTGGTCCCGAGCACGCGAGTCAGCAGGACGTAGGTCGCGAACGGCAGCACGACGTTCACGGTGAGGGTCACGATCCAGTTCGCGAGGGCCGACTGGCCGCTGGCGGGCCTACCACGATCAGACGTGCTCATGATCAGCTCTTTCGTCGACGGATCAGGAACTTGTGCGTTACTGTATCCGGCCGTGAGCGATCTCGAACAACGGGCGACGGCCTCCGGTCTCGTGTTGTTCGTACTCGGCGCTGCCCAGGTCCCTCCGTCGCCGCCGCTGCCCGGGCCGGTGTTGGTCCGCATGTTGGGCGATCTCGGCATGGCGGAGGGGGCCGCGCGCTCGACGATCCTGCGGATGCGCCGGGCCGAGTCGATCACATCGAGCCGGGTGGACCGCAGAGCCGGCTACGCGCCCTCGCCGTCGACGCTGGCCGGGCACCGCCGACACGCGACCGGGTCGGCCGCCGCCGAGTGGGACGGGGAGTTCCACACGCTGATCGTCCAGGTGCCCGAGCGCAGACGGGGCTTCCGGGACGCGCTGCGCCGCGCTGCCCACATCGCCGGCTACCGCGGTCTCGGACCCGGCCTGCTGGTCGCGCCGACCGATCGCCGCGCCGAACTCGCCCCCACGCTCGACCGGGCCCCGATGGACGCCTCGATCCTGCCCGGGCATCTGCGGCTCACCGTCGAGGACAGCCGGACCGTGGCGATGAGGCTGTGGGGGCTCGACGAGCTGGGCGCGCGCTACCGGGTCCTCGCCGACGCGGCGCACGCCGCCGCCGTCCACGCGCGCGCCGACCCGCCCGCCGGGCCCGATGCCCTGCGCGCGCTGGCCGCAGCGACGCTGCCGATCTACGAGGCGATCCGCGACGATCCCGAGCTGCCGGCGCAGCTGCTCGCCCCCGACTGGCCGCAGCACGAACTGCGCGTGGCGCTCACCGAGTCCCTGCGGGCCCTCGTCCCCCGCGTCGCCGAGTACGTCGCCGCCCTGCGGGCCGGGACGTAGCCCGCGTGGTCCCAGGTGCAGGGTGCGGTGATGGAATTGGCTCGAGGAGTTCATGGCCGGGCAGAGCACGGTTTCCCTTGCAGCCGCGCAGGTCGGTCGGGTCGAAGTGCCCGGCGGGTCCTGAGCTGCTCGCGCCGCGTGGCGCGAACGTTCGGCGGGTGGGAACGGCAGCGTCGAGCCCCGGCCTCGTCCCGCTGCCTCCGATTCCCGTGATCAGCGTACCCGGGACATGACGTGCAAATCCGCACCTCATGTCCCATTCCTGCTGATCACTGGCTCGGCGAGCCCGCTGCGGGCAGGCACTGTTGGTCGACGTCGAGCCAGGGTTCGTACAGCAACCGCGCCAGATCCGGCCGTTGTTCCACAAACGCGTTGTGCACCGCGACGGAGCTGACGATCGTGCTGCGGCCGCCGGAGCGAGCCGGCTGCACGCACAGCAGCGCGACGACGTCAGTCGGGTCGGCATGAAAACCCAACCGTTGACTGTGCTGGTAGCTACGGGTCGTCGAATGCGCCGGGTCGGCGCCCGAGTCGCGAACATGCACGACCGGAGACTGCTCCAACCCTTGCGGCACAACACGTCCGAGGTGGCTGGTGATCCCGACCGAGACCAGCGCGCACTGCTGATCCGTCAGCCCGTCGACGGGCACCCCGTCGACGAGCGCGAAGCCCCGACCGTGCACCACGTCGCCCGCAAGTCGCTGCAGCAGAGAGCCGAGCCGTGGCAGCGGGAAAGATCTCGGTGAAACCTCGTCCAGTCCGACGCCGGCAGTCTCCGCCACGCTGAGGGCGGACAGCACTTCGGCGCGGTAGGTGGTACCCAGCGACAACCGCCAAACCGAATCGTCCAGCATCTGGGTGGCGTGCCAATCCGCTGGACTACGTACCTGCGTAATTGCCGCCATGTCCCACGCCTCTCATCCGATCCACGGCATCAAGCGCTGCCATCAGCACGTGCACGCTCGGTCTGCGTGCCACCTCCAGCCTGCCGCACTCGACGTCCGGGGCAGCCTGTCGAGTCCGAGCAGCATGAGCAATTTCCTGGTCGACGAAGCAGGCGACCTCGGGGAACTTCTCCATCCGAGGAGACCTCGGCAAACTGGTTGCGCTCCGGGCAGTGTGATCGACACGATCGCGCGTATGACGAGCGACGAGCTGCCGGGGATGCCTTCTCAGCGTGCCCTGCTGCCGCGGTCGACACCGGCCGCCGCGGGGGTGTCGTCCCGCGCGGTCGGCGCGCTGCTGGACCGGCTCGAAGCGCGATCCATCGAATGCCACTCGATCATGGTGGTGCACCACGGTCACGTCATCGCCGAAGGCTGGTGGGCGCCGTACTCGGCCGAACGTCCACACCTGCTCTACTCGTTGACCAAATCGTTCACCTCGATCGCCGTCGGGCTGGCGATCGCCGACGGGCTGCTCTCGCTGGACGACCGGGTGGTGGACGTGTTGCCCGACCACGTTCCGGCCGACGTCTCCGAGCAGGGACGCCGCATCACCGTCCACCACCTGCTGTCCATGACGGTCGGACACGACACGGACAGCCTCGACGAGGCCTGGCAACTGGAGCCGGGCGACCTGGTCAAGGGCTTCCTGCGCGTGCCGTTCCCCGAGGCCGAGGGAACACGGCACACCTACGACAACGCGACCACCTTCGTCCTGGCCCGGATGGTGGAGCGGGTCACGGGCCGGGGGCTGCCGGAGTTCCTCGACGAGCGTCTCTTCACGCCCATGGGTGTCGACCACGCCGAGTGGGACCGGGTGGCCAGCGGTGCCGCCTTCGGATTCCACGGTCTGCACCTCACCACCGAGGCCGTCGCCGCGTTCGGCGAGTTGCTGCTGCGCGGCGGCCGCTGGCGCGAGCGGCAGCTCGTCCCGCGCGAATGGGTGGAGCTCGCGACCAGGCGGCACGTCGAGACCCTGCCTCCCGCGGACGGACCCGGAAACCCCGACTTCCTGTGCGGTTACGGGTACCAGTTCTGGATGTCGCGGCACGGCTACCACGGAAACGGCTCCTTCGGCCAGCAATGCGTGGTCGTCCCGTCGCACGATCTCGTGGTTGCCGTGACCAGCGGCCACCCGAACGAGGACTCGCCGGCACAGGTCGTGCACGACGCGATCTGGGAATTCCTCCTGCCCGCGGTGGGTGGCGGCGGCGACGACGGCACCCGGGACGACGCGCTCCTCGCCGAGCGGCTGCGTCGGCTGTCGTTCGCGCCCGTACCGGGCTCGGCCGAGCCGGGACTCCTCGTCACGGCCAGGCTCGACGCCTCCGCCGAGGATTCGCCACTGCCCGACGGAACCGCAGTGGTCGTCGATCCCGTCGATGGCGGCTGGCACCTGCGAATCGGGTCGGGCCTCGACATCGAGGCAGGCCATGGCCGATGGCGGGAGAGCTCGCCGCTCGGCCGCCCCGTCGTCGCCGCCGGCGCCTGGCAGGGCAGCACGTTCGTCGCCGAGCTCTACATCATCACCACCCCGCACCGGATCCGGCTGGTGGTCGACGCCGAGGCGCGGACAGCGGTGGCGAACTGGAGCACAGTGCCCCTGACCGGCCCCAGCCTGGAACGGCACGTGACATCGCCGCTGATGACACAGCCCGACGTCGCGTAGGTGACAAGGGACTGACCGGCGGCCGGCCTACGGGCGCGCCTCGAGGATCAGGTTGAACGGTGTCTCGGCAGCCCGGCGGAACCGTGTGAAACCGGCATCGCGAAGGATCTCGGCAAGCCGCGCCTCGCCCGCCTGCGCACCGAGCGCTGTGCGCGGTTCCTCGGTCATCGAGTGGGCGACGCAGATGACGGTCGACGCCCCGTAGTACAGGCGGCCGACCGGGTTGAAATTGTCCTCGACCCGATCATTGGCAAACGGCTCGACCAGCAGGAACGTCCCGTCAGGCTTGAGCGCCTCGCGGATGTGCGTCGCCGCGCCGAGCGGATCGGGCATGTCGTGCAGCGCGTCGAAGATGGCCACGAGGTCG
This sequence comes from Pseudonocardia wallangbongensis, assembly GCF_054486945.1. Taxonomy (NCBI): domain Bacteria; kingdom Bacillati; phylum Actinomycetota; class Actinomycetes; order Pseudonocardiales; family Pseudonocardiaceae; genus Pseudonocardia; species Pseudonocardia wallangbongensis. Next base: position 27,470 of record NZ_JBRERS010000011.1, read on the forward strand.
TAGTCGGCACCGGGGAAGTCGGCTGCGGCGGCCACTTCGAACGTCGCCCGTCCCGCGAGGCCGGCGTCGGCCATGCGCTTGCGTGCCTGCTCGATCGACGGGCCGTGGTAGTCGAAACCGGCGACTTTCGAGCGGGGGAACGCCTCTGCGAGCAGCAACGTTGACGCGCCGTGCCCGCATCCGACGTCGGCGACCTTCGCGCCGGCCCGCAGTTTCTCCTCGACCCCGTCGAGCGCGGGGATCCACGAGGACACCAGGTTCGCGACGTAGCCGGGCCGGAAGAATCTCTCGACCCCTTCGAACATCCCCGGGTCGTGCTCGTGCCACGCGAAGCCGCCGTTGGTCCGGACGGCTTCGGTGATCCGTTCGATGTTCTTGGAGACCGCGACCGGGAGGTGGAACGCTGCCGCGATCTGCATCCCGTCCGGTGATGCCAGCGCGAACGCCTGTTCCTCGGTGAGCGAGAAGCGTCCGGTGGCGGGGTCGTAGGTGACGTAGCCGCCTGCGGCCTGCCCCTTGAGCCACTCCCGCATGTACCGCTCACCGACGCCGGCCTCGGTGGCGGCCTCCGCCGGCGTGGCCGGCATCACGGCGAGAAGCGACCGGTACAGGCCCAACCGGTCGCCGATCACGGCGCTGCAGGCCTGGTAGCTCCCACCGACATCGGTGACGAAGGTCCCCAGCAGCTCGTTCAGCTTGGCCTCGTCGACAGCCATGGCCGATCCCCTTCCCGTGCAGCGAACACCGACCAATCGGGTTCTGTGCACGCGCCATTGCGGGAACTGCGCCTGTTCCTGTCAAGCCTTCGGAGAAACCCATGAGGAAATTCGGCCATCCAGACGAGCCCGGTGCAGCAGGCACCTGGCACGCGGACAGTCCATCCATCCGAACGTCGGAGTCATCACACCGGGCTGCGCGGATCGACGTTCGGACCACTCGCCACGTGCAGATCGGGAACGTCGCCGTTGCCATCGGGGCACGTCAGGCGAGGCGATGCGGCGGTGCAGCCGGTCGCGGTCGGGTCCCGCTCACGAGTCGAGCAGCTGATCGTGACGGTGTGTTCCGATCGCACAGGTCGCCCGAGTCCGTGATCAATGTTTGTCGGAGGTGACCGCACTCGGCGCTCAGTTCAGCGACGGCGGCGCGTTTCGCCTCTGCACGTGCTGCTTGCGGGCTGACGGGTTCAGCAGGCGACCCCCGATGGGGTCCGGGCCCGTCGGTGCCCGTCCGGGCAGCTCCGCGCAAGAGGCGCGTCCTGAGGTGGCCGCGGCTGCTCATCGCCGTCGAGCGGGCAGCCGAACCATCCCTGCCAAGGAGGCGGCTTCAGCCTGGCCGACGGCCCCGACGGCCAGTGGAGCAGCGAACCCGCGTTCCACGCCGGAGCCGGTGGGCTGGCCGGCACCGTCGACGACTGGCTCCGCTTCGGGCGCATGCTGCTCGGTGAAGGCGCCCTCGACGGCCGACAGGTGCTTCAGCCGCTCGCCGTTGCCCGGCCGCTGGTTGCACGGAGGAGCAACCTGATTGATCGGGCAGTACCGCGAGGCGGGTGCGGCGAGGCACGCTGGGGTGGACCTCGATCAGATGGGCTCACCAACAATCGGGAGGCTTCAAGCGATGCCCACGTTCCCTCCGATCGCTCACGTCGCAATCACGGTCGCAGACCTCGACCGGAGCACGCGCTGGTACACCGCGCTCTTCGGGTCCGAGCCGGTGCTCGACGAGGACGAGACAACCGGGGGCTTCCACCACACGGTCTTCGTCATCGGCGACGGTCACCTGTTCGGCCTGCACACCCATCCGGGCGCCCCGGCCGGTGACGCGTTCAGCGAGCGCCGAACCGGGCTCGACCACGTCGCGTTCGCCTGCGCCGACCGGGCCGAGCTCGAGTCGTGGCGCAAGAGGCTGGACGAGCTGGGCATCGGCCACGGTGGCATCGTCGACGCCCACTACGGATCCGGGCTGTCGTTCCGCGACCCGGACAACATCGCGCTCGAGTTCTTCGCGCCGCCGGCGAGCTGAGGCGCACAGCGCCGGCCTTCGGAGCGGAACCGGGTCGTCTCCGAGCCCCAGCAGGTCCCGGGCGTGCGCCCGCGCTCACTCGGGCTCCGGTCGCTTCCTCGGCTGGCCGAGCTGCTCCAGCACGTCGTCGAGGTCGAAGCGGAACTGGCCGCCGGGGGTCGTGGCTGCCGGGGTGATCCGGCCGGTACGCACCCACTCCCGCACCGTCTCGGGATGTACCTGGAGATGCCGTGCCAGATCCCGTGTCGTGATCAGGGGACGGCGGGCCATGGTTCGACGGTAGGTAGAGCTTCTTGTGCCCGGTAGTTGTTCCTGGTCATCCACTGAGAGACACCGTTTGACCCTGTATCTCACTGTAGAATGTTCGATAGAGTGCCGAACATGGCGTTCTGGATGACGGAGCTACCTGGAGGCGGGTTCGCGATGGGTGAGGCACCGGACGAGGCGGAGGCGCGGTTGCAGATCGTCCGTCAGCAGGGTCGGGCGTCGGTGTCGTTCCACCGGCGTTCGGGGCGGTTCCGGTGGACGGTGGTGCTGGACGATGGGAAGTCCTCGCACGGGTGGGCGGAGACCGAGGAGGAGGGGTGGTGGTTCGTGAAGGAGGCGGTCAACCGGCCGTTCCGCGGAACGCGCCACCGGAGGCCCCGTGGTCTCTGGACCCGCCCTCCGGAGCCGCGGTGACCGGCCGGCCTGGTGGCGCGCGACTGGGCCGCGCGCTGCTCGACCGCCCCGCAGTTCAGCCGGGCCTTCCGGGCGACCTACGGCCTCCCGCCGGGCGAGTACCGCGAGACCCGTCGCCACCACCGACCAGCCGCGACGGAGGGGTGACGCCGGGCGTTCGGCTCAGCTCGCCGCCGGGCCTGCCGCGCGTCCGCCCGAACGGGGATGGGCCGGGCGGCGGCACCTCCTGCAGTTCGGCGCTGACCGCACCACCAGGCCTTCCGCAGCGCCCCGGCGGGCCCCATCTTCGTGGACCTCGGGTCGAGCGAGGAGGCATGTGATGGCGGAGTTCGAGCGGGGGTCGGTCCGGGCGAACGGGCTGGGCTTCGAGTACCTCTCGATGGGGAAGGGGCCGCTCGCGCTGTGCGTGCACGGGTTCCCCGACTCGCCCTACAGCTACCGGCACCTCCTGCCGGCGCTCGCCGACGCCGGGTACCGGGCGGTCGCACCGTTCAACCGCGGGTTCGCTCCCACGGAGCTGCCGGCGGATCGCCACCACGTCCACACGAGCACGATGGTGGCCGACCAGAACGCGCTGCACGAGGCGCTCGGAGGTGACGGCGACGCGATCCTCGTCGCACACGACTGGGGTGCGGTCGGGGCGTGGGGCGCGGCCGGGAAGGCCCCCGACCGGTGGCGGCGCTGCATCGTCGTCAACATTCCGCCGTTCGAGATCTTCGGTGCGAACATCCCCACCTACGACCAGATCAAGCGTTCGTTCTACTTCTGGTACTTCCAGATGCTGCACGTGGCCGCCGACGTGATCGCGGCCGACGACTTCGCGTTCATCGATCGGATCTGGGGCGACTGGTCGCCCGGGTACGACGCGAGCGAGGACCTGCCTCACGTCAAGGACTGCATCCGTGATCCGGCCCACTTCCAGGCCGCGCTCGGCTACTACCGCTGCCAGTTCGACCCCACGCGGTTCGGATCACCGGAATGGGTGGCCGAGCAGGCGGACGCGTGGGGCGCGAACATCACCCAACCGACCCTGTACCTGCACGGCACCCAGGACGGCTGCCACGGGATGTCGCAGGCGCAGGTGGACCGCGTACCGACGCTGTGCGGACCCGGCTCGCGGTCCGAGCTGATCGAGGGAGTCGGGCACTTCATGATGGTCGAGCGGCCGACCGAGATCAACAAGCGGATCATCGGATTCCTGGACGGCACGGAGTAGGTGAGCTGCGGGAGCGCAGGCTGATCACGACGACGGCGGCACCGGCAGACCCGAAACACGACGAAGAGATCGCTGGCGGCAAGGCGGCCGTGGCAGTATCGGCGGCGTGGGGCTGCAGGACGACCGCGCCGAGCACGGCAGGAAATGAGCGTCGGCGGCCGTGCGCCCTGGTGACGGCGAGGTCCTCCACTTCTCCGAGGACCCGGCGATCACCGAGTTCGTCCCGCACGTCGCCGCCACCGCTCGCGTGCCGGGCGCCTACGTGTGGGCGGTCGACGCGAAGCGGGCGCCTGGGTACTGGTTCCCGCGCCAGTGCCCGCGGGTGCTCGCGTGGTCGGTCGCGGGCACCACGGCCGCGGACGTGGGCCGGATCCTCGGCCCGTCCGGGGCGCCCCGCCTGCACGCCGTGGAGTACGCGTGGCTGGAACGGATGCGCTCGGTGCGGCTGTACGCCTACCGGCTGCCTGCCGAGCGGTTCCGCCCGTTCGGGGAGCCGGAGCCCGCGCGCCTGCAAGGCGAGCCGGAGCCGACCGCCCACGTCGCGGAGGTGCCGGTCCGGCCGCTCGGGCCGCCGGAGCGGGTCGGCGACCTCTTCACTCTCCACGAGGAAGCCGGCATCGAGCTGCGCGTGCTCCCGCGGCTGTGGCCGCTCTGGGATGCGATCGTGGCGAGCACGCTCGGGTTCAGCGGCATCCGGTTGCGGAACGCGCGGCCGGATCAGCGCCCCGACGGCCGCCGGAACGTGCGCTCGTAGCGCCGCACGCACCGCGGCGCGGATCCGGTACCTCTCAGCCCTCGGCCAGCCGCTCGAGCCGGTCCCGGGTAATCGGCCCACCAGGCCGCGTCGCCCTCGACCATGTCGTCCCCGGCGCGCCGCATGCCGACCGTGCCGTCCACCAGCTCCCGCACGATGTCGGCGTGGCCCGCGTGGCGGTGGGTCTCGGCGATCATGTGCACGAGGACGCGGTGCAGGGTGACGCGGGCACCGCTACGGGGCAACCGGCGCGACCTCGACGCCCAGCTCGGTGGCCCCGACGAACTGGCGGGCGGCGATGCTGCCCATCGGCATGATCGGCCCGGCCTGGACGTCGCGCCACATCCGCTCGAAGGGCACGGCACGGCCGAACGCGGCGCCGCCGTTCACCTCGGCCAGCCGCTGCAGGATCTCGGTGGCGTGGTGCGCTGCTACGTGCTTGACGGTGATGCAGCGCGCCACGGCCTCTTGCACGTCCATGGCGTGCAGCTCGCGGGAGACGACCTCCTCGACGTGCCGGTGGATCACCGCCCGCGACGACTCCAGCAGCATGCGGCAGTGCCCGACGGCGTCCTGCACCACCGGGTCGGTGCCGCGGCTCGAGGCGGTGATCCGGTCGACGGTCCACCGCATGGCCCCGTTCGCGACACCGGTGTAGACGGCGGCGAACGCCGGCATCGCCCACGCCCACACCGTCTCCATGACGCGCCGGTCGAGGTGGCCGATCGGCAGCGAGTGGACGACCGCGGAGTCCGGCACGAACACGCCGTCGAACTCAAGGTCGTCGCTGCGGGTGGAGCGCATCCCCAGGGTGTCCCAGGTGGGGTGCACCCGGATGCCCCGGGAGTTCATGGAGACCGCGCACAGCAGCAGCCGCGGGCCACCCTCGGCGTCCTGGTCGCGTGCGGTGGTGGAGAAGTCGGTGGCGATCGCCGAGTTCGTCGCGAAGATCTTCCGCCCGGTGAGCAGGTAGCCACCGTCGGTGCGCCGGGCCACCGTGTTGGCGTCGGTCATGCGGTTGGCCAGCCCGCGCTCCGCGGTGAGCGCCGCCCACACGAGGGTGCCCTCCGCGGCCCGGCGGAGCAGGCCGGCGAGCCGCTCGTCCCCGGTGCGCCGCCACACGCTCGCCCACTGGCCGAGCGGCGAGATGTGCATGGCCAGCGACAGCGCCGTCGAACCGTCCGCGGACGCGATGCGCTCCAGCACCCCGACGACCTCGGGCAGCCCCGCGCCGGAGCCGCCGAGCTCCTCGGGCACCGACATCCGCATGATCCTCGCCTCGGCGAGGTCGGCGTAGTTGTCGTGGGGGAACGAGGCCTCGCGGTCGTGCTCGGCCGCGCGCCCGGCGAACGTCCGCGCGAGCCGATCGGCCTCGGCGAGGATCTGCCCGCCCCGTTCGCTGGTCGTCGTCGACATGTCCCGGATTCTGTCGGCAGGCGGTGGTGGGTGTCACGGAACGCTCGGGAAGGCGGCGATGCTGGAGCCGCCGCATCGGGTGGGCGTTGCGTTATCGGCGGGCTCGGGATCCGGCGCCCGAATTCGAGGGTTATGTCCCGATTTCAACGATCGTCGCAGCCCTTTCTCCCCTCTGTTCACTCCGACGACTGGTCATGCCGCCGGCCACTTCTGTGCTGTGATGCCCTGGTGCCTCCAGCGCCGGATGCCGTCGCCGCGCAGCTGGCCATCGACGCCGACCCCGCCGTCCGCGCGCTGGCCCGCCGCGAGCTCCTCGACGACCCGGACCCGGACGAGGAGGTCCTGCGGAGTCCCATGGTGCGCGGGCTGCTCGCCGGGCTCGAGGGCCGGCCCGCGCTGGAACGGCCGTACGGCAAGTGGGCCGGGGCGCACTGGCGGCTCGTCTCGCTCGTCGAGCTCGGCGTCCCGGCCGGGTACGGACCTGCGGTGCGGGCTGCGGACGCGGTGCTCGGGTACTGGGCCGCCACCGATCGGCTCGCCGGTGTGCCGGTGGTGGACGGCCGCCGCCGGATGCACGCCTCCCAGGAGGGGAACGCGGTGGCAGTGGCCTGCCGGCTCGGAATGGCCGGCGACGAGCGGGTCGACCGCCTCGTCGGGCACCTCGTCGCCGGTCGATGGCCGGACGGCGGCTGGAACTGCGACCGGCGCCGCGCCGCGTCACGTTCGTCGGTGCACGAGACGTTGCCCGCGCTGTGGGGCCTGCACGAGTACGCGACGGCGACGGGTGACGTGCGTGCCCGCCGGGCCGCGGAGGCTGCGGCCGAGGTGCTGTTGGCGCGCCACGTCGTGTTCGCGGCCGGTACGGACCGGCCGCTGCACCGATCGGTCGTCGACCTGCACCACCCGCCGTACTGGCACTACGACGTGCTGCAAGCGCTCGTTGTGCTCGACCGGGCTGGTCTCCAGGACGATCCGCGGACCCGGCGGGCCCGCGACGTGGTGGCCGGGAAGCAACGTCGCGACGGCGGCTGGCGTGCCGTGCGCCCGTGGTGGCGGCCGCCCGGCTCGGCGGGGATGGCCGAGGCCGTCGACTGGGGCCCCGCGGCGCACCAGATGGTCACGCTGAACGCGCTGCGGGTGCTCAGCTCTCGTGCGCCTCCGGGTCACGGGCGAGCACCGACCTGCCGCCGTCCACCGGAACCGTGGCGCCCGTGACGTACGCGGCGTCGTCGGACAGCAGGTGCGCGATCACGGACGCCGCCTCGGCGGCCGCGCCCACCCGGCCGAGCGGGTGGATCCGCCGCATCTCCTCCTCGACGTGCGCAGCGGCCCCGGGGCCGAGCCCGTCGAGGAACGCCGCGTAGCGCTCGGTGGCGATCGAGCCGAGGGCCACGGCGTTCACCCGCACGCCGCGCGCACCGTACTCGACGGCGAGCGCGCGCGTGAGGCCCTCGATCGCCGCCTTCGCCGTGACGTACGGCGTGCAGCCGGGCACCGCGCGCTGGGCCTGGTGCGACGAGACGTTGACGATCGCGCCGCCGGTGCCGGCCGCGAGGAACCGGCGCACCGCCGTGGTGGCGCCGACGACGGCGGGGGCGAGGTTGGTGTGGACGAGCTCGAGGATCTCCGGTGCCGGGGCGCTGTGCACCGAGGCGTCGCGGAAGACGGCGGCGTTGTTGACCCAGCCGGTGAGCGGCGCGGCGTGCTCGGCGCGGTCGGCGGCCTCCTCGGTGACCGTGGCGTCGGCGGCGCTGCCGGTGACGCCGATCGCGCGGGGGTGGTCGGCGAACCGGTGGAGGGCGCCGGCGTCGAGTTCGATCGCGACCACGTGGGCGCCGTCGCGCAGCAGCCGATCGACCACGGCAGCGCCGACGCCGCGGCCTCCTCCGGTGACGACGACGGACCGCGGCGCGAGGTCGGACGGCACGACACCAGCCTAACGATGACCTTACGATCTCCGGCGGTGTGACGGTTGTTGCGATTTCGTGATCGCCGGTCGAAACTGTGCCTGTCGACCCTGGGCGGAAGGGTCGAAATCGCCCTGTGACCTGGTGGAACGGCCTCGTTCCCGGCCGTCGTGATCGTCAAACGTGAATGTGATAGCGCTCACATTTTCTACCCGGTCTGGCCGATCAGGCGTCGGCAGGCCGGTTTCCGGCCTGTTAAGTTCCCCTGACATGACCGCACTTGCTGGATCCCCCGACCGGGCACGTCCGAAACCAGGGGATCAGCTGACGATCGGTCGCCCGGAGGTCTCCGATGGTGTCGCGTGCTGGCGCCTCGCCGAGGCCACCGGAGTCCTTGACGTCAACTCTCGATACTCCTACCTGTTGTGGTGTCGTGATTTCGCCGCCACGTCGGTGGTGGCGCGCCGCGATGGGGAGGTGCAGGGGTTCGTCACCGGGTACCGTCGGCCGGAGGAGCCGTCCACGCTGGTCGTCTGGCAGGTCGGGGTGGATGCCGCGGCCCGCGGGCAGGGCGTGGCGGCAGCGATGCTCGACGCGCTGTTCGACCGGGTACCCGGGGTCGACCACCTCGAGGCCACCGTCACGCCCGACAACACGGGGTCCATCGCGCTGTTCAGCCGCTTCGCCGAGCGGCGCGGTGCTCCGGTGAGCCGTACCGAGCTGTTCGCGGCCGAGCTGCTCGGCGACGGCCACGAACCAGAGATCTTGTTCCGGATCGGACCGGTCAACCGCTGACCGGACGATCACTATGCCGTTTCACAGGGGGAGGCCCGTGGAAACGACCGTTTTCGACGACCTCGAGTCCGAGGTCCGCAGTTACTGTCGCAACTGGCCGGTGGTCTTCGACACCGCAAAAGGGTCGACGATCACCGACGTTGAAGGAAAAAAATATCTCGACTTCTTCGCCGGAGCGGGGGCGCTCAACTACGGGCACAATCCGCCGGCGCTGAAAAAGCCGCTCCTGGAGTACCTCGCGCGCGACGGCATCACCCATGGCCTCGACATGTACACCACGGCCAAGGGTGAGTTCCTGCGCGCGTTCGAGGATCTCGTGCTGAAACCGCGCGGTCTCGACTACAAGGTCCAGTTCCCGGGGCCGACCGGCGCCAACACCGTCGAGTCGGCCCTCAAGCTCGCGCGCAAGATCACCGGCCGCGAGTCGATGATCAACTTTACGAACGGGTTCCACGGCATGACGCTGGGCGCCCTGTCCGTCACCGGGAACTCCATGAAACGCGGCGGCGCGGGCGTCCCGCTCGTGCACGCCACCCCGATGCCGTTCGACAACTACTTCGACGGCACGGTCCCGGACTTCTTGATGTTCGAGAAACTCCTCGAGGACGCGGGGAGCGGCCTGAACGAGCCCGCGGGCGTCATCGTCGAGACGGTGCAGGGCGAGGGCGGGATCAACCCGGCCCGCATCGAGTGGTTGCAGGGGCTCGAGGACCTGTGCCGGCGCCACGGCATGATCCTGATCGTCGACGACGTGCAGATGGGCGTCGGCCGCACCGGCCCGTTCTTCTCGTTCGAGGCGGCCGGTATCCGGCCCGACATCGTCTGCCTCTCCAAGTCGATCAGCGGCTACGGCCTGCCGATGGCCCTCACTCTCATCAAGCCCGAGCTCGACCAGTGGGGCCCCGGTGAGCACAACGGCACGTTCCGGGGGCACAACCCCGCGTTCGTCACCGCCACCGCGGCGCTGCGCGAGTTCTGGACCGACGACGTGCTCGAACGCTCCACCGTCGCCAAGGGTGAGCGGGTGGAGGCCACCCTCGCCGAGCTGGCGGCCTCGTCGGACAGCGTGGAGCTCACGCCCAAGGGACGCGGCCTCGCCCGCGGCCTGTCCTTCTCCCAGCCCGAGCTGGCCGCCAAGTCGTGCGCCGCGGCGTTCGAGCGGGGGCTGATCATCGAAACGGCTGGTCCCACCGACGAGGTCATGAAGCTGATGCCGCCGCTCACGATCACCGATGCCGAGCTGGAGGAGGGACTGGCGGTGGTCGCCGAGTCCGTCCGGGCCGTCACCGAAGGGATGTCCGCGTGATCGTCCGTACGCTCGAGGAGATCACCGGCACCGAGCGCGACGTCGAGACGCCGCACTGGCGCAGCAAGCGCATCGTGCTGGCCGGCGACGGCGTCGGGTTCTCGCTGCACGAGACCGTGCTCGACGCCGGGTCGGTCAACGACTTCTGGTACGCCAACCACATCGAGGCCGTCTGGGTCATCGAGGGCGAGGGCGAGCTCACCGACAAGGACAACGACGTCACCTACAAGCTCGGCCCGGGTTCGGTCTACGTCCTCAACGGCCATGAGCACCACCAGCTGCGCCCGCGCACGCAGATGCGCACGGTGTGCGTGTTCAACCCGCCGGTGACCGGACGCGAGGTGCACGACGAGAACGGCGTGTACCCACTGATCGTCGAGCCCGCACCGGCGGCGGAGGCTTCCTGAGGGAGGTCGCCGCCCCCGAGGTGTCGCGAACGGCTGCCACTGCACCACGTGGCGGCCGTTCGCCGGTCGAGGGAGGAGTTATGGACCAGGGTTGGCTCGAGGGCCTCGTGCTCGGTGACGTGATGAGATCTCGCGCCGAGACCCACCGGAACGCGGCGTTCCTGAAGTTCCGCGACGGCGAGCTGTCCTTCGCAGAGGTGGACACCGCCGCCGACAGGTACGCCAACGGGTTCGCCGGCGAGGGCGTGCGGCGCGGCGACCACGTGGCGGTGATGCTGCCGAACTGCCCCGAGTTCGTGCCGGTGATCGTCGCGCTCTCGCGCATCGGCGCGGTCGCGGTGCCGGTGAACACGGCGTACCGGGGGGAGCTGCTGCGGCACGTGCTGGACAGCTCCGACGTCTCGACGTTGCTCATCGACGCCGAGTACGTCGACCGCCTCCCCGCGGTGCTGCCGACGGTGCCCGACCCGATCCGCGTCATCGTGCGCGGGCCGGAGCCGTCGCTCGACCTGCTCGGCGACGGCGCGATCCCGATGTCGCGGCTGCTCGCGCACGGCGCCGACCCGATCCACGGCGACGCGCGCTTCTCCGACCTGCAGGCGATCATGTACACGTCCGGCACCACGGGGCGCTCCAAGGGCGCGATGGTGCCGCACGCACTGGCCCTGTCCTGCGCGCACGACTCGCTGGACTTCCTGGATCGCCGCGGCAAGACGACCTACTGCCCGCTGCCGCTGTTCCACGCCGCGGGCCTGTGGGACGGGGTGTTCTCCGCGCTGCTGTCCGGCAGCCCGATCGGCATCGTCGAGCGGTTCAGCGCCTCGCGGTTCTGGGACGACGTGCGGTACTTCGACGCGCAGGTCACCATGAGCGTGTTCGCGATGATCCCGATCCTGCTGAGCGCCCCACCCGGGCCCCGGGACCGCGACCACCCCCTCGAGACGTTCTACATGGGCAAGTCGGCGCTGGACGCACCCTTGCTCGAGCGCTTCGGCGTCCGGTCGGCCGAGACCTACACCAGCACCGAGGTCGGCATCGCGACCGGGAGCCCGTACGGGCGGTGGCGGCTCGGCTCGATGGGGCAGGCCCACGCCGAGCGCTTCGAGGTGGCCGTCGTCGACGAGGACGACCGGGAGGTCCCCGCAGGCGACCCGGGCGAGCTCGTCGTGCGGCCGAAGCAGCCGTTCGTCATCACCACCGGCTACTACGGGATGCCCGAGGCCACCGCGAGGGCGTTCCGCAACATGTGGTTCCACACCGGCGACCGCGCGTGGCGCGACGACGACGGCTACTTCTACTTCCTCGACCGGATCGCCGACGCCATCCGCAGGCGCGGGGAGAACATCTCGGCTTTCGACATCGAGTGCGAGGTCAACCTGCACCCGGACGTCGTCGAGTCGGCGGCCTTCGGCGTGCCGTCCGAGCTGGGTGAGGAGGACGTCAAGCTGGCGGTCGTGCGGACCCCCGGCGCCGACCTGTCCCCGGCGGAGCTCGTCGCGTACTGCGCGGCCAAGCTGCCGTCGTTCATGGTGCCGCGCTACATCGAGTTCGTCGGCGAGCTGCCCCGCACCCCCACCGACAAGGTGGCCAAGCACACCCTGCGGGCGATGGGTGATCAGGGCCTCACACCGGGTACCTGGGATCGCGAGCGCGCGGCGCCGAGCACGCGGGCCACCCAGGCGTCCGCGGCCGCGGAGGCGACCCCGGGAAGGACGGCATGAACTGGGAGGACACTCCTGAGCAGGCGGCGTTCCGCGAGGAGGTGCGCGCGTTCGTCCGCGACGGGTTCCCGGCCGCGTACACGCCGGACCCGGACGCCGAGCAGAGCCTCGAACCGGAGGACGTCTGGGGCTACAACTGGCCGGTCGACCGGGGCAGCTCGGACCCGGCCCGCCGGGACGGCGCCCGGCAGTGGGCCGCGGCGCTCGCGGAACGCGGCTGGATCACCCCGCACTGGCCCGTCGAGTACGGCGGTGCCGGGCTGTCCGCCATGGAGGAGTTCATCCTCCAGGAGGAGATGATGCGGGCGCGCGTGCCCACCGTGAACGGCATCGGCGCGTTCCTGCTCGGCCCCACCCTCCTCGCACACGGCACGGACGAGCAGCGCGCCGAGCACCTGCCCCCGATCGCCCGCGGGGAGCGCACCTGGGCGCAGGGCTTCTCCGAACCGGGGGCCGGCTCCGACCTGGCCGGGCTGCGGACGCGGGCCGTGCGGGACGGCGACCACTACGTGGTCGACGGGCAGAAGGTGTGGACCTCCCTCGGCCACCACGCCGACTGGCTGTTCGTCCTGGTCCGCACCGACCCGGACGCCGCGCCGAAGCACCGCGGGATCACGTTCCTGCTCGTCGACGTGAACACGCCGGGCGTCACGGTGCGCCCGATCCGCGACATCCGCGGCGACGCCCCGTTCTCGGAGATCTTCTTCTCCGGCGCCCGCGTGCCGGTGGCCAACCGGGTGGGCGAGGAGAACCGGGGCTGGTACGTCGCGATGGACGCGCTCAGCTTCGAGCGGGCCGGGATCGGGGCCACGATCAAGTACGAGCAGGCCATCGCCCGCCTCGTCGAGCACATCGGCACACCGGAGGGGCGGGAGCGCCTGCGGGAGGGCTGGGAGCGCGGCGCCCGCCAGGAGATCGCGCGGCGCTACGTCGAGATGCGGGTGCTGTACAACATCGCCCGCTACAGCGTCACGAACCCGGTGCCGGGGTACGAGGCGTCGGTCAACCAGCTCTTCAGCGCCGAGCTGCACCAGCGGCTCGCGCGCACCGGCGCCCACGTGTTCGGCCGCAACGGGCTGCTGTGGCAGCGCCGGGACGCCCCGCTGGGCGCCGCTTTCACCCACATGCGCATGGACTCCGTGGCCGCCACGTTCCTCGGCGGCGCGTCCGAGATCCAGCGCAACGTCATCGCCACTCGGGGCCTCGGCCTCCCCCGTTCCTAGGAGGATCACATGACCGAAGGACTGGACGTCGTCGTCAAGGACCGCGTCTGCTGGATCACGCTCGACCGGCCGAAGAAGCTCAACGCGCTGACCCCCGAGATGATGCACGGCCTGCGCAAGGTGTTCACCGACATCGACGACGACCCCGAGGTCTGCGTCGCGGTGCTGCGCGGGGCCGGCGAGAAGGGGTTCTGCGCCGGGATGGACCTGGACTGGTCGGAGTCGCTCACGAAGGCCGACCGGATCGAGCAGGGCCGCCTCGGCGAGAAGACGTTCGCGATGATGGAGCGGCTCTCGATCCCGGTGTTCGCCGCGGTGCACGGCTACGCCGTCGGCGGCGGGCTCGAGCTGGCGCTGGGCGCGGACTTCATCGTCTGCTCCGACAACGCGAAGATGGGACTGGTGGAGATCACCCTCTCCGCCCGGCCGCCCTACCAGCCGAAGTTCATGGACGGCAAGGAGGACCCCGACCAGCCCGAGGTCGGCGGCAGCGCCCCCGGCTGGGGCGGGCTCAAGCGGCTGCCGGCGCGCATCGGCATGGCGCGGGCCAAGGAGATGCTGTTCACCGGGGTCCGGCTGGACGCGCAGCGGGCCCTGCAGCTCGGCCTGGTCAACGACGTGTTCCCGGCCGACGAGTTCGATGAGAAGGTGGCCGCGCTCGCCGATCGGATCGGGGCGATGAACCGCTACAACCTCCGCCTCGTCAAGGAGCTCGTCACCGCCGGGTACGACTGGATCGAGCCGCACTCGAGCTAGAGAGGGTTTTGAGACTTGCGTAGCGGTGCGGGTAGCGGAACCTCAGGCGCTCCCTCGCTCCGGGATCGCCTCCTCATGAATGCCACTTCACCACGTCGGCGCTGTCCTCGCGAGGAAGCGCCTGAGAACCCGCGGCGGTGCCGGCTGACGGCCAACGATCAAGCGGCTCAGCCGCTTGAAAAACGCCCATAGGGCCAGGAGACAAGAGATGCTCAAGATCTACCGGATCGACCACGTCGCGGTCGCCGTACCCGACCTGGACAAGCAGCTCGCGCTGCTGGAGGGCCTGTTCGGCTTCCAGCGCACCCACGTGTGGGACAACCCGGACGCGGGCGTCCGCGGGGCCCGGCTCGCCGTGCCCGGCAGCGCGGGCCAGACCTGGGTGGTGCTCGCGCCGTCCGGCGAGGGCGGCAAGCTCTCGGCCTGGCTCGACGAGAAGGGCGGCCGCCCGGGGTTGCACCACGTCGGGGCCGAGGTGCCGGACCTCGACGCCGCGGCCACCGAGCTCGACAAGCGCGGGCTCCAGGTCACCGACTCCGTGCCCGGCCGCTGGGTGGAGGCGTCGCTGTCCCCGCCCGAGCACGGTCCCGGTGTCCTGTGGCGGCTGCGCGGCCCCGGCAACCTCGCCATGCTCGGCGACGACGACGCGACGGCGGTCGAGCCCGTCGACCCGAACGGGCCCACCCTCGGCATCCGCGGGATCGACCACATCTGCCAGGCCTTCCACGACCGCGACGAGCTCTCGCGGTGGTACTCCGACCTCGCCGGGTTCGTCGAGGTCTGGCGCACGGCCGACGACGAGATCCCCGACATGGCCGACCTCGTGCTGAACGTCCCCGGCTCCAGCATCTGCTGGGAGGTGATCACCGGTCGCGGCGAGGACTCGTTCGTCGACAAGTTCCTCGCGCGCAACGGGGCCGCCGCCCACCACGTGACGTTCGAGGTCGCCGACTGGGACGCGGCGCTGGCGGCCTGCGGCGTCCACGACATCCCGACGTTCGACGACGAGGAGGGCGTCAAGGACGGCGCCGCGTGGAAGCACACGTTCATCCACCCCAAGCACGCGGGCGGCGTGCTCGTGCAGCTCTTCTGGGAGGAACGCCCCGGCGTCTGGGTGCGCTCCGACAAGATCCCGCCCGCGAACTGACAGGGACCACCGCATGGATCTGACCCTGACCGAGGACCAGGAGCTCATCCGCACCACCGCCCGTGACGTGCTCGCCGGGCGGGTGGGCGCGGCCGGCGTCGAGGCGGTGGCCGGGGACCCGGCGGGCTTCTCGGCCGACCTGTGGAAGGAGATGGTCGAGCTCGGCTGGACCGGGCTGGCGATCCCGGAGACGTACGGCGGCGTCGGTGCGGGCTTCCTCGAAGCCTGCCTGCTGATCGAGGAGATGGGCGCGGCCCAGGTGCCGAGCCCGTTCCTGCACACCGTGCTGGGTGGCGCGACCATCGAGCGGCACGGCTCGACCGAACAGCGGGAACGCTGGTTGGGCGGAATCGCCGAGGGCCGCACCATCGCCTACGCCGACGGGGCGAACGTCACGGCCACGGCGTCCGGCGACGGGTACGTCCTGGAGGGCACCGCGCGGTTCGTGCCGTTCGCGCACGCCGTCGACGACCTGCTGGTGGTGGCGGGCCCCACCGCATTCCTCGTCGAACGGGGCGCGTCCGGCGTCACCACCGAGCGGCTGGACGTGATGGGCCCGAACGCCGAGAACGACGTCCGGTTCGCGGGCGTCGCGGTGCCGGCCGACCGGGTGCTCGGCGATGTCGGCGGTGGGGCCGCGGTCGCCGCCACGGCCACCGCCTTCGGGGCGGCCGCCACGTGCGCCGAGATGGTGGGCGGCGTGCAGCGCGTGCTCGACATGACCGTGGAGTACGCGGGTCAGCGCGAGCAGTTCGGCCGGCCGATCGGCAGCTTCCAGGCCGTGCAGCACCACTGCGCGGACATGGCGATCGACGTCCTCACCGCGCGCTTCATCGCCTTCGAGGCGATCTGGCGGCTCGCGGCGCAGGGGCAGGACGCTGCCGACGTGGCGCTGACCGTATCGGTGGCCAAGTCCTGGGTGAGCGACGCCTACCAGCGGGTGTGCGCGCTCGGGCACCAGGTGCACGGCGCCATCGGCTTCACCGCAGAGCACCACCTGCACCACTACCTGCAGCACGCCACCAGCGCGGCGCTCGCATTCGGCGACGGCGACCTCCACGCCGACCGGGTGGCCGACGGGATTGGCCTGCCGCGGTCCTAGAGATCGCATTGCGCACGCACCGTGCTCGAACCACATCGTTGTCACTCGCGGGGTACCCCACCGCGGGGCGGTCGGTGACGCAGGGCACAACAAGAAACGGCCCCCTCATGGAGGGGGCCGTCGGGCTCAGGCTGCTCACCTGAGCGGGGTACACGACAAGACTACATCGGTGCCGCCGGTAGCCGCTAGGAGGGACGGGCTGGTGGATGACACCGGTGAGCGGGTCAAGGCTTACATCGACGGCTTCAACCTGTACCACGGCCTGCGGGAGAAGCATGGCCGTCGCTATCACTGGCTTGACCAGACGTTGTGGCTGCGGACGGGGTCCTACTGCAGCGTCCGACCTACTGGAAGCAGTAGTACGTTCGCCGATCGCGGTCTTGCCCGGGGCTCGTATCCACTCACGGGTGTTCGAGCGTGCGCAGCGGCAGGAGTTCGGGTCGCTTCGGCGTGAACCCGTCGCCCGTGGCGTGGCCCTGCAGCCGCCTGCGGACGTAGGGCATCACGAAGTCCCGCATCCAGCGCAGGTCCTCGCCCACCCATGCTTGCCAGGAGGTCGGGGCCATCTCGGGCAGCGGGGTGCGCCAGTCTTCGGTGACGGGCTCGCCGAGCGTCTCCAGCACGCGCAGCGCCACGCGACCGTGGCCCTCGGCGGTGAGGTGCAGCCGGTCGCGGCCCCAGCTGCGGGGATCCGCGAGCGGTGCCATGCCCCAGAGGTCCACCACCGTGCTGCCGTGCCGCTCGGCGCTCGCGCGCATCAGCTCGTTGTAGCAGGCCACCCGCCCTCGCAGGCGGCGCAGGATCGGGTGCATCCGACCCAGGTCGAAGCCCGTGAACACCAGCACGTGCGCCCCGGTGGCCGTGACGCGCTCCAGCGCGGCGTCGAAGCGGCGGGCGAGGTCGTCGGTGTCGCAGGAGAACCGGATGATGTCGTTGCCGCCGGCGCAGAACGTGATCAGGTCCGGGCGCAGGCGCTCGGCCACCGGGAGCTGGTCCTCGACGATCTGGTCGAGGAGCTTGCCGCGCACGGCGAGGTTGGCGTACCGGAAGCCGGGGCGGGAGGCCGCCAGCTGCTCGGCCACGCGATCGGCCCAGCCGCGGGGCGTACCGTCGGCGCGCCAGTCGTCCAAGCCCTCGGTGAAGCTGTCCCCGAGTGCGAGGAAGCTGCTGATGGGTTGCATCGGCCATCGCCCCCTTTCCATTCACCAGCCCGCCATCTCCTCGACGGGCAAAGCATCCTCCAATATCACCCAGGACCGGGGAGACCCGCCAGTGGGGGTGATCCATTCGTGGGCGTAGGGCACCCTTAGCTCATGGGAAGCCGGAAGGACGCCGCCGAGCCGGGCCTCGCCGAGGTCCTCGGCGGGCGCGGCGGCGCCGTCGACGCCACCGTGCCGGTGGTCGCGTTCGTCGCGGCGTTCACGGTCGCCGACGCGGTGGGCTGGGCCTCCCCGGTCGCCTGGGCGGGTGGGGCCGCTGTGCTCGTCGGTGCCGTGGTGGCCGTGATCCGACTCGTCCGCGGTGGCCGCCCGCGCGCGGTGCTCTTCGGCCTGCTCGGTGTGGCGGTGGCGGCGCTGGTCGCCCTGTACACCGGCCGTGCCGTCGACTTCTTCCTGGTCCAGATCGTGAGCAATGCGGCGAGCGCGCTGGCGTGGGCCGTGTCGATCGTGGTGCGCTGGCCGTTCCTGGGGCTCGTCGTGGGCACCGCGCTCGGCCAGCGCACGCGGTGGCGGCGCGACCCCGATCTGCTGCGCGGCTACCAGCGCGCGAGCTGGGTGTGGGTCGGGCAGTACCTCGTGCGGCTCGCGGTGTTCCTCCCCCTCTACGCGGCGAACGCGGTGCTCGCGCTCGGTATCGCCCGCACCGTGCTCACCTGGCCGCTCGTGGCGCTGTGCGTCGCGCTCTCGTGGCCCGTCCTCCGGTCGGCGCTACCGCCCGGGCACGGCGGCCTACGCCATCCCGCCTCGCCGGGTGAAGACGCTGCCCCGGGCAGATGTGACGAGTCACGAACGAGCGAGCGCTGAGCGGACCCGCCGCCCCTAACCTCGGTCGATGCGAGTGTTGATCACCGGAGGTGCCGGGTTCGTCGGATCGCACGTTGCCGACCGGCTCGCCGCCGACGGCCACGACGTGCTGCTGCTCGACGCGCTGCTGCCGCAGGCGCACGGAGCGGGCGGCTGGGCGCCCCCGCACGAGCACGTCGTCGGTGACGTGCGCGACGAGGACCTGTTGGCCCGGCTGCTGCCCGGCGTGGACGCGGTGTGCCACCAGGCGGCGATGGTGGGCCACGGTGTGGACCCGTCGGACGCGCCGGCGTACGCCGCGCACAACGACCTCGGCACGGCGGTGCTGCTCGCCGCGATGCACGCCGCGGGAGTGGGCCGGCTGGTGCTGGCCGGGTCGATGGTCGTCTACGGCGAGGGCCGCTACGACTGCGCGGAGCACGGCGTCGTCCGGCCGCTGCCACGGGCGGAAGCGGATCTCGCGGCCGGGCGGTTCGAGCCACGCTGCCCGCGCTGCGGGCGGGAGCTCGCGGCGGGCCTCGTCGGCGAGGACGCACCGGCGGACCCGCGCAGCACGTACGCGGCCACGAAGCTCGCTCAGGAGCACCTGGCGAGCGCGTGGGCGCGGCAGTGCGGGGGCCGGGTCTGGTCGCTGCGCTACCACAACGTCTACGGCCCGCGGATGCCCCGGGACACCCCGTACGCCGGCGTCGCGTCGATCTTCCGGTCGGCGCTGGAGCGGGGCGACGCACCGCGGGTGCTCGAGGACGGGCGCCAGCGCCGCGACTTCGTGCACGTCACGGACGTCGCGGCAGCCAACGCGTTGGCGTTGACCGCCGACGCGGACGGCTTCGAGGCGGTGAACGTCTGCTCCGGCGAGCCGCACACCGTGGGTGAGCTGGCCCGCGAGCTGGCCGAGCAGATGGGCGGGCCGGCGCCGGTCGTGGTCGGCGGGGCCCGGCCCGGCGACGTGCGGCACGTGGTCGCCGACCCGGCGCGGGCCGGGAAACGGCTGGGCTTCAGCGCCGCCGTGACGTTCGCCGAGGGTGTCGCCGCCTTCGCCTGCGACCCGTTGCGGGAACCGGCCGTCACCGTTCGGTAAGCAGCGATGGGGGGTCCCACGAGCGGTTTTCGGCCGATGATCTCGGGTGTGGAGATCGTCCTTCCCTGCCTCGACGAGGCGGACGCGTTGCCGGCGGTGCTGGCCGAGCTGCCGGCGGACTGGCCGGTGCTCGTCGTCGACAACGGGTCGACCGACGGCACGGCCGCCGTCGCCGCCGCGCACGGCGCTCGGGTCGTCGTCGAGCCGCGGCGCGGCTACGGGGCCGCCGTCCACACCGGGCTGCTCGCGGCGCGGGCGGAACTGGTCGCCGTGCTCGACGGGGACGGCTCGCTCGATCCGGCGGTCCTGGGCCCGATGGCCGACGCGGTGCGTGCGGGAGGAGCCGACCTCGCCGTCGGCAGGCGCGTGCCCCGTCCGGGCGCGTGGCCGTGGCACGCCCGGGCGGGGAACGCGCTCATCGCGGCGTTGCTGCGCACGCGCGGCGTGCCGGTGCACGACATCGCGCCCATCCGGGTCGGCCGCAGGCAGGACCTGCTCGACCTCGGGGTCGCCGACCGCGCCTTCGGCTACCCGCTGGAGCTCCTGCTGCGCGCCGGTGCCGCCGGCTGGCGGCTGCACGAGGTGGACGTCACGTACCGGCCGCGGGCCGGTGGACGCTCCAAGGTGTCCGGGTCGGTGCGGGGCACGGCCCGCGCGGTCCGCGACATGGGCCGGCTGCTCGCCGCACCGAGGTTCTCGTGATCGCGGCCGCCGCGGTGATCGTCCTGGCCAAGTCGCCGGAGCCGGGCCGGGTCAAGACGCGGCTGTGCCCGCCGGCCACCCCGGCCGAGGCCGCCGACCTGGCAGCCGCCTCGCTCCTCGACACCATCGACGCGGCCGCCGGCGTGCCCGGTGCCGAGCCCGTCGTCGCGCTCACCGGTCGGCTCGCGGGGGCGGCGCGGCGCGCGGAGCTCACCGCGGCGCTGCGCGGCTGCCGGATCCTGTCCCAACGCGGGACCGACCTCGGTGCACGGATCGCCGCGGCCCACCTCGACACCGCCGCGCTCCTCGCCGGGCGCCCGACGCTGCAGGTGGGCATGGACACCCCGCAGGCCGGCTCCGAGTTGCTCGCGGCGTGCCTCGACCGCCTCCGTGCACCGGGCACGGACGGCGTGCTCGGCCCCGCCGCCGACGGCGGCTGGTGGGCCTTGGGCCTGCGCGATCCCGGCGCGGCGCGGCTCGTCGCCGGCGTCCCGACCTCGCGCGACGACACCGGGGAGCGCACGCTGCGGGCCCTGCGGGACGGCGGGCTGCGCGTCGGCCTGCTCCCCGAGCTGACCGACGTCGACACCGCCGCCGACGCCCGCACCGTGGCCGGGGCGGCACCGGACGGGCGGTTCGCCGCGGCGGTCGGGAGCTGCCCCGCGTTCGAGTTCGCCCGGTGACCACCGCCAGAGCCGAGCGGAGGCAATCGAACGCCGCCTTCGACGCCGCGTTGCGCGGCGTGCCCGCACGGCTGGTGCGCAGCGACGGGGCCGAGGTCGTGCTCGCGGTGCGGCGGTGGCACGCCGATGCCGCGGGCGACGACGGCTGGCTGCTCGACCGCTGCCGCGGCCCGGTCGTCGACCTGGGCTGCGGCCCGGGGCGGCTGGTGGTGGCGCTCACCCGCCGGGGCATCCCGGCGCTCGGGGTGGACGTGTCCGCGGCCGCGGTCGCGCGGTGCCGCGCCCGTGGCGTCGCCGTGCTGCGCCGCGACCTGTTCGCCGCACTTCCCGGCCGGTGGGACCACGTGCTGCTGGCCGACGGCAACATCGGCATCGGCGGCGACCCCGCCCGGCTCCTGCGCCGGGCCGCAGCCCTGCTGCGGCCCGGCGGAACCGTGCTGGTCGAGACCGACCCGGATCCGGCCGCCTGCTGGGCGGGGACGGCGCGGGTCCACACCTCGGAGGGCCCGGGCCGGCCGTTGCCGTGGGCCGTGGTGGGGGCGGATGCGTTGCGGGAGGTGGCGGCCGTCGCCGGGCTCGAGGCGCTCGCCTCCCACGCCGGCCCCCGCTGCTTCAGCGAACTGCGTCTCGCGGGCTGACCCGGGCGGGCACGTCCGCCGTCGGCAGCGTGATCTCGAACCGGCAGCCGGGCGCCTCGTTCCGCACGGTGATGCCCCCATGCTGGGCCTCCACCAGCGCCTTCGCGATGGTCAGGCCGAGCCCGGCACCGGAGGAGTCGTCCGGGGTGCGCGCATCCGTGCCCCGGTAACCGGGGTCGAAGATGCGGTCGAGGTCGGCCTCCGGGATGCCGCCGCAGGCGTCCTGAACGGCCAGCCACGCCTCGGCGCCGCGGGTCCCGGCCGAGATCGACACCGTCTCGCCGACGGGCGTGTGCCGGATCGCGTTGGAGAGCAGGTTGCGCAGCACGCGCACGAGGTCGGCGTCGCTGCCGAGCACGGTCGGCCAGCAGGCGGGGTTCGCGGCCGTGACGGCGACACCGGCCGCCGATGCCACCGCCGCCTCGGCGGCCACCGCGTCGGAGGCGATCTCGCCGAGCGCGAGCCGCTCGGCGGGCAGCCGCAGCGCGGCCGAGGTGGCCCGCGACAGCTGGAACAGGTCCTCGACCATCCCGGCCATCCGCACCGTCTCCCGCCGGATCCGCTGCAGGTACTCGGTCACGTCGCCGGGCCGGTGCACCACGCCGTCGAGCAGCGCGTCGGTCATGCCGCGGATGCCGGCGAGCGGTGAACGCAGGTCGTGCCCGATGCCCGCCACGAGCTCGCGCCGCGCGGCCTCGGCCTGCCGTTCGGCCTCGCGGGCCTCCCGCTGCCAGAGCGTCTCGCGGGCCACGCTGCGACCGAGCATCATGCCGGCCGGCACCGTGACCGCCGCGACCACCGCGACCACCGCGACCGTGCCCACCAGCTGCGGCGTGTACATGAAGCCGCTGGTGGCCACGACGCCGACGAGCGCGGCGAAGAGCGGCACGAGCACGAGCGCGGTCATCGTGGCCGTCATCGACCGGCGCCGCATGCGGTGCACGACCAGCCCGCCGACGAGCGCCACCGGGAGCGCGGAGAAGAGCGCGATCGGGGCGGCCTTGGCGAGCTCGACGAGGACGTTCATGCTGGGACCAGGGGGTCGTAGCGGTACCCGGTGCCCCAGATCGTGGCGATGCGCCGGGGCCGGGTGGGGTCGGTCTCTATCTTCTCGCGCAGCCGGCGCACGTGCACCGTGACCGTGGACTGGTCGCCGAACTCCCAGCCCCACACCTCGGCCAGGAGCTCCGCCCGGTTGTACGCCCGGCCGGGGTGGGCGAGCAGGTACGCGAGCAGGTCGAACTCGCGGGTGGTCAACGCGAGCTCCCGCTCGCCCAGCCAGGCGCGGCGGGCCGCCGGGTCGACCCGCAGCTCGCCGTCCACCAGGACCTCGGCCGGCGACTCCGGCGGGCGGGAGCGCCGCAGCACCGACCCGACGCGCAGCACGAGCTCGCGCGGGCTGAACGGCTTGGTCACGTAGTCGTCCGCGCCGAGCTCGAGCCCGAGCACGCGGTCGTCCTCCTCGCCCAGCGCCGTGAGCATCACGATCGGGAGGCGATCGTCCTCGGCGCGCAGCGCGCGGCAGACGTCCAGCCCGGTCATGCCGGGCAACATCAGGTCGAGCACCACGGCGTCCGGGGAGCGCTCCCGGGCCGCGCGCAGCCCCGTGGGGCCGTCCGCGGCGAGGTCGACCTGGTAACCGGCCTCGTCGAGGTAGCGCCCGACCACGTCGCGGACCGTCGCGTCATCGTCCACCACCAGCACACGAGCCGTCATGGGCCGAGCCTAGGGATCGCCGGAGCCGCAGAGCCTTACGAGTCGCTCACCGATCCGCTGATCCACGCCGCCGGCCGCGGCATCCGGCCTAACGTCCGCACCGTGCCACCCCCCACGCCCCGTTTCCGCAGCCCCTTGCGCGGACCATGGCTGACCTCGGTCTTCGCCGTCGTGCTGCTCGTCGGGATGCCGGTTCTACTCGTTACCGGGCTGCTCGACCGCATCGCCTACGGACCGAGCCAGGGCCTGCCCGGCGACGTCGGGCTCCTCCAGCTGCCACCGTTCGACTGGCCGACGCGGCCGTCCTGGCTCTTCCAGCTGACGCAGGGCGTGCACGTCGGGCTGGGGATCGTGCTGGTGCCGGTCGTGCTGGCCAAGCTCTGGTCGGTGATCCCGAAGCTCTTCGACTGGCCGCCGGTCCGTTCACCCGCGCAGGCGCTGGAGCGCGCGTCGTTGCTGCTGCTCGTGGGAAGCGTGCTGTTCGAGATCGTCACCGGGCTGCTCAACATCCAGTACGACTACGTCTTCGGGTTCAGCTTCTACACGGGCCACTACCTCGGGGCGTGGGTGTTCGTCGGGGCGTTCGTCGCGCACGTGTCGCTGAAGCTGGGCGCGATGGTGCGCGGCCTGCGCTCCCGCTCGCTGCGCCGGGAACTCGCCACCCCGCTCGCCCGCACGGTGCCCGAGCCGCCGGACGAGGCCGGCCTCGTCGCGCCCGACCCGGCGCCGCCCACGCTGAGCCGGCGCGGTGTGCTCGCCCTGGTCGGTGGCGGATCGGCGCTGCTCGCGGCGCTGTCGATCGGTCAGGTGCTGGACGGTCCGGCGCGGCAACTCGCGTTCCTGCTGCCCCGCGGGCGCACCACGGACGACGGGCCGAACGGGTTCCCGGTCAACCGCACCGCGGCGGCCGCAGGCGTCACCCCCGCCGCCGACTGGACGCTCGCGCTCGCCGGCGCGACCCCGCGGACGTTCTCCCGCGCCGATCTCGCGGCGCTGCCCCAGCACACCGCCCGGCTGCCGATCGCGTGCGTCGAGGGGTGGTCGACCGTGCAGACCTGGACCGGTGTGCGGCTGCGCGACCTCGCCGGGCTCGCCGGCGTGCCGCAGCCCGCGTCGGCGTTCGTCGCGTCGCTCGAGAACGGGCCGTTCGCGCAGGGAACGCTGACCGCGGGACAGGTGCTCGATCCCGACGCCCTGCTCGCGCTGCGGGTGAACGGCGTCGATCTCAGCCTCGACCACGGCTTCCCCGCCCGGATCATCGTGCCCGCGATGCCCGGTGTCCGCTGCACCAAGTGGGTGCGCTCCATCGAGTTCCGGGAGGCGTGATGCGCCGTTTCGTCGACCGCTACGGGGCCCGCCCCACCCACCTGCTGGTGCTGCTGGTGTGCTTCGCGATCGCCGCGTACGCCGCGTCGTTCCTGCTCGGCGACCCGGCCCTGCTGCGGGTGCTCGCGTGGTTCGTCGGCGCCGCCGTGGTGCACGACCTCGTGCTGTTCCCGCTGTACTCGGCGGCCGACCGGGTGCTCGCCCGGCTGCCCCGCCCCCGGGTGCCGGTGGTCAACCACGTGCGGGTGCCGGTGCTGGGCGCCGCGCTGACGTTCCTCGTCTTCCTGCCGGGGATCATCCGCCAGGGCGGGGTGACGCACCTCGCGGCCACGGGCCTCGACCAGCAGCCCTACCTGGGCCGGTGGCTGGTGCTGGTGGCCGCCATGGTCGGGCTGTCGTTGCTGATCTACCTCGTTCGGCTGGTCCGGGCCCGCAGGGTCACGCCGCGGTCGCGGTCTCGCGCAGCGGCTTGAGCGCCGCCGGCAACCCGCCTTACCGGGGCACTTGCTACCAGACGGTCAGCAGCAGGTGGTTGACCGCGAGCGCGAGGCAGGCCTGCGCCACGAGCCAGTACCGGGAGCGTGGGAGGAGCGCACACGGGACCACGAGCCACACGGCGAACGGCAGCCAGATCCGCTCGACCTCCCCCTTGCTCATGCCGGACACGTCCGCGATCAGGATCGCGGAGAGGCAGGCCCCGGCCAGGAGCGCGACGCCGGTCGGGAGGGACCGGGCGCGGTGCAGCGCGGCGACGACCGCGGGGCCGAGCGCGAACAGGAGCGCGGCCAGGTTGGCCCACACGAAGTAGGAGTACGGCCGCGTCTCCGCGATGCTGGCCGCGTAGATCACCTGCACGCGTTCGAACCCGGTGAACCACCAGAACCCGGCGGCGGTGAACGCGCCGACCACCCCGAGCGTCCCGGCCGCGGCGAGCGCCCCGGCCCGGACGTTCCGCGTGTACGCGAGCACCGCGAGGGCGGGCAGCCCGCCGAGCACCAGGCCGTACGACAGGTAGAGGCACCACCCGAGCAGGAGCCCGGCGGCCAGCGCGGCGAGGTCGGCCCGCGCTCCGCGCCCCACCGCGCCGACCGCCAGCAGGGCGACGCCCCACGCGAGCACGCCCGCGAACATCCCGTCCGCCGAGACCCCCACCCACACCGCACCGGGCAACAGCACGCCGAACGGCAGTGCGCGGCGCGCCACCTGCTCGGCGCCGAATGCCCGCACCGCCACGGCCACCGCCACCGGGGCGGACGCCCCGACGAGCATCACGAACAGCCCGGCCGGGCCACCACCGCCGAGCCCGATCCGGTCCAGCCAGACGAACGTCAACAGCGAACCGGGCGGGTGCGCGCCCACGTGCGTGGTCCAGAAGCCGGGCCGGTCGGTGAGGATGTGATCGGCGAACGTGCGCAGCATCGCCCCGACGTCGCTCACACGGGGCACGTCGTGCAGGTACTCCTGGCTGCTGGTCAGCCGCTCGACGACCCCGCGCTGCCACCCGTCCACGAGCGCGAGCGCCAGCGTCCACGCGAACGCGGCCGCGAACCCCGCGGCCAGCAGCGGGCGCCACGCCAGCCGCTCTGCGAGCCCCGGCCCGTTGGCCACGACCAGCACCGCGACGACCACGGCCACCGGCGTCCCCGGCCCGAGGTGCGGCAGCCACTCGGCGAGCAGGGGCGGGAACGGCAGGAAGATGTCGACCCCCGCCGCCAGCAGCACCCGGCCCACCACCGCCGCGGCCACGACGACCAGCGCCGCCGCGAGCACGCAGGCGAGATCGGTCCCGGAGATCCGCGAGGTCCTCGAGGTGGTGGCCGGCACCGGGGGACGCTATCCCGGGAACGCGGTGCGTTTTCCTTACGGCTCGCGAACGAGTCACCCCCTGCCAGGCGTGCCCCCCGCACTGCAGCCAGCCGGTAGCGAGGATGGCCGCGAGCCGTGACGACTTCGGCGCTCCGCCGCGTCATCCTGGTAACCGTGAACTCCGCCGCGGTGATCGGACCCGCACCAGGACAACGCGTCTGGCACCGGTCGGGCACCCGTGTCGGCTCCGCCTGGGTGCTCGTCGGTGACCTCCCCGACGACTCGGTCCTGCACGGCCCGCCCATCGACCGCGTGGTCGGGACGACGAGCCACCGCAGCAGGCGGAGGCGGTCGCCGGTGGCCGGCCGCCGCCGTCGGCGGTACGACCGGCTGAGCTGGCTCTGGACGATCCGCTGGTACCGGGCGCGGTGGGCGGCCCGTCGCGCGCTCCGGTCGCGCTGACGGCGCCCCTTCGTGCCCACCTGACCATCGAACGAACGGCACTTCCGTACTGCTCTATCGGACGGAGGTGCCGCTCGTACCGCCGGCCGGCTCGCGCAGCTTCGTCGCGAACGCCGCCGCCGCGGCGCGCGGGTCCTCCGCTTCCGTGATCGCGCGCACGACCACGATGCGCTCGGCGCCCGCCGCGAGCACCTCGTCGAGCCGGGCGTGGTCGATGCCACCGATCGCGAACCAGGGCCGGGACGGCGCCCGGCCGGCCACCGTGCGCACGAGGTCGAGGCCGGGGGCCGGGCGGCCGGGCTTCGTGGGGGTCGGCCAGCAGGGGCCGACGCAGAAGTAGTCCACGCCCGCTTCGCCGGCCGCGGTCGCCGTCTCGTCCGGGCTGTGCGACGAGCGCCCGACCACCACCTCGTCGCCCACCACCTCCCGGGCCCACCGGACGGGCAGGTCGTCCTGGCCGAGGTGCAGGACGTCGGCGCCGGAGGCGAGGGCGATGTCGGCGCGGTCGTTCACGGCGAGCAGCGCCCCGTGGCGGGCGCACGCCTCGGCGAGCACCTCCAGCGCCGCGAGCTCGTCGCGGGCCTCCAGCGGCCCGTCGGGACCCTTGTCCCGCAGCTGGATGATGTCGACGCCACCGGCGAGGGCCGCGTCGGCGAACTCCGCGAGATCGCCGGTACGGCGGCGGGCCCCGGTGCAGAGGTAGAGGCGGGCGTCGTCCAGTCGCTTGCGCACGGTGGCGCCGTCGAGGGCAGGCACGGTGGCCGACGCTACGCGCCGACTGCGGGTCGGGGGAGCCGCAGCGGAGCGGAGGCAATCGATACGGCGTAGGGTGAATCGAAGGTGACGCACGGGAGCCCGTACTGCGGGCTGAGAGGGGATCCAACAGATCCCGACCGTCGAACCTGATCCGGGTCATGCCGGCGCAGGGAGCGGAGATGATGTCGAACTCAGTCACGGTGATCGGGGCAGGCGTGATCGGCCTGTCGTGTGCCTGGCGCGCGGCCGAGGCCGGCGTGGCGGTCACGGTGCTGGATCCGGCACCGGCGTCCGGGGCGTCGTGGGTGGCGGGCGGCATGCTCGCGCCCGTCACGGAGGCGTGGCCGGGCGAGGAGGCGTTGCTGGAGCTCGGCGAAGCGGCGGTGCGGCGCTGGCCCGCGTTCGTCGCCGAGCTGGAGGCCGTGGCGGGGCGCCCCGCCGGGCTGCGGAGCGACGGCACGGTCGTCGCGGCCACCGGCTCCGGCGACCGCGCCGAGCTGGAGTCGCTGGCGAACTTCCTGAGTCGCCTCGGCCGCGACGTCGAGCGGCTCTCGGGCCGGGAGCTGCGGCGCCTCGAACCCGCGCTCGGGCCGGACGTGCGCGGCGGCCTGTCCGTGCCCGGCGACCTCGCCGTCGACAACCGCGTGCTGCTCACCGCCCTGCGCGCCGCCGCCGAGCGGGCCGGCGTCACGGTCGTGGAACGCCCCGCCCGGGCCGTCCTCGACGACGGCGAGCGGGTCACCGGCGTGCGCACGGACGGCGGTGACGTCGATGCCGGCGTCGTGCTCGTGGCCGCCGGCGCGCACTCGGCTTCCCTGCACCCGGCGCTCGACGGGCTGGTGCGCCCGGTCAAGGGCGAGATCCTGCGGATCGCGCACCGCGCGGGCGCGTTCCCGCCGCCGCGGCGCACGGTGCGCGCGCTCGTGGACGGCCGCCCCGTCTACGTCGTCCCCCGCGACGACGGCGGCCTCGTCATCGGGGCCACCCAGGCGGAGCTGGGCTTCGACACCGAGGTCACGGTCGGCGGGGTGCGCGACCTGCTGCGCGACGCCGAGCGGATCCTGCCGGGCATCGCCGAGTACGCGCTGCTGGAGAGCGCCGCGGCGCTGCGGCCCGGCAGCCCGGACAACCTGCCGCTGATCGGCGCGCTCGGCCCCGACGGCCTGCTCGTGGCCACCGGCCACCACCGCAACGGCATGCTGCTCGCGCCCGTCACCGCCGACGCCGTGCTGGCCCTGCTGCGCGGCGACCCCGTCCCCGACCCGGTGCGCGCCGCTGACCCCGCCCGGCACCGAGTGGCAAGGAGGTAGCACGTGCAGGTGTGGATCAACGGAGAGGAGCGCGAGCTCGCGGACGGCGCGTCCGTCCGCGACGCGCTCACCGTGCTCGGGGCTCCCGGGAACGGGATCGCGGTCGCGGTGGACGGTGAGGTCGTGCCGCGAGCCGACTGGCCGTCCGTCGCGCTCGCCGACGGGGCGCGCGTCGAGGTGCTGACGGCGGTGCAGGGAGGATGACCATGGACGAGTCGCTGCTGGTGGGGGACCGCAAGATCCCGTCCCGGCTGATCATGGGGACGGGCGGGGCCTCGAACCTGGAGATCCTCGAGCGCGCCCTGGTGGCCTCCGGCACCGCGCTCACCACCGTCGCGATGCGCCGGATCGACGCGGTCACCGGCACCGGCGTGATCGACCTGCTGCGGCGCCTCGGCATCGAGGTCCTGCCCAACACCGCGGGCTGCCGCACGGCCGCCGAGGCCGTCCTCACCGCCCGGCTCGCGCGGGAGGCGCTGGAGACCGACCTCGTCAAGCTCGAGGTGGTGGCCGACGAGCGCACCCTGCTGCCCGACCCGATCGAGCTGATCGACGCCGCCGAACAGCTGGTGGACGACGGGTTCACCGTGCTGCCCTACACCAACGACGACCCGGTGCTCGCGCGCAAGCTCGAAGCTGTCGGGTGCGCGGCGGTCATGCCGCTCGGCTCGCCGATCGGCACCGGTCTGGGCATCCGCAACCCGCACAACATCGAGATGATCGTCGAGCAGGCCGGCGTGCCGGTGGTGCTGGACGCCGGCATCGGTACGGCGTCCGAGGCCGCCCAGGCGATGGAGCTGGGGTGTGACGCGGTGCTGCTCGCCACCGCCGTCACGCGCGCGGGCGATCCGGAGCGGATGGCCCACGCGATGCGCCTCGCGGTGGACGCGGGCCGGGCGGCCCGCCTCGCAGGCCGCATCCCCCGCCGGTACTGGGCGCAGGCCTCGTCCCCCGCGCTCGACACCTGAGCCCGTCCCCCGTCCGACGAACGGCACTCTCGTCGCGTACGTGCCGACGGACGTGCCGTCCGTCGCGGCCCAGGGCACCCGAGTGGGTTCGGCGTGCCGACCGGATGCCACGACCCGGACGCGGGAACCTGCGCTCCGAGGGGGTGGTCGGATGGCTCGGCGACAGGGGTGGGCGCTCGTCCTCCTGGTGCTGCTCGTGAGCGGGTGCGGCGGGTCGACACCCGGGCACGTGGTGCCGTCGGCCGGTACGCCGGCCACCGCCGCGGACCCCACCGCCGCCACGCCGGCGCCGCAACCCACGCCGCAACCCACCCCGCAACCCACGCCGGCACCGGCACGCTCGGCCGAGCCGGACCGCGGGGAGCGGGTCGCGGTGCCCGTGTACTACGTCGCGGACACCCCGGCGGGCCCGCGGCTGCAGCGGGAGTTCCACTCCGTGGTCACGAGCGACCCGGCGAGCACCGCCGTGCGCGAGATGCTCGCGACGCCCACCGGCACCGACCCCGACTACCGCAGCCACTGGCCGCGCGGCACCACTCTGCGGGAGCCCGTCCACCGCGACGGCGGGGCCATCGTCGTCGACCTCGCCGGGATCGGGTCCGCGCAGGTGGGCGGGGAGCTCGCCGAGCTGACCGTGCAGCAGCTGGTGTACACGGTGCAGGGGGCGATGGGGTCGACGGACCCGGTCCGGGTCGTCGTGGACGGAGCGACCGAGTCCGACCTGTGGGGCGCCGTGAACACGTCCGTCCCCGTCCCCCGCGGCGACCCGTACTCGCTGCGCTCACTCGTGCAGATCGACTCGCCTGCCGACGGCACGCAGGTCGGCCGGCAGGTCGAGGTGCGCGGCGAGGCGGCGGTGTTCGAGGCCACCGTGCTCTGGGAGGTGCTGCGCGACGGTGCGACCGTCCGGAAGGGGTTCACGAGCACGGCGGAAGGCCAGCGGTTCGCGCCGTTCGCCTTCACCGTGGCCCTCGAACCCGGCGACTACACCGTGCGCATCCGCGAGACCGACCCGTCGGACGGAGAGGGTCGCCCGCCCCTGTCCGACGACAAGCGGATCACGGTGGCGGGCTGAGGCCAAAGTTCAGGAAAGCCACATTCCTGTCCTGCAGGTTCAGGAATGTGGCTTTCCTGAACCCCTACCGCCCTCAGTCCGGGGGCGTCCGCGGCGCCCGTAGGCCCAGGCTGCGCAGTTCAAGGGCCGCGAGGCCGTGCACCACGGTCCGCTCGTCCCGCCGCCACGCCGCCGCCGGGTCCGGCGAGACCTCCAGCAGCGAGCGCACCGGCCGGCGGGTGATGGCGCGCAGCGCGAGCAGGTCGGAGTCGACGGCGCGGGCCGTGACGGCGGAGCGCGCCAGCCGCGCGTATCGCAGCCGCAGCGGCAGCCAGAGGAACAGCACCGGCATCGCGCCGAGCAGCACGGTGGCGACGGTGGTCCCGAAGGCGACGCGGGCGATCGCCGCGATCTGTTCCTGTCCCGCGGCGACCAGCGAGTCACCGGCCCCGGTCCCGGTGCCCAGCGCCCGTGCGAGGTCCTCGCCGACGAACGGCACCGTCGAGGCGGTGCGCGCCGCGTTGTCGAACGCGCTGCGGACGGACTCGCCCGCTCCGGCCAGCGTCCGGGCCGGTCCTTGCAGCGCGAGCACGAAGTCGTGGACGATGCGCGCGACGAACACGGTGAGCCAGATCCACCCGACGGCCAGCAGGTCGGCCAGCAGTTGGAGGCAGGCCCGGCCCGGCCGCTCGGCGTAGAACCGCATGCGACCGGAGCGTACGGCTAGGGCCGAAGATCGTGACATTCCTTCGGGTCCCGCCGCTGGTTGGGGGTCAGGGCGGCCGCCTTCGGCGCTGGGGCTGCCGGGCCGGTTGACCAGGGCCTTCGCTGGCTGGCGCCGGTTGACGAGGGGCCTTCGGTGGCGCCGCGCATCGTGCGGGGCCGCCCCTCACGCGTCAAGGGCGCCTTCGGCGTCGCTTCGCGATCGCGGCGCGACCCTTGACCCGCGAGCCTCTGCGGCCCCTCTCGGGCAGCACGACACGGGCAGGCCACGGGCCTGCCCTTCGGGCGCGCGGTGCCACCGAAGGCGGTCCCGCCGACCCGATCGAGGCTTCGGTGCAAACCGGGCGGGTTTGCGCTGATCAAGGGCAGATGGTCGCTAGTTGATCTCTCGGGGCGACCATCTGCCCTTGGTCAACAAGCGGGAGCGCGTCGAGGCCACCATGATCGGCGCGAGATGCACCTCAGGGTCCTCGTGCGGGCGGTGGTGCGCTTCTCGGAATGATCTCCGCAGCTCACGCGCCCCGGAATCCGGACCGCGAGCACCAAACTTGACTCGATCACGCCGGGCTCTTCGGCCCTATCAAGCTAGGCGTCCTCGGCGTGCTGCGTGGCGGGATCCCAGGACAGCCCGGGCACACCCCAGCCGTTGCGCTTGAGCGCCTTCTTCGCGGCCCGCTGGTTGCGGCCCACGAGGCGGTCGACGTACAGCAGGCCGTCGAGGTGGTCGGTCTCGTGTTGGAGGCAGCGGGCGAGGAACCCCCGGCCCTCCACCTCCACCGGCTTGCCGTCGGCGTCGACACCCGTGACGCGCGCCCAGTCGGCGCGTCCGGTGGGGAACTGCTCGCCGGGCACCGAGAGGCAGCCCTCGTCGTCGTCCTCGGGGTCCGGCATGGATTCGGGCCGCTCGGACGTCTCGAGCACCGGGTTGACGACGACACCGCGCACGCGTGTCCGGGTCTCCTCGTCCGGGCAGTCGTAGACGAACAGCCGCAGGTCGACCCCGATCTGGTTCGCGGCGAGCCCGACCCCGTCGGCGGCGGCCATGGTCTCGAACATGTCCTCGACCAGCGTCTTCAGTGCGTCGTCGAACGTGTCGACGGGGCGGGTCGGCCGGTGCAGGACGGGATCGCCGATGATGCGGATGGGGCGGACGGGCACCATGCGACCTTACGTGGTCGCCGCGTCTCCCGATCGGGCAGCGCGTGCCTCCCCGGTTTCCGTCCGGTTCCCGTGGTTCAATGGCCGACGCGAATGACAGGCGTGTCATTCGCGCGAGCGAGGCCATCGAGGAGCGTGATGGAGTCGGCCACGGAACCCAGCGGGCGTGCTCCCGCCGGCCGCGCGGCAGGCGCACTGGACCGCAGGGAGCGCGAGATGCTCGCCTTCGAGGCCCAGTGGTGGAAGTACGCGGGTGCCAAGGAACAGGCGGTCCGTGAGCTCTTCGACATGTCCGCAACTCGCTACTACCAGGTGCTCAACGCCCTCATCGACAAGCCCGAGGCGATTGCCGTCGACCCACTGCTCGTGAAGCGGCTCCGCCGGTTGCGCGCCAGCCGGCAACGCACCCGTGCGGCGCGCCGCCTGGGAATCGAGCCGTGGTGACGGCAGCATGATCGACCACCGGTTCACCCCGGCGACCAGTCACTGACGGAACACCCACGCACTCGGAGGCCAGCGTGATCGAGCCCGCGACCGTCGTCGAGGTCCGGTCATGACCACGCCAGGTGGGGGTGGCGGTCCCTCCCCGTTGCGGCTCGGTGGACTCGGGCTGATCGGCGTCGCGGTGATCGCTGCGATCATCGGTCTGGCCAGCATGGCCACCAACGGCGGCCCGTCCACGGCGGTGTCCCCGTCGGCCGACGCGTCGAGGGCCACCACGCCGTCCGTCACGGTGCCACCGCCCGCGCTGCCACCGGCGGAGCCCGTACCGACCGACGCGGCCGGCGTGCCGATCCCGTCGTTCACCGAGCCGGCGCCCGGGGTGCCCGCGCCGGGCGCGGTTCCGCCCGGTGAGGCGGCGCCCGCGCCGGGGGCACCCGGAGCCGAGGCACCGCCCGGGGCGCCGGCCCCGGCTCCGCAGGCCGCACCGGAGCCCGGGGCACCGGCCCCGCAGGCCGCACCGGAGCCCGGAGCCCCGGCCCCGCAGGCCGCACCGGCACCGGGCGCTCCGGCACCCGATGCATCCGCGCCGGGTGGGCCTGCGCAGGAGCCCGCCCCGGCCCCCGGCCCGGCTCCGGAACCGCAGGCAGCGGCCCCGCCTCGGGCCCCATCGGCCGGGGGCAACGAGCCCAGGGCCGCGGCGCCCGCGCCGAGCGGCGGCGGCAGTGGCGCCCGCACCGGTGACACCGGCGACACGCGGGCCGGGCGGAGCGGCGGCGGAGGCGGAGGCGGAGGCTCGACCGTCGCGCACATCCCCCTGCGCGTCTACAACAACAGCACGATCAGCGGTCTGGCCACGCGCGCCGCGGAGGACTTCCGCAGCGCGGGCTGGCCGATCGACGAGATCGGCAACTACCCGCAGGGCGTCATCCCGACCACCACGGTCTACTACCGGCCGGGCACCGAGGAGGAGGCGGCCGCGAAGGCGCTGGCCGAGCGGTTCGGGATGCGGGCCAACCCCCGCTTCGAGGGGATCCAGCACGCCTCGCCGGGCATCATCGTGATCGTCACGAACGACTACGGGCAGCGCTGACGCCGTCGTCCCGGCGGTGCGGCAGGACTACGACCGGCGGCGGTCCGCGTAGGCCTGCAGCTCGGCGAGCTGCAGCGGGTCGAGCGACGGCGGCACCGCGGCCCGGGCCGCCGCGATGTGGGCGGCCGTCACCTCGGTCGCTTCCAGGGACTCCCGCATCGCCGTGAGCGCGGCCTCGCGCAGCACGGCGGCGCAGTCGGCGGCGGAGTAGCCGTCCAGCTCGGCGCCGAGCGCCCCGAGGTCGACGTCGGGAGCCAGCGGTGTGTGCCGGCCCGCCGCCCGCAGGATCTCGGTGCGGGCCGCGCCGTCCGGCGGCGGCACGTACACGAGCCGCTCCAGCCGGCCCGGGCGCAGCAGCGCGGGGTCGATCAGCTCGGGCCGGTTGGTGGCGCCGACCACGATGACGTCGCGCCGGGGCTCGGCGCCGTCGAGCTCGGTGAGCAGCGCGGCGACCACGCGGTCGGCCACCCCCGAGTCGGACGACTGCCCGCGGCGCGGCGCCAGCGCGTCCACCTCGTCGAGGAAGACGAGCGCCGGTGCGGCGTCGGCGGCCTTGCGGAAGAGCTCCCGGACCGCGCGCTCGGACTCGCCGACGTACTTGTCGAGGAGCTCGGCCCCCTTCACGGCGAAGACGTTGAGCTGCCCGGTGCCGGCGAGCGCGCGCAGCAGGAACGTCTTGCCGCACCCGGGCGGGCCGTAGACGAGCACGCCGCGCGGGGCGGCGACGCCGAGCCGGGCGAACGAGTCGGGGTACTGCAGCGGCCACAGCACCGACTCGGTGAGCGCCTGCTTGACCTCGGCCATGTCGCCGACCTGGTCGAGCGTGATGCCCCCGGTCTGCAGCGTGTCCGACGAGGACATCGAGATCGGGCGGACCGAGCCGACGGCGTCGAGCAGGTCCTCCTGCGTGATCCGCGGTTCGCCGTCTCCCGCGTGCCGCAATGCGGCCTGCACGGCCGCTTCCCGCCGCACCGCGACGAGGTCGGCGGCCACGAACCCGGGGGCCCGCTCGGCCACCGCCTTGAGATCCGCGTCGTCGGCGAGCGGGACGGCGGCCAGCAGGCGGCGCAGCAGCTCGGCGCGGGTGCGCAGGTCGGGAAGGGCGAGCCCGAGCTCGCGGTCGACGAGGTCGGGCGCCCGCAGCCGCGGATCGACCGACTCCGGCGCCGATGTGGTCGCGACGAGCGCGAGCCCCGGCGTGGCCAGCGCGGCACGGAGCGCGTCCAGCACGACCGTGGCGAGCGGCGGCGGGGACGTCGCCGGCAGCAGCGCCTCGACGTCGGTGAGGACGAGGACCGTGCGGTTGCCGGCACGGGCCTTGCCGATGGTCTCGTGCACCCGCTGGGACGCCGTGGCTGCTTCGAGCGCGGCCACGCCCGGTGCGGAGAGCTCGACCGTGGTGGCCGCGACGGCGGCGGCCGTGCTGCGTGCGAGCGTCAGCTTCCCGACGCCCTCCGGCCCGACGAGCAGCACCCCGAGGCGCGCGGCGCCGCCGAGGCGGGTGAGCAGTTCGGGGCGGTCGAGGGTGAGCTCGAGCCATTCCACCAGCTTCCGCGCGGCATCGGTGTGGCCGACGAGCTCCTCGACGGGCACGGCCGGCTCCGCCGGCGGGCTCGTCGAGGCGGCGCTCGCGGGTGCGGCGGCGCTCGCGGTGGGCCGGGGTGCCTGGGTGAGGGCCGCGCCGGTGGCTGCGCCGCCCTCCCAGCCCACCACGGTGCTCGGCCGCACCGCGACGGCGCCTGCCGGCTCGACGGACGCGACGGTGAGCAGCTCCGTCGTCCACGCGCTCCCCAGCGCTCCGGCGACCCGCTGCCGGGCGGCGGGTGCGTCCAGCCCCGGGGCCGGTTCGATGTCCTGGGGCAGCAGGGACACCGCGTCGCCGCCCGCCACGACCTTGCCCACCAGTGCCAGCCGGATCGTCTCCGGGGTGAGTGCGGCCCGGGCCAGCCGCGACCCGGTGAGCAGGACCCGCCGTGCGGGCTCCACGTTGGCCGGCGCCACGACGACGGCGGCGCCGTCGGAGAGCCCGGCGTTGGAGAGCGTCACGTCGTCGAGGGTGGCCTGGCCCGCCGGCCCGTCCGCGGGTGCGACGAGGGCGGTGGTCACCCGCGCCCCCGTCAGCGTCACCGCGCTCCAGGAGCGCAGGCCGAGCGCGTCGATGACCTCGGGGTGCAGCCGGACGACGCCGCGCCGCGCGTCCGCCGCCGAGGCGGCGAGCCGGGCGACCAGGGTGATGGAGGGAGCCACGCCGAAGACGCTATAGGGGAAGGGGAGCACGGTCCCGCACCCGGCCACCACCCTCGCTCACACACCAACCTCGGCGCTCGCACACCAACTGCAGTTCGTGTGTCGGCACCAAAGTTGGTGTGTGACCGGCTTCGGAACGCGGGGTCAGCGGCGGCGGGCGCGGCGGAGGCCCAGGCGGAGGCGGTTGCGCGCGGACTGGGCCGCGGGTCCGGGCGCCCGGCCGTTGCCGGGGCGGGCGGCCCGCTGCATGACGCCCGCCGGGTCGTCCCCGAACCGGCGGACGGCGCGGGCGACCGCGCTGGCCCGCCCGGCAACGCGGTGGCGCAGTGGCGACCGGAGCCCGAGCCGCTGGGCCGAGCGCGCCGCCCTCGCGATCGCCCGCCGCTCCCGGACCGGCACGCCCCAGGCCTCCGGGTGCTGGGTGAGCCAGCGGTGCCGGTGCACCGTGTAGGGGACCGAGCCGAGGTAGACGAGCGCGACGATGCCCAGCCCGAGGAACGGCACCGTGATGAGCACGGCCGCGGCGATGGCGACGAGCACGAGCAGCGGCGCGATGTAGTTCGGCGACACGCGCACGCTCTTGAACGACAGCGAGGGCAGCCGGCTCACCATGAGTGCCGCCACGACCAGCGCCCACCCGGCGACCAGCGGTGGTGCCGACCACCAGCCGGGCCCGAAGTGCAGCGTGGCGTAGAGCGGGATACCGGCCGACATCGCGGCCGCGGGGGCGGGCACACCGACGAAGAACTCCCCGGCGAACGGGAACTCGTCGACCTCGTCGAGGAGGGTGTTGAAGCGGGCGAGCCGCAGCATCATGCAGACGGCGAAGACGAGCGCGACGATCCAGCCGTACCGGCTGCCCTCCAGCGCCCAGATGTAGAGGACGAGCGCGGGGGCGACGCCGAAGGAGACGAGGTCGGCGAGCGAGTCGAGCTCGGCCCCGATCCGCGTGGTGGCGTCGAGGAGGCGGGCGAGCCTGCCGTCCAGTGCGTCGCACAGCGCCGCCGCCCCGACGGCCGCGACGCACAGCTCGAACCGCCCGCCGATCGCGAAGTACACCGCCGAGAGGCCGGAGCACAGCGCGAGGACGGTGACGGCGTTCGGCAGCAGCCGCACTCCGGCGCGATAGTTGGGGGCGGTCATCAGGTGCTCCTGGGGAGTTCGGCCAGCACCGTCTCGCCGCCGATCGTGCGCTGCCCCGGCGCGACCGTGACGCGCGACCCGGGCGGTAGGTAGACGTCGACGCGCGAGCCGAAGCGGATGAGCCCGAACGTCTCGCCCGCGGCGACCTCGTCGCCGGGTGCGATGTCGCAGACGATGCGGCGGGCCAGCAGCCCGGCGATCTGGACGACGCCGAGCCGGGTGCCGTCGGCCGTCTCGAACAGCACGGCGTTGCGCTCGTTGTCCTCGCTGGCCTTGTCGAGGTCGGCGGAGAGGAAGGTGCCCGGGCGGTAGGCGACGTCGAGGACGCGGCCGTCGACCGGCACCCGTTGCACGTGCACGTCGAGCACGGACAGGAACACGCTGATGCGGGGGGCCGGTTCGCGCGGGAGGTCCAGCTCGGCGGGCGGTACGACGTCGGAGACGGTGGCCACCGTGCCGTCGGCCGCAGCGAGCGCGACGCCGGTGAGCGGGGGACGCACCCGGCGGGGGTTGCGGAAGAACAACGCCGTGGCGGCCGTGGCGAGTACCCCGGCGACGCCGCCGCGACCGGTGGCGACCCGGACGACGGCGGCCGCGCCGGCGACGGCCGCGACGAGCGGGCGGCCCCCGGGGTGCATCGGCGGGACGGCGGCCCGGATCAGCCCGGCGACGTGCGGCAGGGACAGGCCCGGGGCCGGCCGGTCGGTCGCTGGTGGCGGCGGGTCGTGCATGGAAGCGGATCGGCTCCTCCGGCGTGGCGACCCGGTCGGGCCGCAGTGGCGGCGGTTACGGTACGCCAAGGAGGGCGGCTGCCCGCTGTTGTGGTCACGTAGTGCCACGTTTGGCCGGGGGACGGAAGGGCCGACGGAGGAGGCCCGGGGTGGGTGCACACAGTGATGACGTCGGAACGACCCGCGCATACGCAAAGGGCCGGGGCCGCCATCCCCCGAGACGACGACCCCGGCCGTGGAACCGCTCGTCCGCTCCCCAGCGACGGGCGGTAGGTCCAGTGCGATGTGGCCCGGTTACCCGCTCCACTCCGAAAGTATCCCCGAGCCCCCGTTCGATCGTCCAGGTCACAGGGTGAGGAACCCCGTGATGTGCACCGATCGGCCGAACGCTCACCAGTAAGACGCTCCGAGATCTCTGATCGTTGCCTGCTTTGATTGTGATCTCGACCACAATCTACTGGACCGGTCACCCATCGAGCAACCACGTCTCGACGCGCGCTCCCTCCGGCAGCTCGGTGACGTCCTCCGGAACGACGACGAAGCAGTCGGCCTGAGCGAGCGCGCCGAGCAGGTGCGACGCCGGTCCGCCGAGCTCCCGGACGGTGCCGGAGACCGCGTCGAGGACGCCGCGGCGGAACTGGCGGCGTCCCGGTGGGGAGCTCCAGCGCTCACCGAGCGTGGCGGTCACGACCGGACGGTCGGGTTGCGGATGCCCGAGCGCGGCGCGCAGCGCGGGCCGGACGAAGACCTCGAACGACACGTGCGAGCTCACCGGGTTTCCGGGCAGCGTCACGACGCCGATGTCACCCAGCTCGGCGACGCGACCGGCGCCCTGGGGGCCACCGGGCTGCATCGCGACCTTGACGAACTCGACGCCGCGGCCGGTGAAGGCGTCCTTCACCACCTCGTACGCACCGGCGCTCACGCCGCCCGAGGTGACGAGCAGGTCCACGGCGCCCCCGGCGATCCGCTCGCGCAGCCGCCCGAGGAACTGTTCGACGTCGTCGGGGACGAAGCGCAGCAGCTCCGCACTGCCACCGGCGTCCTCGACGGCGGCGGCGAGCATCGGGCCGTTCGACTCGTAGATCTGGCCGGGGTGCAGCGGCGTGCCGGGCGCCACCAGCTCCGACCCGGTGGAGAGGACGAGCACGCGGGGCTTGCGCCGGACGGGGAGGGTGGCGGAGCCGACCGCGGACGCCACACCGATCTGCGGTGCCGACAGCACGGT
This sequence comes from Pseudonocardia wallangbongensis, assembly GCF_054486945.1. Lineage (NCBI taxonomy): Bacteria > Bacillati > Actinomycetota > Actinomycetes > Pseudonocardiales > Pseudonocardiaceae > Pseudonocardia > Pseudonocardia wallangbongensis. The sequence goes on from NZ_JBRERS010000011.1 coordinate 67,210, forward strand.
GCCGGCGCGGAGCACGACGTCGCCGACGCGCACGTCCTCGCCGGCGCGCCGGATGTGCTCGCCCGGGGCGGGTGCCGTCGAGAGTCGTACACGGCCGAGGCCGCCGTCGGTCCGCTCCACGGGCACCACGGCATCGGCGCCGGCCGGCACCGCCGCCCCGGTCATGATCCGGTGTGCCGAGCCGGGCAGCAGCGGGGGGACGTCGGTGCGGCCCGCCGGGATGTCCGCCTCGACGGGCAGCTCGACGGGGGCGTCCGCCACATCGGCGGCCCGCACGGCGTAGCCGTCCATCGCGGAGTTGTCGAAGGAGGGGAGCGCGACCCCGGCGATGACGTCGGCCGCGAGCACGCGCCCTCGTGCCTGCATGACCGGGACGTCCTCGGCGGGCATCGGGCCCAGTAGCGCGGCCACGACCGCACGGTGCTCGTCGACGTTTCTCGGGGAGCTCGTCACGGGGGCAATCCTGCCGGACGGCGCTGCTTCGTCCCGGACGAGAGGGTGGATCTGGGGTAGCGTCGGCGAGGTCAGATCAGCACGATGCGCAAGCGCAACATTGCAACATGGAGGTGCCGTGGCCCAGGGCACGGTCAAGTGGTTCAACGCGGAGAAGGGCTTCGGCTTCATCGCCACCGATGGCGGGCCGGACGTCTTCGTCCACTACAGCGCGATCCAGTCCGAGGGTTTCCGCACCCTGGACGAGGGCGACCGCGTCGAGTTCGAGACGACGGCGGGCCGCGACGGCCGTAGCCAGGCCGACGCCGTTCGTCGCCTCGGGTAGGCGACGCTCCAGCAGCGCGGGGGGGCCGGCGGCCGGCCGGTCCCCCCGACTCGTTCGTGCACCGCCGGTCGCCTTGCACTCGCATGCGGTGAGTGCTAGAACCGGGGCTGGCACTCGGCACGGTAGAGTGCCAATAGTCGGGCCGGTGAGATCGGCGCAGGGTTGTCGGTCGTCCGTCGCGGGCGCCGCGTTCGACACGAGACTTCAGGGTCATCCCAATCGGAGGACTACACCCCCATGGCGAAGCAGATCGCGTTCGACGAGGAGGCGCGCCGCGGGCTCGAGCGTGGCATGAACACCCTCGCCGACGCCGTCAAGGTGACGCTCGGCCCGCGTGGCCGCAACGTCGTGTTGGAGAAGAAGTGGGGCGCTCCCACCATCACGAATGATGGTGTGTCGATCGCCAAGGAGATCGAGCTCGAGGACCCGTGGGAGAAGATCGGGGCGGAGCTGGTCAAGGAGGTCGCGAAGAAGACCGACGACATCGCGGGTGACGGCACCACGACCGCCACCGTGCTCGCGCAGGCGCTGGTTCGTGAGGGGCTGCGCAATGTCGCGGCCGGTGCGAACCCGATGGGGTTGAAGCGGGGTATCGAGAAGGCCACCGAGGCGGTCTCGGAGGCGCTGCTCAAGAGCGCCAAGGAGGTCGAGACCAAGGAGCAGATCGCGGCCACGGCGTCGATCTCGGCTGCGGACTCGACGATCGGTGATCTGATCGCCGAGGCGATGGACAAGGTCGGCAAGGAAGGCGTGATCACGGTCGAGGAGTCCCAGACCTTCGGTCTGGAGCTCGAGCTGACCGAGGGCATGCGCTTCGACAAGGGCTACATCTCGCCCTACTTCGTCACCGACGCCGAGCGCATGGAGGCCGAGCTCGAGGACCCGTACGTCCTCCTCGTCTCCTCCAAGATCTCGACGGTCAAGGACCTGCTCCCGCTGCTGGAGAAGGTCATGCAGGGTGGCAAGCCGCTGGCGATCATCGCCGAGGACGTCGAGGGCGAGGCCCTGGCCACCCTGGTCGTCAACAAGATCCGCGGCACCTTCAAGTCCATCGCCGTCAAGGCCCCGGGCTTCGGTGACCGTCGTGAGGCGATGCTGGCCGACATGGCCATCCTCACCGGTGGTGAGGTCATCTCGGAGAAGGTCGGCCTCAAGCTGGAGAACGCCGACCTGGCCCTGCTCGGGCGCGCCCGCAAGGTCGTGGTCACCAAGGACGAGACCACGATCGTCGACGGTGCCGGCGATGCGGACCAGATCGCGGGGCGGGTCAACCAGATCCGTTCGGAGATCGACCGCACCGACTCCGACTACGACCGGGAGAAGCTGCAGGAGCGCCTGGCCAAGCTGGCCGGCGGGGTTGCGGTCATCAAGGCGGGTGCGGCCACCGAGGTGGAGCTCAAGGAGCGCAAGCACCGCATCGAGGACGCGGTGCGCAACGCCAAGGCCGCGGTCGAGGAGGGCATCGTCGCCGGTGGTGGCGTCGCGCTGATCCAGGCCGGTGCCGGGCTGTTCGAGGGCCTCGGGCTGGACGGTGACGAGGCCACCGGCGCGAACATCGTGAAGGTGGCGCTGGAGGCCCCGCTCAAGCAGATCGCGATCAACGCGGGTCTCGAGGGCGGTGTGGTGGCGGAGAAGGTCCGCGGCCTCAACGCCGGCGAGGGCCTGGACGCTGCGACGGGTGAGTACAAGGACCTGATCAAGGCCGGGATCATCGACCCGGCCAAGGTCACCCGCTCGGCGCTGCAGAACGCGGCGTCGATCGCGGCGCTGTTCCTGACCACCGAGGCCGTCATCGCCGACAAGCCGGAGAAGAACCCGGCCCCGGCCGGCGGTGACCCGACCGGCGGCATGGGCGGCATGGACTTCTGAGTCCAGCCACTCGCAGTACCGCACGTCCCGCAGGGGCGGCACCCGCACCGGGTGCCGCCCCTGCGGCGTTCCGACCGCGACCGCCACCCCTCGAGGACGGCCGCCGCCCGGTGGAGACGGCGAGGACGGTGGGGAGGCGACCCGGGAGGGCTCCCGGGCTCGGTCAGCCGTACCGGGCGGCGGTGGCGGCCGCGCGCTCGGCCAGCGCCACGCGCAGCGGCTGCGGGCTCACCACCTCCGCGTCGGGGCCCAGTGCCCAGGTCATGGCCAGCGCGTGGTCGAAGCCGCCGAAGTCGATCTCGACGAGCAGCCATCCGGGCTCGTCCGGGCGTTCGGAGTGCACCCGCCGTGCACGGGCGACCAACCTCGCGCGCACCGCCTCCCGCACCCGGACGACGGCGGCGAATTCCGGGAAGCCCGCCGAGAAGCGGGCGCGCCGCTCCTCCCACACCCGTTCCAGGTCGACGCCCGCAGGCCGGTCGGCCTGCTCCGGCAGCTCCTCGACCTCCTGCATCCGCGAGACGCGGTAGGTGCGGTCGGCTCCCTCGCGGGTGGCGAGCAGGTACCACTGGCCCCGAGCGCTCACGAGCCCGATCGGGTCGACCGTGCGCCACCTCGGCTCCGTGTCGCCCGCCGCGTACCGGATGCGCAGCCTGCGCCCGGCGAAGACGGCCTGCCGCACGACGCCGAGCAGCGCGCACTCGTCCTGGGCGTCCGCCCGCTGCTGGACCATGCCTTCGGGGCGCACCAGGATGCGGCCCGCCGCTTCCGTGGCGCTGTCGCGCTGCCGCTCCGGCAGTGCCGCCACGACCTTGCGCATCGCGGACGCGAGCGCCGGGGCCATCCCGGGGGCCGATGCCTTGGCCCGGGACCCGGCGACGACCAGGGCGAGCGCCTCCTCGGAGGTGAGCCCCGTGAGGTCCGTGCTGTAGCCGGGCAGGAGCGCGAAGCCGCCGTGCCGGCCGCGCTCGGCGTACACCGGCACGCCCGCGGTGGACAGCGCCTCCACGTCGCGCAGCACCGTGCGCGTGGAGACCTCGAGCTCGCGGGCCAGCTCCGTGGCCGACATCCGCCCACGGTGCTGCAGCAGCAGGACCAGCGACAGCAGGCGATCGGCGCGCACATGCCGAGAATGCCAGAGATACACGACAGCTGATGTCGTGAATCGACGGCAGGGTTACCGGCATGACGACCACCGAGACCACCGACCCCCGCCCCCGCTACGACGGCGCTCTCACCTGGGCGCTCGGCCTGGTGCGCGGCGTCCGACCCGATCAGCTCACCCTGCCCACCCCCTGCTCCGAGCTGGACGTGCGGGCGCTGCTCGCCCACCTCGTCGCCACCGTGCACCGCGCCGCCGCCGTCGGGAAGGGTGTCGACGCCACCACCGTGCCGTGGAGCGTGCCCCAGGTTCCGGGCGACGACTGGGGGAGCGCCTACGCGGAGGCGATCGACGCGGTGTGGGCGGTCTGGCGCGACGGCACCGACCGGCTCGACCGGCCCGTCCGCGCGCCGTTCGGTGAGGTGCCCGGGCGCGCCGCGCTGATGGCGTACACGTCGGAGACGCTCGTGCACGGCTGGGACCTCGCCGTCGCCACCGGGCAGGACGCCGAGGCCGACCCCGCCCTCGCCGCCCCCGTCCTCGCGGTGATGGAGCGGTTCCTGCCCGCGGATCCCCGCGGCGGGCACGTGCCGTTCGCGGCGCCCGTCCCGCCGAGGGCCGGGGCCGGACCGACGGAGCGCCTCGCCAACTGGTGCGGCCGCTCCTGCCCGTGACCACCGTCTCCCTTGACTCCGTGCACGGCGGCGATGAAGGTCGGAAAGCGCATGCCAGCGCCCGTGTGCGGAGGTGGACCGGGACGCGGACGGCCGACACCGCACCAGAGGAGTCCCATGCCCGACGGTACGAACCCCCACCGCGTCGCGATCGTCGGCGCGGGCGGCATCGCCGGGCACCGCCACGTGCCCGCCATCCGCGCCCAGGGCGACCGGGTCGAGGTGGTGGCGGTCGTCGACGTCGACGGCGATCGGGCCGCGGCGTTCGCCGCCGAGCACGGCGTCGCCCACCACCACACCGACCTCGACGCGATGCTCGCCGCCGACCGGCCGGACCTGGTGGTCGTCTGCACGCCCCCGATCGCGCACCGCGCCGGGGTGCGGGCGTGCCTGGAGGCGGGGGCCTGGGTGTGGTGCGAGAAGCCGCCGGTGCTCTCGCTCGCCGAGTACGACGAGCTCGCGGCGCTGGAGCGGGACGGCGGCCCGTACGCCGGGTACGTGTTCCAGCACCGCTTCGGTTCGGCCGCGCGGACGCTGCGGCGCCAGATCGCCGACGGCACGCTCGGTCGGCCGCTCGTCGGTGTCTGCCACACGCTCTGGTACCGCGACCACGCCTACTTCGAGGTGCCGTGGCGCGGGAAGTGGGCCACCGAGGGCGGCGGGCCGACGATGGGCCACGGCATCCACCAGATGGACCTGATGCTGTCGCTGCTCGGCGACTGGCGGGAGGTCCGCGCCATGATGGGCACCCTCGACCGGCGCGTCGAGACCGAGGACGTGTCGCTCGCGGCCGTGCAGTTCGAGTCGGGGGCGCTCGTCTCCGTCGTCAACAGCGTGCTGTCCCCGCGCGAGGAGAGCTACCTGCGCTTCGACTTCACCGACGCCACCGTCGAGGTCTCGCACCTCTACGGCTACGGCAACTCCGACTGGCGGTGGACGCCCCGCAAGGGCGTGGTCGACTCGGGCTGGCTGCCCACCGACGACGTCGACAGCTCGCACACCGCCCAGCTCACCCATTACCTCGACGCCATGGACCGGCGCGAGCGCCCACCGGCGAGCGGCGCGGACGGGCGCCGCGCCATGGAGCTGATCACGGGGCTGTACCAGTCGGCGATCACCGGCCGCCCGCTGCTGCGCTCCGAGCTGGCACCCGGCAACCCGTTCTACGACCGGCTCGCGGGTGCACCCGAGACCGCGGAGGCGGCCCGATGAACGCCCTGACCGTCACCCACGAGCACGGCCTGCGCATCGGCATCGCCGTCGGCTCCGTCGAGATCGCCGCCTACGTCTACGGCGAGGACATCCCCGCCTTCGAGTCGTCGAAGCCCTACCTGCACCCGATGCGGACGCTGTCCGGCGCGCTCGTCTCCGCCTACCGGCCGCACGACCACCGCTGGCACAAGGGCCTGCAGATGACGTGGTCGCACGTGTCGGGGCAGAACTTCTGGGGTGGCAACACCTACGTCCACGGGCAGGGCTACACGCCGAAGGACAACGTCGGCGCGATGCGGCACAACGCGTTCGACGTCGTCGACCTCACCGGGGACGAGCTCACGCTCGCGGAGCGGCTCACCTGGGTGGCCTCCACCGGGGAGGAGTGGGTGTCCGAGCACCGCAGGCTGCGCTTCCACGGCGTCGACCCCGGCCGCGGCACCTGGATGCTCGACTTCGCCACGGAACTGACCAACATCCGCGGCGAGGCCCTCGAACTGGGCAGCCCCACCACGCACGGCCGGGACAACGCCGGCTACACCGGGTTCTTCTGGCGCGGCCCGCGCGGCTTCACCGGCGGCGAGATCATCACGGCCGACGGCGGTGGCGGCCCGGAGACGATGGGCACCTCCGCGTCGCCGTGGCTGGCCTACACCGGCAGGAACGACGAGGTCGACGGCGGCGCCACGGTGCTGGCGTTCGCCGGCTCCACCAGCCGGGGCGAGAACACCTGGTTCGTGCGCAACGACCCGTTCCCGGCGATCAACCCGTCGCCCGCGTTCCACGAGGAGATCACGCTCGACGACGGCGACTCGCTCGCGCTGGAGCACCGGGTGGTCGTCGCCGACCGGATCTGGACGCGGGAGGAGATCGAGGCGTTCGCCGCGGAGCACGCGCCGTGACCGGCGTGCCCGAGCTCCCGGGCGCCGTCGGCATCACGGCGCTGCGGGTCTACGACTGGGAGGCCGCCGACGGGCTGTGCGGCGGATCCCCGCACATGCACCTGACGCGCTCGCGGCGGGCGATCACGGCTACCTCCGCGATGCCACGGTGGCCCGGATGGAGCGGCCCGCGCCGGACATCCTCGGCATGTGCGGGCGCCTGTCGCCGTACGATCCGGCGAGGCTCGCCCTCGGCCCGTAGCGGAAGGGCAGGACCATGCGGGGGAATGCGCATTCCTGCAGGACTGCGGCGGGGTAGGCTCGCTCGACGCGAACCGGGCCCACCCGGGTGCCCTGGGAGGGAGGTCCGAGATGAGCGAGCGCGGCGAGCGGCCTCCCGGTGGGTCCGTCACCCTGCTCGACGTGGCCAAGGCCGCGGGCGTGTCCCTCGCGACGGCATCGAGAGCCCTCAACGGCAGCACCCGCCGGGTGCGTCCCGACCTGCACGAGCGCGTGCTCGCCGCCGCGGAGTCGCTGCACTACTCGGCCAACGCCCAGGCGCAGGCCATGGCGCGGGGCCGCACCAACATCGTGGGGCTCGTGCTCAGCGACGTGGCCGATCCCTACTTCTCCTCGATCGCGGCCGGTGCCATCCGGGCCGCCGAGGACGAGCAGCTCGTGGTCACGATGGCCTGCACGTTCGGGCGCGAGGAGCGTGAGCTCGAGTACCTCGCGGCGCTGCGCGGCCAGCGTGCCCGGGCGGTGATCGTCGTCGGGAGCCGGGTGCAGGACCGCGGCCTGATCGACCGGCTGGGTGCCGAGGTGCGGGCGTTCGAGCAGGTCGGCGGCCGGGTGGCGTTCGTCAGCCAGCGCAAGATCCCCGCCGACACGGTGGTCGTGGAGAACCGGGGTGGCGCCCGGGCACTGGCCGAGGCGCTCTGCGGGCTGGGCCACCGGCGCTTCGCGGTGCTCGCCGGCCGGTCCGAGCTCCTCACCGCCCGCGACCGCAGCGCCGGGTTCCGCGAGGGTGCCGCTCGCGCCGGTGTGCGGATCGACCCCGGCGACGTCGTGTACGGCGGTTTCACCCGCGACGGCGGCTACGCCGCGATGGACGAGCTGCTCGACCGCGGCACCGGCGCCACCTGCGTGTTCGCCGTCAACGACGTGATGGCCGTGGGTGCCATGGCGGCGCTGCGCGACCGCGGGGTGGCGCTGCCGTCCGGGATGGCCGTGGCCGGGTTCGACGACATCGCCACCCTGCGCGACGTCACGCCCGCCCTCACCACGGTGCGGCTGCCGCTGGAGGAGCTCGGAGCGGGCGCGTTGGCGATGGTCGTGCAGGAGCCGGCCGAGCATCCGCGCGTCCGCCGGGTGCGCGGGGAGGTCGTGCTGCGGGAGAGCACCCCGCCGCTCGCGTAGACGTCGAAAGCTGCGCCATCAGCACTATGGATCCGTACTGCTGTTCTCACGGCCTGCAGATCGCGTTATGGCTCCACAACGCTCCCTCGGCGTAGCGACCCGGTGTCGTCCCCACCAGGCGGGTGAAGTGGCGGTGCAGGTGCGCCTGGTCGTGGAACCCGACGCCCGCGGCCACCTGCGCGGGTGGCTCGCCGGTGAGCAGGCGCCTGCGCGCCGCCTCCACCCGCCGGCCGGTGAGGTAGCGGTGCGGCGGCAGCCCGTACGCCCGGGTGAAGGAGCGCACCAGGTGGGCGGGATGGCTGTGCAGCAGTGCGGCGGCCTCGCGCAGGGCCAGCCCGTCCACCAGGCGGGCGTCGAGCAGGTCGCGCAGGTCGGCGGCCAGCCGGTCGGGCGCGGGCGGCGGTGCGGGCCCGCGCAGGTGCCGGCGGATCCGGTCGCCGATCAGGGCGAGCCTGCTCTCGGCCTCCAGGCCGGCGTCGAAGGTCTCGAGGACGCGGTGCAGCTGGTGGACGCGCGTGCGCAGCAGGGGGTCCGCGAGGGCGGGTGCGTCGACCGACGGGCCGATGAGCGCGGTGTCGAGCACGTCGGCGTCGAGGTAGAGCACCCGCTTGCGGAACCCGTGCGGGGTGGCGGATCGCCCGGTGTGGGAGACGTGCGGTGGTAGCAGCGTGACGCCGGGGCGCAGCGCGCCGTGCTCGTGCCGGTCGAGGTCGTAGCGGATCGCGCCCTCGTCGACGACGAGCAACGTCCAGGTGTCGTGGGTGTGCTCGGGGTACGCGTGGTCGGTGAACCACGCGTGGAAGACCTCGGCGATCCCGGGCACCCGCGGCGCCCACGCCCGCACGGCAGGCACGTGAAGAACGTACAAGACCGGGGGCGTCCCGCGCGGGCATGCTCGCCGGGTGCGTTTCGACACCAAGATCGCTGTGCTGCTGCGCGACGACCTGCAGGTCTGGCAGCGGTTGAACGTCACCGCGTTCCTGGCCAGCGGGATCGCGGCGAACACCGAGCTGCTCGGCGAGCCGTACACCGATGCGGACGGCACGCTCTACACGCCGATGTTCCGCCAGCCCGTCCTCGTCTTCATCGGCGACTCGGACCTGATGGCAGCGGCCCACGAGCGGGCCGTGCGCCGCGGGCTGCCGGCGGCCGTCTACACCGAGGAGATGTTCACGACCGGTCACGACGAGGCGAACCGGGAGGTCGTCCGGGCGGTGGCCCGCGACGACCTCAAGCTGGTCGGGCTCGCCGTGCACGGGCCCCGCAACGCCGTGGACAAGGTGCTCAAGGGCGCGACGCTGCACCCCTGAACGCGACCGCCTCGCGTACGGCCGGGACGATCTCCCGCCCCCAGCGGGCGAGCGAGCCGGTGTCCGGCGTGCCGCCGCTCGGCGAGAACAGCATGAAGCCCGCCGCGCCGTGCTCCAGCACGGCGCCGGCCAGCTCGTCGACCCACTGCCGCGGCGAGCCGCCGACCCAGCGGCCGTCGCGGTCGCGGGTGGCGGCCAGCGGGCGGTCGGTGATGCGGCCGGGGAAGTTGAAGATCGTGCGGATCTCCCGCGGGTCGCGGCCCGCGGCCGCGGCCGCGTCGTCGATGATCGGCCGCGACGTGCGGTAGCGCTCGCTCAGCCAGTCGGCCGCGTGGCCGGGGAGCCAGCCGTCGGCGACGCGTCCGGTGGCGGCGAGCGACTTGCGCCCGACCGATCCGGTCCACACCGGCGGCGCGGCCACGGGGGCCGGCTCGATCCGGCGCACCCGGTGGTGGCTTCCCTCGAAGGTGACCGGAGGGCCGCCGCCCGACAGCTCCTTCACCAGGACGATCGCCTCCTCGAAGGCGCGCACGGCCTCGTCGGGCGAGACCCGCGGCACGCCCATGTCGGTGATCCGGTCCCACAGCCCGCCGGCGCCCATGCCGAGCACGACCCGGCCGCCGGAGAGCGCCGACAGGGACGTGACCGTCCGCGCCAGCATCGGAGCGGGCCGGGTCGGCAGGTTGGTGACGTTGGCGAAGCCCGAGATCCGCTGCGTGCGCCCGAGGACGAACCCGACGGCGGCGTACGCGTCCAGGCGCTCGCCGATGTAGGGGTGGTCGGACAGCGAGAAGAGGTCGAGGCCGTCCCGGTCGGCCTGCTCGGCCATCCGCAGCAGCTCCGGCCCGTCGGCGATGCCGCTGTGGGCGCCGAACCCGAAGACGGCGTCGTGCTCATGCATCGACCTTCTCCTTCCCCGCGGTGCCGAACAGCTCGGCGTACCTGCCGATGCCCAGGTCGGCGCCCTTGTACTCGGAGACCGTCGCCGCCGGCGCCGCGACCGGCCCGTCCGGCGAGGGGAACTGGCCGACCCCGCCGCGCGGCCCGAGCGGGAGCAGGATCACCGGGTCGGGAGAGGGCAGGTAGGTGGCGGTGGGCCGTTCGCCACGCAGCTGCGCCCCGATGTTCCGGGCGACGACCTCGGCGTGCTGCGTCGCGTAGAGCGCCATCTTGGCCTCGGCGACGTCGGTGAGGTCGCCGATCGCGTAGACGTGGTCGTACCCGTCGACGGCGAGGGTCTCGGTGACGCGGACCTGCCCGCGCGGCGTGCGGGCCGTCAGCCGGCCGTCCGCGAGGTAGTCGCTGTTGACGCGCACGCCGTGGGCGCGGAACCAGATGTCGGCGGTGATGTCCGCGCCGTCGGCGGTGCGGACGGTGAACGTCCCGACCCGGCCGGGCTCGGTCGGCGGCGGCGCGGTGAGCCGGCTGCCCAGCCGCAGCCGGATGCCCAGATCGTCGAGCTGGCGGTGCAGGTCCTCGCGCACGTCCGCGCGGAACCCGGGCAGCAGCCGGTCCCGGGGGTCGAGCACGGTCACCGGCTTGTGCGGCCAGGCATCCTTGATCTCCCCGGCCAGCTCGAGGCCGACCGGCCCGGCGCCGGTGATCAGCACGTGCTCGGCGCCGGCCAGCTCCACGTGGGTCCGGCGGATGTCGTCGAGCGCCTCGCTGCGCGCGTCGGCGGCGGGCTTGCCCGGGTACGAGTAGCTGGAGCCGGTGGCGAGGACCAGGTGGTCGGCCTCCACCCGCCGGCCCGAGGCCAGGGTGACGCCGCCGGGGTCGGCCGAGACCGCGCGGTCGCGGACCACCGTGCCCCTGGTCAGCAGCGTGTCGTAGGGGAAGAAGATGTTGCCCGCCCAGTCCGGCTGCGCGAGCGCGCGCAGCGACCCGGCCGAGTGGACGAACGCGTCCCGCGGGTCGACGAGTACCACGTCGGCCTCGGCGTCCAGCGCCTTGGCGACCGCCGAGCCCCCGTACCCCCCGCCGATGACGACGACGGTGCGACTCATGTTCCACACTCCATCGGTTGAAGTTCGTGCCACGAACTGTATTAGTTCGTGGCACGAACTTCAGCGTGATGCGGGCCACTAACGCGATTCGGGTGGCTCCAGGAAGACCATCGGGGCCTCGTTGTCCAGGACGATGCGGCCGAGCAGCGCGGCGAGCGCGCCGCGCTCCTCGGCGCTCAGCTCTCCCGGGAGCCCCGCGACCCGCCGGCAGGTCTCGACGTAGAACTCCTCGGCGAGCCGGGCCCCTTCGGCCGTGAGCGCGACCCGCACCGCCCGCATGTCCTGCGGATCCGGCTCGCGCCGGACCAGGCCGTTGCGCTCGCTGCGGTCGATGAGGCCGGTGAGGCTCGACTTGGCCAGCCGGAGCGTGGCGCCCAGCTCGCCCATGCCGTACGGCCTGCCCATCAGCACGCACAGCAGCTGCCCCTGCTGCGGCGTGATCCCGTACTCCCGGGCCGACTCGGCGTACACGGCATTCACCAGGAACGCGGACCGCACGAGCGCGCTCACGACGCCGATCTCATCACCCGGTACGACCACGAGGCCATTTTACCGACAGTTCGTGGGACGAACTGCCCCGCTTCGAGCGATCCGGGTGGTGGCTCGGCCCCCGCTGGTGCACGATCTGCCGCATGAGCCCATCCCGTCGTGGACGGCGCCTCGAGGCCGTCGCCGAACGCGACACGGCGACACCGCTCGAGCTGTTCTTCGACCTGGTGTTCGTGTTCGCCCTCACGCAGGTCACGGAGTTCATGTCCGAGCACGTGAGCGCCGTCGACGTCCTGCGCGGCGTGCTGGTGATCACCGTGATGTGGTGGTGCTGGATCGCCTACGCGTGGCTCTGCAACGTGCTCCGGGCCGAGCAGGGGATCATGCGCGTCGGGTTGTTCGCCGCGATGGCGGCCGTGTTCGTGCAGGCGATCACGATCCCGGAAGCGTTCGAGGACCTGCCGGGCGGCCTGCACGGGCCGATGGTCTTCGCGATCTGCTACTTCGTGGTGCGGGCCGTGCACATCGTGATGTTCTGGCTGGCCAGCGTGGAGGACCCGCAGCTGCGCGGTCAGGTCCTGCGCTTCCTGCCCTCGATGCTCGCCGGCACGATCCTGCTGCTGATCGCCTCGCAGACCACCGGCGCCACCCAGACCTGGCTCTGGTTCGCCGCGATCGCGGCCGACTACCTCGGCACGCTCCTGGCGGGCAGCAAGTGGCGGATGCGTTCGGCGAGCCACTTCGCCGAACGGCACGGTCTGATCATCATCGTGGCGCTCGGCGAGTCGATCGTGGCGATCGGCGTGGGCGTCGCCCACCTCCCGATCTCCTGGCCGATCATCGCGGCCTCCGCGTTGGGGCTCGTCGTGGCGGGCGCGATGTGGTGGGCGTACTTCGACGTCACCGCGCTGGTCATCGAGCGTGCGCTCGCCGCGGCCGACGGCGAGCGGCAGATCAAGCTCGGCCGGGGCGGCTACACGTTCCTGCACCTGCCGATGATCGCCGGCATCATCCTCATGTCCCTCGGGCTGAAGAAGGTGCTGGGCTACGTCGGCGGCGAGGAGGGCCACACGGTGGCGGACCCGATCTACGGCCTCCCGCTGGCCGCGCTGTACGGCGGCGCGGCGCTGTACCTGCTGGGACACGTCGGTTTCAAGTGGTACCTCACCAGGTCCGTGAACCTGGAACGGCTCGTCGTCGCGGTGGTGCTGCTCGTGCTGATCCCGCTGGTGTCGATGCTGCCGGCGCTCGTCTCCCTCGCCGTGCTCGCGGCCGTGCTCACCGCGCTGATCGGCTTCGAGACCTTCCGCTATGCCGAGCAGCGCCGCGAGATCCGCGGCGCCGCGCACGAGCACTGAGCGCGGATCACGGCTCGTCGGTCTCCGGGGCCAGCATCCAGACCGCGGCGTAGAGCACGATCCCCATCCCGAAGCCGAGCACGGTCAGGGTCACGAGGCCGATGCGGATCACCGCCGCGTCCACGCCGAGGCTCTCGGCGAGCCCGCCGCAGACCCCGGCGATCATGCGGTCGTCGCGGCTGCGGCGGAGCCGGAACTTCGGCCGGTCCGCGGGCTCGGGGGCCGGACCCGGCTGGGGCGGCAGGTCGCTGGACGGGGCCGTGCCGGCGTCGGTTGTCAGGCGGGTGGTCGCTTCGGTGCTCGAGTCCATGCCGTAGAGCCTGCCGCCCGAGGCCACCCCGGACCTCCGGGTCCGCCCTGGCCCCACCCTGATCCGGCCCCTGAAGTACCCGCGGCCGAAATCCTGTCGGCGAGCGGCCTGGTGGCGCTCAGGCCCCCTGCTGGTGCGGGGCCTTGTACGAGTCGGCCTCCGGCGCCGTGAACGGCTCGACGACCTGGCGCAGCCCACCCTCCTGGCTCGGGTCGGCCTGGGCGATGTAGACGGAACGGCTCGGCGGCGACCCGGCCTGCGAGAAGTCGAGCTCGCTCGCGACGAGGTCGTCGGTGGTGATGTTCCGGCTGGCCAGGAAGGCGTCGTGCACGCCCTTGCGGGTGAGGTCGCCGTTGTCGCAGGCCTGGGTGAGGATCTGCTCCCAGATCAGCCCGCCCGCGTAGCCGTAGGGCACGCCGTAGTTCTTCGAGGCGTCCGGGAACTTCGCCTCGAACGCCTGCGTCACCTCCTTGGCCTTCGGCAGGTCCGCGGAGTACGGGACGCTGCTGGCCACCACGTACAGGTTGCCGACGGACGCGGCCGCGGGGCCCGCGAGGTTGGTGGCCGGGTCGAACACCGGGTTGTTCCCGACGACCGGCACGTCCAGGCCGAGCGCGCTCGCCGCGTTGAGGGCGGAGGCGGTCTGGGCGGGCGTGGTGGTCAGCAGGATCGCCTTGACGCCGGCGCCCTGGAAGCCGGTGACGATGTTCGTCATGTCGGTGTCGGCGGCGGCGATCTTCGCCGGTTGCAGGGTCATCCCGTGCTGCTGCGCGTAGTACTGGGCGCCGAGGAACCCGTTGTCGCCGTACTCGCCGCCGATGTAGATGTGGCCGAGTGTGTCGCCGTCGGCGATCAGGCCCTGCTGCTGCAGGTAGGCGAGCCCGTTGATCATCTCCAGGTCGTACGTGGTGCCGGGGATGATCTGGTACGGGTTGTCGAGGATGAACGACGACCAGGACAGGGCCAGCGAGGTCACCTCGTCGGTCTCCAGGTTGCCGCGCAGCGCCGCATTGATCGGGGAGCCGAGCAGCTGGAGGTAGCCGAGCACGCCCGGCTGTTGCTGCCGGTACACCGTGGTGGCCGTGTCGGCCTTGTAGCCGCTGTCGGCGATCTCCAGCTGGACCTGCCGCCCGCAGATGCCGCCACGGGCGTTCAGCTCGTCGGCCCACAGCTGGTTGCCCTGCGTGATACCGGTTCCGAGGTTGCGGAACGGCCCCGACGTGTCGGTGAGCACCCCGAGCGTGATGGCCTCCGCGTCCACGCCGACGTCGGTGGCCACCTCGCCACCCCCGCCGCCCGTTCCCGGCTCGGGGGCCTGTGTGGTGCAGCCCGCGAGCGCCAGGGCCGCGACGATCGCCGCAGCGCCGCCCGCGCGGCGCCAAGTCCGCCGAAGGGTCATGATCGGTCCTCTCCTGGGGGTGCCGGCCGCGGCGCCGTTGCCGCGGTCGCGTCGGTACGGCGCCGCGCGAACCCGGCGATCCGGCGGCCGATCGCCGCCAGCCCGCCCGGCTCGAACAGCACGACGAGGATCACGGCGATGCCGTAGACGTAGAGGCTGATCACCGTGGGGGAGAGCCCGGCGAGGGTGTCGCCGAGGCCGAGCTCGTCGGCGAACAGCGTGAGCACCTGCGGGGTGCCGTAGACGACCAGCGCGCCGACGACGGCGCCCGGGATCGAGCCGAGCCCACCGATGATCGCCATCGCGAGGAAGGCGATCGAGGTGTTGAGGCCGTACGTGCCGAACTCGCTCTCGTCCGGCTTGAGCAACCCCAGCCAGAGCGTCACCATCACGCCGGCCAGCCCGGCGTAGGCGGCGCTCACCGCGAACGCCCCGGCCTTGGCCCCCAGCACGTTGACGCCCATCACCGCCGCAGCGGCCTCGTTGTCGCGGACCGCCCGCCACGACCGGCCCACCCTGCTGCGCACGGCGCCGCGGGCCAGCAGGAACGCGATGGCGGTGAACGCCAGGAACAGGTACCAGAGCCGTTCGGGCTGCCGGAACGGTACGCCCAGCACCGCGAGGTAGCCCTCGTTGGTGAACGGGAATCCGAACAGCGCGAACGGTTCGGGGTTGCGCCCGCTCGCCGCCCCGCCGGTGAGCGCGGGCAGCGCCTGGCCGAGGTAGAAGCCGAGGAACACCAGTGCCAGCGAGGCGACGCCCAGGTAGATGCCCTTGAGCCGGCCGGCGACCGGCGCGAACGCGAACCCGGCCAGCGCGGAGATCAGCACCGCTCCGACGAGCGCGAGCAGCGGGGGCAGGCCGAGCCCCACGATGTGCTCACTGCCGGCCTGCTCGGTCTCGCCTGCCAGCACCGCGTAGGCCGTGCCGCCGACGAGCAGGAAGAACGCGTGCGCCAGGGAGAGCTGTCCGGCCTGGCCGATCACCAGCGTGAGCCCGATCGCCCCGACAGCGCCGACCATCACGTACTGGCCCGCGGAGAGCAGGCCCGGCCCGACGTAGAGCGGCAGCGCGAGCAGGGCCAGCAGCAGCGCCACCCACGCGAGGCCGCGCAGCAGCGTTCCGGTCCGCGGCCGGCGGGCGGGCGGCGCGGGCGTCCGCCCGGGCGTGAGCACGTCAGACACGGCTCATCTCCCTCGTGCCGAAGAGCCCGGACGGCCGCACGACCAGCACCAGGAGCATCACCAGGAAGACGGCCACCTTCGCGAACGGGATGGACACGTACACCTCGGTGAGCGCCTGCGTCAGGCCCACGATCAGGCCGCCCACCACGGCGCCGGCCGTCGAGTCGAGCCCGCCGATGATCGCGGCGGGGAACGCCGCGAACGCGATCGCGTGGGTGGTGCGCGAGAGGCCGGTGCCGGAGAAGTCCTGGGTGACGATGAACATCACGGCCACCCCCGCGAGCACCCCCGCCACCAGCCACGCGCTCGCCGTCACCCGGGAGCTGCGGATGCCCATCAGCGCCGCCGCCTCGCGGTTCTCCGCCTGCGCTCGCATCGCGATGCCCCAGTTCGTGAACCGGAACGCCAGGAAGAACGCCGTGATCAGCACCAGCCCGACGACCAGGGCCACCAGGTGCGTGCTGAACAGCGTGACGCCGCCGAGCTGGATCGGCCGGGCGTCCCACGGCGCGCCGAGGTAGGGCACGGTCGTGCCGAGCCGTCGGAAGATGTCCTCGACGACCACCACGTCCACGCCGATCGTCAGCAGCGCGAGGCTGTCCGGGCTCGCGAACCGGCTGCGTGAGAGCAGCAGCCGCTCCATCAGCAGCGCCGCGAGGCCCGCGCCGAGGACCCCGAGCGTCGCGGCGAGCGGGAAGCCGAGCGTGTCGACGGTGACCGAGATGAGGTAGCCGCCGATCAGCGCGAGCGACCCGTGCGCGAAGTTGATCACTTCGGTGGCCTTGTAGATGACCACGAAGCCGAGCGCGAGGAGCGCGTACACGGCGCCCTTGCCCAGGCCGTTCACCAGGAGCTGGACGAACGTGCTCATCGCTCGGCCCCGCTGCGCTCGGCCGGCGCTTCGCGCAGGCGCAGTGACACTGGTTCCCTCGCAAGCTCGCTCACCGCTCGGCCCCGCTGCGCTCGGCCGGCGCTTCGCGCAGGCGCAGTGACACTGGTTCCCTCGCAAGCTCGCTCACCGCTCGGCCGGCGCTTCGCACAGGCGCAGTGACACTGGTTCGCTCGCAAGCTCGCTCACCGCGTCTCCTCCTCGTCGGCCGCACCCAGGTACGCGCGGACGACCTCCGGGTCGCGCTGCACGGCCGCCGGCTCGCCGTCGGCGATGAGCCGGCCGAAGTCGAGCACGCTGACCCGGTCGGCGATGCCCATGACCAGCCCCATGTCGTGCTCGACCAGGAGCACCGAGATGCCCAGCGCGTCGCGCAGCGCGCGGATCGTGCTCGCCATCACCGCGGTCTCCACCGCGTTGAGCCCGGCGGCCGGCTCGTCGAGCAAAAGCACACGTGGTTCGACGGCCAGCGCGCGGGCCACGTCCACGAGCTTCGCCACGCCGTACGGGAGGGCCGACACGGGCGTGTGCAGCCGATCGGCGATGCCGAGGAACTCGCAGATCGCCTCCACCCGCCGGGTGTGCACGCGTTCCTGCCGGACGGCCCACGGCAAGCGCAGGCCGCCCGACAGGAATCCGCCGCGGGTGAGCACATGGCGTCCCAGCAGGACGTTGTCCAGCACCGTCGAATGCTCCGAGAGCGCGATGTTCTGGAACGAGCGGCCGACGCCGAGCCGGGCGAGCCGGTGCGGCCGCATCCCGGTCAGGACGGTGTCACCGAGCCGGACCCGTCCCGCCGTCGGCCGGTAGACGCCGCAGATCACGTTGAAGCAGCTCGACTTGCCCGCACCGTTCGGCCCGATGAGCGCGTGGACGGTGCCCGGGCGCACCGTGAACGACACGTCGTCGAGGGCACTGACGCCGGCGAAGCGCAGGCCCACCCCCTCGACCCGCAGCTCCGGGACGCCGGCGCTGTCGTTCCGGGCATCGGCGCCTGCCCGGGCGGTCTCGGCCGTCATGGCGCCGCCTCCAGGGCCCGCGAGCCCGCCGGAGCGGAGCGGAGGCAATCAGACACTGCTCCACCTCGCCAGCGTCCGACCGCTCAGCTGCCGCTCCGCCGCGCGCGCCTCGGCGGCGGCCTGCTCCGCGGACTCGGCGTGCCCGCCCAGGTAGAGCCGCTGCACCTCGTCGCTCGCCGCGAGCTCCGAGGCCGGCCCGGCGAGCGCGACGCGGCCCACCTCGAGCGCCACGGCGTGGTCGGCCACCTGCAGGGCCATCGTCGCGTTCTGCTCCACGAGCACGACCGCGGTGCCCTGGCCGTGGATCTCGCGGATGATCGCCGCGATCCGCCCGACCATCTGCGGCGCGAGGCCCAGCGACGGCTCGTCGAGCAGGAGCAGCCGGGGCCCGGACATCAAGGCCCTGCCGATCGCCAGCATCTGCTGCTCGCCGCCGGACAGCAGGCCCGCGCGCTGGCGCGCCCGGTCCACGAGCACGGGGAAGAGCTCGTGCACGCGTTCCCGCGCGGCCGCCCGCGCCGTCGCCGACCGGGCGCCGAGGCCACCGGCCCGCAGGTTCTCCTCCACCGTCATCCGGCTGAAGACCTGCCTGCCCTCCGGCACCGCGACGACCCCGCGGCGCACCACGGCGGCCGGGTCCATGCGGTCGACGCGGGCGCCGTCGACGAGGACCTGTCCGGCGGTGACGGCGCCCCCGTGCATCCGGACGGTGCCGGAAACGGTCCGCAGCAGGGTCGACTTCCCGGCCCCGTTGCCACCCAGCACCGCGAGTACACCCTCGCCGACCTCGACGTCGACGTCCTCCAGCGCTCGCACCGAGCGCCCGTAGCGCACGGACAACCCGCGCACGCTCAGCATCGCGACCACGACGGTCGCGCGTGTGCCGTACCTCGTCGTACCGCCACCAAGGCCCCTTCGCCTCTCGCCGCCCCATGGCGGCCGCCACATCGTGGTGGGGGCGATCCGGGCGAACCACCCCCACGTGGAGAGGGGTGGCCGGATGTTGACGGCCCCGTTATCGAGGTATCGCGCACCGTGCGCGATGTGCCACGCACAGTCGTGGATCGTGCCGTTCCCGGCTGGCCGGTTCTGCGCCGCGCCCGGGCCCCGCGCGGAAGTCGGCCGGGATCGCCACCAGCCTCCGACGGTCTGGCACGCCCGTTCTCGATGGGACCCGCCCTCGGGTGCCACGCAACTGGCTGTGGTGACGTACCCGAGCCTTTGGGCATCACCTGGCCGTTCATGATCAGCGTAGCCGGGACACGAGCTGCACCCCTGCAGCTGATGTCCCGTTCCCACTGATCAGGACCTGGCTGTTGGTCGGGCGGTCACAGTGCTGGGAAGCCATGGGGTGCGGGGCGGATCGGGACCACAGCCGGTGGAGTGGGCACCCAACGGGGACGGTCTCGTCCAGACCGGCGTGCCAGACAGACCCCATTAGTCGGGGACGGCCGCCGGAGCGACCACCGGGTTCGGTAGTTGTGCCCACCCGGCCACCGCACACACGGGCAGGAGCGAGGGAAGACCGGTGACCGCACGCGGGACCGGGTCGAGGTTGCGGGGCAGCCGGTCACCGGCCGGGTACGGCGCGCCCACCGCAACGTTTCATGGTCACATCGACACCTCGCGTTTCCGATCAAGGAGGGTGTTGCCGAATCGGCCGCGCCGGCGTCCGGCGATCAAGGCGAAATGGTCGTTAATCGATCTTCAACAGCGACCATCAGCCCTTGATCGACGCCCTGGCCTGCTGTTATCGGGTGCGCATCGTCGTTGCTACGACCATGGACGACCGATACCGCCGATCACGGGCCGGCGCCCGGCGGCTGGATCGGGTCAGCCTCCATTCGCGGCGCTGGAACCGCACCCGGCGATCATCGGAGGGACGGCCGGGTTGACTCAACTCATCTCGGAACCGGGGCGGGGCTCACAGCAGACCCGCCTCGCTCGCCTTGCCGATGGCCTCCACGCGGTTGCGGGCGCCCAGCTTGTGCAGGGCCGACTGCAGGTAGGTCTTCACCGTGTTGCGCGCCAGGCCGGTGGTCTCGGCGATCTCCGGGTTCGTCCGGCCCTGTGCGGCGAGGCGCAGCACCTCGTACTCGCGACGGGTCAGCCCGCTGCGGGCGAGGGCGGAGCGACCGGGCGCCTCGTCCGGCGCCATCCGCGGATCGCGCACCCGCTCGCCGCGCAGCACGCGGCGCAGCGCGGCCACGAGGTCGGTGACGGCGGCGTCCTTGAGCAGCGCGCCGTGCGCGCCCGCGTCGAGCGCGGCCTGCACGCCGTGGTGGTCGCCGTGGGCGGTGAAGACGACCACCCGCGCGGCCGGCACCACGGCGCGCAGCCCGGACACCACCTCGGGCGCGAGCATGTCGGGCAGTCGCAGGTCGAGCAGCACCAGGTCGGGACGCAACGCCGCCGCCCGTTCGAGCGCCGCCCGCCCGCTCTCCGCCGATCCGACGACGACCAGCGCCGGCTCGTTCCGCAGCAGCAGCGCCACGCCGTCGCGGACGACCGGGTGGTCGTCCACCACCATGACCCGGGCCGGGGTCATCTGGGCGGACCCGGCACCAGCAGCCGGAGGGTCGTGCCGCCGTCCTCGTCGTGCACGAGGCTGGCCCGGCCGCCGAGCCGGGAGGCCTTCTCCGCGAGCAGCCGGACGCCCAGCCCGCTGCCGTCGCCGGGCTCGTCGTCGTCGGACCGGTGCGCGCCGCCGTCGTCGGCCACCGCGACCTGCACCCCGCCGTCCACCTCACCGAGGCTGACGACGACGGCGGCGGCGTCGGCGTGCTTCTCGACGTTGAGCAGGCCTTCCCGCACCGCGCTGATCAGTAAGGTCGTGCGCTCGGCGTCCAGCGGTGGTACCCGCCCGAGCTGTACGAACCGCGCCGGCACCCTGGTGCGCGCCTCGAAGCTGCGGCAGTGCTCGGCGATCTCGATCGGAAGGGCTCGCTCCGGGCTCGACTCGGACAGGGCGAGCAGCGCCTCGCGCAGGGCGAGCGAGGCCGCCGAGATGTCGGACTCCAGCCGGCCCAGCCGCGACCGCAGGACGGGGTTGTCCGGCAGCGTCGAGCGCAGGTCGCGGACCTGCGCACCGATCGAGAACAGCATGGCGCCGACCGAGTCGTGCAGCGCAGCCTGCATCCGCTGGCGTTCCGCGGCCACCGCGGTGGCCCGGCCGAGGGTGGCCCGGTCCGCGAGGCGCAACGCGCGGGCCGTGTCGGCGGCCACCCGCTCGACCGCCCGCACCGAGTCGTCGCCGAACCGGCCGGGCCCGCGCAGGGCGGCGTAGGCCACGGCGAGGGTCCGGGTGCCGCCGGTCCGGTCCTCGAGGACCGGGACCGCGATCATGGCCGACATGTCCTCGCGGCTCACCAGCCCGTCGAACTGGTGGGTGATGCTGCGGGCGGTGACGTAGTCGCTCACCCGGACGGGCCGGCCCAGCGCCAGCACCCGCCCGCCGACGCCCTGGCCGCTGGGCACCGCGAGGTCCTGCAACGAGTTCGTGCGGTTGCCGGCCAGCCACCTGATGACCGCTTGGGACGCACCATCGACCTCGGCGACGAACCCGGCATCGGCGCCCGCGGCCTCGCGGATCAGCCGTGCGGTGCCGTGCAGCGCCAGCACCCGGTCGAGCACCGACAGCAGCCCGTCGCGCTCGGCCAGCAGCGTGTTGAGCAGGTGCTCCTGCCCGAGGGCCCGCTGCGCCGCGGCCTCCTCACTCGACGCCATCCGCGGACGATGGCACAGGTCGCGGGCGTGCGACAGCCCCGGATGCAGAGGGTGCACCGGGCGCCGTCACGAGCGTCGCTGCCGGCCCCAGCCGGGCACGCGGTGCCTCGGGACGTCCTTCTCCCGGCCGGTCGCCGTCGGCGGATCGGGGGCCGGGGGCACCTGGCGGTCGCGTTCCCGGATCATCCGGCCGACGAGCACGCCGACGACCGCGGCGACGACCACCCAGGCCGCCGCTACCACGATGATCCAAGCGATGGTGCTGATGACCGCTCCCTGGTCGCGGGCGCCGCCAGTGTCCTACCTGCCTCGGACTCCTGCACAGCAAGGACACCGGGACGGGTGACCGAAATACATGGAGTCCGCCCGTTCAGCTCACGTCGGGCACAGCGGGTCCGAGCAAATCGTCGGCGTCGACGATCCGGTAGGCGTAACCCTGCTCCGCGAGGAATCGCTGCCGATGCGCCGCGTAGTCGGTGTCGAGGGTGTCGCGCGAGACGATGGAGTAGAAATGCGCCTGCCGGCCGTCGGTCTTGGGCCGCAAGAGCCTGCCGAGTCGCTGTGCCTCCTCCTGCCGCGACCCGAATGTGCCGGACACCTGAATGGCGACGCTCGCCTCCGGCAGGTCGATGGAGAAGTTGGCCACCTTGCTCACCACGAGTACCGGCACTTCGCCGCGCCGGAACGAGTCGTACAGCGCCTCCCGCTCGCGGTTCTTCGTCGAGCCCTGGATGATGGGCGCGTCGAGCGCCTCCCCCAGCTCCTCCAGCTGCTCCAGGTAAGCCCCGATGACGAGCGCGGGCTCGCCCGGGTGCCGCGCGAGGACCCCCTTCACGACGGCGAGCTTCGTGTGGGCCGTGGACGCGACGCGGTAGCGCTCCTCGGGTTCGGCGACCGCGTAGCCCATCCGCTCGCTGTCGGTGAGCGTGACCCGCACCTCGGTGCACTCGGCCGGGGCGATCCAGCCCTGCTGCTCGATGTCGCGCCACGGCGCGTCGTAGCGCTTCGGGCCGATGAGGGAGAAGACGTCGCCCTCGCGGCCGTCCTCGCGCACGAGCGTGGCCGTGAGGCCGAGGCGGCGGCGCGACTGCAGGTCGGCCGTCATCCGGAAGACCGGCGCCGGGAGCAGGTGGACCTCGTCGTAGATGACCAGGCCCCAGTCCCGGGAGTCGAACAGGTCGAGGTGCTTGTACTCGCCCTTGCTCTTGCGCGTCATCACCTGGTAAGTCGCGATCGTGACCGGGCGGATCTCCTTGCGCTCGCCGGAGTACTCGCCGATCTCGTCCTCCGTGAGGCTGGTGCGCGCCACGAGCTCGCGCTTCCACTGCCGGCCCGCCACCGTGTTGGTCACCAGGATGAGCGTGGTGGCCTGGGCCTGCGCCATCGCGGCCGCGCCCACGAGCGTCTTGCCGGCCCCGCAGGGCAGCACCACCACGCCGGAACCGCCGGCCCAGAAGCCCTCGACGGCCTCCCGCTGGTAGCTGCGCAGCGACCAGCCGTCCTCGGCCAGTGCGATGGCGTGGGCCTCCCCGTCGACGTAGCCCGCGAGGTCCTCGGCGGGCCAGCCGATCTTGAGCAGCGCCTGCTTGAGGTGGCCGCGCTCAGAGGGGTGCACGACCACGGTGTCTTCGTCGATGCGGGCGCCCAGCAGCGGGGCGATCTTCTTCTGGCGGAGCACCTCCTCCAGGACCGCGCGGTCGAGCGCGACCATGACCAGCCCGTCGACCGGGGAGTTGGTGAGGCGCAGGCGCCCGTAGCGGCCCATGGTGTCGACGACGTCGACGAGCAGCGGCTGCGGCACGGCGTAGCGGGAGTAGCGGACGAGCGCGTCGACCACCTGCTCGGCGTCGTGGCCCGCGGCGCGGGCGTTCCAGAGCGCCAGCGGGGTGACCCGGTAGGTGTGGACGTGTTCCGGCGCGCGTTCGAGCTCGGCGAACGGCGCGATCGCGGCCCGCGCGGCCGGGGCGTCGGCGTGGTCGACCTCGAGCAGCAGCGTCTTGTCGGATTGGACGATGAGCGGCCCGTCGGTCATGAGCGGATCTACTCCTTGCAGGCGAATGGTGCCATGAGGGACGCTACACAGCGTGATTCGTAGGTCCATTCGGGGGAACGAATCCGCAATGGCGGACCTCGGCGGATGGGGGCCCTCTGAGCACGGGCTATACTTCCCGGGCTCTGTCCGAGAGCGCACGTGTGCCACCGCGATCGTACCGGGTCCGGGAGGCCAACGTCCTTCCCCAGAGGGCGCGTGTCGGATCGGAGCGCGCACGATGCGGGCCGGGACACCCGACCGGTTCGCCCCCGACAGAAGGCGCGACGGATCGACCCGATGCTCTTGTCACCCGGGCATCAAGCCCGAACCCGGCCACCCACCGACCAGGGGCCGCAGCTCGTCCGGCCCGCACTCGCAAAAGGTTGCGTGTGCGTGCCAGAGTGCGGCAGATCGTCGCCGGCAATCCTCAGGGGGACGTTGACGTGACCAGCACCGAGGCCAGGCAATCCTGGTCCGAGCGGCTGAACCCGCGTAACTGGACGCTGACGGTCAAGCTGGTGGTGGTCGGGATAGTTCCCGCCCTGCTGGCTCTGGTCCTCGGCGTCCTGCGTGTCTCCGATCAGGCGGGCGCGGCGGCCGAGCTCGGCCAGAGCACCCAGCTGCTCGAGGTACAGGAGCAGGTCGCCGGCGCCGCCGACGCCCTGCGCCAGGAGCGGGACGAGGCCACCCTCTACGTGGCGAGCGGGCGCGCGGGTGACCGCGGCGTCCTCGAGATCGGCTTCAACCAGAGCGAGGCCGACGCCGAGGAGATGCTCACCGCGCTGGAGGGCGCCGAGGGGCTCGAGCCCACGAGCGTCGCCGCCGTGGCGCAGACCAAGGGGCAGATCGGCCAGCTGCAGAACCTGCGCGCCGACGTCACCGACAACCCCGGCATCGGCGCCCCGCAGATCCTCAGCCGCTACAGCGAGGTGGTCGCGAGCCTCGACGTCCTCGACCGCGCCCTGCTGCGCCAGCTCCGCACGCCGGAGGTCTCGGGACTGTCGGACGCCCTGTCCGCCTCCACGAGCGCGGCGGAGCAGCTCGCCGTGCAGCACACGATCCTCGGCGCCGGCATCCGCGCAGGCTCGCTGCAGCCCGGCGACGCCAACGCCGTCGTGGCCACCGACGATCGCCTCCGGGCGGAGTTGGCCGAGTACCAGGTGTCGCTCACGCCGCAGCAGCTCATCCGCTTCGGCAACTTCCTCGACGACGCCGCCAACTCCGGGCGCGAGCGGCTCAAGGCGGCGATCCTCGCCACCCCGCAGGACCAGCCGATCGCCATCCCGTCCTACGAGTGGGACACGGCCTACAACGGTTCGCGTGCAGCCGTGGACCGTTCGGCCGACCTGCTGCGCAACGAGCTCGTCTCCACCAGCCAGGCCCGGGAGGAGCAGGCGAGCAACCTCGCAGGCGTCAACGCCGTCGTCCTGATGCTGGGCCTCCTGGCCGGCATCGCGGTGGCCGTTCTCCTCGCCCGCGCCCTGATCCGGTCGCTGCGCGTGCTGCGTTCCTCCGCG
Source organism: Pseudonocardia wallangbongensis (assembly GCF_054486945.1). Lineage (NCBI taxonomy): Bacteria > Bacillati > Actinomycetota > Actinomycetes > Pseudonocardiales > Pseudonocardiaceae > Pseudonocardia > Pseudonocardia wallangbongensis. The sequence goes on from NZ_JBRERS010000011.1 coordinate 92,384, forward strand.
CTCGACGTGGCCGACCGGCGCCTCCCCGACGCGGTCGAGCGCATGCGCGCCGGGCACACCCCGGACGTCGCGGTCGACCCGGTGCCCCTCATCGGCCGCGACGAGGTCGGCCAGGTGGCCCGCGCGTTCGACGCGGTGCACGGGCAGGCCGTCCGCCTCGCGGCCGAGCAGGCCGCCCTGCAGGCGGGCGTCAGCGCGATGTTCGTCAACCTGTCCCGCCGCAGCCAGGCGCTCGTCGAACGCCAGCTGCAGCTGATCGAGCAGCTGGAGAGCAACGAGCAGGACGCCGACCAGCTGGCCAACCTCTTCCAGCTCGACCACCTCGCCACCCGTATGCGGCGCAACAGCGAGAACCTGCTGGTCCTCGCGGGCACCGACCTGGCCAAGCGCAACATCGCGCCGGTGCCGATGGTCGACGTGCTGCGGGCCGCGGTCTCGGAGGTCGAGTCCTACCAGCGGATCGTCGTGCAGACCCCGCCCACGGCCACGGTCGCCGGGCGTGCGGCCTCCGACGTCGTGCACCTGCTCGCCGAGCTGCTGGACAACGCCACCAACTTCTCCCCGCCCGACTCCCAGGTGGTCATGAGCACCGCCCGGGCCGGCGACGGGTCGGTCGTGGTCGAGATCGCCGACCGCGGCGTCGGCATGGCCGAGCACGAGCTGGCCGACGCCAACACCCGCCTGGGCGGGCCGTCGTCGGTCGACGTGTCGGCGTCGCGGCGGATGGGTCTGTTCGTGGTCGGTCGCCTCGCGGCCCGGCACGGCATCAACGTCCGCCTGACCTCCTCGGCGGGCGGCCACGGGGCGGGTCTCACCGCCTCCGTCACCGTTCCGGCGCACCTCATCCCGTCCATCGAGCCGGTCGAGGTGAGCCGCACCGCGAGCCTCCCGCTCGTCACGGGCGCCGGTCGTCCCACGGTGCCGCCGCAGCGCGGTGTCAACGGTGCTGCGCGGAGCGGTGGTCTCTCTGCGCTGATCGCCGGGAACGACGGCACCGCCAACCCCACCAACGTCTTCGATTCGCCGTTGGGCGGCGACGGGCAGCTGTTCACCCCGCCCGCTGGTCCGGCAGGCCCGCCACCGCCCGCCCTGCCCAGCAGGCGACCGGGCTCCAGCCTCCGGCCGGGTGGCCCGCCCGGGCCCCCTGAGGAGGGTGGCGACGGTCCCGAGCAGGGCGGTGCCGACCCCGCGGAGGAGCAGGCCCGCGAGGTCGCCGCGCAAGCCCGTCGCGACCAGGAGGCCGCGGCACGCGCTGCGGCCGCGCGAGCCGACGAGGCCGCCGGCGAAGCCCGCAACGGTCATGCCGTCGGCTTCGCCGGTGGCCCGGACCAGCAGGGCACGGACCAGCAGGGCACGGACCCGCAGGGTCCCGGCGGCGAGGGCGACGCGCAGGCCGCGCCGCCGTCCAACAACGGCCGGGTCACGCCCGCCGGTCCGCCGAACACCGCGTCCGGCCTGCCACGGCGCACGCCGGGCCGGCTCGGGATGCCGCCGAAGGCGGAGCAGACCCCGCAGCCGGCCGCCGAGCCGGGCCCCTCGCTCTGGGAGGAGTCCCAGCCGAGGCAGCGGCCCGCCGACCGGGTCGAGCCGGCGCAGCAGGAGCCGGAGCAGACGGAGCAGCCGCCGGGTCCCGAGCAGAGCATCGCCGACGCGGCCACCGCGGTGTCGCCGCCCACGATGCCGATGCCCGCGGTGCGGCGCACGCCCGCGGAGGCGCCGCGGCAGCCCGACGCCCAGCCGGCCGAGCCGCAGCAGGCGGCGGCACCCGAGCCGGAGGCCCGGCAGGCGCCGCAGCCGTCCGTGCCGGATCCGGCACCACAGGAGCCGGACACCGCGCAGCCCGCGGCCCAGGAGCCGGCTCCGCGTCCCACCCCGCGTCCCTCCCCGCGGCCGTTCCCGCTCGCGGGCGCCGCGCCGGCCGCCGAGCAGGCCCAGCCGGAACGCCGGCCGGAGCCACCGTCCGATGCCGACACGCTGTTCGCGCCGAACGTGCCGGTGATCTCCGAACCCACCGCCGGTCGTGGGATCGGTAGCCGTCCGGCCAGCGGGTTCGACCTCGGTGAGACCACACCGATCTTCGAGGAGATCGCGTCGGCCTGGTTCCGTTCGAACCGGCAGATCCCGGTCGACTACGAGACGGGGCAGCGGAACGGCGCCTCCAAGCCCGACGCGGGCCCGGGCGCACCACCGGCGGCCCCACCGGCCGCGGCTCGGCAGCCCACCCCGCAGCCCAAGCCGACGCCCCGGCCTGCGCCGTCCCCGCGGCCCAGCCCGGTCCCGGCATCGCCGCCCACCGCGGAGATCCCGATCACGCCGGCGCCGCGGCCCACGCCGCAGCCGCCCACGCCGCAGCCGGAGCCGGAGCCCGCGCCGGTCGAGCAGGAATTCGCGAGCATGGCGGACGAGGGTTGGCGTGCCGCGAGCGCGGTCGAGGAGCGTCAGGACGAGCTCACGGCGGCCGGGCTGCCCAAGCGCCGTCCACGTGCGCGGCTGGTTCCCGGCAGTGCAGGATCGTCCGTACTGGCAGCGCCGACTGGTTCCACGCGAAGCGCGGAGAGCATCCGCGGCAGGCTCGCGAGCTATCAGCAGGGCGTTCGCCAGGGCCGCGAGAGCAGGGTTCACAGCCCTCAGCAGCACAATGGTGGTACGGATCCCGCCAACGCGGGTGGTAATCACGACGAGGAGTCCTCATGACGGCGCCACAGGTCCAGCCGAGCCGGTTCGGATGGCTGGTCACGAACTTCGCGGAGCGGGTGCCCGGCGTGGCCCACGCCATCGTCGTGTCCGCAGACGGCCTGCTGCTCACCGCATCGGACCGGCTCCCGCGCGACCGGGCCGACCAGCTCGCCGCGGTCGCGTCGGGTCTGGTCAGCCTCACCCAGGGTGCGGCGCGGTGCTTCGACGCCGGCGGTGTGGTCCAGACGGTGGTCGAGATGGACCGCGGCATCGTGCTCCTGATGTCGATCAGCGACGGTTCCTGCCTCGCGGTGCTGGCGTCACCGAGCTGTGACATCGGCCTGATCGGATACGAGATGACGCTGCTGGTCGACCGGGTCGGCCAGCTGCTCACGCCCGAGTTGCGCGCCGAACTGCAGGGTACGTTCGGCCGCTGAACGGTCACTGCCTGACCACCACTTACCGCAGCCACCGATCGGCAGGAAGCAGGTGAATGTCTCCGTGAGCGAGCTTGCGAACGAACCAACGTCACTGCGCCTGCGCGAGGCGATGGCCGAGCGAAGCGAGGCCATGCGATGAGCGAGCTTGCGAGCGAATCATCGACACAGCGCCCGCGCGAAGCGCCGGCCGAGCGAAGCGAGGCCGTGCGATGAGCGAGCTTGCGAGCGAATCATCGACACAGCGCCCGCGCGAAGCGCCGGCCGAGCGAAGCGAGGCCGTGCGATGAGCTCCGGTCCCGACGACGAGCGCCGGCAGGCCGCCGAGCCGACTTTCGCCGACGTCATGAACGGCTTCAGCTTCGACGCCGGTCGTTCGTCGCGTCGCCGGCGGTGGGGGCGCAGGCGGGGAGCCGAGGCCGAGGGTCCGCCCGAGAGCGTCGACGCCCCTGCACCGATGCCGGCGCCTCCGCCCGCACCGGCGCCGCAGGCGCCGCCGGGTCCTCCGGCACCCACCTCGCCGCTCGACCTGCGCGGCGTACCGGCGGACCAGGGCGGGGTGGAGTCCGGCGCTTCGGCCGTGCGGCCGTACGCGTGGACCCGTGGACGCACGAAGTCGGGCCTCGACCTGGCCATCGAGGCGCTCGTCTCCACGAGCCAACGCGCCAAGGACCAGATGGGTCTGCTGCAGGTGGAGCACCGGGCCGTCGCCGAGCTCTGCGAGCAGACACGATCGGTCGCCGAGGTGGCGGCCCTCCTGTCGATCCCGCTCGGGGTGGCCCGAGTGGTGCTGGGTGACATGGTGGGGCTCAACCTGGTGACCGTGCACCAGACAGCGAGCAGTACCGGCAAGGAGCCGGATCTCGCATTGATGGAAAGGGTGTTGAGTGGACTCCGTCGGCTCTAGTTACCCCGGCCGGCCTCCGGCGGTCGCCACCGCGGCCACGATCTCCGCCAAGATCGTGGTGGCCGGCGGCTTCGGTGTCGGCAAGACGACGTTCGTCGGGTCGGTGTCCGAGATCATGCCGCTCACCACCGAGGCCGTGATGACCGAGGCCAGCGCGGGCGTGGACGACCTCGCTGCCACGCCGAACAAGCAGACCACCACGGTGGCGATGGACTTCGGCCGGGTGTCGCTCGACGCCGACCTGATCCTGTACCTGTTCGGCACCCCCGGGCAGCACCGCTTCTGGTTCATGTGGGACGACCTGGTGCGCGGGGCGATCGGTGCGGTCGTGCTGGTGGACACCCGCCGGCTCGCCGACTCGTTCGCGGCGATCGACTTCTTCGAGGACCGCGGGCTGCCGTACATCGTCGGGCTGAACTGCTTCGACGGGCTGCTGCAGCACCGCATCGAGGACGTGCGCGAGGCGATGTCGATCGACCCGAACATCCCGATCATCAGCTGCGACGCGCGCAACCGGCAGTCCACCAAGCAGACCCTGATCGCGTTGGTGGAGCACGCCATGCACCACCGCATGACCGCCGGGGCGCGTTGAGTTAGATCGGCTCTCGTAATCGAGAGCACTGCTCTTGACCGGCGACACTGGATGGGCCACACTGCTCTCATTCGAGAGCGTCGCTCTCCTTTGCGTCGGAGGAATTCGCATGACCGTCCCCGCAACCGTCGACCGCCGGCCCGCGACCGCACGGGCCGCATGGTCCTTCGCCGTCGCGGGGGCTCTGCTGGTGCTCTACCCGGCACTGCGTCCGTGGTCCGACACAACCCCGGAGGGGGCGCCTGCCGCGTTCACCTCGCCCGCCTGGATCCCGGCCCACCTCTCGGCCGTCGCCGCGTTCGTCCTCGTCGCCTTCGGCCTCCTCGGCCTCCGCGACGCGCTGGTGCGTACCGGCGGCGCACGGCCGGCGCGGGTCGCCGCGCTGCTCTGGGCCGTCGGCGCCGCGCTCGTGCTCCCCTACTACGGGGCGGAGGCGTTCGCGCTGCCCGTCATCGGCGAGCGCATCCTCCAGACCGGTGACACCAGCCTGCTCGAGGTGGTCGAGGCGTTCCGGATGGGAGTCTGGCCCGCCACCATCTTCGCGGCGGGCCTGGTGCTCTTCGCCGTCGCAGGGGTGCTGGCGGCCGTGGCGGTGGCGCGGTCGGGCGTGCTCCCGGGCTGGGCAGGCGTCACGTTCGCGGTCGGCTTCGCGCTGTACCTCCCGCAGTTCTTCGGGCCGCCGGCACTGCGGATCGCGCACGGCGTCCTCGTTGCGGCCGGTTGCCTGGTGCTCGCGGCCGCGGTGCGCGGCTCAGGCGTCCTCCACCAGCGCGATGCTGGTGATCCGGTGTAGCGGCACGCGATGCACGTCGCCGTTGACGGTGTCCTGGCCCTCCACGACGCCACCGCCCACGGAGCGCGGCGCCAGCACGCGCTCACCCGCCACGCCGTGGGCGTCCACGAACCCGATCCAGACGCTGCGGTTGGCCGCGGCGGCCGAGCGGAGCATGTCGAGCGTGGAACCGTTCGCCGTGACCGGGGCGGCCGCCCCGCGCCGGACCCCGGCCATCGCGTCGCCCGCGCGCATGCGTGACACGAGCGCGGCGAGCTGCGCGGCGTCCTGCTCGGGAGGGCCGCTGCGGGTGGCGTTGCGGCGGCGGGGGGACGTGCGGCGGCCGCGGTCGGACAGGTCGAGCACGGCCCCGCCGGTGTCCTCCGCGGCCGGGGTGAAGCCCGCCGTCCGCAGCCCGTTCAGCACCTCGACGAGCGGCAGCGGGGAGACGAGCACGGTGGGGGCGATGCGCCGCAACTCGAGCGCGGCGGTGCCGGGGTGGGCGAGCACCTCGGCGACGAGCACCTCGTCGTCGGAGCGCAGGAACGAGGCCGCGACGCCGCCGCGCAGCTGCCCGTGCCGGCGCGCCACGTCGTCGACGAGATAGGTGAGCCCCTGCGGGACGGGGGTGGCCGAGCGCTTCGCGAAGAGCTCGTGCAGGTCGGTGGCCGAGCGCCCGGCGTCGAGCGCCCGGCGGACCGTGGCCTCGGTGAAGCGGTACACGGTGGCCCCGCCTGCGGACTCGACGTCGGCCACCAGGTCCAGCTCGCGGGCCAGCGCGGTCTCCAGCGGGCCCGGAGCCACCGCGGTGAGGTCGGCCTGCAGGAGCACGTGGTCGACCGGCTCCGGCAGCGTGACGCGGAGGGCGGCCACGATCCGGTCCGGGTCCGTGAGCAGCGCGTGCCCCGGCCCGGTGAGGGCGTCGAGGGCCACCACGCCCAGCACGGTGGCCTCCGCGAGCACCCAGGTGACGAGCTCGTCGCGCAGCCGCCCGCCGCGTCGCGGGGCGCGCCAGGCGAGGAGGTCGGCGAGAGTCGCGGCCGACGCGGGGGCGGTGCCGGCCGGCAGCTCCGCGAGACCGGCCAGCACCCGTCGCCGGTCCCGCGGCGCGAGGGGGCGGCGGACGCCGTCGGAGAGCGCGGAGATCGGGCGGCCGGCGTCGTCCTTGCGGCCGATGAGGCCGGGCAGGCGGGGCAGGTCGAGCCATGCGCGCGCGATCGTGGTCCAGCGGATCTCCGGTCCGCCGGCCGCCCACACGTCCGCGGTGGTGGTGGGCACCCAGTCCGGCACCACGCCGTCGCTCTCGGCCACGAGGTCGGCGGCGAGGGCGAGCTCGACGAGCAGGGCGCCGGTGGCCTCGTCGGTGTCCATCTCCCGCGCCGCCCGGCGCAGCTCGCGGACGCCGAGGCCGCCGGAACGCAGCACCGGCGGCGGGGTGTGGGCCCAGAACGCGATGAGCAGGTCGAGGCGGCGCAGCACCTCGAGCGCGGCGCCACCGGCCGTCCGGTCGACGGCCCCCGAGCCGCGGTCCACCGCCCCGACGTCCGGCGGCGCGACCGGGACGTTGCCCATCGGCCGGTCGCCGCGCAGCGCGAGGCCGACCTGGCGGGGCAGCTCGACGGTCTCGGAGTCGACGCGCAGCAGGAGCCCGCGGGCGAGCAGGCGCCCGACGGGGCTGTCCGGATCGGCCCCGGAGCGGCTGCGCCCGATCGGCGGACCCGCGGCCAGGGCCTCGAGGACGCGGCGCTCCTCGGGCGTGGCGGCGGCGAGCAGTTCCGGCAGCGCGGACGAGCCGGCCGGGCCGGTGGCCGGTCGGCCGAGCCCGCCGGGGTGCCGAGGCACCACGTCGCGGGCGGCCGGTACGAGCGAGAGCGCGTCGTCGGCGCCCCAGAGCAGGGCTCGGTCCCGCAGGGCCCGAAGCGTCGTGTCGAGGGTGCCGGCCGGCAGGTCCGGTCCGAGGAGCCGGGCCAGCTCGGTGACGGCGACGGGTGCGGTGTCGGCGTCGGCGACGACGGCGGCCTCCAGCACGGCGAGCGTGACGCTGTCGAGGTCGTCGCAGGCACGGTGCACGGAGGCGCGGACGCCCGCCCGGGTGGCCAGCACGACGAGATCCGCCGGCGGCGGCACGCCCAGGTCGGGGCGCAGCCGCAGCAGCGTGGCGAGCATCTCGTCGTCCTGGGCGCGGAGCCAGTCGATGAGTGTCCCGCCCGGCGGAACTGGTGCGTTCATCGGCGGATCCGGCCGTCCGCTGGCAAGGCGGAGGGACACCCTCGTACCGGGCGTACCCGGGCGCCCCGACGACGCAGCCAGCGGGCGGCTGGGCGGTCGAGGGACGTTCCGAGTCCCGCCGGGCGGGACACTGACGGAGTCGGCATCGCTTCCACGGTAGCCCGCGACGTCGCGCCGGCCCGTGCGGGATACTGCTGGTGACCACCGAGAACGAGGAGGACATCGTGGCCGAGCGCTCCCGCCGGATCGACCCGACGTGGCCGGACCTTCCCGACGGCGAGCACCCCGTCACCGAGCTCGCGAGCCCGGTACAGGGCTCGCTCTCCCCGTTCGGGGACGTGGAGTTCCCGGTCGACGAGGTGCCTTACGTCCACCCCACCACGGAGATCAACCGATAGCCCCCGCGGGACTGCTGCTCGCGGCCGGCGCCGGCAGGCGGATGGGCCGGCCCAAGGCGCTCGTGCGGTTCGACGGCGAGCCGTTGGTGCGGCGGGCCGTCCGGGTGCTCGCCGACGGCGGCTGCGCGCCGCTCGTGGTCGTCGTCGGTGCGGCGGCGGAGGAGGTCGAGCCGCTGCTGCCGGCCGGCGTGCGGGCCGTCGTGGCCGACGACTGGAACGAGGGCATGGGCGCGTCGCTACGCGCCGGGTTGGCCGCGCTCGACGGGCTGGATCCGGTTCCGGACGCCGCGCTCGTGCACCTGGTGGATCTGCCGGGGGTCACCGCCGCGGCAGTCGCCCGCCTCGCGGCGCTGGCGTCCCCCCATGTCCTCGCCCGGGCGGCGTACGACGCCCACCCGGCCCATCCGGTTCTGCTCGGGCGGGCTCACTGGCCCGGTGTGCGCGCGGCGGCCGCCGGCGACGCCGGCGCACGCGCCTACCTGTCGGGCCACCCCGACCTGGAGCTGGTCGAATGCGGCGACCTGGCTGTACCGGACGACGTGGACACCCCGGAGCAGCTGGCGCGCTTCCACCACCCCTAGTCGCACGAACGGCACTCTCGTACGCATCTAGCGTGCGAAAGTGCCGTTCGTACCGCGGGACGGGGTCAGAGAGTGAGGCGCTGGCCCACCTTGAGGGAGTCCGGGTTGCTCTTCAGCGCCGGGTTCTTCTCGACCAGAGCCTTCCAGCCGCCGGAGATGTTGTTGGCGGAGGCGATCCGGCCGAGCGTGTCGCCGCCCTTCACCACGTAGTCGCCGCTCGTGCTGGTCTCCTGCGCGGCCAGGCGCACCTGGTCGCCGGAGCTGCCCGACTTGCGTTCCGGGGCGTCACGCTGGGTGGAGGACTCGCCGCGGACGCCCGTCTTGCGCGAGCAGACCGGCCAGGCGTTCCAGCCCTGCTTGGCGAGCACCCGCTCGGCGACGACGATCTGCTCCGCACGGCTGGCCTTGTAGGCCACGGAGGCGAACTCCTTGCCGCCGAAGCCGGACCACGTCGTCGGCGTGAACTGCAGGCCACCGTGGAAGCCGTTGCCGGTGTTGATGTCCCACCGGCCTCCGCTCTCGCACTTGGCGAGCTTGTCCCACGCCGAGTCGGGGGCGGCGTTGGCGGGGACCGCGATGAGCAGTGGGGCGCCTGCCACGGCACCCGCGACGGCGGTACGGGCAATGGTCCGACCGGTCCTGCTCGGGGCACGGTGACGGCCGCGATAGCGGGCCATGGGGGCAACTCCGCGCGCTGCGCATCCGGACGACGACCGCCGGGGAGCTGGCGGTGCGGCCCGGTCGGGCCGCGGTCCGTTCCTGTCCCGCACTTCGTGAGGGGGCGGGGGCCGGGAACGCCGGACAGGGGAGCGCTGCGATTCCCGGGGTCCTTCCGGATCTGGGGCACCCGGTCGGACCGAGGAGGGACGCTACGGCCGGATCGGTCGATCGGGAACCCCTGCCGCTCGGGGCGCAACCCCCGGCGCCGCGTGCGCGCGGCTTCTCGGTGCCCGATTCGCGCAGCTCAGTGCGACGTCGGACCCAACGATCAAGATTACTTTCAGGTTGCTAAGTAGTGACTCAGATCACGTTTCGAACGCGTCGCGGAACCCCGTACGCCGAGGTCGTAGGGTTTCCCCGTGGAGCTGACCCACGTCGACGACGCCGGCGCGGCCCGCATGGTCGACGTCACCGGCAAGGACGCCACCGCGCGCACCGCGGTGGCCACTGGACGATTGCGCACCACCGCCGAGGTGGTGGACCTGTTGCACCGGGACGGGCTGCCCAAGGGCGATGCGCTCGCCACGGCCCGGATCGCCGGGATCATGGGCGCCAAGCGCACGCCCGACCTCGTTCCGCTGTGCCACCCGATCGCGCTGAGCGGCGTCGTGGTCGATCTCGACGCCGAGGGTGACGAGATCCGGATCCGAGCCACGGTGCGCACCACCGATCGCACGGGCGTGGAGATGGAGGCGCTCACCGCGGTCGCGGTCGCCGGGCTCACGCTGCACGACATGGTGAAGGCCGTCGACCCGGCCGCCGTGCTCGAGGAGGTGCGCGTGGAGCGCAAGGAGGGCGGCAAGTCCGGTACCTGGACGCGCCCCGAGGACCGTTCATGAGCGAGCGTCGGGCCAGGGTGGTCACGGCCTCGAACCGCGCCGCGGCGGGTGTCTACGCCGACCGCGGCGGACCCATCATCGTGGGTTGGCTGCGCGATCGCGGGTACACCACGCCCGACCCCACGGTCGTGCCGGACGGCGAGCCGGTGGGTGCGGCGCTGCGGGCGGCGGTCGCCGACGGCGTCGACGTCGCGATCACGACCGGCGGCACCGGCATCTCGCCGACCGATGCCACCCCCGAGGTCACCCGGGGCGTGCTCGACTACGAGGTGCCCGGCCTGGCCGACGCGATCCGTGCCGCGGGTGCGCCGACCGTGCCGACGGCGGTGCTGTCGCGCGGCCTGAGCGGCGTCGCCGGGCGCACACTGGTCGTGAACCTGCCCGGATCGACAGGTGGAGTTCGAGACGGTCTGGCCGTGCTGGCCGACGTCCTCGATCACGCCGTCGACCAGCTGCGAGGAGGGGACCACCGATGATCGGAACGGGAACCGGTGCCGCCGTGCTGCGCGCCGAGGTCGGCAAGACTCCACTCGACGTCGCGGAGCACGCCGCGCTCGTGGACCACGCCGCCGCGGGCGCGGTGGTCACGTTCGCGGGGGTCGTTCGAGACCACGATGGCGGTCGAGCCGTGCGCGGTCTCGAGTACAGCGCCCACCCGACCGCGGAGAAGATCGTGGCCGAGGTCGCGGCGGACGTCGCGGCCAGGGCCACCGGGGTGCGGGCGATCGCGGTGAGCCACCGGATCGGCCCGCTCGGGATCGGCGACGTGGCGCTGGCCTGCGCCGTCGCCGCCGATCACCGGAAGGAGGCCTTCGCGGCCTGTGCCGAGCTGGTGGACGAGGTCAAGCGGTTGCTGCCCGTCTGGAAGCACCAGCTGTTCGCCGACGGCTCCGACGAGTGGGTCGGCTCCGCCTGATCGGCACCGGGACGTGATCAGTCGCGGCCGAGGCCCAGCTTCTTCGAGCAGGACGGCCAGGCCTTCCAGCCCTGGTTCGCCTGGATGCGCTCCGCGACCTTGATCTGCTGCGCCTTGCTGGCCTGGTGGGGCATGCCCTTGCCGCCGTGGGCGCGCCAGGTGCGCGGGCTGAACTGCAGGCCACCGTAGTAGCCGTTACCCGTGTTGGTCTTCCAGTTACCGCCGCTCTCGCACTTGGCGAGCTTGTCCCAGGTCGAGGTCGAGGCCGCGTCAGCGGTCCCGGCGACGGCGAAGGGGGCGCCGACCGCAACTGCACCGACGATAGCCAGGCGCACCAGCTTTCGGCCCAGGTGGGAATCCGGTCGTGAAGTCATTTCGGTGTCTCCTGATCGCACCGGCGAGGCGAACGTGCTCGTCAGCGGGCCGTGAAGGGCCGGGCGAACACGTTCAGGCGATCATGAATGGCCCGGGGGTAAGGACCGCCATGAATGCCGCACTCGACCCAGTCCCGTCTTCTGCTCGACGGACCGGAACCGCGGGACTGGGGATGGTGCGACGGTTCCGGATGCATTTCGGTCGAACCTTCTGGCGCGACCGGACGTTGACGCTACGAGTCGTATCGGGCGAATCGTCAAACTAGGCTGACGTGAGCAACGTCACGTTAACGACGCGATTGACTTGGAGGTAAGCGGATACGCCCAGGTCAGGAGTCTCGTGATCACATTCTGATCACGAGGAAAGTAATATCTTCAAACCGGAAGTATTACCGATTGTGACGCGTTCTGAAGATAACGCACAGTGATAGGTCCGTCGCTCGACGTACATGACGGGGCTCACCAGTAGTGGCTGGCCGGCTTCCGGTCCGTCATGCTGGAACCGTGACAGAACGCCCCTCGAATGCCGCGGGGTCGCCCGCGGAGCTGGCGGCGGCCCTCCGCTCCACCGGCTACCTCGCCGACGACGGACTCACCACCGCCGCCTACCTCGCGATGGAGATGAACCGTCCCCTGTTCTGCGAGGGCGAACCGGGCACCGGCAAGACGGCGCTGGCGCAGGCGCTCGCCCAGGTGCTGGGTGCCGAGCTGATCCGGCTGCAGTGCCACGACGGCATCGACGCCTCCCAGGCGCTCTACGACTGGGACTTCCCCCGGCAACTGCTGCACCTGCGTGCCCTGGAGGCGGCGGCGTCCGCCACCGGGGAGACCCTCGACGCCGTCGCGGTCGAAGCCTCGCTCTACGACCCCCGCTTCCTGCTCGCCCGCCCCATCCTGCGCGCTCTGCAGACGAGCCCGAGCGTGCTGCTGATCGACGAGGTCGACCGCGCCGACGACGAGTTCGAGGCGTTCCTCCTCGAGGTCCTCACCGAGCACGCCGTCTCGATCCCGGAGATCGGCGAGATCAGGGCGAAGGAGCCGCCGGTCGTGGTCCTGACCTCCAACCGCACCCGTGAGGTCCACGACGCGCTCAAGCGGCGCTGCCTCTACCTCTGGCTGGACCACCCGGACCTGCAGCGGGAGATCGAGATCCTGCACTCGCGGCTGCCCGGCATCCCCGAGCGGCTCGCCGCCCAGGTCGCGGGGGCGGTGCGGAAGCTGCGGCAGTCGGACCTGCTCAAGCCGCCCGGCGTCGCCGAGACGATCGACTGGGCCCGGGCGTTGCAGCTGGTCGGCGCGCGGCACCTCGACGTCGGCGCCGCGGCCGCCACGCTGGGTGCCGTCCTCAAGTACCGCGAGGACGCCGATCGGATCCGCGCCCAGCTGGACACCCTCCTCGCCTCCTGACGCCGGATGGGACCGACGCTCACGCCGCCGACCACGGACCCGATCCCCGGGCTCGTGGGGTTCACGGTCGTGCTCCGCAACGCGGGGCTCGCCATCACCACCGACCGGGTGGCGGCCTTCCTCTCGGCGCTCGACGCGCTCGACGTCACCGACCGCACGCAGACCTACTGGGCCGGCCGGCTCACGCTCTGCTCCGACCCCGACGACCTGCCGCGCTACGACCAGGCGTTCGCCGGGTGGTTCGAGCCGGGCCAGGGTGGCGGCACCCAGGTGCGCGACGAGCGGCCGCCACCGCCACCGCGGCTCGCCGCGCTCACCCCGGCGGATGCGGAGGGCGGTGAGGACGACGACTCGGACTCCCCGCAGATCCACGCGCGGGCGAGCGGCACCGAGATCCTGCGCCACCGCGACCTCGGCGAGCTCACCCCGGTCGAGCGGGAACACCTGCGCCGGCTGATGGCCCTGCTGCGCCCCGAGCTGCCCACCCGGGTGTCCCGGCGGCTGCGCCCGTCCACACACGGTGGCACCGACCCCGGGCGAACGTTGCGGGCGGCCCTGCGCAACCACGGTGAGCTGCGCGAGCTGCTCAGGCGTGACCGGTCCCGGCGGCCTCGCCGGGTGGTGCTGCTGGTCGACGTCTCCGGTTCGATGGAGCCGTACGCCGACGCCCTCCTGCGGTTCGCGCACGTCGTGGTCCGCCGGTCGCCGGGAGCGGTGGAGGCGTTCACCCTCGGCACCCGCCTCACCCGCGTCACCCGCGAGCTGCGGATGCGCGACCCGGAGCGCGCGCTCACGGCCGCGGCCAAGGCGATCCCGGACTGGTCGGGTGGCACCCGGCTGGGCGAGGTGCTGCGCGCGTTCGTCGACCGGTGGGGACAACGCGGCGCCGCCAGGCAGGCCGTGATCGTCGTGTTCTCGGACGGCTGGGAGCGCGGCGAGACCGACGTGCTGCGCGAACAGATGAGCCGGCTGCGCCGACTGGCCCACCGCGTGGTCTGGGTGAACCCGCACGTCGGCAAGGACGGCTACGCGCCCGTGCAGGGTGGAATAGTCGCGGCCCTCCCGTTCTTGGACGACCTGTTGGCCGGCCACAGCCTGGCCACGCTGGAACGACTGCTCGAGGTGGTGCGCGATGCGTGATGTTGTCGATCAGCTCGAGGGCTGGTGGAAGAACGGGCAGACCGCCGCCCTCGCCACGGTGGTCGGAACCTACAGCTCCGCGCCGCGCCAGCCCGGCGCGTCGATGCTCGTCGGACCGGGCGGCGAGGCCGTCGGGAGCGTGTCCGGCGGGTGCGTCGAGGGAGCGGTGTACGAGCTCGGGCAGCAGGTGCTCGCCGCCGACCGGCCGGTGTTCCAGCGCTACGGCGTGTCCGACGACGACGCGTTCGCCGTGGGCCTCACCTGCGGCGGCATCATCGACATCTTCGTCGAGAAGGTCGACCAGGCCACCTACGAGCAGCTCGGCACCGTGACGGACGCGATCCGCTCCGGTTCGCCGGTGGCGGTCGCCACCGTCGTCGCCGGGCCCGTCGAGCGCCTCGGGAAGCGGCTGGTGATCTGGCCGGACCGCGTCGACGGCGGCACCGGCTCCAGCCGCCTCGACGACGCCGTGCGCGACGACGCCCGTGGCCTGCTCGACGCGGGCCGCAACGCGATGCTGCACTACGGGGTCGACGGCCAGCGCCGAGGCGAGGGGCTCGACGTGTTCGTCGAGTCGTTCGCGCCGCCACCCCGGATGATCGTGTTCGGCGCCATCGACTTCGCCGCCGCCGTGGCCAAGATCGGCAGCTTCCTCGGGTTCCGGGTCACCGTGTGCGACGCCCGCCCGGTCTTCGCCACGGCGACCCGCTTCCCCGGCGCCAACGAGGTGGTCGTCGAGTGGCCGCACCGGTACCTCGCGGCCGAGGCCGAGGCGGGCCGGATCGACCGGCGCACCGCCCTGTGCGTGCTCACCCACGACCCGAAGTTCGACGTCCCGCTGCTGGAGGTCGCGCTGCGGCTGCCCCAGGTGGGCTACATCGGGGCGATGGGCTCGCGCCGCACCCATGACGACCGGATCGAGCGGTTGCGCGAGGTCGGGGTCACGGAGGCGGAGATCGCGCGGATGTCCTCCCCGATCGGCCTCGACCTCGGTGCCCGCACCCCGGAGGAGACGGCCGTCTCGATCGCCGCCGAGATGATCGCGCTGCACTGGGGTGGCGAGGGTTCGCGGCTCGCCGAGCGCGAGGGCCCCATCCACACCGGCTGAGGTTCAGCCGAATTCGTCCCCGACCCCAACCAGGACCGGGTGGCGTGAGTCTCTCGGAGTGTCACGGACATCTCCAACCACGGAGGCTCATCATGAACCCGATCCCGCTCATGATCGTGGGGGTCCTGCTCGCCGTCGTCATCGCGGTGCCGATCGGCCTGGCCGTGCGGGTGTGGGGCGGCAAACGGGCCCTGGGCGAGGGTGGTTGGACAAGCGGGCAGCAGACGGCACGGACGCTGCGCCCGCGTGATCGGTGGACGGTTCACTGGGCGAACACGCGGGGCCTGCCGGTGCGCGATCCGCGGCTGGCCGCGTTCGCCGTCCGCCGCGGTGAGAGCGTCTCCGCCACCACCGCACGCATGATGAACGGGCTGCGCTGGCTGTTCTGGCTCGGCGCCGCCCTCAGCCTCGCCGTCGCCGTCACGCCCCCCATGACGACGACGGCCGTCCTCTCCTTCTTCTACGTCGTGCAGGCCTGCCTGCTCGCCTTCATGCCGGCCTGGATCCAGGCGGGTGGGCGGATGGCGAAGCGCAGTGCCGACGCGACCCGCGCCTTCCTCGCCGAGCACGGGGGCTCCATCCACACCGGCTGACCGGGACAGCGGTTCACCCGCGGCCGACCGTGACGTCGCCGCCGTCGGACGCCACCCGGATCGGCACCCCGGCGGGATCCTGCGGAACGTCGACGGTGGCCTCGCCGTCGTGCGACTCGGCGGACACGGCGTAGCCGGTGTCGCCGGCCGGGACGGTGACGGTGATGTCGCCGTCGTTCGACCGCAGGTCCACCGCGCCGCGGGTGTCCTGCGCGGTCAGGGAGCCGTTGTCGTTCGCCGCCGCACCGACGTGCCGTACGGCACCCGGATCTCGTAGGTGGCGTGGCACGTCGGCGTCCCGACGGCCAGCGTGTCGGGGCAGCTCGCGGTGATCATCAGGGTGTCGCCCGCCTGCTCGATGCGCTCCTCGGGGCGGTCGCCGTCGGTGTACTCCATCGTGCGGTCCACCTGCACCCCCTCCCGGTCGCCGCCGAGGACGCGCACGTCGATGGCGGCGGACGTGCTGCCGACCCGCCACGCGCCGGTGTCGTCGAGGTCGAGCACCACGTTCGTCACCGCGCTGCGCCAGGTCGTCGACGGCGGTGCCGTGGTCGACCCCGAGGTGGTGCGGCGGCTCCTGCGCCGCCACCACGACCCGCAGTCCCGGCTGTCCGCCAAGGAACGTGAGGTGCTCGCCCTCGTCGCCGAAGGCCACTCCAACGCCGCCATCGCCAGGAGGCTCGTCGTCTCCGAGCCCGCGGTGGGCAAGCACGTCGGCAACATCCTCACCAAGCTCGACCTCCCGCCGCACGACGACACCAACCGCAGGGTGCTGGCGGTGCTCGCGTTCCTCGGGAGCGGTTGATCCGGCCGCACACCTTCGCGGTCGGTGATGCACGTCGAGCTGTGGAGCGATCGGTGCCCTCGGCGCCGTGGCCGTCCGGGCATCAGGAACACCTGTGTCGAGATCGACGTTCTTCATCTGTAACGCTGTAATCGCGAGGAGGTCGTCATGGACGAGCTCGACTCCTACTCCCGCACCGTGAGCGCCGTGGCGGCCGAGCTCACCGGGCGCGTCGCCGCCGTCCGCACCTGTCGCGGCGGCGGGTCGGCCGTGGTGGTGCCGGTCGACGGGATCCTCGTCACGAACGCCCATGTCGTCGGCGAGGCGCGTACCGGCCGCGCCGAGTTCGTCGACGGCACCCAGACCGGCGTCACCGTCGTCGGCACCGACCCGCTCTCCGACCTGGCCGTCCTCCGCGCCGACCGGGCGGGCGACCTGCCGCCGCCGGTCGGGCTGGGCGACGCCGACGCGCTCGTGGTGGGCCAGCTCGTCGTGGCCGTCGGCAATCCGCTCGGCCTCGCCGGCTCGGTGACGGCCGGGGTCGTGAGCGCGCTGGGCAGGGCGCTGCCCACCCGCAGCGGCCGCGCGGGACGGGTCGTCGAGGACGTGATCCAGACCGACGCCGCGCTGAACCCCGGCAACTCCGGCGGCGCGCTGGCCGACTCGCACGCCCGGGTGGTGGGCATCAACACCGCCGTGGCGGGGATCGGGCTGGGCCTCGCGGTCCCGGTCAACGCCACCACCCGCCGGATCGTGGAGACGCTGCTCGCCGACGGCCGGGTGCGACGGGCCTACCTCGGCGTGGTCGGGAGCCCGGCGCCGGTGCCCGCGGTCGTCGCGGAGAAGTACGGGCGCAAGAACGGGCTGCGGCTCGCCGAGGTGATCGGCGGGAGCCCCGCGGCGCGGGCCGGCCTGCGTGCGGGCGACCTCCTGCTCGACGTCGGCCGCAGGCCCGTGCAGGACGCCCAGGGCATCCAGCGCCAGCTGTTCGGCGACGCGATCGGCGTGCCCCTCCCGGTCACGGTGCTGCGCAACGGGGCGATGGTCGACGTCGTCGCGGTGCCGACGGAGCTCGGTTGAAGCGGCCGTATCTCAGAGGTCGAACTCGCCCGCCGTCGTGCCGTGGAGGAAGGCCCTCCACTCGGCGCGGGTGAAGGTCAGGATCGGGCCGACCGGGTCCTTGCTGTCGCGGACGAGCACGACCCCGCGTTCGCCCAAGAGGTCGTCGGCGACCTCGACGCAGTTGCCACCGTTCCCGCTGTAGCTGCTCTTGCGCCATGCGACGCGGCTGCGGTCAGGTACCACGGAAATCCTCCATAGCTTTGGTGATCACCTCTCGCGACTTGACCTTGTCGAGCGCCCGCCGCTCCAGATCAGCCCAGACCAGGCGGTATGCGCTCACCTCGTCAGCCTTGTTCAGGTACATCGCGCCGGTCAGCGTGTCGACGTACACGAGGGGCGGCTCCATCGGCTCCCTGGCCAGAGGGTCTTCCGGGAAGTCAAGCAGCGCGAACGAGTTCGCTGCTCCCAGTCCACCGTGCGCGCCAGCGGCCCAGGGCAGGATGCGGACCGATACCCCGGCCTGCTGGGTGACCGCGAGCAGGTGGCCCAGTTGCTCCGCCATCACCGAGGCGCCACCGACCGGGCGCCGGAGCACTGCCTCATTGAGGATGGTGATCAGGTGCGGCGCCCGCGGGCGAGTCAGGAGAGTCTGTCGTTCCAGACGTACTTCGACGCGCCGTTGGATCTCGTCGTCATCGGTGTAGCCCGGCGGCATGCTGTTGATCTGTTCGGCATAGGCCCGGGTCTGCAGCAGGCCGGGGACCAGCTCCGACTCGTACTGAGAGATCGTCCGGGCCGAGTCTTCCAATGACACGAAGAGCCCGAACCACGTGGGCAGGGCGCTCTCCGTGTAGTCGTGCCACCAGGACTTCTTCCGGCCGTTGCGGGTCTCCGCGGTGAGAGCCATGAGCATCTTGCTCTCCTCGGGCCCCGCACCGTAGAGCTCCAGCATCGCCCGGACATCGACGTCGCGGAACCGTACGCGCTCGTCGCCGTCCTCGATGCGGCCGAGAGTCGCCCGCGCGCGCTGGAGCTCGATCGCGGCCTGCTCCTGCGTGATCCCGGCCTGCGTGCGCAGTGCGACGAAGCGCCTGCCGATGTGGCGACGGATCAACGCCGACCCGACCATGTCGGTCACTCGACCACCTCCGGTCCCTGGGCGGTGTGTCGCCCAAATTTAGCAGTCATCGGTAAGACACCGATGAGCGCATCAAGACATCTATAAGACAGTACACATGGTTCTGTTGTTCTTTAGTCCGACTCATAGTTCACTGATCTGCGTCGTCACAGCCCATCACCGATGAGGGGGCAATTCACCGTGAGTACGTGGCCCTGGGGGCGGTCGACCGCCGTACGCATCGTCGTGACCGCCACCGGCATCGACGGCTCCGTCAGCCGCTGGTACCCGGAGATACGGCAGGGGCAGGGGGCCCAGACGATCGCGCTTCCCGCCTACACGCGGAGTGTCACGATCGAGCGGCCCCGCCGCGTCCGGGTCCACCTCGGACAGCTCCGAGCCGCTCAGCGGCCCCGATGAACGACACCCTCGCCCTGATCGTCGCGCTCCTCCGGGACAACCCGGCAAGGATGGAGAAGCTCCTCGCCGAGCACGTCGACGACGGCACCGGCCACTGCCGCCGCTGCACCCTCCCCGGCCAGCGTGGGTTCGAGTCCTGGCCGTGCCTGCACCACACCGCCGCCACCCTCGCGCGGCGCCCGGCAGACGGATGAACTGTCGGTGCCCGTCCGTAGCGTCCCACCCATGCCGGATGGTCCCGATCAGCCCGGCTCGCCGAGTGGAGCCGTCGCGCAGCCGCACGACGCGTTGTTCAAGTTCGTGTTCGGCAAGCCCGTGCACGCGGCCTCGGAACTCCGCGCGGTCCTCCCCACGGCGCTGATCGACCGGCTGGATCTGGCGAACCTGCACCCGGTCAACGGCAGCTTCATCGACGAGGAACTCCACAACCGGCACTGCGACGTGCTCATGCGCACCCGCCTGGACGGCCGCCCGGCCTACGTCTACGTGCTGATCGAACACCAGAGCAGCCCGGACCCGATGATGCCCCTGCGGATGCTGCGCTATCTGATGCGGATCTGGGACCGCCACCTGGAACAGCACCCCAAGACCAGACGACTTCCGATGATCATTCCGCTGGTGGTCTACCAGGGCCCGCGACCCTGGACCCACCCCGCCGAGCTGAGCGAGCTGCTCTACCTCGACCCGCAGACCCGCGACCTGGCCTGCGAGTTCCTGCCACGGTTCCGATTCCTGCTCGACGACCTCACGAAGCTGGACCAGCCGGCGTTGCGGGCCCGCCCTGTCACCGCCCCGGTCCGGCTCACCATGCGGCTGCTGCGGATCGTGCCCACCCACACCGGCGACGCCGTCGCCGGGATCGACCCCTACGACCTGGCCGACTTCCGGGACCTGCTGCGGCGTTATCCCGATTGGCCCGAGTTGATGGGCGCCTTGCTGAAGTACATTCAAGTAGCCAGTGAGACACCACCCCACCGGCTCGCCTGGCTGGCGGCGCAGATCGGTCCCGAGGCCGAGGAGGTTTACATGACCACCGCAGACATGCTCCGTGCCGAGGGTGAGGCCAAGGGACTGGCCAAGGGTGAGGCCAAGGGCCGGGCCGAGCATGCGGCCGGAGTGCTCGTTCGACTGCTCACTCGCAAGTTCGGGACGATTCCCGGAGAGGTGTACACGCGGATCGACGCTGCCTCGCTGGAGCAGCTCGACCTCTGGACCGAGCGGGTGCTCGACGCCGCGACGCCTGCTGACGTGTTCCGCTGACCCGTCAGCGCACCTGGCCGTGCTCCCACGCCCACGCGGCGATCTCGACGCGG
The DNA here is from genome assembly GCF_054486945.1 of Pseudonocardia wallangbongensis. NCBI lineage: Bacteria > Bacillati > Actinomycetota > Actinomycetes > Pseudonocardiales > Pseudonocardiaceae > Pseudonocardia > Pseudonocardia wallangbongensis. Next base: position 112,769 of record NZ_JBRERS010000011.1, read on the forward strand.
TTGCGGGCCGAGAGCTTGGTCTGGATGTTCGTGAGGTGCGTCTTCACCGTCGAGAGGGAGACGAACAGCTCCGCGGCGATCTCGGCGTTGGTGCGGCCGCGGGCCACGGCGCGGACGACCTCCAGCTCGCGCGGCGAGAGCGGGTCGGGCAGCTGTGGCGTGCGCGCGACCGGGCGTGCGGCCAGGTGCTCGAGCAGCCGCACCGTGACCGACGGGGAGACGAGCGCGTCGCCCGCCGCCGCGGCGCGCACGGCCTCGACGAGCAGCCGCGGGCCCGCGTCCTTCAGCAGGAAGCCGCACGCCCCCGCGCGGAGCGCGCCGTAGACGTACTCGTCGAGGTCGAACGTCGTGACGACGACGATGCGCGGCGGCTCCGGGTCGGCGGTCAGCACGCGCGTGGCCTCCAGGCCGTCGAGCTGGGGCATCCGGATGTCCATCAGCACGACGTCGGGGCGCAGCTCGCGGGCGAGGGTGACGGCGTCGACGCCCGTGCCGGCCTCGCCCACGACGTCGACGCCCGGCTCGGCGGAGAGGATCAGCCGGAAGCCGGTCCGCACCATCTCCTGGTCGTCGGCGAGCAGTACCCGGATCATCGGGTGCCCCGCAGCGGGAGCCGGGCCGACACCGTCCACACCCCGGGCGCGGTCGGGCCTGCGGCGAGCATGCCGTCCAGCGCGGTCACCCGCTCGCCCATCCCCACGAGGCCGAACCCGCCTCCCGCTCGCGCGCCCACGGGGGCCGTGGGAACGCCGTCGTTGCGCACCGACACCAGCAGGGCCTCCTCGCGGATCCGGACGTCCACCTCGACCGCGGTGACGTGCGGCGCGTGCCGGCGGACGTTGGTGAGAGCTTCCTGCACCACCCGGTAGCCGGTTGCGGCCACCCCCGGTGGAAGCACGGCGTGCTCCAGTCCCGGGTCCCCGGTGAGCCGCACGAGGCGGGCGTCGGGGTCGAACCGATGCACGAGGGTGGTCACCTCGGCCAGCTCCGCGCCGGGGGTGCGGGCGCCCTCGGTGTCCTGCCCGCGCAGGACGCCGACCATCCGCCGCATCGCGGTGAGGGCGTCGGTGCCGGCGGTCTCGATGGCGGCGAGCGCGCGGTCGACGTCGTCCGGGGACGTGCGGGCGACGACGGCGGCGGCCTGGGCGGCCACGACGATGCCCGTGACGTGGTGGGCCACGACGTCGTGCAGCTCGCGGGCGAGCTCCATCCGCTCGGCGGATCGGGTGTCGTCCACCGCGGCGCGCCTGCGGGTGTCGATCTCGCGCAGCACGAGCCCGATCGCAACGGCGCCGCCCCAGCCGAGAGCCGACAGGACGCTGAAATCGCTCCCATCGGGGTCGGGCATCCGCATGATCGGTGAGCCGACGATGGCCACCGCGGCGGCCGCGGTGAGCGCGAGCGCCGGGCGCAGCGGGCGGCGGTGCAGCACCGTGACGACGACGACGGCGAGCGCGAGCTGCTCGGTGAACGCCATCCCCGACATCGGCGTCACCGGGAGCACCGCCGTCCGCACCGTCGCGAACGCCGAGATCGCGACGGACAGGCCGATGGCTGCGGCGGCGGTCGGCACCAGCCGGTCACCCGGCCGCCTGCGCAGCAGCACGACCAGCGGGATGGCCACAGCGGGTACGAGGGTCGCGAGCGAACCGGTGGATGCGGCCATGGCGAGGTCGACCAGCAGCCAGAAGCCGTACGCGGCCAGCTCGGCCACCAGTCCCAGGTGCCGCCGGACCCAGCGGAGCAGGCCGATCACGGCACGAGCCTATGTGCGGACGCCGGTGATCTCCCTCGGCCGGAAGTACGAGCCACCCGTGCGTGGTTCCGCCCTGCGGCCGAGGCGGACGAGCGTGCCGTCCCGGGATCGTGGTCGGCATGGCACAGATGATCGTGGCGTTCCTCGGAACGGCGGCGTGGATCGCCGGGGTGCTCCTCCTCGTGGTGATGGCGGCGGTCCCGTTCCTCGAGCACCTCGCCGACGCGGATCACCGGTGACGGTCGGCCCCCCGGCGCTGCGGGGTATCGGTCTGGAGCACTGGTTCGGTGCCACACCGGTGCTGCGTGGCGCCGGCCTCGTGGTGCACCGCGGCGAGGCCGTGGCCGTGACCGGCCCGTCCGGATCCGGCAAGTCGACCCTCCTGCACTGCCTGGCCGGGATCCTGCGCCCGGACGATGGCGAGGTGTGGCTGGGCGCGGACCGGATCGACGGGTGGTCGGAGGCGCGCCGCACGGCCCTGCGGGGGTCACGCCTTGGCTTCGTGTTCCAGTTCGGGCAGCTCCTACCCGAACTGCCGGCCGTCGAGAACGTGGCGCTGCCGCTGATGCTCGCCGGGGTGCGCCGCGCGACGGCGGTGGCGCGGGCGGCGTCCTGGTTCCCCGCGCTCGGCCTCGACGGGCTCGAGCACCGCAGGCCGGGCCAGCTGTCCGGCGGCCAGGAGCAGCGGGTGGCGATCGCCCGGGCGCTCGTGGCCGAGCCGGACGTCGTGTTCGCCGACGAGCCGACGGGGGCGCTCGACACCGACACGGGGCGCAGGCTGACCGACCTCCTCACCGGGCTCGCCGCGCGCACCGGCATCGGGCTGGTGATCGTCACCCACGACGCCGACGTCGCCGCCCGGTGCCACCGGGTGATCGTCCTGCGGGACGGTCGCACCGACCCGGTGGGTGCTCCCGCGGTCGCGCACGGCGGTCCGCGATGATCGCTTCGACCACGGCCCTGTCCCTACGGCTGCTCCGGCTGGGCGGACGCCGTGCGGCCACGTCGGCGGCCCTGGTCGGGACCGGGATCGCGATCGGCACCGCACTGCTCGCCGTCGCGCTCGGTGCCGTGCACGGCTGGGACGCCCGCGAGGATCGTGCGGGGTGGCGCAGCGGAGACGTCGTGGCCGCCGCGGGCACGCCCGTCGCGCTGGTGCGGACGAGCGTCGACTCGGCGGCCGGCCAGGTCGTGCACCGCGTGGACGTCGCGGCCGTGGTTCCGGACGCACCGGCCCCGCCGGGTCTGCTCCGGATGCCCGCGCCGGGCGAGGTGTGGCTCTCGCCCGCGCTCGGCGCACTGGCCCGCGACCTCCCGCCGGGCGAGCTCGCGGACCGGTTCCCGGCGCCGGTGGGGATCATCGGTGACGACGGCCTGACGGGGCCCGGCGAGCTGGTCGTCGTGGTCGGCCACGTACCGGCGGAGATGCCGGACGCCGTGCCCGTCGCCGGGTTCGACGCGGGCACGCCCGACCTCCTGATGATCTACCGCCAGCTCACGTACGTCGCGGCGGCGCTGCTCGTCTTCCCGGTGGCGAGCCTGCTGGGTGCTTCGGCCCGGTTGACGGCGGCGCGGCGGGCCGAGCGGCTGGCGACGCTGCGCCTGCTGGGCGCGTCCACGGGGCAGGTCACGGTGGCGGCGGTCGCCGAGGTCACGCTGGTCGCCGTAGCCGCGGCGGCGGCGGGTGTCGCGCTCCAATGGACGATTGCGCCCGCCCTCGCCGCGATCGAACTCGGGGGGAGCGCGTGGTTCGCGGCCGACCTGCGTCCCGGACCGGCGACGGCCACCGGGATCGTGGCCGGCGTGTCGGTCCTCGCGATGCTGTCCGCGCTGGGCGGCATGCGCGAGGCCGTGATCGGGCCGCTCGGCGTCGCGCGCCGGCAGCGGGCCGGTTCGGCGCGACTCCTGCGGTTGCTCGGCCTCGCCTGCGGCGTCGTCGTCTTCGCGGCCGCGAACGGTGCGCGTCAGGTGGCGCCCGCAGCGGTCGTCGGGCTCGTCTTCGGCGTCGGTGTCCTCGCGATGTTCGGTGCGGTCTCGCTGATCGGGCCGCTCGTGGTGCGGCTGCTGGGCTCCGGGATGGCGCGCTCCGCGCGCACGCCGGCCGCGCTCCTCGCGGGCCGCAGGCTGCTCGACGACCCGCGCGGTGCCTTCCGGCCGCTCGCCGGTCTCACGCTGGCGGTCTTCGTGGCCGGGTTCCTCGCGCCGCTGACGGCAGCGGTGCCGGAAGCGGCCTACGGGGACGACACGGCCCTGCGCGTCGTCTCGCCGGGACCGGTCGCCGACCTCGAGAGCGCGGTTCGCGAGCGGCTCGCCGAACGCCGGATCGGCGCCGAGGTCGCGCTGGCCGACGTGCACGGGGAGCTGGGCCTCGCCGTCACACCGACGCTCGCCGCCGAGCGAGACGTCGTGCGGACGGCGCTGGCGCCGATCGCGGACGGGCCGGTGCTGACCGAGCGCGAGTCGGATGCCGAGGGCGCGCAGCTCGTGGCCGATCTGCGGACGGGCGCGCTCGTCGTGCTCGTCGGCACGTTCCTCATCGCGGCCACGGCCACCGGCACCACCGCGGCCGCCCGCGTGCTCGACGACCGCCGCACACTGCGTCTGCTCCGACTCGCCGGCACCCCGCTCGCGGTGCTCGACGCCGCCCGCCGGACGGAGACGCTGCGCCCGCTGCTCGTGCTCGGAGCCATCGGGCTCGCGATGGGCCTGCTCTGCGCTTCCCCGTTCGCGGCCGCGACGGGCGTACTGGATCCGTCCGGGCTCGCCGTGCTCGCCGGCACGCTCGCCGGGGGTGTCGGGCTCGTGCTCGCGGCGTCGGCCCTGACCCGGCCGCTGCTACGGACAGTGACGGCCGACGGTGCGCGGGAGGATTGATCAGTCGCGGTCGCGGCGGCTCTCGCCCGCCATCCGGCCGATCGCGAAGAACCACGAGCGGTCGTCCGCGTGGGCCAGATCGGTGAAGAGGGCCTCGGTCTCCGGATGCCCCCGGCCGAGGAGCGCGGCCGCATCGGTGGCGGCCCGCTGGAGCTCGGCGGTGGCGTCCGCCGGCCGCCCGAGGAGCGCGAGGCAGCCCGCCAGGTTCGCGCGCAGGGCGATGACGTGTTCGTGGCGCGGACCGTGCATCTGCTCCGCGTCACCCAACGCCGCGCCGAGAAGGGCGAGCGCCGCCTCGATGTCCCCGAACGCCGCGCGCGCCAGCGCCGCCCCGAGCCGTGAGGTCAAGGTGTCGGAATGGCCCGGACCGAGCGTCCGCGAGCGCTCGGCCGCCACCCGCTCCGAAAGCGCGACCGCCTCGTCGATCCGGCCGACGAGCCGGTAGGCCGTGGCGAGGGCGTCGACGGCCGTCAACGTGCGGGGGTCGGACGGGCCGAACACGCGCGTGCGGTCGGCGACGCTCGCCGACAGCAGATCGAGGCCCTGCTGCCACGCGCCCGCGGTGAAGCAGACCACGCCGAGGTTCCCGGCCACCGCCAGCGTCGTGGGGTCGTCGTGGCCCAGTTCCGCGTCGCAGCCCGACAGCGCCTCCTCGAGCAGATGCACCGCATCTTCGGCGCGTCCCGCATGCCAGAGATCGATGCCGGCGGCGTGGAGCGCGGCGAAATCCCGGGCGGCTTCGCGCGCCCGGCCTGCGCCTCGGCGACTGCGCGTCCACTGCGGCATCCGTCGTCCTCCTCTCCTATGCACCCGATCACGCCCCGAACGTCCGCGCAACGTCGGAGGGTATCCGTTCACCATTCTTCGAAGGGCGTTCGGCGGGATCGGGTATCCGGCCCGGAGACGGCGGACGTTCACCGGTTCTTCGCCATCCCGCCGACCCCGCATCGCCGCCCGCCCTCGTCCCTCCCGTACCGCGTCGCCTTCGATGATCACCGCCGCGGGCCGGCGATCAGGTGCCGGGCCGGCCTGACGAGCGTGCCGCCGGCGGCGTCGAGCCCGCCGTGGCCGGCGGATCGCGGGGGCATCGGCGGCGAAGTCAAGACTGGGTCTCGACGAAGTTGATGAACGTCTGGTAGCGTCCGCATGGCTTCCTCCTATGGGGGAGGTTGCGATCCAAGGTCTGCTGGTTGCTGAAGTGGCGCGACGGGCAGGGGCGGGTTCGCAGGACTGCTGGGTGTGAGTTCACCGCCTGGCTGTGGGTCGCTGCCGCAGGCGCGACGCGCGTGATTTGGTCTGTTTCGCATTTCCTCTCCGATTCGTGGCCTCGTGTCATCGGGCCCGGGTCGTTCCGGTAGTCATCCACCCCGATCCGTGGGAGTTGCAGCTCATGTCCCGGTACTTCGCGTATGACGGTGAGGCCGCCGGCCTCTCCGCGTGCGCTGGTGCCGTGCGGTTGCGGCTGTCGGCGATGGATCGCCTGCTGTGGGTGATCCGGTGGGTGTTCGGGTTGGCCGGTGCTGTGGTGGTGCTGTGGGTCGGGGCGGCGTTCCTGGCGACGCCTGCGTCCGCGGCGGCTGTGGTGCCGGCGGCGGCCGTTCAGCAGAGCCTGATGAAGGGGGGTGCAAGCAGCAGGCAGAGCGGTGACGGCGGCGGGGACTCGGGCGACGGGGACTCGGGCGGGGACGACGGCGGCTCGGACAAGAAGGAGAAGAAGTCCGAGAAGAAAGAAAAGAAGTCGGACAAGAAGAAGGACAAGAAGTCCGATAAGAAGGATAAGAAGGATAAGAAGGAAGACAAGTCCGACAAGAAGGAGAAGAAGTCCGAGAAGAAGTCGGAGAAGAAGTCCGAGAAGAAGGACCACGAGGACTCCGACGACTCGGACGACCGGGAGAAGAAGACGCGGGAGCGGCACGCCCGGGAGAGCGACGACAGCGCCGACGAGAGCGAGAAGAGCCGCGAGCGGGACGACGCGGACGATCGCGAGCAGGCGAAGCACGACGAGCGCGGTGACCGCGAATCCGTGCGGCGCGAGTCCGGGCAGCGTGAGTCCGAGGGGAGTGACTCCGCGCGGGACGACTCCGATGGCGAGCGCGCTGAGACACGGCGGGCCGCTCGCGGCGACAAGGCCGACGAGCGCGGCTCGAAGGACGACTCGGACGACTCGGCTCGCGAGGACGGCGACGGCAAGCGGGTGCGCGACGCCGTTCGGGAGCGGGTGCGCGACGCGCTGGGCGAGGCGCGGGAGCGCACGAAGCATGCCCGGGACGCGGCGGAGGATGCCGACGAAGGCGGGGACGACGACCGGCGGGCCCCGCGTGCGGACGGGACGCAGGCGCGCACCGCGGACCGGGACGACGACGGCAAGAAGGACGACGCCCACGACAAGAAGAAGGGCGCGCGCGACGCTGCCGCGAAGTCGGTCGAGGACGGTGACGTCGAGGGTGACGTGCGCCGCTGGGCGAAGGAGTTGGCCGACGAGGCCGATGGCGCTCGGTCGGAGCGGAACGACGACGGGAAGCGCTCCCGCAAGAAGAGCGACAGCGACAGCGACCTACGGAGAGTAGTCGACAAGCTGTCCGAGCGGGCCGAAGGGAAGCGGTCCGAGCGCGAGGACGACGACGGGAAGACCGGGCGTCGCGCGTTGGCCGAGCGCGTGGCCGATGCCGTCGACTCCGCGGATCGGGAGGACGGCTCCAACAAGAAGCTGGCGAAGCTGGCCGATCGGGTGTCCGGGGAGCGGTCGGACGAGAAGACGCAGGACAAGAAGACGGGGTCCGACTCGGGCGAGCATGCGAAGTCGTGGGCGAAGCTGGCCCGTGACATCGCCGAGGCCGTCGGGTCGCGGGAGCGGGACGAGGACTCCGGCGAGAAGGAGAAGGGCCGGTCCGGGGACGTCCGGAAGCTGGTCGAGCGGGCCGGCGAGATCGTGCGGGATGTGTCGGACGGCAAGGTCGACGGGGATGTCGGCAAGTCCGTGAAGGGTCTGGTCCGGGATGCCGCCCGGGTGGCCGGCGAGCACGGGGACGTCTCGAAGGAGGACGTCGAGCGGGTCAGGGGTGAGGTCCGCAAGGCGGTCGGCCGGGACAAGAAGAAGTCGGCGGCCAAGGATGAGAAGGCGCTCGCCAAGCTGCTCTCCGCCGGTAAGGGCGGCAAGTCGGCGAAGCTGGGCGGGCTGGACCGCGGGGATCGTGAGCGGTTGTGCGGTGACGGTGGTTGTTCCGGGCTGAGTTCGGATGAGGTCTCGGCGTTGTCGTCGCGGGAGTTCTCGGATGCGCGGTCTCGTGGGCCGCCGCGTGGCGGGGATGGCGACGAGGACGACGACGAGGACGAGGACGGGTCCGAGGATTCGTCGGAGCAGACGGAGAAGGTGCTCGAGGGCCGGATCAGCGTCGACAAGAGTGAGAAGAAGCTGGCGCAGGCGAAGAAGGATGTTGCGTCGGGTAAGGCCACCAAGGCCGAGTACGACAAGCAGGTGAGCGCGCACAAGAAGCTCGAGACGCGGTACGAGGCGGATCGGGCGGAGCTGTCGCAGGACCGGGCCGGGTTGGTCGATGAGGTTGTCGACGGGCACGAGAAGCTCGACAAGAGCGAGAAGAAGCTGGCGGCGGAGGAGAAGAGGGTCTCCTCCGGTGCGGTGACCGCGGCCGCGCACAGGAAGAACGTGAAGGCGTTCGAGGAGCAGCGTGATGAGGTCTACGAGGCTACCGACGAGTTGATGGATGTGACCGACCGGCACGTGGAGACGGTGTCGGAGGACGATCTGGATGGTGAGGGTTCGGCGGCCGGGTGTGGTTCGGATGGGGCGTTCACGGGGTGTGGGTCGGCGTCGGAGTCTGCGGATGGGGAGCGGGACTCGGAGCGGTCGTTGTGTCTGTCGGGGGTGTCGTCGGGGTGTGGTGCGTCCTCTGAGGCTGGGGGTTCGAAGGCCGAGGCGTCGTGTGACGGTTCGGGTTGTGGGAGTAGTGCGTCCAGTCGTGGTCGCGATGGTGGGGTGACGAAGGCCTCCGCGAGATGTGATGGCAGTGGGTGTGATCAGTCCAGTCGGGCCGATCGGGAGGGTGCGTCGGCCGAGTGCGAGTCCGGCGGCGGAGGTTGTCGCACGGATTCGTCCGGGCCGAGCCGGGATGGCGCGCCACCGGGCGGGGCGGACCGGAAGACGGCCGCGCAGGCGGCGTGCACCGGGGCGTGCGGCACCGACTCGGCCGCCGACCGGGAGGGTGCGGAGGCCGGCTGCGACACCGACGGCGGGGCCTGCGACAGCAGCAGCACCGGGTCGGGCAGCGAGCGTCCGGCGACGCGGCTGGCGAGCACCTCCGGGGCGGGCGACGCCACCGGGGCGGACGGCGGCCAGACGCGCCGGCAGGGCAGCAGCACCGCGCACTGCGAGGGCGCCGGCGGGTGCGGCACCTCCAGCCGGGTGGACCTGGGCGACGAGGACTCGGCCGACGAGGTCGTCGCCGACGCCGATGTCGACTGCGCCGCCACGTGCACGGGTTCGGCGAGCAGCGGCACGAACGCCGGCCACAAGGCGAGCACCGACGCGGCGGGTGCCGCGAAGGCGCCCGCGGGTGGGCCGGAGTCGGCCACCAACGGCAAGGCGGCGTGCACGGTCTCCGGTGGCGGGTGCTCGACCCGCAGCCAGTCCGGTGCCGACGACGAGGACGCGGCCGGCAGCGGCGGCAGCAGCGACGCGGTCGTCGAGGTCGACTGCGGCGCAGGCTGCACGGGCACCGGCACCACGAGCACCGCCGGCAGCGGCCGTGGCGTCACCGCGGCGGAGCGCAAGAGCAACGGCCAGGCCTCGTGCGAGTCCGCGGGCAGCGGCTGCCAGGCCTACAGCAGCACCCGGGTCGACAGCCAGGTCGACGACCGGTGGGCCGCCCTGTCGGGCGACGGCGTCGTCCGGCCCGCATCGCTGACGGACGGGGACACCACCGCGTCCAGCTCGGCGGGCGCGAACGTGGACTGCGACGCCGCACTGTGCGGTGGGAAGGCGTCCAGCGCCACCACCGGCGCCGCAACCGGCAGCCCGGCGAAGGCAGGTGCGGCCGCGCCGGTGCGCACCACCAAGGCATCCTCGCGGTGCGAGGCGAACGCCGGCGGCTGCGGGGCGCAGTCCGACTCGCAGGTGTCCGACCGGGCGGCGGAGCCGTCCTGGGACGAGCGGGTGACGGCGGTGGCAACCGGCAGGACGCTCGCCACCCGTGAGCTGTCGGCCTCCAGCACCGCCGGCACCGAGGTCGAGTGCGCGACCGCCGGCTGCGTGGCTTCCGGGTCGAGCACCACCTCCGGCGGTGCCTCCGGCGACGTCAAGGGGGTTCGCGACAGCACCGGCACCTCCAGCTGCTCCGCGCACGGCGCCGGCGGCGGCTGCACGACCGCGGCCGACACCACGGTGGCCGACCGCGACGCAGCCGAGAACCCGGCGGCGACCGGGGTGGCGGCGGTGTCCGGCCCGGTCAGCGTGTCGCACGCGACGGGCTCGGTGGAGTGCTCGGGTGCGTCGACCGAGTGCGGAGGCCGCGCCACCAGCTCGACCAGCGCGCGCGACACCGGGGTGTCCCCGCACGCCCGGGGCACGTCGGCCACCACCGAGTGCACGGTGACCGGCGGCGGCTGCTCGGGTGAGACCAGCTCGTCCGCCTCCAGCGCGCCGGACTTCCTGGCCACCGACCCGAACACGGGGCTGCCGCTGGCCGGCCAGTCGCTGGCGGGCCCGTCGTCGACATCGACGTCGTCGGCGAGCCTCGCCTGCGAGGCGGGCACCGCCTGCTCCGGCTCGGTGCGCACCTCCACCACCGCGTGGGACGGCGCGATCGCGAACGGCACGCCGCGCACCTCCGAGGGCACGGCGTCCTGCACGGGCGGCACCGGTGGGTGCGAGGTGCAGTCGACCTCGACCGCGTCCACCGGTCCGGGTTCGGCGCTCGCGCTGTCCGGCCCGCAGGCGGAGGGGCAGGCCCAGCAGGTCAACGCGGCGCGGCTGGTTGCCGGCCCGTCGGCGGCCTCGGCGGCCGGCGCGACGCTGGTCTGCGCGGGCGAGGCGGCCTGCACCGGCAAGGTCACCAGCTCCGCCACGGCCACCGACCCCTCGGTCTCCCCAGAGCCGCGTGGTTCCCGCAGCGAGGGCTCCTGCGAGGGGGTCTCGGGTGGGGTGTGCCAGGCGGTCACCAACTCCGGCGCCTCGAGCGAGCCGAACGCGAACATCATCAGCCCGCTGGTGCAGGAGCGGTCGACGGCGAACGCGACCGTCGCCTCCGAGACCACCGGCGATGCGCCGGCTGACGAGCAGCAGCAGGCCCCGGCCGACGGCCAGGACCAGCCCGCGGTGCCGCCGGCGCCGACCGCGCCGGGGTCGTCCGCGAACTCGGGTGGCCCGACGGTGCCGGGCGCGTCCAGCTGGACGATGGCCTCGGCCACGATGGACTGCGCAGGCGGCAGCGTCTGCTCCGGCACCGCGCGGACGTCGGCCACCGGGAACGACGGGCCGAGCGCGATGAACGGTGAAGGTGGGGCGCGTGGTCCTCCGGGGACCGGAACGTCCACTTCCAGCGGTAGCTGCGCCAGCTCCGAGAGCGGCTGCCATGCCCAGACCGATTCTTCGGCGGGGTCCGGCCAGGTCGTGGCCGACATCGTCGCCGAGCAGCAGAACAGCCAGGCCGAGCAGGCTGAGCAGCAGGCCGATGAGGCCGAGCAGCTCGCCGCGAAGGCAGCGAAGGTCGCCGCTCGCAAGGGTGCGACCGCAGCACAACGCAAGGCCGCCACCGACGCCGCAGCCACGGCGAAGGAAGCGCGCAAGACCGCAGGCGAGGCCGCCGAGCTGGCCGCGAAGCCGGTCACCGATGCGCCTGCCACCCTTTCGCAGTCGAACGCGATCGGGCAGTGCGCCGGTGCGGGCTGCACCGCCACGACGACGGGCAGCACGAGCGGTACGCCCGGCCGGGCGGAGACGACGGCCGGCTGCACAGCCGCCGCGAGCGGGTGCACGGTGGCCAGCGACGTGGTCGCGTCCACCGAGCGCGACTCCGGCCAGACCACAGGCAAGGGCGAGAAGGCCGAGCGGATCCCCGGCTACTCCGGCAGTGCGCAGGCCAGCTCACAGATCGACTGCCCCGAGGCCGGGTGCACCGGCCGGCTCACCGGCGATGTCAAGGCGACGGCAGGGCCGGACGGCCGGCGCAGCACCAGTACCGCCACCGGTTCGACCGGCTGTGACGGCACGACCGCGTGCAGGGCGCAGATCAGCGCGAACACCTCGACCGCCGCCACCGCCGAGGACGTCCCGGCCGAGCAGCGGTTCGCCACCACCACCGCGTCGGTGAGCGCCGCGTGCGAGAACGGCACCAAGGCGGGCTGTGCCACCCGCGCCTCCTCCGAGTCGAACGCCGTCGGCGCGCCCGAAGTGAAGGGGCACGCCACCGCCACCTGCGCGGCCGCCGGTGGCTGCCAGGCGGGGACCGGCGGGTTCGCCTCCGAGGACATCGCCGAGGTGACCGGCAACTGCACCGGCACCGGCTGCCGCACCCACACCGACGGCGCCGCCCGTGCCGCCGCGCCCGGCGGGGTGAACAAGGCGGCGTCCCGCACCGACTGCACAGCCGGGGCGAACGGCCAGTGCGCGGGGTCGAGCCGGGTGGGCGCGAACGAGGGCGGAACCCAGGTCTCCGCGGCCTGCCAGGCCGGCGACGGCTCGACCTGCCGGCACAGCTTCTCGGCGAGCAGCGAGGCGCAGTCGGCTGCCGGCGGCAACCGCGCGACCGCGAGCGCCTCCTGCGGATCGAGTGGCGGCGCGGGCGGTGGCTGGTGCGGCACGAGCGCCGCCGCCAAGGCGACCTCCGAGTACGCGATGGCCGGAGCCTCCTGCCAGGGCAGCAAGGGTTCGGGGTGCCGCTACTCCTACCGGGCGGAGAGCCACGCATCCGCTCCCGGCGCCGAGGCCGACGCGGTCGGCTTCGGCAAGGGCACCACCGGTACCGGTCAGGTCCAGACCACGGCCGCCGCCTCCGGCGACGCGAGCTCGGCGCAGGCCTCGGCGTCCTGCGCGGGCAGCGACGGCACGCACTGCAGTCACTCGTACTCCGCGTCCCGGTCCGCCTCGGCCAGCGACCCCGCGACCGGGTCGTCCGCATGGGCGCGCGCGTCCGGCTCCGGCGGCGGCGGCATGGGCGGCGGTGGCGTCGCGGTGTCGGTGAGCGCGAGCGCGACGGGCAACCACGCGTCGGCGTCGGCCAGCTGCACGGGGGCGGCGAACTGCGATGCACCCTTCTCCGCGACGGCCAAGGACTCCAAGAAGGGCGAGGAGAAGTCGGCCACCTGGCACGAGGACGGCGGCTACCACACGGCGTGGAAGACGGCCACCTGCTCGGGCAACAACGGGGGCTGCGGCGTCACCGCCATCGCAATCCCGGGCCAGAAGGACGGCGGCGACGCCTTCTGCAGCGGGTACTGCGCCAAGTTCACGCAGGACGGTGCCAGCAAGTGGCACAAGACGGCCGACGCCGGCTGGAAGCGCGCCCAGGCCGCGGGCGTCGAGATCGACCCCAAGACCCACGAGCCGGTCATCGACCCGAAGACGGGCCGGCCGAAGATGCGCGGGATCGGCAACAACAAGTACGGCGCCGAGTTCGAGTGCAAGGGCGACGAGTGCAGGTACCGGTACCGCAACCTGGGCGAGAAGAAGGACGGTGACTGGAAGAGCTGCACCAAGACCGACTGCGTCGAGAAGGCCGGCGTCGGTCCGAGCGGGCAGAAGCTCACCGTCGGCGGCAACGGCGATCTCGTCGTCAACAACCCGACGGCGCCCGGCGGCAGCAAGTACGACACGGCCACCGACCCGAAGGGGGCCGGCAGCTACCGGGACGACAAGGGGCACGGCCAGGGCTGGGCGGCGACGACCGGTTCGATCAAGGACGCCTTCACCGGCAGCACCGTCTCGGCCAGGGGCAGCGGTGGCGTCACCGCGAGCTACGGGGACAAGGACGGCAACGCGTTCGCGGTCGCCTGCCCGACCGGCTGCCACGGCACGCTGATGAACGGCAAGACCAAGAACGGCAAGCCGGTCGCCGACAAGTTCGACGTCGGTGGCCCGAAGGGCACGAAGGGCGCGGACGCCTGGTTCGTCGCCCGGGACGGGTTCGGCAACTCGGCGGCGGGTGCCTGGAACGGGCAGGGCGAGTTCACCTCGTTCGAGGGCGTCAAGATGGTCGCCAAGGGTGACGGCCCGCTCCACCTCGGCGACGGTCCGGGCGAGGTGGGCAAGTGGAAGCCCAACACGGCGTTCGTGGTGACGGCCGGCCGGGGCAACCCCCACGGGCGGTTCGAGATGTACGGCCAGTCCGGCTACGTGGAGCTCGCGGACGGCCGCAGGATCGAGAACACCTACGGCAAGGTGCCCGGTTGCAGGACCGACCAGTGCGCCAAGGCCGTGAAGGGTGAGCCGACCGCCGCCGACCGGCTGATCGCGATCACGCCGGACGCCGAGGGCAAGGGCGGCAGCTTCGACTGCGTGGGCCGGTGCGCCGAGACGGTGCCGGGCAACTCCAAGGTGCAGTGGACCGTCGGCACGGCCGACTCCATGTGCTCGAACCGCTGCACGCACAGCGGGCTGTTCTACACCGACCCGACCCTGCGGGTGTGCTCGGCGCGGTGCGGGATGCACGACGAGTTCGCCGGCAACGAGGACAGCAAGACGCCCAACGGCTACTTCCAGGTCGACATGCTCGAGGACGGCGACGTCGCCAGCTACACCCCGCAGGGCGACGCGCAGTACTGCACGGGCAAGGGCTGCGGCTTCGTCCAGGGCTACCGGGACTCCAAGGGCAACGGCGGCTTCGGCGTCTGCTACGGCAGCGGCACCTGCCTGGGCGTCACCAGCGGTCGCGACGGGATGCCCCGTGAGCTGCAATGCGACAAGGGCAGCTGCAAGCCGACGGTGCTGCTCTACCCGAACCGGACCGACATCGACAAGTACGGCCCGAACGACGGGTGGTACTGCGGCAAGGGGGCCAGCGCCAACGGCTGTGCCGGTGGTGACCCGGACACGATGGTCATGGGTCGCGGCGAGGCGGAGCCGAGCTGGATGCCGCTGTTCGACCCGGACTACAAGCGTCCGGCGATGGACACCAAGGTCGACAAGCAGCTGGCGAAGGATCTGGCGAAGTTCGGGGTCAAGGAGGGTGACCCGCTGCCGCCGCTGAGCCCGGCCGCCTACAACTCCCTGTCCAAGGAGGAGAAGGCGCGCTACGACGCCAAGCTGCCGAAGCTGACCACCGTCGAGAAGGCCTTCACCGAGGCCCGCGCGGCCGCGGCCGAGTCCAACGCGCAGTACGTCAAGGACCAGGGCAAGAAGGAGCTGCCCGGGCTGGAGCGGGTCCTCGACGAGATCAGCCGCACCGGTGGCACCTCGACGCTGAGCCCGCACGAGAAGCACCTCTTCGCGACCGCCCAGAAGCGGTTCCCGCTCCTGGACGTGGACCGGGGGATCGTCAACGGGCTGGACTCGATCCAGGCCCAGGAGCTGTACATCGATCGGCAGGCCCGCGGCGCCGGCGCCGGCACCCCCGACCCCGACGGCGTCCGGAAGGACCTCCAGGAGCGGCTGCACGTCGACTCCAAGGGCCGGCCGCTCGACGCCGCGGGACGGATCATCGTCTCGTCGGACGCCGAGGCGGCTCAGCTGGCGATCGAGGGCAAGACCGCGGGTAGAGACTTCATCCAGCTCACCGCGGGCCAGCAGGCGCAGTCCAACGCGCGGGCGATCACCGAGATGGCCATGGTCGGCCACAAGGAGGACCTGCGCCTGCGCACGAACGCGTACGAGGAGCAGTCCACCGCGTACGACGCGGCCAAGAAGGCCTACAACGAGAAGCTGGCGAGGGGCGACGTCACCCAGGCCGACGCCGACCGGCTCAACGCGGAGGCCGACCGGCTCAACGGGCTGCGCAAGGGGATCCTGGGCGACTGGGACAAGATCGACGCGACGAAGACCCTCCTCGAGGATCAGGCGAAGGAGTCGCCGCTGCCGTTCCAGGCGCCCGCGTCGGACCTGCGCGACTTCGACATCCGCCTGGCTCGCGAGAACGGCGAGCCCGACATGGCGGACCAGATGACGGCCTGGGACAAGTTCCAGGGCAAGGCGGCGAACGTCGCGAATGACCTGATGAAGGCGGGGAAGAAGGATCTCGCGGTCCAGGTCATGCGGTTGTCCACCACGGCTGGGCTGAACTACGAGACGGTGGCGCGGGACTACGGCTCACGGTCGGAGGACTCGAAGCTCTTCGCGTACGCCGTGGACCCGGAGACCGGCGGCCCGGACAAGTCGAACCGCCGGGTGATCCAGCTGCCGTCCACCGGGCGTGCGGACATGCTCTTCGTGCTCAACTCGGTGGTCAACTCGCCCGAGTACAAGGACTTCGAGGGTCCCGACGGCAAGGTGTTCTCCACGTTCGACGAGGACGCCATCGCGCACATGGCCTCCCGGTCGACCGCGGGGGAGCAGGCGGGCCAGCTCGCCGCGCTGCACAAGTCCACCAGCCGCGACGATCTGAAGAAGCTGTTCGAGAACGCGAACAAGGACCCGGACACGGGCGAGGTCGACGACGAGAATGTGAATCGCGCCCTGAAGGTCGTCGACGACATGCTGGGCGAGAGCTGGAAGGACGGCAAGGAAGAGGTTGCCGTCATCAACGGCTATGCCATCGACACGAACGACAGCTCCAAGGTCGGCCAGATGGTCCTGTTCCGGGTCACGGACGCCGACGGCAAGGTCAAGCTGGTCGACGCCACCGGCGCGACCTTCGACGACTACGGGGACTACAAGGAGCACAACGAGCTCGCCGACGACCAGGTCCTGATCCTCCCCGACGACTTCATGTCGGTGAAGGTGGGCGCACCCGGCCGGTTCGAAGAGGTCGACGGGCACCAGGACCCCGGCTGGAAGACGACCCTGAAGTGGGTCGGTCGAGGCGCCCTCATCATCGGCGGTGCGGCGCTGATCGTCTCCGGTGTCGGCTCGGCCTTCGGCGCGGGTGCGATCGCGACCGCGGTGGCCAGTACCGCGGGAACGGTGGCGTCGGTGGCCTTCGTGTCGAGCGGGGTGGCATTCGGCATCTCCGCCGGGATCGACCAGTACCAGCGGTCGGAGCACAACCAGAGCCTCACCGACGGCGTCGGCCTGCAGAACTGGATCACGATCGGGTCCGCGGGGCTGATCGGGGTGGGCTCCGTCGTCAGAGCCGTCGGCGGGGTGGGGCGAATAGCCGCCGCCGCGCCCAGGACGGCGGCCGGCATGCGGGTCGCCGGCACCGGGGGCAGCCTGGCCGGTGGTGCGGGGTTCGCCTACCAGATGACCAGCTCCACGATCGACGCGATCAGCAACTGGGACGAGATGAGCCCGGCGCAGCGCGACGAGTTCTGGACCGATGCCAAGATCGGCGCCTTCACGCTCGGCGCGGGTGCGCTCAGGGGTGTGGGTCGCACGATCGGCAGCATCCGGCAGGGCAACGGCATCCGTGGTGCCTGGGCGACGTCGCCCTTCAACGTGCGGGCCCAGTGGAACGTCATCCGCAACGACGTGTCGATCATGCGGGGCCGTGGTCCGGACGTGGGTCCGTTGGTCGCACCGCCCCCCGCGGTCGGGGACGTCGACGGGGTGCCTGCCCGCAACACCGTCCGAACGCCACCGGTGCGCTCCGGTACCACCCGGCAGGGGGCGCCGACCCCGCCGCGTCGCGCCGCGCAGGGCGAGGCACCGCGGCCCGGCCGGCAGACCCCGCGGCCGCCGCGGACCCAGCGGATCGGGGAGAACAAGACGCAGCGCGTCCAGGAGAACCGGACGCAGCGTGGCGCCACGCAGAACCGCGTGCAGCGGACGGTGCAGCGGGTCGCGGAGTCGGTGCAGCGGACGGTGCAGCGGGTCGCGCAGTCGGTGCAGCGGACGGTGCAGCGGGTCGCGCAGTCGGTGCAGCGGACGGCGCAGCGGGTCGCGCAGTCGGTGCAGCGGACGGCGCAGCGGGTCGCGCAGTCGATGCAGCGCACCTACCAGCGCATCGCGCCGCAGTCGGTGCAGCGGTCCGTGCAGCGGGCTGCGGAGTCGGTGCAGCGGTTGGCCCGGTCGGCCCAGCGGTCGGTGCAGCGGGCGGCGGGAGCGGTTCAGCGGATCCTGCCGACGCAGCTGCGGACCCAGCAGCAGACCCCCGGTGGCCAGCTCCAGCGCGGTGCCCAGACGCAGAACACGCAGACGCAGGCGCCGGGCAGCCAGGTCAGCCGCGGCAGCCTGGCCCAGCGGATCCTGGACCGGCTGTTCGGCGGCGGACGCCAGCGCACCGGGTCGCAGGGCCAGGGTGGCGGCCAGCTCCAGCGCGGCAACCCGATGCAGAACGGCCAGAACGGCAACGGCGCACCGGGCGGCGGTGGCCAGGGTGCCGGTTCGCAGGGCGGCGGAGGTTCACAGGTCGGGGGCTCGCAGGGCGGGGGCTCGCGCGGCGCCGGCTCGGAAGCCGGCGGCCAGCGCGGCGGCACCGGGGAGGGCCCGATCCGCGGTCAGGGCGGACACCAGTCCGATCGGAACGGGTCGCAGCAGAACGGGTCGCGGCAGTCCGAACCGAGCGGTCCCCAGCGCGGTCCGGCGCGCGGCAGCTCGGACGGCCTGCTCCCGGGCCAGAACCGCGGGGTGCAGGCCAACCGCGGTAACGACCGGGGTACCGGCGGCGGCGACCCCCCCGGGAGCGGGCCGGACCCGAAGAACACCGATCCCCGCGCGTACGTCGATCAGACCGGCGTCAAGTCGGATCCGGACGGGACACCCGAGTACGCCCCGGGCGACCCGCGGGGTCCTCCGGGCCAGCGGAACACCTCGACCTCCGACAGCGGTGCGCACGGCGCCGATGTCGATGCCGGCACCACCAGCGTGCCGGAGCACGGCGAGTCCACCCCGCAGGTGGGTGCCGCCGTTGACGGAACGAGCACGGCCAAGCAGGAGGGCGTTCGGGGAACCGAGCAGCGCCCGGAGACCGAGCAGAAGGAGAACGGCGGACCGCAACCCGTCCGTACCGAGCCCGACCAGAACGCGAAGGAGGACCCGCAAGGCACAGGACCCGACACCGATGGATCTCTCGACCGCAACCCCGAGGGGGGAACGGCACACCCGGCGGGTGAGCAGAAGCTCGCCGGTACCCAGGTAGGCAAGACCGAATCCGGTCACGAGCGCTCGTCGGATGCCGAGGCGTCCGGTCAGCCGAGCGAGCAGGGCGGCTGGTTGAGCCGGCTCCGCGCCAAGGTCGGCGCGAAGTTCGGTCGAGTGCCCGGAGGCAACTGCGCTGCGGTCGCATGCGCCCGCGAGCAGGCCGAGCACCCGGAGCAGGTCGACCCGAGCCAGATCAAGGCCACGCGCAAGTGGCAGCGATCGAAGTGGGTCCACCGGGCGTTCGAGCGCTGGCACCGCACTCGGTTCGTGCCGACGAACGATGTGTGGCTCGCGCGCGACACGGACCTCGCCGCGACCGGTGCCGAGGTGTTCGTCTGGACATGGGCGAAGGACGGCAAGTCCTCGCACATGCTGTACGGCGTCAAGACCAAGGAGGGGATGCGCTACTACGACAACCGACGCAGCGGACATCTGACGGACGCAGAGGCGGCGGCTGCACTCAAGGACGCCAAGGCGGTCATGTTCATCGGTGCCGGCAAGGGCACCAAGGCCGCGGTGGCGCCCCCGCACCGTGTCGGCGCCACGTCGGCACAGCCGCACACGAGCGATCCGGGTGATCGGCCCGGCGTCGTCACACCGCGCCCGGATGCGGAGGGCGGCACCTCCACCGACACCTCGGTCGGCGGCGGGCAGAGCACGCCCACCGGCAAGGACCGGACCCGGCGAGCGGCACCCGAGACCACCTCGGACCAGCTCGAGGACATGGTCGCGCGGGCCGAGGAGCTCCACGCCGCCGAGCTGCAGCACATGAACCTCGAGCGGCTGAGGGAGTGGCTGCGCGAGGCGGAGAAGCCGGACTCGCCGTACAGCGCGGAGGTCGCCGGGCTCGCGGTGACCAAGCAGAACATCATCCTGCACGACGTCGCGGTCGGACGGGACACGGTCCGGAGCCTGCGAGCGAGCCAGATGGCGACCGGCGCTGCGGCATCCCGGGAGATGATCGTCGGGCTGCCGCCGAGCGGGGGCAAGAGCCTCGCGCTCGAGGCTGCGGCGCTGATCGAGCTCATCCGGCAGGCCCGGTCGGGCAAGCACGACGGCGTCGAGGTGTGGACGCACACGGCGGACGCGGCGCTGCGGGACAGCGCCGCGGCGGCGAAGAGGCTGGAGCGGCTCGGCAAGTCGGTCGGTCACGACTACGCCGGCCTGACGGAGGCGAAGGGCAAGCGCGCGGAGTACGACGCCGCGGTCACCTACGTCCACTACGTGGAGGCCGGGCACAACGTCCTGCGCGACCGCACCGGGACGGTGGACACGCGGGTCCGCGGGGACCGTGACCCGCTCACGCTCGTCGACGAGGCCGACAAGATCGTCGCCCAGCGCGCGCGGGAGCCGCTGAAGCTGAGCCGGTCCGGGCGTGGCGTGTGGAAGCACGACCAGAACATGCGCCGGTTGCGCAAGGTGGCGTTCGAGCTGCGGCGCGACGAGGGCCAGGCCGATCCGCATGTGAAGGTCGTGGAGGGGGAGTACGCGGAGGTCACCCCGGCCGGCCGGGAGCGGGTCAAGGAGCTGACCGGCGGTCGCATCGATCTGACCGGCCGCAAGGGCAAGCGGGACGAGGCCCTGCTGAACGCGGTGCTGACCGCGGAGTACGCGATGCGGCCCAAGCACGACTACCGGCCCGGCGTCGACGAGATCCACCCGTTGGACGGGGACGACACGGTGCGCCCGGGCACGCACTACGACACGTTGCTGGACAACGCGCTGCGGATCAAGCACGGCATGAAGACGCGGCCGACGTCCCGGACCATCGACCAGAGCAGCCCGTTCGAGATCCTGGCCGGACGCCGGTTCGGCGGTGTCACCGGGACCCTGGACGCGACGGCCTTCGAGCGGCTCTACGGCAAGAAGAGCCTGGAGGTCACGCCAGAGGTCGAGTCCCAGCTGAAGCGGAACGAGACGCTGCGGACCGAGACCGTCGCGGAGCGCGACGAGCTCGGCGTGCAAGCGGCGGCCGAGGGCGCGAAGAAGGGCCGGCCTCAGCAGATCTTCGGGGACTCGGAGGCGACGCTCGAGGAGGCGGCCGCCCACCTGCCCGAGGGCACCGAGTACCTGATGCTGCACTCCGGCACCCCGGACGCGGACGTCCCGCTGATCATGGCAAAGGCCGGCAGGCGCGGGGCGATCATCTTCATCTCGCCGCGCGGTACCCGGGCGTTCAACTACCGCCTCGGTGGCCAGCCGGACGTGCTGGCCGCCGCCGAGATCAGCCGTCGCGGGCTCGCGGAGGACAGCCCCGAGGCCCAGATCATCCGGAAGGCCTTCGAGAAGCGTGCCGCCCAGGAACGCAAGGAGATCATCGCGCAGGGCGGGTTCCAGCAGTGGCGGCTGGGCAAGCGCGGGCACCCGAACGACGATGTGCAGGAACAGCTGCGGGTGGCCCGCAACGGGGAGCCCGGCGAGACGACCGACGTGCTGTCCAACGCCGATCCGCTGCTGCGCAAGGGGCAGCCGACGGTCTACACCTCGACCGAGGCGACTACGACGCACCGCGGTGAGCTGACCGCCGAGCGGGGCAACACCACGATGCACGACCTCGCGCAGCAGCGGATCGTGCGACGCGCGCTGGCGGCTCTCATGACCGGCACGACGGCGGACCCCGAGCAGGACCTCCCGGCCGGCTCCGAGATCCCCGCCGACGCGACGGGGAAGGTCGACGTCGACGGCGAGTTCGTCGATCAGTTCGACATCCCGTCGCTGGCCACCCTGCGCCTCGGCCAGAACCCGGGCATCAGCGAGGAGGACTTCGAGAAGGCGAAGCTCGTCGCGGGCCTGCCGGTGGAGCACTACCGCGACGCGGCGAAGATCCTCGAGGCCGCCGGCGCGATGCCCGACGGCCAGAAGACGGCCTACGTCCAGAAGGTGGTCGACGCCGGTGTCCTGCTGGCGAAGGTGATCCCCGCTCGGAACCTGCGGCCGCGGGAGCTCACCGCCGAGGACTTCGCCAAGGTGGCCGAACGGCAGCGGGCGTTCGAGGCCGAGCTGCGCGCGTTCGAGGAGCGCGACGCCGAGATGCGCGGCCGGCTGGAGATGGACGATGCCGACTTCGACGCGACGGTCGCCGTGGTTGCCGTGCTCGTCGAGGAGCAGCGGAAGAAGGAAGCGGCAGAGAAGAAGGCGGCCGAGGAGAAGGCAGCCGGGGGCAAGGCCGATGGCGCCCCGGCCACCGTTGTCGACGGCACCGTCGACGGTGCCGAGGGCGAGGTCGCCGAGAGGGAGCCGGCCGCGACGCCGGGACCGGGGCTCGCCGAGATCCCCGTCGACCAGCTCGCGATCTTCCTCGCTTACCTGCGCGGCGCCACGGCCGAGGACATCGCCGCCGATGCGAGGTTCTCGGCCACCGGGGCCGACGCGGTCAGGGACGTCGTCGAGCAGGTCGTCGAGCAGCTGCGGCAGCTCCCCGACGCCGCCGACCCGACAGGCGTGCTCACCGAGGCCGAGGCCCGCAACGCGATCATCGATCTGTTCCTCGAGTTGAACGGCTCGAACACCTACGGGATGTGGAACCACGTCCGGGACGAGCTGCGCGGCGTGCGGAAGAACGGGGTGACCGCCGCCGAGCGCACGACCTCGTGGAACGAGGAGTCCGACTGGATCGAGACGTTCATCGGGCAGCTGCCGGACCGGGCCGCCGACCGCGTCTACCGGGCACTGCTCGATGCGGAGATCACCTCCATCTCCCAGCTCGCCGGCCTGTCCCGGATCGAGCTCGCCGGCCTCGGGCTGCCGGCGCGAACGACGCGTCTCATCCGCCGGAAGCTGGCGGCGATGGACACGGCGTCCCGCCCGGGTGCGGACGTGCGCGGCGCGGCCGCGGAGCTCGCCGCGCAGCCCGACTGGACCCACGACGACCTGCTGGCCGCCCTGCGGCTCGCGCTCGGCATGCGCCCGGACCGGACGACCCCGGCCACCGAGGCGGAGCTCGAGGCCTGGCTGTCGCTGCACGGGCTCACCGAGCTGGGCGCGCTCGCCGACGTGATGGCGATCGACGACATCACGCTGCTGGCTCGTGCTCGTGCCGGGGAGCTCACCGGCACCGAGGTGCTGGGTGTGCTGGCCGCACACGCAGCCGGACACCTGCGCCGGCCCACCGACGGTGTCCACGCCCAGCGGGTGGCGCTGCTGGTGATGGCCGCCCACGTCGAGGCGGTACGGGGGCATGCG
This sequence comes from Pseudonocardia wallangbongensis, assembly GCF_054486945.1. NCBI lineage: Bacteria > Bacillati > Actinomycetota > Actinomycetes > Pseudonocardiales > Pseudonocardiaceae > Pseudonocardia > Pseudonocardia wallangbongensis. Next base: position 135,766 of record NZ_JBRERS010000011.1, read on the forward strand.
CCCCCGGCCCGGTCCGCGCCGTCGCGGGGCCGCGGCCGCATGGTCCGGGTGGCGGTCGTCGGTGCCGTCGGTATCGGCGGTGGCCTCGCCGTTCTGGCCGGGGTCGGCGCTCTCACGTCGGCGGCCGGTGCGATCGGAGCGCTGGCGGCGGTCGGCGTCGTGGCCCAGACGGTCCGGATCATCCGCAACCGCGGTCCGCCGGCCGCCGCGAGCACTCCTCTCGCCGGTCGCGCCGCAGAGCGCAACCGGATCGCCCGGATGCTCATCCAGGCGCCCCTTCTCACCGTCCCGGTGCGGTCGCGTCCCGCCGCGGTGGTGCTGGTCGGTGCCGCGGCCCTCGGTACCGCGCTCGTCGCACTCGCGGTGCCCGTCGCGCCGCTGGCGGCGACCGGTGCGGCGGCTGCTGCCGCGGTCCTGCTGTTCGGTGACGCGCTGCGGCCCGTCATAGCGCGCTCCTCCAGGGTGGCCAAGACGGGACTGGGCCTGCCCCGAGGCCAGGACGAGAAGCTGGCCCGCGCAGGCGTGATCGGCGTGCTGGCCACGGCGCGCCCGGCGCTGGGTCTGATCGGGCTCACGGCCTGGTTCGGGACCGGGATCGTCGGTGCCCTGCCCTTCGCGGGCGGCATCCTGCTCGCGGCGACCGCCGTGCAGGCCCTTGCCCGGCGGTCGGAGCCCGAGCTGCGTACGCGCGCTGATCTGGTGGCGACCACCGCACTCGGGCTCGGGCTCGCCGCCGCCCCGGTCGGAGCGGGCGCGGCCCTCGTCGTGGCGGGCGCGATCGTCGTCGCTGCGATCGTGGTCACCGCGCTGCGTGCCGGGAACCGGCCCGGGTTCGCCCGCGTGCTGGGGCGGACGGCGCTCGTGCTCGGTGGAGCCGCAGTCCTGGTGTTCCTCGGTGCCATACCCGCCGCAGCCGTCGGCGGCGGCACCGGAGGCGCGATGTCGGCCACCCAGTGGATCTTCAGCTCGGCCGGGCTGACGATCGCGGGCGTGGTCGGGGCTGCGTTGGCGGCGATCGGGATCTGGCGCGTGGGTGCCCAGGCCCGCGCGCATCTCGTCCGGCACGTCGCCCGCCTGGGCGGCCTGGCGTTGATCGGTGCGGCGGTGGCGGGCGTGCTACTCGGCGCCACCGCCCTCGTCGACGTGGTCTTCGGTGTCGGTCTGCTGCCGGTGTCGTGGGGCCTGCACATGACGTTCTGGGGTGGGTTGCTCCTGAAGGCCACCGGCGGGCTGGTGGCGCTCAACGTGCTGCTGTGGACCGCGCGGAAGCTCGCGGCCCGGCGCGGCGCAGCGCGGGACGAGCTGATGGCCGGCCACCGGTGGGTGGTGCTGGAGCGACTGGCCGCCGGCCTGGGCTCCGATGACGGGCGCGCCGCCGTCGACCAGCTGGTGGCGGCCGAGGCGTTGGTGCGCGACCTGGAGGCCTCGGCGGGGCCGGCGGCTACGGTCGATGCCGCGAAGCACGGGCGGGGCGCGGCCCGCCGGGCCGTCGACGACCTCGTCGGTGGCGCGCTGATGGACGCGGCGCGGCTGGGCCTGTCCGACCGGGCGGTGGCGCGGGTGCTGCGCCGACCGGTCGGGGTCGCCGGACTGTTGCTCTCCCCCGCACGGGCGGTGTGGGGCTCGGCTTCCGGCCTGAACGGGGTGGTGGAGGAGCTGGCCCGGCGCCGGACCCGGTTCGGCGCGGCGGACGCCGCGGTCGGGGAGCTGCTGTCGACCGGGGTGCGGTGGCTGCTCAACCCGGTCGACGGTGCGGCGCTGCCGACGAACGCGATCTTCCGGATCGCTGCGACGTTGGACCTGCCGGACGCGCAGATCGTGTCGTGGGGCATGGACGAGGACGTCTCCACAGACGTGCCGGTGGCGGTCGGTGCGGATCCGGACCTGCGGATCGACCGGTTCGGCGACTTCGACACGCGCCTGGCGCTGGTGCGTGCCGCCCTGGACGACCTGATCGCCTCCAGGGCCGTGGCCGACGCTGCCGTGACGGAGGCGTTCGAGATGCTGGACGCCGCGACCGGTGGGGTGGCGTCGGCGGGTGCGGCGGCCTCGGGCGGGTCGGCGGGGGATCTCGCCGGCCGTGCACCGGTGCCGTCGCCGGTGTCGCTGGGTGTGCGGGCGACGGTCCGGGTCGCGGGCTCACTGCGCAGCGTGTGGGGCGGCGTGATCCGTGGCCCGCCCGGTCTGGGCTACGCCGGCTGGGTCGCCGGCCGGCACGGCGCCGGGCGTCGGCTGCGGCTGACCGCCGGGCTGCACACCCCCACCCGCAACCGGCGGGTGCGGGAGGCCGCTGCGGCGCTGGGCGCGAACCGGGCCGCGCGGGAGCAGGCGGTCCGCGCCGCCGGTGGTCTGATGGCGGTCTTGGCAGCAGGACGCAACGCGCCCGGGTTCCACGCGCTCGCCGCCGCCAACCTGCGTGCGCAGACGCTCGTGGTCGATCGGGACGACGCGCTGGTGACCTACGAGCAGGACGTGTCGAAGGCGGTCGAGGACGCGGAGCGGGCCGGGGTGCCCCTGCTGAGGATCGTGCAGCTGTCCGGGCTGACGTGGGAGCAGGTCAGCGGGATCACCCGCCGGTTCGCTCCGGACCCCGGCGAGCGCACGCGGTGGGTCGACCCGCTGACCGAGTGGTGGATCGGCTTCTGGGGCCGGCGGCACCCCGTGAAGGAGAAGCTGACGCTGGCGAACGGTGACGAGGTCACCGTGGCGGAACTGCGTCGGAGGCTCGAGGAGATCGACCGGGGTCGTGGTGGTTACCAGCTGAAGATGCTCGTCGATGGCCGGGTGGCGGGCATGATCGGCCGGGAGCGGATGGCGCTCTACGACCTGTCGGACGGGCATTTCCACCACATCGGTTACGACGATCCGCGCAACACGAGGCTGGAGGGTTTCCTGCAGAAGCTGCGGGATGCCGGGCACCAGGGTGTGATCACGTTCCACCCGATCCCGCAGCGCGGTATGGGCCTGGCGACGTTGGGCGGGGCGTTCTACTACGGCCTGGCGAACGTGCTGACCCTGGGGTTGTTGTTCGAGCAGCCGATGTTGCAGATGTGGGGCAAGTTCCCCGATGTCCGGTTGCTGGACGCGGCGCGGGCGTTGCCGGCGGAGCTGCGGTGGCGGGCCGTGGTCGGTGTGGTGGGCGCTCGGATGGACGTGCCGGGTGCGCTCGGTTACCTGCGGGCGTTGGCCCTGTTGAACCCGGACGAGGCGGCGATGGTCGGGGAGACGACGATCGCGAAGGAGGCGGTCACCGACCTGCTGGGCGACCAGGCGATCCACACCATCAACCCGCAGTGGGCCAACCTGGTGCAGCGGCTGGTCGCCGCACTGGGCCTGCTGCGCCAGGAGTGGGCCGCCGGCAGCCTGGCCCCGGCTCGGCTGGCCGGGCTGCCCGGTGAGCTGACCGACCTGGTCAAGACCGACCCCGGCGACCCGACGGGGACCGCGGCCCGCCTGGTCGACGTCCTCGTGGGCAACATCGGTGCGATCGCGGATCTGCTGGGTGCGGCGGGGCATCCGAGGGCGTCGGCGGAGTTGCACACGGCGCAGCGGCAGGTCGATTCGGGTTTGTTGCCGATGTACAACCCGTACCTGCGGGAGTTGTTGCAGGCGTCGGCGGAGGTCGGTTACCTGGTGGTGTTGCACAACGACTTCGGGTTGGCGCGGGTGGCGGGGAATGGCCGGTTCGCGGATGTGACTCCGGATGAGCGGTTCGGTGCTCCGTTGTTGGGGTTGTTGGCGCAGTACCCGGAGGCGAAGGTCATTTTGGCGCATCTGGGTGTCGGGAAGTTCACGACGATGTCGGTGGGGCACCTGGATCTGATCGACGAGATCCTTTCGAACCGTCGGTTCGACCATGTGAGTTTCGACGTCTCGTGGAACGAGGTGACGCGGCACCTGCTGGCGAAGGAGCAGGACGGGTCGACGCCGATCCTGGACCGGTTCATGGAGATGGTCGCGAAGGACGATGCCGGCGGGTACGGGGTGCGGGGTCGGTTCGTGTTCGGTTCGGATGCGGTGAAGCCGGAGTCGAACGGTCAGTACTTCCGTCAGCATCGCGATTTTGAGCCGATCTTCGAGCGGATCCGGGCGGAGGTGGGTCAGCGGGCGTTCGAGAACATTCGGTACCGGGCGTTGGAGTCGCGGTTGGGTGATGCGCGGCGGGATGTGCGGCAGTGGGTGTTCAACGAGCTGTCGGATCCGACGAGCCGGGCGCAGTGGGACGAGCTGCTCGGTGCGATGACCGCCGAGCGGCGGCGGATCCCGCTGGAGTGGTTCGAGACGCAGCAGCGGCTCGGCAAGCTCGCGGTGACCCGGCCGGGCGCCGGCCCGGACTACCAGCTGCCCGACGACACGGTGGTCGACGGGTCGCCGATGATGCACTGGCGCAGCAACCGGCAGGTGCAGAGCCTGATCCGCTGGCACAACGCCGTCAACCAGGCCGTCGTCTCCGGGCGCAGGCTCTCGATCCGGCTGATCGTCTCCGCGTTGAAGGCGTCCTGGGTCGACCTCCAGAACGAGCGCGACGACCGGCGTGCCGCCGGCGCGGCCCGCAAGCGCGCACGCGCGTTCGAACTGGACGCCGCGACCGACACCGGCGCGCTGGGCCTGCTGGACGCCGGGGGCACGCCGTACACGGTGCAGGCGCTCATCGCGGCCGGCCAGACCGGCCGGGCGACGTCCCCGGCGTGGGCGCGCCGCGTGCTGGAGCTGACCCAGGAGTCGGAGCTGCGCCGCGTCGACGACACCACCGAGCGCCGCGGTACCCGCACCCGGCTGCTGCTGCACACCGGCATCGCCGCCGCCGTGTTCGCCGGGGTGGTGGCCGTCGGCGGTTGGGCGATGTGGCCGCTGCTGACCACGACCACCGCGGGGTACATCCAGTTCGCGATCCGCGGCGGGCTGGGTCTGCACCGGGGTGCCTACAGCCAGCAGATGCGGGTGCTGGTGGAGTCCATCCTGGAGCGCGGGCAGTTCAACGTGTCGACGGTCCGGCGGTTGATCGGGACGATGCGCAAGTACGCGATCTTCGATCGGGCGACGCCGCGGCAGATCGAGAACTTCGACCGAATCGCGAACGAGTTCCTGGTCATCGCGCAGGTGCTCGAGCACGCGCCGCTGCGACCGGGCGACGGCGAGACGGCCCGGATCCGGCACGAGACGGCGTTGGAGCTGTTCTCGATCTTCCTGGACAAGGCGGGCAACGCGCTCGGGACCCAGGCCCAGTCCTTCCACGGGTTGAACCCGCACGGCGGTCTGCTGGGCCGGGTGTTGAACACCGCGCTGGCGTTGACGTTCGTGATCAACGCGTTCGGTCACGTCAACGGGGTGTTCACGCTGGGTGGGTTCGTGTTGGCGGTGAACGCGGCGTACGCGGTGGCGGATCTGTTGTTCCTGGGGCAGGCCGGCCCGTCGGCCGTCACCGGGCTGGCCGGTTGGGACGTGGGTGGGCATCCGTTGGTGCGCAAGCTGGTGCACCGGTTGGCGTTGCCGATGATCACGGTGGCGAACGTGTTGTTGACGTTGCAGTTGGCGTTCATCGACGACTCGGCGATGGTGGTCCCGGCGTTGGCGCTGACGTTGTCGTCGGGTTACCTGACGGTCCTGGGTTTGATCAGTGAGGGCAAGCTGGGTCGGTTGGCGCCGCGGCGGGGTGCGTTGGCGAACGGGGTGCTCAACGGCGCTCTGATGGCGTTCGGGGTCTTCACCCTGCTGCCGGGTGGCTGGCTCCCGCTGACCCTGGCCGCCGTCGGGGCGCCGTTGCTGCTCACCGGCATTTCGAAGATCGACCTGTGGCTGTCCCGGCGTACCCGCGCTCCGCCCGCCGATGTCGTGCGGCTCTCCGAGCTGGCGGCGCTGATCAGTGCGGCGCGGGTCCAGCTCGAGAAAACGCCCCGATTCGCCCGGAACCACAACCAGCGGCTGTTGGAAGGCGACCTCGCCGAGGTCGAGGTCCGCCTCGCCGGCCTGGATCGGGCCGCGGAGACCGGACCGGTTCCGGCGCACCAGCTCGAGCGCGCCGCACGGCACGCGGCCGAGGTCGTCGAGCGGCAGTCCGCCCTCGCCGGCGGTGGCGGGGCGCTGGCGGTCGAGCCGCTCGGTGCGGCCCGGGACGGCTACGAGGCCGCGCTGCGGGCCGTCCGGCCGACCGGGGTCGTGCCCGGTGCCGGTGGAGCCGGTGCTCTGGTCGTTCCGGCGGCGGAGCTGCGCGCGCTCGGTGTCAGCGACCGGACGCTGCGCAACGTGATCGCCTACACCCTCGACGGACGGGTGTTCGTGACCGACGAGCAGCTGGCCCGGATCCGCGGGCTGCAGGCCGCGGGCGAGCTGCCGGCCGGGTGGCTGGAGCGGGTGCTCGAGCACGAGCACACCTACCGCGTCAACCGTCCTCGCGCCGCAACGGAGCTGGAGGCGTGGCGGGAGCAGCGCCGGCACAACGCCCGCGGGCTGATCACCGAGTGGTCGGCCGCGCTCGGTGCCGAGCGCGCGTCGGAACCGGCGGCCGGGGCGCAGCCGGCCACGCTGCGGCGCGTGCTGGCCCGGGTGGCGGCGGTGCTCGGGCTCCCCGCGTTCTCGGTGTTCGGGGTGGCAACTCCCGCCGCGGCGGCCGGCCCCACGTTCGAGGTGACGGGTGCCGGGTCGGTGCTGCAGTGGCTGGGCACCCCGGTCGGCGCGGTCGTCGCGGCCGTCGTCGCGGTCGGGCTGGTCGGCGTCGTGCTCTGGCGTGCCGGTCCCCAGGCGCGGGCCCGCGTCGCCCAGTTCGTGCTCCGGGTGACCGGCGTGGCCGTGCTCGGGGTCGCCGCAGGCGGGATGTTGCTCGCGGTCGCCGCTCTCGCCCAGGTGACGACCGGTGCCGCGCTGCTGCCGTCGGCGTGGGGTCTGCACATGACGGCCTGGGGCGGGCTGTTGCTGAAGGCCGCGGGCGGGTTGGTGGCCTTCAACGTGGTGCTGTGGACCGGACGCAAGGTGGCCGGCCGGCGCGCCGCCGCCCGCGGCCGGCTGGCGGCGGCGCACCGGTGGGCGGCGCTGGAGCGGTTGACCGCCGGGCTGGGCTCGGGCCAGGGCCGGGCCGCGGTGGACGAGCTCGTGGCCGCCGAGGCCCGGCTGCGTGATCTGGTGGCCTCGGGTGCGCCGGCCGGTGCGCTCACCGCCGCCGAGCGGGATCGGGCCACGGCGCAGCGGGCGGTCGAGGAGTTCGCGGGTGGCGCGCTGGTCGACGCGGCGCGCCTGGGTGTGCCGGATCGGGCGGTCGCGCGGGTGCTGCGCCGGCCGGTCGGAGTGGCCGGGATGTTGCTGGCCCCCGCGCGGGCGGCGTGGGGCTCGGCGGCCGGCCCGGACGGGGCGTGGGAGGAGCTCGCCCGGCGGCGGTCGCGGTTCGCCGCGGCGGACACGGCGGTCGCCGAGCTCCTGTCCACCGGTGCGCGGTGGCTGTTGAACCCGGTCGACGGGTCGGCGTTGCCGCCGAACGCCCTGGGTCGGATCGCCGACGTGCTGGACGTGCCGGAGGCGCTGGTCGGGTCGTGGGCCCTGGACGCGGACGTCTCCACGGATGTGCCGGTCGCGGTCGGTGCGGACCCGGATCTGCGGATCGATCGGTTCGGAGACTTCGAGACCCGACTGGGGCTGGTCCGCTCCGCTCTCGACGACCTGAGGGCCACCCGTGCGGTCGCCGAGGCATCGGTGACGGAGGCGTTCGAGGCGTTCGACGCCGGAACCGGCGGTCTGGCGTCGGGGAACCCGTCGAGGCCGGGCGGCTCGACGCTCGACCTGACCGGGCGGGTGCCGTTCCGGTCGCCGGTGTCGCTGGGCGTGCGGGCATCGGTCTCGTTCGCAGGGCTGCTGCGGCGGACGTGGACCGGCGTCAAGCGGGGCCCGCCGGGGCTGGGCTACGCGGGTTGGCTCGCCGGCCGGTACGGCGCCGGGCGGGCGCTGCGGCGGACCACCGGGCTGTACGGCCCGGTCCGCGATCGGCACGAGGGGGTCGCCGAGAAGGCGCTGGCCGGGAACCGGGCGGCGCGGGATCGGGCGATCGCCGCGGCCGGCGGCCTCGCCGGGGTGCTGGCGGCCGGGTCGGGTGCGACCGGGTTCGGTGAGCTGGCAGCGGACAACACCGCCACGCAGGCGGCGCGCACCCGACGCGACGACGCGTTGCGGAACTACGCCGACTGGGCGACGCCCGCGGTCGAGCGTGCAGCGGATGCCGGCCTGCCGTTGCGCAGGATCGTGCAGCTGTCCGGGCTGACCTGGGAGCAGGTCAGCGGGATCACCCGCCGGTTCGCTCCGGACCCCGGCGAGCGCACGCGTTGGGTCGACCCGCTGACCGAGCGGTGGATCGGCTTCTGGGGCCGGCGGCACCCGGCGAAGGACAAGCTGATGACGCTGGCCAACGGCGACCAGGTCACCGCGCACGAGCTGCGGGCGATCCTCGAGGACATCGACGGGGGCCGGGGTGGCTACCAGCTGGCGATGCTGGTGGGCGGCCGGGTCGCGGGCATGATCGGCCGGGAGCGGATGGCGCTCTACGACCTGTCGGACGGGCATTTCCACCACGTCGGCTACGACGATCCCCGTAACAACGGCATCGGGAAGTTCCTGGAGAAGCTGCGCGACGCGGGGCACCAGGGTGTGATCACGTTCCACCCGATCCCGCAGCGCGGCATGGGCCTGGCGACGTTGGGGGCGACGTTCTACTACGGCATCGCCGGCGTGCTGACGCTCGGGCTGCTGTTCAACCAGCCGATGTTGCAGATGTGGGGCAAGTTCCCCGATGTCCGGCTGCTGGACGCGGTGCGGGCGTTGCCCGAGGAGTTGCGGTGGCGGGCCGTGGTCGGTGTGGTGGGCGCCCGGATGGACGTGCCGGGTGCGCTGGGCTACCTGCGGCTGCTCGCGTTGCTGAACCCGGACGAGGCGATGTTGGTCGGGGAGACGACGATCGCGAAGGAGGCGGTCACCGATCTGCTCGGTGACCAGGCCATCCACACGGTCAACCCGGACTGGGCGAACCTGGTGCAGCGGCTGGTGGCGGGCGTCGGGCTGCTGCGTGAGGCGTGGACCGCCGGTGCGCTCGCCCCGGAGCGGTTGGACGGGCTGCAGCAACAGCTGGTCGACCTGATCACGCTGGATGCTCACGCCGACCCGGTGGGCGTAGCCGCCGGGCTGGCCGATCTGCTGATCGACAACATCGGTGCGATCGCGGACCTGCTGGGTGCGGCGGGGCATCCGAGGGCGTCGGCGGAGTTGCACACGGCGCAGCGGCAGGTCGATTCGGGTTTGTTGCCGATGTACAACCCGTACCTGCGGGAGTTGTTGCAGGCCTCGGCGGAGGTCGGCTACCTGGTGGTGTTGCACAACGACTTCGGGTTGGCGCGGGTGGCGGGGAACGGCCGGTTCGCGGATGTGACTCCGGACGAGCGGTTCGGTGCTCCGTTGTTGGGGTTGTTGGCGCAGTACCCGGAGGCGAAGATCATTTTGGCGCATCTGGGTGTCGGGAAGTTCACGACGATGTCGGTGGGGCACCTGGATCTGATCGGGCAGGTGTTGTCGGACCCGCGGTATGACCACGTGAGTTTCGACATCTCGTGGAACGAAGTGACGCGGCACCTGCTGGCCGTGGAGCCGGACGGGTCGACCCCGATCCTCGACCGGTTCGTCGAGCTCGTGGCGCAGCACCCGGATCGGTTCGTGTTCGGTTCGGATGCGGTGAAGCCGGAGTCGAACGGCCAGTACTTCCGCCAGCACCACGATCTCGAGCCGATCTTCGAGCGGATCCGGGACGAGGTCGGGGCGGCGGCGCTGGCGAACGTCCGGTACCGGGTGCTGGAGTCGCGGTTGGCGGATGCGCGGCGGGATGTGCAGCAGTGGGTGTTCAACGAGCTGTCGGATCGCACCAGCCGGACGCAGTGGGACCCGGTGCTGCGGGCGATGAGCCCCGAGCGTCGCCGGATCCCACTGGAGTGGTTCGAGACGCAGCAGCGGCTCGGCAAGCTCGCGGTGACCGGGCGGGGCGTCGGCCCGGACTACCGGCTGCCGGACAAGACGGTGGTCGACGGGTCGCCGATGATGCACTGGCGCAACAACCGGCAGGTGCAGAGCCTGATCCGCTGGCACAATGCGGTCACACCGGCGGTGGTGGAGGGCCGCAGGCTGTCCCTGCGACTGATCGTGTCCGCGTTGAAGGCGTCCTGGGTCGACCTCCAGAACGAGCGCGACGACCGGCGTGCCGCCCGCGCGGCCCGCAAGCAGGCCAAGCACTTCGAGCTGGACGCCGCCACGCACACCGGCGAGCTCGGGCTGCTGGACGCCGAGGGCACGCCGTACACGGTGCAGGCGCTCATCTCCGCCGGCCAGACCGGCCGGGCGACGTCCCCGGCGTGGGCGCGCCGCGTGCTGGAGCTGACCCAGGAGTCGGAGCTGCGCCGCGTCGACGACACCGCGGAGCGCGGCCGCACGGCGCGCCGGATGCTGGTGCACACGGGTATCGCCGCGGTGGTGTTCGCCGCCGTGGTCGCGGTGGGCGGCTGGGCGATGTGGCCGCTGTTGACCACGACCACCGCGGGGTACGTCCAGTTCGCGATCCGGGGCGGGCTCGGGCTGCAGCGGGGTGGTTACAGCCAGCAGATGCGGGTGCTGGTGGAGTCGATCCTGGAGCGGGGCCAGTTCAACGTGTCGACGGTCCGGCGGCTGATCGTCACGATGCGCAAGTACGCGATCTTCGATCGGGCGACGCCGCGGCAGATCGCCAACTTCGACCGGGTCGCCAACGAGTTCCTGGTGATCGCCCACGCGTTGGAGCGGAAGATCCAGTCTGCGGACGGGGAGACCGCCCGGATCCGGCACGAGACCGCGTTGGAGCTGTTCTCGATCTTCCTGGACAAGGCCGGTAACGCGTTGGGGGCGCAGGCACAGTCGTTCCACGGGCTCAACCCGCACGGCGGGTTGCTGGGCCGGATGCTCAACACCGCGCTCGCGCTGACCTTCGTGATCAACGCGTTCGGTCACATCAACGGGGTGTTCACGCTCGGCGGGTTCGTGCTGGCGGTGAACGCCGCGTACGCGGTGGCGGACCTGCTGTTCCTCGGCCAGGCGGCTCCCTCGGCCGTCACGGGGTGGGCCGGTTGGGACGTGGGTGGCCACTCGCTGGTGCGCAAGCTGGTGCACCGGTTGGCCCTGCCGGTGATCACGGTGGCGAACGTGTTGTTGACGTTGCAGTTGGCGTTCATCGACAACTCGATGATGGTGATCCCGGCGTTGGCGCTGACGTTGTCGTCGGGTTACCTGACGATCCTGGGGCTGATCAGTGAGGGCAAGCTGGGCAGGCTCGCGCCGCGGCGGGGTGCGCTCGCGAACGCGGTGCTCAACGGCAGCCTGATGGCGTTCGGGGTGTTCACGCTGCTGCCCGGTGGCTGGCTCCCGCTGATCCTGGCCGCGATCGGGGCGCCACTGCTCGTCGCCGCCATCTCCAAGATCGACCTGTGGCTGTCCCTGCGCACCCGCGCTCCGCCCCCCGACGTCGTGCGGCTGTCGGAGCTGGCGAGCGGGCTGGCCGGGGCGCGTGCCCGCTTGGCGGCGACGCCGCAGTTCCGCTGGGACGCGGTGCGCATCCGCGAGCGCAACCGGCTGCTGCCGCAGCTCGACCGCATCGATGCCCGGGTTGCCGCACTGCAGCGCGCGAGCGAGACGGGACCGGTCCCGAGCCACCAGCTCGAGCGCGCGACCGGCCACGTCGACCGGGTCGTCGAGGAGCTGGAGGCCCTGCTCGCCGGCGCGCCCGCAGGCGGCCCGGCCCGGCTGTCCGGCCAGGGCATGCCCGGCGACCCACGCGCGGCGATCGCCCGCAGCCCGGTGCGTGCGACCGTCGCCGCCGAGGCGCTGGCCGTGTTCGGGGCCGGTGTCGGCCTGCCGCGCAGCGAGTTCGTCGCCGCGGGCCTGCCGGTGCTGGTCGTCCGGGACGGCCTCAACCGCAACGTCGCAGCCGACACCGGCATCGACGACCTCGTCCTCTACTCCGACGGCGCCCTGCACGTCGACCCGCGGACGTGGGCAGTGCTGAAGGCGCTCGCCCGCACGCACCCGGACGTTGTGCGCATGCTGCTCGCGCACGAGCTGACCCACCTGCGTCACCCGGACCGGTCCGAGGAGCAGGTGCTGGCGGTGGCGCCGCTACCGCAGCGTTGGCCCTCCGAGCTGCGCGCGGCCGTCGAAGCGGCCGGCCGGCCCTACTCGCTGTCGGAGCTGCTCGGCCAGATCGTGGACGAGCCGGGGATCAGCTCGGTCGTGCTGACCCGGCGATCCCCGCACGGCGGCACGGCGATGAACCGGAAGCTGGGGTGGCTGGTCGGCGAAGGCCTCGTGGCGGTGCGCAGGGACGGCCGGACGAACGCCTACACCCCGGCCCCCGGGATCGCGGAGCTGCTCGCCGGGCAGACTGCCCGGGCACAGGCGGCCCGGGCTGTGCTCGAGCCCTGGTTGACCGTCGACCCCGGGCTGTCGGCGTCGCAGGCCACCCGCGAGCTCGAGCAGGCGCTGGCGCACGCCCGCCGCGTCTCCGACGGCCTGCTGGGAGAGCGTCCGGCCGCACCGGGAACCTCGACGGAGAGCCATCCGCACTCGGCCGCTGCGATGCTGGACGCGATCGGCTCCCGGCCGGACGGGATCAAACTGGACGAGCTGGCGCGGGCGCTGGGGCTGTCGTACGCGACGGTGCGGGACCGGATGTCCCGCATGGAGTCGCCGTGGGGGCTGGTCACGGTGATCCGCCCGCAGGGCCGGGGGAAGAACCGGTACGAGCTGAGCCCGACCGGGTTGGAGCTGCTGGCGGACCTGGTCGGACTCGGCCAGATCACCGTCGGGCCGGAGACGGGGCGGCGGCTGACCGAGCTGGACCGCGCCCCGGTCACCAGTCCTGTTCGCGGGGCCGTGCTGGAACGGTTGGCTTCCGCGCTGCGGCCGGACCTGGGTGCCGGGCCCGGAGCGAGCCGCGACATCACACACGCCCTCGAACAGCTGGACGTGCCGCGCGTCGAGCGCGACCACGCGCCGCGCGTCCAGGGACCGCGGGCCGCTCCGGCGCCCAGCCCTGCGCCCGCCGCCCCGCGGGCGCCGATCCGGCCGAGCGGTGTCCCGGCCGGCTTCGGCGAGGTCGTCGCGGAGTGGCGGTTCCTGAAGTCGCGGGACAACGGGCTGGTCCGTTCGCAGCGCCGGGTCCGGTTCACCCGGCTCAGCGCGGAGCTGACCAGGAGGCTCAGCGCGGTGCCGCCCGCCGAACGCGGATCCGTCGTCGGTGCCCTGCAGCAGGTGGCACCGGGCATCACCCAGCTCGTCGGGCCGCTGCGCGGCGACGCGGGCCCCGCCGCGACCGGGCCGCAGGAACCGGGTAGGCGGTCCCCGTCGACCGGGCCGGGAACGACCCGCACGGGCGGCCGGGAGCGCGACCCGAAGCGGTACCCGGGCCAGGCGCGCGAACCCCCGGCGTCGCACGCGTTCGCCGTGACGCGTGACGGTGCGCAGGCCGAGCTCGGTGATCTCGAGTCGGCGGTGCTGGCCGACCTGCGCCGGATGGGCGCGGTGCGGCCGGCGGACGCCGAGGAGCTCGATGTGGCGAGCCCGGGTCGGTCGTGGTCGGGAGCGCAGATGTCGCTGCACCTGGTCGACGGCCTCCACCAGCGGCTGGCCGAGGCCGGGTCGCGGCTGCTGGTCGTCTACGTCGTCGACCGCTCCACCCGGGAAGTCTTCGTCGACGCCGCCTTCTTCGAGGACCGGCTGCGGTCGCTGTCGCCGGACACGCGCCGGTTCATGGAGGACCACGAGCTCGCGCACGTCACCCACCCCGACCCGACCCACCACGAGCGCGACGTCTGGGGTGGCTACCCGCGTCCGGTGCGCCGCGAGCTCGCGGCCGTGGCGCGACAGGTGCTGGGCGGCCGGCCGCGGTGGCAGGAGACGATCTCGACACTGGCCGGCTCGGTCCGCCGCATCACCATGCTCGAGCCGGGCCGTCCGCAGAGCCTGCGCGCAGTGCTGGACGAGGTGGCCGCGCATTCCGGTGGAACCGTCGACCAGTTCGACGTCGGGTTGTCGGCGCGCGACGCCCGCGCCTGGCTCCACGCGCTCGCCGGGTCCGGCCTGGTCACGGTCGATGTCACGGGGCGTACGCCGCGCTTCGCCGTGAGCGCGGAGGGCGTCGCGCTGCTCAAGCGGCTGGACCGGCGCGACGCCGTGGCCGACCCGGCCAGGCGCGACCGGTTGAATCGGGTGGCGGAGCTGCTGGACGCCGCCCCGCCCGCCGGGCCCACGCAGATCGTCGACACGCTCTCCCCCCTGCTCGCCGGGGTGGGCACCGCGCAGGCGGCGACCGCCCGGTGGTGGCGCGCCCTCAGCCCGGTCACCCGGGTCGAGGAGCAGATCAGGCGTCCCGCCGAGTTCGGGAACCTGGACGGGATTCCGGCGTTCGACCGGCACCTGGTCAACGTGCAGGAGCTGCGGCGCGACGAGCGGACGCTGGAGCAGCAGCTCCTGCTCGTCCAGACGGGCCTGCTCAACGTGCTGCGCACCCGCAGGGCGACGACGATCCTGCGCGCCAAGCTCGCGGGTGTCCGCACGCTGCTGGCCGAGCTGGAGGCGGACCGGTCCCTGCTGCTGCTCGGCTACGACATCAGCCAGACGCGGGGTCACGCGACCATCGCGGTCGGCAACCCCGACCTCGCCGACCATGTGGCGGTGTTCGTGCCGGGGATGCGCTACCGCTTCGCCAGGATCGACGTCCCGCTGACGCGGGCGAGGGCCATGCACCGTGCCGCGGTCGACGCGGGTGCGCACACCCCGTCCGTCATCGTCTGGGGCCACCTGCACGACTGGCCGCAGACCATCCCCGACGCCGGCCGGGAAGCGGCCGCCCACCGCGCCGCGCCGCGGCTGCACAGCTTCCTGGAGGGGTTGCACGCCACCCACCAGGGCCTCCCGCCCCACGTGACGCTGGTGGCGCACAGCTACGGCACGGTGCTCGCCGGCATCACGGCCGCCGCGTTCGGCCTGCCGATCGACGACCTGGTGCTGCTGGGCAGCCCCGGCACCACACTCGACGTGGCCGCGCACTTCCACCTGCCCGAGGGCCACGTCTGGGCCGGCACCGCCACCAGGGACCCGATCTTGACCACCCCCCGGCGCTGGCACAACCTGCTGCCCACCGACCCGCGGTTCGGCGCGACGGTGTTCGACGCCGGCAGTGGCGGCAGCTACGGCCTGATGGGGCCGCACGCCAGCTACTGGGAGGCGGACTCGCCCGCGCTGCGCAACACCGGGTTCGTCATCGCCGCCCGGCCGGACGAGGTCGTGCTCGCGCCGATCAAACCCGCGGGCGGCAAGCGGGCGAACGGCGAGGAGGGCCCCGGCCCGAACAACGGGGCGCTGGCGGTCCACGCGCACAACATCGGCGATGCGGAAGGTCGGCAGCTGGAGAAGGCGGTGCGGCGTGCGCGCAAGGCACGCGGTCCGCTCCAGCCGCTGCCCCCGACGTCGGCGCGGGTGCAGGTCGTCGACCAGCACAGCGTCATCCGGAACGTCAGCCAGCGGGCGCACCTGATCTCCAGCGCCGCCGAGGTGGTGGACCTCGTCATCGCCTACACCGTGGATGGGACGGTGTACATCACCGACCAGCGGCTCGCCGAGATCGCCGCGCACGTCGATGCCGGCCTGCTGCCGCCGGACTTCCTCCAGCGGGTGCTGGAGTACGAGGTGGTCTTCCGGGTCAACGGCCTCCCGACGCTGGACGGGCGCACCCGGAAGGAGGTCGAGGCCGAGCTCGCAAGGCTCTTCGACCGGGCCCGCATCGCGGCGGAGGCCGGCATCGGCGCAGACCCCGGCGACGTCCTGAGCGCTGCGGCCCAGCGCACCGCACCGGCGTCCACAGCGGCCATCGAGGGGCTGCCGGCCGCGGCCCGGCGGCCCGGCATCCGGGTGATCTCGACCGACGACCTGGCCATCCAGCTGCAGGCGCACTGGTTGCACCGCGCGGGGATCGACGCCTACGGCACCGCAGACCCCGACCACATGCCCGGCCGGTTCAAAGACCGGATCCTCCGCAACAACAACCGGACCTATGCCTCCTACCGGGTTGCCGGGATCGTCCGCACCGCTCGGGCGAAGGCGGCCGAGCTGGCCCGCCGGGCGGACCCCGTCACGGTCACGGGGGACGACGGCACCGCTGCCGTGTACGTCACGGACCGGCGGATGGCGGAGTTCGCCGCGCACATCGCGTCCGGCCGGCTCGACGCGGGGTGGCCGGTCGAGCTGGGCGGCGCGCCGGACGCGCGGGCCCACGAGGTCACGGAACCGCTGGCCCTGGCCCGCAGACTGACCGGCGACGCCATCGTCGCGGCCATGTTCCGCGGCGGTCCCGAGGAGTCAGCGACCGATGTGCTCGACACGACGATCGTGGTCCAGCAACTGCTCCCGCCCGGTGCCCCCGACACCGTCCGCGACGGCACGCGCATCGCGGTGGAGGACGAGGTGCGTCGATCGGACTCGCTGTTGTTCGGTGCGGACGAGGAGCAGATCGCGCTCGTCCACCCGGAGTGGACGGGCCGGACCGGGGCGCGGGGCGCCTTCGCCGGTGACGGCATCGCGCTCGAACTACCGTGGAGCAAGGCCCGAAGCCGCGTGCGCATCAGCGGGAGGTTCCTGGAGGGCGACTCGCGACACACCCCGCTCAGCGCCAAGATGCGGCTGCTCACGGACGCGGTCGAGCACTGGTACGGGCATCCGGTCGGCGAGGAGCGGTTGCTGACCGCGCTGGCCACCGCGTTGGCCGAGCAGCGGGATGCATGGGTGGCCGGTGTGGAGGGCGAGTACCGCCGGGAGGCGGTGGAGCTGCACCGGACGGTGCTTTCCGGCCTGTCGCCGGACGGGGCGGACATCGAGTGGGAGCTGGTCGTCCACCGGGAGCGCGGCGACGGCTACGGCACCTACGGCGACGGGGAGCTGCTCAACCTCTACCCGGTCCTCGCGGGCTCCGACGGGACGGTGAGCCACGCCGACCTGAGGCGGGCGGCGGAGCGTCACGGGCTCCTGCGCACCGACGAGCAGGAGCGGCCGACGGCCAGTTTCCGGTTCGACACGCGGGCCGACCTCACCGTGGGTGACCCCGCCGAGGTGAAGCACGCGGACGGGAGGCACGCGAGCGTCTGGATCGCACCTTCCGAGGGCGGTGACGGCGGTTGGGTGGTCACCGAGGACGCGGACTCGAGCCCGGATGCCGTCCGGGTGTCGGCGGTGCGCTGGACGTCGGTGGGAGAGTCGAGGGATACGATCACGACCCGGGCGGCGCTGGCCGAGACGGTGCGACCGAACCAGCGCGTGTGGATGCGGGTCTTCCACCCCGCGCCGAACCGGCGGGGCGGGCGCAGCGGGAGGTACCGTGCGATCTGGGTGCCCGGCCTGGTCCAGGAGGTCCGCGGCGCCGAGGTGCTCGTCGGGTTCGCGGGCGTGACCAGCCCCCTCGGTGCGTTCGTGGTCACCGAGGACGGCGAGCTGGTCGGGGTGGTCACCGGTGACGCGGACCCGTGGACCGGCCAGACGGCCACCCGCGTGCTGGCGCCCGAGCCGCTGCGGCATGCGCTGGCCCACCTGGTGGGCATGGTGGGCATGAAGCCGCTGCGTGCCGCGCTGGCCGGCCTGGCGGATCGGGCGGGGCTGACGTCGGTGCACCGCAAGCTGGAGCGACCGGCCCTGGCACCGGTGCCCGGCCGGGTCCTGCCGTACCTCGCCGTCGGAACGCTCACCGACACGCAGGAGGCCCTGCTGCAGCGGGTCCTGCCCGAGACCGAGCAGGGTCAGGACCTGCTGCCTCCGGAGTGGCAGGCGTTGGAGCGCGACTCGAAGGTCGAGTCCGCCTGGGCCCTCGACCTCGTCGAACGGCTCGTCGCGGCGGGCATGGACGGCGACGAGGCCCGGAACGTCGCCCACCGCCTGGTCTTCTACCCGATCGGAACCACCTTCTACATCACAGACCAGCGGCTGCACGAGATGGCGGGCCACGTCGCCGCCGGTCGGCTCACCGGCGACTGGCCCCTCGCAGTACTGTCCCTGCTGCGCAACCCCCAGCACCGCCGCGAGGGCCTGCTCGGCGACCGGATGGACGAGTTGGAGCAGGCACAGGACTGGGCCGCCGAGCAGATCGTCACGATCATGGCGGAGCAGCGCGGCGTCGAGACGATGACCGTCGACGCCCTCGCCGACGAGCTGGTCGCGCTCACCGAGGTCCCGTCCGACGAGACGGCCCGCCACGCGCGCCGGGTCCACATGCACTCGGTCCTGCGGGCGGCGGTGCACGGCGCGGCGACCCTGGTCGCGGGCGACAGCTACCCCGCCCAGGTCGGGCTGGTCCACCCGTCGTGGTTGCGCGGCGGGCACGCCCACGCGAGGTTCGACGGCCGCGAGCTGATCCTGGAGCTGCCCGGTGCGCCGGACGACGCGGCCGTCATCAGCGGAGCGGGGCAGACCGGCCGCAACCGGCTGTCGTCCGCCGTGCGGTCACTGGCCCGGGCGGCCGAGGCCGCGATCGGCGCGCCGGTCGGCGACGAGCTCCTCCTGCGCGCACTGGCCAACCGAACCCTGCTGTCCCGCCAGGAGCAGCTCCCCGGCACCGGGGTCCGGGTGGACCGGGTCACGATGCCCGACCTCCGGCCGGGCACGACGTTCGAGCTCACCTTCGTCCGCGGGTCGGCCGACCGGTGGACGCTGGTGGGCCTGCACGAGCCCGGCCCGGGTCCCGTCGCCGCTCCGACGGCGTTCGACGCGCCCCTCGAGCGCGTCGTCACCGTCACCACCGCCGACGGACAGGTGCTCGGCACCGGCTACGTCGTGGACTTCGACACCGGCCTCGTCCTCACCTCCGCTCCGGGCGCGACCCTGCACCTGGCCGAGGAGCTGCGGGTGCGGCGGGAGGCCGCTGTCGTCGAGGTCACCGAGCTGGCCGCGCCGACCTGGGCCGACGTGGCCGGGACCGGCACGGCCACCGCACCGGTCGGCGTGGTGGCGCTGTACGCCCCGGGCCTGCACTATCTGGCCGGCACCGGCACCCCTTCGGCCGCGCGCCTGGCCGGGCCGGCCTCACCGGGCGACCGGCTGTGGCCCGTGAGCCGGCTCGAACCCGGCCAGGATCCCGCCATCGGGGTGGGGACCGTAGCCGACGTGGCACCCACCGAACTCACGCTCACCACCACGGGCACCGGCGAGGCCGGGCCGGTCCTGATCACCGACTCCGGGGAGCTCGGAGGGCTCGGGAACGGCGTCCTCACCGGGCCCCGGCAACGCGCCCACCCGTCCGAGCTGCTCCGCGGCGTGCTGCGCTGGCTCGGCGGGGGAGCGGCGGGCCGGACGTCCGACGGCGCCGGCGGGCTCGTTGCGATCGGGCGGCAGGAGCCGGCTCGGCGCGCGATGTCGGACGCGGCGCAGGCGCTGTACGACGCGGCCGTGCCGGTCGACCGGGAACGGTTCCCGCACCTGCCGCGCGGCCCGCCCGGCGTCACGGTCTTGGTGGTACCGGCCGGCCTGCGCCCCCCGGGGGCGGAGGGCGTGGTCGCGTTCGGTTGGCAGGAGCACGGCGGTGTCGTGCTCGTCTTCGAGGAGAGCCTCGCCGAGATCGACGCGCACATCGCCGCCGGCCGGCTGCCGGCGAGCTGGTGGATGTCGTTGTTGGCGCACGAGCACGGCTTCCACCTGGCCGGTGACCGGCACACCGGGTTCGCGCACGACCTGCACGCCGCACGGGTGGTCGCCGGGTTGCTGTGGGCGCGGATCAAGGCGTGGGCGGCCGGCCGGCTGCCGGGACTGCGCAGGCTGGTGGTCGCGTCGGGCGTGGCCGTGGTGCTCGGACTGAGCATCCCCGTGGCGGCGGCCGCAGAGCCCGGCCCGAGCGCTGCCGCGGCCCAGGTCACGGCCGCGGCGAACCCGCCGTCCGCCGTGGAGCCGGTTCGGCCCGACCCGTCCGCACCGGCCGTCGCCGACGGCCGGGACGTGGTGTCGCGCCGGGGTGACTCCGTGGCGCGGTTGGCGGAGGGTCTCGGCACCACGCCCGCCGCGGTGCGGGCGGCCCTGCAGGCGCGCAACCCCGACCTGGAGCTGCCGGCCGACGACGACACGCCGCTGCCGGCGGGGACCGGGTTCGCGGCCCCGGCCGGGACCGGTTCGACCTGGACGGTCCTGCCGGAGTCCCGGTACGGCACGTCGGACAACCTTGCCCGGATCGCGGCCCGCTTCGGCCTGGACGGCTGGACCGTCGTCGAGGACGCCAACCAGGAGCTGCTGGCCGGCCGGGACCCGAACCTGGTCCACCCCGGTGAGACCTTCACCATCCCCGGCGGCCGCCACGTGCCCGGTGACGAGGGCAAGCCGGGCGAGGGCAAGCCGGGCGAGGGCAAGCCGGGCGAGGGCAAGCCGGGCGAGGGCAAGCCGGGCGAGGGCAAGCCGGGCGAGGGCAAGCCGGGCGAGGGCAAGCCGGGCGAGGGCAAGCCGGGTACGCCGACCTCGACGCCGACCTCGACTCCGACGCCCACCCAGCCGGCCCCGACCACGACCGCGCCGTCGAGCCCGGCCCCGGGCACGCCGGCGCCGAGCACGACGACGCCGGTCCCCTCGCTGTCGCCGGGTACGTCCGCTCCGGAGGAGCAGCCCGACACGTCGACGAGCTCGCCGTCGTCGGGCCTGCGGATGACGTTGTGGGGCGGGCTGCTACTGGCCGGGCTCGGCAGCGTCGTCGCCTGGGCTGCGGTGCTGTGGGTGGCGCGCTGGATCAAGGCCGTGTTGAAGGCCGGCCGGGAGGAGCTCGCCCCGCGACGCGGCCGGGTCGTGCTCGCGCGACTGGCGGCGACCCTCGGCTCGCCGGCCGGCCGGGCGGCGGTGCAGGAGCTGGTCAGCGCCGAGGCGCAGGTGCGTGAGTCGGCGACGGGTGTGCCGGCGGGTGCGGTGGCGGCTCGGGACGCGGCGCGGGCGCGGGTCGACGAGCTCGCCGGCGATGTCCTCGTGGATGCGGCGCGGCTGGGGCTGTCCGACCGGGCGGTGGCGCGGGTGCTGCGCGTGTCGGTGGCGGTCGCCGGCTTGTTGCTCGGCCCGGCGCGGGCGGTGTGGGCCTCGGCGGACGGCCTGGGCGGGCTGTGGGAGGAGCTGCAGCGCCGCCGGAAGCGGTTCGTGGAGGCGGACGCTGCGGTCGGTGAACTGCTGTCGACCGGGGTGCGGTGGTTGGTGAACCCGGTGGACGGTGCGGCGCTGCCGACGGATGCGGTGGCGCGGATCGCCGAGGAGCTGGACGTGCCGCCGTCGCTGGTCCTGTCGTGGGCCGTGGACGAGGACGTGTTCGTGGACGTGCCGGTGGCGGTCGGTTCGGACGTCGATCTGTGGTCGGACCGGTTCGGGTCGTTCGACACGCGGTTGGAGCTGGTCCGGATCGCGCTGGGCAACGTGCGGGCGGCGCGGTCGGTCGCCGAGGCCGCGATGACCGAGGCGTTCGAGGCGTTCGACGCCGCTACCGGTGGGGTGGCGTCGGCCGGGTCGCCCGCGTCGGGTGGGTCGGCGTCGGATCTGGCGGGCCGGGCTCCGTTGCCGTCGCCGGTGGCGTGGGGTGTGCGGGGCGCGGTGTGGTTCGCGACGTTGCTGCGACGGGTCTGGTCGGGTCTGGTCCGGGGCCCGCCGGGGCTGGGTTACGCAACCTGGTGGGCCGGCCGGCATGGAGCGGGCAGGCGGTTGCGGCTGACGGTCGGGCTGCACCTCGCGGTTCGCGACCGGCGGGTGGACGAGGCGCGGGCCGCTATCGCCGCGAACCGCGCGACGCGGGAACAGGCGATCGCTGCGGCCGGTGGTCTGGTGGCAGTGCTGGCGGCCGGCCGGAACGCCACCGGCTTCGACGCGCTGGCTGCGGCCAATCTGCGGACGAAGACCGCGGTCAGCGGGCGGGATGTTGCGCTGGCGGACTACGTCCATGCCGTGACACCTGCGGTGGAGCGCGCGGCCCGCGCCGGCCTGCCGCTGCGCGTGGTCGTGCAGCTGACGGCCCTGACGTGGGAGCAGGTCAGCGCGATCACACGCCGGTTCGTCCCGGATCCGGGGGAGCGGACGCGTTGGGTGGATCCGTTGACGGAGTGGTGGATCGGCTTCTGGGGCCGGCGGCACCCGGTGAAGGAGTCGTTGACGCTGGCGAACGGTGACGAGGTCACCGTGGCGGAACTGCGTCGGAGGCTCGAGGAGATCGACCGGGGTCGTGGTGGTTACCAGCTGAAGATGCTCGTCGATGGCCGGGTGGCGGGCATGATCGGCCGGGAGCGGATGGCGCTCTACGACCTGTCGGACGGGCATTTCCACCACATCGGTTACGACGATCCGCGCAACACGAGGCTGGAGGGTTTCCTGCAGAAGCTGCGGGATGCCGGGCACCAGGGTGTGATCACGTTCCACCCGATCCCGCAGCGCGGTATGGGCCTGGCGACGTTGGGGGCGACGTTCTACTACGGCATCGCTTCGGTGTTGACGCTCGGGTTGCTCTTCCAGCAGCCGATGTTGCAGATGTGGGGCAAGTTTCCCGATGTCCGGTTGCTGGACGCGGTGCGGGCGTTGCCGGCGGAGTTGCGGTGGCGGGCCGTGGTCGGGGTGGTGGGCGCTCGGATGGATGTGCCGGGTGCGCTCGGTTACCTGCGGGCGTTGGCGGTCCTGAACCCGGATCTGGCGACGATGGTCGGGGAGACGACGATCGCGAAGGAGGCGGTCACCGACCTACTGGGCGACCAGGCGATCCACACGGTCAACCCGGACTGGGCGAACCTGGTGCAGCGGCTGGTGTCGGCGGTCGGGCTGCTGCGTCAGGCGCTGCGTGACGGCGACCTGGCCGCCGCGCGTCTGGTCGGGTTGCCCGGCGAGCTGACCGAGCTGATCACCGCGGACGCCCACACCGATCCGGTCGGGGTGGCAGCCGGGCTGGTCGACGTGCTGGTGGGCAACATCGGTGCGATTGCGGACCTGCTGGGTGCGGCCCGGCACCCGAGGGCAGCGGCGGAGCTGTACACGGCGCGGAAGCGGATCGATTCGGGTTTGTTGCCGATGTACAACCCGTACCTGCGGGAGTTGTTGCAGGCGTCGGCGGAGGTCGGTTACCTGGTGGTGTTGCACAACGACTTCGGGTTGGCGCGGGTGGCGGGGAACGGCCGGTTCGCGGATGTGACTCCGGATGAGCGGTTCGGTGCTCCGTTGTTGGGGTTGTTGGCGCAGTACCCGGAGGCGAAGGTCATTTTGGCGCATCTGGGTGTCGGGAAGTTCACGACGATGTCGGTGGGGCACCTGGATCTGATCGACGAGATCCTTTCGAACCGTCGGTTCGACCATGTGAGTTTCGACGTCTCGTGGAACGAGGTGACGCGGCACCTGCTGGCGAAGGAGCAGGACGGGTCGACGCCGATCCTGGACCGGTTCATGGAGATGGTCGCGAAGGACGATGCCGGCGGGTATGGGGTGCGGGGTCGGTTCGTGTTCGGTTCGGATGCGGTGAAGCCGGAGTCGAACGGTCAGTACTTCCGTCAGCATCGCGATTTTGAGCCGATCTTCGAGCGGATCCGGGCGGAGGTGGGTCAGCGGGCGTTCGAGAACATTCGGTACCGGGCGTTGGAGTCGCGGTTGGGTGATGCGCGGCGGGATGTGCGGCAGTGGGTGTTCAACGAGCTGTCGGATCCGACGAGCCGGGCCCAGTGGAACCAGCTGTTGCGGATGATGTCGGACGAGCGGAAGCGGATTCCGCTGGAGTGGTTCGAGACGCAGCAGCGCCTCGGGAAGCTCGCGGTCACGGCACCGGGCGTCGGTCCGGACTACCAGCTGCCGGACAGGACGCTGCTGAACGGGTCGCCGTCGATGCACTGGCGCAGCAACCGGCAGGTGCAGAGCCTGATCCGCTGGCACAACGCGGTCACCACGGCCGTGGTGACCGGTCGGCGGCTCTCGGTGCGGTTGATCCTGTCGGCGCTGCGTGCGTCCTGGGTGGACCACCAGAACGAGCGGGACGACCGGCGCGCGGCATGGACCGCCCACAAGCAGGGGAAGCGGTTCGAGCTGGAGGTGGCCCAGCACACGGGCGCCCTCGGCCTCCTGGACGCCGAGGGTGACCCGTTCACCGTGCAGGCGCTCATCGCCGCCGGCCAGACCGGGCGGGCCGTCGACCGGCAGTGGGCACGGCGGGTGCTCGCGCTGACCCAGGAGTCCGAACTCCGCCAGATCGACGACCGGGCCGAGCGGCGGCACACGGCCCGGCGGCTCCTGGTGCACACGGTGATCGCCGGTGCGGCCTTGGCCGGGGTGGTGGCCGTCGGCGGTTGGGCGATGTGGCCGCTGCTGACGACGACCACGGCGGGGTATGTCCAGTTCGCGATCCGGGGTGGGCTGGGTCTGCACCGGGGTGCCTACAGCCAGCAGATGCGGGTGTTGGTGGAGTCGATCCTGGAGCGTGGGCAGTTCAACGTGTCGACGGTGCGGCGGTTGATCGGGACGATGCGCAAGTACGCGATCTTCGATCGGGCGGCGCCGCGGCAGATCGAGAACTTCGACCGGGTGGCGAACGAGTTCCTGGTGATCGCGTACGTGTTGGAGCGGGACCTGCAGGTCGCGAACGGGGAGACGGCGCGGATCCGGCACGAGACGGCGTTGGAGCTGTTCTCGATCTTCCTGGACAAGGCCGGTAACGCGTTGGGGGCGCAGGCCCAGTCGTTCCACGGGTTGAACCCGCATGGCGGTCTGTTGGGCCGGGTGTTGAACACGACGTTGGCGTTGACGTTCGTGGTCAACGCGTTCGGTCACGTCAACGGGGTGTTCACGCTGGGTGGGTTCGTGTTGGCGGTGAACGCGGCGTACGCGGTGGCGGATCTGTTGTTCCTGGGGCAGGCCGGCCCGTCGGCGGTGACGGGGCTGGCTGGTTGGGACGTGGGTGGGCATCCGTTGGTGCGCAAGTTGGTGCACCGGTTGGCGTTGCCGATGATCACGGTGGCGAACGTGTTGTTGACGTTGCAGTTGGCGTTCATCGACGACTCGGCGATGGTGGTCCCGGCGTTGGCGCTGACGTTGTCGTCGGGTTACCTGACGGTCCTGGGTTTGATCAGTGAGGGCAAGCTGGGTCGGTTGGCGCCGCGGCGGGGTGCGTTGGCGAACGGGGTGCTCAACGGCGCTCTGATGGCGTTCGGGGTGTTCACCCTGCTGCCGGACCACTGGCTGCAGCTGGGTATCGGGCTAGGCGCGGCGATCTTGGGGCTCCTCGGCGTCTCCAAGATCGACCTGCGGCTCTCGCGGCGCACCAGGGCCCCGCCGGCGGACGTCCGGCGGCTCACGGAGCTGGACGGACTGCTGGCCGACGCACGTGCGCGGTTGGCCTCGGCGCCGCAGTTCCGCCGGGACGCGGTGCGCAACCGCTTGCTGCCCGAGCTCGACCGGGCCGAGACCCTGGTCGCGCAGCTCCGGGACGCGAGCGAGACCGGGCCCGTCCCGAACCACCGGCTCGAGCGCGCCGGCCGCCGGGTCGACGGCGTGGTCGAGACGCTCGACCGCCTACTCACCGCGGCCGGCTCCGGCGGACTGGTGGCGTTGGGCCCGCAGGAACGCGCCCGGCAGGCGATGCTCGGCGCGGCGGGACGGCTGCATTCGGTCTCCGTGGAGCTGGACCGCGAGCGGTTCCGGCACCTGCCCCGGGGCCCGCCCGGCGTGGAGGTCCGGGTGATCGCCGCCAACGACCGTCCGGCCGGTGCGGAAGGCGTGATCGCGTTCGGCTGGGGTCAGCGCAGGGTGGTGCTGGTCTTCGAGGACACGGTTGCCGAGATCGACGCGCACATCGCCGCGGGCCGGCTGCCCGCCCGGTGGTGGCAGGCGCTGCTGGCCCACGAGCGCGACTTCCACCTGGACTCCGGCCGGCACACGGGGGTGCGGCACGCGCTGCACGCGGCCCGGCCGCTCGCAGCCCTGTTGCGGGCCCGGGCGTCGGCCTGGCTGGCGCGGGTTCGGGCGGCGAATCCGGTGACCTGGCTGCTGGCCGGGCGCGGCCTGATGCCGGACAGCGGCCGGATCGCGGTCGCCGAGGCGCTGGTGGGATGGGTGCGGCAGGCGCCCGGTGCCGCGGCGGACCGGCGCGCCGTGCGGCTGTACGAGGCGACGGTGGCTGTGGCTCCGGTCATCGAACGGGTCCGGGCGGGTGCGGACACGCTCGATGCGCCGGCGCTGGCCCGGTTGCACGCTGCCCTGGCCGGCATCGCCGAGCTGCGGCCCCGGTACGGCGACGGCACCGCGCGGTGGTCCTGGCTGCCCGCGGTCTTCGGACCGTTGCTCGGGCCGGGCGTGCTCGCCGCCGTCGGGATGGCTGCCGGTACGGGCCTCGCAGCGCTCGGTGTCGGCTGGGTCGCGGTCGTGGCCGGGGCGGCGGTCGCAGCGGGGGCCGAGGCCCTGCGGGGAGTCGCTTCGGCGACGAGCCCGAGAACGGCCGCGCCGCTGCGGGGCCGGACCCGTGCTCTGCTGCGGTGGGCGGGCAGCGAGCGCGGCCGGGCCGTGCTGCTGCGGGTTGCTGCCGGTGCCGCGGGCGTCGCGCTCGGCGCGGCCTTCGTGGCGGCGGCGCTCACCGCGGTCGGAGGGCTCGCCGTGGCGTTGCCGCCGACCGGTGGGTTCGCGCGTCCCGGCGGCGACGGGCCCCGCGCTGCCGGGCCGCGCGGCGAGCTGCTCCCGGAGGCCGGGGCCGACGCCGGCGTGCTCGCGCCGATCCCCGGGATCGGGATGCGGTCGAGCAGCGGGCGCGGGCCCGAGGGTGGGCTGCTCACGTACGGCCGGTGGGACGACGGGGCCATGCCGCAGCTGCCCGGCGACGCTCCCGCCCCGGTACTGGAGTGGGTCGGGCTGTGGCGCGCGGCCACCGACGAGCTGCTCGCCGGGCGGACCGACGGCCCGGCTGTCGTCGAGCTGCTGGAGCGGGCCGGCCGGACCGTGGCCGACCTGCCGGTGCTGGTCCGGCACTACGCCGACAACGAGTTGGTCAGCGACCAGTTCAAGTACTTGGGCGCGGTGGGCGAATACCGGGTGGAGGTCGCACCCGACGGTGCGCGCACCCTGAACCTCTTCGGGGCGAACGACGATTTCGAGGTCTACGCACTGGTCGCCAGCCATTTCGCGGCGTGGGCGGGGTTCAGCCCGGCCCAGGTGCCGTGGGTGGCGCGGCTGGCGGTCAGCGGCGGCGCGAGCTCGGGGTGGATCTCCTCGGCGTGGGTGCCGCTGCGGGTCCTGGCCGGCGTCCGGATGGCCGTCGGCCCGCTCGTGGACCGGTTGATCGAGGAATTCGACGCCGACTCCGGCGCGACCGTCGCGCGGATCCGGGAGGCCTTCGGCTACTCGCGCACCGAGCTCCAGGACGCGTTCCTGCGGGCGGCGCTCGACTACGCCGCCGAGTTCCGCGTCAAGGCCGACGAGGTGCGGCGCGCGCCGACGGAGCCGGAGCAGCCGGTCGAGCTGGTCGAGGGCACGGTGCTGGCCTTCCACCGCAGGGGTGAGACCGACGAGGAGGCCTTCCGCGGCGCGCCCGGCGTCGGCCAGTACCGGGTGGCCGAGATCGACGCGCTGGCGGCGGTGCTGCCCACGCTCGGACCGCTGCGGTCGCGCCGCCTGCTGCGGCTGCTCCCGAAGGAGGACACCGATCTGGTCGTGGTGTCCGAACGAGACCTGGCCCGCGCCCTCGAGGAGTCCGGGCTGGCGGAGGTGCCCGGGCTGCTGTACCGGCTGACGGTCATCGAGGTCGCCGGGCGCCGCTACACGACCGACGCGAGGGTCGACGAGCGCCGGCGGCTCGTCGAGAAGGACCGGTGGTCCCGGTACGGGTTCGAGGTCGGCCGGTTCACCGGATGGCGCGACACCCGGCGCGAGCCCGACGGCACGTGGAAGGAGGCGCGGCAGGCAGCGTCCGGCGATTGGCGGTGGCTCGCCCGGCAGGGGTGGGTGCGGGTGCCACACGGTGCCCGTCGCGGGGCGTCGGGATCCGACCGGCTGCGGGACCCCGACCTGGTGGCCGGCCTGCGCGGTGCGGAGCTGACCGACCCCGGCGCCGTCGCAGAGCTGGCCGCGAGGATGCGTGGGGCGCGCGGGTTCTCCCTGCCGGCACTGCTGGCCCGCGCCACCGCCGACCTGCTGGAAGGCCGCTACCGCGGTCCGGCGGTGTTGGTGCTGCGGGCCCGTGCGGCCTGGCGTTCCGGGCTGCGGCCGCTGCCCGCGATCCGGTTCCACCTCGGCGACGGTGCTGTCGTCGAGCCGGACACCGGGCTGCCGATCGACGCCGGAGCGCGGTGGAACCCGGCCACCGGTGCGCTGGAGATCTACGGCGCCGACGCATCGGGTCTGGCCGGGACGACGGCGATGCTGCTGCTGATGCACTGGTTCGGCATCGCACCCGGGTACGCGGCGTCGCTGGCGTTGCCGACCGAGGC
This sequence comes from Pseudonocardia wallangbongensis, assembly GCF_054486945.1. NCBI lineage: Bacteria > Bacillati > Actinomycetota > Actinomycetes > Pseudonocardiales > Pseudonocardiaceae > Pseudonocardia > Pseudonocardia wallangbongensis. Next base: position 164,229 of record NZ_JBRERS010000011.1, read on the forward strand.
CGCGCTGGATCCGGCCGGTGTCCCGACCCGGGCCCGCCGGGAGATCGACGCCCTGGTCGCGGGTGGTCACCACGCGGGGCTGGCAGCCCTGTACTCATGGGCGGGTCTGGAGTCGCGGTACCGCTTCTCCCAGATCCACCACTCGGAGCACCGGCAGTTCGCCGTGCGCCCCCTGAGCGCGCTGTGGGGCGACCTGATGGCGCGGGTGCGGCCGCACGCGCCGCTGGGGCGCCACCTCGGGCGCTACATCGGCAGCGTCAACGCCTACCTGCCCGCCGGCTTCGTCCAGGGGCGGGACGAGAACGGCGGCGAGGTGCTGCGGCTGCCGCAGCGGACCGAACCGTCCCGGGTGCTCACGGTGCGCCTGTCCTCGGCGGCGGTCGTCCTCGACGGCCGGCGCGCGTGGAACGCCCGCTCGGTGCGGGAGACCGGTGGGCTGCCATGGCGGTCGTGGCCCGCCGTCCGGCGCATCCGGCTGCTTCGGCTCGCCGAGGCCTGGCATGCCGCGGGTGCTCCCGCCGCGCGGGTCGACGGCCTGGAGGTCCACCAGGCGCCTGCGGGTGAGGGGCGCACGCTGCTGATGACCCGGCCCGGTGGCGAGCTCGTCGGGGTGGTCGCCATCGAGGCGCCGCCTGCGGAGCCCCGCGACCGGATGCGCGCGGGGATCCGGGTGTGGGGCAACCTCCTCGAACGGATCGCCGCCGCGCAGCGGGGGAACGAAGGCGGGCTGGCGTGGCTGTTCGACCGGCTGACGCTCACGATCGACGGGTTGGAGCGCCTGCCCGACGGCGGGGTGACGGCGAACGGCAGGCGCTGGATCACCGCCGAGGACCTCGAGCTGGTGCAACTGCTCGTACCGGATGCGTTGCGGTTGCTGGTGGCGGTGGTCGGGCCCGCCGGCGAGCAGAGCCGGGCCGTCGAGCACGCCCGGACGCTGGTCACCCGGTGGGCCGACGGGCCCGATGGCGCCGAGGTGGGCCGGGAGCAGCGTGCTCACGTCGAGGCGGCGCTGGCCGGCACCGGGAGGATCGCCCTCGACGTCCTGTCGGTGCCGCTGCTGTCGGACGCGCTGGCGACGGTGGTGGCGGAGCTCCTCGACGCGGCCGGGCGCCGGCTCGAGAGCGCCTACCCGGACTTCGAGCTGGTCAGCCGGCAGCTCGAGCTCGCCGGTGCCGTGGAGGAGCTGACGGGGGGCCACCCCGGCGAGCGCACCGAGCGCGCGCGGTTCCACACGGCGCTGGCCCGGCTGTACCGGATGCTCGACGTCGAGCACCCCGACGCCGAGCACCGGGTACGGCTGGCGGAAACCCTGGGCGAGCTCGCCGGAACTTCGGCCGAGAACCGGGACGGGCTGGACCGCGCCGCGTTCGGCAGGCTCGTCGACGCGGTGGGCGACCCGGCGGTCGACCGGGAAGCGGCGGGCTCCCTCCCCGTCCCGCCGCCGTGGCTCGGTGACCTCCTCGCGGGGGCGACCCCCGATGGAGCCGTTCCGGGCTGGCTGGCCGGGTACTGGCAGCAGGCGTCCCCCCGGCGTCGGCTGCTGCTGCTGATCCTGGCCGCGATGGCCGGACCCCGGGTCCCGCCGGGTCTCGCCGAGGACCCCCGGGATCACGCTCCCGCCGCGCAGGTGAACGGCTTCCTCGTGCACCACGTGCAGCTCGGCGACCAACAGGTCCTCCAGCTCACCCGCGAGGACGGCGAGCTGGTCAAGGTCGTGCTCGACGACGTCGTCGAGCACGCCGGACGTCCGCGCACACCGGAGCCGCTCGTCGAGCAGCTGCGCTCGGGGGTGTCCGCGTTGCGGGACGCGTTCCGTTCCGGGGCGGCGGGGCCCGGGCCGGCGTGGCTCCTGGACCGGCTCGCGCTGATGCTCGACGAGCTGGAGCGCACGCTCGCCCACGTCGAACCGTCCCCCGGGGGCGCCGACCGGCGTGCGCAGAGGTCGGTGCGGCGCACGCTGCGGCTGCTGGTCACCGTGGCTGCCTACCGGGACGCCGCGATGCTGCTGGCCGCGGAGTCCGGGATCGACGTTCCGGGGACCGGGCTGCCCGACCCGTTCGACCCGGGCACCGCCGCCGGGCCCGGCTCGGCGAGCCTGCTGGAGCACGTGCTGGCCCAGGATCCCGCCGGTCGGCGCGCACGCACGTGGGACCGCCACCACACGATGCGGTCGGTGCTCGCCCAGAGCCGGGCGGGCGACCGACCCGCCCCGGGCGCCACCGGTCTGCCCGATCACCTCGCCGATGTGCGCCACACCCGTCCGCGTACGGCGGCGGGGCTGTCGGCGGGCTGGTGGCCGTGGGTCGAACGCCACGTGGGCCTGCGGGACGCGCTCCAGCAGTTCCGCAGGGAGAACCGTGCCGTCCAGGCGTACCTCCGGCGGCTCAAGTGGTGGGGGGCCGATCTCCCCGCGGAGGAGCGGTCCGAGCGGTTCGACGGCCAGGTCGTCGGCGTGCAGAGCGCGCTGCTCCTCGCGGGGCGCGGCCCCGTCCAGCGGGTGTCGCGGGGCATGGGGTGGAGCGCCGCCCTGCCTCCCCTGCCGTCCGACCCGGCGGCTGCGGCCACGATCGTCGTCGAGAGCGAGTCGACGAGGGCGGCCCCGTTCGCGCCGGGCGACGTCCTGGAGAACTCGACGATCGAGTTCGTGACCAACGAGCCCGACACCGCGGCGTCCTACGCGAGGACGAGCTGGGGGACCCAGCGGATCGTCATCGACTACATCACGACCGCCCCCGTCTGGCTGGGGGCCAGCGGCTACTACCCGGCGAGCGAGGCACTGCTGCCGTTCGGGCACCGGGCGGTGGTCGTCGACGTCGTCCGGGCGCCGTCCGAGGGGATCGACTACCTGGTCGTCGCCGTCGAGGAGCACCTGATGGACCCCTCGGCGCAGCCCGCGCACGGGCTGGGCCTCGCCGAGCGGTTCGACCCGGTCGACACCGACGACTGGATCCGGGTCGGGCCGGCGATGGGGCACGGTCGGGGTGGCACCTTCCTCAGCCCCGACGGTGGGCTCCACTACCTCAAGCACCAGCCGAGCCCGGACCACGCCAAGGTCGAGGTGCTGGGCGGCTGGTTCTACGCGCTGGCCGGGATCGCCGCCGGCGAGCTCCGGCTCGTGATGCACGAGGGAGCCCTCGCGACCGCGTCGAGGATCGTCCCGGGCGCCACCACGGACCTGCTCGGCAGGCTGGCCGACACCGAGCTCCTGGCCGAGATCCAGGACGGGTTCGCGGTCGACGCCTGGCTGGCGAACCGGGACGTGGTCGGAGAGGCCTGGGCCAACATCCTCGTCACCCACGGGGAGCCGGGCGCCGACCGCCGTGGCGCGGTGCGCATCGACCAGGGCGGGACGCTGATGTTCCGCGCCCGCGGTGAGTCGAAGGGCGCCGAGTTCGGCGACTCGGTGACCGAGTGGGAGACCCTGCGCAGCCCGGAGGACAACGAGGAGACGGCAGCGGTCTTCGGCGCCATGACCGACGAGCAGCTCAGGGCGTCGGGTGAGCGCGTCGCCGGCATCACGACCGACCAGGTCGCCGCCGCCGTCGCCGCCGCCGGGTTCGCACCGGAGACGGCGCACATGCTCAGGACCCGGCTGGCGGGGCGCCGCCGCGACATCGCCCGCCGGGCCGGCATCACGCTCCCGTCGGAGGCGCCGAGCGCGGCGGTGCCGGCCGAACCGGACTTCTCCGCGGTACCGGACGTGGACGTCGCCGAGCCGCCTCTGCCGTCCGAGGGATCGATCTCGGCCGGGATCGTGGTCGTCGAGCGGGGCCGCCTGTGGCTGATCGAGCCGAAGGGCCACTACGGCGGCTACCGCTTCACCTTCCCCAAGGGGCGGGTCGACGCCGGGCTCACGGCCCAGCAGAACGCCCACCGCGAGGTGTGGGAGGAGACGGGGCTCCGCGCGCAGATCGTCGGGTACCTCGGCGACCACCGCGGCAACAGCACGACCACCCGGTACTACCTGGGTGTCCGCACCGGTGGCACCGCGCTGCCGCCCGACCCCAGTCCCTACGTGCAGGGAGGGCGGGAGACGGCGTCGGTCCGGCTCGTCAGCCCCGCCGAGGCGGCGCAGATGCTCGACCGGGACCGGGATCGGCGCGTTCTCGCCGAGGCCGAGGCCGCGATGCAAGCCGGTCACGGTGACGGCGGTCTGGTGGCGCTGAACCCGTTCGGCGGGGCCCGGCGCGTGATGCAGGACGCGGCGCAACGGCTGTACGAGGCCGCTGCGGCGCTGGACCGGGAGCGGTTCCCGCACCTGCCCCGCGGGCCGCCGGGGGTGCGGGTCATGGTGGTACCGGGCGGGTTGCGACCCGCGGGGGCCGAGGGCGTCATCGCGTTCGGGTGGGGCGCGCACGGCGGAGTGGTGCTGGTGTTCGAGGACACCGTGGCCGAGATCGACGCGCACATCGCCGCCGGCCGGCTGGATGCGCGGTGGTGGCTGGGGCTGCTGGCCCACGAGCACGGGTTCCACCTGGTCGGCGACCGGCACACCGGCCTGTGGCACGACCTGCACGCAGCGTGGGTGGCTGCCGCACTGCTGTGGGCGCGGGCGCGGATCGCCGGCCTGGGGGCGGCGACCTCCCTGCACGCAGGCCCGGCGGGTGCCACGAGGCGCGACGGCGCGGCGATGCGGCACGGATTCCTGTTCGGTGAGGAGTCCTCGCTGAACGAGGCGCTGCGAACGGCGCTCCGGAGGGGGCCGGCCGAGACGGTCGACCCGTTCGAGCTGCCCGGGGCACCGCCGGCCCGGGTCGTGCGCGTACCCGGCGAGTACCTGCGGGCCGCGGGTCTCGGCCGCGTCGTGGACCGCCTCGGGGCCTACACCCTGCACACCCCCGACGGTCCGGTGATCGTCTTCACCGACGAGATGTTCGCGCGGCTGCGCGCTGCCGGGCTCCTCAGGGGCATCCTGAGGATCGAGATCGAGGACCGGGTGCTCCCGGGGACCGCCACCGAGGCGGCCCACCAGCTCCGGGTGGACGCGGTGATGGACCGGTTGCCACCGCCGCCCGGTTTCGTCCAGGTGGTCGACGGGCACGGCCGGCAGGCGTGGCAGGCCCCTGAGCTGGGGGACCAGGCACCCGCCCTCCTCGACCGGGCCGTCCGGATCACCACGCGCACGATGAGCGCGTTCGGGAGCTCGCTCGGCCGGGGATCGGGGACGATCCTGTGGACGGACGGTCAGGTCGCGTACGTCCTGACGAACCAGCACGTCGTCGAGGGATCGCATGTCCTCGCCGTCGAGGTGTCCGCCCCGTCCGGCGGGGTCACCGCCGCAGGCGACGTCCTGCCGCGGCCGTCGCCGGACGCCATCGTCCACCAGCTGGTGGCGGCGGGCGCCACGCAGGGGCTCGACCGGGCCTGGCTCCGCGCCGCGGTCGGTGCCGTCGATCTCGCCGTCGTGCGCATCGAGCACCCCGCCCTCGCCCGGCTCCGGCTCGCCCCGATCCGCTTCCGCGGCCGGTCCGGATCGCCGGCCCGGGTGCGGGTGCTGGGATACCCGGACAGGACGATCCCGGTCGGCGTCGGCGCCGATCCGGCGCCCCGGGGAGACGCCCTGGTGGTCGGCGGCGGCCGCACGCTGGCGCGTCGACAGGGTCTCGATCTGGTCATCGTGGAGCAGGGGACCGCCGACCACGGCAGCTCTGGCGGTCCGGTCGTCGCGGAGGGCGAGGACGCCCTGGAGGGCGTTGTCCGCGGCGGCGCCGAGGACGTCAGCGGGGTGGTCGTCGCCGTCGGCGGCGACATCGCCGGCGCGTTCGTGCGTGCCAACGGGCTGCCTGAACCGGCGTCGGTGGGCGCGGCATCGGCGGTGTTGCACCGGAGCGACGGCGGTGAGATCCCACTGGTGCCCGGGCAGCGGGTGCGTATCGGACGGGGGCGGGACAACGATGTCCGCTTCGCGGGACGCGTGGTGGCGGACCGGCACGCCGAGATCCGCTACGACGCGCACCGGGGTGTGTGGATCATCCGTGACCTCGGTACGGATGGCGGCACGTACGTCAGAGGCGAGCGGTCGGGGTCTCGGCTCGGTGGCGGTGAGAGGCAGCTGCGTGACGGCGACTTCATCGGTCTCGGCCGGTTGGGGGGCCAGGACCTGCGGTTCGTCGAGAGCGCCGCCCGCTCCCCCCGGCGGGGTTGGCCGGGCACGGCGCTGACGGTCATCGGGATCGCCCTCGCCGGGATGCTGTTCCCCGAGGTGTGGGGTGGGGCGGGCACCGCGCACGCCGCGACCCGCACCGGTCACGCCGCCGCCGAGCCGGGCGGAGTCTGGGCGCTGCTGGGCACGGGGCACCTCGGCGTGGTCGTGCTGGCGGTGGCGGGGCTCGGCCTGCCGCTGGCCGCCGACGCGTGGGCGGCCCGTGCCGGGATCGGTCCGCGCGGGCCGCCGGTCGTGCGCTGGGCCCGGATGGCCACCGGCGAGGCGCTCGGCCCGGAGGTCTCCGACACCCGGTCGCCCGGCCGGCACGCCCTGGGGCGGGCGAAGGCCCGGGTCGTCGAGCGCGGGCCCGCGGTGCGCGCGCTCCTCGCGGCCTCGGGCGTCGCGGTGGTGCTCGGGCTGGTTGCGCCGGTGGCCGCTGCCCAGCCCGGCGAGGCCGGCGAACCGGTCGCCCACAGCCAGGTCGCCGCCCAGGGCCCGGTGGACCAACGGGTTCGGCTCCAGCTGCCGCCGCCGGTCGGAACCGGGCGGCAGGTCCGGACCCAGCCGGCGGACACGGTCGCGCGGCTGGCGGACGGGCTGGGCACGGCCCCGGCCGCCGTGCGCTCGGCGCTGCAGGCGGCGAACCCCGGCCTGGTGCTGCCGCCGAGCGACGAAACGCCGCTGCCGGTCCACACCGCGTTCGAGGCTCCGGAGGGAACCGGCACGACGTGGCGGACCCAGCCCGAGCTGGATGGCGTCCACGACAGCCTGTCCCGGATCGCTGCCCGCTTCGAGCTGCGCGACTGGATCGACGTCGCCGATCACAACCGCGAGGAGCTGACCGGTCGGGACCCGAACCTGATCCGCCCGGGCGAGACGTTCGCCGTCCCCGGGACGCCCGCTGCGCCGCCGACGGAGCCGCGGCCGACGGAGCCGCGGCCGACCGAGCAGCAGCCGACCGAGCAGCAGCCGACCGAGCGGCCCACGGAGCCGCAGCCCGGCCGCACCGACGAGCCCAGCCCGTCGGCCTCGACCGCGCCGCACGCGCGTACCTCGCCGCTGGTCCTGGTGGCGGCGTGGTCGGCCGCCGCCGTGGCGGTGCTGGTCGCCGGGTTCGGGGCGCTCGCCTGGTGGCGCCATCGGTACCCGCCGGCCGATCCGAGGGGTCCCGCAGGCCCGTCCGGTCCACCGGGCGGCGGCCCGGCCGACGGGGGTGCGGCGGCACCCGGTTCCACCGGTCCGCGGGCCCGGATCGGGATCGGGATCGGGATCGGGATCGGGAGGACGGTGCTCGGCCTGCTCGCCCTGGCCGGCGGGGTGGCCGTGGCAGCGGTCGGGGCGAACGTTCTCGGGTTGGCCGCCGGGCTCGTGGTCGGGCTGGTGACGGGCGTGTTCGGGGCCGGGGGCGCGCTGGTCGCGATCCCCACCCTGACCGGCCCCTTCCACCTGGCCGCGGATCCGGCGTCCGCGGCGAGCCTGGTGATCGTCGGGGCGACCGCATTGATCAACACCTTGCACGGGCTGCTCCGGAAGGAGAAGGACCTCGACCGTCGCACCGGCCTCGCGCTCGGCGCGGCCGGGTTCCCGCTGTCGTTGCTCGGCGGCGTCGTCGCAGGTCTGGTCGGCCCGCACCCGCTGGCGCTGGTGCTGGCCGGGCTGATGGTCCTCGCCGCGGTGCGGACGTGGCGCGGGGACGCCGGCAGCGATGTCACCGCGGTGGCCGGGTGGAGGCGATGGGTCGCCATCGGTGCCATCGGACTCGGAGCCGGTTTCCTCACCGGCCTGCTCGGCATCGGCGGGGCGTTCCTGCTGATCCCGGCGCTCGTGCTGGCGAAGGTCACCGACTTCGGAACGGCCAAGGCGACCGTCGTCATGGTCACCGCGATGAACTCCGTCGCCGGCCTGGTGGTGCGCCACGGCGAGCTGGCGGCGCTGGACTGGGGGCTGATCACCCCGTTCGCCGCCGCGGCGGTCGTCGCCGGCCTGGTGGGCAAGCAGCTCATGGCCAACAAGAAGATCAAGGCGAAGCTGGGTGCCCACGGTCTGCAGCGCGCCTTCGCCGTGGGCTTGATCGGCCTGGCCGGCTCCACCGGCTACGGCGCGCTCGCCGCGCTCACCGGATCCACCACGGTCTCCGCCGCGGTCGCCGCGCTGCTGGTCGCCGGGTTGACCGCCGCTGCCCTGCTGGGGCCGCGCGCGGTGAGGTGGCTGCGCGACCGGCGGAGCCCCGCCAACGGCGTGGCCGGTTGGGCGCGGGCGCACCAGGGCCTGCTCGTGGGCGCGCACCAGGGCGTCGGGATGACCGCCGCGATGGTGGCCACCTACGCCACGTTCGCGATCGCTCAGACCTACGGGGTGCCGGCGGCGTCGACGCTGCTGCTCGCGTTCGCCGGGTGGGGTGTGGGCGGGGCGGCGCTGCTGCTGGTGAACGCGCTCTTCGGCAAGCGGCTGGGCCCCTCCGCGGGGCTGGCCGCCGGACTGGCCTCCTCGGTGGCGCTGGCGTCGGTCGCGGTGGCGCCGCCGGTGTTCGGGGTGCTGGTCGTGCTCTACGGGCTGTCCGGCGTGCTGATCTCCGCATCCGCGATCTTCCAGGCCGGCATGGCGCACCACCCGCTGCCCAGGGAGGCCGACGCCGCCCGGACGACCACGTCCCAGACGTGGGCGGCGATCTCCCGGGCCTGGCTGCCGCTGGCGGTGGCCGGAGCGGTGGCCGCGTTCGGCTGGAGGGGGGCGACGGTCGCGCTGGGCGTGGCCTTCGCCGGCCTGACCGCGCTTACCTGGATGGCGCTGCGCGGCGGCGAGCGACCCGCGGCCACGACCGGTTCGGTCCGGCGCTCGGTGACGGCCGCCGCCCGGCGGGCGGCGGCGTCGCCGAAGGCGCTGATGCGGTTCGTCATGGCGGCCCCGCTGCTCGGGTTCCTGCTCGGCTTCCCGATCGGCTGGATGCTCGGAGCGCTGTCGTCGTTGCTGAAGGTGCACCTGCCGTGGCTCGCCCCGGAGCACGTCGTGTGGGCCTCCGCGCTCGTCACCTTCGTGCACCGCTACGCGGCGGCGTGGGCGAACGCGCGCTGGGCGAAGGCGGCGGGCACGAGGCGCTGGATGAACACGCCGGTGGCGACGACCGCCACCATGTTCTCGGTTCCGCCGCTGGTCGGCGTGCTGCTCCTGTGGCCGCACGCGGCCCCGCTGGTGCTGATGCTGGTGGCGGTCAGCGTCGCGTTCCAGCTGCCGATGGCCCCGGCCATGGCCCGCACGCGGGGCGTCGGCGGCGTCAGCCGGTTCTTCGTCGGAACCCAGCTCGGCGCCGCCGCGGGGGTGGGCCTCGCCCAGCTGGCCGTGCAGACCCTCGCGCCCGGTGGCCTGACCGCGGCCACGGCCGGCCCGGTCGAGCTGGCGCTCGGCATCGGCTACACCGTGGTCGCGGCGGCCGCCGTGGCCGTGGCGCACCTCGTCACGAGGATCAAGGGCCGCTCGCTCGGTGAGCTGGAGGCCACGCTCGCCCCCGAGGTCCGCGCCGAGATCATGGGCGCCCTCGAGGGCCACGGCATCCTCAACCTCGGCGACCTGATCGTCCACACCGCCGACGAGCTGCGGGCCCTCGGCCTGACCGGCGACCAGGTCGTGCTGATCGAGCGCGGCCTGGCCGAGCTCGGTCACACCCTGCGCGGCCCACCACCGTCCGATCCGGGCGCCCGTGCCCCGCTGCCGGTGCGTTCCCCGCTCCGGTCGGTGGCAGCGGCCGTCGATCGGCTGTTCGAACTGCGTTCCGGGTGGTTCACCGATCTCGCGGCCCTCGCGCTCCTCGTCGACCCGAGGGCGGTCCGCGGCGAGGACTGGCACACCGCCGTCGTCCAGCTGCGCAGCGCGCTGGAGCGGCTGTTCGCCGATCCCACCGCCGGCCCCGACGTCGCCGAGCTGCGGGCCGCCCACCTGCGGCTGCGCGATTCCCTGACCGACATTCCCGGGCTGGGCACCCCGACGCCGGCCGAGGAGGCCCTCCGGGACGCGATCAGCGAAGCCGTCACCGACGAGCTCGCCGCGGTGCGCGCGGCGGACGTCCCGGAGCCACTGGTCACGGTGACGATGGAGTTCCGCTTGAAGTGGCAGCTGTGGCTGATCGCCTACCAGGACCTGTACGACGTGAACATCGCCCAGTACCTGGGGCGCGACACCGATCAACTGATCGCGCGGTGGCGGGAGTACGAGACGGCGCTGAAGGAGGCGCTCGCCGATCCGGGCCCGCTCACCGAGCCGTGGCGATCCCTGCTGGGCCACGCCCGCCGGCAGCACGACGAGATGACCGCGCGCCAGCGTGCCGCGGGCGAGCGGATCGCCGTCGAGCTCGAGCGGGTGGTGAACCCGCGTCGGGGGCCGACGAGTGGCGCCGTGCTCGACGGCGAGTGGCGCACGGGGCAGGAGGATCGCTGGGAGGAGCTGCTGCCCCGGCTCGAGCACCTCGGGACCAGGCACGAGCACGATCCCGCGGACCCGCGCGCGCCGCCGGACGTGTTGGAGATCCCGCTGAACGTGGCGGTGTTCGACCTCCTGCAGGCGGCCGGACTGGCCGACCTGCCGGGGCGCCTGGTCGGCTATTACTGGGCGGACCGCGACGTGGTCGTCGTCTTCGCGCCCACGTTGTACCGGCTGGGCGTGACCGGGCTGCTCGGGCGGTTGCTGGCGCACGAGGACTTCTTCCACCGCCAGGGCCGGATCGCTGAGCGCAATGAGGCCGGCCTGACCCACGACGAGGACGAAGCCGAGATCATCGAGCTGTTGGCCGAGCAGTTCCCGCTGGTCGACGCGGCCGCCTACGACCGGACCGGACGCCGGGTCGCCCTGACCCCGCTCCAGGTGGAGCTGGTGCGCGCGGCGCTCGCCGAGCGGGCCGCGGCGAACGCCGTCGAGCGGCGCACCGACGAGATGACGCTGCACACCGCGAGCCCGGTCGACCGCCCGGCCGAGGGGACCACGCTGGCGCTGGTCGACCAGCTGAACGAGCGGCTGTCCGAGATGCTCGCCGCCGCCGGTGCGGAACAGGTCGCGGTCCTCTACCTGTCCTTCGGCGGATCGGAGGTCGTCACCGACCGGGCGCTGTTCCTCGACCGGATCATGAACCTGCCCGCCGAGGTCCGCCAGGCTCTGTGGGCGGGCGATCCGCTGGTCGAGCTCGACGAAGGGCTGTCCGCGGTCGTGCGGGAGATCCCCGGCGCGATCGAGCGCTCCCTGCGGGTGCGGCGGCTGATCCGGTCCGCGGTGGCGCGGGTCGAGTCGGCGGCCGCGTCGTGGGAGCTCGGCAGGATCGACCGCGCCCTGGCCCTGATGACGCCGGCGGGTGACGCGTTCGCCGCGGCCCGCGCGGGGCTGGCCGAGCCCGCGGCCTGGCCGCTGCGGGCCGACGACCGGGCCGCCCGCGCGCTGGACGATGCCGAGGGGCGGGCCGCGGAGCTGCTCGCCGAGATGGGCACCCCGGCCGCGCTGCACCGGCTCGGGCAGCGCGCCTTCGACGTGATGGACCGCGACGGCGCCGAGAGGCGCCTGACGGCACTGGCCGCCCAGGTCCGCGCGCCTGCCGAGCTGGTGCGTGCCGGGGTGGCGGCCCATCCCGGCCTGTCGATCGGCGACCACGACCTGGTGAGCATCGGTGCCCCGCGGGGCGTGCCGTCCGCGCCGCGTACGCCGGCCGGGATCGGGCTGGAGGTGCCGGGCGCACTCGCTCCGGGCGGCGCGCTGACCACGCTGGCCGGGGAATGGCTGGTCGGTACTTACCGCCCGCTCACCCCGTTCGAACGCGCGAGCTGGCTGATCGCGCTGATCGCCGAGGCATGGCAGGCCTCGCCCGGCCCCGTCGCGGTGGTCGGCCGGTTGGAGGTCCACCGGGTGCCGGTCGCCGTCCCGGACGGGCTGCGGCTGCTCGGCCGGGACGCCACCGACGCCACCGGGCTGGTGCTCGTGGTCCGGCGGATCCGCGGCGGCAGGCGGCGGGTGGTCAACGCCTTCCCCGCGGGCGCCGACGACGTGGCGGTCCGAGCGCCACGCCTGGCGGACTCCGTACTGCCCGTCCGCGCCGGCCGCGAGCTCCTCGGCACGGGGTGGGCGATCGCACCGGACCTCGTCCTCGTGCCGTTGCACCTGTTCGGTGATCGGGAGCTGTGGGACGTCACGGTCGGCGGGGTGGCTCCGGACGCCGTGATCGCGGTCGCCCCGGAGTCGTTCGGGGTGGCCTCCCCGCTCGCGGAGCGGGCCCGCCGGCTCGGGCGGATGCTCTTCGACGTCGATCCGGGAACCGCCGACGTGGCGGTGCTGCACGTCCCGGGGCTGCACGCCGATCCGCTGACCGTCGGCACCGAGCCGATCGCGATCGGCCGGCCGCTGCTGGTCGCGGGCCAGGACGCCGGAGGGGTGCTGCGGCTGACCCTCGCCCCGGTCGTCGCCGCGGGCCCGGCGACCGTCACCCTGGCCGCCCCGCTCGACCCGGCCGCGCTCGGCGGCCCGGTGCTCGCAGGCGACGGCCGGGTCGTCGGGATGGTCGTCCACGTCGACCGCGCCGGGCGGGCCACCGCGCTCGTCGCGCCGCTGCTGGTCGCCGCGGGAACGGCGGGCCGGGCCGAGGCCCGCGCCGCGGGCGAGACCCCGGACCGGTTGCTCGACCACGTCGAGTTGCGGCTGGAGCTGGCTCGAACGGTGCACGCCACCGGCCGGCGTCACGAGGCCCACCGCCACCTGCGCAAGGCCGAGATCGCCCTGGACCACGTCGCGGCCGAGCTCGGCCGCCGCCGGGACAGCGCCCTCGCCGACGCCGAGTTCACCGCGGCGTTCGCGCGGCTCGTGCGGCTCGCCCGGCAGTGGTGGAAGCTGCTGCACGAGGCGCGGGGCCCGCCGGCCGACATCGCCGCGGCCGATGTCGCGCTCGGCCACGCAGCGGTGCTGTTCGCCGCCGAGAGCGTGCGGGGGCCGCAGCAGGGCGCCGAGGGTGCCCGGATCGCTGCCGCCGCCCTCGCCCTCGGGCAGCCGGCGGCCTGGCGCCTGCACGTGCAGTACCGGGTGCACCGCGCGAGCATCGCGGTGCTCCGGCGCGCGCTCGCCCCGACCTCGCCCGGCCACCGGCCCACCCGTGGCGACCTCGAGCGGGCGCACGACGCCGTGGCTGTGCTCATCGACCAGCTCCCGGCCGGCGTCGGTGACCCGCCGGCCGCGCTGCTGGCGCGCTGGGCGATCCCCGGTGAGCCGCCCGCCGGACTGCCCGCCTACCTCGAAGGCGAGCTGCCCGAGCACGTCCCCGGACTGGCCGGTGCCGCCCTGGCCGCCGCTCGCTACCACCTGCGGCAGGCCCGGCCCGGCACCGGACGGACCGGCGGGTTCGGCGCCGGGCCCGCCTTGGCGATCGTCGGGGCCGGCACCGCCGCGTGGTGGGGGCTGGCGACGGTGCTCGGTGGGGCCAGAGCCGAGGCAGCGCCCTCGCACGACGCCGCACCGGTCGACGCCGGTTCGGACCCCACCGTCCTGAAGGCGCTCGTGCTCCTCGTCGCCGCGTACGTCGGCTACCGCTTGCTGCGGGCGGCGGGCCGGTGGGTCGGGCGCGCGCTCCGGTCGATCGGCGAGGCGATCGTCAGCGCGCTGCGGCGGCCGCTGGACGCCGCCCTCGCCTGGGTCGGTGCGCGGCTGGTCCGGCTGCGGTGGGTGCTGCTGGGCACGGCGATCGGCTGGGTGGCGTCGGCGGGCGGGCACAGCCTGCCCACGGCGGGCGCCGGTCTGCTGCTCGTCGCGGTGGTGCCCGGGCTCGCGGGGCTGTTCCTCGTGGGGCTCGCCACGCTGCTCGGGCGCCCGACCACCGGGCTGATGCGCGACGTCGCAACGGCCTGGTACCGCGCCCGGCCGCCCTGGCAGGTGGGCGCGGGCCTCCTCCTCGGCGTCGCGCTGTGGGTGTTCGTGGGCGGCGACGCCGGTGCCGCGGCGATGGCGGCGGTGATCCCGGGCCCGGCCGGCGGCTCCGGGCGGATGGGGGCGCCCGAACCCCGCGCCGTGATGATCGCCGAATCGGACCGCGGACTCGTCCTCGTCACCGATCCGGCGGCGGTCGCGAGTGCACTGGCGGAGCTCCCCGGGCTGTGGGACCGCGGCGGGATCACCCAAGGCGACCGGGAGGGGCTCAGCCCGAGCGGGTTGTGGGAGGCGGTCCACCTCTGGCCGTTCCTGGCCGATGACCTCGACGCGGCGGACGGGGTCGCGGTCCCCGGCCTGCGTCAGGTCCGCGTCCTCTACGTGCTCGACGTCGCGCGCAGCGCGGTGGTCGTGCCGCGCACCGCTTTCGACGCCGTGATCAGCGGGCTCGACGCCCGGACGAGGACGGCGCTGGAGCACGACGTCGTTCGAGGGCTGTACGGCGGGAACGCCGGGCCCGGATGGCGGCCCGTGGCGGAGGACGTCGACCCGCCGGCGGGGCGGCTGCCGGCTGCGGGCCCGCCGCCGCTGCCCGCCGTCGAGTACGTGGGGACGTTGGGTCAGAAGCGCGGCCGGGCGACCGCCGTGCTGGTGGGCGCCGGTCGGGACTGGCTGGTGGTGCACCCGCGCGGCGACGACCTGGATCGCACCCTCGACACCGCCGCCGCGTACCGGGTACTGGGAGCGCCGTCGATGTCCACGTGGCCGGCCGTCGTGGCCGAGGACGTGCGGGCCGGCAACGAGAAGGTTGTACTGCGTGCAGGCGAGCGGGTCGAGGTCGCTCGCTACCGCGGGGGCCGGCAGGTCGACCTCGACGACCCGGTCCAGCGGGCCCAGGTGGCGCGCCTCCTCGCGGCTGCCGCAGTGCTCGGGGACATCGACGTCCGCGGCGTGAAGGTGGCCAACCTCGTTCGGGATCGCGCCGGGAACGTCGGGCTGGTCGACTTCGACGCCGGCATGAGGCTGGACTCCCTCCCCGCCGAAGCCCAGTTCCGGATCGTCATCGACGGGGCGCCGCACGAGACGCTGGCGGCGCGGAAGGTGTTCGGCGCGCTCACCGAGGCCGACCTGCTCGCCGGGTACCGGTACGTCGTCGAGCGGCGTGCCGAGCTGCTCGCGGTGATCGGTGACCCGGTGCGGCGCCTGGTGATCGGAGCCCGGCTGGACTGGTTGGGCGAGGTCGTGCGGGACGGGCGGCTACCGGACTGGTTGCGTGAGGAGCTCGAAGAAGCCCGGCGGGTCGCGGCCCGGGCACATCCCGGCGAGCGGCTGCCCGACCACGCCTACCGGCTGGGTTTCAGCCCGGAGCAGACGGTCCTGGTTTCGGGTGGGTTGGCCCGGATCCTGCAGGAGAACCCGGCGCCACGGCCGGACGGTTCCGCCGGCAACCGGGACCCGCCGGTGGAGGGCCTGCGCGAAGGCGAGACGTTGCTGGTCTTCCGCAGGGAGCGGCTGGTCGCCGAACTGGGCGGCCACCTGCCGGACGGGGAGGCGGCGGACGTCGTCGAGCGGCTGGTGACGTTCGCGTTCCACCACGCGGACGGCCTGGTCGTCGCGATCGAGGAGGAACGGCTCGCCGAGCTGGTCCGGCTGGGCGCGCTCGTGCAGGTGATCGACGGTGCGCGCAGCCGTGCGTCGCGGATCCCGCCGTCGGAGCTGCTGGAGCGCCCGCGCTCCCCGGCCCGGCCGAGACCTGGAACGAACCGATGAGGGAGTTCCTCGGGAGGTTCGCTTGACGATTTCTCATTCACCGAAAGGAGAGGTGGCACCGATGATGGTCGAGATCACGCGGCCCGTGGAGGAACCCGGGACGGAACGCGTGCTGCGCGTCGAGCCGGAGGAGATCCCGGAGCAGCGGCTCCCGCACCTGCGCACGGTGCTGTGGTGGGTCTGGCCCGCCACCGCGATGCTCACGGGCAGCTGGATCGCGGCGATGGTGCTGGTCGCCGCCTGGAGGACGGCCGACCCCGCCGCGGTGATCACGTGCGGCGTGGCGACCGCCGTGGCGGTCTTCGGCGGGATGGGCCTGTTCGAGCGGCTGGTCGGCACGCCGGGCGCCGCGCTGGGGGCGGGCGTCACCGTCCAGCTGATCCTCTCGCCGTTCGTGGAGAACGGCGTGGTCCCGGGGTGGTCGGCGTCGGCGGGCTGGGTCCTCACCGCGCTCGTGACGGGAGTGCTGATCTGGCGGGCTCACACGCGCCGACCGCCGCTGATACGCACGGCCGACGCCGTGGTGACCTCGTGGGACGCGCTGGCCGAGCTGGCGGGCGCCGCGCGTCCGAGCGGGTCGGGCCCGCTCACCGTCTCCGGGAGGTTCCGGCTGTCGGGGTGGCCGCGCACGGCGCTGCAGGCGGTGGAGCTGCCTGCGAACCCGCCGACCGCGATCGACGCCGTGGTGAGCGTCGAGACCCGGGCGAGCCGGGGCAGCGCGTTCCTGATCCGCAACGACGGCCGGCACGCCGACCTGGTCACCAACGACCACGTCATCGGCACGGCCCGGTCGGCGCGGGTCAGCATCGCCGGCACGGTCCGCAGCGCCCGCCTGCTGCCGCGCCCGGACCCCGACCGGTTCGCCCGGCTCCTCGGCGAGCACGTCCCGCACCTCGACGACGCGCAGCGGCGACGGTTGGCCGAGCAGGCGGATCTGCGCGTCCTCCGGATCGACTCCTCGGGGCTCCACGTGGCGCCGCTCGAGATCTCGACGGCCGGCACACGCGACGCGCTCGCGCTCTCCGTGGGCTACCCGCACGGCGGCGTGCCCCGGTTCGTGTGGCCGGCCAGCCCGGTGCCGCTCCCGGCCATCGGGGTCGGCCGCCTCGTCCTGCGGCACGGGACCGCCGAGCTGTGGACGCCGTGGCGGGTGCAGAGCGGCAACTCCGGCGGACCGGTGCTCGTCCGGGAGGGTGGCCGGCTGCGCGTCGCGGCCGTCACGTACGTGCAGCACGACGGGCGCCGGTCCCTGGGGAACTCGTCCCACATCCCGGCGCCCGTGCTGCGGGCCTACGTCGCTGCCGTCGACGGGTACGAGCCGTGACGGGTTCAGGCCGCGACCGGCTCCAGCACGAAGACCGGGATCTGCCGGGTGGTCTTCTTCTGGTAGTCGGCGTAGTCCGGGTAGGCCGCGACGGCCCGTTCCCACCAGACCGCCTTCTCCTCGCCGGTGACCTCACGGGCGCGGAAGTCCTTCGTCTCCGTGCCGTCCTGGAGCTCGACGTGCGGCTCGGCCCGGACGTTGTGGTACCAGACCGGGTTCTTCGGCGCCCCGCCCAGGGAGGCGACGATGGCGTAGCGGCCCTCGTGCTCGACGCGCATCAGCGGCACCTTGCGCAGCTTGCCGCTCTTGACGCCGCGCGTGGTCAGCAACACGACGGAGCGGCCCTTGATGTCGACGCTCTTCGTCGTCCCGGTCTCGAAGATCTTCTCGGTCTGGTCCCGAACCCATCCGGTCGGGCTGATCTCGTACTCACCGTCGAGTGGCATGCCTGCGCCAACACCGGCGTGGCGACGGATC
Organism: Pseudonocardia wallangbongensis; assembly: GCF_054486945.1. NCBI lineage: Bacteria > Bacillati > Actinomycetota > Actinomycetes > Pseudonocardiales > Pseudonocardiaceae > Pseudonocardia > Pseudonocardia wallangbongensis. Next base: position 181,823 of record NZ_JBRERS010000011.1, read on the forward strand.
TTCCCCTCGTCGGCCCGAAAGGGTTACGGTCGGGGGCGACGGGAGCTCGCAGCAGCGGGCTGAGAGGGCGGCTACGGCGCCGCCGACCGCACGAACCTGTCCGGGTAATGCCGGCGTAGGGAGGAAAACATGGCCGAGCCCACGGTGGGCACCACACCCCCGACCGTCATGACGATCGCGGGCACCGACTCCGGCGGCGGGGCCGGCGTCGCGGCCGACCTGCGGGCCATGGCTGCCTGTGGGACGCACGGCTGCGTGGCCGTCACGGCGGTCACGGTGCAGAACACGCTGGGCGTCACCGGCGTCCACCGGATCCCGCCGGAGACGGTGGCCGCGCAGATCGAGTCCGTGGCCACGGACATCGCGCTGGGTGCGGTGAAGACCGGCATGCTGGCCGACACGCCGATCATCGAGGCGATCGTCGACGCGTGCGACCGCGTGGGGATCGGCGGCGCCGGCGTCCCGCTGGTGATCGACCCGGTCGCGGCGTCGATGCACGGCGACCCGCTGCTCGCCGACACCGCCCTCGACTCCTACCGCACCCTGCTCTTCCCCCGGGCCGCGCTGGCCACGCCCAACCTCGACGAGGTGCGGCTGCTCGCGGGCGTCGACGTGCACGACCGCGCGGCCCAGTACGAGGCGGCCAAGGTGATGCACGCCTACGGCCCGCAGTACGTGCTGGTCAAGGGCGGGCACCTGCGCGAGGACACCGACGTGTGCATCGACCTGCTCTACGACGGCCACACCTTCACCGAGCTGCCGGGGCCCCGCTTCGCCACCGGGAACACCCACGGCGGCGGGGACAACATGGCATCGGCCATCGCTTCCGGGCTCGCCCGTGGCATGGCCGTGCCCGAGGCCGTCGCGTTCGGCAAGCGCTACGTGGTCGAGGCCGTGCGGCACTCGTACCCGCTCGGCGGGGGCCACGGCCCGATCTCGCCGCTGTGGACGGTCCGGCCCTGGTGGGAGCAGACCGTCTGAAATCCCGAGAACACAACTGAACACACCGCGGGAGCTCGTGCGCAACGGGCTGAGAGGGCATGTGCAGCCGACCGCAGAACCTGTCCGGGTAATGCCGACGTAGGGAGAAGATCAGCGATGAGCGCTGTCGCGCCGTCCGTCACGACCGGGCCCATCCGGGGCTCGCGCAAGGCGTATCTCGAGGGACCGGACGGGCTGCGGGTCCCGGTCCGCCGCATCGAGCTGTCCACCGGCGAGCACCACGACGTCTACGACACGTCCGGCCCCTACACCGACGACACCGTCGCGGTCGATCTCGCGGCCGGCCTGCCCCGGCTGCGCGAGCCGTGGATCGCCACCCGGGAGCCGGGCACCCAGCTGTCGTACGCGCGGGCAGGCGTGATCACGCCGGAGATGCGCTTCGCGGCCATCCGCGAAGGTGTCGACGCGGAGCTGGTGCGGTCCGAGGTCGCCGCGGGCCGTGCTGTGATCCCGGCCAACCGGCGGCACCCGGAGTCCGAGCCGATGGTGATCGGCAAGAGGTTCCTGGTGAAGGTCAACGCCAACATCGGCAACTCGGCCGTGACCTCGTCCGTCGAGGAGGAGGTGGAGAAGATGGTGTGGGCGACCCGGTGGGGTGCCGACACCGTCATGGACCTCTCCACCGGACGGCGCATCTCCGAGACGCGGGAGCAGATCCTGCGCAACTCGCCGGTGCCGATCGGCACCGTGCCCATCTACCAGGCGCTGGAGAAGGCCGGGGGCGACCCGACCGCCCTGTCCTGGGACCTCTACCGCCGCACCGTGATCGAACAGTGCGAGCAGGGCGTCGACTACATGACGGTGCACGCCGGGGTGCTGCTGCGCTACGTGCCGCTCACGGCGAAGCGCGTCACCGGGATCGTGTCGCGAGGTGGGTCGATCATGGCGGCCTGGTGCCTGGCGCACCACCGCGAGTCGTTCCTCCACACGCACTTCGAGGAGCTGTGCGACATCCTGCGCTCCTACGACGTCACGTTCTCCCTCGGCGACGGGCTGCGGCCCGGTTCGATCGCCGACGCCAACGACGAGGCGCAGCTCGCCGAGCTGCGGATGCTCGGCGAGCTCACCGCGATCGCCCGGGCGAAGGACGTCCAGGTGATGATCGAGGGGCCGGGGCACGTGCCGCTGCACAAGGTCGACGAGAACGTGCGGCTCGAGGAGGAGTGGTGCGGCGGGGCGCCGTTCTACACGCTCGGCCCGCTCGCCACCGACATCGCGCCCGGCTACGACCACATCACGAGCGCGATCGGTGCGGCGCGCATCGCGCAGGTCGGCACGGCGATGCTCTGTTACGTCACGCCCAAGGAACACCTCGGCCTGCCGGACCGTGACGACGTGAAGACCGGCGTGATCACGTACAAGATCGCTGCGCACGCCGCCGACCTGGCCAAGGAGCACCCACGGGCCCAGGCCCGCGACGACGCGCTCTCCGCGGCCCGGTTCGAGTTCCGCTGGCTCGACCAGTTCCACCTGTCCCTCGACCCGGACACCGCGCTCGCCTTCCACGACCAGACCCTGCCCGCCGAACCGGCCAAGACCGCCCACTTCTGCTCCATGTGCGGGCCCAAGTTCTGCTCGATGCGCATCACGCAGGACGTCCGCGACTACGCCGAGGCCCACGGCCTGACGACCGTGGCCGCCATCGAGGCCGGCATGGCGGAGAAGGCGACGGAGTTCACCGAGGGGGGCGGGAGGATCAACCTGCCGCTGGCCTGAGCCGGCGCAACGGGTCAGGCGTAGATGTCGGCCGGTGACACGAGGGGCCACGTTCGGTGGTTTGCCGGGCGCCCTCTTCGTGATCAGGTGTGGCTGGGCGCCCTCGGGTGGGCGCTGCGGCGAATCTCGGACCGATCATGACGGGTTGATCGTTGCGAGATCCCGCTAATGGTCCTCCCGGGGGCGGTCGCAGGCATGTGATCAAGGGGAACCGCTACCCGCGCGGGTGCACCCACCGGCTGATCAAGCGCCCGCGGCCCGCCGACCATGATCGGCCGCCTGGCGTGGAAGCGGCCACATACGGCCGTGGATGCACCGATCCGCGGATCGAACCCCGGCGGCCGGACCGGGGTGCGTCGGGTGCCCCGGTGTGCGTCCGTGCGTGAGCGCCCCGGCGCGGGGGGTGAGCAGCTGGGTGACCGGGACTTCCGCCGTGTGATTGCCGTGCGCGCGGTCGCGGGAATCGCGAGCTAGCATCCCGGTCGATGAGCGAGCCTGCTAGCGAATCAATGTCACAGCGCCTGCGCGGAGCGCCGGCTGAGCGGAGCGAGGCCGAACGATGAGCATCATGGGTACCCGGGTGGTCCGCACAGAGGACCCGGTGTTCCTCTCCCGGGGCGCGACCTACACCGACGACCTGACCGACGAACGGCTGACCGGTGCGCTGCACGTGACGTTCGTGCGGTCCCCGCTGGCCCACGGCCGGATCACCGGGATCGACGTCGAGGCGGCCAAGGCCGCGCCCGGCGTCGTCGGGGTGTTCACCGGCGCCGACCTCGACCTCCCGCCCACGCTGATGTTCCCGGCGGCGAACAGGGCGATGGTCCGGCCGTTCCTCGCCACCGACCGGGTGCGCTTCGTGGGCGAGCCGGTCGCGGCCGTTCTCGCCGAGGACCCGTACCAGGGGCAGGACGCGGCCGACCTCGTGGAGGTCGACTACGACCCGTTGCCGGCGGTGATCGGGCTGAAGGAGTCGCTCGCCGGCGGGACCGTCCTGTTCGAGGATGCGGGCACCAACCTCGCCCTGGCCTTCGACGACCAGGAGTTCGACGAGCACGTGTTCGACGGCTGCGACGTCGTGGTGACGCGCGAGATCGTCAACCAGCGCCTGGCGGCGTCCCCGCTGGAGACGCGCGCCGCCGCGGCCGCCTGGGGCGACGACGGGCGGCTCACGCTGTTCGCGTCCTCGCAGAACGCGCAGATGGCCCGGGACGAGGTGGCGGGCTGGCTCGGCATCGAGGCGGCGAACGTCCACGTGATCCTTCCGGACGTCGGCGGCGGGTTCGGCGCGAAGATCGGTGGCGACCCGATGTTCGCGGTGGTCGCCTGGCTCGCGAAGCGGGTCGGCCGGCCGGTCCGCTGGGCCGAGACCCGCTCGGAGAACATGACGGGGATGCTGCAGGGCCGCGCCCAGCTGCAGACCGTCACGATCGGCGGTCGCCGCGACGGCACCGTCCTCGCCTACCGCCTGGACGTGCTCGCGGACACCGGTGCCTACCCGGCGATCGGCACGTTCCTCCCGTTCTTCACGCGGCAGATGGCGCCGGGCGTCTACGACATCCCGAACGTCGAGTCGCGCGCCCGGATGCTCGTCACCACCACCACGCCCACCGGCGCCTACCGTGGCGCCGGCCGCCCGGAGGCCACCGCGGCGATCGAGCGGGCGATGGACCTGTTCGCCGCCGAGATCGACATGGACCCGGCCGAGGTGCGCAAGCGCAACGTCGTGCCGCCCGACAAGTTCCCGTTCACCACCAAGGGCGGGGGCGGCGGGGCCGTCTACGACACCGGCGAGTACGCGAAGGCGATCGACCGCGTGCTGGAGGCGGGCGGGTACGCCGACCTGCGGGCCGAGCAGGCCGCGCGGCGCGAGCGCGGCGACGCCGTGCAGCTCGGGATCGGCATCTCCTCGTACGTCGAGATCACCGGGGGCGGGGAGTTCCGCGAGGACGCCGCGGTCGAGGTGCACCCCGACGGCACGGTGACCGTCCTCACCGGCACCTCGCCACACGGTCAGGGTCACGCGACGGCGTGGGCGATGCTGGCGAGCGAGCACCTCGGCATCCCGATCGCGAAGATCACCGTCAAGCACGGCGACACCGACCTGATCCCGCGGGGTGTCGGCACGATGGGTTCGCGGAGCCTGCAGACCGGCGGAGTCGCCGTCTACCAGGCGGCGGGCGAGCTGGTGGAGCTGGCCAAGCAGCGCGCGGCCGATCTGCTGGAAGCGAGTGTCGAGGACCTCGAGGTCGCGGAGGGTCGCGTCACCGTGAAGGGCACCGGCGCGGGCATCGACCTCGCCGAGCTGGCCGAGAAGGAGCAGTTGCGGGTCGACACCGCGTTCGACAGCGGGGCGGCCTCGTTCCCGTTCGGCGCGCACCTGGCCGTGGTCGAGGTCGACGTCGAGTCGGGCAAGGCGGTCGTCGACCGGATCATCACGGTCGACGACGCCGGTCCGGTGCTCAACCCGCTCCTCGCCGAGGGGCAGCGCCACGGCGGCATCGCGCAGGGCATCTCGCAGGCCATGCTCGAGGAGGTCGCCTACGACGCCGACGGCAACCCGCTCACGGCCACGTTCGCCGACTACGGGTTCCCGTCCGCGGCGGAGCTGCCGAGCTTCACGCTGCTCGACATGGAGACGCCCACCCCGCTGAACCCGATCGGGGCGAAGGGCATCGGCGAGGCCGGCACCATCGGCGCCACGCCCGCGGTGCAGAGCGCCGTCGTCGACGCCGTGTCGTACCTCGGCGTCCGACACATCGACATGCCGACCACCCCGCTGCGGGTCTGGGAGGCCATCCAGGCCGCCGGAGGCGCGAATGAGTGAGAAGGTCCAGATCACCGTCAACGGTCGGCCGACCACCGCGGAGGTCGAGCCGCGACTGTTGCTCGTGCACTACCTGCGCGACGTGGTCGGGCTCAAGGCCACGAACATCGGCTGCGACACGACGTCCTGCGGTGCGTGCACCGTGCTGCTCGACGGCGAGTCGGTGAAGGCGTGCACGGTGCTTGCGGTGCAGGCCGACCAGCAGTCGGTCACCACGATGGAAGGGCTCTCGCCCGACCCGGAGCACCTGCACCCGGTGCCGGCGGCGTTCCACGCCGAGCACGGGCTGCAGTGCGGTTTCTGCACGCCGGGCATGGTGATGGCCGCGGTCGGGCTGCTGCAGGAGAACCCGCGTCCCACCGAGCGGGAGGTGCGCGAGGGCCTGGAGGGCAACCTCTGCCGCTGCACCGGCTACCACAACATCGTCCGGGCCGTCCTGGCCGCGGCGGGGAAGGACCCGGCCGAGGCCGAGGACTCACCCGCCGAGCTCGCCGCGCCCGGCTTCTCCACCGGGAGCCCCGCATGATCCCCGTCGGGTTCGAATACGCGCGCCCCGAGTCCGTGAACGCCGCGCTCGCCCTCCTGGAGGAGCACGGCGAGGACGCCACCGTGCTCGCGGGCGGCCACTCGCTGCTCCCGGTGATGAAGCTGCGGCTGGCGGCGCCCGAGCTGGTGATCGACATCGGCAAGATCGGCGAGCTGCAGTACATCCGCGTCGACGGCGACGAGGTCGCGATCGGTGCGGGCACGCGGCACCGCACGGTCGAGGTGTCCGACGTGCTGGCCACCGAGTGCCCGCTGCTGCCCGCGGTCGCGCGCACGGTGGGCGACCCGCAGGTGCGTCACCGCGGCACGCTCGGCGGCTCGCTCGCCCACGCCGACCCGGCCTCCGACCTCCCCGCGGCCGTGCTCGCGCTCGGCGGCACGGTGGTGCTGCGCAGCCCGCGCGGCGAGCGGCAGGTGCCGATCACCGGCTTCTACACGGGCGTGTTCTCGTCGGTGAAGGAGCCGGACGAGCTGATCGTCGAGATCCGGGTGCCGCGCACCCGTGCGGTCGGTTGGGCGTACGAGAAGTTCACGCGGCGCGCCAACGACTGGGCGATCGTCGGCGTTGCCGTGATCGACGGCCGGGTCGGGCTGGTGAACATGGGGTCCACACCGCTGCGCGCCTCGCAGACGGAGGCCGCGCTCGCCGACGGCGCCTCCATCGAGGAGGCCGCCGCGCTCGCCGACGACCGCACCGAGCCGCCCACCGATCTCGCCGCCACCGCCGACTACCGGCGCCACTTGGCGCGTGTACTCACCCGCCGGGCGCTCAGCACTGCCGCCAACGGGTGACGCACATCCGGGTCCAAGTTTTCCGGATCCGTGCGTAGCTGCCCCGTACGGGGGAAAGACTTCGGTATGGCCCCCGACGAGGCTGTTGCGCTCGGCGACGTCCCCCGTGTCGTCGCCGGCCGCTATGAGCTCGGGGCGGTGCTCGGCGCCGGCTCGTCCGCCGTCGTGCACCGCGCCCGTGACCTGCGGCGTGGTGTCGAGGTAGCGATCAAGTGTTTCCGGCCGGGTGCGTCGGAGCGCGATCTGAGGCAGCAACGCCAGGAGATGGCGCTGCTCGCACGTCTGGACCATCCGGGTCTCGTCCGGCTGCACGACGGCGGGCTCGTGGACGACTGCCCGTTCGTCGTCACCGACCTGGTCGAGGGGCCCACGCTCGCCGAGCGGATCGCCACCGGCGCGCCGCTCGCCCCGGGCGCGGTGCGCCGGCTCGGCGCCCACCTCGCCGACGCGCTGGCCTACGTGCACGCCGCCGGCATCGTGCACCGCGACGTCAAGCCGGCGAACGTCCTGCTCGGCATCGCCGGGCGCCCGCGCCTCGCCGACTTCGGCATCGCCCGCACCGTCGAGGCCACCGCGGCCACGGCCGACGGCTGCGTCGTCGGCACCGCCGCCTACCTCGCGCCCGAGCAGGTGCGCGGGGAGGACGTGGCCCCGGCCACCGACGTCTACGCGCTGGGCCTGGTGTTGTTGGAGGCCGTGACGGGGCAGCGGGAGTACCCGGGCGCCGCGGTCGAGTCCGCCACCGCCCGGCTGTACCGCTCGCCGGTGGTGCCCCCGGGGCTGCCCGCCGGGCTCGGCACCGTCCTGACCTCGATGACCCAGGACGACCCGCGTCGCCGCCCGCCGGCGGCCGCCGTGGCGGTCGCGCTCGCCGCGGACCCGGCCTCGCCCGCCGCCGCGCTGGGGCTCGTGTCGTCGGTGCGCTCCCGGGTCGTGCGCCACGGGCGGCACCGGCTGGGCCGCCCCGGGACGCGGCCCATGTCCCGCATCGCGCTCGCGGCCCTCACCGCGATCGTCGCGATGCTCTCCGTCGCCGCCGCGCCCGCGAACCCGCCGACCCCCGCCACAACCGTCGCCGACGTCAACGACCGGCTGGAGCTCTCCGCGCGGCTGCGCTGACGCCGCGGACGGGACGGCCCACCTGCTCTACTCCACCAGCCCCGCGTCCTGCGCCGCGATCGCCGCCTGCACGCGGGAGCGCAGGCCGAGCTTGGTGAGCACGCGGGAGACGTGCGTCTTCGTGGTGGCCTCGGTGATCACCAGCTCCGTCGAGATCTCCGCGTTGGACAGGCCGCGGCCCAGGCAGGCGAGCACGTCGGTCTCGCGCGGGGTGAGGTCGTCGAGGCCGGGCGGACGGACCGGTCTGCGGGCGGGGGCGCCGAGCCGGGCGATGACCCGCCGGGTGATCTCGGGGGCGAGCACACCGTCGCCGCGGGCCACCGCGCGCACCGCGGAGAGCAGCGCCGGTGCATCCACGGATTTGAGCAGGAAGCCCGCGGCGCCGGCGGCGAGCGCGGAGTCCACGTACTCGTCCAGGTCGAAGGTGGTGAGCACGAGCACGTCGCAGACCGACCCGCCCACGAGCCTGCGGGTGGCCTCGATGCCGTCGATGCCGGGCATGCGGATGTCCATCAGCACGACGTCCGGTTCGCGGTCCCGGGCCATTCTGACCGCGGCGAGCCCGTCGGCGGCCTCCCCGACCACCGTGATGTCCGGGGCCGAGTCGAGGATCATCACGAGGCCCGTGCGGATCGCGGCCTGGTCGTCGGCCACCACCACGCGCACCGGCTCGGTCACCGCGACGCTCCGGCCGGCGCGGGCACCGGCAGCACGGCGCGCACGCGCCAGCGGCCGCCGTCCGGCCCCGCGGTGACGGTGCCGCCCACGGCGTCCACGCGCTCGTGCACGCCCAGCAGCCCGGTGCCGGTGCCCCCGCCGGGTGGCGCGCCGGGCACGAGGTCGTTCTCGATCTCGATCACCAGTTCTCCGTCGTGGTCGTCCAGGTGCAGGCGGACCCGGCCGCCCGGCGCGTGCTTGGCGGCGTTCGTCAACGACTCCTGCACGATGCGGAACGCCGCCAGGTCGACCGCGGCCGGTAGCTCGGCCGCGCCGCGTGCGTCGTCCACGTCGACCCGGAGGCCGGCGCCCGCGGCGGACCCGAGGAGCGCGTCGAGCCGCTCGAGGCCGGCAGGAGCGGTGCGCGGGTCGCCGTCGCCCGCGCCGTCCGCCCGCAGCAGGCCGATCATCGTGCGCATCTCGGCCAGCGACGCCACGCTGTCGCGGCGCACGGACTGCAGCACCCGCCGCAGCACGGCCGGGTCCGGATCCGGCAGGTTGAGCACCGCCTCGGACTGGATCGCGATGCCCGACAGCTGCCCCGCGATCACGTCGTGCAGGTCGCGGGCCATCCGGGCCCGTTCGGCCGCCACCGCGGCGGTGCGGTCCAGATCGGCCATCCGTGCCGCCTGCTCGGCACGCTCCCGTTCGGTGTCGGCCCGCCCGCGGTGCAGGCGCACCTCCCGCCCCCACAGCACCGGCACGGCGAGCACGAGCCCGAGGTTGAGGATGACGAGCACGGCCGCGCGGCCGCCCTCGAAGGCGAGGCTGACGAGCGCGGCGCCCCCGGCGACGGCCGCGGTGGCGCCGGCCACCGTCCAGCTGAGCCGCTCCGACGTGTAGAGGACCGCGCAGTAGAGCAGGTCGCCGATGATCATCATCATGGCGAGCGGCACGGTTCCCAGCTGCACCATCCCGACGAGCACGAGGCAGCCGACCGCGAGCCCGAGCACGGGCCGGGGGCGGCGCTGCGTGTGGCCGAGCGCGGCGACCGCGAGCAGGCCCAGCAGGGCCCATGCCGGCGGTTCCGCGTCGTTCAGGCGGAGGGCGACGTCGGGGACGGTCAGGTACAGCAGCACCCCGAGCGCGAAGAAGCCGGCGACGTAGAACCCGTCCTCCAGCCGCTCGCGGTCCGCAGGCCAACCCGTCACCCGGCCATTGAACACGCGCCGGCCGGGTGTTCGCGTCGATCGAAGGTGGTACGTCCGACCAGGAGGTGCAGGGCCACCGCGATCGCGGTCGCCACCGCGAGGGTCACGAGCTCGGCGGACGTCGATGTGGACGGGAAGAGCCCGGACGCGCCGTTGTACGCGGCGTGCACCGCCACGGCCGCCGCGACGCCGCCGCGCAGCCGCTCCGACACGACCCAGATGGTGTAGCTCAGCGGCACGAACGTCGCGAAGAACAGCAGTGCCTGCACGCTGAACAGGCCGATCTCGGACTGCGTCGTCCCGGTGACCAGGAACAGCGGGACGTGCCACACCGCCCAGGCGAGGCCGAGCAGGACCGCCGTGGGCACCGGCGCGAGCAGGCGGCGGAGCCGGGGCTGCGCGTAGCCCCGCCAGCCGAACTCCTCCGCCAGCGGGCCGGCGACGAGCACGTACCCGACCACCGCCAGCGGCCCGCCGACCGTGGCCGCCCGTGCGCTCGCGACCGCGGGGTCGAGCGTGCCGTCGACGAGGGCACCCGCGACCGTCGGTGCGGCGCCCAGCAACAGCGCCGCCGGCAGCCAGCGACCGACGGTGCGGAACGGGTTGTCCCCGCGCGGGCGGCGTCGCCCGCAGCACCACAGGAGGAGCGCGACCGCCGTCGGCCCGAACGTGCCGATGACGAACAGGAGTTGCGGCAGCGGCTGGGCGACGTCGCCCCCGGCGAGGAGGGCCGCGCCCCACAGCAACCAGCTGCCCGCGAACGTTCCGACGAAGAACAGCAGCAGATCCCGCCGCGATGTGTCGACCATGGGAAGAACGCTATGGACGCCCGGTCTCCGCGTCCCTGGCGAATGCCCCCGCGCTGCCGGTGGGGCATACCCGAGTCGTTCCAAGGTTGTAGGCGGGATCGATCCCTCGCCCGACGACGCGGGCGCCGCCACCGGTGATCCTCTTCTCCCATGACCGTGACGACCGGGCGGATCGACGCCCTCGACGTGCTCCGGGGCGTCGCGATCCTCGGCACCCTCGGCACGAACGTGTGGCTGTTCGCCGACCCGGGAGGGCCCCTGGCGTGGTTCTCCCAGGCGTTCACCGCCGCCGGCCCGCTCGAGACCGCCCTGCGGACGGTCACCAACGGCAAGTTCCTCGCGCTGCTCACGCTGCTGTTCGGGGTGGGGCTCGAGCTGCAGTACCGCTCGGCCGTGCGCCGGGGGAACCCGTGGCCCGGCCGGTACCCGGTGCGCGCCGCGATCCTGTTCGTCGAGGGCCTCGTGCACTACGTCCTGGTGTTCGAGTTCGACGTCCTGATGGGCTACGCGATCGCGTCCTTCCTCGTCGCGTACCTGGTGGGCCGCAGCGACCGGGTCGTCAGGGCCTGGGCCGGCACCGTCGGGGCGGTCTACGTCGCGGTGCTGCTCGCGGTCACCGCGCTGCTGCTGATGACGCCCGACGTGGCGCCGTCCGGCTCGGCGTCCGACCCGGCCCTCACGGCGAGCTGGCCGCACCAGGTGCTGCTGCGAATCGAGCACGCCGCGCTGCTGCGGGCCGAGATCGTGCTGATCGTCCCGTCGGCGGTCGTGCTGTTCCTGGTGGGCTCCCGCCTGGTGCGGGCCGGCGCGTTCACCGAGGCGGGCGGGAGGCTCCGCCGCCGGCTCACGGTTCTCGGGCTGGGCGCCGGCGTCCCGCTGAACGCCCTCGCGGCTGCCGGTGGCCCGGACTGGTTACTCGTGGACCGGTACCTAGTGCCGCCGCTGGTCGCGGTCGGCCTGCTCGGGCTCGGCACGACCCTGGTGCAGCGCGCCCGCCGGGAGGCCGGCCGGATCCGGCGCGGCCTGACGGCAGTCGGCCGCACCGCGCTCTCGTGCTACATGCTGCAGAACGCGCTCGCCGCGGTGCTCTGCTACGGCTGGGGATTCGGGCTGGCGGAGCGGTTCGCCGGCTCCGGCCCGTGGTTCGTGCTCGCGCTCTGGGCGGGCATCTCCGCGGTCCTGCTCGCCGCCGCGCCGGTGTGGTTGCGCCACGCCGACCGGGGGCCACTGGAGCTGCTGATGCACCGGATGCACGGCGCACGCGGTCTTCCCCGGCACGTTCGCGGAGCTGGTTGCGGTGGCCGGGGCGAGCCGGTCGACGTGGCGGAGGCGGCGGGAGCGTTCAGCCGGCCCAGGTGACGATCAGCTGGTCGACGCGTTGTTGATCGTCGAGGACGAGGTAGGTGATCATCCCGAGTCCGCCGAACGGGAGCTGGCGCACGGGACCGTCCGGATTGGAGTCGTTGACCGGCAGCCCGTTCCACGGGACCAGCTCCACGACGGTGAGCGCTTCCACGAGCGCGGTGAGTGCAGCTTGCGGAAGCGCCGCGATCTGCTGGTCGGCCAGTGGGTCGATGTCCAGCGAGTAGCTCACTCCGGTAGCCCGAGCTCCGCCTTCGGCTGGCTCCACGGCGTGGCCTCGGGGTGGCGTTCCCCGGTGGTGTATCGGTGTTCGGCGCTGGCGAGCACGGCTCGATAGCGATCCGGTCCGGTAGCGGTGGTCACCCATGCCACCCGCCGCCAGGTGTTCAGCGTCCGGTGGACCTCGGTGAGATCGAGGTCGCGGGTGGCGCGGGCCATGACGTCCTGCCACTGGCGGTGGAACTCGGCCGCGTCCTCAGGGAGGAGAGCGGCGCGCACCTGTGCGGGGGATGCGTCGGCAAAGGGAGGCCGATCGGGTGCCGGAGCGGACGCGGCGGCGGTCATGACGGCACGATAGCCGGGGCCGACGACATCGGAGGTCGATTCGCGGCTGCGGGTCGCCCGCGCCCGCCGGCGGTCTGCGCACGCGACTCCGCCCCCGTCGGAACGGGTTGAGCTCAGCGGGGCAGATCGGGTGCGGGGAAGCTGCCGTCCGGGCCCGGGCGGTAGGGCACGACCGTCAGCACCGCCGCCGCCGGGACCGGACCGTAGGCGTGTGGGAAGCGCATCGACTCGGGGTCGCCGGGCACCCCCGGCTCCCAGCGGACCTCGACGCCGATGCGGGCCGGGTCGATCACCAGCAGCAGGATGTCGGACCGGCCGTGGTAGAGCCGGTTCGCCGGGAGCGTGATCTGCTCGGGTGTCGAGAGGTGCACGAACCCGGCCTCGGCCAGCGACGGCGGCGCCACTACGCCGGATGCGCGTGCCCGGTCCCATTCGGTCGCGGTGCTGAGGTGCAAGAGGACGTTCGACTCCATCGCAACAGTCTCCCGGGCCTTGTCTTTGGCACGACGTGTCAATTAGCGTCGGTCCCGCCCCAGCCACCGTCGTCAGGAGGAAGCACATGCCGCCCACCAGCGAGTCCCAGGCCCCCGCCGAGGAGCCCGTGGTCGAGGAGACCCTCGTCGAGGAGGTCTCCATCGACGGCATGTGCGGCGTCTACTGACCGTGACCGCGGACGCCCCGGTCTTCGACCCGGCGCGGCCCCACCGCTGCAGCCCGCGGGTGGCGGTGCGCCCCGAGCCGTTCGGGGCGCTCGTCTACCACTTCGGCACCCGCAGGCTGTCGTTCCTGAAGACCCCCCAGCTCGTCGAGGTCGTCTCCGGGCTGGAGCAGCACGCCGACGTGCACGCAGCGCTCGACGCGGCCGGCGTCGAGGAGGCCCAGCGCCCCGCGTACCTGCGGGCGCTGGCCGGGCTGGCCGCCAACGGAACCATCGAGGAGCGACCTTGAAGCTGGTCGACCACTTCCAGTACGGCCTGAACTCCCCGATCTGCCTCACCTGGGAGCTCACCTACGCCTGCAACCTCGCCTGCGTGCACTGCCTGTCGTCGTCGGGACGGCGGGACCCGCGGGAGCTGTCCACCGCCGAGGCGAAGGCGGTGATCGACGAGCTGCAGCGGATGCAGGTCTTCTACGTCAACATCGGCGGCGGCGAGCCCACCGTGCGCCCCGACTTCTGGGAGCTGCTCGACCACGCCGTCACCCACGACGTCGGCGTCAAGTTCTCCACCAACGGGATCAAGCTCGACAAGGCGCGGGCCGCGCAGCTCGCGGCCACGGACTACGTCGACGTGCAGATCTCGCTCGACGGCGCCACCGCCGAGATCAACGACCACGTGCGCGGCGCCGGCTCCTACGCCACCGCGATCAGGGCGCTGGAGAACCTGGCCGAGGCCGGGTTCGGCCAGCCCAAGATCAGCGTCGTCATGACGAGGCAGAACGTCGACCAGCTCGACGAGTTCAAGGCGATCGCCGACAAGTTCGGCGCGCAGCTGCGGATCACCCGCCTGCGGCCCTCGGGCCGCGGCGCCGACGTCTGGGACGAGCTGCACCCCACGCCCGCGCAGCAGCGGCAGCTCTACGACTGGCTGGTGGCTCGCGGCGAGAACGTGCTCACGGGCGACTCGTTCTTCCACCTCTCCGCGTACGGCGAGGCGCTGCCCGGGCTCAACCTGTGCGGTGCCGGCCGGGTGGTCTGCCTGATCGACCCGGTCGGCGACGTCTACGCGTGCCCCTTCGCGATCCACGACAACTTCCTCGCGGGCAACGTCCGTTCGCCGGGCGGGTTCGAGGAGGTGTGGCGCGGCTCGGAGCTGTTCGCCGAGCTGCGGCAGCCCCAGACCGGCGGCGCCTGCCGAAGCTGCGGGTTCTACGACTCCTGCCAGGGCGGCTGCATGGCCGCCAAGTTCTTCACCGGCCTCCCGCTCGACGGTCCCGACCCGGAGTGCGTGCGCGGCCTGGGCGAGCAGGCCCTCGCCGCGCGTGACGCGTCCACGGTGGTCCCGCGCTCGGATGTCGACCATTCGAGGTCGGCGCCCCGCAACTCCCGCGGCCCGGTCCCGGTGACGATCGGGACGCGCCCGGACCGCGCGTGCGACGAGAGCCCGCTCGCCGGCCTGCAGGCCCCGGTGGCGGGAAGCTGAACCCCGAGCCCGTTGGACGAGCGGCACGTCCGTCCAGCTCTATCGGGCGAACGTGCCGCTCGTGCAGGGGTGGAGGCCTGTGAACCTCGGTGACCGCGTGTGGCCGGACGTGCCGGCGGCCACGCTCCTGGTGCCGATCGGGGCGTGCGAGCAGCACGGGCCGCACCTCCCGCTCGACACCGACACCCGGATCGCCACCGCCGTCGCCCGGCGCGCCGCGGGCGACGACCCGGCGCTGCTGGTCGCGCCGCCGCTGGCCTACGGCGCGTCCGGCGAGCACGAGGGCTTCCCCGGCACGCTGTCGATCGGGCACGACGCGCTGCTGACCGTGCTCGTGGAGCTGGGGCGGTCGGCGACGCGGTGGACGCCCCGGCTGGTGTTCGTGAACGGCCACGGCGGCAACCTCCCCACGGTTCCGGACGCCGTGGTGCGGCTGCGTGTCGAGGGCCGTGACGCCGCCTGGTCGCCGTGCGTCGCGGCCGGCGGGGACCTGCACGCCGGGCACACCGAGACGTCGATCCTGCTGGCGCTCGACCCCGCCGCGGTCCGCACCGCCGCCGCGGCGCCCGGTGCCACCGCCCCGCTCGACGAGCTGCTCCCGGCGATGCGTTCCGGCGGCGTGGCCGCGGTCAGCCCGAACGGCGTGCTGGGCGACCCGACCGGCGCGACGGCGGAGGAGGGCGAGCACCTGCTGGCGGAGATGACCGAGGTCCTCCGGACGCGCCTGAGCCGCTGGCACCCGGACCCAACCGGCCGCCTGACCTGATCGGAAGCGTCACACACCAACATTGGTCCTCGCACACCAACTGCAGTTGCTGTGCGAGCGCCGATGTTGGTGTGTGAGCACCCTGAGGCGAGCTCAGCCCCAGGTCAGAAACCTGTAGTGCAGTCCCGTCGACGACTCCCGCCACGTCCCCACCTCGTCCGGAGGGCGACCCACGTCCGGCGCGTACGTGTCGCCGTCGAAGGGCTCGCGGATCTCGGTGACCTCGATGCGGTCCGCCAACGGCAGCGCCGCCCGGTACACCGCCGCGCCGCCGATCACCCACACGTCCCCGGTCACCGCGGCGAGTGCCGTCCGCAGGTCGGGGAACGTCTCTGCGCCCTCCCGTGGGCCCGACTGCGGCGTGCGGGACAGCACGAGGTTGCGCCTGCCCGGCAGCGGGCGAAACCGCGGTGGCAGCGACTCCCACGTCCGGCGGCCCATGAGCACGGTCGCGCCCGCGGTCAGGGAGCGGAACCGCTTCATGTCCTCCGGCAGCCGCCACGGCAGCGTGCCGTCGCGGCCGATGACCCCGTTCGCCGACTGCGCCCAGACGAGCCCGATCACACCGCGACCGGCGCCTTGATGGCGGGGTGCGGGTCGTAGCCGTCGAGCGCGAGGTGCTCGTAGGTGTAGTCGAACAGGCTGTCCGCGGGCTTCAGGCGGAGCGTGGGGAACGGCCGCGCCTCGCGCGCGAGCTGCGTTCCGACCTGGTCCTCGTGGTTGTCGTAGATGTGGCAGTCGCCCCCGGTCCAGATGAAGTCACCGACGCCGAGACCCACCTGCTCGGCGATCATGTGCGTCAGCAGCGCGTAGCTCGCGATGTTGAACGGCACCCCGAGGAACAGGTCCGCGCTGCGCTGGTACAGCTGGCAGGAGAGCTCGCCGTCGGCGACGTAGAACTGGAAGAACGCGTGGCAGGGCGGCAGCGCCATCCGGGGGATGTCGGCGACGTTCCACGCGGACACGATGATCCGCCGGGAGTCCGGGTTCTCCCGCAGCGCGCGCAGCACCTCGCCGATCTGGTCGACGTGCCCGCCGTCCGGGGTCGGCCACGACCGCCACTGCACCCCGTAGACCGGGCCGAGGTCACCGTCCGGTGCCGCCCACTCGTCCCAGATCGTGACGCCGTGCTCCCGCAGCCACGTGACGTTCGGGTCGCCGCGCAGGAACCACAGCAGCTCGTAGGCGACCGAGCGGAAGTGGACCTTCTTCGTCGTGATCAGGGGGAAGCCGTCCGACAGCCGGTAGCGCAGCTGGTGGCCGAAGACCGACCGCGTGCCCGTGCCGGTGCGGTCCGCCTTGCGGGCGCCCGTGTCGAGCACGTGGCGGAGCAGGCCCTCGTACTGGGTGTCCGGCACGCCGGCCAGCCTAGTGCGGGTCGGTGGCTACCTCCGGGACGGCGGCCACCCAGCTGCATGTCGTGCGCGCGCCGTCGGCCCAGGTGACGGTGACCTCCGTGCCGTCGACCCCGATCTCCGGTGCGGGGGTCGCGGGCGCCGAGGTGAGCGCCGAGGCGGTGACCAGCAGCTCGCCCGGCGCGACGGTGCCGCGCAGGGCCGGCACCAGCGCCCACGCGCCGTAGGCCGTGCCCTGCGGGGCCCGCTCGACGTGGGCCGTGTCGAAGCCGTGGCCGCCGACGAGCCGGGTGGCGGTCTCCTTCGTGCTCAGCGCGACGGCCACGCCGTCGACCTGCTCGTCGAGCTCCTGCGGGGTCGCGGCCGCGAGCGCCCATCCCGTCACCGTGACGGGAGTTCCGGCAGGCACGGCGCGCAGCCGGTGGATGTGCACCTCCCACGCGCCGCGCGCGCCGACGAGGCTCTCGATGCGGCCCTGGGGGAGCACGGGTCCGGGTGCGCCGGGGAACTGGGGCTGGTGCCACGACGCCACCCAGTCCGGTCCGCTGCCGATCGGGTGGATCCGCCGCCGCACGCTCTCCCGGCCGCGTACGTGCAGGGCGACGTGGTTGTCGGCGGCGTTGCGGGCGGCGGTGGGGCCGGTGCGCGTGGAGTAGGCGAGCCGGGCGTAGAGCGGGTCGGGCTCGCCGCCGTCGGCGTCCCACGGGTTGATGTGGTCGCTGCCGTGGTTGTGGACGCGGACCAGGCCGTCGCCCTGCGTGGTCTGCACCAGCCAGCCGACCGAGGGGATGACGACGGTCCGGTCGGGCCCGGCCGACGGCGGCGGTTCCTCGACCGCCGTCCACAGCGGCGCCGACCCGGGCAGCAGCAGCCCGACGAAGCCCTTGCTGGCCCAGTACGGCGAGGCCGGGCCGGAGTAGGTCTGCAGGGTCGCGGGGTGCGGGCCGTGCCAGCCGCGGGAGAAGATCCCGTCGGTGAGCGCGCCGCGGTCGAGGAAGTAGCGCAGCCCGGCCGACAGGATCCGCCGGGTCTGGCCGGGCCGCAGCGGCGTGCGGCCGACCACCTCGCCCAGCGCCACGGCCGCCAGAGCCGCCGGGCGGTAGGTGAGCGATCGGCCCTGGTGCAGCGGGGAGCCGTCGGCGTCGAAGGTGGCGGCGAACGAGCCGAGGAACTCGTGCAGCCGCGGGCCGAGGTGGTCCAGCTGCGCGGTGTCGCCGCGCAGGTGCGCGACCAGCACCGGGTACAGGTGCATCGCCCAGCCGATGTAGTGGTCGAAGGCGCGGCCGTCGCCGTCGCTGTACCAGCCGTCGCCGCGGTACCAGCCCTCCAGCAGGTCGAGCGCGCGGTCGACGGCGCGGGCGGTCTCGGCGTCGCCGCGGCCGACCTCGTCGAGGAAGGCGGCCACGGTCATCGGGAACAGGTACCAGTTGTTCGGCGCCGGCTCGTTGCGCAGCGCCCCGCGCAGCCACTCCTCCAGGCGGTCCTGCTCCCGGTCGGCGAGCCGGTCCCAGGTCCACGTCCGCGCCGTCAGCAGGCCGAGCGCCACCGACGCGGACTCCACCATCGGCTGCCCGCCGGGCCCGTGCGAGCCGATCGTCGGCCACCGGTCCGCATCGCCGCCGGCCGGCCCGCTGACGAGCCCGTCCAGGTAGGGCTCGACGGGCCTGCCGTCCGCGTCGCCCGCGGCGCGGAACGCCGCGAGCAGGAAGGTGCGGGCGAAGCCCTCCAGGCCGTCCGAGACGACGCCCGCCTTGGCGGGTGCGCCGGGCAGGTCGATCCGGCCGCCGCGGGGCGAGCGGAACCGCTGCACGGAGGCGAGCAGGTCGTCGGCGACGGCGGTCCAGTGCCGGCGCGTCCAGCCGGTGTCCGGGCTGAGGTCGAAGTCGTCGGGGGGGATGAGGACCTCCTCTGTCATGCGGTGAGCGGCAGGAGCTCGCGCCGTACGGGGTGGGCGAACGGCCGGCCCGCAGCCCACCGCTGCACCTCCGCGGCGGCGGCGTCGGCGAGCCGGTGCAGCTCGTTGCTCTTGGACCCGGCGACGTGCGGTGTGAGCAGCACGCCGTCGCACTCCCAGAGCGGCGAGCCGGGCGGCAGCGGCTCCGGCGAGGTCACGTCGAGCACCGCCCGCAACCGCCCGGACAGCAGCTCGCGTTCCAGGGCGGCGTGGTCGACGAGCCCGCCGCGGGCGGTGTTGAGCAGCGTGGTGCCGTCGCGCATGAGCGCGAGCAGCCGGGCGTCGACCATGCCGGTGGTCGCGGGCAGCAGCGGCGCGTGCAGCGACACCACGCCGGATCGGGCGAACAGGTCGTCGAGGCCCACCGGCTCGGCGCCGAGCGCCCGCACCTCGGCGCCGGCGACGTACGGGTCGTGCAGGAGGACCTCGAGGTCGAACGGGCGCAGCAGATCGGCGACCCGCCGCCCGATCAGCGAGGCCCCGAGCAGCCCGACGGTGGCGCCGTAGTTGCCGGCGTCCGGGTACCGGTCATTCCAGTCCCGCTGAGCCCGCGCCGCGCGGAACTCCCGCGCGATGTCGGGCACGCGCTTGCCGGCCAGCAGGATCATCGCGACGGCGTACTCCGCCACCGGCACGGCGTTGGCCGCGGCGGCCGAGCTGACCACGATGCCCCGCTCCCAGCACGCGTCGGTGACGTGGTGGCGCACGGTGCCCGCCGTGTGGACGACCGCGCGCAGCCGCGGCGCGGCGGCGAGGACGTCCGCCGTGATCGGCGCGCAGCCCCAGCCGGTGATCAGCAGCTCGACGCCGGCGAGCTCGGCGCGGGCGAACCCGTCGAGCACGACGTCCGGGTCGATGTCGACCGCGGCCGTGATGCGCTCGACGGCGGCGGGGTGGAGCAGCTGGCGAGCGGTCCTCGCGGCCATCGCGAGGGCCGCACGTGGACGTGACGGCACTACTTCACACTCCCGGCCGTGAGGCCCGACCGCCAGTACCGCTGCAACATCAGGAACGCCACGATGAGCGGGACCAGCGCGAGCAGCGAGCCGACCACGACGAGCGGGTAGTACTCGGGCGTGATCGTCGCCTGGCTGTTCCACGAGTAGAGTCCGAGGCTGAGCGGGTAGAGCTTCTCGTCGGACAGCATCACGAGCGGCAGGAAGAAGTTGTTCCAGATCGAGGTGAGCTGGAACAGGAACACGGTGACGAAACCGGGTCCCAGCATCCGCAGCCCGATGCGGAAGAAGATGTGCAGCTCCGACGCGCCGTCCACCCGTGCGGCCTCCAGCACCTCGCCGGGGACGTAGCCGGTGGCGAAGATCCGCGCGAGGTAGACGCCGAACGGGTTGAACAGCACCGTGATGAAGACCGCCCACATCGTGTTGGCGAGCTCGAGCCGCGACGCGATGAGGTACATCGGCAGCGCCAGCACCGTGCCCGGGATCATCACGCTGATCAGCACCAGCGCGTAGAGCTGCCGCTTGCCGCGGAAGGAGTACTTGTCGAACACGTAGCCCGCCGCCGTGCTGATCACCGCGCCGAGCCCGGCGCCGATCACCGCGTACAGGATGCTGTTGGCGTACCAGCGCAGGTAGAGCCCGTCGTCCTCGTCGAGCAGCGCGCGGATGTTGCCGGCGAGGTCGAAGTTGGCCAGGTCGAGCAGGTTGCTGCTGAACAGGGCCTCGGCGTCCTTGGTGGCCGCGAGCAGCAGCCACAGCAACGGCAGCAGGGCGTAGAGCGTGCCCGCCGCGATCACGACGTTGGTCGTGATCGTGCCCGCGCGGGAGCCCCGCCGGACCCGGCCCCCCGGTTCCGTCGTCGTCATGTCCGCGCTCCCCGCGAGCTGTAGCGCGCCACCGCGTAGGACAGCAGGCAGCACAGGACGAGCAGCAGCACCGACGCCGCCGAGGCGAGGCCGTAGTTGCTGCGGTTGAAGGCCGCGTCGAAGATGTACATGTTCGGCGTAAAGCGGTCGCCGATCAGCGGCGTGGAGTCCTGGAGCAGCTTCGGTTCCGTGAACAGCTGCAGCGTCCCCACCAGCGTGAACATGGTGACGGTCACCACCGAGGCGCGCACCATCGGCACCTTCACCCGCAACGCGGTGCGGATCGCGCCCGCGCCGTCCACCGCGGCGGCCTCCATCACCTCGCGGGGCACGGCCTGCAGCGCGGTGTAGAAGATCACCGTGTTGTAGCCGAGCCCGCCCCACAGCGCGATGTTGACCAGGGACGGGATGAGCAGCGTCTGGCCCAGCAGGTCGACCTGGATGTCCAGGCCGTACAGGAGGTCGAGCACCGGGCTGATGCCCGGCGTGTAGAGGTACAGCCAGATGACCGTGGCGATGATGCCCGGCACCGCGTGCGGCAGGAACAGCGCGGTCTGCGCGAACTGCCGGGCCCTGGCGAGGCCGGAGTCGAACAGCAGCGCGAGCGCCAGCGAGCCGGCCACCAGGATCGGGATCAGCAGCACGACGTAGGCGAGCGTCACGCCGATGCTGCGCAGGAAGCTCGGGTCGGTGAGCACCACGGCGAAGTTGTGGAGGCCGACGAACACCGTGCGGCCGTTGCCGAACCCCAGGCCGGAGTGCTGCTGCGAGAAGACGCTCAGGTAGAGACTTCGCCGATCCCGGCACCACGCTTCGGCGGCGCCACGGTCGTCAGCTCCAGCCCGCCGAGGCCCGCGATGACGTCGTCGTAGGCCACCACTGAGACGTCGTCCGGGACCCGCAGGCCCGCGGTGTGCAGCTGCTGCACCATGTTCAGCGCGTCGACGTCGCTGTGCGCGACCACGGCCGTGGCGCCGGTCGCGCGGACCACCGCGGGCACGTGGGGCACGGGCGTGTCCGGATCCGGACCCGCGCCGGCCGAGCTGAGCAGCGGTTCGGTGAGCTGCGGCAGGCCGAGCCCGGCGAGGTGCGCGGCGAACGCCGTCCTGATCGTTCGAGCGGTCGGGCTGTCGTTGCGCGCGACGAGCAGGATCCTCGCGTGCCCCCGTTCGCGCAGGTGGCGCAGCGCCAGCAGCACGCCGCGGGAGTGGTCGGTGCGCACGGCGTCCAGGTCGGCGAGCACGCTCCCCACGGGCGCGAACCGCTCCACGAGCACCGCCGGCGCGCCGGGGGACGGCTCGTCGTCCTCGGCCTCGACCGCCTCCGTGGTGCGCCAGCGCGGGAAGACCAGCGTGCCGAGCGCCGCGGGCACGGCCGCGGCCCGGCGCACGGCGGAACCCGCCGTCTCCCGCTCGCCGATGCCCTCCAGGTGCCAGTGCAGGCCCAGCTCCTCGACGGCCTGCCGCGCGCCCTCGACGATCTGCGCCAGGTACGCGCTGCGCGGCGGGGCCATCACCACCACGACCCCGGTCGCGGGACGCTCGCGGTCGTCACGCCGGCTCGACGGCAACCGGACGATGCCGTGCCCGCGCACGACGTGCTCCCGGCGGGCGAGCGCCTCGACGTCGCGGCGGAGCGTGATCGGCGAGACGTCGAACTCGCGGGCCAGCTCGGCCACCCGCGCCGGACCGCGCGATCGCAGGATCGCGAGGATCCGCTCCTGCCGGGCGGACGGCTTGGTCACGGGCGGGGACGCTACCGGCGACGCCGGCCCGGGGGCGTCAGGCCACGAGCTCCAGGCGCCCGGCCGTGGTGATCACTGCCGGGAGTCGCTGGCCGACGGCGCCCTCGGCCGCGGGGGCGATCAGGCCCGCGCGCACGAGCTTGTGCACCGCGCCCTGGTCGCAGCAGAAGCGTCCGTCGAGGTAGAGGTCGGGCTCGGAGCCCCAGACGAGCTCGGCACGTCCGCACGCCACGGCGCGCAGGATGGCCCGGTCACGGACGCTCAGCTCGACGTCGACGACGAGCTCCATTGCGATCCCCCCGTTCAGCAGATCAGACCAGGGTGAGGGCATCGTGGACCGCGCTGCCACAGAATTGAGGAACATCTGAGGTTGACGACACGGTGTGTCCCGGGAGTTCACCCGGTTGGGGCCGGCCCGGCGACCAGGAGTGGCACGAGCTGCTCGTCGGCCGTGAGGGAGCCGTGCTGACCCGGCATCCGCGAGATGAACCGCTCCATCCGGGACCGGATCACGGCCGTGCCCCCGCGCGCCGCGACCACGACGTCGCCGATGCGGTCCCGGGCGTGCGGCGCCACCGGGAGCCCGAACCAGCCGTCGGCCACCGCCTGCGCACCGGGCACGACCCACGCGCCGTCCCCCAGCACCCCTCGCCAGGTGGCGAGCACGTCCTCGAGAGCACCGGGACGCACGTGGACGTGCCGGGCCCGCGGGTCGCCGGACAGCTGCGCGACGCCGTCGGCGAGGACCGGGTCGGTGTCCGCGTCGTAGCGCCGGTCGACCGCGACCATGCCGTGGTCGCCCGTGATCGCGAGCACCGCGTCCGGCGGCAGGCGCTCGGCGACGACCTCGGCGAGCCGGTCGACCTGGGCGAGCTGCAGCCGCCACGGCAGCGAACCGGGGCCGTGGAGGTGCCCCATCGCGTCGAGGTCGCGGTGGTAGCCGTAGCAGAGCTGCCTCCCGGGGCCGGTGACCGCGGCGAGGACACCCGCGGCCAGGTCGCCGAGCGCGTACGTGCCGTGGAAGCGGCCGCCGCGCAGCGCCGCCCGGGTGAGCCCGGAGCCGTCGAACTCCCCCAAGGTCACGACGGAGACCGCGACGCCGGCGGCCTCGGCCCGCTCCAGCACGGTGGGCACCGGCTGGATCTCCTCCGGCACCAGCCGCTCGCGCAGGTCGGTGCGGCCGCCCTGCGCGGTCCAGCGCAGCGTGTCCAGCAGCTCCCCGTCGGCCAGCAGCGACAGCCCGAGCAGGCCGTGCGAGCCCGGCGGCACACCGGTGCCGAGCGAGGCGAGGCCGATCGACGTGCTCGACGGGAAGCCGGACGTCAGCGGTCCCGCGTCGGGAAGGCTCGCGAGGAACGGTGCGTCGGCGGCGTGCCGGCGCAGCAGCTCGCTGCCCAGCCCGTCCACCAGCAGGAGTGCCGCCGCGCGGGCCGGCGGCACCGTCAACGCGGGCGCGGGGCCGGGTACGCCGATGGCGGCGATCAGTGCGGGTAGCACCTCGGCGAGCGAACGGCGCCCGTACTCGGGCAGCAGCGGTGCGGTCACCCCACGAGCATCCCAGCGTCGGTCGATCACGGCCTAGGCTCGGAGCCGTGGAGGAGGCGCTGCCGTACGGGATGCGGGTCGCGCTCGACCGGCACGCGCTCGTGGTGGACGGCGGCACGGTCCTGTTCGGGGGCGCCCCGCCGCGGATGCTGCGCCTGTCCGCCGCGGCGGCGCGCCGGCTGCGCGACGGGGCGGTCGAGGTGTGCGACCCGACGTCGGCCGCGCTCGCCCGCAGGTTGCTCGACGCGGGCATCGCGCATCCGGTGGCCGTGCCGGCGGCCGCGGTCCCGCCCGCCTCGGACGTCACGGTCGTCGTGCCGGTGAAGGACCGCGTGGACGGGCTCGCCCGGCTGCTCGCCGCGCTGCCGGCCGGCCTCGGCGCCACGATCGTCGTCGACGACGGCTCCGCCGACGCCGCGGGCATCCGCCGCGTCGCCGAGGGGGCGGGCGCCGTGCTCCTGCGCCACGCGGAGGCGAGGGGCCCGGCGGCGGCGCGCAACGCGGGGCTCGCGGCCGCGCGGACCCCGCTCGTCGCGTTCCTCGACTCCGACGTCGTGCCGCAGCCCGGGTGGCTCGGCCCGCTGCTCGCCCGCTTCGCCGATCCGGCCGTGGCGCTGGCGGCTCCGCGCATCGTCGCGCTGGCGGGGCGGGGCTGGCTCGGCGGCTACGAGTCGGTGCGCTCCTCGCTGGACCTGGGCGCCGATCCGGCGCTGGTCGTACCGAAGAGCCGGGTGGCCTACGTCCCGAGCGCCGCGCTGGTGGTGCGCCGCGCGGCCGTCGGCGCGGGCTTCGACGACCGGATGCACGTGGCCGAGGACGTCGACCTCGTGCTGCGGCTGCACGAGTCGGGTTGGCGCCTGCGCTACGAGCCCGCGTCCCGGGTCGCGCACGACCACCGGACGGGCCTCGCGGCGTGGTGGCTGCGCAAGGCCTACTACGGCACGGGCGCCGCCCCGCTGTCGCTGCGGCACCCCGGATCGGTGCCGCCGATGGTGCTCAACACCTGGTCCGCGGCGGTCTCGGTGCTGCTGCTGCGCGGGCGGCCGTGGAGCGTTCTCGCCGCGCTCGCCGTGGCGGCCGGTGCCACCGAGCAGCTCGCCCGCAAGCTGCCCGTCCGCGAGCCGCGCCGGACCGCTGCCCGGCTGATCGGGCTCGGCGCCGTCGGCACGGTGATGCAGACCGCCGACGCCGTCACCCGGCACTACTGGCCGCTGTCGCTGGTCGCGGTCCTGGTGTCGCGCCGCGCCCGGCGCACCGTCGCCGTGATCGCCGTGGCCGAAGGGGTGCTCGACTGGTGGCGCAGACGCCACGACCCGGCCCGGCCCGGCCTCCCCGGATACCTGCTCGCGCGCAGGCTCGACGACCTCGCCTACGGCGGCGGGCTGTGGTGGGGGGCGTTGCGGCACCGCACGTTGGCCCCGTTGCGCCCGGTGGGCACCGGCCCGGACGGGCCCGCCGGGAGTCGATCACCGTCGGGTGATCTTCACCGCCCCGTCCGGCTTGGTACGGACAGGTGAACCTGGTCGGGGATAGCTTCCGTTTCTGCGGATCATCACGCCGCTCTCGAGCCGATTTTGCGGATTGTGCTCTGCTCCGTCTCGGTCAAGCCCGTGTCCTGCGGAGAAGTGCGATTCGTCGCCCTTGCATGCGTGAATGATCGGCGGTCTGATTGTGGGCGCCGCCACAGCGTCGTGTGCGGCACCCGGGCGCGGCTGGGTTGCGTCCGGTGCGTCCAGTGTCGCTCTGTGTGGCGGCACCGCGCTCGTGGTGAGGAGAGGTCACATGGCACAGGTTCGGGTCACCGTCGACGGCGTGGAGTACGTCGACGACGTCGAACCCCGCATGCTGTTGGTGTACTACCTGAGGGAGCGCCTGGGAAAGACCGGCACGGTCATCGGCTGCGACACCAGCAACTGTGGTGCCTGCACGGTGCACCTGAACGGTCAGAGCGTGAAGTCCTGCTCCGTGCTCGCGGTGCAGGCCGACGGCGCGGAGATCACGACCATCGAAGGGCTCGCCCGCGACGGCGAGCTGCACCCGGTGCAGAAGGCGTTCAACGAATGCCATGCGCTGCAGTGCGGGTACTGCACGCCGGGCATGATCATGCAGGCGGTCGACCTGCTGGGCGACAACCCCGACCCCGACGAGCACGCCGTGCGCGAGGGCCTCGAGGGCAACCTCTGCCGCTGCACCGGCTACCAGAACATCGTCCGGGCCGTGCAGAGCGCGGCGCAGGCGATGAAACCCGGCGCCACGGCGCCGGTCGACACCCCCAGCCCGGTGGCGGGAGGGCAGTGACGTGACGACGACCGCCGAACCCACCACACCCGGCGAGATCGGTCGTGCCCGGGTCCGCAAGGAGGACGCACGCCTGATCACCGGCCGCACCCGGTACACCGATGCGATCACTCCGGCCGGCACGCTGCACATCGCCGTCCTCCGCTCGACGTTCGCGCACGCGCGGGTCAACGGGATCGACACGGCTGCCGCCAAAGCGGCCCCCGGTGTCGTCGGCGTCTACACCGCGGCGGATCTCGGGGTCGAGAGCGTCGGCCTGCCCAACGCGTGGCCGATCACCCCCGAGCAGAAGACGCCGCAGCGCCCGCTGCTCGCCGGCAACGCCGTGCACTTTGCCGGCGAGGGCGTGGCGGTCGTCGTCGCCCGGTCGGCCGCTGAGGCCAAGGACGCCACCGAGCTCGTCGACGTCGACTACGAGCCGCTCGACCCGGTGCTCGACATGGAGGCCGCCCTCGCTGACGGCGCCACGCTCGTGCACCCCGACCTCGGCACGAACGAGAGCGCCACCTGGGTGTTCGACTCCGCCGAGGCGGGCAGCGGCAGCAGCGTCGCCGATGCGATCTCCGCTGCCGAGGCCGACCCGGACTCCGTCGTGGTGCGCCGCCGGTTCATCCAGCAGCGGCTCATCCCGGCGTTCATGGAGCCGCGTTCGGTGGTCGTCGACCCGACCGGCGAGCAGATCACCTTCTACTCGTCCACCCAGGTCCCGCACATCCTGCGCACGATGACGTCGGTCACGCTCGGCGTTCCGGAGAGCAAGCTGCGGGTCATCGCCCCCGACGTGGGTGGCGGGTTCGGCGGCAAGATCGGGGTGCTCCCCGAGGAGATGCTCTGCGTGGCGCTCGCGCAGAAGCTGGGCAAGCCGGTCAAGTGGACCGAGACGCGCTCCGAGTCGCTGCTCACCGCCCACCACGGCCGCGACCAGATCCAGGACCTCGTGATCACGGCGAAGAAGGACGGCACGGTCACCGGCCTCGACGTCAAGCTGCTCGCCGACATGGGCGCCTACCTCGGCCTCGTCGGCGGGGGCGTGCCGATCCTGGGCGCGTTCATGTTCAACGCGATCTACAAGATCCCGGCCTACAAGTTCACCTGCACCAACGTCTTCACCACCAAGACGTTGACCGACGCCTACCGCGGCGCGGGCCGGCCGGAGGCCACGTTCGCGATCGAGCGGATCATGGACGAGCTGGCCGTCGAGCTCGGCCGCGACCCGATGGAGCTGCGCGAACAGAACTGGATCAAGCACGAGGAGTTCCCGTTCACCACGGTGGCCGGGCTGACCTACGACTCCGGCAACTACGAGCAGGCCACCCGGCAGGCGATGGACCTGTTCGACTACGCGGGCCTTCGCCGTGAGCAGGAGGAGCGGCGGCGCTCCGGCGACCCGGTGCAGCTGGGCATCGGCATCTCGACGTTCACCGAGATGTGCGGGCTGGCCCCGTCCCGGGTGCTCGGTTCGCTCGCGTACGGGGCGGGCGGCTGGGAGGCCGCGAGCATCCGGATGCTCGCCACCGGCAAGGTCGAGGTCATCACCGGTGCCTCGGCGCACGGGCAGGGGCACGAGACGGCGTTCAGCCAGATCGTCGCCGACCAGCTCGGCGTGCCGTTCGAGGACGTCGAGGTCCTGCACGGCGACACGCAGATCTCGCCGAAGGGACTCGACACCTACGGGTCGCGCTCGCTCGCCGTCGGCGGCATCGCGATCGTCGACGCCGCGCAGAAGGTGATCGGGAAGGCCAGGAGGCTCGCGGCCCACATGCTCGAGGCGGACGAGAAGGACCTCGAGTTCGCGAACGGCACGTTCACCGTGCGCGGCACCGATCAGGGCAAGGCCATCCAGGAGATCGCGTTCGCCGCGTTCATGGCGCACGACCTCCCGGAGGGGATGGAGCCCTCGCTCGACGCCGACGCCGTGTACGACCCGGAGAACTTCTCCTTCCCGCACGGCACGCACCTCGCGGCGATCGAGGTCGACACCGAGACCGGGCACGTCGACGTGCGCAAGTACGTCTGCGTCGACGACATCGGCACGGTGGTCAACCCGCTCATCGTCGAGGGGCAGGTCCACGGCGGGCTCGCGCAGGGCATCGCGCAGGCGCTGTTCGAGGAGGCCAACTACGACGACCAGGGCACGCTGGTCAACGGCACGTTCGTCGACTACACCCTGCCCTCGTCCGCCGACCTGCCCAGCTTCGACACACACGTCGTGAGCACGCCGGCCACCTCCAACCCGCTGGGCGTCAAGGGAGTCGGGGAGGCCGGGACCATCGCGTCCACCCCGGCGATCGTCAACGGCGTGATCGACGCCGTGCGCCACCTCGGTGTCACGGAGGTCGAGATGCCGTGCACCTCGCAGCGCGTGTGGCGGGCCGTCCAGGACGCGAAGGGCCGCTCCACGCAGGAGACGCCCGTCGACACCCATTCCCCGGGCGCGGGCCTCGGCTCGATCGACCCGAACAACCCCCAGGGAGAGATCCAGTGATCCCCGCCCAGTTCGACTACGTCAAGCCGTCGTCGGTCGACGAGGCGATCCAGGCCCTGCGGGAGGCCGGCGACGACGCCAAGATCCTCGCGGGCGGGCAGAGCCTGCTCCCGGTGCTGCGGCTGCGCCTCGCGGCCCCCACGCTGCTCGTGGACCTCGGCGGCATCGCCGAGCTGCGCGGGATCCGCGACGAGGGTGACCGGGTCGCGGTCGGCGCCATGACGTCGTACTACGACATCATCCGCGACGAGTCCGTGCAGCGGCACGTCGCGCTGCTCGGGCAGGCCACCGAGACCGTCGCCGACAACCAGGTCCGCCACCGCGGCACCCTCGGCGGGTCGCTCGCCCACGCCGACCCGGCAGGCGACCTCGGAGCCGTCGCGCTCGCCCTGGACGCCGAGCTCGTGATCGCCGGCTCGTCCGGTCGCCGCACGGTGCCGGCGTCCGAGTTCTTCGTGGACTACTTCACCACCGCGCTCGGCGAGGGCGAGGTCCTCACCGAGATCCGGTTCCCGAAGTTCACGGGCTGGGGCAGCCACTACGAGAAGTTCAACCGCACGGCGCAGGCCTGGTCGATGGTCGCGATCGCGGCCGCCGTCCGGGTCGAGGGCGGATCGATCGCGGAGGCGAGGGTCGGGCTCACCAACATGGGCAGCACGCCGATCCGCGCCACCGGCGTCGAGCAGGCGCTCGTGGGGCAGCCGGCCACCGCCGACGCGGTGCGGGCGGCAGCCGAACGGGTCACCGAGGGCACCGCTGCGCCGAGTGACGCGGATGCCGCCGCGGACTACCGTGAACATCTGGCCAAGGTGCTCACGGGCCGCGCGGTGCTGGCGGCCGCAGGCTGACGCTCGTTCCGCAGGACGCCTGCTCTGGTCATCCGGGGCGGGCGTCCTGCGGCTTTGTGGAGGAGACAGAGAAGATGCAGCTGGAGAACAAGTTCACGATCGACGCGCCGATCGACAAGGCGTGGGAGGCGCTGAACACGCCGGAGACGGTGGCTCCCTGCTTCCCGGGCGCCACCCTGACGGAGTACGAGGGCGACTCGTTCACCGGCACCGTCAAGGTGAAGCTCGGGCCGATCTCGCTCACCTACAAGGGCAAGGGCACGTACGTCACCCGCGACGACGCGAACCACAAGGTCGTCATCGAGGCGAACGGGCGGGACTCCCGCGGCAACGGCACCGCGAGCGCCACCGTCACCGGCACGATGACGGCCGACGGGCCCGACCGCACCGCCGTCACGATGGTCACCGACATGACCATCACCGGCCGGCCCGCGCAGTTCGGCCGCGGTGTCATCTCCGACGTCGCAGACAAGATCATCGGCCAGTTCTCGGCCTGCGTGGCCAGCAAGCTCGCCCCGGCCGCCGAGGAGCCCGCCGCCGAGGAGAAGAAGGCGTCGTCCACGCCTTCCACGCCGTCCCCGGGCCCGGGTGCGGCGAGCGCCGGTGGCGCGTCGTCGTCGCCGTCGCCGTCGCCGTCCGGCGGATCGGTGGCCGCGCCGGCCACCGGCGGCAACACCAACGGCAGCGGATCCGCGCAGGCCGCGGCCGCCGCGAAGGGCCCGGTGCTCGCGGCCGCACCGAAGTCGACCGGCCCGTTGCGCAGCGAGGTCGACGCGATCGACCTGCTCGACACCGCGGGCGCCCCGGTGCTCAAGCGCCTGGCCCCGGTGGCAGCGGGTGCGCTGCTCCTGCTGGTCATCTTCCTGATCCGCCGGGCTCGTCGCTGAGCGTCCGCCGACTGCAGCAAAGCCACTTTCATGCAGCGGGATGGCATGGAAGTGGCTTTGCTGCAACGGGGCGCGCTGCCCCGAGGCGGGCCAGCAGGAGGACGGTCACGCCGATGGTGATGGGGCCGGTGGTGACCGCGACGACCGTGCTGAGCGTGTCCTCCATGTGCAGCACCGCCGCGAGGACGACGAACAGCGTGTGGGCGACGAGCGCTCCTCCGGCCAGCCAGATGCGGTGCCGGTCGGTCATCTCCGGCGAGAGTGACCAGCGCCGGATCAGCAGGAGGATCCCGACGGCCAGCCCGGCCGCGACGGTCATGGGCAGGTAGACGAACGCTCCCTCGCCGACGGCCGGCCCGGCCGGCGGGTGGCCTGCGGGCATCAGGAGCCCGAGGTACGCCAGCGTCACCATTCCGGCGACCGTGCCGGCGACCCCCGGCGCCGGCACGGAGCCGGTCCGGGCGGCGCGGTCGACGTGCCCTCGTCCCGCACGGGCGTACCTCGGCAGGATCCGCAGGGCGACGACGCCCAGGGCCACGGTCGCCACCACCAGCCCCACGACGACGGGTAACGGGGCCCGGTACCCGGGGTCCTCGGAGGCGGCGAACGTCAGCCGCAGCATCGCGATCCCGGCCACCGCCGTGACGGCGACGAAAAACGTGCCGCGGCGCCGCAGGTAGGGCGCCTGCCGCAGCTCCGGGAACACCAGGTTGGTGAGCAGGATCGGGATCAGCACGCTGAACACGATGTGGTAGCCGACCTGGCTCTCCCAGTAGGTCAGGTTGAGGCCCAGGACCCGAGGTCCCCATGCGGAGGCGTTGTACATCGTCGGGCTGGTGAGGGCCTGCAGCCCGAGACCGTCCTCGACGAGCTCGTACGCCAGCCCCATGACGACCAGGCTCGGCCAGCCGCCGCCCGCCCGCACCGTCAGCTCCCGGATCAGCAGCACCCCGGCCCCGTACATCGGGACCAGGAACGGGAATGCGATCCACATGATCGGCATGCCCACGGCCGAGAACGTCAGCTCGCCGCAGACCGGGGCGAGTAGGACCAGGACCCAGGCCGCTCTGCTCCCGCGGTGCCGAGGTGTCGGATTCTCCACGTTGCTCACCTCCCCGTTCCTGCCTCGGCCTCGCGGGCCGACACCGGATCGACGCCGGCGACGGTCAGCAGCGCGTCGGTGAGCTGGCGTGCGGACGGCGCGCGGTCCGGGTCGACGAGCCACTGCACCATCACGCCGGTCAGCAGCGCGTGGTGCAGCGAGCCGACGGCGTGCGCCCGTTCGGCGTCGAAGCCGGCATCCGCGCACCGTGCCATCGATGCCAGCACGCCGCGCGACTCCTGGATGCCGTCGGCGATCGCCTGCCGGAGCTGCGGTATCCGGTCGAGCTGGCCGGCGATCTCGAGCCAGGACGCCCACATCCCGCGGCTCGCCGTGAACGACTCGATCACCCGGGACCAGTAGGCCTCGAACCGCTCCAGCGGGCGGGCCTGCGGGTCCACGTCGCCGGCGAGGGCGCTCCCGATCTCCTCCGACCACTCGTCGGCCAGCTCGAACATGGCCGTGTTCAGCAGCGTCTCGGTGGACCCGAAGTGGTAGCCGATGGACGCCAGGCTCGTGCCGGCCGCGGCCGTGATGTCGCGTGCGGTCGTGCGCGCATAGCCCCGCTCCCGCAGGCACCGCTTCGCGCCTGCGATCAGGTCCTCCCGGTTCCCCATGGCCGCACCGTATCAGGTTGCTGCACAGACGTCTGAGACAAGCTTGCTAGACATATGTCTCAGACGCCGTTATGGTCCCACCTCGACACCGGGTGACGGGTCGTCGATCCGGCGGCAGCACGCGGCACGAGCAGGGGGAACCAGTGAAGAAGCCGACAATCCTCATCTCCGGCGCCGGCATCGCCGGGCCCGCCCTGGCGTTCTGGCTGCGCCGGTCCGGGTTCGAACCGACGGTCCTGGAACGTGCTTCCGGGCCGCGCGCCGGCGGCAACGCGGTCGACCTGCGCGGCACCGCCCGGGAGGTCGCCGACCGCATGGGCATCACGCGGCGGGTTCGCGAGGCGCACACCGGCGCCCGGGGCATGGCGTTCGTGGACCGGAACAGCAAGCACGTCGCGACGCTGAGCACCGAGGTCTTCGGTGACTCCGGCGGGCCGATCGCGGAGCTGGCGATCCTGCGCACCGACCTGGCACGCATCCTCTACGACGTCACCCGCGACGACGTCGAGTACCTGTTCGACGACTCGATCGCCGCTGTCGTGCAGGACGACGACGGCGTCCAGGTCCGGTTCCGGCACGGCGGCTCGCGCCGCTTCGACCTCCTGGTCGGCGCCGACGGCGTGCACTCGAACGTCCGGCGCCTGGTCTTCGGCCCGGAGCAGGAGTACCTGCGCGACCTCGGCTGCTACGTGTCGCTGTTCACCACCACCACGCCGCTCCGGCTGAACGGGTGGGACCTGATGTACACGATGCCGGGCGGGGGCGGGCGGCCCGGTCGAACGGCGGGCCTCTACCCGCTGAACTCCGACGGCAAGGCGCTGGCCGGGTTCTTCTTCGCCTCCGAGCCGCTGCAGTACGACCGGCGCGACGTCGACGAGCAGAAGCGGATCGTGCTGCGCGAGTTCGAGGGGGAGGGGTGGGAGATCCCCCGCATCCTCGCCACGATCCACGACGCGCCCGACTTCTACTTCGACCGGGTCGGTCAGATCCAGATGGACCGCTGGTCCCGCGGCCGGACGGTGCTCCTCGGTGACTCCGCGTTCTGCGCGTCGCCGATGTCCGGCATCGGCACGAGCCTCGCCATGGTCGGGGCCTACATCCTGGCCGGCGAGCTCACCGCCGCAGGCGGCGACCACCACGCGGGCTTCGCCAACTACGAGCGCGAGATGCGTGAGTTCGTCGCGCGCGCCCACCGCTTCGCCCGCGAGTCCAGCGGCAGCGGTCTCATGCCGCCGTCGCGGAGGCACATGTGGATGCGCAACAACTCCGTGAAGCTGCTGCCCTTCCTCCCGAAGCGCCTGGTCGGACGCGGGATGGACACGGTGGCGAACACGGTCACGCTCAAGAGCTACGCAGCCTGAACACCCCGTTCCCCAACCCCTGAGAACGACGGAGGACAAGCACGATGGACATCGCAACTTTCCTGTGGTTCGACGGCCACGCCGAAGAGGCGGCCGAGTTCTACACCGGCGTCTTCCCGGGCTCCCGGATCCTCTCGGTCCACCGGACCCACGCGGACGGGCCGGTCATGACCGTCGCCTTCGAGCTGCGCGGGCAGCGTTTCGTCGCCTTCAACGGCGGCCCGCAGTTCACCTTCACCCCCGGGCTCTCGCTGTACGTCGCCTGCGAAACGCAGGCCGAGCTGGATGCCGTGTGGGCCCGGCTCGTCGACGGCGGCCACGAGGGCCCCGGCGGCTCGCTGACCGACCGGTTCGGGGTGACCTGGCAGGTCATGCCCACCGTGCTGGACGAGCTGCTGCAGAAGGCGGACGCGGTCGTGGCCGACCGCCTCCTGTCCCTGGTGCACGCCGCCTCCACGAAGCTCGACATCCAGGAGCTGGTCGACGCCGGGGCGCGTCCCGCATGACCAGCGCCGAGACGACCCGTCCGATCGCCATCCCGGCGCGGGACCGGGGCCCCGGCGCTCAGCCCGTGCTCGCCGGGAACCGCCCCCGGCACGAGAGCCTGCTGGTCTACGCCTTCACGCTGGTCCCGATGCTGGCCCTGGCCGCGGCCGTGCCGATGGCGTGGGGCTGGGGGCTGGGCTGGATCGACGTCGCGCTCTTCGTCTACTTCTACCTGATCTCCGGGTTCGGCGTGACAGTCGGGTTCCACCGCCTCTTCACCCACCGCTCCTTCCGGGCGAGCCGGCGCCTGCGGATCGGGCTGGCGATCGCCGGGAGCCTGTCGCTGCAGGGTGACGTCATCACGTGGGTCGCGGACCACCGGCGCCACCACGCCTTCTCCGACAAGGTGGGCGACCCGCACTCGCCGTGGCAGTTCGGGACGACCCCGCTCGCGCTGGCGAAGGGCTTCTTCCACGCCCACCTCGGCTGGCTCTACCGCACCGAGCGCACGAACCTCGCCCGCTTCGCCCCCGACCTGCTGGCCGACCGCGACATCGTCCGCATCGGCCGGGCGTTCCCCCTCTGGACCGTGGTCAGCCTGGTCGCCCCCGCCCTGTACGGCGGAATGCTCACCATGTCGCTCTCGGGTGCGCTCACCGCGTTCTTCTGGGCCGGCCTGGTGCGGATCTCCGTCCTGCACCACGTCACCTGGTCGATCAACTCGATCTGTCACATGATCGGCGACCGCCCGTTCGACGCGCAGGGCAAGGCGACGAACTTCTGGCCGCTCGCGATCCTGTCGATGGGCGAGTCGTGGCACAACCTGCACCACGCCGACCCCACGTGCGCGCGCCACGGCGTCGAGCCGGGGCAGATCGACATGTCCGCCCGCGTCATCCGGGCCTTCGAGAAGCTCGGATGGGCCACCCACGTCCGCTGGCCCACCGCACGGCGGCTCGCACGGCTGCGGGGCCTCCTCGACGACGGAGCTACAGGCCCGAGACGCGCAGCGTGATGTTCAGCCGGCCCGCCGCGAGGCCGGTGTCCGGCACGTCGTGGGCCGGCAGCAGCTTCGGGACGCCGTGGTAGGCGAGGCGGCTCTCGTCGCCGAAGACCACCGCGTCACCGGAATGCAGCTCCACGTCGGTCCACGGCCGGCCACGGTTCTCCGTGTTGCCGAACCGGAACACGCACGCCGCCCCGATGCTGAACGACACCACCGGGTCGGGGGCGCGCTCGTCGCTGTCGCGGTGCAGGCCCATGCGTGCGTCGGTGGTGTAGTGGTTGATCAGGGCGATGTCGGGTCGGTACGAGTGGGCGCGGCCGGGGTCGCCGTACGCGGCGGCGAGCGCTTCGCGGCCCAGGTCGCCGAGCCATTCCGGGAACGGCGTCACCGGCGACCCGTCCTGGTCGTCGCGGGTGCGGGAGTAGCGGTAGGGGTACCAGTGCCAGCCCAGGCACACGCTGCGCACCGACATCTGACCGCCGTTGGGCAGCACGGCGGCGCGGATGCCGGGACCCTCGCTCGCCCACTCCCGGCACGCCCGAACGAGCATGCGCTGCCGCTCGAGGTCGAGCCAGTCGGGTACGTGCACGGCGCCGGGTGCGAGCACCCGGCGCCCCCGCGGCACCAGCTCGAACGTCATCCCCGGATTCTTCACCGCGCGTTGTGGAAGATGATCCCCAGCACGTGCCGGCTCCCGCTGTGCACGGCGCTCACCCCGTGCCGCACCTGCACGCGGTGGAACCCGCGGGACCCGTGCCGGGGCCGGTGGTGAACGGGGAACACCACGGCCTCCCCCTGCCGGGGCCGCAGCACGATCGGCCGGGACTGCTGGCGCGGCCGCTGCTCCACGAACACGCTCTCGCCGCCGGTGAAGTCCTCGTCGGGGCGGCTGAGCATCACGAGGAACTGGAGCGGGAAGGTCAGCTCTCCGTAGACGTCCTGGTGCAGGCAGTTGTAGCCGCCCGGCCCGTACCGCAGCACGAGCGGCGTGGGCCGGTGTTGCCCGGCCGCGGCGCACTCGGCCAGCAGCGTGTCCAGCCCGGTCGGGAACGTCCGCTCGCCCAGGCGTTCCGCCCACGTGTTGGCGATCTCCGCCAGCGGCGGGTACAGCTGCTCCCGCAGTTCCTGGACCAGGGGCGGGAGTGGGTCGGCGAAGTACCGGTAGCTGCCCTCGCCGAACGCGTGGCGGGCCATCACCACGGTGCTCCGGAAGCGCTCGTCCTCGTCGAACATCGCGACCACGTCCGCGCACTGCTCGGGTGTGAGCAGCGGCGGGGTGCTCGCGACGCCGTCGGTGTCGAGGCGCTTCGCCAGGGCGGGGGTGTCCAGGCGGTCCAGCACGGCTGTCATGACTCCACCCTGGCGCGGGTCCGCCAGGCCTGCTGGCGGGAATCGGCCACCTGGATGATGACCGGATGCGCCCCGGACCGCACAACGCCCTGACCGACGTCCCCGGCCTGCGCGTGGGCCACGCCTCGCTGGAGGGACCCGGCGCCCTGAGCGGCACGACGGTCGTGCTGGCCCCGGAGGGTGGCATGGTGGCGGGGGCGGACGTCCGGGGTGCCGCACCCGGCACCCGCGAGACCGACCTGCTGCACCCGGGCGCCACCGTGCAGCGCGTCCACGCCGTGGTCCTGAGCGGCGGCAGCGCCTTCGGGCTCGCCGCCGCGGACGGGGTGATGGCACGGCTGGAGGCGGCCGGCATCGGTTTCCCGGTCCCGCGGGCCGTCGTCCCGATCGTGCCGGCGGCGGTGGTGTTCGACCTCGGCCGCGGCGGCGACGTGCACGCCCGCCCCGGCGCCGCCACCGGTGCCGCGGCCTACGACGCGGCCGGCGCCGGACCCGTCCCGCAGGGCGTGGTCGGGGCCGGCACGGGAGCCCAGGCCGGCGGGCTCAAGGGCGGGGTCGGCACGGCCAGCGCGGTGCTCGACGGCGGCGCCGTCGTCGCGGCGCTCGCGGTGGTGAACGCCGCCGGCTCGCCCGTCGACCCGGCCACCGGCCTGCTGCACGGAACACGCGCGGGTCTGCCCTGCGAGTTCCCGGCGGCCGAGGTCGGGCCGGACGCGCTGGAGGAGCTGCGCGGCGCGCCCCGCCCGCCCGGGCTCGGCACGGCGACGACGCTGGCGGTCGTGGCCACGGACGTCACGCTCGACAAGGCGGGCTGCGGGCGGCTGGCCACGATGGGCCACGACGGGCTCGCCCGCGCGATCGCGCCGGCCCACACGGCCACCGACGGCGACGCCGTCTTCGGGCTGTCGACGGCCGCCCGGCCGGCACCCGACCTGGCCGGCCTCGTCGCGCTGCACGCGGCGGCGGCCGACGTCGTCAGCAGGGCGATCGCGCACGGGATGCTCGCGGCGGAGACGGTGACGACACCGGCGGGCACCTGGCGGGGCTACCGGGACGTCGTCGGCCTGCGCTGACCCGCCGAGTGGTGCTCTACTGCCGTATGGCCAAGGAAATCTTCGTGGCATTCGGCATCGACGTCGACGCGGTCGGGGGCTGGCTGGGCTCGTACGGCGGGGAGGGGTCGCCGGGCGACATCTCCCGGGGCGTGTTCGCCGGCGAGGTCGGGGTGCCGCGGATCAACCGCATGCTCGCCCGCTACGACCTGCCGGCCACGTGGTTCTGGCCGGGGCACTCGATCGAGACCTTCCCCGGGCAGTTCGACGAGATCGTCGCCGCCGGGCACGAGATCGGCGTGCACGGCTACAGCCACGAGAACCCGATCGCGATGAGCCGCGACCAGGAGTCGGACATCCTCGACCACTGCATCGAGCTCATCACCGAGCGCGCCGGCCGCCGACCCACCGGCTACGTCGCGCCGTGGTGGGAGTTCTCGCGGGTGACGAACGAGCTGCTGGTCGAGCGGGGCATCACCTACGACCACTCGCTGATGCACCGCGACTTCGAGCCGTACTACGTGCGGGTCGGCGACTCGTGGACCCCGATCGACTACGACAAGCCGGCGCGGGAGTGGATGAAGCCGCTGGTGCGCGGCGAGGAGACCGACCTCGTGGAGATCCCGGCGAGCTGGTACCTCGACGACCTGCCGCCGATGATGTTCATCAAGACCAGCCCCAACAGCCACGGGTTCGTCAACCCGCGCCACGTCGAGGAGCTGTGGCGCGACCAGTTCGACTGGGTGTACCGCGAGCTCGACTACGCGGTGTTCACGTTCACGATCCACCCCGACGTCTCCGGCCGGCCACAGGTGCTGCTCATGCTGGAGCGGCTGATCGAGCACATCTCCGGGCACGACGGGGTGCGCTGGTCGAGCTTCGACGCGATCGCCCGGGACTTCCTGCAACGCCGCCCTCGTACTGCGGCCTGACGCGCCGGCGCGATCCGGCCGGTCAGCCGCCGGCGAACGGGGGCAGCACGTCGATCGCGGCCCCTGCCGGCACCACGGCCGACCGGTCGCGCACCGCGATCTCGTCGAGCAGGAAGCTGCAGCGGTCGAGCACCCGGCCCAGCTCGGCGCCGTGGCGTTCGCGGA
Organism: Pseudonocardia wallangbongensis; assembly: GCF_054486945.1. Taxonomy (NCBI): domain Bacteria; kingdom Bacillati; phylum Actinomycetota; class Actinomycetes; order Pseudonocardiales; family Pseudonocardiaceae; genus Pseudonocardia; species Pseudonocardia wallangbongensis. The sequence goes on from NZ_JBRERS010000011.1 coordinate 220,347, forward strand.
TGGCCCGGATCGCGTCGTCGACGGTGCCGGACAGCTCGAACGACTCGGTCTCGACACCCGCGGCCGCGCGTGCAGCCGCGAAGTAGCGCACGGTGAGGGTGCTGGTCGTAGCAGTCGTCATGTCATCCGCCGATCGCGCTCATGGGCCGGTCGGGCTGCAGGAAGCCGGGGTCGTCGATGCCGTGGCCCGCGAGCTTGCCCCACATCGCGTGCCGCCACGTGTCGGCGATCTCGGCGTCGGACACGCCGCCCCGCAGCAGCCCGCGCAGGTCGGTCTCGGTGCGCGCGAACAGGCACGAGCGGATCTGGCCGTCGGCGGTGAGCCGGGTGCGGTCGCATGCGCCGCAGAACGGCCGCGTGACCGACGCGATCACGCCGACCACGGCCGGGCCACCGTCGACGAGCCAGCGCTCGGCGGGCGCGCCCCCGCGCTCGGCCTGGTCGGGGGTGAGCGTGAAGCTCTCGCGCAGCTTCTCCATCACCTCACCGGCGGTGATCATCTCCGAGCGCTCCCAGCCGTGCTGGGCGTCGAGCGGCATCTGCTCGATGAAGCGCTGCTCGAAGCCCTGCTCGAGGGCGAACCGCAGCAGCGGCACGGCCTCGTCGTCGTTCACGTCGCGCAGGAGCACGGTGTTGATCTTAATCGGGTCGAGGCCCGCGGCCCGGGCCGCGGTGAGCCCCTCCAGGACGTCCGCGAGGCGGTCGCGCCGGGTGATCGTGGCGAAGCGGTCCGGCCGCAGCGTGTCCATCGAGACGTTGAGCCGGTTGACGCCCGCCGCGGCGAGCGCCTCCGCCCGGCGGGCGAGGCCGATCCCGTTGGTGGTGAGCGAGATGTCGGGCCGCGGCTGCAGCGCGGCCGACGCGGCGATGAGGTCCTCCAGCCCGCGGCGCAGCAACGGCTCACCGCCGGTGAACCGCAGCTCGTGCACCCCGAGGTCGCGTACCGCGATGGTGATCAGCCGGATCAGTTCGTCGTCGGTGAGCTGCTCGTCGCGGGGCATCCAGTCCAGCCCTTCGGCCGGCATGCAGTACGAGCAGCGCAGGTTGCAGCGGTCGGTGAGGGAGATCCGCAAGTCGGTGGCGACCCTGCCGAACGAGTCGACGAGCCGCGGGTCGGCGGGCCGCGCCGGATCGCGGGGGGCCGTTCCCCGCACCGCCGGAAGTCCGAGCTCTGTTGCCGTCACGCCACGAGCGTAATAGCCCGAAATCGGACGTGTGGAGGTCGTGGATCACGTACTTCGCGCAGTTCCGCAGCTGCGACTGCAGGCCCGAATTGGATCCGCATTTGCAGCTCCGACGGCTGTCCGAAAGACGGGTGAATCCGTCAGTCGTGGCGACCCAGTTCCTGGCGGGCGACCGAACGCAGGTGCACCTCGTCGGGGCCGTCGGCGAGGCGTAGGGCGCGGGCCCAGACGTAGAAGGCCGCCAGCGGCACGTCGTCGCTCATCCCGGCCCCGCCGTGCACCTGGAGGGCCCGGTCGATCACCGTGCAGGCCATGCGGGGGCAGAGGGCCTTGATCGCGGCGATCTCGGTGGCCGCGCCCTTCGAGCCGTACCGGTCGATGAGCCAGGCGGTCTTGAGGACGAGGAGGCGGGCCTGCTCCACCTCGATCCGCGAGTGGGCGATCTGCTCGCGCACCACGCCCTGGTCGGCGAGCGGCCGACCGAACGCCGTGCGGGAGCGGGCCCGGCGCACCATGAGGTCGATCGCGCGCTCGGCCATGCCGATCAGGCGCATGCAGTGGTGGATCCGGCCGGGCCCGAGCCGGGCCTGCGCGATCGCAAAACCGCCGCCCTCCTCGCCGAGCAGGTTCGACACCGGCACGCGCACGTCGTGGAACGCCAGTTCGGAGTGCCCGTGCTGGTCCTGGTAGCCGAACGTGGGCAGGTGCCGCTTGATCTCCAACCCCGGGGTGTCGCGCGGCACCAGCACCATCGACTGCTGCCGGTGCTTCGCGGCGTCGGGATCGGTCTTGCCCATGACGATGAAGATCTTGCAGCGGGGGTCGGCGGTGCCGGAGATCCACCACTTGCGCCCGTTGATCACATACTGGTCGCCCTCGCGGCGGACCCGGGTCTGGACGTTCGTGGCGTCGGAGGACGCGACGTCGGGCTCCGTCATCGCGAACCCCGAGCGGATCTCGCCCTCCAGCAGCGGGTCGAGCCACTGCTGCTTCTGCTCGGGGGTCGCGAACAGGTGCAGGGTCTCCATGTTGCCGGTGTCCGGTGCCTGGCAGTTGATGGCCTCCGGCGCGATCGTCGGTGACCAGCCGGAGACCTCCGCGACCGGCGCGTACTCGAGGTTGGACAACCCCGAGATGCTGGGGAGGAAGAGGTTCCACAGACCGCGGGCCCGGGCCTCCGCCTTCAGCTCCTCGACCACGGGGGGCAGGTCCCACTCCTGCGGGGTGCCCCGCCGCTCGGACCGGAACGCCTCGTACCCGGCCTCCGCAGGGAGGATCTTCTCCTCGAGGAACGCTCGCATCCTCTTGGTGTGGTCGGCCGCCGCGCTGCTGGGTTCGAAGTCCACAGCCTGCACCCAACCACACGAGGGGCACCACCTGGCCCTGGTCGCATCCGCGGATCTATTGTCCTGGTCGTGCCGCAGTTCAGGATCGCCGACGCCGCCCGGTTGCTCGGCGTCAGCGACGACACCGTGCGCCGCTGGGTCGACGCGGGCACGCTGCCCGTGCAGGCCGACGCGTCGAACCGCAAGGTCATCGACGGGGCCGCGCTCGCCGCGTTCGCCCGCGACCACGCGTCGGCGCCCCCCGACCCGTCCGCCGTGCAGAGCTCGGCGCGCAACCGGCTCGTGGGCCTCGTCACCTCGGTGGTCACCGACCGCGTGATGGCGCAGGTGGAGGTGCAGTGCGGCCCGCACCGCATCGTCTCGTTGATGTCGAGCGAGGCGGTGCGGGAGATGGGCCTCGAGCCGGGAGCACTCGCCGTGGCCGTGATCAAGTCGACGACGGTGGTCGTGGAGACCCCGGGATCGAGCTCGTGAGTCCTCGCCCGGCGGCTGCGGCCGAGCCGGCGATGCTGCTCGCGGGCTGCGCGGGCGGGACGGGTGCCGAGGGGTCGGCCGCCCCGCCCGCGCCGGAGGCGAGGACGCTCACCGTGTACGCCGCGGCGTCGCGCACCGAGGTGGTCGGCGAGGGGTGCGCCGGGCCGGGGTCGGCGGGCTTCGGAAGCCCGTGACACAACCGACGGCCCGCCGATCCGACGACCACGACACGGGCGTCGGGCTGCCCCGGCTGCTCTGGGTCCCGGCCACGCTGGCGTTCGCGCTGATCGCGCTGCCGGTCGTGGGGCTCGCGTTGCGCGCGGACTGGCCGCGGCTTCCCGCGCTGCTGCTCAGCGCATCCGCCCTCGACGCGCTGCGCCTCTCCCTCCTGACGGCCGCGATCTCGACCGCTCTGTGCATCGTGTTCGGCGGGCCGCTCGCCGTGGTGCTCGCCAGGGGCCGCCTGCGCGGCCTGCGCCTGTTGCGCTCGGTCGTGCTGTTGCCGCTGGTGCTGCCGCCCGTGGTCGGCGGGCTCGCGCTGCTCTTCCTGCTGGGGCGCACCGGGCTGGTGGGCCGGGGGTTGGACCTCGCGTTCGGGATCACGGTGCCGTTCACGACGGCGTCGGTGGTGCTGGCGCAGACGTTCGTGGCCCTGCCGTTCCTGGTGGTGAGCTTGGAGGGGGCGCTGCGCACGGCGGGCCGCCGCTACGAGGCGGTGGCCGCCACCCTCGGCGCGGCCCCCTGGCTGGCGTTCCGCCGCGTGACCGTGCCGTTGGTGCTGCCCGGTCTCGCGTCGGGCGCGGTGCTGGCGTTCGCCCGGTGCCTCGGGGAGTTCGGCGCGACGATCGCCTTCGCCGGCAGCCTGCAGGGCACCACCCGCACGCTCCCGCTGCTGGTCTACCTGGAGCGGGAGACGGACGTGGACGCGGCGGTGGCGCTGGCGTTGCTGCTGGTGGTGGTGGCGGTGGTCGTCATCGCGGTCGCGCGGCCCCGCACGGTCGAGGGCGTCCGATGACGGCCCTCGACGCGCACGTCATCGTCCGGCGGGGAACGTTCACCCTGGACGTCGAGCTGCAGGCGGCCTCGGGTGAGGTGCTCGCGGTCCTCGGCCCGAACGGCGCCGGCAAGTCCACGCTGCTCGGCGTGCTGGCCGGGCTGCTGCGCCCGGACGAGGGGCACGTCCGGCTCGGGGAGACCGCGGTGGCCGACCCGGCCGCCGGCGTCCACGTGCCCCCGCACCGGCGCGGCGTCGGCCTGCTCGCGCAGGAAGCGTTGCTGTTCCCGCACCTCACCGCACTCGGCAACGTCGCGTTCGGGCCTCGGGCCCAGGGCGTCGCGCGCAGGGAGGCCGAGCAGCGGGCGCGCGAGCTGCTCACCGCCGTGGACGCCGGTGAGCTCGCCGACCGCCGGCCCGCCCGCATGTCGGGCGGGCAGCAGCAGCGGGTCGCCCTGGCCCGCGCGCTGGCGCCCCGCCCGGACCTCCTCCTGCTGGACGAGCCCCTCGCGGCGCTGGACGTCGACGCGACGCCGGCCATGCGCGCGCTGCTGCGGCGGGTGGTGCGCGCGTCCGGCCAGACGGCCGTGCTGGTCACGCACTCCGCCCTCGACGCGCTGGTGCTCGCCGATCAGGTCGTCGTGCTGACCGGGGGGCAGGTGGTGGAGCACGGGCCGACCCGGGAGGTGCTGGCCCGCCCACGCAGCCCGTTCACGGCGCGGATCGCCGGCCTCGACCTCGTGCCCGGCACGGCCTGCGCCGACGGCCTGCGCACCTCCGACGACGCCCTCGTGACGGGCCGGGACGGTGGCCTCGTCGACGGCGAACCGGCGGTCGCGGTGTTCCCGCCGTCGGCCGTCGCGGTGTTCGCCGAGCGGCCGCACGGCAGCCCCCGCAACGTGTGGCCCGTGCAGGTGGCCGCGATCGAGCCCCACGGCGACGTCGTACGGCTGCGGGCCACGGCGACACCCGACGGCCCCACGTGGGTGGACGGCCTCGCCGCCGACGTCACCCCGGCCGCCGTGGCGGAGCTGGCCGCGGAGCCGGGTTCGCACCTGTGGTTCGCGGTCAAGGCCACCGAGGTGGCGATCCACTCGGCGGGCGTCAGGGCGACGTGATCGCAGCCCACGACGCCACCCACCGGTCCGGGCGCCCTGTGCCGTACCCCACAGCGGCGACGGCGGAACCGTCCGTCACCCCATAGATCACATCTGTCACACCAGCCACTATCGTGTCTCTGTTCCCACCCGTGCATGATCCGTAGCGTCGCCGACCGTGACGCGGTTCCTCCTGCGCATCGCCCCCGTGGTGATCGTGCTGCAGCTGGTCGTCGCGATCACCCTGCCCGGGAGCGCCGAAGCCCGGGACGACCTCGGTGATCTGATGGCCTACGTCGTGCACGCCCGCACCACCGCCGACGCCGGGGCCGCGGCCGCCGACGTCGGCGTCCGGCCGACGCTGACCTTCGACCAGGCCTTCGCCGGCTTCGCGGCCCGGTTGAACAAGACCCAGGTGGACCGGCTGCGGGCGCGGTCGGGGGTGCTCGGCGTGGAGGAGGACCGCCGGATCGTCCCGCTCGACCCCAACCGCGAGCCGGACCTGACCGAGGGCGACCAGCCCGAGCCGCCGAACTGGGGTCTCGACCGCATCGACCAGCGCAACCTCCCCCTCGACCACAGCTACACGACGAAGGCGACCGGGCAGGGCGTCACCGTCTGGGTACTGGACACCGGCGTCGACGTCACGCACCCGCAGTTCGAGGGGCGGGCCAAGTGGGAGCGGAACACCGTGGACGGGGAGGACCGCGACTGCGACGGCCACGGCACCGTCGTCGCCGGCATCGCGGCGTCGCGGGACTACGGCGTGGCGAAGCAGGCGCAGGTCCGCGCCGTGAAGGTGCTCGACTGCACCGGCGCCGGCACGCTCTCGTCACTGCTGGCCGGGCTCGACTACGTCGCGACCACCGCCCAGCCGCCATCGGTGGCGGTGATGTCGTGGAGCTACGGGCCGTCGGAGGTGCTGCTCTCGGCGGTGGCCGGGCTCGTCGGCAAGGGCGTGTTCGTCGCCTCGTCCGCCGGCAACTCCGGGGCGGACGACTGCACGGTGGCGCCCCGCGCCTTCCCCGGAGTGCTCGTCGTCGCCAACTCGACGATCGAGGACCAGCGCGCCGAAAGCTCGTCCACCGGCCCGTGCGTCGACATCTACGCGCCCGGCACGAGCATCCGCTCGACGGTGCCGGGCGGCGGTATCGCCTCGTACACGGGCACGTCGATGGCCGCGCCGCACGCCGCGGGCGTGGCCGCGCTGTACAAGCAGACCTACGGCGACGCCCCGAGCGGCGTGATCGAGAAATGGATCATCGACCACGCCACCCCCGGCGTGGTGGGCGGCGGCGAGTTCGGCGGCACGCCCAACCGGCTGCTCAACACGGGCGGGCTCTGACGGGTCAGTCGTCCCGGTCGACGTCGGTCCGGGTGACGGCGCCACCAGGTCGGGTGTCGACAACGCTCCCGGCCCTATCAGCACTATGGAGCCGTAGTGCTGTTCCAACGGCCTGCAGATCGCGTTATGGCACCATAACGCGCCCGGGCGGGCCGAGAGTCGCACGGCTGCGAGCGGCACGTTGGGTCGCACCTGGCGTGCGAGAGTGCCGTTCACTCCACCTGGGGCGGTGCGTGCGCTCGGTGCGCCGGGCCTCCACGGCGGGACCGGCATCAGGCCGGCGTGAGCACCTCGAAGCCCGTGTACGGCACCAGCGCCTCCGGCAGCCGGACCGAGCCGTCGGCCTGCTGGCCCTGCTCCAGCACCGCGACGAGGGTGCGCCCGATCGGCAGCCCGGAGCCGTTGAGGGTGGCGGCGAAGCCCCGCCTGCCGTCCTTGGCCTTCGTGCGGATGCCGGCGCGACGGGCCTGGAACACGCCGAAGTCGGACACCGAGCTGATCTCCCGGTAGGCGTTCTGCCCGGGCAGCCACACCTCGATGTCGTAGGTGAACTCGGCGGAGAACCCGATGTCACCCGCCGCCAGCTTCACCACGCGGTAGGCCAGGCCGAGGCCCTGCATCGCGGCCTCGGCGTGCCCGAGCAGCACCTCCAGCTCGTCGCGCGAGCGCTCGGCGTCGGCGATGCGCACGAGCTCGACCTTGGAGAACTCGTGCAGCCGGATGAGGCCGCGGGTGTCGCGCCCGTACGAGCCGGCCTCCGAGCGGAAGCACGGCGTGTGGGCGGTGTAGGCGAGGGGGAGCTGCTCGAGGTCGAGCGTCTCCTTCGCGTGCAGGTTGGTGAGCGGTACCTCGGCGGTGGGGATGAGGTACAGCTCGCGGTCGGCGACACCGGTCTTGAACAGGTCGTGCTCGAACTTCGGCAGCTGGCCGGTTCCCGTCATCGTGACGCGGTTGACGAGGGTGGGTACCGAGAACTCGGTGTAGCCGTGCTGCTCGGTCGCCACGTCGAGCAGGTAGCGCGCGATCGCCCGCTCCAGCGCCGCCCCCTTGCCGCGCAGCACCGCGAAGCGCGGGCCGGCGAGCTTGGTGGCGCGGGGCAGGTCGAGGATGCCGAGCAACTCGGCGATGTCGACGTGGTCGAGCGGGGCGAAGTCGAACTCCGGCCGCTCGCCCCACGTGCGCACGAGCTCGGCGTCCTCGTCGCTCGCGCCGTCGGGCAGCTCGTCGGCGGGCAGGTTGGGGATGCCGAGCAGGAGGTCCTGCAGCTCGGCCTCCGCCGCCCGGTGCTCCTCCTCGGCCGCCGAGACGACGCCCTTGAGCTCACGCGCACGGGCGACCAGCGCCTCGCGCTCCCCGGGCGCGGCGCCCTTGACGGCGGTGGCGACCCGCTTCGACTCGGCACGCGCCTCGTCCCCGCGCTGGATCGCGGAGTTGCGGGCGGCCAGCAGCTTCTCCAGGGACGCGACGTCCAGCGCGTAGCCCCGGCGGGCGAGCTTGCGGACGGCGTCGGTGGCAGGGTCGAGAAGCACCCGCGGATCGTGCATCTACCGAGGGTATCGGCCCACCGCGAGCGGGTTTCCTCCCCATCCGGAGGTGGCGACAGCGGATCAACCGTCGCAGTATGAGCGGGACCTGCCGTCGATGACGTCGAAAGGACCCATCGCCGTGTCCGCTGCTGCACCTGCCGTTCCGTCCTACGCCTCGGGGACCTCCGACGTCCCGTTGCTCGGGGACACCATCGGCGACAACTTCGACCGCATCGCCACCGCCCAGCCCGCCGCCGAGGCACTCGTCGACGTGCCGAGCGGGCGCCGGTGGACCTACGGGCAGCTGCGGGCCGACGTCGACACGCTCGCCCTCGGCCTGCTCGCGGCCGGGGTCGTGAAGGGCGACCGCGTCGGGATCTGGGCGCCGAACCTCCCCGAGTGGACGCTCGTGCAGTACGCCACCGCCAAGATCGGGGCGGTCCTCGTCAACATCAACCCGGCGTACCGCACGCACGAGCTGGAGTACGTGCTGAACCAGGCCGGGATCTCGATGATCGTGGCTGCGCCGAGCTTCAAGACCTCGGACTACGAGGCCATGATCAAGGAGGTGCAGCCGAGCTGCCCCGCGCTGCGGCAGGTCATCCTGATCGGGCGGCCGAACTGGGACGAGCTGCTGGCAGACGGCCGCGGCGGCGACCGCGCCGAGCTCGCCCGGCTGCAGGCGGAGCTCAGCCCCGACGACCCGATCAACATCCAGTACACGTCCGGGACCACGGGCTTCCCGAAGGGCGCCACGCTGTCCCACCACAACATCCTCAACAACGGCTACTTCGTGGGGCGCCTCTGCGGCTACACCCCCGACGACCGCGTGTGCATCCCGGTGCCCTTCTACCACTGCTTCGGCATGGTGATGGGCAACCTCGGCTCCACGACCAACGGTTCGACGATGGTGATCCCCGGCCCGGGCTTCGACCCGAAGGCGACCCTGCAGGCCGTCGCGCAGGAGCGCTGCACGTCGCTGTACGGGGTGCCGACGATGTTCATCGCGGAGCTGAACGATCCCGACTTCGCCTCCTACGACCTCTCGTCGCTGCGCACCGGGATCATGGCGGGCTCGCCGTGCCCGGTGGAGGTGATGAAGCAGGTCGTGGACCGGATGGGCATGACCGAGGTGACGATCTGCTACGGCATGACCGAGACGTCACCCGTCTCCGTCCAGACCCGCGCGGACGACTCGCTCGAGCGGCGGGTGTCGACCGTCGGGCGGGTGCACCCGCACGTCGAGGTCAAGGTCGTCGACCCCGAGACCGGCCTGACCCTGCCCCGCGGCGAGCCGGGCGAGCTGTGCACCCGCGGCTACTCCGTGATGCTCGGGTACTGGGAGGAGCCGGACAAGACGGCCGAGGCGATCGACCGCGCCCGCTGGATGCACACCGGCGACCTCGGCGTGATGGACTCCGACGGCTACGTCAACATCACCGGCCGGATCAAGGACATGGTGATCCGCGGCGGGGAGAACATCTACCCACGCGAGATCGAGGAGTTCCTCTACACCCATCCGGACATCCTCGACGCGCAGGTCATCGGCGTACCCGACGCCCGGTACGGCGAGGAGCTGTGCGCCTGGGTGACCCTGCGCGAGGGTGTCCCGGAGCTCACGGCCGACGCCGTGCGGGAGTTCGCCACCGGCAGGCTCGCGCACTACAAGATCCCGCGGTACGTGCTGGTGGTCGACTCCTTCCCGATGACCGTCACCGGCAAGGTCCGGAAGGTGGAGATGCGGGCGAAGAGCGTGGAGCTGCTGGACCTGGGGGAGGCGGCGACGGTCCGCAACGCCTGACGGTCGTCGGGCGCCGGGCGGACCCCGGTGACCTTTGCTCCGGTGGCGAGGGGGAATGCCCTTCGCTAGGCTCCCGGGCCAGCCTGAGATCGGCAAATTGATTTCAGGCAGACCGAAGACCACGGTCGGATTCAGCTGAATCCGCAGGAGGGGGGGTCATGGCTTCCGAGTCGACCGAGGCCGCGGAGAATCCGCCGGCACCTGATGTACCACCGAACGTACTGCGGCGCGCCGTTGCCGCATCCTCGTTGGGGAACGCGACCGAGTGGTTCGACTACGGCGTGTACGCCTACGTCGCCACCGAGATCGGCGAGAACTTCTTCCCGGGCGAGTACTCCACCCTCGGCGCGCTGCTGGTCTTCGCCGTCTCCTTCGTCCTGCGCCCGCTCGGTGGGATCGTCTGGGGCCCGCTCGGCGACCGGCTGGGCCGCTCCACGATCCTGGCCACGACGATCCTGCTGATGTGCGTGGCCACGTTCCTGGTCGGCGTGATCCCGAGCTACGACTCGATCGGCATCTGGGCGCCGATCCTGCTGGTCCTGCTCCGCGTGGTGCAGGGCTTCTCCACCGGCGGCGAGTACGGCGGCGCCGCCACATTCATGGCCGAGTACTCGCCGAACAACAAGCGGGGGTTCTGGGGGAGCTTCCTCGAGTTCGGCACGCTCGGCGGATTCACCGCGGCCGTCGTCGTGGTGTTCGTCGTCGAGGCGATCGTCGGCGACGCGGCGATGACGGAATGGGGCTGGCGCATTCCGTTCCTGCTCTCGCTCCCGCTCGGCGGCATCGGTCTTTACCTCCGCTTGAAGATGGAGGACACGCCGGTGTTCAAGGAGCTGGAGGAATCCGGCGAAACGGACTCCGGGGCCGTCGTCGCGCTCAAAGACCTGCTGGTGCACTACTGGCAGCCGGTCCTGCAGCTGTTCGGCCTGGTCATCGCGCTGAACGTCATCAACTACACGCTGCTGGCATATATGCCGACCTACCTGCAAGAGACGATCGGCATGTCCTCGGAGAGCACGGACCTGCTGGTCATCATCGGCCAGGTGTGCATGATGGCGGTGATCCCGTTCGCCGGCGCGCTGTCGGACCGCATCGGTCGCAAGCCGTGCTGGTGGATCTCGCTGATCGGCACCTTCGTGCTGGCGATCCCGATGTTCTGGCTGATGAGCCAGGGGCTGGCGGCGGCCATCATCGGTTTCACCGTGCTCGGCCTGGTCTACGTGTTGCAGCTCGGCACGATCTCGGCGACGTTCCCGGCGATGTTCCCGACGCAGGTCCGCTACTCCGGGATGGCCATCTCCTACAACGTGGCCACCGCGGCGTTCGGTGGCACGGCGCTCGCCGTCAACGAAGGGCTGATCGCCGCCACCGGCAGCAACCTCGTCCCGGCGATCTACATGATGGGGTCCTGCGTCGTCGGCATGATCGCGCTGTACTTCGTCGTGGAGACGAAGGGTGCGTCGCTGCACGGCCGCGGTGTCCCCGGGGTCATCTCCCGGCCGTCCGGGCGGCGGCCGGGCGGAGGCCGGGCGGTTCACGAGTAGCCGGCGCACATCCCCGGGGGCGGCACCCGTTCCACTTCCGGAGAACCGAGATCATCGACACCTGAACGGGTGGGCAGCGGGGGACGTTGCGGGCTAGGGTGGTGCGCACGCGTCCCGGTGTCGCTCGATGGGCCGACCAAGTGGCGGCCCGGCATCTCGGGGCGCGTTCGTCATGCGGTCCGCCGTGGCGCCGCATGACGTCGGGTTCGATCGAGGACGGGTGAGCAGGGGTGCCGACCGGCAGGGTCAAGTGGTACGACGCCGACAAGGGCTTCGGGTTCCTCGCTCAGGACGGCGGCGAGGACGTCTACGTCCGCAAGGCCGCGCTGCCGGCCGGGGTGGAGGCGCTCAAGGCCGGCCAACGGGTCGAGTTCGGGATGGCGGAAGGCAGGCGCGGGCCGCAGGCGCTCTCCGTGCGGCTCGTGGACAAGCCGCCGTCCGTCGTCGAGGCCGCGCGGCGCCCGGCCGAGGACCTGCACAGCCTCATCGAGGACATGATCCGGCTGCTCGAGACGAAGGTGCAGCCGGACCTGCGCCGCGGCCGCTACCCGGACCGGCGCGCCTGCAAGCTCGCGGCGGAGGTCGTGCGCGCGGTGGCCCGCGATCTCGACGGCTAGGAGCGTCTAGCCCGCGTTCAGCACCCAGCTCGCCCGGATCGGGAACTCCATCTCCCCGGTCTGCGGGTTCGGCTGCGGCGGCGGACCGTACTGCTGCACCTCCGCGGTGAGCAGGCGGTTCTCCGGCGCGCCGAGGTCCAGCGTCCAGTCGCTGCGGGCGTCGGGGGCGAACACCGGGCTGCGCTCGTCGGTCGGGGTGCCGGCGGCGTCCGCGTAGCTGAACACCACCTGCCACGGTGTCTGCGCGATCTCGGGCGGCACCGTGACCTGTACCGGGGTGCCCTGCGGTACGGCGAGTCGCACCGGTGCGGCGACGTCGGTGAGGCACTGCGTGAGCTCGACGTCGCAGTACTGGGCGGGGCGGGCGACGGCGCTGGCGGCGCCGGCCGTGAACGTCACCTGAGGGGGCGGTGGCGGGTCCGCGCCCCCGCAGCCGGCGAGCAGCAGCAGCGCGGCGACGGGGACGGCAAGCAGGCGGCGCGGCACGCCGACAACGGTACGGAAGCGCAGTTCAGGCGGGCCCCTGCGCCCCGGCGCGCCGCGCGCGGTGCCCGAGGAACGGCAGCAGGCTGCGGCCGCGCGCGACCAGCGCCGACTGCGCCCCGGCCAGTGCGATCACCCCGGACACCACCGTGAAGCCGAGCCAGAACGTGTCGTGCGGCAGCAGGACGCCCAGCGCGCCGCCGAGCACCCAGGCGAGGGCCAGCACGGTCTCGGAACGGCCGAACGCGGACGCCCGGGACTCCTCCGGGAGGTCGCGCTGGATCACCGCGTCGAGGCAGACCTTCGCGAGCGCGCTCGCCGCAGCGCCGATCAGGCCGACGAGGGCCGCGGTGGCGATGCCGGGCAGCAGCGCGGCCACCCCGCTGACCACGACGGCCGCGGCGACGCAGGACATGATCACCGCGTCGGACTTGAGGAACTGCCGGCGCGAGCCTGCCGCGTTGCCGGTGAACGATCCGATGCCGGCCGCGGCGCCGACGATGCCGATGAGGAAGAGCTGCCGCGTCGGGTCGGTCTGCGACTGCTCACGCACGACGAACGCGACGAACAGCGTGAGGAACCCGGTGAGGATCCGGATCGCGCCGTTGCCCCACAGCGCGACCGTGACGTGGCGCCCCATCGGCGTGCGCCGGCCGCGCGCGGTGGTGCGCAGCGTGGCTGCCACCTCACCGATGGTGGACTCGACCCACCGCGGGATCCGCAGGCACATGACGGTGCCGACCACGCCGAGCAGGGCCGTGAAGATCAGCGCACCCGGCGAGTCCCACAGGGCGGCGACGCCCGCCGCGACCGCACCCGAAATCCCGGCCGCGACGAGCCCGAACGTCGTGAGCCGCGAGTTCGTGGTGACCAGGGTGATGGCGCTCGGCAGGACCCGCGGTGTGACGGCCGCCTTCAGCACCGAGAACGACTTGCTCAGCACCATCGCGCCGAGCGCGGCCGGGTAGAGCAGCCAGGTGTCGTAGTTGAACGCCATCACGACGGCGAGTACCGCCCGCCCGGCGAACGAGATGGCGAGCGCGGCCCGGCGGCCCCGCTGCAGCCGGTCGAGCATCGGCCCGATCACCGGTGCCACCACCGCGAACGGCGCGACCGTGATGATCAGGTAGAGCGCGACGTTCGTCTTGCTCTCCGCCGTGGCGGCGGCGAAGAACAGCGTGTTGGCCAGCGCGACGGCCACGGCGGCGTCGACCGCGTAGGTCATCATCGTGGCGTAGGTGAGCGCCGTGAGACCCGAGCGATCGGCCCCGTCGGCCGTGGTGGCGCGGTGGAACGCGCGGATGCCGCCCTGGGTCAGCTCGCGGCTGCGCAGCGCGGCCACCCGGGTGACGGTGAGCTTCCGCGGCATCCGCCGGGTGGGCGGCTCGGCGGTCTCCTCCGCGGGTGCCGAGGGCTCCTCCTCGTCGGGGGGCGGCGGGGTCCACGCCCGCGGCGGGGGAGTGCGGCGGTGGGCGGCCGGGTCGTAGTCGGGGTCGTCGTGCCAGGGGTAGCGCCTGCGGGGCACGTAGCGGTCGGTGTCCGGCTCGTCGGCCGCGGCCCGGCGGCCGTCGTCGACCGTGACCCAGCTGCGGCGGCCGCGGTGGCCGCGGCGGGGCTGGGGTGGGTCGGGACGGGCCACGGCTCCATTCTGGCCCATCGGGGCGTGCTGTTGGGCTCGTTCCAGATCTTCGGCCGTGTCTACCCGGGTGTGAAGCGCACCCGGAACGCCGCCGGCCAGAGCTTGCCCGTCACCAGGTACTCGCCGCCGCCCAGCGCGGCGATGCCGTTGAGCACGTCCGCACCCGCGCGGCGCCCGTCGTCGAGCAGACCTGCTGCGTCCACCACCGCGGTGACGCGGCCGTCGGCCGGGTCGATCCGGACGATCCGGTCGGTCTGCCAGATGTTCGCCCAGACCTGCCCGTCGACGCACTCGAGCTCGTTGATCTCGGTGACCGGTTCACCGTCGAGGGTGACGTTCACCGACCCGGTCTCGGCGAACGAGTCCGGGTCGTGGAAGCGCAGCCGGTCGGAGCCGTCGCTGCGCACCAGCCGGTCGCCGTCCCGGCACAGACCCCAGCCCTCGCCGTCGACCGGCACCTGGCGCAGCAGCGTCAGATCGGCGCGGTTCCACTCGAGCGCCACGCCGTCCTTCCAGGTGAGCTGCCAGATCCGGTCGTCGACCACGGTGATGCCCTCGCCGAACAACCTGCCGGGCAGCGGCACCGCCCGCCGGACCTCGCCCGTGGCGGGGTCCAGCTCCCGCAGCTGCGAGTGGCCGGCCAGACCGGTGCCCTCGTAGAGCGTGCCGTCCGATGCGAGCTCGAGGCCCTGCGTGAACGCGTCGGCGTCGTGCGGCAGCTCGGCGAGCACGGTGGGACGCAGCCGCTCCACGACGGGGGCCGGAGCCGCGGCCGGGGCGGCGGCGGCACACCCCGCGACGGCGAGCGTCAGCGCCCCGAGGAGTGCACGCCCGAAGGTCATGGCGGAGAGGGTGGCACAATCCGTCTGGTGAACGCCGTACCGACCCTCGACCCGCCCGCCCGGCTAGTGGACGCGGTGGAGCAGGCGCGGGCCGCGGCGGTCGATGAGGCCGCGGCGGACCTCGGGCCGCAGACCGCCGAAGAAGCCGTCGGCGAGCACCTGGACGCCGTCGCCGAGGGCGCCGCCGCCGTGAGCCACCACTTCGCCGCCACCCAGGGCGGCTACAAGGGCTGGCGCTGGTCCGTCACGCTGGCCGCCGCGGGCGACGACGTGCCCCTCACCGTCAGCGAGGTCGTCCTCGTCCCCGGCCCCGACGCGCTGGTGGCGCCCGTCTGGGTGCCGTGGGAGGAGCGCGTGCGGCCCGGTGACCTCGGTGTGGGCGACCTGCTGCCCGCCCCGCAGGACGACCCGCGGCTCGTCCCGGGCTACCTCGCCTCCGACGACCCGGCCGTCGAGGAGGTCGCCGTCGAGGTGGGCCTCGGCCGGCGCCTCGTGCCCTCGCGGCACGGGCGCGACGAGGCCGCCCGGCGCTGGCACGAAGGCCCGCACGGCTCGGCTTCCGACATGGCCCGTGCCGCCCCCGCCACGTGTGGCACCTGCGGCTTCTTCTTCCCGCTCGCCGGTGCGCTGCGGGGGGCGTTCGGGGTGTGCGGCAACGAGTACTCACCGGCCGACGGCGCCGCCGTCGACGTCGGCTTCGGCTGCGGCGCCCACTCCGACGTCCAACCCGACTCGACGCCGGCGGTGACCGTGGCCGAGCTCGTCTACGACGACGGCGTCGACCTGGAGCCGGTCGGCCCGTAGTGGCAGACCCCTTCGGCACGGCGGAGCTGCGGGCCGCCGTCCTCGCCGCATGGGCGGACTCGCCCACCCGCTTCCGCGAGGACGCCAACGCCGAGGAGGACCTGCGGCTCGGCGGGTACGCCGACGCGTGGTTCGTCGAGCTCGCCCAGAACGCCGCCGATGCCGCGCGGGCCGCGGGGGTGCCGGGACGGCTCCGCGTGGAGCTGAGCGACGGCGAGCTCGCCATCGCCAACACCGGTGCGCCCCTGAGCGCGGCCGGTGTCGCCGCGCTCGCGTCGTTGCGGGCGTCGGCGAAGCGGGACGACCCCGGCTCGGTGGGCCGGTTCGGGGTCGGGTTCGCGGCCGTGCTGGCGGTCTCGACCGCCCCGCGGGTGCTGAGCAGCGGCGGCGGCGTGGCGTTCTCCGCGGAGCGGACGGCCGCCGAGGTCGCCGCGTTCCCCGGCCCGGCCGCCGAGCTGGCGCGGCGGGACGGGCCCCCGGTCCTGCGGCTCGCCTGGCCCGTCGACGAGCGCCCGCCCGCCGGGTACGACACCGAGGTCCGGCTGCCGCCGCGACCCGGGGTCGACGACCCGGCCGCGCTGCTCGCGGGCGCCCGGGACGGCGCCGCCGACCTGCTGCTCGCGCTGCCCGACCTCGTCGAGATCGCCGTCGGTGAGCAGGTCGTGACCCGCACCGACGGGCCCGGGCCCGGCGAGGTGACGATCGGCGGGCGCCGCTGGCTGCTGGCCCGAGGCACCGGCCGCATCGACGACGTCGCGGCGCGGGCGGAGGCCGTCGAGCAGCGGGAGCGGCGGGACTGGTCGGTGTGCTGGGCGCTGCCGCTCACCGCCGGCGGAGACCCGGACCCGCTGGGGAGCGACGTGCTGCACGCCCCGACGGCCACCGAGGAGCGGCTCTCGCTCCCCGCGCGGCTGATCGCCACCGTGCCGCTCGAGCCGGACCGCCGTCGGGTGCGGACCGGACCGGCCACCGACTCGGTGCTGGCCGGCGCGGCGGTGGCCTACCTCGACCTGGTGCGGGCCGTCGCGCCCGAGGCCCGGCTCGCCCTCGCGCCCGAGCCGGGCTTCCCCCGCTCCGAGCCGGACGGGCGGCTGCGGGAGCTGCTGCCCGACGCCCTGCGCGGCGCGGCGTGGCTGCCCGCCGTCACCGGCGCGGAGCTCACCCCCGGGCGCGCGGAATGGCTCGACCTCCCGGCGCTGGACGGGCCGGCCGCGGCGCTTCCCGGGCTGCTCGCCGACGCCGGGTTCGACAGGCTACTGGCACCGGTTCCGCCGGGCACCAACCCGGCCGTGCTGGCCGAGCTCGGTGTGCACCGGATGCCGCTCACCGAGCTGGTGCAGCGCCTGTTCGGGGTGGAACGGCCGCCGGGGTGGTGGCGGTCGCTGTACGCCGCTCTGGAGCCGCTCGCCGACACCGTGCCCGGCGCGGTGGACGAGCTTCGCGCCCTGCCGGTCCCGCTGTCGGACGGCCGGACGGCGGCCGGGCCGTCGACGGTCTTGCTGCCGCCGCCGCCCGCTCCCGAACCGCAGCAAGGTGGCTTTGCTCCGGGTCAGCCGGCGCAAAGCCACCTTGCTGCGGAACGCGACGGGGCCGTGGACCGCGTCGCCGCGCTCGGGCTGCCGGGGCTGCACATCGCGCATCCCGAGGCCGCGCACCCGTTGCTGGAGCGGTTGGGAGCGGGGGTCGCCGACGCGGCCGCCTTGCTGGAGCACCCGGCCCTCGTCGACGCCGTCGAGCGCTCCGTGGACGACGCCGAGGCCGGGCTGGACGTGCGGCCGCTCGCCGAGGCCGTGCTGGCGCTCGTCGCCGACACCGGGAACGCGCCCGGGGCGCTCGCGGCGCTGGCCCTCCCGGACGCCGGGGGGCGCCCGGCGCGCGCCGACGAGCTCATGCTCCCGGACGCCGCGGTGCGGCCCCTGCTCGCCGCGGACGCCCCCCTCGACGCCCTCGACCGGGAGTTCGCCGCGCGCGTGCCGCGCTCCGCGCTGCTCGCCCTCGGCGTCGTCGACGGGTTCTCGGTGCTGGTGGACGAGGAGCCGGCGGCCCCCGACCACGACCTCGACGACGAGGAGCGCTGGTGGGACGGGCTGGAGGAGCCCCCGGCCCGCCTGGTGGCGGTGCGCGACCTGGACCTCGTGGCGGACGACGCGTGGCCGGCCGCGCTCTCGCTGCTCGCGGCCGATCGGGACACCCGCGCCGCGCTCACCGCGCCCGGCTCGTACCCGGCGTGGTGGCTCGGGCGGCACGCCCGGCTCGGCGGACGCCGCCCGGCCCACTGGCGGCTCCCGACCGCCACCGAACTGGCCCCGCTCTACGACCCGCCGCCCGTCGACGGCCTCCCGGACGAGGACGTGCTCGCCGCGATCGGGGTGCGTGCGGACCTGCGCGTCCCCGACACCTCGACGGCCGCCGACCTGCTGGCGCGGCTGGCCGACCCGGACCGCACCCCGGACGTCGCACTCGCCGCGGAGGCGTACGCCGAGCTGGCCGACGCCGTGGCCGACGGCCGGGTCGACCCGGCCGACCTCGAGCTCCCCGAGCAGGTCCGGGCGCTGGACGGGACCGTCGCGGACGTCGACGTCGCGGTGGTGCTGGACCGGCCGTGGCTCGCGGCCGTGTTGCCCGCGGGCGAGCTGGCGACCGGTGGCGACCCGGGTGCGCTGGCCGACCTGCTCGACCTGCCGCTCGCCTCGGACGTGGTCGTGGCCGACGTCGAGGGCGACGGGAAGAGCGTGCGGTGGACCGAGCTCGCCGAGATCGTCGTGGCGTGCCACACGCTGGAGGTCCCCGTGCCCGACGGTGATCTCACCCTCCACGACGAGCTGTGGGTGCAGCTGCGACGACCCGGTTCCGGCCGGTTCCGGGTCCCGACCTGGCGGGACCCATCCGGGCGGTGGCACGCGAGCGACGCCGTGCACGCTCTGCTCGGGGTGATCGCGGAGGAGATCAACGGGGCCGACTCGTCCGGCTGAGCAGACCGGTCGCGTGCTACACAGGGTCGTGACCTCCGCCCGCACCGGCGCACCGCGGCGACCCGACCGGGTGTGCCTGCTGTCCGTCCACACCTCACCGCTGGCGCAGCCCGGCACGGGCGATGCGGGCGGCATGAACGTCTACATCGTGGAGACCGCCACCCGGATGGCCCGTCGCGGCGTCGCGGTCGAGGTGTTCACCCGCGCCACCTCGTCGGATCTCCCGCCGGTGGCGCAGCTCGCGCCGGGCGTGCTCGTGCGGCACGTCGTCGCCGGGCCGCTCGAGGGCCTCGGCAAGCAGGACCTCCCGAGCCAGCTCTGCGCGTTCACCGCGGGCGTGCTGCGCACGGAGGCGCGCCACGAACCCGGCTACTACGACGTCGTCCACTCCCACTACTGGCTTTCCGGTCAGGTCGGTTGGCTGGCCCGCGACCGCTGGGGCGTGCCGCTCGTGCACAGCGCCCACACCCTCGCCCGGGTCAAGAACGCGGCGCTGGCCACGGGTGACTCCCCGGAGCCGATGACGCGGGTGATCGGCGAGGACCAGGTCGTGGCCGAGGCCGACCGGCTGATCGGCAACACGGATGAGGAGACCCGCCAGCTCGTCGAGCTCTACGGTGCCGACCCGCGCCGCACGGTCGCGATCCCACCCGGCGTCGACCTGGCCCGCTTCACCCCCGGCGACCGGGCCGCCGCGCGCCGGGCGCTCGACGTCGCACCCGACGCCGTCGTGCTGGCGTTCGCCGGGCGGATCCAGCCCCTCAAGGCCCCGCACGTGCTGCTGCGCGCCGCGGCCGAGCTGTTGCACCGCGACCCGGCCCTGCGGTCCCGGCTCGTCGTGCTCGTCGCGGGCGGACCGTCGGGCAGCGGCCTCGCCGAGCCCACGGCCCTGCAGGGGCTCGGGGAGAGCCTCGGCATCACCGACGTGCTGCGGTTCCTGCCGCCCCAGACCCGGGACGGCCTGGTGGACGTCTACCGGGCCGCGGACGTGGTGGCCGTGCCGAGCTACAACGAGTCGTTCGGTCTGGTGGCGCTGGAGGCGCAGGCCTGCGGCACCCCCGTGGTGGCGGCGCGGGTGGGCGGGCTGCCGGTCGCGGTCGCCGACGGCGTCTCCGGCCTGCTCGTCGACGGCCACGGTGCCGAGCCGTGGGCCGACGCGCTGGGCGCGGTGGCGCTCGTGCCGGGACGCCGCCGCGAGCTGGCCGCGCGCACGGTGGAGCACGCCCACCGGTTCTCCTGGGACCGCACGACCGATGCCCTGCTGGACACCTACGCCGGCGCCGCGGCCGAGTTCGCCGACCGGCAGCGGCAGGCCATGCGGGCCGGCCTGGCGGCCGGGATGATCGAGGGGTGACCGCAGCGGACCCGTCGGCCGTCGACGCGACCGTCGAGGCGGCGCTGACCGGCCTCGACGTCGACCACCACCGCCGCGAGCCCGGCCAGTTCCTCGTCACGCTCCCCGGCACCAACCGGCTGCAGACCCACTGCTGGCTGCTCGTGCGGGAGCACGCGCTCTTCGTGCAGGCGTTCGTCTGCCGGCAGCCGGACGAGGCCCACGACGCCGTCTACCGGTTCCTGCTGCAGCGCAACGCGCGCCTCTACGGCGTGCACTACGCGCTCGACCGCGTCGGCGACATCCACCTGATCGGCCGGATCGGCCTGCACGCCGTCACGGCCGAGGAGTTGGACCGCGTGCTCGGTCAGGTGCTGGAGGCCGCCGACGGCGACTTCAACCCGATCCTGGAGCTCGGCTTCGCCACCTCGATCCGCCGAGAGCACGCCTGGCGCCTCGACCGCGGCGAGAGCCTGGCCAACCTCCGCGCCTTCGAGCACCTCTTCACCTGACCCGCGAGGAGCTCGTGACGGGATCGTGACCCGCCGCGGCCAACCGACGTTCCCCGGCCCTCCGTCCTGACGGCGGAACCAGGGCGAGGAGGCGGTGGCGGTGAAGGTGTCGGCGAGACCGGGGCGCCGGGTGGTGCTGATCGGGTCGGGAGTCGTGCTCGCGGTGCTGGTGGCCGCGCTGGCGGTCGTGCAGGGCGGGTCCGGTGGGAACGCGAGCGACGTCATGGCCGTCGCCCCGGCGCGTCCCGCGCCCGCGATCGGTGGCGGCACGTCGGCGAAGGAGAGCACGGGCGCCGGGGAGGTGGCTCCCGACGCCGGTGGGAGCGACACGCGGGCATCGGGCGTCCCGCTCGGCGGCGTGCAGCGGCAGTTGGTGCGCACCGCGCAGCTCACGGTCGAGGTGGGCGACCCGGTGCCGGCGGTCCGGCAGGTCCGCACCGCCGTGGCGGGCGCAGGGGGCTTCGTCACGGAGGAGCGGTCGGAGGACACCGGCAGCTGGCTGGTGCTGCGGGTCCCGGCCGACGCGCTCGACCGGCTCATCGACGAGGTCGCCGGGTACGGCCACGTGGTGGACCGAAGCGCTCAGGTGCTGGACGCCACGGAGGAGGTCGTGGACCTCGACGCGCGGGTGGCCAGCCAGACCGCGAGCGTGGCGCGGGTCCGCGGGCTCCTCGCCGAGGCGTCGAACATCGGCGACGTGATCTCGATAGAGTCCGAGCTCGCCCGCCGGGAGGCCGATCTCGACTCCCTCACCCACCGGCTCGCCGCGCTGAAGGACCAGGTGGCGCTGTCGACCCTGACCGTCGACCTGCGTGGCCCGATCGCCGTGCCGCCGCCGGACCCGCAACCGGCACCCGGCTTCCTCGCCGGCCTCACCGCGGGCTGGGACGGACTGCGCGCGATCGGCTCGGCCACGGCCGCGGTGGTCGGGTTCCTGCTGCCGTTCCTGCCGGTGCTCGCCGTGCTCGCCGGGTTCTGGCTGCTCGCCCGCCGGATCGTCCGCGCCCGGCGCACACCCGCAGCAGCGGGAGGGGGTGGGCGGAGCGGCCCGGGATCTGAGGGGGAGTCATGAACTCGGGCCACTCCGCTGGAACCGCCACGTCGGCCGCGCGATCGGGGGCACCGCACGCCGGTGGCAACCGGGGTGGCGAGGGGACGCCGCTCCGGTCCGGCCGGACGAGTGGGGCTCGCCAAGGCCAGCGCGCTCACCCTGGCAGGCGCTGACGATCAAGACAACCCTTCCGAGTTAGGCCATTCGAGTGAAAGCCGCCGGTCGGAGCGCCTTTCCGGTCTGGACCATTGAGCCCTACTGGTGGGTAGAGTCCCGCTACTGCCACCCGCGAAGGAGCGCCGCATGCCCGTCCGCAGCCCGTATCCGGATGTCGAGATCCCCGACGTGTCACTCTTCGACTTCCTCTTCACCGGCTTCGGTGAGCGGGCGGGCGCGCCGGCGGTGATCGACGGCGCGTCGGGTGCGACGATCACCTTCGCCGAGCTGGAGGGCATGGTCGGCAAGATCGCTGCGGGCCTGGCGGAGCGGGGCATCGGCGCGGGTGACGTCGTGGCGCTGTTCGCCCCGAACACACCGCACTACGTGGCCGTCTTCCACGGCATCCTGCGCGCGAACGCCATCGTCACCAGCATCAACTCGCTCTACACCCCCGGTGAGCTCGCCCACCAGCTCGCCGACTCGGGCGCGAAGCTCGTGTTCACCGTGTCGCCGTTCCTCGACCGGGTCAGGGCGGCGATCGCCGAGGTCGGCCTGCCGGCGGACGCGATCGTCGTCCTCGACGGGGCTCCATCGACTCCTGGGGGCCACTCGAGCCTGCGCGACCTGCTCGGCACCACCGCGGAGCCGCCGGTCCAGACCGTGACGGGTGCCGACACGGCAGTGCTCCCCTACTCGTCGGGCACCACGGGGCGGGCGAAGGGCGTGGTGCTCACCCATCGCAACCTGGTGGCCAACCTCCAGCAGATCGCGTCGATGGGCGACGTCGACAGCGACACGAAGATCCTTGCGGTGCTGCCGTTCTTCCACATCTACGGCATGACCGTGATGATGAACCAGGGCCTGCACCGCCGGGCCACGGTCGTCACGATGCCGCGCTTCGACTTGCAGGAGTTCCTCCGGGTCATCTCCGAGTACCGGGTGGGGCGGGTGTACATCGCGCCGCCGGTGGCGGTGGCGCTGGCCAAGCACCCGATCGTCGACCGGTACGACCTCTCCTGCATCGACGTGATCTTCTCCGGGGCCGCCCCGCTCGACGCCGAGCTCGGCCACGCCGTCGCCAAGCGCCTCGGGTGCACCGTCCTGCAGGGCTACGGGATGACCGAGCTCTCCCCGGTCAGCCACTGCATGCCGGACGACCGCCCCGACCTGGACCTCGACAGCTGCGGCTACGCCATCCCCAACGTCGTGTCCAAGCTCGTGGACCCGGAGACCGGCCAGGAGGTCGGGCCCGGCGGGCGCGGCGAGCTCTGGGTCAAGGGCCCGAACGTCATGTCCGGCTACCTCAACAACCCGGAGGCCACGGCCATCACCCTCGACGCCGAGGGCTACCTGCACACCGGCGACGTCGCCACGGTCACCGAGGAGGGCGTGTTCACGATCGTCGACCGGGTCAAGGAGCTGATCAAGTACAAGGGCTACCAGGTGCCACCGGCCGAGCTCGAGGCGCTGCTCCTGACGCACGACAAGATCGCCGACGCGGCGGTCA
The DNA here is from genome assembly GCF_054486945.1 of Pseudonocardia wallangbongensis. Taxonomy (NCBI): domain Bacteria; kingdom Bacillati; phylum Actinomycetota; class Actinomycetes; order Pseudonocardiales; family Pseudonocardiaceae; genus Pseudonocardia; species Pseudonocardia wallangbongensis. The sequence continues at coordinate 243,577 of NZ_JBRERS010000011.1, forward strand.
TCGGGGTACGCGATGCCGCGGGCGAGGAGGTGCCGAAGGCGTACGTCGTGCGCCAGGCGGACGGCACCGACCTCACCGCCGACGAGGTGATGGCGTTCGTCGCGGAGCGGATCGCCCCGCACAAGAAGGTGCGGGTGGTCGAGTTCATCGACCAGATCCCGAAGTCGGCGTCGGGCAAGATCCTTCGCAAGGACCTGCGGGCCCGGGAGGCGGCGCCCAGCTGAGCGCCGGCCGGCCGCTCACGTGACGTTCGGTCGATCCAGGATCCAGCGCCACGTGCCATCGGGCTGCCGCCGCGCCACCTCCGCCGTGGCGCCGGCGCCCCCGGGCAGCCGGGTGGAGGTGAGGGCCAGCTCTCCGATCCGCAACGCCGGGTGCTGCTCGCCCGGGGTGAACCGTGGTGCCGACGCGACGAGGGCGGCGTAGAACCGGCGGATCCCGGCCTCACCGCGCACCACGCCGCCCTCGGGTGTGGCCAGCACCGCGTCGCTCTCGTACAGCGCCACCAGGCCCTCGACGTCATGGGCGTTGACCCGCTCCACGAACAGCCGGCTCAGCTCCTCCGGCTCCCTGGCCGAATCCCTGTTCTCGGACACGGTGTACGTACTACCGGCGGGCACCGACAGATCCGCACACATGAACATCACGCCTGCCCCCGGAAGCCCAGCCGCCACAGCGCGATCGTCTCCCGGCTGCGCAGGTGGGCGAGCGGGTCGTCGTCGGGTAGGCGCAGGGTCGTCGGCGGCGCCGCGAGTCGTTCCCGTACCGCCAGCCCTGCGGCCGAGACGAGTGCCGGCAGCGTGCCGGGATCGCGGAGGCCGAGCAGCTCGGCCAGGTCCGACACGACGAGCCACGCCTCGCCCCGCTCCGTCAGGTGGTCGGGCAGCCCGCGGACGAACGCGGAGAGCATCGTGCCGCGCCGGTCGTAGACGCCCGCCTCGAGCGACGACGTCGGAGTGCCCGGTATCCAGGGCGGATTGCACACAACGAGGTCCGCGCGGCCGGGCGGGAACGGGGTGCGCCGCAGCACGGTCGAGCGCCCGGCGAACCCGAGGCGGTTCAGGTTCTCCTGGGCGCATGCGACCGCGCGCGGCTCCACGTCGGTGGCCACCACCGTCGGCACCCCCCGGTGCAGCAGGAGCGCGGCCAGCACACCCGTGCCGGTGCCGATGTCGAACGCCGTCCGCACCGGACGGAGGGGGGCCTGCGCGACCAGGTCGACGTAGTCGGTGCGGGTGGGCGCGAAGACGCCGTGATGCGGGTGGATGCGCGCCCCGAGCGCCGGCACCGGGATGCCCGTGCGGCGCCACTCATGGGCGCTCCGCACACCGATCAGCTCGCGCAACGCCAGCACCGCCGTCCCGTCGGACGGCCCGAAGACCTCCCCGCAGGCCGCGGCCACGTCGGGTGCCCTGCGGAGGCCGAGGACGTGGCCGGCGGCGAGCTCGACCAGGACGGAGCCCAGCAGCCGGGCGCGGTGCGCGCGGTGCTGCCGCTGCCGGTGGAACTCCGCGGCGGGCGGCAGTGGTCGGCGCCGGTCCACGGCGCGGTCGATGCGGCGCGCCATCGCGTCGAGCAGGGCGCGCGCGTTGTGGAAGTCGCCGCGCCACAGCAGGCCGGCGCCGTCGGCGGCGAGCCGGCAGGCGCGGTCGGCGGTCAGGTCGTCCCCGACGACGTGGACGGAGGTGGGCGGTCGGCGGTCGTCGGCGGTGAGCCAACGCGCTCGCCGCAGGACGCCACCGTCCCGCCACGAGACGGAAGGGGTGTTCTCGTGCACTGGAGGGATCCCGGGTTCCGGGAGCGGCCTCCGGCCGGCGGGCAGATCAACCGTCCGGAGACGGCTCCGCATCTGAGGAGGGGCAGGGCCGTCAGGCGGACGGCCCGCGCCACCTGACTCTTCCGGCGATCACCGGTTCACCCTACCGCTTGTGCCGGGGTGTGACCGGGCGCACAGTGGGTCATGGCCCGGTTCAGTGTGGCGTCCCGCGCCTCGTTCCGATCGGAGCGGGTGCGCGCGTCGGCGCGGATCTCGATCTCGGTGACGGTCCGCGCGCTCGGCCGCCCGGCGGGCGCGCCCGACGACCGGCTCGTGGCCGAGCTGAGCCGGTACTCGAGCCACGCGGAGCTGGTCGACCTCGGGGCCACCCTCGACCGGTACGCCGACGAGGACACCGCGGAGATCCGCGAGATCCTGGCCGCTCGTTCCCTCAGGTAGTCGGGAGGACGCGGAACTCGCCGCCTTCGCGGTCGGTCAGCACCACCCGGTCGTCGACCTCCGCCAGCACGCGGGCGCCGAGCCCGACGAGACGTTCCGCCTCGGCCGCGACGTCGGCGGTGCGCAGGTCGAGGTGCACGCGGTTCTTCACCGTCTTCGGCTCGGGCACGCGGGTGAAGAACAGCCTCGGCCCGCTGCCCGCGAGCGGCTCCACCAGCACCGACGGGTCGTCCTCCGGGTCGTCGACGCCCATCGTCAGCAGCCGCGTCAGCTCCGCCTCGCCGTACGGGGCGACCCGGTAGCCGTCGAGAGCGGCCGCCCAGAACCGCGCGAGCGATGCCGGATGCCGGCAGTCGAACACCACGTCGCCGACCGCGCCCATCCGGACAGGATCACCGCCGGTGCGGTCCGCGGCACCCGCTTTCCGGAGACCTACCCCCGGCGGCCGGCGCGGAGGGCGACGACCGCCGCGGCGACCGCGACCAACCGGACGCGGTTGACGCGGTGCCAGTGCCCGACGAGCCGCCGCCGTTCCGCCGGATCCGCGGGCCGGCGAGCCGCGTCGAGCAACGGGAGGTTCACCGACCGCACCAGATGACCGGTCAGGACCGCACCCGTCGCGGTCAGCAGGGCGGCGGCCGTGAGGGCGGGACGGTCGGCGCGCCGGTGCCACCCGGTGGCGACGCAGGCGAGCGTCGTCGCGAGGGTGACGGGCGCCGCCGGGACGTAGTAGCGGACCGGGCTGCCCGGCGCGAAGGCGCCGCCGGTGGGCGGCTGGTCGGCGATGCGTGCCGGCATCCGCACCACCTCCTCGTACAGGTTGCCGAAGAACCAGTGCGCGAGGCCGAGCTCGGCCGCGGTCCGCAGGTCGACGTGCGGTCGTCTCTGCATGCCGCGATCCTGCCGCAGGGGAACTGGCCGACCCGCCGGTCGTGCGGCTGGAGGTGCCCCGGTGAGGAGTCCTACGGTGTGCGGATGGCGCAGGCGGGACCGGTGCGGTCGACCCCACTCGACGAGCAGCTGTGCTTCGCCCTCTACGCCGCGTCCCGGGCGATGACGAGCTGCTACCGCCCGATGCTCGAAGCCCTCGATCTCACCTATCCCCAGTACCTCGTGCTGCTCGTGCTGTGGGAGCGGGGCGAGTCCACGGTCACCGGGATCGGGCAGGCGCTGCAGCTGGAGACCGGCACGCTCTCACCGTTGCTGAAGCGGCTGGAGGCCGCCGGGCTGATCACCCGCACCCGGCAGGTCGGGGACGAGCGCTCGGTGCTCGTCTCGCTCACCGCGGCGGGCCGTGAGCTGGAGGCGCGGGTCGCGCAGGCGCAGGTGAACGTCGGTGCCGCCGTCGGCCTCAGCCGCATCGAGGTCGTCGAGCTGCGCGAGACCCTCCAGCAGCTGTCCCACCGGCTCCGCGCGGCGGCCGGGGACCGCTAGCTGCGCCACACGTGGTTGCTCCCCGCCGGTGGCTCTGGTGCACTGGCTGCATGGTCGGTGAGCTCCTCCCGCAGCGGCGCGCGTTCCGCGTCTGCCTGATCGGGGCCGACCAGCTCTCGGTCGACGACCGCCGGTGTCGCCCGCACCCGGCCTGCTGACGCCGCGCTCTCGCGGCCCGCTGCAGGCGAGATGCGCCCACCGCAGCACCGGACCGACGGGAGCTCCCCACCGATGACCGCCAGCATCCTCGACCGACTCGCCGTCGAGCCGCTCTGGGCGCAGCTGCTCGCCGACCTGCGCCGCCGGCTCGACCAGGACGACTTCGCCGCCAGCTTCCCGGGCGAGCTGGCCCTGGTCGCCGAGTACGGCGTGAGCCGCCACACCGTGCGCGAGGCGGTGCGCAGGCTGCGCGACGAGGGGCTGGTCATCGCCGGTCGCGGGCGTACCCCGCGCCGTGCCGAGCCCGCGGAGATCGAGCAGCCGCTCGGGGAGATCTTCAGCCTCTTCTCGGCCGTGGAGGCGGCCGGGCAGGTACAGCGCAGCGTGGTGCGCACGCTCGACGTCCGCGCCGACGGCGTGGTGGCGGCGAAGCTCGGCCTGGAGGAGTCCACGCCGCTGGTGCACCTGGAGCGGTTGCGCCTCGCCGACGCGGAGCCGCTCGCCGTCGACCGGGTCTGGTTGCCGGAGATGCTCGCCGCCCCGCTGCTGGACGTCGACTTCGGGAGGACCGCCCTCTACACGGTCTACGAGTCCCGCTGCGGCGTGTACGTCACCGGTGGGAGCGAGCGGGTTCGGGCGGTCCTGCCCGGCGAGGCCGAGCGCGAGCTCCTCGCGATCCCCGACGGCGTCGCGGCGTTCGCGATCGACCGGCTGGGCTGCGCCGGGGACCGGCCCGTCGAGTGGCGCCAGACGCTCGTGCGGGCCGACCGCTTCAGCGTCACGGCTCGCTTCTCCGCCCGCGAGGGCTACCGGATGGACATCTCCGCCTAGACGCTCCTCGTACGGGGTGTCGGGCCAACCGATACTCGCGATCTTCCCCGCCAAGATACGAAGTATCGGGCGTCCATGGTCGTGGGGACAGCCATGGGCAACCGAGACTTCGGATCATGGCCGTGCATCGAGGGGCATCTAGACGGAAACGCCGACGCCGCCGCGGGTCCGTTCGCCGTACTCCGCGATCGCCGCGTCGAGGTCGAGCGGGGCGGTCTTCGCCTCCACGTCGGGCCCGATCCGGTCGGCGGGCACCAGCCAGCACACCTCGAACTCGAGACCGTCCGGGTCGTGGGCGTACAGCGCCTTCGTGGTGCCGTGGTCGGACGCGCCGACGAGCGCCCCGTGTTCCTTCAGGACGCCGGCGAGGCGCCTGAGCTCGGCGAGCGTGTCGACCTCCCAGGCGAGGTGGTAGAGCCCCACCGTCGAGCGCCCCGCCGCGGAGTCGCCGGCGTCGGCACCGATCGCGAAGAGGGCGAGGTCGTGGTCGTTCGTGGAGCCGGCCGCCTGCAGGAACGCGCCGCGGCCCGGCATCGAGTGAACGACGCGGAAGCCCATGGCTCCTGTGTAGAACGCGACGCTGCGGTCGACGTCGCGGACGTACAGGACGGCGTGGTTGAGCCGTTGGACCGGCATGGCCCCTCCAGTGGTTGAGAGTTCAACCGTAGGATAGACATCGACTCATGAATGTTCAAGTTTCGGTTATCCTTGGGTCGTGAGTGGTGACGAGACCCGGTGGCTTGAACCCGATGAGCTGGAGACATGGCTCTCCTACGTCGCGGCCACCACCCTCCTGGAGGGAGCGCTGGACCGCCAGCTCCAGCGCGACGCCGGGATGCCGCACGCCTACTACCAGATCCTGGCCATGCTGTCCGACGCGCCGGACCGCACTCTGCGGATGAGCGAGCTCGCGGCCATCACCCAGAGCTCGCAGAGCCGGCTCTCGCACGCGGTCGCCCGGCTGGAGTGCAAGGGCTGGGTGCGGCGCAAGCCGTGTCCCGACGACCGGCGCAGCACGTTCGCGCAGCTCACCGAGGAAGGCTTCGCCGCGCTCGCCGCCGCGGCCCCCGGCCACGTGCGCACGGTCCGCCGGCACGTCTTCGACCGGCTGACCCCCGAGCAGGTGGAGCAGCTGCGTGAGATCACCCGGGCGGTGCTCAGCGGACTGGGTGTTGCCGGGGGCGACCCGCGCGACCTCCTGCCAGGCTGACCACGGCGGCCCCTCGAGGGAGACGGCATGGGTGTCCGGGCGATCGGTGTCGCGGCCGTGCTGGCCGGCGTGGTGAGCGTGGCGGCGTGCACCGTCGCGGTGCCGGGTGCGCCCGCCGCGGACCCTGCCGCCACCGCCCACCCGTCCCCGCGCCCGCCCGGCCCCGCGTTCCGCGACGCGCTGAGCCGCTTCGACGTCGTCCCCCCGCCGGGTTGGACGGTGGACACGAGCGGGGTGCAGGGCACCGCCGTGGTCTTCGCCGACCCGCTGGTGTCGCAGGCAGCCGGTGGACGGTTCCGCGCGAACATCAACGTGATCGTCGTGCCGGCGAGCACCGACCTTCCGGGCATCGTCGGCGCTGCGCGGCAGGAGGTGCGCGCGCTCGCGGGCTACCTGCCCACCGCGGACGAGCCCGTGACGCTGCCCGACGGCTCGGCCGCGCACCTGCTCGGCGGCACCTACCAGGACCCGAGGACCGGCCTCGCACTGCGCAACCTGCAGCTGATGGCCCTGCACGGCGGCGGCGAGACCGTCGTGGTCACCGGCACCGCGCTCGCGGACACGTGGGACGGGTACGGGCCCGTGTTCGAGTCGTCGCTGCGCAGCCTGACGGTGCCCAGCTGACGGGGCCGGCCGACGGCCGCACCCCGCCTGGCAGAGTTGGGTGCATGGGAACACTGGTGCTGCTGCGGCACGGGCAGAGCGTGTGGAACGCGGAGAACCTGTTCACCGGGTGGGTGGACGTGCCGCTGTCCGAGACCGGGGAGCAGGAGGCCCGCCGCGGTGGCGAGCTGATGGGCGAAGCCGGCCTGCTGCCCGACGTCGTGCACACGTCCGTGCTCAGGCGCGCGATCTCCACCGCGAACCTCGCCCTGGACGCGTGCGACCGGCACTGGATCCCCGTCCGGCGGGACTGGCGGCTCAACGAGCGGCACTACGGCGCGCTGCAGGGCAAGGACAAGAAGCAGACGCTCGAGGAGTTCGGCGAGGCGCAGTTCATGCAGTGGCGCCGCTCGTACGACGTGCCGCCGCCGCCCATCGGGACCGGATCGGAGTACGACCAGGAGGGCGACCCCCGCTACGCGGCCGGTGAGGTGCCGCGCACGGAGTGCCTCGCCGACGTCGTCGCGCGGTTCCTGCCGTACTGGGAGTCGGCGATCGTGCCCGACCTGCGCTCCGGCAGCACCGTGCTGCTCGCCGCGCACGGCAACTCGCTGCGTGCGCTGGTGAAGCACCTCGACCGGATCTCCGACGAGGAGATCGTCGGCCTGAACATCCCCACCGGGATCCCGCTGCTCTACGAGCTGGACGACGAGCTGCGGCCGACGGTGCCGGGCGGGCGGTACCTCGACCCGGAGGCGGCGGTGGCCGCCGCGGCGGCAGTGGCGGCCCAGGGGCGGTAGTTCTGCCCCGCTCCGCCCCGGCGAGCCCTGCGGGCCGACGGCGTGCAGCGGGGCGTCTCCTCACCCGCCCGGGTGAACGGGGCGTGAACGGCCGGGGAATTCACCCGTTCTGAGACGTCAGGCACGTCACGACGGGCCTCTCGAGCTGGCCTTGTCGGTGGTCGGCCTGCCTACCATGCGCTCGTGGACGCGCTGCTCTGCGTGGCGATCGCGGCTGGTGCGCTCGCACTCGGCCTCCTGCTCGGGCTCCGTTGGGGGCGCCGGCGGGAGGAACCCGTCCCGGCGCCGCCCGCCCCCGCGCCCGGCCCCCCGTTCGCCGACCTGTTGGAGCGGGTCTTCCGGTCCACGAACGAGGGTCTCGCCGTGCTCGACAGCGGCGGCGACGTCGTGCTGCACAACCCCCGCGCGGCCGATCTCGGCGTGGTGCACGGTGGCCTCCCCGACGCGCGCGCGGCCACGGCCAGCCAGCAGGTGCTCCACGGGGGCACCACCGTGGACGTCGACCTCTCCCCGCTCGACCACCGCGGCCGCCAGCCCGCGGCCGTGCTCGCCCACGTGCGCCCGCTGGGCGGCGGCTACAGCATGGTCGAGGCGGCCGACACGTCCGAGGCGGTGCGGCTGGAGGCCACCCGGCGCGACTTCGTCGCGAACGTCAGCCACGAGCTGAAGACACCCGTGGGCGCCGTCGGGTTGCTCGCCGAGGCCGTGCTCGACGCGGCCGACGACCCGGCCGAGGTCCGCCGGTTCGGCACGAAGATCCTCAACGAGGCCAGCCGGCTGGGCAACCTCGTCACCGAGCTGATCGCGCTCTCCCGGCTGACCGGCGCGGAACGCCTGCCGGAGCTGCAGGTCGTGGACGTCGACGAGGTCGTGCAGGAGGCGCTGGCCCGGTCGCGGCTCTCGGCGGAATCGGCCGGCATCGAGATCATCGTGGACCGGCCCACCGGGCTCGAGGTCGACGGTGACCTGACGTTGCTGGTCACCGCCCTGTCCAACCTGGTCGAGAACGCCATCGCGTACTCGCCGGCCGACTCGGCGGTGTCGGTGTCGCGCCGGCGCTGCGGTACCTGGGTGGAGATCGCCGTCACGGACCGGGGGATCGGTATCGCGCCGGAGCACCAGAAGCGCGTGTTCGAGCGCTTCTTCCGCGTCGACCCGGCCCGTTCCCGCGCCACCGGCGGCACCGGCCTCGGCCTGGCGATCGTCAAGCACGTGCTCGCGAACCACGGCGGCGAGGTGCGGCTGTGGAGCAGCCCCGGCACCGGCTCGACGTTCACGATGCGCCTGCCCGTGCACGTCGAGCCGGGCACGGAACTCGCAGACCCCGCGCCGGCCCCGGCGTCCGACCACGGGCAGGCCGCCCCCACGAGCCGGCCCGCCGACGTACCCGACCGCGTCGGGTGAGGTGAGGAGATCCATGACAAGGGTGCTCATCGTCGAGGACGAGGAGTCCTTCGCCGACCCGCTCGCTTTCCTGCTGCGCAAGGAGGGCTTCACCACGGCCGTCGCCGCCACCGGGCAGGACGCGCTCGAGGAGTTCGACCGCAACGGTGCCGACATCGTGCTGCTCGACCTCATGCTCCCCGGCATGAGCGGCACCGACGTCTGCAAGGCCCTCCGCACCCGCTCCGCCGTCCCGGTGATCATGGTGACGGCCCGGGACAGCGAGATCGACAAGGTGGTCGGCCTAGAACTGGGCGCCGACGACTACGTGACGAAGCCGTACTCGGCCCGCGAGCTCATCGCGCGCGTCCGCGCGGTGCTGCGTCGCGGCGGTGAGGCCGGAGCGGAGACCGACGGCCAGCCCGGCGTGCTCGAGGCGGGCCCGGTGCGGATGGACGTCGAGCGGCACGTCGTCTCGGTGAGCGGCGCCGACGTCGCGTTGCCGCTCAAGGAGTTCGACCTGCTGGAGTACCTGCTGCGCAACGTCGGCCGCGTGCTCACCCGCGGGCAGCTGATCGACCGCGTGTGGGGCGCCGACTACGTGGGCGACACGAAGACCCTCGACGTTCACGTCAAGCGGCTGCGCTCGAAGGTCGAATCCGACCCGTCCGCCCCGCGCCACCTCGTGACGGTGCGCGGCCTGGGGTACAAGTTCGAGTCGTAGCGCCCGGGCGCTGGACTCGCTCGAGCGCGGCACCACCTCGTACCTGGAACGAACACGGTGACCCACGTCCGGCGTGGCGCGCTGGTGACGGCTCCTTCGGTGGCGCATGCTCCTCGTCGGCTGACTGCCTCTTTCCCGGTCAGCTGCGCGGCTTTTCGGGGAGCCGCTCCAGCACCTGCCCGACCATCTGCGTGAGCGTGCGGAGCTGGGTATCGACCGACCCGAACCGACCCCCATGTTCTTGCAGCTCCAGCCCGTGCTGGTGGATCCGGCCATCGATCGCGTCGAACCGGGCGTTCTGCTCGGCGCGCATCGTCCGGAGCTCCTGGCGGATCTCCTTGGCATCGTCGTCCAGGCGGAGCGCGAGCCAGCGCGTCTCGGCGTGGTCGATCGCCAGCTTCCGCACCGTGCGCTCGAGCTCTTCGTCCCCGGCCATGCGGCAATCGTCCCAGACGCCGCGCCCTCGCGGGCCGATCGCGCCGATCCTGTGGACAACGGTGTGGGCATGTGGACAACTCGTGGATCGAGGCAGGTCGGGACGGTCCTGCCGCACGTCACAACCGGCTAGGTCACAGGAGCGTCACGTGCACGCAGTAGCCTGATCGCGTGCGCCTCGGTGTGCTCGACGTCGGTTCCAACACCGTCCACCTGCTCGTGGTGGACGCGCATCGGGGTGGCCACCCCACGCCCATGACGTCCGACAAGACGGAGCTGCGGCTCACGGAGCACCTCGACGCCACCGGCGCGCTCACCGCCGCCGGGTCGGACGCCCTCGTCCGGGCCGTCCAGCGGGCCGGCACGGCCGCCGCGGCCGCCGGGTGCGACGACCTGATCGCGTTCGCCACCTCGGCGCTGCGCGACGCCACCAACTCGGCGGCCGTGCTGGAGCGCGTGCGGGCGCGTACCGGGGTCGCCCTGGAGGTGCTGCCGGGCGAGGACGAGGCCCGCTACACCTTCCTGGCGGTGCGCCGCTGGTACGGGTGGTCGGCCGGGCGGCTGCTCGTGCTCGACATCGGCGGCGGCTCGCTGGAACTGGCCGCCGGGCTCGACGAGCAACCGGCCGTCGCCGCGTCCCTGCCACTGGGCGCGGCCCGGCTCACCCGCGAACGCTTCAGGTCCGACCCGCCCGCACGCCGGGAGATCGAGGAGCTGCGCGAGCGCCTCGACGCCGAGCTGGCCCCGGTGGGCCGCGAGCTGCGCCGGTCGGGCCCGCCCGACCTCGCCGTCGGCACCTCGAAGACGTTCCGGTCCCTCGCCCGTCTCACCGGGGCTGCGCCGTCCGGTGCGGGGCCGCGGGTCCGGCGCACCCTCACCGACGTCGGCCTCCGGCAGCTGGCCGCGTTCGTCACCCGGATGTCGTCGGCGGACCTCGCCGAGCTGGAGGGCGTCAGCGCGAGCCGCGCCCACCAGCTCGCCGCCGGCGCGCTCGTCGCGGAGGCCGCGATGCGGGCGCTGCGGGTGCCGCAGCTCGAGATCTGCCCGTGGGCCCTGCGGGAAGGAGTGATCCTGAGAAGGCTCGACACGCTCGATGGGACGGCCCAGATCGACCGCTCGGCGCAGGACGCGCCCGAACGGCTTGGACGCTTGACGACGTACGAGGCACGGTGTACTGGATGAGCTCCGAGACCGACCACCCACGTCAGCGCACTGTCGCCGAGCTGCTCGCCGCGCACGGCGACGGCAGTGTGTCCGGCGCTCGTCGGCGGCGCCGGCGGGAAGCCGACGAGCCGGACGAGGAGGGCTACGCCCCTCCGGCCGCCGAGCCCTCGGAGTGGCCGTCGGAGCCACCCCGGGAGCCGCGCCGCACCGCACCGGAGCCCCCGCTTCCACCCCCGCCCCCGCCGGTGCAGCGGGAGCCCGGAGGCAGGCGCCGGGCGGGCGGCGAGCCCGACTGGGCCGCCGAGCAGCGGGCGCCCGAGCGGAGAGCACCCGAGCAGCGGGCGCCCGATCCCTGGGGCGCGGACGAGCCCGGGTCCGACGACTGGGCGGCCGAGCGCTGGGACGGCGGGCAGTGGGACGACCAGGGCTCGTGGGACGGCGGGCGGCGCGACGCGCCGGGTCGGGACGCACGTCCGGCGCAGGAGCAGTGGGACCCCGGGCCCGCACGCGAGGCCCGCTACGCTGAGCCCGAGCCGCGCTACGCCGAGCCGGAACCCCGGTACCCGGAGCCCGACTCGCGGTACGCCGACCCGGAACCCCGCTACGCCGACCCCGATCCGCGCTACGCCGACCCCGATCCGCGCTACGCCGACCCGGAGCCGCGCGAGGCGCCGCCGCGACGTGCTGCACGGCGGGCGCCCGAGGAGCGGGGGGAGGCGCCCTGGGAGGCCCGTGAGGCCGCCCCGGCGTGGGAGGCCCGTGAGGAGCCGCCCCGCCGGTCCCGGGAGCGGGAGGCACCCGCGTGGGACCCCCGCGGCGCCGAGCCGCCCCCGAACGGCCGTGAACCCCGGGGCCGGGAGCCACGTTCCCGGGCGCCGCGGTCGTGGGACGCGCCGGAGCCCGAGGCCGCGCCGGGCGGCGGGCCCGACGAGCAGCTCGCCACCGAGCAGATGCCCCACGTCCGCCGCGGCCGGAACGCCGATCCGGCCGCCACCAGCCGCATCCAGCAGCGCAGGCGGCCGGAACCGGAGCCGGACGATCTCGACGACGACGCCGGCCCGTCCACGATGGTCGGTGCGGCGCCGGTCGGCGCGGAGGACTGGCACCAGAACCGCGTCCAGGGCAGGCGTCGCCCGCTCGAGCCGGACGACGAGCTCGAGCCGGACGACGGCCGGCCCACGATGATCGGTGGCCCACCCGCCGGTGCGGATGCGTGGCGCCAGAACCGCGCGGACGGCATGCGCCGCGGCGACGACGGCGGTCCGGCCACCCAGGCCGCGGCGCCGATGTCCTTCGACGACGAGGACGACGAGGACGACGACTACTACCGGGCCGACTACCCGGCCGGGCTCGACCGCAACGGGGTCGAGGAGCCCACCGGCTTCTTCGCCCCCGGTGACGACGACGAGGTGCCCACCCGCCGCCGCTCCGCCCAGACCGAGGAGAAGGAGCAGGCTGGCGGGGGGCCGGCGTGGGCTGCCGTGATCGCGCAGTGGATCGCGGGCGCGATCGGCGGCGCCGCGCTGTGGGTCGGGTTCCGCTTCCTCTGGCGGGACCTGCCGGTGGTGGCGCTGGCCGCGGCCGTGCTCGTCACCGTCGGCCTCGTCGTGGTGGTCCGGGCGTTGCTGCGTAGCAGTGATCTGCGCACCACGCTGTTCGCCGTGCTCGTGGGCCTGCTCCTCACCGTCTCCCCGGCCATCCTCGTGTTGCTCGGGAGATGACCCCGGTGCCGCCCGGGCAGTCACCGGCTCCGCCGGTCGCGCTCTCCACCGCCTCGGTCTACCCCGAGTCGGCCCGGGTGGCGTTCGAGCTCGCCGCCGAGCTGGGGTACGACGGCGTCGAGCTGATGGTCTGGACCGACCCGATCAGCCAGGACGTCGCTGCGGTCGCGCGGCTCGCGGAGCGGTTCGGGATACCGGTGCTGGCCATCCACGCGCCCTGCCTGGCCGTCACGCAGCGGGTGTGGAGTGCCGACCCGATCGGCCGGATCCGGCGCTCGGTCGCGGCCGCCGCCACGCTCGACTGCCGCACGGTGGTGCTGCACCCGCCGTTCCGCTGGCAGCGCCGGTACGCCGCGCAGTTCTCCGACGAGGTCGCGCGGGCGGGTGAGCACGCCGGGGTCGCGCTCGCCGTGGAGAACATGTTCCCGATCACGCGGTCCGGGGTGCGCACCGTGCCGTACAGCCCCGGGTTCGACCCCACCGAGGTCGGCCACGCGCACTACACGCTCGACCTCTCGCACACCGCGGCCTCGGGTGTCGACGCGCTCGCCATGCTCGACCGCATGGGCGCGGCGCTCACGCACGTCCACCTGGCCGACGGCAGCGGCGCCCCACGCGACGAGCACCTCGTGCCGGGACGTGGTGGGCAGCCGTGCGCCGAGGTCTGCGAGCGCCTCACAGCGTCCGGTTACGGGGGCGTCGTGGTCGTCGAGATCAGCACGCGACGCTGCCGCACCCGGCCGGAACGCGCGGCGTTGCTCGCCGAGTCGTTGCTGTTCGCCCGGCTGCACCTGCAGCCCACGGCCCACCCGCCCGCGCTGCCCGTGCGGTAGACGCCGATCACACCGGCCGCGCGCGACGGCGTGCTGGGTGATACGTCTGTTCCGTGCTCCCATCCGCCGCTACCGCCGACGCCGAGACACCGTTCCGGGACGCGATCGGCCTGACCGCGCTCGGCGACGGCCGCTTCGCCGCCGAGCTGGGTAGCCGATTCACGGTCGGCTCCAAGGCACATGGGGGGCTGCTGATGGTGCTGCTCGCCCGCGCGGGCCTGGCCCGCATCGACGCCGAGGCGCCCGGTGCGGCGCCCGACCCGCTCGCCGTCTCCGCCGACTACCTCCGCGCGCCCGACCTGGGGCCGGTGGAGCTGGAGACCGAGGTGCTCAAGCGCGGCCGGACGGTGTCGGTGGTGTCGGTGCGGCTGCGGCAGGACGAACGGCTCATGCTCGCCGCGACGCTGACGGCCGGCCGGCTCACCGACGACGGGGTGCGGTGGAGCGACCTGCCCGACGTGCCGGCCGAACCGACGCCCGGGGCGACCGACCCGCGCACCCAGGGCGTCGCCCTCGGTGTCGCGAACGCCTGCGAGCTGCGCTACGACACCCCGACGTTCGCCTTCGCCCGGGGGGAGCAGGGGACGCCGGTGTTGCGCGGCTGGGCCCGCCCGCGCGGGGAGCCGACGGACGTCCTGTTCGCCCTGCTCGCCGGGGACATCCTGGCTCCCACCGTGTTCAACCTCGGCGGGCGCATCGGCTGGGCGCCCACCGTGCAGCTGACCGCCCTGCTGCGGGGCCGGCCCGCGCCGGGCTGGCTCCGGATCGAGGCGCGGTCCGCGGCGGTGGCCGGCGACTGGTTCGACGAGGACGTCACGGTCGTCGACGCGGCCGGCCGGCTGGTCTGCCAGGCTCGCCAACTGGCCCTGTCCCCGCTCTCGCCCCCCGGGGGCGACTACCGTTCCCAGCCATGACACGGATCGCTGTGCTCGGGGCGGGGAAGATCGGTGAGGCGCTGCTGGCCGGGCTGCTCGCCGGCGGGCGCGCCGCCGACGACCTCGTGTTCACCGAGCGGCACCCGGAGCGGGCCGCCGAGCTGACCTCCCGGCTCGGGGTCGAGTCGGTCGACGTGGCGACGGCGGCCGGGCGTTCCGACATGGTCGTGCTGGCCGTCAAGCCGCAGGACATCGCGCCGATCCTCACCGAGCTCGCACCGGCGCTGCGTCCCGGCACCCTCGTGGTGTCGCTCTGCGCGGGGCTCCCGACGGCCCTGTTCGAGGGCGCCCTCCCGGCCGGCACACCCGTCGTACGGGTGATGCCGAACACGCCGATGCTGGTGGGTGAGGCGATGAGCGCGGTCTCGCCGGGCACGCACGCCACCGACGAGCAGCTGACCGCCGTGGAGAAGATGCTGTCCTCGGTGGGGCGGGTCGTGCGGCTTCCGGAGTCGCAGCAGGACGCGGTGACGGCGCTGTCCGGGTCCGGGCCGGCGTACTTCTTCTTCCTCGTCGAGGCGATGATCGACGCGGGGATACTGCTCGGCCTGCCCCGCGCCGTCGCCGCCGACCTCATCGTGCAGTCGGCGTTCGGGGCGGCGAGGATGCTGCGCGAGTCCACCGACCACCCGGTGATCCTGCGCGAGGCGGTCACCTCGCCCGCCGGCACCACGATCGCGGCCATCCGCGAGCTCGAGCGCCACGGGGTGCGGGCCGCCCTGATCGCGGCGATCGAGGCGGCTCGCGACCGGTCGGTCGAGCTGGGTAAAGCGGCCCGCTGACGGGGGCTGCCCCGAACGGGGCAGCGGAATCACCCGGACGCGCCGCCTCCGGCCACTCTCCTGCGCAGCACTCCCCTCGATCACGTCACATCCGCACCGCTAAGCTCATTCGGAACATCGACGCCGTCCCGGGCACGGGAGCCCGGACGGCCGATGCGACCACGGAAGCGGTGATCGGATGCAGTCCGAGCCTTCGGAGATTCACCTCTCGCAGGTGCAGTTCCTGACGGTCGCCGAGGTCGCGGCCACGATGCGGGTGTCGAAGATGACCGTGTACCGGCTCGTCCACGGCGGGGAGCTGCCCGCCGCCCGGGTCGGGCGTTCGTTCCGCGTACCGAAGAACGCGGTGGAGGAGTACCTCCGTAGCGCCTACTTCGACGCCGGCTGAGGTCGGTGCCGGCTGTCGTAGAACCCCGGGGGCGCTCCCGGCCCGAGAACCCCCGGTAGAGTAGGTCCTCGGTCATCGCCCGGCCGCGCACGCCCGTCGCGCTGCGCCCGGCCGGCCGCGCCTCCACCGCACGATCAGTGGCCCGCCCCCGGGCCGCGTCCCGACAGGAAGGGCCGCCACGTATGGGCTCCGTCATCAAGAAGCGCCGCAAGCGGATGTCGAAGAAGAAGCACCGCAAGCTCCTCCGCCGCACCCGCGTGCAGCGGCGCAAGCTCGGCAAGTGACCACGCGTCCCGGGCGCAGCGTGACGGCGCGCCCGGGACTGCGTTTACCTGCGGTGCGTCCGCTCACTCCGGCGAACTCGTAGCCGCACTCCCGCCGCGGGCGGTCTACCATCGGTCACTCGCCGCATCCATTTGCGTTCCTGGGGTAGGGCCGTGCCGCCATCCGTCGTGCTCGTCACCGGGGTCAGCCGGTTCCTCGGTGGCCATCTCGCCGCTCGACTCGCGCAGAACCCGGACATCGACCGGGTGCTCGGGGTGGACACCGTGCCGCCCCCGCGGGATCTGCTCCGCCGCATGGGGCGGGCCGAGTTCGTCCGCGCCGACATCCGCAACCCGCTGATCTCGAAGGTCATCTCCACCGCGTCGGTCGACACCGTCGTCCACGCCTCGCTCTCCGCCAACCCGGGCTCGTCCGGGGGCCGGGTGGCGATGAAGGAGATGAACGTCATCGGCACGATGCAGCTGCTCGCCGCGTGCCAGAAGGCGCCGTCGGTGCGGCGCATGGTGCTCAAGTCCACCACGGCGGTGTACGGGTCGAGCTCGCGCGACCCGGCGCTGTTCGACGAGACCATGACACCGAAAGACCTGCCTTCCGGCGGGTACGCCAAGGACGCGGTCGAGATCGAGGGCTACCTGCGCGGCTTCGCGCGCAGGCGCCCCGACGTGTCGGTCACCACGCTGCGGTTCTCGAACTTCATCGGTCCGCGTATCGACACCGTCTTCACCCGGTACTTCGCGCTGCCCGCCGTCCCGATCGTGCTCGGTTACGACGCGCGCGTGCAGCTGTTGCACGAGGAGGACGGGCTCGCGGTGCTCGAACGCGCGGCCAGCGAGGACGTCCCGGGCGTCTTCAACGTCGCCGCGGACGGCGTGCTGCTGCTCTCGCAGGCGATCCGCCGGGCGGGCCGGGTGCCGATCCCGGTACCGAGCCCCATCGTCGGCCCGGTGAGCAGGTTGTTCCGTGGCGCCCGGCTCGTCGACTTCTCACCGGAGCAGATGCGGCTGCTCAACTTCGGTCGCGTGGTGGACAACCGCAGGCTGCGCCGGCAGTTCGGCTTCACCCCGCGCTGGACCACGGTGCAGGCCTTCGACGACTACGTCCGCGGGCGGGGGCTGCGTCCCGTGGTGGACCCAGAGCGGTTCGCCACGCTCGAGCGGGGCGTGCTCGCCGCCGCGAGGGCGCTGCGGTGACGAGGAACCAGGGATGAGGATGCTGCGATGACGCCCCGCCGCCGCGCCGCGCACAGCACCACCGGCCCTCGCGCCGAGGAGGAGCGAGCCCCGATGGCCGAAGCCCGGGTGATCCCACTGCGCGCCGATGATCGTCGGCGGACGTGGGGTGATGCCGACGAGGTGCCGCGCGAGGCGGAACCCGAGAACGCCTGGGAGGAGGCGCTCGCCGAGTCGCTCGCCTTCCTGCGGAGGCGGTTGGAGGGCGACTACGCCGTCGACGAGTTCGGGTTCGACCTCGACCTCACCGAACACGTCATCCTGCCCGCGCTGCGGCCGCTGTACCGCAGCTGGTTCCGCGTGGAGACGATCGGCATGGACCACGTGCCGGATGTCGGTGGCGCGCTGGTGGTGGCCAACCACTCGGGCACGCTCCCGCTGGACTCCCTGATGACCGCCGTGGCCCTGCACGACGACCACCCCGCAGAGCGGAACCTGCGGATGCTCGGCGCCGACCTGATGTTCCAGCTCCCCGTGGTGGGTGCGCTGGCGCGCAAGCAGGGCAGCACCCTCGCGTGCACCGCGGACGCGGAGCGGCTCATGTCGTCCGGCGAGCTCGTGGGTGTGTGGCCGGAAGGGTTCAAGGGGATCGGCAAGCCGTTCCGCGACCGGTACAAGCTGCAGCGGTTCGGCCGTGGCGGTTTCGTCTCGGCCGCCCTGCGCTGCGGGGTGCCGATCATCCCGTGCTCGATCGTCGGTGCGGAGGAGATCTATCCGAAGATCGGCGACATCAAGCCGCTCGCCCGGCTGTTCGGGGCGCCGTACTTCCCGATCACCCCGCTCTTCCCGCTGTTCGGGCCGCTCGGGCTCGTCCCGCTGCCGTCGAAGTGGTACATCGAGTTCGGCGAGCCGATCCGCACCGACTCGATCGACCCCGCCGAGGCGGACGACCCGATGACGGTGTTCAACCTGACCGACCAGGTGCGCGAGACCATCCAGCACACCCTCTACCGGCTGCTCAGCCAGCGCCGGAGCGCCTTCTTCAGCTAGTGTCCTGAGCCGTTAGTCGGCTTAAGAAGCCGTTGGCAGTAGGCGCCGATCGAGTCGAGGATCTGTTCGGCGGTTTTGGTCCAGACGTAGGGGCGGGGGTTGTCGTTCCAGTGCTGGATCCAGGTGCGGATGTCGGCTTCGAGTTCGGCGACGCTGCGGTGCACGCCGCGGCGCAGCATTCGGGTGGTGAGTTCGGCGAAGAGGCGTTCGACGAGGTTGAGCCAGGAGCTGCTGGTCGGGGTGAAGTGCAGGTGGAAGCGGGGGTGGCGGGCGAGCCAGCGGCGGATCTCGGGGGTCTTGTGGGTGGCGTAGTTGTCCAGGATGAGGTGCACGTCGAGCTCGGCCGGGACCTCGCGGTCGAGCTGGGCGAGGAACTTTTTGAACTCCGCGGCGCGGTGGCGCCGGTGCAGGCTGGCGTGGACGTGGCCGGTGACCACGTCGAGTGCGGCGAACAGGCTGGTGGTGCCGTATCGATCTGCGGGGCGGATGTAGGTGTGGGTCTGCCGCTGCGGGACGGCGGGCATCATCGGTAGCACCGGCGCGGACCGGTCCAGGGCCTGGACCTGGCTCTTCTCGTCCACGCACAGCACCACAGCGCGCTCGG
>NZ_JBRERS010000012.1:0-245793 GCF_054486945.1 Pseudonocardia wallangbongensis
CATGATCACCACCATGCGCACCCTGCCGGAAGCGATCCGCCGTTCCCTGACCTGGGATCAAGGAAAAGAACTGACCCGGCACGCCGAGATCACCTTCGCCCTGGACCTGCCGATCTACTTCTGCGACCCGCACAGCCCCTGGCAGCGCGGCAGCAACGAGAACACCAACGGCCTGCTACGCCAGTACTTCCCCAAAGGCACCGACCTGTCCCGGCACAGCCGAGCCGACCTCGACCGGGTCGCCGCCGAACTCAACGCCCGACCACGCAAGACACACGGCTGGGACAGCCCCGCCGAAGTTCTCCCTCGGCTACTGTCTCGCCCCGTAACCACCGGTGTTGCGATCACGCCCTGAACTCAAGAAGATCGAACACCGATGAGGTCTACCTCGTCCCGGCGGACAACCAGCCCGGTTCCCGCCGGCATCCGGCTCCCGGTCGGGGCCGCAGGCAACGCGGTGCAGCACGGCAACCGCGTCCGGGGTGAGGGCCGAGGCGGTGAGTCGGGACCACCGGATAGTGGCGTGGGCACCCGGCAGCGACGGTCTCGTCGGAATGGGCGTGCCAGAGGGTCGGGGACGGCCGCCCACGCAACCACGGGGTCCGGTAGCGGCGCCAACCCGCCCACCGCGCCCACCGGCGGGGCCGGTGCCGACACCGGTGCCGGCCCGCGGCACCCCGGGGCGGGTGTGGATCGCCTCCGGTCGCGAGGTGGGCGGGCTCGCCCACGGGAGCCGAACCGCTGCGACACCGGCGATGGCCGCGTGCTCACCGATGATCGCCGGTAGCGGTACGGCCCGCCTGCCCGGCGGGGCGCGAGGCGCCATCGGAGGCGGTGGGGCGGCCGTGATCGTCGGGATCGGGACCTCACGCTCGTATGGAGGGTGTCGCCGAATCGGCCGCGCCGGGCGATCGATGCCCTGGCCTGCCGTTATCGGGTGCACATCGTCGTTGCCACAACCATGGACAACCGATACCGCCGCGGGCGTCACCGCCCTCCCTCCGCACGTTCCGCACGACGATGCACGGGTGCCGCAGCCCCGATTCGGCAACACCCTCCCCGTGCGGCTCTGCGACCACTCTCGTCGATCACGGTCGCCGCGGGATGGACCGCGAGACGTTCAGCGGCCACGGCCGCACCCGGGTACTGCTCACATCGATCACGAGTCGCACCGCCGCGCGCTGCGGGTGATCGCCGGGGTCCGCCGCGGTGGGCGGTCCCCGGCGGAAGGGCACGCCTGTCTGCGACGAGACCGTCGCTGCCGGGCGCCTTCGCGACTATGCGGTGGTCCGGTTTCCCGCCGCTACGACCCGGTGGCGCTGGGCAGCAGCGCCGGGCACCCGGACGTCACGTACGCGGCGTCGAACTCGAAGTGCCACGGCTCGTTCTCGTAGCGACGGCACCACCCCAGCGCACGGCCGTTGCGTTCCACCCAGCCCGCCGAGGCGAGCGGCTGGATGTCCACCGCGATCCCGACGACGTGCATCGACTCGTCGGGTTGCAGCACGTACTTGCTGGCCAGCTCCGCGGTGCCGAACTCCTGCACGGCGTCGGCGAACTGCCGTGCCTGCTGCTCGCGGCTCCGTTTGCCGTCGTTCATGCAGAGGTGCACGCCCTCCGTGCCCGCGGCGGAGCGGAGCCGCTGCCAGGCGGCGAGCGTGCCGGGGGGCAGCCGGTCGGGCGGCTCGTCGACGTAGCGCGCATCGAGGGGGCAGGGTGGGCCGGTCTCCGCTCCGGGCATCTCCTCGACGATCGCCAGCGGCTTCCCGACGACCCGGTCCCAGACGAGCACCACCCGGCCGGCCGCGCCGAGCGCACCGAGCGCGGCGGTCGCCCCCACCACCGACGCCATCAGCACGCCGATCACCGCGCTCCGGATCTTGGTTCGGCGCTCGGTGGGCACCGGTTCGAAGGTACCCACCGGACCCGCCCGTTCCCCGATATCGTGATCTTGCTCGCGCGCTCAGCCGAGCTCCTGCGCCACCACCGCCGCCGCCTCCGCGAGCAACGCGTCGTCCCGCGTCGCGTCCTCGGCGGCCCGCGACGTCAGCACGGCGACGACGATCGGTGCGGTGTCGGGCGGCCACGCGACCGCGACGTCGTTCGCGGTGCCGTAGCTCCCGGTCCCGGTCTTGTCGCCCACCCGCCAGCCCGCGGGCAGGCCGGCACGGATGCGCTTGTCGCCCGTCTTGTTGCCGATCAGCCATTCGGTGAACAGGTCGCGGTCGGCCGGGTCGAGGTGGTCGCCGAGCACCAGCGTCCGGATGCTGCCGGCGATCGCCCGCGGCGTGGTGGTGTCGCGTTCGTCGCCGGGGATCGCGGTGTTCAGCGCCGGCTCGGTCCGGTCGAGCCGCGTGACCTCGTCGCCGAGCGACCGGGCGAAGGAGGTGATGCCGGCCGGGCCACCGACGTCCGCGAGCAGCAGGTTGCCCGCGGTGTTGTCGCTGTAGCGGACGGCGGCGTCGCAGAGCTCGCGGACCGTCATGCCCTCGGCGACGTGCTGTGCGGCAACCGGCGACGGGTCGACGACGTCGGCCCCGGTGAAGTGCACGCGTTCGTCGAGGTGCTCGGGCGGGGTGCGCTGCAGCACCGCGGCCGCGGCGAGCGCCTTGAACACCGAGCACATCGCGAACAGCTCGTCGGCACGGTGGGCCAGCTCCCGGCCGCTGCCGGTGTCCACCGCGTAGACGCCCAGGCGGGCGTCGAAGCGCCGTTCCAGCTCGGGCAGCCGGTCCGTGCGCGGCGCGGGCCGCTCCGGCGGGGCGACGGGCGCGGGCGGCGCGGCTGCGGGCGCACCGCATCCGGCCAGCGGGAGCAGGAGCGCCGCCGCCAGCACGGAGCGACGGGGCAGCTTGGTCTCGATCACGCGCGACAGGCAAGCAACCACCCGGCGATACCGCAAATATGGCGACACGCCGGACGCGATACGGATCGGCTATGGCTGCTGCTACCGTTCGCCGGGTGGATCTCCTCCGGCACCTGGAGTTCTTCGTCGCGATCGCCGAGGAGGAGCACTTCGGGCACGCCGCGGCCCGGCTCGGGATCGCGCAGCCGCCGCTGTCGCAGGGCTTGCAGCGGCTGGAGCGCTCACTCGGCGTGGTCCTGGTCGACCGCAGCTCCCGCGGGGCCCGGCTCAACGCCGCGGGGCGCGATCTCCTCCCCCGGGCCCGGGCCCTGCTGGAGGATGCGGAGGACCTGCGCCGCGCGGCGAGCGCGCACGGCGCGGCACCGGTCCGGATCGGCGCCGTGCCGCAGCTCCCGATCCGGGCGGTGGCCGCGATCGCCACCGCGTGCAGCGACCCTCCGGAGATCGTCACCGCGCCGTCCACCGAGCTGCTGGACGCGCTCGCGGCGGGCCGGCTCGACCTCGCCGTGGTCGTGCACCCCGCGCTACTGGGCAGCCTGCAGAGCGGCCCCGTCCACCGGGTCGCCACCGCGCTGCTGCTGCCCGCGGGCCACCCGGCGGCGACGGGGGGCCCGGTGGTACTGCGGTCGCTGCGCGGACTCGCGCTCGCCACGGCCCCTCGCGCCCACGGGCCCGCGGCCCGCGACCTCCTTCTCGACACGCTGGAGCAGCGTGGGCTGGTCACGAGCACCGTGAGCGCACCGGACGACCGCGCGGCCCTCGTGCACGTCGCCGCCGGCCGGGCGTTCGCCCTCACCGCCGACCCGGGCCTCGACGCGCCGGGCGTCGTCCGCCGGGACGTCGCGGGCGAGCCCCTCCCGCTGCGCCTGCGCACGGCGTGGCGCGGCGCGGGCCCCGACCCGGCCGTCCGCGACGCGGTGCTGGACGCGCTCGACCGGGAGCCGGCGCCGTGAACGGACTGGAACGGGAGATCCGGCGCGCGTTCGCCGACGCCGGCGTGCACGGCAGGCTGCACGCGATACCGCTCGGCGGCCCGGCCAGGGAGGTCGGGTTGGACCCCGACGAGCCCGTCGTGATGGCGTCGGTCTACAAGCTTCCGCTGCTCGTGGCGTTCTGCCGCCTCGTCGACGCGGGCGAGGTCGACCCGCGCGAACGGATCACCGTCGACCCGGCCGGACGCACCACGGGACCCACCGGTCTGTCGATCATGCGCGACCCCGTGACGATGTCGTGGCGCGACCTCGCCTGCTCCATGATCTCGGTCTCGGACAACGCCGCCGCCGACGTGCTGCTGCGGCGCGTCGGCCTCGACCGCGTGAACGAGGCCCTGAGCGACCTGGGTCTGGAGCGCACGCGCGTGCACGGGGGCACCGCCGACGTCTACCGCGGGCTGGTGGCCGACACCGCCGCCGCCGACACCGCCTCGGCGTTCCGCACCCTCACCAGCAACGACGCCGCGGTGGCCGTCCGCGCCTACGACGCCGTCCTCACCAGCGCCACCACCGCGCGCGAGATGACCCGCCTGCTCGCCGCCGTCTGGTCCGACCGCGCCGCCTCGCCGCGGCAGTGCCGGTTCGCCCGCGATCTGCTCGGCGCGCAGGCCTCGCAGCACCGGATGCGCTCCGGTTTCCCGCCGGTCGGGGTGCGGGTCGCGGGCAAGACCGGCACGCTCGCCGCCGTCCGGAACGAGGTCGGCGTGGTGGAGTTCGACGGCGAACGGCCCGTCGCGGTCGCCGTCTTCACCCGGGCCGCGCGCGCCGAGGAGCTGCTGCCGCGGGCGGACGCGGTGATCGGCCAGGCCGCGCGGCTGGCGGTCACGGACCTGCGATCCGGTCGCCTCTGACCATCGCCACCTGCCCGATCTCCAGCGCCACCAGGACGGTGCCGTCGGGACCGACCGCCACCCCGTGCGGCTCCGATCCGGCGCCGAGGTCGTGCACCGCGGTGACGGTGCCGCGCTCGTCGAGGTGGGCGAGGCAGTTCGCGGCCCACAGCGTCACCCAGCACCCGCCCGCGCCGTCCGGTGCGACGGCGTGCGGGCGCGCGGCGCGGTCGGGCAGGTCGAACTCCTGCAGCGGCTCGCCCGGGACGAGCCGCCCGACCCGGCCGGCGCCGATCTCGGCGAACCAGATCGCGGTCCCGTCGCTCGCGATCCCGACAGGACCGCAGCCGGGGTCCGGCAGCGGGTGGACGGTGATCTCGCGGCCGGCGTCGACCCGTCCGAGCGCGGCCCCGCGGTTGAGGGTGAACCACATCGCTCCGTCGGGCCCCGCCGTGATCATCGCCGGCATGCCGGTGCCGCCCGGGACCGGTGTGAGCGTCGCCGTCCCGTCCGGGGCGAGGCGTCCGATCGCGTCGGCCGCGATGGCGGTGAACCAGACGGCGCCGTCGGCTCCGAGCGCGATCCCGTACGGGCCGGCGCCCACGGGGAAGCTGCGCCGGGTGCCGTCGGGTCGATCGATGCGGTCGATGCGGTCGTCGCCTCCGCGGGTGACCCAGACGGCCCCGTCGGGCGCGAGCGCGAGCAACGACGGCCGGGATTCCGGGTTGCCCAGGTCGTGCAGCTCCGCCGTGCCGCCGGGCGGGATCCGGGCGACCTGGCCGCTGTGGACGAGCGTGACCCAGGCGACGCCGGCACCGTCGACGGCGACCGCGTACGGGCCCGCCCCGGGTTCACCGATCGCGGTTCGAGTGAGCACCAGACCTCCTAGACGCGACTAGTGTCGCAGTAGGAGGATAGGCCGCATGTCGATCACACGTCGGCCCGGGGGCCGCACCGCCCGCACCCGCGCCGCGGTGCTGGCCGCCGTCGAGGCGGAACTGCTCGACCACGGCTTCGACGGCGTCACGGTCGACGCGGTGGCCGACCGGTCGGGCGTGCACCGGGCCACGGTGTACCGGCGGTGGCACGACGTCGGCGGCCTGCTGGCCGACGCCCTAGCCGCCGGCCGGGAGGACGGCTGGCAGCCGCCCGACCTCGGATCCCTCGCCGCCGACCTGGCCGCCCTGAACCGGGACATCGCCCTGCACCTGACCGGCGAGCGGTCGCTCGGCCGGGCCCTGATCGTCGCGTCCTACCGCTCGGCCGCGGCGGCCGCCGCCCTGCGCGAGTTCCACGCGGACCGGTACCGCCGCTGCGCGGTGGTGGTCGACCGGGCCGTCACCCGCGGGGAGGCGCCCGCGGGCACCGACGCCCGGCGCCTCCTCGTCGCCGCCACGGCCCCGCTCTTCCACGAGATCCTGCTGCTCGGCGGCACCGTCGACGACGCCCTCGCAGCCCGGTGCGCCACGGATGCGGCGAGAGCCGCCGCCGCGGCGGTCTACGTCTGACACGCGCACCCCGGCTCGCCGATCAAGGCGAAATGGTTGCCAAATGATCTCCAGGAGCGACCATTTCCCCTTGATCACCCATGTAGAGCAGCCCTTTGCCCTTGATCGCTGCGACAAGCCGGCCCCTGCCCGTGGGACCGCCTCCTGGCGGCACCGCGCGCCCCCACGGGCAGGCCCCCGGCCTGCCCACGAAGCCTGCCGTAGGGGCCGCGGAGGCTCGCAGGTCAAGGGGCGCGAAGCGCTCGCGCAGCGACGCGAAGCGCCCTTGAGCTGTGAGGGGCGGCCCCGCACACTGCGCGGTGCCGCCAGGAGGCCCTGAGCAGGACGATTCCACGGTCTTGCGCGAGGTCGTCCCCTCATGCCCTCACACCACCCCGGGCAACGAAGATCCAATAGGGATCAACGGTCTAGTCCCGGCGGCGCGGCGGGTAGGTGCACGGCGACGCGGAGCCCACCAGCGGCCCGGGGGGTGAGGGTGAGGGTTCCCTCGTGCGCCCGGGTGATGCTGTCGACGATCGCCAGGCCGAGGCCGACGCCGGCGTGGTCGGTGCGTACGCGTTCGGTGCCGCGCCGGAACGGCTCGGCCAGCGTGGCGACCACCTCCTGCGTGAGCCTCTCGCCGGTGTTCTCGACGGTGAGCAGCACGCTCCCCGGGTGAACGCTGGTCGTGACCCACACGCCGCCCCGCTCGGGCAGGTTGTGGACGATCGCGTTGTGCACGAGGTTCGTGGCCACCTGCTGCAGGAGCGCGGGTGAGCCGACGGTGGGGGCGATGTCGCCGCCGGTCGCGACGGCGACGCCGTGCTTGTCGGCGAGGGGGAGGAGCGTCTCGGTGGCCTCCTCCGCCAGCAGGGACAGGTCGATCGGTTCGCGGGTGAAGGAGCGCCGGTCGGAGCGGCTGAGCAGGAGCAACGCCTCGGTGAGGTCGATCGCTCGGGCGTTGACGACGTCGAGGCGGCCGACGAGCTCGCCGGTGTCGCGATCCGGGTCGTTGCGGGCGACGTCCAGCAGCGCCTGCGTGATCGCCAGCGGAGTGCGCAGTTCGTGGGAGGCGTTGGCGGCGAACCTCCGCTGCTCGCCGACGTGCGCCTCGAGCCGCGCGAGCATGGCGTCGAACGCGTCGGCGAGCTCGCGGAACTCGTCCCGGCGGCCCGGGAGCCGCACCCGGTGCGACAGCGACCCGTTCGTGGCCAGGCGGGTGGCATCGGTGATGCGAGCCAGCGGGGCGAGCATGCGACCGGCGAGGATCCACCCTCCCACCAGGCCGAACACCAGCAGGAACGCCAGCACGGTGATCGCCGCCGGAACGAAGACGATCGGCCCCCGGCCCTGGAGCAGGAGGACGTTGGACACCAGGTTCCGGAGCGTGAGGCCCCCCGCCCCGGGCGCGTCGGGAAGGAGGAACACCCACACGGCGGCCAGGAGCAAGGCCCCGGCGAGCATGACGAACCCGGCGTAGCTGAGGGTGAGCTTGAGGCGAACGCTCAGACCGGGCCGCCTGTCCACGGTCTACTCCTCCCCCGCCCGGGTGCCGGGTGTCTCGATGCGGTAGCCGACGCCGGCCACCGTGCCGATGATCCCGGGCTCGCCGAGGCGTTTGCGCAGCGCCGACACCGTGATGCGCACCGCGTTGGTGAACGGGTCGGCGTTCTCGTCCCACGCCCGCTCCAGCAGCTCCTCGGCGCTGACGACACCACCGTCCGCTGCGACGAGGACGTCGAGCACGGCGAACTGCTTGCGGGTGAGCGCGACGTAGCGCCCGTCGCGGTAGACCTCCCGGCGGAACGGGTCCAGCCGCAGGCCCGCGATCTCGCGCACCGGTGGCCTGCTGTGGGCGCGCCTGCGTTCGAGCGCCCTGAGCCGGAGCACGAGTTCCCGGAGCTCGAACGGCTTCGTGAGGTAGTCGTCGGCGCCGAGTCCGAACCCGGAGGCCTTGTCGTCGAGCCGGTCGGCGGCGGTGAGCATCAAGATGGGCATGCCGCTGCCGGAGGCGACGATGCTCATCGCGATCTCGTCGCCGGAGGGCCCGGGGATGTCGCGATCCAGGACGGCGATGTCGTAGGCGTTGACGCCCAGCAGCTCCAGAGCGGTGTCCCCGTCGCCGGCGATGTCGGCGGCGATCGCCTCAAGGCGCAGCCCGTCCCGGACGGCCTCGGCCAGGAAGGGTTCGTCCTCGACGATCAACACGCGCACAATCCCGTGATGCTACGAGCCGGCGCATATCGCCGGCATATCGAGAACCTGATACGGGCCGGCAACACCACGCTGCCTTGACTGCGGGGCATGACCTTCCGCGGACCAGCACGAACAGCGGCCCGGTCCCTGCTGACCGCCACCGCCCTCGTCGCCCTGATCGCCACGGGCTGCTCGAACGCGCCGGCGGAGACCGACAGCGGTGCCGATGAGAACGCAGAAGCGGCCCCGAATCCCGAGCGGACGAGGAAGCTTCCCGAGTTCGCCCAGTGCATGCGCGAGAACGGCGTGGAGGACTTCCCGGACCCCGACGCCGACGGGATCATCCAGTTCCACGGCGGGACGGACACGCCGGAGTTCCGGTCCGCGCGTGAGAACTGCCGCGCCGTCCTGCCCGAGGGCCTCGGAACCGAGCAGGGGGCCCCGGGAGGCGGCGGATGACCCGGGTGCAGGCCGGAGGCGCCGACCCGTTCGGCGACCGCTTCCCGACGCAGCCCATCGCCGTCGGCCGCCGCCAGGGAGGGCTCGTCCTCGACGACCGTCCGCCCCGGCACCACCACGCGGCCGCCACCGGAGGTGTGTCCCGCCGCGCACCGGCACGAACAGCAGCCCACCCGACGCGGCTGACGATCCTCATCGCCGTTGCCGTCGTCATCGCCGCGACCATCGGAGCCCTCGGCCACCGGTCGTGGGCGGTGTCGTCCCCCGCTCCCCCGCGGTCCGTTCCGGCGACGGGCCCGGCACCGGAGGCCCGGCAAGCGGGTGACCTCCCACGGCCGCACCGCCCACCGGGCGGCGACGCTCGCGACCGCAATGGCGCGCTCGGCCAGGCCGACGGTGCCGTCCCCGACGGCGTGACGGTCTTCGACGACGACGTTCCGGCCGTCGCCAACCTCGACCCGGGTCTGCTCGGGGCCCTCCGACGGGCGGCAACGGATGCCGCGGACGACCGGGTCGAGTTCGTCGTCAACAGCGGCTGGCGTTCCCCGGAGTACCAGGACCACCTCCTCGACGAGGCGATCTCGAAGTACGGCTCGAAGAAGGAAGCCGCCCGGTGGGTGGCCACCGCGGACACGTCCCCGCACGTGTCCGGGGACGCGATCGACATCGGGCCCACCGCCACCACGGCGTGGCTGTCGAAACACGGCGCCGAGTACGGGTTGTGCCAGATCTACCGCAACGAGCCCTGGCACTACGAACTGCGCTCCGACGCCGCCGATGACGGCTGCCCGGGCATGTACGCCGACCCCACGCACGATCCGAGGATGCACCAGTGACCAACAGCCCGACCACCACCCAGCGGGCCACCCAGGAAACCCTGGCCGCCAGCGCACGGGGCCTGACCAAGACCTACGGCCGCGGCGACACCCAGGTGCACGCCCTGCGCGGCATCGACCTCGACCTGCCCCGAGGCAGGTTCACCGCGATCATGGGACCGAGCGGGTCGGGCAAGTCGACGCTGATGCACTGCCTGGCCGGGCTCGACCAGGCCGGCGCCGGCACCGTCACCGTGGCCGGGACCGACCTCGGATCGCTCGACGACGACGCGCTCACGATCTTCCGCCGCGAGCACGTCGGGTTCGTGTTCCAGTCGTTCAACCTGCTGCCGATGCTCACCGCGGAACAGAACATCGTGCTCCCGCTGGAGCTGGGGGGCGCCCGGATCGACGACGCGACGACCGAGCGCGCGCACACCCTCGCCGAGACCCTCGGCGTGGCCGACCGGCTCGGCCACCGGCCGGCCGAGCTGTCCGGCGGCCAGCAGCAGCGGGTCGCGATCGCCCGGGCCCTGATCACCCGACCGGACCTGTTGTTCGCCGACGAACCCACCGGGAACCTGGACAGCACCACCTCGGCGGAGGTGCTGCAGCACCTGCGCCGGTCGGTGCGCGAGCTCGGGCAGACCGTCGTGATGGTCACCCACGACCGGGACGCGGCGACCTACGCCGACGACGTGATCACGATGCAGGACGGGCGGATCGCCTGATGCGCACCGTGTTCCTCGCGTCGCTGCGCACGAACGCCCGCCGCTACGTCGCCGCGGCGATCGCGGTGATCGCCTCGGTCGCCTTCGTCGTCGTGATCGGCGTGCTCACCGCCGGGGCCAGGAGCGGGCTCATGGCCGGCGACGGGGCGCCGTTCCGGAACGCCGACCACGTGGTGTCCCCGGCGGGGTGGCCCGCGGCCCAGATGGACCTCGAGGAGGTGATCGCGTTCGCCGATCGGCAGCGTGACGCCGCCGCGATCGGCCGGGGCAGCCCGCCGGCCCAACTCGCGGATCGGCCGCTGTCCGAGGCGAGGACGTGGACCGTGGGGCCGATCGCCACCTCCCCGCAGCTGCGCTGGCAGGAGCTCGCCTCGGGCCGGTTCCCGGCGGGCGGGGGCGAGGCGGTGGTCCAGGTGTGGTTCGCCCAGGCCGAGCGGATCGCGATCGGCGACCGGATCCGGATCGGCGAGGGCGACGCGGCGGCCGACGTCGACGTGGTCGGCCTCGTGGAGACGCCCTCGCCCGGTGCCCAGGCCTCGGTGTACGTCACCTGGCCGCAGCTGCTGCAGTGGCGCGACGACCTCCATCTGGGCTCGGTGGCGGTGCGCGGGGACATCGTGGGTCCGCTCCCCCGAGGCGCGAAGGTGCAGTCGGCGGAGGAGTTCGTGACCGAGCGGCAGGCCAAGCTGACCGACGCGGTGGACACCTGGTCGCTGCTGCCGCTGCTGTTCGCCGCCATCGCCCTCGTCGTCTCGGTCCTGGTCATCGCGAACACGTTCTCCATCCTGTTCGCGCAGCGGATGCGCGACTTCGCCCTGCTGCGTTGCGTCGGCGCGACCCGGGGGCAGGTGCTGGGGTCGGTTCGCCGGGAGGCGGCCGCCGTCGGGGTGCTCGCGTCGCTGGTCGGCGTCGCAGCCGGGATCGGCCTCGGCTACGGGCTGATCGCCCTGATCAACGTTCTCGTGCCCACGGCCCGCAGCGGCGTCATCAACACCCGCGCGCCCATCATGACGGCGAGCGCCCCCGAGCCGGCCGCGTTCTGGCCCTGGCTGGTGGGCGCGTTCGCCGTCGGCCTGGTGATCACCCTGGTCGCCTCCTGGCTGCCGACCCGCCGCGTGGTCCGGGTGACCCCGCTGGCCGCACTGCGCCCCGAGACCGCGGTCGACGCGCGCACGGCCACCGGCCGGGTGCGGCTGGTGCTCGCCGCGCTCGGGCTGGTCGTCGGACCGGTCCTGCTCGGGCTGGCGATGGCCCGGGACGACACGGTTCTGATGCTGGCCGGAGGGGCGGCGACGGCGGCCGGCGTGCTCCTCGTCGGACCGGTGGTCGTGCCCCGCCTGGTCCGGATCGCCGGAGCGCCGCTCGGCCCCACCGGAAGGCTCGCGACGAAGAACGCCGTGCGCAACCCCCACCGGACCGCCGCCACCACCGCCTCCCTGCTGGTCTGCGTCACCCTGACGACCGCCGTGCTCACCGGATCGGCCACCACGCGGGCCGCCTCCGACGCCGAGCGCGGCGAGGAGCACCCCATCGACGTCGCGCTGACCTCGCCGGGGGCACCGCTCGGCGGCGACCTGCTCGACCGGGTCCGTCGCACCCCCGGCGTCGAGCGGGCCGTTCCGGTCGACGGCGCCGCGGCCCGGGTGTCCGGGCTCGACGACCCGGTCCCGCTCCTCGCCGCGGCCGACGCGGCGCAGGTGGCCCGCGACGGCGGGGCGTTCGCCCGCGTCGAGCCGGGCGAGATCAGGATCGACCCCACCGAGTTGACCCGCGACCCGCTCCACGACCCGATCGACATCGGCGCCGGTGCCGAGGTCACGGTGCGTGTGGGCGATCGGGAGGCCCGGCTGCGGGTCGTCGTCGGCACCGGGTGGGGCCGGGCCGGCGTGGTCGCCCCCGAGACGCTGGCGCGGCTCGCCGACCCCGCGCAGCCGCAGGCCATCTGGGTCCGCGCCACCTCCGGCGACGACTCGCTGCAGCTCGTAGGAGCCTTGGAGGAGCTGGCGCGCCCGGCCGGCGCCCGGGTCTACGACCAGCTGCAGGCCCGGGCCGTCGAGAACCAGACGCTGGGGAACCTCACCTGGTCGGTGCTCGGCCTGCTCGCCGTCTCCGTGACGATCGCCGTGATCGGGATCGCGAACACCCTGGGCCTGTCCGTGCTCGAACGCGCCCGGGAGAACGCGATGCTGCGCGCGCTCGGGCTCACCCGCAGGCAGCTGCGGCGGATGCTGGCCCTCGAGGCGATGCTGCTGTCGGTGGTCGCCACCGGGCTCGGCACCGTGATCGGCATCGGGTTCGGCTGGGTCGGCTACAAGACGTTCGCGGAGCGGGCGCTGAACACGGTCCCCCTGCAGGTCCCGTGGCTGCAGCTCGGGGTCGTCGTCCTCGTCGCCGCGCTGGCCGGACTGCTCGCCGGCGTGCTCCCGGCACGCCGGGCCGCCCGGGTGACGCCCGCCGCGGGACTGTCCTTCGACTGATCAGACCCCGAGCCAGGTCAGCACGGCCATGACGCGGCGGTGGTCGTCACCCGATGGCGGGAGGCCGAGCTTGGTGAAGATCGACGAGATGTGCTTCTCCACCGCCCCCTGGCTGATCACCAGCGTGCGGCCGATGGCGGTGTTGGTGCGACCCTCCGCGATGAGGCCCATGACCTCCCGCTCCCGCGGCGAGAGCTCGGCGAGCGGGTCGCGGCGGCGCCGGTGCGCGAACAGCGCGGAGACGACCTCCGGGTCGAGCACGGTGCCACCGTCCACCACCCGCTGCAGCGCGTCGGACAGGTCGGCGAGCTTCGAGACGCGGTCCTTCAGCAGGTAGCCGACGCCCCCGCCCGCCGTGAGCAGGTCGGAGGCGTAGGACTCCTCGACGTACTGCGACAGCACCAGGATCGCCGTGCCGGGAACGGTGCGGCGCACCTCCAGCGCGGCGCGCAGCCCCTCGTCGGTGAAGCTCGGGGGCATCCGGACGTCCACGACGGCGACGTCCGGGCGGTGCTCCTGCACGGCGGCCACCAGGCCGTCACCGTCCCCGACGGCGGCCACGACGGCGGCCCCGGCCTCGTCGAGGAGGCGGACGAGCCCCTCCCGCAGCAGGAGCGAGTCCTCGGCGAGCACCACACGCATCTACCGATCATCCCCCACGCCGCGCAGCGGGATCTCGGCGGTCAGCACGGTGGGTCCACCGGGCGGGCTCACCACGTCGAGCACGCCCTCGACCGTGGCCAACCGGTCGGCGAGCCCGGCGAGCCCGTGGCCCTTCCCGAGGTGGGCGCCGCCGCGCCCGTCATCCCGCACCTGGACGAGCACGCGGTCGGCGTCGGCGGTGACGACCACCGTGCAGAGGGTGGCGTTGGCGTGCTTCGCGACGTTCGTGAGTGCCTCGGTGACCACGAAGTACGCGGTGTTCTCGACGGCGGCGGCGAGTCGCTGCCCCTGCCGCAGTGCGACGTCGAGGGAGACCTCCACCGGGCAGCGGGCCGCGGCGGCCGCGAGGGCGGGACCGAGGCCGCGGTCGGCGAGGATCGGCGGGGCGATGCCGCGGGAGAGGGCGCGCAGCTCGTCGAGGGCCTCGCGGCTCTGTTCGAGGGCCTCCGCCACCAGCGGGCGCGCCTTGTCCGGGCTGTCGTCGAGCCGGCGGGCCACCGCCTCCAGGTCCATGTTCAGCCGGACGAGCCGCTGCTGCGGGCCGTCGTGGATGTCGCGTTCGAGCCGGCGCAGGGTCTGCGCCTCGGCCTGGACGGCGGCGCGCCTGCTGGACTCCAGCTGGGCCGCGCGGGCGCGCAGGGCCGCGGTCTGGTTGGTGAGCAGGCCGCGCGCCAGCCCGGCCCGGGTGGCCACCAGCCCGCGGATGACCAGCGGTGCCGTCGCCAGCATGATCACGCCGAGCACCGTGTTGAGCGCGATCTCCCCGAGCCGGAACTGGTAGCCGAAGATCAGCCAGAACAGGCCCCCGTTGTTCCCGTCGGCGTCGTCGCGGGGCAGGGACCACTCCCACGTGATGTAGAGCAGCGAGCCGAGCCCGCCGACCGTCCACACCACGGCGATGACGAACATCGCGAGCCGCACCGGGAAGGCGACCACGGAGTGCAGCAGGTCGCGCCACGACTGCGGGTCGGCGAGCATGCTGAACAGCCGGCCGAGCCCCCGGCCGCGCGTCTCGCGGTAGTGGTGCGGGGGCAGGGGCCGGCCCGTGGCCCACTCCGCACCCCGCCGCTCGACGCCGGCCAGCCCGCGCGAGGCGCGCAGCGTGCCCGCGAGGATCGGCAGCCCGAGCCACACCACGATCGTCCCGACCCCTGCGGCGAACCCCGCGACCGCGATCACGAACGCGACGATGCACAGCGGGAGGCCACCGAGCAGGTAGCCGTAGCCCCGCCAGAACCGCTGGGCGGCGGTCGTGGGCCCGGTGACCGCCGGGACCGGCACGTATTCGGTCATGCCACTACTCTCGTCCCCCCGCACGAGGCCACCCAGCCGGTGCGCCTCCGCGCTGAGGGTAGGGCGAACCCGAACTCCCGCGTGCATAGGCTGATCACATGGACCCGCGGACGTGGCAGGCCGTCGACGAGTACTTCACCGGGCAGTTGCTGGGCCCGGACCCCGTGCTCGACGCGGCGCAGGAGGCGAACGCCGTGGCCGGGCTGCCGGCGATCGACGTCAGCCCGGCGCAGGGGAAGCTGCTGAACCTGCTGGCCCGCACCGTCGGCGCCCGCCGGATCCTCGAGATCGGCACGCTCGGCGGCTACTCGACGACCTGGCTCGCCCGCGCGCTGCCGGCCGACGGGGAGCTCGTGACCTGCGAGGTCAACGCCACCCATGCCGAGGTGGCCCGCACCAACCTCGCCCGCGCCGGGCTCGACGGCGTGGTCGACGTGCGGGTCGGGCCCGCCCTCGACACCCTCCCCACCCTCGACGGCCCGTTCGACCTGGCCTTCATCGACGCCGACAAGCGGTCGAACGCGGAGTACTTCCGGCACGCCCTGCGCCTCTCCCGACCCGGCACGCTGATCGTCGTGGACAACGTCGTGCGCGCGGGCCGGGTCGCCGACGCGGACGACCCCGACCCGGACGTCCGCGGCACCCGCGCGGTGGCCGAGGTGATCGCGCAGGAGCCGCGCGTCGAGGCCACCGTCGTGCAGACGGTGGGGAGCAAGGGCTACGACGGCTTCCTCCTCGCGCGCGTGCGCTAGTGGCCCGCACCGGCGGTAGCGTCCCCGGCATGGACCCCTCCGACCTCGCCGACGTCCTCTCCGCCGTGCGCGACTTCGTCCGCAAGGAGGTCGTGCCGGTCGAGGAGCAGATCGACGCCGAGGACGAGATCCCGGAGCGCGTGATCGAGACGTGCAAGGAGATGGGCCTGTACGGGTTCGCGATCCCGCAGGAGTTCGGCGGGCTCGGCATGACCCTCACCGAGGAGGCCCAGCTCGCCTTCGAGCTGGGCTGGACCACACCGGCGCTGCGGTCGCTCTTCGGCACGAACAACGGGATCGCCGGGCAGGTGCTTCTCGTCGGGGGCACGGACGACCAGAAGAAGACGTGGCTGCCCCGGCTGGCGTCGGGCGAGGTCACGGCGTCGTTCGGACTCACCGAGGCCGACGCGGGCTCGGACCCGGCGGGCCTGGCCACCACCGCCCGCCGCGACGGCTCCGACTGGGTGCTGAACGGCTCGAAGCGCTACATCACGAACGCCCCGGTCGCGGATGTGATCATGGTGTTCGCCCGTTCCAACCCGGATGCGGTCGGGAACCGGGGCATCTCCACGTTCCTCGTGCCGACCGGCACGAAGGGGCTCTCGGTCGGGCCGAAGGACCACAAGATGGGCCAGTTCGGCGCCTGGACCGCCGACGTCCACCTCGACGACGTGCGCGTGCCGGCGGAGGCGCTGGTGGGCGGCGCCGACGGCGTGGACCGCGGCTTCCAGACCGCGGCGAGGTGCCTCGCCCACGGCCGCGCGCACATCGCGGCGTTGTGCGTGGGGATGGCGGGACGGCTGGTGCACGAGTCGGTCGAGTACGCGCGCGCCCGGGAGCAGGGTGGGCGGGCGATCGCGTCCTTCCAGCTGGTGCAGGGCCTGATCGCCGACTCGGTCACCGACCACATGGCCGGCCGCTCCCTCGTCCTCGACGTCGCGCGGGCGTACGACGCGGGCACGGACAAGGTGCGGGGGCCGTCGGTGGCCAAGTACTTCGCGAGCGAGATGGTGGGCCGCGTCGCCGACCGGGCGGTGCAGGTGCACGGCGGCGCGGGGTACATCCGCGGGGTCGCGGTCGAGCGGTTCTACCGGGACGCGCGCCTGTTCCGGATCTACGAGGGCACCAGCCAGATCCAGCAGGTGATCATCGCCCGGCAGGTGCTGGGGGACGCGGCTCGCGGCTAGTGCGCAGCCGGTCGAATGGGCACCGGCAGCGACGGCTCGTCGAGTACCGCCGCGCCCTCGTCGAGCGCCGGGATCGGGTCAAGATCACCGGCCGGGTGCGCGGGTCCATACAGCCGTGGGTGCACCCATCCGCCGATCAAGCCCACTACCCGACAAGCATGATCGGCCGCCTGGTGCGGGGGCGGCCGCATGTGGCTGCCGGCGCACCGACCCGATGATCATGCAGCCCCGGGTGCGGGAACAGCCCGAGGTCGCCACAGCCGATTGGCAGCACGGAGTCCCGTTTCGGCACTAACGCCTGATGTCGTAGCGGTCCAGGTTCATCACCTTGTCCCACGCGGCCACGAAGTCGCGCACGAACCTCTCCCGCCCGTCACGGGTGGCGTAGACCTCGGAGATGGCCCGCAGCTCGGAGTGCGAGCCGAACACGAGGTCGACCCGGCTCGCGGTCCACCGGACCTCGCCGCTCCGCCGGTCCCGGCCCTCGAAGGTCTCCGCGCCCCTGGACGTGGGCTTCCACGTGGTGCCCATGTCGAGCAGGTTCACGAAGAAGTCGTTGGT
This sequence comes from Pseudonocardia wallangbongensis, assembly GCF_054486945.1. Classification (NCBI taxonomy): domain Bacteria; kingdom Bacillati; phylum Actinomycetota; class Actinomycetes; order Pseudonocardiales; family Pseudonocardiaceae; genus Pseudonocardia; species Pseudonocardia wallangbongensis. The sequence goes on from NZ_JBRERS010000012.1 coordinate 17,310, forward strand.
CAGCGACCCGGGCGCCGAGGTGAGGACGCCCAGCGGGGACCGCCGGTGGTTCGCCCCCAGCACGCGCAGGCCGCCGACGAGGACGGTCATCTCGGGTGCGCTCAGGCCGAGCAGGTTCGCGCGGTCCACCAGCAGGTGCTCCGCCGGCAGCCGGTTGCCCTTCCCGCGGTAGTTGCGGAACCCGTCCGCCGTGGGCTCGAGCGGGGCGAACCACTCGACGTCCGTCTGGTCCTGCGACGCGTCCGTGCGGCCCGGGGTGAACGGGACCTGCACGTCGTGGCCCGCGTCGCGGGCGGCCCGCTCGACGGCGGCGCACCCGGCGAGCACGATCACGTCGGCCAGCGAGATCCGCTTCCCGCCGGCCTGCGTGCCGCCCCAGGCCTCCCGGATCCGTTCCAGCCCGGACAGGACCTGGGCGAGCTCGTCCGGCTCGTTGACCTCCCAGGCCCGCTGGGGCTCCAAGCGGATGCGCGCACCGTTGGCCCCGCCGCGCTTGTCGCTCGTGCGGAACGTCGACGCCGACGCCCACGCGGTGGACACGAGCTGGGACACCGACAGCCCCGAGGCGAGGATCTGCCGCTTGAGCTCGGCGACGTCGTCGGCGTCCACCAGCTCGTGGTCCACGGCGGGGACCGGGTCCTGCCAGGTCAGGCTCTCCCGCGGGACCAGCGGCCCGAGGTAGCGCTGGATCGGGCCCATGTCGATGTGCGTCAGCTTGAACCAGGCCCGGGCGAACGCGTCCGCCATCTGGTCGGGGTTCTCGTAGAAGCGCCGCGCGATCGGCTCGTAGGCCCGGTCGAACCGCAGCGCGAGGTCCGTGGTGAGGATCTTCGGGGGGTGGGTCTTCGCCGGGTCGTGGGCGTCCGGCACCGTGCCGGCCCCGCCACCGTCCCTCGGGAGCCACTGCCACAGGTCGCCCGGCGAGAGCTCCAGGTCCCACTCGAACTCGAAGAGGTTCTCGAAGAAGCTGTTGTCCCACCGCGTCGGGGTGGCCGTCCAGGTCCCCTCCAGCCCGCTGGCGATGGCGTCGGACCCCATGCCGGTGCCGTAGCCGCACCTCCAGCCCAGGCCCTGGTCCTCGAGCGGAGCACCCTCGGGCTCGGGGCCGAGATGGCGTTCCGGGTCGGCCGCCCCGTGGGTCTTGCCGAACGAGTGCCCGCCCGCGATCAGCGCGACCGTCTCCTCGTCGTCGAACCCCATGCGCCGGAACGTGTCGCGGATGTCCCGGGCCGAGGTGTACGGGTCCGGGACGGTGAGCGGGCCCTCCGGGTTGACGTAGATGAGGCCCATCTGGTCGGCGGCGAGCGGCCCCTCCAGGTCCCGGACACCGCTGTGGCGCTCGTCGCCGAGCCAGGCGCCCTCCGGGCCCCAGTAGACGTCCTCGTCGGGCTCCCACACGTCCTCGCGGCCCCCGGCGAAGCCGAAGGTCGTGAAGCCCATCGACTCCAGGGCCCGGTTGCCCGCGAAGACCATCAGGTCGGCCCACGAGATCTTCCGGCCGTACTTCTGTTTCACCGGCCACAGCAGCCGGCGCGCCTTGTCGAGGTTGCGGTTGTCGGGCCAGCTGTTCAGCGGTGCGAAGCGCTGCATGCCGGCGCTCGCGCCGCCCCGGCCGTCGCCGACGCGGTACGTCCCGGCGCAGTGCCACGTCATCCGCACCACGAGCGGCCCGTAGTGGCCGAAGTCGGCGGGCCACCAGTCCTGCGAGGTCGTCAGCACCTCGTCGACGTCCCGGGCGAGCGCGTCGAGGTCGAGGGTGGCGAACGCCGCCGCGTAGTCGAAGTCCGTGCCCATCGGGTCGGCGGCAGCCGGGTGCTTCCGAAGGATCGAGAGGTCGAGCCGGTTCGGCCACCAGTCGCGGTTGGTCGCGGGTCGCTGCGGGCGGCTGCGGGGCGCGGCCGGGGCGGGGAGGCCGAGGCCGCCCCCGCTCTTCTCGTCGGCAGCGGTGCCCGCGCTTCGTACATCCGTCATGGAGAAGAACCGCCTTCGGTCCTACGTCACCAGCACCCGCCACCATAAGTACTCGCGCCGGGACGCGTCACCTTCGGCCCCGGAACCATCCCTGGGGAAAAGGTCAGGCCTGCGCCTCCTGCGCGCGCACCGCCGAGCGGGTGCCGGCCCAGGTGGCGAGGAACGCGAGCACCAGGGCCACCAGCACGCCGAGGTTCGCGTACGCCCAGGGGCCCTCGCGGCCACCGAGCGGGCCGAGCAGGTAGCCCTGCCAGGCCAGCCACGCGGCGGTGCCGTTGACGACGAGGCCCCAGCCGAGCAGCGTGGAGACCACCACCACGGCGATCGGGAACGCCCGCACGTCGCCGTAGCGACCGGCCGGATCGAAGAGCGCGGCCTCGTCGTAGTCGCTCCGCCGGAGCGCGACGTCGGCGAGCATCACGCCGCACCACGCCGCCACGGGCACGCCGAGCGTGATCAGGAAGCCCTGGAACTGGCCGAGGAACTCCCCGCCGAGGAAGACCGCGTAGATCGTGCCGAGGATCATGATCCCGCCGTCGATCAACGCGGCGACGTACCGCGGCACCCGCACGCCCATCGCGAGCATCGCGAGCCCGGACGAGTAGATGTCCAGCACCGCCCCGCCGACCAGACCGAGCACCGCCACCAGTGCGAACGGGACGAGGAACCAGGTGGGCACCGCGGCGGTGAGCGCGCCGACCGGGTCGGCGGCGATGGCGTCCGACAGCTCCGCGGACGAGCCCGCGAGCAGCAGCCCGAACGCGAAGAGCACCAGCGGCGCGAGTGCCGACCCGACCGTCGTCCAGACCACCACCCCGTGGCCGGACGCCGAGCGCGGCAGGTAGCGGGAGTAGTCGGCGGCCGCGTTCACCCAGCCCAGACCGAACCCCGTCATCAGCATCACCAGGGCGCCGACGACCTCCTGGGCGGACCCGCTCGGCAACGCGGCGACGGCCGCGAAGTCGACGTCGTCGACGACGAGCAGGATGTAGACGACGGTGAGTACCGCGGTGACCACCGTGATCACCGTCTGCAGGCGCATGATCAGCTGGAACCCCAGCACACCGGCCGCGACGGTGAGGGCCGCCACCACGACGAGCGCCACCAGCAGGGTGCCGGTGCCACCGCCCCAGCCGAGCCGGGAGAACACCGTGGCCGTGGCCAGCGTCGCGAGGGTGGTGAGGACGGTCTCCCAGCCCACCGTCAGCAACCAGGAGATCGCGGACGGCAGGCGGTTGCCCCGCACACCGAACGCCGCCCGGCTCATCACCATCGTCGGCGCCGAACCGCGCTTGCCGGCGATCGCGACGAACCCGACCAGCAGGAACGAGAACACGATGCCGACGAGCCCGGCCACCAGAGCCTGCGCGAACGAGATCCCGAAACCGAGCGCGAACGCGCCGTAGCTCAGCCCGAGTACCGAGACGTTGGCGGCGAACCAGGGCCAGAACAGCTGCCGGGGGCTGCCGTGGCGCTCGGCGTCGGAGATGACATTGATGCCGTTCTCCTCGACGCGGAGCGCCGACGGCTGCCGCTCCGCCACGGTGGTGACGTTAGTGGTCAGCCGGCCTGATGTGGTACTCGAAGACCAGCCCGCCGACGGCGAACAGCAGCAGCACGCCGCCGATCACCAGCAGCCACACGTGCCAGAAGGCGAGCGCGATGCCGCAGAGGGCCGCGCTCCCGGCCACGCCGATCGGCCAGTAGCTGCCCGGGGAGAAGAAGCCCACGTCCCCGGCGCCGTCGGACACCTCGGCCTCCGGGTTGTCCTCGGGACGCTCCTCGAGGCGTCGCGACACGAACCGGAAGTAGGTGCCGATGATCAGCGAGAGGCCACCGGTGAGGAACAGCCCCGCGGCGCCGACGGCCTCGCGGGCCAGCACGGTGTAGACGATCGCCGCGATGAAGAAGAACGCGGTGATGATCTCGAAGATGCGGGATTCGACCTTCATGTCGTGCCTCAGCTCCCCGCGGTGACCGGCTGCGACGCGGCGCGGTGCGTACGTTCGGTGTTGAACGGGTAGGTCGTGTAGGCCTCGGGCGTGCACAGCTGCCCACAGCCGAGCTGCTGCAGCGCCTCACCGGCCGTGTAGGGGGCGCCGGTGGCCGGGTTGACCTGCTGGCGCAGGCCGAGCCACTGGTCGAACTGTGCCGGCGAGATCGCCCTGACCTCGAAGTTCATCATCGAGTGGTACGTGCCGCACAGCTCGGCGCACCGTCCGACGAACGCGCCCTCACGGTCGATCGAGTCGATCTGCCACACGTTGTCCTGGTCGTTGACCTCAGGCATCGGGAAGACGTCGCGCTTGAACAGGAACTCCGGCACGAAGAAGCTGTGGATCACGTCGTTGGACCGCTGCGAGAACTCGATGCGCCGCTCGGTGGGCAGCACGAGCAGCGGGATGGTCTCGCTCGTGCCCAGCGTGCTCACCGGCCGCCCGTCCGGCGTCGGGGCGTCCGGGTACTCGAACTCCCAGTTCCACTGGAACGCCGTGACGTCCACCCGCAGGTCGGGCTCGTGCTCGTCGGTGTCGACGTAGTTCTGCACGTTGACGGTGAACGCGAACAGCACCGCCACGATGATCGTCGGGATCACCGTGAAGGTGATCTCGAGCGGCAGGTTGTACTGCGTCTGGCGCGGCACGCTGTCGTCGCCCTTGCGCTTGCGGTGGAACGCGATCGCCCAGAGCATCGCGCCCCATGTGATCGCGCCGACGACGAGCGCCGCGATCGCCGACCACGTCCACAGCTGGCGCATCGCCTCGGCCTGTGGGGTGATGCCGGCAGGCCACCCGAAGCGCAGGACCTCCTCCACCGAGCAACCGGTGGTGAGCGGGATGACCAGGAGCGCCAACCCGGCCAGCTGGACCACGCGCCTCATCGGGCCCCGCCTCGTCGCTGAGCGACGGTCTCCCCCGCGCTGTGCTCGGCCCACTGCACGCCGCCCTCCTGAACCGTAGCTGCTTCCCGGCCGCCTTCGACCACGCGTAGAGACTAGCCGAGCAGGTTGCCGCGGACCGTCGCGGGTCGGCCGTCCCGTCGGATCAGCATTGTGGCTCCACACTGCTGTTCCGAGCGGCCGAGAACAGCACCGTGGAGCCTCGGTGCGACGTCAGGCGGGCAGCACGGGCTCGATCTCCGTCGCCGCGCCCGGGCCGTAGGCGTCGCCCAGGCGGGTCAGGGCCGCCGCCCGGTCCCACGCCCACTCCTGCGGGCCGTCGGTCTCCAGCACCTGCACGGCGATGAGCGAGCCCAGCTGCGCGGCGCGCTCCAGCGACAGGCCGCCCGACACCGCGGCGAGGAACCCTGCGCGGAACGCGTCGCCGACGCCGGTGGGGTCGACCTTGCCGGTCTCGGGCACCACGCCCACCTTCAGCGTCTGCGGGCCGTGGATCTCCACGCCGTTCTCGCCGTGGGTGGTGATCCTTATCTCCACCTCGTCGGCGACCTGCGCCTCGGTCCAGCCGGTCTTCTTGAGCAGGAGCTCCCACTCGTAGTCGTTGGTGAGCAGGTAGCGGGCGCCCTGCACGAGCCGGCGGATCTCCGGCCCCTCCATGCGGGCGAGCTGCTGCGACGGGTCGGCGGCGAACGGGATGCCCAGCTCGCGGGCCTCGTCGGTGTGGCGCAGCATCGCCTCGGGGTCGTTGGCGCCCACCAGCACCAGCTCGATCCGGTCGCGCAGCGGGGCCAGGGAGATCTCCCGCGAGCGGGCCATCGCGCCGGTGTAGAACGACGCGATCTGGCGCATGTCGTCGTCGGTGGTGCAGACGAAGCGGCCCGTGTTGACGTCCTCGCAGACGAGCACCGCGGAGCAGTCGACGCCGTTGGCCTCCAACCGGGCCCGGTAGTCGCCGAAGTCCGCCCCGACCGCGCCCACCAGGAGCGGCGAACGACCGAGTACACCGAGCGCGAAGGCGATGTTCCCGGCCACCCCGCCGGGCCGGATCACCATGTCGTCGACCAGGAAACTGAGTGACAGCCGGTCGAGCTGCTCGAGGACGATCTGGTCGGCGAACCGACCGGGGAAGTGCATCAGCTGGTCGGTGGCGATGGACCCGGTCACGGCGATAGGCACGGGGAGTCACCCTACAGACGCGTCGGACCCCGGCCGAGGGTCCGGCCGGGGTCCGAAGGGAAGCCGCAGTCTGCTCGCAGAGCTCAGTTGAACGAGTCGCCGCAGGCGCAGGAGCCGCCCGCGTTCGGGTTGTCGATCGTGAAGCCCTGCTTCTCGATGCTGTCGACGAAGTCGATGACGGCACCCTGCAGGTACGGGGCCGACATCCGGTCGACGCCGACCTTCAGCCCCTGGAAGTCGCGGAACAGGTCGCCGTCGAGCTCGCGGTCGTCGAAGAACAGCTGGTAGCGCAGGCCGGCGCAGCCACCGGGCTGGACGGCGATGCGCAGGTGCATGTCGTCGCGGCCCTCCTGATCGAGCAGCGCCTTGGCCTTGAGCGCGGCGGTGTCCGTGAGCTCGATGCCGTGCGTCTCGGTCTCGACGGCGGTGGTGTTGTCGACAGTCATGACTCTCCCCAACTGCGTGCGGCGCTTTCCTGTTCCCAGCCTACCTCCGATGCCCGATCCCGCCCGTGCGCCGGCGGCACCGTGACGCGCGCCACCCTCAGCTCTTGCTCCACTGGCGCGCCACGTGCTCGGCGAGCGCGGAGAGGGTGCCGGCCGGGTCCGCCATCGAGGCCTCCACGCTCCCGGCGTGCTCGGCCACCCCGTAGGCGGAGTCGACGCCCACCGCGGCGGCCTCCCGCCGCCCCACCGACACCTGCCCGGCGAGCACCACGCACGGCAGGCCGCGGTCGGCGGCGCCCCGGGCCACGGCCGTGATGAGCTTCCCGCGCAGCGACTGCCAGTCGAAGCTCCCCTCGCCCGTGATCGCGAGCTGGGCCTTGTCGAGCTCGGTGTCCAGGCCGACGAGCTCGCGCACGAGCCCGGCCCCCGACACCCGGCGCGCACCGCACGCGAGCAGCGCGGCCCCGAGCCCGCCCGCGGCGCCCGCGCCCGGGTCGTCGCGCACGTCCACGCCGAACGCGGCCGCGAGCGCGTCGGCGAAGCGCGTGAGCGCGGCGTCCAGCTCCGCGACGGCGGCGTCGTCGGCGCCCTTCTGCGGCCCGAACACCGCGGCCGCCCCGTGCCGTCCGAGCAGCGGGTTGTCGACGTCCGCGGCGGCCACGAGCCGCACACCCCCCAGCCCGACGGCGCCTTCCAGCCGGGCGCAGCGGGCCAGGGCCGCGCCACCGCCGGGCAGCGGGGCGCCGTCGGAGTCGACGGGCACGGCGCCCAGCGCCGCCAGCATCCCGGCGCCACCGTCGGTGGTGGCCGAGCCACCCAGCCCGATGACGACCTCCGCGACCCCGGCGTCGCGGGCGTCGGCCACCATCTCGCCGACCCCGCGCGAGGTGACCGAGACCGCCACCTCGGGGACGCGGCGTTCCCGCGGCACCAGGTGCAGCCCGCACGCGGCGGCCGACTCCAGGTAGCAGGTGTCGCCGATCCGCAGCCAGCGCGCCGCGACCGGGTCCCCGAACGGCCCCGTGACCTCGCGCTCGTGCCACTCGCCGCCGAGCGCGGCGTGCAGCACCTCGACGAACCCGGTGCCGCCGTCGGCGAGCGGGAGGAGCCGCAGCTCGTCGTCCGGGGCGGTGCGGCGCCACCCCTCCGCAATCGCCTCGGCTGCCGCCGTGGCACTCAGGGTGCCGCCGAAAGAATCTGGAGCCACGACCACTCGCATGTGCCAGACGCTATCGCCCGTAAGGTGACGTGTGTGAGGTTCCTGCGCCGTTCCACGCCGTCGAAGGTCGGCGCCGACTCGTCCGAGTCTGCGGCGCCGGCTCCCACCGATTCCGAGACGTCCGCGCCGAAGCGCTCCACCGGCAAGGGGCGGCCCACCCCGAAGCGCCGCGACGCCGAGGGCAAGCGGCGGGGCCCGGCCGCCCCACCTCCGCGCACCCAACGCGAGGCCGCCCGGCTCGCCAAGGCGAACCGGCCGAGCAGGGACGAGCGCCGCCGCCTCGCGGACGAGCGGCGGCAGCGGATGGCAGCGGGCGACGAGCGGTACCTGATGCCGCGCGACCGCGGGCCGGTGAAGGCCTACGTCCGCGACGTGATCGACTCGCGGCCGCACATCATGGGCCTGTTCATGCCCCTCGCGCTGATCGTCGTGCTCTCGCTGCTCGTCCCGGTGCCGGCCGCCCAGCAGTACCTGAGCCTGTTCAGCCTCGTCGCCCTGTCGGTGATGATCATCGAGGGCATCTTCCTCGGCGTCTCGGTCAGCCGGAAGGCGCGCGAGAGGTTCCCCGACGAGCAGATCGGCGCCCTGTCCACCGGCTGGTACGCGTTCACCCGGGCCAGCCAGCTGCGGAGGCTGCGCATCCCGAAGCCGCGGGTCCAGCGGGGCGCGAACCCCTGACGACCCGGACGCTGGTGCTCGGGGGCACCCGCTCGGGCAAGTCGGCGCACGCCGAGGGTCTGCTGCCCGCCGACGCGCCCGTCCGCTACCTGGGCACGGCCCGCCGCCGCGCCGACGACGCGGAGTGGTCGGCCCGCATCGACGCCCACCGTGCACGCCGCCCCCCGTCCTGGACCACCCTCGAGGACGCCGACGTCGCCGCGGTCGTGCGCGCGGGCGGCGGTCCGCTCCTCGTCGACGACCTCGCCACCTGGCTCACCGGGGTGCTCGACGACGCCGGGGCCTGGGACGCACCCGGCGTTCCCCGGGCCGTCGGCACCGCCGTCGAGGGCCTGGTCGCCGCGGTCGCGGCGGCGCCGGGCCGGATCGTGCTCGTGTCGGCGGAGGTGGGTCTCGGGGTCGTGCCGGCCACCCGGGCCGGGCGCCTCTTCCGCGACGAGCTGGGGGCGCTCAACGCCGCCCTCGCCGCGGTGTGCGACGAGGTCGTGCTGCTGGTCGCCGGCCTCCCGCTGCAGCTGAAGTGAGCGGCGAGCCCCCGGCCCGTCACACACCAACATCCGCGCTCACACACCAACTGCAGTTGCTGTGCCGGCACCGAAGTTGGTGTGCGACCACCTTGTCGCCGGCAGTCGCGGCACCCGACCCTCGAGCGCCGTGGCGCGCGCTGTAGGAACATCCCGTGGAGCTTCCTGCGATCACCGCGCCCGACGTCGACGCCCGGCGGGCCGCCGTCGCCCGCCATGCCGAGCTCGACGTGCCCGACGGGGCGCTCGGCCGGCTCGCCGAGCTGGGTGTCTGGCTCGCCGCGGCGCAGGGCGCCTGCCCGCCGCGGCCGCTCGCCCGCCCGCGGGTGATCGTCGTTGCGGGCGACCACGGGATCGCCGCGGCCGGGGTGTCCGCGCACGCACCGGGCGACACGATGCGCCAGATCGCCGAGATCGGGGAGCGCGCGGCGCCGGTCGGGGTGCTCGCCACCGTCGCGGGGGTGTCGGTGCGGGTCGTCGACGTCGCGCTCGACACCGACGACCCGGACCCGCGCCGGGTCCGGCGCGGCAGCGGCCGGATCGACCGGGAGGACGCGCTCACCGCCGACGAGGTCGAACGCGCGCTGGCCCTCGGGCGGGCGCTGGCCGACGAGGAGGTGGACGCCGGCGCCGACCTGCTGATCCCCGCGTCCCTCGGCGTCGGGGCCAGCACCCCGGCCGCGACGCTGGTGGCCGCGCTCACCAAGACGGAGCCGGTGGCCGTGATCGGGCGGGGCAGCGGGATCGACGACGCCGGCTGGATGCGCAAGGCCGCCGCCGTGCGCGACGCGTTGCGCCGGGCCCGCCCGCACGTCCGCGACCCGCTCGCCCTGCTGCGCGTCGCCGGTGGCGCCGACCTCGCCGCGCTCACCGGGTTCTGCGTGCAGGCCGCGCTGCGACGCACGCCGGTGCTGCTCGACGGGCTCGTCGTGGGCGCCGCCGCGTTGCTGGCCGACGAGCTGGCCGAGGGCGCCAGGGAGTGGTGGCTCTACGCCCAGCGGTCCCCGGACCCGGCGATGGCCCCCGTCGAGGAGCACCTGGGGCTCTCCCCCGTGCTCGACCTCGGCGTCCGGCTCGGTGACGGCACCGGCGCGGTGGCCGCCGTCCCGATCCTGCAGATGGCGGTGCGGCTGCTCGGAGAAGCCGGCCCGGCCGCCGGTTCGGGGTGAGGTCGCTCGCGGTCGCGCTGGGACTGCTGACCGTGCTGCCCGTGCGGTCGCCCGAGCCGACCGGCGGGCTCGGTGCCGGTGCGCTGCGCTGGGCGCCGGTCGTCGGCGCGGCGCTGGGCGCGGGGGCGGGTGGGCTGCTCCTCGGCCTGGCCGCCCTCGGCGTGCCTCCGCTCGGCGCGGGGCTGCTCGCCGTCGGGTTCCTCGCGCTCGCCACCCGCGGCATGCACGTCGACGGGCTCGCCGACACCGCGGACGGGCTGGGCTGCTACGGCCCGCCGGAGCGGGCGCTCGCCGTGATGCGCGAGGGCGGCGTGGGCGCGTTCGCCGTGGTGACGCTCGTCGTCGTGCTGGGTGTCCAGGCCGCCGCGCTGGCCGAGCTGGCATCCACCGGCCCGTCCGCGGTGGCCGCCGCCGCGCTGGCCGCGGCGGCCGGTCGGGCCGGGTTCGGCTGGGTCGCCCGGCGGGGGGTCCCCGCGGCGCGGCCCGGCGGGCTCGGCGCGCTGGTGGCCGGGTCGCAGCCGTGGTGGGCGCCCGCGGCCTGGTGGGGGGCGCTGGCCGCCGCGGGGCTCGCCCTCGGCCCGCGCGCCGCGGTCGGTGTGGTGCTCGGCGCCGCGCTCGTCGCGGCGCTGTCCCGGCACACGGCCCGCCGCTTCGGCGGCATGACCGGCGACGTCCTGGGCGCGGCGAACGAGCTCGCGACGACGGTGGTCCTGGTGGCCCTGTCGGTCGGCTGAGACTCAGGCCGGGACCAGGGTGCGCATCCAGCTGTGCGTGTCGGCGGCGGCACCGCGCTGGATGTCCGTCAGCAGGGCGCGCAGCTTCAGCGTGATCGGGCCGGGCCGGCCCCCGCCGATGACGACCTCGCCCTCGTTGTGCTTGACGCGCCCGATCGGCGTGATCACCGCCGCCGTGCCGCAGCCGAAGACCTCGCTGATCCGCCCGTCGACGGCGCCCTCGAGCCACTCCTGGCCCGACACGCGCCGCTCGGTGACCTGGCAGCCCAGCTCCTTGGCCAGCACGAGCATCGAGTCGCGGGTGATGCCGGCGAGGATGCTGCCGGTGAGCGTCGGGGTGACTACCTCGAGGTCGGGGCCCCCGGAGTCGGTATTGCCGAAGACGAAGAACAGGTTGTTGGAGCCCATCTCGTCGACCCAGCGCCGCTCCTCGGCGTCGAGGTAGGCGACCTGGGGGCAGCCGTGGTGGGAACCCTGGGCCTGCGGCAGCAGCGAGGCGGCGTAGTTGCCGCCGGTCTTGGCCGTGCCCGTGCCGCCGAGCGCCGCGCGCGTGTAGTCGGTGGACAGCCACACGTCCACCGGCGCGACGCCACCCGTGAAGTACGGGCCGGCGGGCGAGGCGATCAGGGCGTACACGTACTCGGCGGCCGGGCGCACCCCCAACCCGACCTCCGTGGCCATCATGAACGGGCGCAGGTACAGCGACTCCTCGCCGCCCGCGGGCGGCACCCACTCGCGGTCGGCGCTCACGAGCTCCTCGAGCGAGGCGAGGAACAGCTCGTCGGGCAGCTCGGCCATCGCCATGCGCGCCGCGGACGACCGGAAGCGGGCCGCGTTGGCCTCGGGCCGGAAGCTCGCGATCGACCCGTCGGGCTGCCGGTAGGCCTTGAGCCCCTCGAAGATCTCCTGCCCGTAGTGCAGCACCATCGTGGCCGGGTCGAGGCTGAACGGCCCGTAGGGCACGACGGCCGGGTCGTGCCACCCCTCGTCGGCCGTCCACCGGATGGTGACCATGTGGTCGGTGAAGTACCGGCCGAACCCGGGGTCGGCCACCATCTCCGCCCGCCGGGCCGCCGGCACCGGGGACGGGTGAGGGGTGCGGGAGAACTCCACGGTCATACCGGACAAGGTACTAGGCCGCACAACGGTCGGACGTCCGACCATCGGTGGACTGGCGCCCCGAACTAGCGGACGTGGGACGGGACGAAGGGCGGCTTCGCGACCACGCAGTCCAGGGCCCTGCCGCGGACGTCGACGGTGACCTGGTCGCCCGGTCCGACGCCGGCGACGGTGTCGATCAGGGCGAGCGCGATGCCTGTCCTGAGCGTCGGGGAGAACGTGCCCGAGGTGGTGGTGCCGACCCGCTGCCCGCCGGCCAGTACGGCCATGCCGGCCCGCGGAACGCCGCGGCCGGTGGCCCGCAGCCCGCGCAGCCGCCGCGCCGGCCCGGCCTCCTTCTCCGCGAGCAGGGCCTCCCGGCCCCAGAACTCGGGCTTGGACCAGCCGACGGCCCACCCGCTCCCGGCCTGAACGGGGGTGATGTCCTCGGAGAGGTCCTGCCCGTGCAGCGGGTAGCCCATCTCGGTGCGCAGCGTGTCGCGGGCGCCGAGGCCCGCGGGCCCGCCGCCGAGCGGCCCGGCCGCGGCCAGGAGCGCGTCCCAGACGCGGGGGGCGTCCTCGGCGGGCACCAGGAGCTCGTAGCCGCGCTCACCGGTGTAGCCGGTGCGGCAGACCCGCACGCCGTCGGCATCGACGAAGGACATGTAGTCCATGTCGGCGACACCGGGCGTCACGCCGACGAGCGCCTCGGCGGCCTTCGGCCCCTGCACGGCGAGCACGGCGACGTCGCGGTGCCGGTCGGTGATGGTGACCCCGTCCGGGGCGGCCGCCCGCAGCAGCTCGGCGACCCGGGCGGCGTTGGCGGCGTTGGGCACGGCGAGCACCTCGTCCGGCCCGACGAGGTACACGATGATGTCGTCGACCACGCCCCCGGACCCGGTGCAGCACAGCGTGTACTGCGCCTTCCCGGGCCCGATCTTCCCCAGGTCGGCGGTGAGGCAGCGGTTCACGAACTCCGCCGCGCCCGGCCCGGTGATCGCGAGCTTGCCGAGGTGGCTCACGTCGAACACCCCCACGGCCTCGCGCACGCCCGTGTGCTCGGCCACGGTGCCGGCCGGGTAGGCCAGGGGCATCGACCAGCCCCCGAACGCGCCGAGGGTGGCGCCGAGCGCGGTGTGCCGGTCGTGCAACGGGCTGGTGAGGAGGTCGGCCACGCGGCGACCCTAGCGATCCGGACCGGAGATCCACCACACAACTCGACGGCCCAGCTCCCCGCTGGCCGCACCGACGAACCGGCCGAGTACGCCCGGTACGAGGCCGCTTCGTCGGCACACCCAGCGGAAACCTGGATCCGCCGATTTATGCACCGGACCCCCGGTCCGGATCGCTGCCGGACGCCGGTGGCCGGCCGCGACCGAGCAGCGTGCAGAGCGTCCACCCGACGGCGAGCACGACGACCGTGATCAGCACCTGGCGGGTCGGCAGCAGCGCGGCGAGCCCGAGGCACATCAGCAGGCCGAGCACCGACGTGACGTGCGGCCAGCTGCGCTCCGCCCGCGACAGCCGCAGCGCGGCCAGGTTGATCACGGCGTAGTAGACCAGCACGGAGCAGGCCGAGAGCGCGATCGCCGCGATCGGTCCGGCCAGCGCCGCGATGCCGATCGTGACGAGGCCACCGGCCACGTCGGCGCGTTGTGGCGTGCCGCGGGCGGAGATCGTGGCCAGGCCGCCCGGCAGCTCCCGGCGCCGGGCCATGGCCAGCGCGGTGCGGCTCACGCCGACCAGCACCGACAGCAGCGCCGAGCCGGCCGCCACGGCCGCGCCGGCGCGGACGAGCACGCCGAGCGCGCTCGTCTCCCCCGCGTCGACCACGGTGACGAGCGGGGTGGCCTCGGTGGCGAGCCGGTCCGTGCCGACCCCGACCATGAGGGCCGCGGCCACGAGCAGGTAGGTCAGCAGCGTGATCCCCAGCGCCAGCCCGACGGCCCGCCGGATCGTCCGGCGGGGGTCGCGCACCTCCTCGCCGAGCGTCGCGACCCGGGCGTACCCGGCGAACGCGAAGAACACGAGCGCGGCGGCGGTGAGCACGCCGAGCCCGCCGCCGGGAGCGGGCACGGGTTCGGCGTCCGGGGTGGCCAGGGTGGCGGCGTCGGTGGGGCCCGGCCCGACCAGCCCGATCACCACCACCACCAGGAGCACCGCGAGCGTGCCCCCGACCAGCGCGTACGCCCCGCGCGTCGTCCAGCGCACCCCGGCGACGTTCAGCACGGTGGCGGCCACGATCACCAGCACGGCGGCCGGCAACGGGCTCGACGGCAGCACGTAGGCGCCGAAGATCCCGGCCGCCGCGGCCGCCGAGGAGGTCTTCCCGACCAGGAACGCCACGCCGGCGAGCCGGCCCGCGGCCGGGGCGAGCCGCTCCCGGCCGTAGACGTACCCGCCCCCGCTCTCCGGGTGGGCGACGGCGAGGTCGGCGGTCGACGCGGCGTTGCAGGCCGCGACGACCCCCGCCAGCAGGACGGCGAACAGGAGGAACGGGCCCGCGGCGGCCGCGGCAGGCGCCCAGACCGCGAACACACCCGTGCCGAGCATGGCGGCCAGCCCGAGCACCGTGGCGTCGGCCGTACCCAGTCGGCGCTGCACGCTCGAGGACACGGCGTCCACCCTTGCACCCGGGCCTGCCCGGTCCGACGGCACGCCGGTGTCATTAGCATCTCGAACCGGTCTCGCCACTCCTTCTCCCGAGAGGACCCCACCGCGTGTCCACCGACCTGCACATCGCGAACGGCTCGCCCGTCACCGCCGACGTCGACGCCGTCGTCGTCGGCCTGCTCCCGGCCACCGACGGCGAGGATCGCCCACGCCTCGCCACGGGCGCGACGGAGATCACCGAGGCGTTCGGCGGGGAGGCCGCGCTCGCCGACCTGCTCGCGGTGGTCGGCGCCACCGGCAAGGCCGACGAGGTCGTGAAGCTGCCCACGCGCGGGGCGATCACGGCGCCGCTGCTCGTCGGCGTCGGGCTCGGCGCGCCGGACGAGGGCGGGGAACCGCACGCCGACCAGGTGCGGCGCGCCTCCGGCTCCGCGGCCCGGGCGCTGGCCGGCAGCGAGCGCGTCGTGAGCACGCTCGGGCGGCTCGACCTCGGCGCGGCCGCCGAGGGCACGCTGCTGGGCGCCTACACGTTCACCGAGTACCGCTCGAACGGCGGCAACCGGGCCCCCGTCGGCACCGTCGGGCTCCTCGCGGAGGACGGACAGGAGGACGTGCTGCGCACCGCCACGGCGGTGGCCGGCGCCGTCCGCACCGCCCGGGATCTGATCAACACGCCGCCCAACGACCTCTACCCCGAGACGTTCGCCGGCCGGGCGCGCGAGCTCGCCGAGGCCGCGGGCGTCGAGGTCGAGGTGCTCGACGACGAGGCCCTCACCGCCGGCGGCTTCGGCGGCGTCCTGGGCGTCGGCGGCGGCTCGTCGCGCAAGCCGCGCCTGGTGCGGCTGCGGTACGCGGGCGGGTCCGAGCCGCGCGCGACGGTCGCGCTGGTCGGCAAGGGCATCACGTTCGACACGGGCGGCATCTCGATCAAGCCCGCCGCGAACATGGACCACATGACCTCGGACATGAGCGGTGCCGCCGCGGTGATCGCCACCACGGTGCTCGCCGCGCGGCTGCAGCTGCCCGTGGCCGTCACCGCCACCGTGCCGATGGCCGAGAACATGCCGAGCGCCACCGCCTACCGGCCCGGTGACGTGCTGCGGATGTACGGCGGGAAGACCGTCGAGGTGCTCAACACCGACGCCGAGGGCCGGCTCGTCCTCGCCGACGCCATCGTCCGCGCGTCCGAGGACGACCCCGACTACCTGGTGGAGACCTCGACGCTCACCGGCGCCCAGCAGGTGGCGCTCGGGATGCGCACGGCGGGCGTGATGGGCAGCGACGACTTCCGCGACCGGGTGGCCGCCCACGCCCGCGCCACCGGCGAGGACGGCTGGGCCATGCCGCTGCCCGAGCACATGCGCGGCGAGCTGGACTCCCGCATCGCCGACATCGCGAACGTCACCGGCAGCCGCTGGGGCGGCATGCTCGTCGCCGGGACCTTCCTCCGCGAGTTCGTGCCGGACGGCCTGGCGTGGGCCCACATCGACATCGCCGGCCCGAGCTTCCACAGCGGGGGCCCCTACGGCTACGTCACGAAGGGCGGCACCGGCGTGCCCGTCCGCACCCTCCACGCCCTCCTGACGGACATCGCCACGAACGGCTGACGGAAGGGGCTACCGGCCTTCGGCCCGCTTGCGGAGGATGCGTTCCCGGGCATCGTGGTCGCGCATCCGCTGCGGGTAGCCGACCAGCTGCACGTCGTAGATCGGCATCGCGAGCGACCGCGCGAACTTCCGGGCCGCGGCCGGGTCGTGGACGCGCCGGCGCGTCCACGCGCCGTCCTTGTCGACCAGCAACAGCGTGGTCTCGGTGACCGTGGTGCGCGGCTCGACGAAACCCTCCACACCTTCGTGCGCGGCGGACCACGCGCGCAGGTGTGCCAGCGCGTCGTCCACGGAGGATCCGCGCGCGCCGATCCGGCCCTTCGTCAGCCTTGCCAGCAGGCCCATCCGCCCCACCTCCCGCACGGCTCAACGCACGAACCCCGCGTTTCGCTCCCGGCCGACCAGGCGCCACGTCCGGCACCCGGTGATGACAAGATGGCTTCGGCGGCGTGACATGCCGCATCCACATCCGTGGCAGCCGATCGATAGGGAGTGCACACGTGCCCGAGCACAACGCGGACCTGGTCGTTCTCGGGGGAGGTTCGGGCGGCTACGCCGCCGCGCTGCGGGCCGCCGAGCTGGGCATGTCCGTGGTTCTGGTGGAGCGGGACAAGCTGGGCGGCACGTGCCTGCACTACGGCTGCATCCCCACCAAGGCGCTGCTGCACGCCGCCGAGGTGGCCGACGCCGCCCGCGAGGGCGACAAGATCGGCGTCAAGAGCTCGCTGGCCGGCATCGACATGGCCGGCGTCAACGGCTACAAGGACGGCGTCGTCGCGAAGCTCTACAAGGGACTGCAGGGGCTCGTGAAGTCCCGCAAGATCGACCTCGTGGAGGGCACCGGACGGTTCGAGGGCCCGAACACGGTGGTCGTCGGTGATGATCGTTACGTCGGCCGGAACGTGGTGCTGGCCACCGGCAGCTACGCCCGGTCGCTCCCCGGCCTCGACATCGGCGGCCGCATCATCACCAGCAACGAGGCCATCCACCTCGACTCCGTGCCCAACCGGGTGGCGGTGCTGGGCTGCGGCGTGATCGGGGTCGAGTTCGCCTCGGTGTTCCGCAGCTTCGGCGCCGAGGTCACACTCGTCGAGGCCCTGCCCCGCCTCCTCCCCAGCGAGGACGAGTTCTCCTCCAAGCAGCTCGAGCGCGCGTTCCGCCGCCGCAAGATCGCGTTCAAGACCGGCGTGAAGTTCACCGGCGCCACGCAGACCGAGCAGTCGGTCACCATGTCGCTGGAGTCCGGCGAGGAGATCGAGGCCGACCTGCTGCTCGTCGCCGTCGGACGGGGCCCCAACACCGCGGGCCACGGCTACGAGGAGGCCGGCATCGCGATGGAGCGCGGGTTCGTGCTCGCCGACGAGCGACTGCGCACCAACCTCCCGAACGTGTACGCCCTCGGCGACATCGTCCCCGGTCTGCAGCTCGCCCACCGCGGCTTCCAGCAGGGCATCTTCGTGGCCGAGGAGATCGCCGGGCTCGCGCCCGCGCCGATCGACGAGGCCGGGATCCCGCGCGTCACCTACTGCGAGCCGGAGGTCGCGTCCGTCGGGCTGACCGAGGCGCAGGCCCGCGAGAAGCACGGCGACGTCCAGACGCTCGTCTACGACCTCGCCGGCAACGGGAAGAGCCAGATCCTGCAGACCCAGGGCGCGATCAAGCTCATCAAGGCGGGCGGCGAGGGCACGCCGGGTCCGGTGGTCGGGATCCACATGATCGGCGCTCGCGTCGGCGAGCTCATCGGTGAGGCCCAGCTCGTCTACAACTGGGACGCCCAGGCCGAGGACGTCGCGGCGCTCGTGCACGCCCACCCCACCCAGAACGAGGCGTTCGGGGAAGCGCACCTCGCGCTCGCCGGCAAGCCCCTGCACAGCCACAGCTGACGCCCCCGAACCCCGAACCGCAGGAAGAGGAGCTCCGACCCGAAATGGCCTTCTCCGTCCAGATGCCCGCCCTCGGTGAGAGTGTCACCGAGGGCACCGTCACCCGGTGGCTCAAGCAGGAGGGCGACCGGGTCGAAGTCGACGAGCCGCTGCTCGAGGTGTCCACCGACAAGGTCGACACCGAGATCCCCTCGCCCGCCGCCGGCGTCCTGCAGCGCATCGTCGCGGGCGAGGACGAGACCGTCGAGGTCGGCGGCGAGCTCGCCGTGATCGGCGGCGCCGACGAGGCGCCCGCCGACTCCGGCGGCGCCGGCGAGACGTCGCAGCCCGCCGCCGACGAACCCGCCGAAGAGGTGGCCGAGGCCGAGGAGGAGCCGGCTCCCGCTCCGGCCCCATCCCAGCAGGAGCAGCCGGCCGAGGCCCCGCAGGCCGCCACGGCGCCCGCGGGCGAGGGCACCGCCGTCCGCATGCCGGAGCTCGGCGAGAGCGTCACCGAGGGCACCGTCACCCGGTGGCTCAAGCAGGTCGGCGACCGCGTCGAGGTCGACGAGCCGCTGCTCGAGGTGTCCACCGACAAGGTCGACACCGAGATCCCCTCCCCCGTGGCCGGCACGTTGCTGGAGGTCACGGCGGCCGAGGACGAGACGATCGACGTCGGCGCGCAGCTCGCCGTCATCGGCGAAGCGGCGGCGGGCGGCGGGCGGGCCGCCCCGGCACCGACCCAGCCGGAGCCCCGGGCGGAGACCCCGGCACCGGCCCCGCAGGCTGAGCCCACCCGCCCGCGGCCCGCTCCGCGGCCGGCCGGCGACGGTGCCGCGGCCCCCGCGCCCGCAGCGCCCGCGCAGGCGCAGGAGCCGGCCGAGGAGCCCGTGGCGGAGGACGACGGCGCCCGCGGCGGCGCCCCGTACGTCACCCCGCTGGTGCGCAAGCTGGCCGCCGAGCACGAGGTGGACCTGTCCGCGATCAGCGGTTCCGGCGTCGGCGGCCGCATCCGCAAGCAGGACGTGCTGGCGGCGGCCGAGGCGAGGAAGCCGGCCCCGGAGCCCACCCCGGAGCCCGCGGCCCCGTCCGCGCCGGCGGCGGCCCCGTCGGCCGGGCCCGCGCGCCAGGTCCCGAAGCCTGCGGCCGGCGCGCCGGAGCCGGGCACCACGGTGAAGATGCCGCGGCTGCGGCAGCTCATCGCCCAGCGGATGACCGATTCGCTGCGGATCTCGGCCCAGCTCACCACGGTGCAGGAGGTCGACGTCACGCGCATCGCCGCGCTGCGGGCCCGCGCCAAGGGCGAGTTCGAGCGCCGCGAGGGCGTCAAGCTGACGTACCTGCCGTTCTTCGCGAAGGCCACGGTCGAGGCGTTGAAGGCGTACCCGCAGGTCAACTCGTCGATCAACGAGGAGACCAAGGAGGTCATCTACCACGGGGGCGTGCACCTCGCGATCGCGGTGGACACCCCGCGCGGCCTGCTCGTGCCGGTGATCAAGAACGCCGAGGACCTCAACATCGCCGGGCTGGCCCGCCGGATCGCCGACGTCGCGCAGCGCACGCGCGACAACAAGATCGGCCCCGACGAGCTGTCCGGCGGCACGTTCACGATCACGAACATCGGCAGTGCGGGCGCGCTCTTCGACACACCGATCATCAACCAGCCGCAGGTCGCCATCCTCGGCACGGGCAAGATCACCAAGCAGCCCACGGTCGTCACCGGCCCCGAGGGTGACGACGTCATCGCCATCCGCTCGATCTGCTACCTGCCGCTCACCTACGACCACCGGATCGTGGACGGCGCCGACGCCGGCCGGTTCGTGAGCGCGATCAAGGCCCGCCTGGAGGAAGGCGCCTTCGAGGCCGACCTGGGCCTCTAGGACCGGTCGTTCTCGTCCCGTGACCGGTCCCCGGTCGCGGGGCGGGGCGGCTTCCGCGAAGATCTCGGGCGTGCGTGTCGTGGTCGCCGGTTCGTCCGGTCTCATCGGTACCGCTCTCGTCGCCGACCTCCGGCACGCGGGCCACGAGGTCCTGCGGCTCGTCCGGCGGGCCCCCGCGGCCCCGGACGAGCGTGGCTGGGACCCTCCCGCGGGCCGGATCGACGACGGGACGTTGGACGGCGTCGACGCCGTGGTGAACCTGGGTGGCGCCGGCATCGGCGACCGGCCGTGGAGCGGGGCGCGCAAGCAGCTGCTGCGCGACAGCCGCAACGTCCCCACCGAGGTGCTCGCGGCCGCGGTTGCGCGGCACCGGGTCCCGACGCTGCTCAGCGCGTCGGGCGTGCACTTCTACGGCGACACGGGCACCCGTGTCGTGGACGAGACGGCGCCGTCGGGGACGAGTTTCCTGTCGGAGGTGTGCCGGGACTGGGAGGCCGCCACCGGCCCCGCCACCGAGGGCGGTGCGCGGGTGGTGCTGATGCGCTCGGGGGGCGTGCTGGCCCCGCACGGTGGGCTGCTCGGGCGACTGCGGCCGCTGTTCTCACTGATGCTCGGCGGCCGGATCGGCACGGGCCGCCAGGCGTTTCCCTGGATCTCCCTCGACGACGAGGTCGGGGCGATCCGGTTCCTGCTGGAGCACGACGAGGTGGTCGGCCCGGTGAACCTCGCGGGCCCGGAACCCGCGTCGAACGCCCAGTTCACCGCGGCACTCGCCGAGGTGCTGAACCGCCCGGCGCCGTTCGTCGTGCCGGAGGCGGTGCTGCGCACCGTGCTCGGGCAGCTCGCCGAGGAGCTCGTCCTCACCGGCCCGTTCGTGGTTCCGGCCGTGCTGCAGAAGCACGGCTACCCCTTCCGCCACCTCGCGATCCGCGACGCGCTGCAGGCCGCGGTCGAGCAACCCTAGAACATGCGCGATCGGCAAAATTGCCGAGCCCGCAAGTTTGCGCTAGCCTCGGTCCCATGGGGTTGCGCGAACGCAAGAAGCAGCAGACCCGCGCAGCACTCAGCTGGGCGGCGCTGCGCCTGGCCGTCGAACGCGGCCTCGCCGACGTCACCGTCGACGAGATCGCCGCGGAGGCAGGCGTCTCCCCCCGCACGTTCAACAACTACTTCACGAGCAAGTACGAGGCCATCGTGTGGCGGCACCTCGACCGCTTCGCGCGCATCGCCGACCAGCTCCGCCACCAGCCGGCCACCGCACCGCTCTGGACGGCGCTCGAGGGTGCCACGGGCGCGGTGTTCGGCACCTCCGACCGCACCGACCCCGGACCCTCGGCGGAGTGGACGGCCGGCGTGCGGCTGCTCCTGGCGCAGCCCGAGCTGCGCGGCGTGTTCGTGACGGCGTCCGCCACGGCCGAACGCGAGCTCGCGGCGGCCGTGGCGGAACGCACCGGCACCGACCCCGAGCGGGA
The DNA here is from genome assembly GCF_054486945.1 of Pseudonocardia wallangbongensis. NCBI lineage: Bacteria > Bacillati > Actinomycetota > Actinomycetes > Pseudonocardiales > Pseudonocardiaceae > Pseudonocardia > Pseudonocardia wallangbongensis. Next base: position 38,658 of record NZ_JBRERS010000012.1, read on the forward strand.
CATGTACCCGCGGTTGGTCGCCGCGGCGGTCGGGTCGGCCGTCCAGGTCGCCAGCCAGCAGTGGCTGCGCACCGACCCGCCGGTCGCGCTCGGCGTCCTGCTCGCCGAGGCACTGGACCAGTTCGCCGCCGGCCTTCCGGCACCACGTCCCGCATAGAGCCACATCCGAAGCGCGCCCCGCCGGGGCGCCGTCCCGTCCTGCCCTGGAGGACCCGTGTCCCCTGATGTCGTGATCGTCGGTGCCGGCCCGAACGGCCTGCTGATGGCCGGTGAGCTCGCGCTCGCCGGAGTGGACGCGGTGGTGCTGGAACGCCTGCCCGAGCCGTCCACGAGGCCCAGGGCCAACGGCCTGGTCGGCCGGGTGGTGGAGGCGCTCGACCGGCGCGGGATCTACGAGCTCTTCAGCGGTCACGAGGGCCCGCCGCGCCCGGTGCCCCGGTTCATCTTCGGGGCGATCCCGCTGGAGCTCTCCGCGCTCCCCGACCACGCGCTCCACGCACTCGGGATCCCGCAGCGGCGCATGGAGGAGCTGCTCGCGAAGCGGGTGGGCGAGCTCGGCGTCGCCGTCCGGCGCGGGCACGGGGTGACGGCGGTCCACCAGACGCCGGACTCCGTCACGGTCGACGTGCTCGGTCCGTCCGGGCGCTACCGCCTCGACGCGCGCTACGTCGTCGCCGCGGACGGCGGCACCAGCGCGATCCGCAAGCAGCTCGGCATCGGGTTCCCCGGGATCACCGACACCGGGTTCGTGTCCAGGTCGGGCCGGGTCGGGCTCACCGGCACCGCCGCGCTGGACACCGGGGAGCTGGACGTCCCCGGCCACGGCCGGCTCGCCCCCGCGATGTTCCTGCGGACCGAGACGGGGGTCTTCGCCTACGCGATGGTCGAACCGGGCTGCTACCGCATGAGCGCGTTCGAGTGGGACGAGAACGGCGGGGACGAGAACGGCGGGGAGGACGCCGACGAGATGCCGCTCGAGGAGCTGACCGCCGCCGTGCACCGGGTGCTCGGCACGGAGCTCCCGCTGACCGCACCGCCGGACGGACCGTACGAGCTGCGGCGCCGGGTGGGCGTCAACTCCCGGCAGGCCGACCGCTACCGGGACGGGCGGGTGTTCCTCGTCGGCGACGCGGCCCACGTGCACAGCGCCGTCGGCGGCCCGGGGCTCAACCTGGGCATGCAGGACGTGCTGAACCTCGGCTGGAAGCTCGCCGCCGCGGTGCACGGCACCGCACCCGCCGGCCTGCTCGACACCTACGAGAGCGAGCGCCGCCCCGCCGGGGAGCGCGTGATCATGCACAGCCGGGCCCAGAGCGCGCTGCTGTCCCCCGGCGCGAACATCACCGCCCTGCGGTCGCTCGTCACCGAGCTGCTGGGCGACACCGCGGCGGTGCGCCGGATCGCGGACCTCATGGCGGGGGCGGACCTGCACTACCCGGCACGGTTCGACGGGCCGGCCCACCCGCTCACCGGACGGTGGGCGCCGGATCTCCCGGTGCGCGTCGAGGGCCGGGAGACGCGGGTGGCCGAGCTGCTCAGGTCCGCCCGTCCGGTCCTGCTCGACCTGGCCGGCCGGGCGGATCTCACGGCCGCGGCGAGCCCGTGGGCCGACCGCGTCGACATCGTGACCGCCACGACCCCCGAGGCGCCCGCCGACGCCCTGCTGGTGCGTCCCGACGGGTACGTCGCGTGGGCGGGCGAGCACGACGCCGCGGGACTGCGGCAGGCCCTGGACCTCTGGTTCGGCGCATCGACCCTCCCGGCGGCGGGGGTAGCGTGACGGTCATGGTCACCCGCTCCTGCCGCCGCAGCGCCGAACCGCTGCGCATCGACCGCCTCGGCACCGTCGAGTACCGCGCCGCGTGGGACGTCCAGCGCGCCAACGCCGACGCCCGCCGTGCCGGCACCGGGCCGGACGTGCTGATGCTGCTGGAGCACCCCTCGGTCTACACGGCGGGCAAGCGCACGCAGCCCGAGGACCGGCCCACCGACGGCACCCCGGTCGTGGACGTCGACCGCGGCGGACGGATCACCTGGCACGGCCCCGGCCAGCTCGTGGGCTACCCGATCGTCGGGCTGGCCGAGCCGCTCGACGTCGTCGACTTCGTCCGGCGGCTGGAGGAGGCCCTCATCCGCGTCGTGCACGACGCCGGAGTCGTGAGTGCGGGCCGCGTCGACGGGCGCAGCGGGGTCTGGCTGCCGGCCGACGGCCGGCGCCCCGAACGCAAGATCGGCGCGATCGGCGTGCGCGTGCAGGGCGGGGTCACCCTCCACGGCTTCGCGCTCAACTGCGAGCCCGATCTCGCCGCGTTCGACCGGATCGTGCCGTGCGGCATCACCGACGCCGGCGTCACGTCGCTGTCCGCCGAGCTGGGCCGGCCGGTACCGGTGGCCGAGGTCGTCGACGCTGCCGCGGTGGCCGTCGGTGCGGTTCTCGACGGCACGCTCCCGGTCGCCGAGCACGTCGTGCCGCGGGCGGCCGCGCCCGCCGGGCTCGACCTGCGGCTGCACCCGGCCCTGCACTGATCAGACCGGCACTGATCAAGCCCGGTCTCGGCCCTCCGAGGCGCTGCCGTCCTCGTCAGCGGGCTTCTTCCGGCCCGCCGCGAACGCGATCCCGAACAGGAGCCCGATCGGGATGCCGAAGAGCACGTTGTCCAGGCTGACCCCGATGGCGAGGCCGAGGGGCAGTCCCATCGCCACGGCGGTCCAATCGATCTCCCGGATGCGCTGCATGCCGTCATCGTACCGGAAATCCGTAATTACGGAGAACGGGTAAGCTGATCGCATGACCGACGTGGCGGACCGGCTCGCCGACCTGGAGCGGCGGGTGGCCGCCCTGGAGGCGGCTGCACCCGCCCGCCCCGACAAGCCCGCGGCGGACGGGTCCGCCGGCATCGTCACGTACGCGGGCGAGGTACACCTGCACGGCGACGTCACCTGGGAGATCGCCCTCGACGCCGGCACGGCGCTCGCGCTCGACGACGAGCCCCGGGTCGCCGTGCTCGCCGCGCTCGGCCACCCGGCCCGCGCCCGGATCGTCCGCAGCCTGCTCCGCAGCGGGCCGTGCGGCACCGCAGCGCTGCAGGAGGCGGCCGGGCTCGCCTCCACCGGGCAGCTCTACCACCACCTGCGCTCGCTCACCCACAGCGGCCTGGTCGAGCAGGACGGTCGCGGCTCGTACCGGGTGAACGCCCGCGCGGTGGTGCCGGCGCTGGTGCTGCTGACCGCGTCCGCGGACGTGGCGGGCCAGCTCCGCTAGTCAGAGCTGGGGTGCCACCCGGGAGGCGATGAGCTCCACCTGGTCGAGGTCGGCGAGGTCGAGCAGCTGCAGGTAGATGCGGGTGATGCCGGTCTTCTCCCGCCACACCCCCAGCCGGTCGACCACCTCGGACGGGGTGCCGGCCAGCCCGTTCGCACGAAGCTCGTCCACCTCGCGCCCGATCGTCAGCGCCCGGCGGGCCACCTCGGCGTCGTCCCGGCCCACCGCGATCACCTGGGCCACCGAGCGCAGGATGTCGGACGGATCGCGCCCGACCACCTGGCACGCCGCGTCGACCCGCTCGAACTGCGCGGCGGTGACGTCCACCGGCGAGAAGCCCACGTTGAACTCGGCCGCGAACCGGGCGGCGAGCGCCGGCGTGCGCTTCGGGCCGTGTCCGCCCACGATCACGGGCGGGTGGGGCTGCTGCACCGGCTTGGGCAGCGCGGGCGAGTCGGTGACGGTGTAGTGCTCGCCCGCGAACGAGTACCGGTCGCCGGGCAGCGTGCCCCACAGGCCGGTGACGATCTCGAGCTGCTCGGCGAGCCGGTCGAACCGCTCCCGCAGGCCGGGGAACGGGATGCCGTAGGCGGCGTGCTCGGCCTCGAACCACCCGGCGCCCAACCCCAGCTCGACGCGGCCGCCGGACATCTCGTCCGCCTGCGCCACGGCCACCGCGAGCGTCCCGGGCAGCCGGAACGTGGCCGAGTTCACGAGCGTGCCCAGCCGGATCCGCGACGTCTCGCGCGCCAGGCCGGCGATCGTCAGCCAGGAGTCCGTGGGCCCCGGCTCACCGGAGACGTCGCCCATCTTGAGGAAGTGGTCGGAGCGGAAGAAGGCGTCGTAGCCCGCCGCCTCGGCGGTGGTCGCGACGCGCAGCTGGTCGTCGTAACTGGCCCCCTGCTGGGGCTCGATGAAGATCCGCAGGTCCACGGATCGAACCTAGTCCTGCCCCGCGGGCGGCCTCCGTGCAACCTCCGATGTGCGGATCCCCGGGGCGTAGCCTGGGGCCGTGACGATCGCACCCGAGGGTCGCAAGCTCCTGCGCCTGGAGGTCCGCAACAGCGAGACCCCGATCGAGCGCAAGCCTCCGTGGATCCGGACGAAGGCCCGCACCGGCCCGCAGTACACCGAGCTCAAGTCGCTCGTCCGCTCCGGCGGGCTGCACACCGTGTGCGAGGAGGCCGGCTGCCCGAACATCTACGAGTGCTGGGAGGACCGCGAGGCCACGTTCCTCATCGGGGGTGAGCAGTGCACCCGCCGCTGCGACTTCTGCCAGATCGACACCGGCCGGCCCGCCGAGCTCGACCGCGACGAGCCGCGCCGCGTCGCCGAGTCGGTGCGCACCATGGGGCTGCGGTACTCCACCGTCACCGGGGTGGCCCGCGACGACCTGCCCGACGGCGGGGCGTGGCTCTACGCCGAGACCGTCCGCCAGATCCACGAGCTCAACCCGGGCACCGGCGTCGAGCTGCTGATCCCCGACTTCAACTCCCGCGACGACCAGCTGGCCGAGGTCTTCGACTCCCGCCCCGAGGTGCTCGCGCACAACCTGGAGACGGTCCCGCGGATCTTCAAGCGGATCCGTCCCGCGTTCCGCTACGACCGCTCGCTCGGGGTCATCACGAAGGCCCGCGCGGACGGGCTGGTCACCAAGTCGAACCTGATCCTGGGCATGGGCGAGACCCCCGACGAGGTCACGGCCGCACTGCACGACCTGCACGAGGCCGGCTGCGAGATCATCACGATCACGCAGTACCTGCGCCCGTCGGCCCGCCACCACCCGGTGGAGCGGTGGGTCAAGCCGGAGGAGTTCGTCGAGCACTCCCGGGTGGCCGAGGAGATCGGCTTCGCGGGCGTCATGGCCGGCCCGCTGGTGCGCTCGTCCTACCGCGCCGGGCGGCTCTACGCCCAGACCGTGGCCCACCGCGGCGAGGAGCTCTCCCCCGACCTGGCCCACCTCGCGGCCGAGGGCCCGGCGGCCCAGGAGGCGAGCTCACTGCTGGCGCGCTGACCCCTCACGTCACCGTGGCCACGGAGCGGCGCTCGCGGTGCAGCGCCACGCCGCCCACCACCAGCACGACGCCGGCCACCTCCAGAGCGGTCGGCAACTGCGCGAGCACGATGATGCCGATCACCGTCGCGGTCGCCGGCAGCAGCGAGACCAGCAGCGCGTAGGTGGCGCGCGGCAGCCGGGCCATCGCGAGCTGGTCGCACACGTACGGGATCACCGACGACGCGATCCCCACGCCGATGCCCGCGGCCAGCGCCACCGGGTCGACGAAGGCCGGAGCCGCGTCCATGAGCCCGATCGGGACGGCCACGACCGCGGCGACGAGCATGGCCAGCGCGAGCCCGTCGATGCCGGTGACCTGCGGGTTCCGGGCCACCCGGTGGCCCAGCACGATGTAGAGCGCGAACAGCACCGCGTTCATCGCAGCGAACGCGAAACCCCACGGCTCGGCGACGAGGCGCACGTCGGAGAGCAGCCACACCCCGCCCACGGCCAGGCCGACGGCCGCGGCGTTGCGCGGCGTCCGCGCCCCGATCGCGGCCAGGACGATCACGGGCAGGAACTCGATCGCCGCGACGGTCCCGAGCGGGATCCGGTCGATCGCCAGGTAGAACACGCTGTTCATCACCGCCAGCACCGCGCCCCAGCCGACGACGAGCCGCCGGGTGCCGCCGTCGAGCCGGTGCCACCCGCGCCACGGCCTGCGCCAGAGCGCGAAGACGAGACCGGCGGCGGCGATCCGCAGCCAGGCCACGCCCAGGACGTCGATCCGGGCGAACAACAGCACCGCGAACGCCGGACCGAGGTAGTGGAAGACCGCGCTCCCGACGAAGTACGCGTGCGGTGGCACCCGGCTGCTCTGCATCCGCTTATCGTTGACGGCCCGATCGGTAGGAGCCATGGCCATCGGAAGGCGGAAGGGCGCCATGACCTCGTCCCGTACACCTCGCATCCCGAACGGCCTTCCGGACGGAAGGTCCGTGCTCGACGACGTGAACCGGCGCATCCTCGCCCTGCTGAGCGAGGACCCCCGGCAGAGCGTGGCGCAGCTCGCCCGCCGGGTCGGGATGTCCGGGCCTGCGGTGCGCGAGCGCGTGGCGCGCATGGAGGAGACCGGGGTGATCCGCGGCTACCGGCTCGACGTCGACCCCGCCGCGCTCGGCCTCCCCGTCACCGCGTGGGTGCGGGTCCGTCCCGGCCCCGGGCAGCTCCCGAAGATCGTGGAGCTCGCGGCGCGGCTTCCCGAGGTCAGCGAGTGCCACCGGATCTCGGGCGAGGACTGCTTCCTGCTGAAAGTGCACGTCGCGGCCATCGACGCGCTGGAAGAGGTCCTCGACCGGTTCCTGCTCCACGGCCAGACCACCAGCTCGTTCGTCGTCGCCACGCCGGTGCCGCCGCGCACGCCGCGTCTCGACACCTGACGCGCGCGGTGCCACTGGCGCGGCACCCGTATCCTCGTCACATGGCCGGTGGGAAGCCCGACAAGGAAGCGAAGCAGGCAGCCAAGCGCGCGCGGCGCGCGGCGTCCAGGGCGCGCTACAAGCAGATCTGGCAGGCGTTCCAGATGCAGCGCCGCGAGGACAAGGCGCTGCTCCCGATCATGGTGGGCGTCCTGCTGCTGTCCGTGGCGGTCTTCTTCGTGATCGGGCTGTTCTTCGGCATGCAGTGGATCCTGCTGCCGCTCGGCGTCGCGGTCGGCCTGCTGGCGGCGGTCAGCATCTTCGGCCGCCGCGTCCAGCGCAACGTCTACAGCAAGGCGGACGGGCAGGCGGGCGCCGCGGGCTGGGCCCTGGACAACCTGCGCGGCCAGTGGCGGGTCACCCCCGGCGTCGCCGGCACCACCCACCTCGACGCCGTGCACCGGGTCATCGGCCGGCCCGGGATCATCCTCGTCGCCGAGGGCGCCCCACACCGCGTCAAGAGCCTGCTCGCGCAGGAGAAGAAGCGCACGGCCCGCGTCGCCGGCACGATGCCGATCTACGACGTGGTCGTCGGCAACGACGAGGGCCAGGTGCCGCTCTCCAAGCTGCAGCGCCACCTCATGAAGCTGCCGCGCAACATCAACCGCCAGGAGATGGAGTCGATGGAGGCGCGCCTCGCCGCCCTCGGCTCCCGCGCGGCCGCCATGCCCAAGGGCCCGATGCCGGCCGGGGCGAAGATGCGCAGCGTGCAGCGCACGGTGCGGCGCCGCTAGCCGCAAACCCGCTCACACACCAACTTCCGCGCTCACACACCAACTGCAGTTGCTGTGCGGACGCACGAGTTGGTGTGTGACCGCCGGCCCGACGCCCATCCAGCCATCCGGCGCCAGCGCCACCGCCACCCGCGTCACCAGCTCCGCCGGCTCCGCCGTGGCCGGGTCGGTCAGGTACGTCTCGGTCACCGGGCCGGCCGGGCGGTGGCCGAGCCCGCGCACGTGCTCCAGCAGCGCGGCGTAGGCCAGCGGGAGCTGCGGGTACGGGCCGACGTGCAGGGTGGTGGCCCACGCACCGCCGGGCAGCGCGGAGTCACCCGCGGCTGCGGGCACTCCGACCAGCACGTCGAACTCGTCCACCAGGTCGAGCGGGAAGACCGCGACCAGCGGGGTGCGCCCGGCGTCCGGGAGCTCCCGCAGCGCGGCCCGGCACAGCGCAGCGGTGCCCTCGTCGAGGGCGTCCGCCCGCACCCGGCCGGTGCGCCCGGACAGGTGCACGGGCGGCCGCCCGGCGATCGTGACGGCGTAGGGAACGTGCTCGGGCGCCCGGCGCAGCGCGTCGATCGTGCGCAGCGCCTGCTCCCGGCGGGCCAGCTCGGCGGCCAGCCGCTCGCGCTGCTCGCCGAGGACGGCGGCCACCGCGGCGTCGTCGGGCGCGGACAGCACCTGCCGCACCACCGGCAGCGGAACGTCGAGGCCGCGCAGCAGCGCGATCGTCGTGGCCGTCCGCACCTGCTCCGCGCGGTAGTAGCGGTAGCCGGAGTGCGGGTCGACCGATGCCGGGACGAGCAGCCCCTCGGTGTCGTAGTGGCGCACGGCCTTGACCGTGAGCCGGGCCAGGCGGGCGAACTCGCCGATCGGCATCAGACCCATCGGCTGACCGGGACCTGCAGGAACGTCCGCATCCGGACCGGCGGCGTGGTGGCCGGATCGGTGAGGTAGACCTCCGTGTGCGGGCCGGCCGGCGCGAGGCCCGCACGCTCGACGAACGCGTACAGCGCCGCGAGCGACGGCCCCTCGTCGGCGTACGGGCCGTGGTGCAGCAGCCGCGCCACGCGCTGTGCCGCCGGGCTGCGCAGGTGCACCGGCGCGCCGAAGCGCCGGCCGGCCGTCTCGACGGCCTGCGCGGTGACGTGCGCCGGCGCGGGCACGAGCAGGCGCCAGTGCCAGCCGCCGGGCTCGGCGAGGTCGAAGCGCAGCGGGTCGCCGTCCTGGCTGTAGCTGCCCTCCAGCGGCACGTCCTCGCGGGCGCCGAGGGCGGCCCGTACGGCGAACAGGGCGCGGACCGCCCTCGTGAACTCCGGTGCCTCGGGCGCGCCGGTGCCGTCGACGGTCAGCACGGCGCGGGCGGGCAGGTCGACGAGCTCCGGGGTGGCGGTGTCGGTGTGCATGGGAGTGGACGCTCCGGTCTCCCCCACGGGGAGGGTCAAGCCCGGCTGCGGACCACGACCGTCCGCGTGGCGCGGTCGTGCCAGCCGCAGCCGTCCTCGTCCCGTGCCAGTGGCGGCAGCACGAGCGCGATCATGGCCGTGCGCAGCAGCGCCCGCGGCACCCCGATCACCGCGGCCGAGTCCAGCGACGCGACCCGGATCCCGAGCGCCGTCATCCCCGCGCTCGCCCCGAACACGGCCACCGGAACCGCCGTGAGCAGGTACCAGATCCCGAGCACGTACCAGCCGATGTTCTTCTCGCCCAGCGCGTCGGAGCCGAGCAGCAGCGCCGTGATCCCGTAGCCCAGCAGCCAGTCGATCGCGAGCGCCACGAACCGGCGCCCGAGCCCCGCCGCCGAGCTGACGCCCGTGGCGGGCAGCCCCAGCCGCTCCCCCGGGTACGGCTCACCCGCTGCCGGGGAGGCGCCGGGCAGCCAGGACTCGATCCAGCGGGCCATGAGGCATAGCGTATGCGTGCGCGATGTGACGAGGACCTGCCTCCCGGCGGGTCCGTTAACGTCTGTGAAACGACCGAGTGACCGCTGGGCAACAAGCCCGCCATAGGTTCGCGGCCAGACGAGGGCAGCAGTCCTACCCGACCACCGTGTCGCACGAAGGAGTCAGTGGGTGTTCAGCAACTCCGAAGAGGTCCTGAAGTACATATCGGACGAGGGTGTCGAGTACGTCGACATCAGGTTCTGCGACCTCCCCGGAGTGATGCAGCACCTCACGGTCCCCGCCGCCACGGCCGGTGACCTGCTGGAGAACGGCGCCGCGTTCGACGGCTCGTCGGTCCGCGGCTTCCAGGCGATCAACGAGTCCGACATGGCGCTCCTCGCCGACGCCGCCACGGCCCGCCTCGACCCGTTCCGCAAGCACAAGACGCTGAACATCAACTTCTTCGTGCACGACCCGATCACGGGCGAGCCCTACAGCCGCGACCCGCGCAACGTCGCCCGCAAGGCCGAGGACTACCTGCGCGCGTCCGGTGTCGCCGACACCGCGTTCATGGCGCCCGAGGCGGAGTTCTACATCTTCGACTCGATCCGCTTCGGCTCCAACCCGCAGGAGACCTTCCACCACATCGACTCCGCGGAGGGCTGGTGGAACACCGGGCGTGAGGAGGCCGGCGGCAACCTCGGTTACAAGGTCAACTACAAGGGCGGCTACTTCCCGGTGCCGCCGGTCGACCACTACGCCGACCTGCGCGCCGACATCGTCAGCAACATGACCGCCAGCGGCTTCGAGGTGGAGCGCGAGCACCACGAGGTCGGCACCGCGGGACAGGCCGAGATCAACTACAAGTTCAACACCCTGCTCCACGCGGCCGACGACATCATGCTCTTCAAGTACCTGGTCAAGAACACGGCGTGGCAGGCAGGCAAGACCGCCACGTTCATGCCGAAGCCGCTGTTCGGCGACAACGGCTCGGGCATGCACGTCCACCAGTCGCTGTGGAAGGACGGCCAGCCGCTCTTCCACGACGAGTCCGGCTACGGCGGCCTGTCCGACATCGCCCGCTACTACGTCGGCGGCCTGCTGCACCACGCCCCGAGCCTGCTGGCCTTCACCAACCCGACGGTGAACTCCTACCACCGCCTGGTGCCGGGCTTCGAGGCCCCGGTCAACCTGGTCTACTCGGCCCGCAACCGCTCGGCGTGCATCCGCATCCCGATCTCGGGCAACAGCCCGAAGGCCAAGCGCGTCGAGTTCCGCTGCCCCGACTCGTCCGGCAACCCGTACCTCGCCTTCTCGGCGATGATGATGGCCGGCCTCGACGGGATCAAGAACAAGATCGAGCCGCCGGCCCCGATCGACAAGGACCTCTACGAGCTGCCGCCCGAGGAGGCCAGGGACATCCCGCAGGTGCCGGGCAGCCTCGGCGCGGTCATCGACCGGCTCGAGGCCGACCACGACTACCTGCTCGAGGGTGGCGTGTTCACCCCCGACCTGATCGAGACCTGGATCGACTACAAGCGGGAGAACGAGATCGACCCGCTGCGGCTGCGCCCGCACCCGTACGAGTTCGCCCTGTACTACGACGTGTAGATCGTCGCAACGGTCTGACGCACCGAGGGTGGACGAGCGGCACTCTCGTCCGATAGAGCTGGACGAACGTGCCGCTCGTCCATGCCATTCGCTTCACTAGGTTCACCGGCATGGACGCCACCGCGATCAGCCACCGGTCCGTCGACGTGCACGGCCTGCGGATGCACCTGGCCGAGGCCGGGCCCGCGGACGGGCCCGTCGTCCTGCTGCTGCACGGGTTCCCGGAGTGCTGGTACTCCTGGCGCCACCAGCTCGTGGCCCTCGCGGCCGCGGGCTTCCGGGCCGTCGCGCCCGACCAGCGCGGCTATGCCCGCACCGACGCGCCCGGGGACGTCGCGGACTACACGATCCTGCACCTGGTCGGTGACGTGATCGGGCTCCTGGACACGCTCGGCGCCGAGCAGGCCGTGGTGGTCGGGCACGACTGGGGTGCCCCGGTCGCCTGGCACACGGCGTTGCTGCGTCCCGACCGCGTGCGGGGTGTCGTCGGGTTGTCGGTGCCGTACCGCAGCCGTGGCCCGGCTCGGCCCACCGAGGCGTTGGCCCAGCGCTTCGGCCCCGGCTACTACATGCTCTACTTCCAGCCGACCGGCGTGGCGGACGCCGAGCTGGCAGCCGACCCGCGGGCGACGTTCCGGCGGTTGCTCTCGGCCACGTCCGGCGGGACGTCGCCGCTGCTGCCGGTGATCGAGCAGGGCGTGGGCCTCCTGGACCTGCTGCCCGAACCGGAACGCCTCCCGGCCTGGCTCGCCGAGCAGGACCTCGACGCCTACGTCGACGAGTACCGCGGCCGCGGCTTCACGGGCGGGCTGAACTGGTACCGCAACCTCGACCGCAGCTGGGAGCTCACCGCCGCCTGGCACGAGGCGCCGATCACCCGGCCCGCCCTGTTCGTGGCGGGCGAACAGGACCTGGTGATCGCCGGCGTGCCCGCCGACCTCCTCGTCGACGCGCTGCGCGGCGCGCTCACCGACCTGCGCGGCGCCACCCTGCTGCCCGGTTGCGGGCACTGGACCCAGCAGGAACGGCCGGAGGAGGTCAACGCGGCGATCATCGAGTTCGCCGGGGCGGTCAGCTGACGGGAGCGGCCGCAGCGTTCACCACGGGCGGCGCGTAGCCCGCCGGCTCGTCGCCGATCCCGGGACCGAGGACCCGGGTCATCCGGCACCGGCACGGGTGAACGTCACATGGGTGACCCCGCTGGGCGAGGAGACCGACTCGACGTCGTAGTCGTTCTCGAGGCCCTCCAGCCCGTCCCAGAGGCGTACGCCGCGCCCGAGCACGATCGGGACCACAGCGGTGTGCATGTGGTCGATGAGCCCGGCCGCGAGGAACTCGCGGATCACCGTGGGGCCGCCGCCGATGCGCACGTCCTGGCCGTCCGCCGCCTTGCGGGCCGCCTCCAGCGCCTCGGCCGGCGAGGCGTCGATGAAGTGGTACGTCGTGCCGCCCTCCATCTCGATCGACGGGCGCGTGTGGTGGGTGAGGACGAAGACCGGCGTGTGGAACGGCGGGTTGGGCCCCCAGGCACCCTTCCACTCCGGGTCCTCGTGCCATCCGGGGTGGCCCCACTTCCCGGCACCCATGATCTCGGCGCCGATCCCCCGGTCGTGCTGCCGGGTGAAGACGTCGTCGACGCCGCCGCCCCCGCCGGGCTGCCACCACGCGGTGGTGAACATCCACTCGTGCAGCCGCTCCCCGGCGTGACCGAAGTGCGCGGTGGCGCTCTGCCCCTCACCGGTGCCGAAGCCGTCGAGCGAGATGGCGAAGTTGTGGACGCGGACGAGTGACATGGCCGGCGCTCCTTCGGTGATCGGGCGGTCGCGGTGGTGCAGGTGCTGTGTACACCGCGGACGCCGGCGGGTGGGCGAATCCGCCGCCGTCACCGGGAAGATGGCGCGATCACGGCGCTGGCAGCGACCGTGGGTGCGGGCGAGGGGTGAGCGCGAGCTCCCGCGGGCGCGCCGGATCGTTGGCGGCGCGCACCGCGGCGGCCACGATCTCGTGGTCCGGGGAGAGGTGGCAGACCGGATCGGTGCGGGCCGCGTCGCCGGTGAGCTGGAACGCCTGGCAGCGGCAGCCGCCGAAGTCGATCTCCCGCCGCTCGCAGCTGCGGCACGGGTCGGGCATCCAGTCCGTTCCCCGGAACCGCTGGAAGAGCGGCGACTCGTCCCAGATCCACTCCAGGCTCCGCTCGCGCACGCTGGCCCGCGGGAGCGGGAGGGCCTGCGCGGTGGGGCAGGGCAGCACGTCGCCGTTGGGCGCGACGGTGAGCTGGTGGTGGGCCCAGCCACCCATGCAGGGTTTGGGGTAGCGGCTGTAGTAGTCCGGGATGATGTAGAAGATCTCCATGTCGCCCGGCTGCTCGCGAGCGGCGCGCACCGCGGCCTCGGCGCGGTCGAGCTGCGCCCTGCTCGGCAGGAGGCCGTCGCGGTTCAGCAGGCCCCAGCCGTAGTACTGCGTGTTGGCCAGCTCCAGCCGGTCGGCGGCCAGCTCCCGGGCCAGTTCGACGATCCCCGGGATCCGGTCGATCGTGTCGCGGTGCAGCACCGCGTTCAGCGTCAGCGGCCAGCCCAGCTCCTTCACCAGCCGCGCCGCCGCGATCTTGCGGTCGAACGAGGGCGTGCCGGCGACGCGGTCGGAGAGCTCCCGCTCGTCGGCCTGGATGCTGATCTGGACGTGGTCGAGGCCCGCCTCCCGCAGCTCCTCGGCGCGGCGGGTCGAGAGCCCGAGCGCGCTCGTGACGAGGTTGGTGTACATGTCGAGCTCGCCGGCCCGGCGCACGATGTCGACGAGGTCCCGGCGCTGAAGCGGCTCGCCCCCGGACAGGTGCAGCTGCAGCACCCCCAGCTCCCGCGCCTCGGCCACCACGCGCAGCCACTCCTGCGTGGTCAGCTCGTCGCGGTAGCCGGCGAGGTCGAGCGGGTTGGAGCAGTACGCGCAGTGCAGCGGGCACGCGTAGGTGAGCTCGGCGAGGAGCCCGAACGGCCTATCCACGGCGGACCTCCAGGAACCTCCTGGCGGCGAGGCGCCCGAGGAACCGCCGCACGTCGTCCTCGGGGACCTGCCGGTACCGCTGCCGCAGCCCGGTGAGGATCTCGGCCACGGTGCGCTCGCCGTCGCAGAGATCGAGGATCGCCGCCCCCGTCGCGTTCAGGACGGAAGCCGTCTCCGGGGAGAGCAGCACATCGGTGTTCCGCGCCCGGTCGAACGACCGCCGAACGTGCCGCGCGAGCACCGGGCGGTCGGTGTCCTCAACGGTCGGGGTAGGCCGTGTCGATGGCATCGAGCATGCTCCAGAGGACGTCGTTCTTGAACGCCAGCGCCGACACGGCCGCCTCCTGCTCGGCCGGCGTCCGGCAGTACTGCGTCACCACCTCGAGCGCGTGCTCGGAGTCGCGGGGCGCCTGGGTGAGGCGGGCCCGGAAGTAGGCGAGCCCGTCGGGGTCGATCCACGTGTAGCGCCGCTCGAAGGCGGCGAGCCGCTCGGCCATGAGGTCCGGGGCGAACAGCTCCGTCAGCGACGAGGCGACCGCCTCGACCCAGGGCCGGGTGCGGGCGAACGTCAGGTACGCGTCCACGGCGAACCGGACGCCCGGCACGACGTGCCGCTCGTCCGCCACCTCCGCCCGGGAGAGCCCGACGGCCTCGCCGAGCCGCAGCCACGCCTCGATGCCGCCCTCGCCGGGGGCGGCGCCGTCGTGGTCGACGATGCGGCGGATCCAGCGGCGGCGCACGTCCGAGTGGGGGCAGTTGGACAGGATGGCGCCGTCCTTGCGGGGGATGTTCGCCTGGTAGCAGAAGCGGTTGGCCACCCAGCCCCGCACCTGCTCACGGCTCAGCAGGCCCTCGTTCATGCGACGGTGGAACGGGTGCAGCGAGTGGTAACGCCGGGACTGGGCACGCAACGCCGACACGAAGGCGTCGGTGTCGGACAGGACCGCCGTCATACCTGGACCTCCAACCCGTCCATGGCCACCTCCATGCCGCGCTCCTCGACCATCCGCCGCTCCGGCGAGTCGTCGAGGAGGATCGGGTTCGTGTTGTTGATGTGGATGTAGACCTTCCGTGCGATCGGGAGCGGGGCCAGCTGTTCGAGGCTCCCCCCGGGCCCGTCGATGGGCACGTGCCCCATCTCGCGGGAGGTCTTGGCGGCCAGCCCGAGCCGGACCATCTCGTCGTCGCGCCAGCAGGTGCCGTCGACGAGCAGGCAGTCGCAGCCGTCCAGCTGGTCGCGCACCGGCGCGAGGTCCTGCACACCCGGCAGGTAGACGGCGGACCGCCCAGTCCGATCGTCGGTCAGGCGGTAGCCCACCACCCGTCCCTTCTCGGTGCCGGAACCGAAGCGCGCCCGCTTCGTGGTCGGCACGTCGAAGGCCCGGTACGACAGCCCGGCGCCGAGCGGGACGTCCGCACCCGGCACGACCGGGTGCCAGCGCACCGGGCAGTACGCCTCGAGCGTGCGCAGCAGCCCCGTGCCGTCGGCGAGCGTTTCGCGCATCGCCTCGGTGGCGTGCACGTCGACGCCCCGCCCCTCCCGGAGCAGCAGCAGACCGAGCGTGTGGTCGAGTTCGGCGTCGCTGAGCAGCACCGCGTCCAGCGGCGTGCCCCGGTCGTCAGCCGGGTGGAGCGCGGGGAACGACTCGATCTGCGCCTGCACGTCCGGCGAGGCGTTCAGCAGGTACCACGTGCGCCGGTCGGCGCTCACCGCCACCGACGACTGCGTGCGGGGCCGGCAAGGCCGGGAGCCGTCGCGGACCGCCCGGCAGCCCGGGCACCCGCAGTTCCACTGCGGGAAACCTCCCCCCGCCGCCGATCCCAGCACGCGAAGCCACATCGTCGGCGTCCTTTCCCGAGTGCCCCGTTCCGGGGGACGCCGGCATCGGCCGGCGTCCCCCGGAGCCGGAGTCAGTCCTCCATCCGAGCGACGTACATCGTCACCTCAGGGGCACACGCGATTTCCTCGATGTCGGGGGACTCCCACTCGACGAGCTCCATGGTTGGTCACCTCCTCCCGTCGTTCCCGGCCCGGCGGATCGATCGCGACTACGACTCCGGGAGGGCGAAGACGATCAGCGCGCTGCCGTGGCCGGCACCGAGCATCCCGGGCAGGAAACCTTCCGCCCATCCACCCCAGCCGACCGGCACGGCGACGTACTGCCTTCCGTCCACGCTATACGTCATCGGGCCGCTGTGGTGGCCGCTGCCACACTGGAACTGCCACAGCTGCTCCCCGGTCCGCGAGTCGAGGGCGTTGAACTCGCCCGAGGGCTCGCCGGCGAACACCAGGTCGCCGCCCGTGGCCAACGTCGAGGCGCACATCGGGAGCCGGGCGCGCCAGCGCCACTTCTCCTCACCGTTCCCGTCGAACGCGCTGACGGACCCGGTCATGTCCTCGAGGTCCACGTTCACGCCCGCGCCCCAGTACGGGATGCTCTCCTTGAACTCCCGGCGGCGCCGGGTGGCCGTCGCCCCGACGTCCTGGACCGGCACGTAGAACAGCTCGGTCTTCGGGCTGTAGGACGCCTGGGTCCATTCCTTGGCGCCGGCCGGACCCGGGTAGAAGTGGACCGGCTCCCCCTCCTTCTCGGGGTACACCTTGGCCGTCACCTGGCCGTCCCTCGTGATCGCCCCCCACGTGATCCGGTCCACGAACGGGGTGATCTGCACCAGCTCACCGTTCGTGCGGTCGAGGACGAAGAAGTACCCGTTCTTGTCGAAGTGGCCGAGCAGCTTGCGCCCGCCCATCTCGAACAGGATGCACTCCGAGATGCTGTCGTAGTCCCACACGTCGTGCGGGGTGCACTGGTAGTGCCACTGGATCCGGCCGCTGTCCACGTCGACGGCGACGATGCTGTCGGTGTAGAGGTTGTCACCCGGGCGGACCTCGCCGTCGAAGTCGGGCGCCGGGTTGCCGGTGCCCACGTACAGCAGGTTCGTCTCCGGGTCGAACGTGCTGGTCAGCCAGCAGTTCGCGCCGCCCCGCGCCCACGCCTGGCCGTCGGCCGGCCACGTCTCGCTGCCGGGTTCGCCGGGCTTCGGGACCATGTAGCAGCGCCACTGGTGCTCGCCGCTGTCGATGTCGAACGCGTCCATGTGACCGCGCACGCCGAACTCGCCGCCCGAGCTCCCCACGACCACCATGTTCTTGATGATCAGTGGCGCGACCGTGGCGCTCTCCCCGGCCCGCACGTCACCGTAGGTCTTGTCCCAGACCTTCTTCCCGGTCTCCGCGTCGAGCGCGATGATGTGGGCGTTCCCGGTGACCATGAAGACCTTGCCCTGGGCGACCGCGACCCCGCGGTTCACGTTCCCGCAGCACAGCGACACGTCGAAGGGAACGGCGTGCTTGTACCGCCAGATCTCGTTGCCCGTTCGGGCGTCGAGGGCCCATGCCCAGCCGTCCCAGCCGCTGACGAACATCACGCCGTCGACGACGATCGGGGTGGCCTCGAACGCGTACGTGGACGCGCCGGCGATCATGCCGCTCGTGCCGGCCTGGAAGATCCACGCGGGCACGATGCGCTTGACGTTCTCCGTGTTGATCTGGTCGAGCGGGCTGTACCGCTGCCCGTCGTACGCCCCGTAGTAGGTCAGCCAGTTGTGGGGTTCCGAACGGGCGTTGCGGATGCGCTCGTAGTCGAGGCGGGCCGCCACCGGTGGAGCGGTACCGTGCTTGCCGCTCAGCGTTCCCTGGTCGATGGCCTCGCCCGCGTCGACGTAATCAGCAGTCGTCATGACCTCTCCTCCCTACGGCCGCGGCTGGTCGGGTCGGTCGAGCTTGGCCTCGGGTGGGACGTCGCCCAGCACGACGATGGCGCCGGTGAGTCCCCGGCCCTCGTCGTTGCCCGTGGGTGAGCTGTACCAGTAGTAGCCCGGCCCGTCGAGGTTGAGCGTCGCCCGGCCCCGGGAGTGGTTGACCAGCCAGATGAACTTCCGGTCGCCATTGCTCGGCAGCAGCGCGCAATGCGTGTTCCGGTCGTCGTTGATCAGCGTGAGCTCGAGATCGCCACCGTGGGGCAGGACCAGGATCTGGGGATCCCAGGTCAACTCGTCCTCGTTGATCCGGACGGTCGCCTCCATCCGGCCGTCGCCCCGTTCCGTGGCCTGTCCGATGTTGCCGGTCCCCAGCACGTGCCCCAGGGGCCCCTTGTTCTGCGCATCCAACCCGAGCTTGCTCAGCAGGGCGGACCGCTCCTGCGCGGTACTCGTCACCGACTCCTACCTCCTGTTGCGGTTGTCCTCGTCGACAATCCGACCGATCTCGATCTTTCGATGCCTCCTCCGATGGCTAGGTGGGGCACAAGATGCGCCGTCGCGTCGCGCGTTCAGCCCCTAGGAGGACCGTCACCCGGGTGGCTAGCCTGGTGTGCGGCTGGTCGTGCCGCACAGGATGTTGCCCATTCGGGTAATGGCCACTCGGTGCGCGCGCCCGATGATCCGATCCTGGATCGCGACATGCCGCGTCCAAAGGGGGATGGGGTGAACGGCGCACAGGAGCGAACGAGCGGGGCAGCACGCGCAACGAACGGCGTGGTGCTGTCCGACGACGCCCTCCGCACGACCATCGCCGCCTGGGAGCGCTTCGCAGCCGGAGCAGAGTCGGTGCGGGGGGTGCGGCCCGAGATCCTCATGTCCTGGTACCGGTGCCGCGAGGAGTACGCCGTCGACCCCGAGCTGGACCGGGCACCACCCGCGGCCGAGGTGGGCGCCCACTCGATGGACCACGACGTGGTGTACACCGAGCTGGGCGGTCAGGCCGCGTCCGCCGCCCGGGAGCTCGGCGGCATCGACGGCGTCGTCACCGTGACCGACGGCGACGGCCGGATCCTGGGCACCTGGGGCAGTAGCAAGTACATCCTCAACCTGGCGACGGAGAGCAACCTCGCCCCGTGGGCCACGTGGTCGGAGTGGGCGAGCGGCACCAACGGCATGGGCACGGCCCTGGAGAGCCACCGCCCGGTGCTGGTCCGCGGACCCGAGCACTGGTGTCGCGGCTTCCAGGGATGGGTGTGCGCCGGGGTCGCGGTGCGCGACGCCGTCACCCACGACCCGCTCGCCGTCCTCAACATCTCCAGCTGGCAGGCGTCGCTGTCGGACGCGGTGCTCCCCTGGCTCGGCCGGGTGGCCGCCACCACCGAGGCGAAGCTGCGGCAGCGGGCACACCTCAGCGGCACGCAGCTGGCGGCCGCCCTCACCGACTTCCGCGCCGCGCCCGCCACCGCAGTGGCCGCCGTGGACCTGGCCGGGAACGTCGTGCTCGCCAACAGCGAGGCCGCCATGCTGCTGGGCACGCCGGCCGACCAGCCCGCCTACTCCCCCACCCACCGCTGGACGCCCCAGCTCTCGACGCTGCCGCGCCTGGTGCGGCGCGCCGTCGAGCGGGCCCGCAAGGACCCGAGCTGGACGGGCTCGACGCTCGTGTTCGTACCGTTCCTCGGGGTCACGATCCCGGTGGCGGTGCACCCGGTCTTCACCGGCACCCAGCTGATCGGCGTCCTGCTCGCGTTCGGGGCCTCCGACGACGCCACCGCCATCGACGCGCCCCCGGCCGAGCCCGCCCCGGGCCTCCCACCCAGCCCGGTACCGAGCCGCGTCGTCGCCCAGCGGGACGACCGCTGGGTGCTGCTCGACCCGCGCGAGATCCGCTTCGCGGAGGCGGACCACAACACCGTCTGGTTGACCACCGACCAGGGGCGCCTGGTCGCCACCACCCGCGGCCTCGACCGCCTCGAGCAGCAGCTCGAGGACAAGGGCTTCCTCCGCGTCCACCGCCGCTTCCTGGTGAACCTCGGGCGGGTGCGCGAGGTCGAGCAGGGCTTCAAGGGCGCGCTGTTCCTCGCCACCGACGCACGCACGCGCGAGACCATCCCGGTCGCGCGCCGGCACGCCACGCGGCTGAAGCACGCGCTCGGCCTGTGACCTGGCGGCGCGCGCCGGTCACCTCGGCGTGGGCTCGCCCGGGTGCCGGGCAGGTCGGGCTGTACCTGGTCGGTGGGCCTCCGGTGGCGCCGCGCATCGTGCGGGGCCGCCGCCCCTCACCTCTGCGACCCCTACGGCAGGCTGCGCGGGTAGGCCGGGGCCTGCCCGGTGGGTGCGCGGCGCCACCGGAGGCGGCCTCTTCGTGATCAGCTGTGGCCGGGCGCCCTCGGGTGGGCGCTGCGGCGAATCTCGGACCGATCATGACGCGTTGATCGTTGCGAGGTCCCGCTCATGGCCCTCCCGGGGGCGGTCGCAAGCATGTGATCAATGGGAAGCGCTGTCCGCGGCACGCGGGTGCCCGCCTCGCAGGGCGGATGCCCAGGGGACGGTAGTGAACCCGACCCAGCCGGCCACCCGAGGCGGCGAACCGGAACCAGCCGGGGCGTACGCGCGCGACACCACGGCGAGACGGGGAATCAGGCCGCGACCGGCCGGGCACGGCGCGCCCACCGAAGCGAGAACGCCGGCTCGCTCGCGGATCCCAGGAGACCGCGCGGCCCCTTCAGCCCGCTCCGAGTGTCCCGAACCGGAAGTCCGGTGCATAAATCGGCGGACCAGGTTTCCGCCGGGTGCGCCGGCGGGGCGGCCTCGTACCGGGCGTACTCGGACGGTTCGCCGGTGCGGCCAGCGGGAAGCTGGATCCGCCGAGGTATGTGGTGGGCTTCCGGTTCGGATCGCTAGAGCTTGAGCAGCACGTTCGAGCAGGTCGAGAGGTCGATGCCCTTCTCGTCGACGTCCAGGCTGCTCAGCACGCCGTCCTCGATGATCGCGGCGTAGCGCTTCGAGCGCCGGCCGAGCCCGAAGCCGCTGCCGTCCAGCTCGAGGCCCATGGCCGCCGTGAACTCGCCGTTGCCGTCGGACAGCAGCAGGATGTCGTCGCCGACGCCGTAGGCCTTGCCCCACGCGTCCATCACGAACGGGTCGTTGACCGCGACGCACGCGATCCTGGTGACGCCCTTGGCCTTGAGCTCGTCCGCCCGCTCGACGAAGCCGGGGAGGTGGACGTTGGAGCAGCCCGGCGTGAACGCGCCCGGCACGGCGAAGAGCACGACCTTGCCGGTGCCGAGCACGTCGGCGCTCTTGACGACGGTGGGGCCGTCCGGGGTCATCGTGCGCAGCTCGGCGTCGGGGAGCCGGTCGCCAGCGGAGATCGTCATGCGTTCAACCTACGTCGTGCTCCGCGCGTTCTGCGAGCGCCTGTGCCGCACCGCGCGGCACCACGACCACCGGTACCGGTGAGTGCCGGACGATCCGCGACGAGCGCGAACCGATGAACACGCGCTCGAGGGGGCCCGCGACGCTGGAACCGACGGCGAGCAGCTCGCCGTCGCCCCACCCGATGTCCTCGATCGCGGTGGTCCAGTCGGTGCCGTGCCCCACCAGCGCCTCGATCCCGAGCGGCTGCCGAGGCAGCCGCTCCACCTCCTTCAGCACCGCGCGCTGGGCCCGCTCGACGTCCGCGGTCCACTCGCCCGCCACGGCGTCCTCGGCCCGGGAGCCGATCCCGGCGGTCAGCGGGGTGTGGGGCCGCACGGCGAACGACGCGACGCGCAGCGCGGCGGACGCCCGCGCGGCCACCCCGGCGACGGCGACCACGAGCTCGCCCGCGCCCTCGGTGGCGCCGAACGCCACCGTCACCCGGCGCACCGTGGTGTCGCTGCGGCAGCGGAACCCGCGGGGCCCGAGCACCACCGGGATCGGCGCGCTGTGCAGCAGCCGGTCCGCCACGCTGCCGAACGCGACCCGGCCGAGCACCCCCGCCGTGGACGAGCCGAGCACCAGCAGCCGGGCGCCGCGCTCCCGCGCGACCTGCAGGAGCCCCGCCGAGGTCGACCGCGCCCTGGCGGTCACGAACTCGGCGGGGCGGTCGCCGGGCACCATGCGCCGGGCCTGCTCGATGGCCTCCCGCGCGCTGCGGTCGAGGAACTCCTGGTACTCGGCGTCGATCCGGGCCATCCCGGGCGGCCACGGCGGCGGCACCACCGTGCAGACGACGAGCTCCCGGTCGAGCGAGCGGGCGAGCATCACCCCGAGCTGCACGGCCGCCGCGGCGCGCTCGTCGCGGGGCAGGCCTACGAGGACCGTCATGACACGTCCCCCGGAACGTCACCGGCGCGCAGCCGCGAATGCCGGATCCCGTAGGTGAAGTACCAGACCAGGACGATCGCCACCCAGATCCCGAACACCGCGATCGTGATCGGCCGCAGGTTGTTGATGATCCAGAGGCATCCCAGCACCGACAGGACCGGGACGACCGGGTAGCCGGGCACCCGGAACCCGCGCGGCAGGTCGGGCGCGGTGCGCCGCAGGACGATCACCCCGATGGAGACGACGAGGAACGCCACGAGGGTGCCGATGCTCGTCATCTCGGCGAGGAAGTTGATCGGCAGGAAACCGGCCAGCAGCGCGATGGCGACCGCGACGACGATCGTGTTGTTCACCGGCGTCCTGGTGCGGGCGTTCACCTGCTGGAAGAAGCCGGGCAGCAACCCGTCCCGGCCGATCGCGAACAGGATGCGGGTCTGGCCGTAGATCACCACGAGCGTGACGCTGAAGATCGAGACGATGGCCCCGGCCGCGAGCACGGTGCCCGGCCAGCTCGCCCCCACCACGTCCTCCAGGATGGCCGCGAGCCCCGCCTCCTGGCCCTCGAATCCCGCCTGCGGCTGCGCGGCGACCGCGACGAGCGCGACCGCCACGTAGACGAACGTGACGATGAGCAGCGCCAGGATGATGGCCATCGGCATCGTGCGGCGGGGGTTCTTGACCTCCTCCCCGGCCGTCGACACGGCATCGAGGCCGACGTAGGCGAAGAAGATGATGCCGGCGGCCCCGGTGACGCCCGTGACGCCGTAGGGGGCGAAGTCGGCGAGGTTGTCGCTGTTCCAGCCCGTGACGCCGATGAGGACGAACATCACCAGCACCGCGATCTTGATGATCACCATGACCGCGTTGACCGTGGCCGACTCGCTCGCCCCGCGGATGAGCAGCAGCGCGCACAGCGCGATGAGCACCACGGCCGGCAGGTTGATCAGCCCGCCGCCCTCCGGCGACTGGGACAGGAGCTCGGGGATCTGGAACCCGAACAGGTTGCCGAGCAGCTGGTTGAGGTACTGCGACCACCCGACCGCCACCGCCGCGCCCGACACGCCGTACTCGAGCAGCAGGCACGCCGCCACCGCCATGGCGACGACCTCCCCGAGCGTCGCGTACGCGTAGGAGTACGACGACCCCGACACCGGGACGGCGCTCGCCAGCTCCGCGTAACACAGCGCGGTGAGGCCCGCGACGACCCCGGCGATCACGAACGACCAGACCACGGCGGGCCCCGCGACCGGGACGGCCTCGGTCAGGATGAAGAAGATGCCCGTCCCGATCGTCGCGCCGACCCCGATCATCGTGAGCGGGAACAGCCCGATGGTGCGGGCCAGCTGCCCACCGCCGTGCCCGTCGGCACCGGTCTCCGCGGCCATCACCTCCACCGGCTTGCGCCGGAAGGCCTGCTGCAGCAACGGAGCCATCGCCATCTCCTCGGTCGCAGGGCTCCCCACGATCCAGGTCGGCGAGGCGGGAGGCGAGCCCCCGAACGGAGGTTGCGCCTGAGCGGCGGGCGTGCTCGGAACGATCACGGCGCCAACCACGCACCGGGCTTCTCCAGATCGGGCAACTCGAGGCCGCGTCGAGCGAGGTCGTGCAGCCGGCACGGCCAGAGGTGGTGGCCCGACTGGCCCCCGAGCGTGCAACGGCGGCAGCGCCCGCGCCCGTCGTCGAGGTGATCGGCGAGCAGGCGCTCCGCGGCTCCCGGCAGGGATGCGATCGCCGCTGCCAGCTCGTCGGTCATCGATCGGCGCGGGGTGGGACGCGCCCACCGCCGGATCGCCCTCGTGCGCGTGATCGCGGCCCGGAGACAAGACGGCGGAACCATCGAACCAGCAGATGCCGGCGGCGTGGGACCCGCTCCCGGACAAGCATGGCCGTCCTCCTAGTGTCGGATGACGGCGACTATGCATAGTTGAGCCGTGCATAGCAATGCGCCTTCTCAGTTGACTCACACGTTGAGGAGTGCCAGGCTCGGTCGACGAAGAGCGACGAGGGGGTCACCATGCGCATCACAGGCAGGCTTCGCGGCGAATGCGGGGACGGCAAGACCTGCCCGGCTGTCCACGAGACCGACAGCGCGGAGGACGTGCTGGTGCAAGGCCCTCGGGTCACGGATCACCCGGTGCTGGCGCAGGTGCGGCTGCCCGACCACGAAGCCCTGGTCCAGGTGCCGCGGGCGTTCTTCGGTGACCGGTTCATGGTGCCGGAGGAGTTCTCGCGCTGGTACGACGCGCACCTCACGCACGACATGCTGCGGCTGGAGACGCTCGGCTACTACGACGCGGACGCCCGGGAGTTCGACGCCTGGCAGCGGGGCGATCAGCAGCCGGACTGGGAGGCGAGGCAACCGTGGCTGGATCGCGTGCGCAGCGACAGCACCGCCGGCATCACGCGTCGTCGAGTGCGGATCGTCCGTGGCCCACTCACCGAGTACGAGCGCTACGAGTGCCAGTGGGGTTATATCCCGCTGATCGCACACGGGGAGGACATCCGCATCGTCGACCTCACCGAGACACCGTTCCCGCTGGCTCCGGTCGGCGACTTCTCGGCGTTCGACGACATCCACGTGATCCGGATGGATTACGGCCCGGCCGGCGCGTTCCGCGGGGCATGGGTGGTGGCGGAGCGGGATGCGCCCTACTACACGGCGCTGCGTGACCTGCTCTGGCATGCAGCCGAGCCGTTCCCGGACTGGTGGGCGCGCCACCCCGAGCACCACCGGAAGGGCGCATACCCTACGTGAGATGTCCCCGGACGACTCCGATCTCAGCGCGACCGAGCAGCTGACGGCGGCGCTGCGCCGACTGCGGGCCGATGCCGGGGTGTCGGGGGCCGATCTCGCCGCCCGGATCGGGACATCGCAGGCCACGATCTCGCGCTACGAGTCAGGCAGGCTGCAGCCGAGCATGCTCATCGCCGGCCGGATCGGCTGGGCATTGCGCGCGCCGAAGCAACAGCGCCAGCGGCTCGTGGAGCTGGCCAGGGCGGCCGCCGAGGAGCGGGCCGGGCTCGTGCCGAAGCGAGTGCTGCTGCAGCAGGGGGTGTCGCAGCTCCAGCGGCGGATCCGGCTGCAGGAACGCCGGGCGCGCCAGGTACAGACCTTTCACCCGTCGATCGTGCCGGGCCTGCTGCAGACCGAGGGCTACATGCGGGCGATCGTCAGCGGCCCACCCGCCACCTCGGACGCGGAGAACGAAGCCTGGATGCGGGAGCGGCTGGCTCGGCAGCTGCACATGTCACAACCCGGCCGGACAGCGGTGCAGATCGTCGCTGAAGCGGCGCTGCACTGGGGTGTGGCCGGGAGCGCGGTGATGGCGCAGCAATGCGCCCACCTCGCCGAGCTGGCCGT
The DNA here is from genome assembly GCF_054486945.1 of Pseudonocardia wallangbongensis. Lineage (NCBI taxonomy): Bacteria > Bacillati > Actinomycetota > Actinomycetes > Pseudonocardiales > Pseudonocardiaceae > Pseudonocardia > Pseudonocardia wallangbongensis. The sequence continues at coordinate 64,038 of NZ_JBRERS010000012.1, forward strand.
CAAGCGACCCGCATGGAAGGTCGGGGTCGTACCCCGGATGCCGGCCGACCCCACACCCCTCTTCGTCACCAACGGGTTCACCATCCACGACTCGACGAGCGTGCACATCGGAACGACGGCGGGGAACGCGCTGGTCACCGATCCCGAGGTGGTGGCCGACCACGTCGAGCTGTTCGACCGCATCGAGGCGATGGCCCGGTTCGGCGAGGACGCAGCGGCGATCTTCACCCGCGTCGCCGAGCTCTACCTCTCGTAGCCACCCCGACCCTCCCACTCGTCACGGAGGGTGGGAGCCTGATCACATGTCCGACCCGATCGCCGAGCTGTTCGACCGGATCGCCGACGGCTACGACGAAGAGGTGCCGTTCTACGCCACGATCGGTCGCCTGCTCGTGCAGTGGGCGGCACTGCCGCCGGGCGCGCGGGTGCTGGACATCGGGGCGGGCCGGGGCGCGATCACGCGGGCGCTGGTCGAGTCCCGCGGGCCGGACGTGTCGATCGTCGCGGGCGACATCTCGCCGAGGATGGTGGAGCGGCTGGCCGCGCTCCAGCTCCCCGGCGTGCAGACCCGGACGTTGGACGTCCGGCGGCTCGACCTGCCCGATGCCTCGTTCGACGTGGTGTTCGCCGGGTTCGTCCTCTCGGCCATCCCCGACTCCCCCACGGCCGTCTCCGAGCTGGCGAGGGTCCTGCGACCGGGCGGCGAGCTGGTGCTGTCGGCGCCCGGGCCGTGCACCGCGGACGGCTGGTGGGAGCGCTACGGGGAGATCGTCGACGACCTCGTCGGCCGCTCGGGCGGCGGCCCGGCACCCGCGCCGGAGCCGGTCCCGGCGGCCGACGCGGCGGCCGAGCTGGAGGGGATCGGGCTGCGACCGGCGGGCCACACCCACGTCGAGGTCGACCTCCCGATCGACGGTCCGGACGCGTACTGGCGGTGGCTGCAGATGCACGGCAACCAGTGGGTCCACGACGCGCTGCCCGAGCCGGACGGCGCCGAGTTCCGCCGGCGGGTGCTCGACAGCCTGCACGAGCACCACCCCGCGGCCGGCAAGCGCCTGATCGCCGGGGCCGTCTTCGAACGGCTGGTACGCCTTTGACCCCTCGGCCGCGGCACCCGGCTGCGCACCTGGCGAACCTCGACCTGAACCTGCTGGTCGCGCTGCGCGAGCTGCTGCGCGAGCGGAACGTGACGCGCGCGGCGGCGCGGATCGGTGTGTCCCAGCCGGCGGCGAGCGCCTCGCTGTCGAGGCTGCGCCGGCACTTCGACGACGAGCTGCTGATCCGGGCGCGCTCGGGCTACCGGCTCTCGCCCCTCGCGATGCAGCTGGCCGAGCAGGTCGAGACGGTGTGCGCCGCGGCCGAGCGGCTCTTCGCCACGGGCAGCAGGTTCGACCCGAGCACCTCGCGGCGGGAGTTCACGCTCCTCATGGCCGACTACACGATCGCCGTGCTCGGCAGGCACCTGTCGACGGCGATCGGCGCGCAGGCTCCGGGGGTCGACCTGCACGTGCGGCTCGTGCGGGAGGCGTTCGCGCTCGACTTCGCCGAGACGATCACCCTGATCGACGGGATGGTCTCGCCGCCCGTCGACCGGTTCGAGCTGTCGTCCGTGCACTCGGTCGAGCTGTTCACCGACCGCTGGGTCTGCATCGCCGACGCCGCCAACCCGGACGTCGGCGACGGGATCAGCGTCGAGCGGCTCGCCGAGCTGCCGTGGGTGGCGCCGTTCCAGCCCGACCGCGGCAACCCGTCGGGCGCCCCGATGAGCCGGCAGCTCTCGCTCTTCGGCATCCGTCCCGACATCCGTGTGCGCGTCGAGAGCTACCAGGCGGTGCCGTACCTGGTGGCCGGCACCGACCGCGTCGCCCTGTTGCAGGAGCGGCTCGCGAGGCAGGTCGCCGACCAGCTCGGGCTGCGGGTGCTGCCCTGCCCCGGCGACCCCGAGCCGATCGTGGAGCGCCTCTGGTGGCACGCCGACCGCGACGGCGACCCGGCGCACCAGTGGCTGCGCGAGACCGTGATCGCCGCGGCGGAGCTCGTCTGAGCTGCGCCTATCCGTTCAACTGATGGGGCGCAGACGGATTCACTATTTCCGCGCGCCCGCCGCGGGTTCCTACCGTGTGACGCATGCCGCACCCGCTCACGGACCTCCCGGTCCGCACCGTCACGCGCCCGCAGGCGAGCGCGACGCACGAGGTCACCGCCGACGTGTGCGTCGTCGGCGCCGGGATCGCCGGCCTCTCCGCGGCCGTCGAGTCGGCGCGGCTGGGCCGGTCCGTGGTGCTGGTCGACGCGCTCCCCGTGCTCGGTGGGCAGATGGTCAACTCGCTGATCGGCCTCTTCTGCGGCGTCTTCGGCAACGCCCCCGGCCACCGCCGGTTCACCCACGGCCTGTTCGACGACCTGTTCGCCGACCTCGAGGCCTCCGGCGACCTGTTCTACCGGCGCAGCCACACCACCACCGTCGGCTACGACGAGGTGCGCCTCGGCAGGTGGGTCGAGCAGACCGTCGCCGCCCACGGCATCCAGGCGATCACCGGCGCCGTGATCGCCGGCGTGACCCGCTCGGCCGACCGGGTCGACGCCGTCCGGTTCGCCACCCGCTACGGCAGCATCGACGTCACCGCCACCGGCTTCGTCGACGCGAGCGGTGACGCGGCGCTGGCCTGGGAGGCCGGCCTACCGTGCCGGCTGCCCGAACGGGAGATCTACGGCAGCCAGCAGCTCGTCGTCGAGGGCGTCGACGAGAGCCGCCGCCCCGACCCCGGCGAGCTGGCCGCGCGGATCGGCGCGAAGGCCGAGGGGTTCGGCCTGCACCGCCGGGACGGCCTCGCGTTCTTCTTCCCGGGCCGGGGCACCGCGGTGCTCAACATGACCCACATCGAGGCCCCGCTCGACCCGATCGCGGCCGCCGACGCGCAGATCCGCGGCAAGGAGCAGGCCGACCGCGCCGTCGCGCTGCTGCGCGCGGAGTACCCCGAGGTCTTCGGCGACGCGCGGGTGCGCAGCTACGGCTTCCCCGGGCGCCGCCAGACCCGGTGGGTGGCCGCGGTGCACCAGCTCACCGTCGACGAGATCCGCTCCGGCACCCGCTTCCCCGACGCGGTGGCCCGCACGGCGTGGCCGATCGAGCTGCACGACACCCGCCAGGGATACGTGTGGGAGACGTTCGGGCCCGACCACGTGCACTACGTGCCGCTGCGCGCGATGACCCCACCCGACGTGCACAACCTGCTCGTCGCGGGCCGGTGCATCGACGGCGACGCGGCAGCGCTGTCCAGCGTGCGGGTCATGGGCCCCTGCGGCGCCGAGGGCTTCGCCGCCGCGCACGTGCTCGACCTCGTCGGCAAGGACAGCGTGCACGACGTCGACCTCGGCGCCCTCGCCGAGCGCGTCGCCGAGAACGTCGAGGGCTGAGTCGTGAAGCTCACCGACGACGACAAGGCCATGCGCGACGGGGCCGAGGGTCCGGCCGTCGCGGCGGCGATGGACCTGCTGATCCGCTACGGCGAGGCACTGGACGCCGGGGAGCTCTGCGACGTGCGCAACGTCGCAGGCACCACCACCCAGCCCTCGCCGGCCAAGGCGAAGCTCGTGGCCGAGGGCGGCTGGGAGAAGGCGTTCTCGGTGATCAACCTGGACGCGGACGAGGCCCTTCCGGTCCCCGACATGAAGGTCCCCACCTGCCAGCTGCAGCAGGGCTTCGGGCCGGACTCCGTCGGCATCGCGCCCTACCCGGAGAAGTTCGTGGAGCTGCAGTCCGACGCGGAGGCCTTCTACGGCAGGCGCGGGGTGCACATCCTCGCCACCTGCACGCCCTACCAGGTGGGGAACCTGCCGACGCGGGGCGAGCACTGCGCGTGGATGGAGTCGTCCGCGGTCGTCTACGCCAACTCCGTGCTCGGGGCCCGCACGAACTGCGAGGGCGGGTCGTCGACGGGCGCCGCGAGCCTCACCGGGCGGATCCCGTGCTGGGGCAACCACCACGACGTCCACCGGCGCGGCACGCATCTCGTGCGCGCCGAGGTCCCCGTGTCCGGGTTCCGCGACTGGGGCATGTTCGGCTACTTCGTGGGCGAGCTCGTGCAGGAGGCGCGCCCGGTGGTGGTCGGCGACCTCGCCCGGCCGGACCTCACCGAGCTCAAGCACTTCGGCGCCGCCGCGGCGTCGTCGGGCGGTGTGGAGCTCTACCACGTACCCGGCGTCACGCCGGAGGCGCCGGACGTCGAGGCGGCGTTCGGCGGCGCCGTCCCCGAGGCGGTGGGCTACGGCGCGGCGGAGCGCAGGCGCGTCTACGAGACCCTCAACGACCAGGGCACCAGCACCGACGTCGACTTCGTGCTGCTGGGCTGCCCGCACGCGTCGCTGGACCAGATCCGGGCGGCCGCCCGTGCCCTGGAGGGCCGCCGCCTGCATTCCGGCACCCAGCTGTGGATCATGGCGCCGCGGGCGCTCAAGGACACGGCCGACCGCAGCGGCTACACCGCGGTCATCGAGGCGGCGGGCGGGAAGGTGCTGGCCGACTCGTGCCCCGCGATGTCGCGCTCCGCCCCGCCCGGCACGTTGGTCTTCGCCACCGACTCGGCCAAGCAGGCGCACTACCTGCCGGCGATCCTGGGCATCGAGGCCTGGTTCGGCACCCTCGACGAGTGCGTCGACGCCGCCGTCACCGGGCGTTGGAGGGGCGGGCTGTGACGGTGCCGACCGTGCTGCGTGGCCGGACCGTGGTGCCCGGCGTCGTCGAGGGCGAGGCGCTGGTCTCGCACGAGACGATCTCCGGCTGGGGCGGGATCGACCCGGCCACCGGCACGATCATCGAGCGCCGCCACGAGCTGTGCGGCGTGTGCTTCACCGGCAAGATCCTGGTGTTCCCCGGCGCGAAGGGGTCGTCGGGCTGGTCGGGCTTCTTCCAGACCACCCGGCTGCTCGGCACCGCGCCCATCGGGATGATCTTCACGGTCATGACGACGAAGGCCGCCCTGGGCGCGGTGGTCACGCGGGTGCCGGCGCTGTCGGACCTCGACCGGGACCCGACGGCGGTGATCGCGACGGGCGACCGCCTCCGGCTCGACGCGACCGCGGGGACGGTCGAGATCCTGCGCTAGTCCGTGTCCCGTGGATCTCGGGCTGTGTACTCGGCCGAACCGACGACGCAGCCTGGGGCCCGTGATCGAATAGCCATGGTGTCGACCTGACCATGACCGCCCTGCGGTGAGCGCGCCGTACCCGGCCGGCAACCCTCTGCCCCGCACACCTCGACCAGGCCCCGCGGCGCAGTCACCCGGTTCGACCCGCGGCAGAACCCGCTCACACACCAACATCCGCGCTCACACACCAACTGCAGTTGCTGTGCCGACCACCAAGTTGGTGTGCGACCGCCGTCCCGGCGCCGCGCAGCATGACGGGGGGCGGCTCAACCGCCGCTCGCCCGCACCAGCGTCCGGATCTCCCGGAGCGCGACCGAGACGGTGGCCAGGTTCGACCGGCCGCTCGCGGCGATCTCGTCGAGCAGCCGCAGGCAGCGCATCGCGGCGGTGTCGGTCGTCGCGATCCAGTCCCGCACCTGCTCCCGGCCGTCACCACCCGACCAGCCGGAGCGCACGACCTCAGCCGTGATCGCCGAGTGGACCACGTGCAGATCGTCCCGCAGCGCCGCCCGGGCGAGGGCGGGCCAGCGCTCGTCGCGTGGCAGGTCGAGGATCCGGCCGCGCAGCCAGCCGAGCCGCAGGTGGTCCTCCAGTGCGAAGTGGACCACCGCCACCTCCCGGACCGGACGCCCGGTCGAACGGGACACGCAGGTGATGTCGAGGGCCGAGATGAGGTCGGGCGCCGTCCGGACCGCCCTCGCCAGCTCCTCGGGCACGCCCGCCTCCACGTGGCCGCGGACGGTCCCCTCCAGGCTGCCCCGCCGGTCCTCGCCGACCAGCTCCGGGATCAGCGGCGTGAGCTCCCGCACCCCGGGCCCGATGTGCTCGACGGTCTCGGCGATGTCCAGCGGCTGCTCACGGTTGCGCAGCACCCACCGGGTGGCCCGCTCGGCCAGCCGGCGCAGCTCGAGGAAGAGCGAGATCTGCATGCGGGTGGCGATGACGCCGTCGAGGGCCTCGAGCCCGGCCCACAGCGCGTCCAGCCCGAAGATCTCCCGGGCGGCCGTGTGCGCGCGCACCACGTCGGGCGCCGAGAGGCCCGTCTCCTCCGTCAGTCGCGACACGAACGTCATGCCGACGCGGTCGACGACGCCGGTCGCGACGCGGGTCGCGATGATCTCCCGCCGCAGCGGGTGCTCCCGGATCTGCCGCCGGTACCGGTCGCGCAGCGCGGCGGGGAAGTACCGCTGGAGCTCCTCGCCGAGGAACGGGTCCTCCGGCACGTCGGAGACGAGCAGCTCGTCGTACAGCTCGATCCTGCTGTGGGCCAGGAGGAGCGCGAACTCCGGCAGCTGCAGCCCACCGTCGATCTCCGCCCGGTCCATGAGATCGGCCGTGCCGGGAAGCTCCCCTGCGGCCCGGTCGATCCGGCCCGAACGCTCCAGGGCGTCGAGGTAGCGGGCGTGGACGTCGCGCATCGCCGGGGCCTGCGCGGAGTCGAGGTGGACCGCCCGGGTCAGGCCGTCGCTGTCGGCCAGCACGTGGGCCGCGACGTCGTCGGTGACCGCCGCGAGCAGCTCGTCGCGCTGCTTGCCCGTGAGGTCGCCGGCGCGCACCACGCCGTCGAGCAGGATCTTGATGTTGACCTCGCGGTCGGAGCAGTTCACGCCGGCCGATCCGTCGACGACGTCGGCGTTGATCTGGCCGCCGAGCAGCGCGTACTCGGTGCGGCCACGCGCGGTGAACCCCCGCTTCCCACCCTCGCCGACCACGCGGCACCGCAGCCCGGCGGCGTCGACCCGGACGCTGACGTTGCGCTTGTCGCCGACATCGGCGTCCGGTTCGGCCGACGCCTTGACGTACGTGCCGGCGCCGCCGTTCCACAGCAGGTCGACCGGGGCTTCGAGGATCGCCCGGACGAGCTCGTCCGGGGAGACCACGTCGGCGTCGACGCCGAGGGCCCGCCGCATCGCGTCGGAGAGCTGCACCTCCTTCTCCGACCTGGAGAACACCCCGCCCCCGGGGGAGATGACCGCGCGGTCGTAGTCCGCCCAGGTCGACCCGGCCGCCCGGAACAGCCGGGCGCGTTCGTCGTGGCTGCGCGCCGGGTCGGGGTCCGGGTCGACGAAGACGTGCCGGTCGTCGAACGCGGCGACCAGCCTGATGCGCCGCGACAGCAACATGCCGTTGCCGAGGACGTCCCCTGCCACGTCCCCGATCCCGACGGCGGTGACGTCCTCGTTCTGCACGTCGATGCCGAGCGCCCGGAAGTGCCGGCACACCGAGACCCACGCGCCGCGGGCGGTGATCCCCATCGCCTTGTGGTCGTAGCCGGAGGAACCGCCGGAGACGAACGCGTCGCCGAGCCAGAAGCCGCACTCGTGGGAGATCGCGTTGGCGGCACCGGCGAACGTCTCGTCGGCCGCGACGACGAGGTACGGGTCGTCTCCGTCGTGCCGGACGACGCGTGCCGGCGGCACGACCCGGCCGTCGACCACGGTGTCGGTGACGTCGAGCAGCCCACGGACGAACGTGCGGTAGCACTCCACGACGTCGGCCTGCCGGCGCACGACGAACGCACCCGCCGCGCCGACGGGCACCGCGACCGCGTTCCCGACGGTCTGCGCCTCGACCAGACCGAGGATCTCCGCGCGGAAGTCCTCGGGCCGGTCCGACCAGCGCAGCGCACCCCTGGCGATGGGACCGCCGCGCAGGTACACACCCTCCACCCGCGGCGAGTAGACGAAGGTCTCGAACGCCGGCCTCGGCAGCGGCAGGTCCGGGACGGCCTTCGGATCGAGCTTGATGGCGAGCGAGGTGGCGCCGTCGGTGAAGAAGTTGGTGCGCAGCGTCGCCGTCACCAGGTGCAGGAGGCTGCGCAGGACGCGGTCCTCGTTCAACCGCGCCACCAGGTCGATGCGCCGCTCGATCTCGGCGACGGTCTGTTTTGCGGCGAGACCGCGATCCTCGCGCGCGTCGTGGTCGGGATCGAACCGGATGGCGAACAGCTCGACGAGCAGCCCCGCGATCCGGGGGTTGTCCGCGAGCGTCCTGGCCATGACGTCCCGGCTGAACGGCGTCCCGGCCTGCCGCAGGTACCGGACGTACGCCCGGAGGACGGTCACATCCGGCGCGCGCAGGCCGGCGCGCAGCACGAGCCGGTTGAACCGGTCGTTCTCGACCTCGCCGCGCCACACCGCGGAGAGGGTCTGCTCGAAGCGGTCTCGCACGGCGGCGACGTCCAACTCCCCCGCGTCCTCGTACCGCAACCCGAGGTCGTAGATCCACACCGGCTCGGCGCCCGCCGGCCTGATCTCGTACGGCCGCTCGTCGACGACCCGCGTACCCGTGTTCTCCAGCAGCGGCACGACGTCGGAGAGCATCAGCGGCTCGCCGTGCCGGTAGAGCTTCAGGCGGGGAACCGGCTCGATGCTGTCGAGCACGGAGTACAGGTGCATCGCGAGGCCGTCCGGCGGGTCGCCGGCGAGCAGGGACTCGAGCCGTCGGATGTCGCCGACCGCCGTCCGCGGCGTGTGGTCGTCCTGGTAGCCGGAGGGCAGCGCGCTCGCGTAGCGACCGAACAGCAGCAACCCCCGTTCCTCGCCGAGCTCCTCGACGAGCGCGTCGGCGAGGTCGTCGGTCCACGTGCGCAGCGCCGCGCCGAGCCGGGCCTCGATCGCGGAGGCGTCCAGGTCGGGAACCGTGCCGGGCTCCACGTGGACCACGTAGTGCAGGCGCGCCACCGCGGCGTCCGTGACGAGCGTCGACTCCTCCGCGTGCACGCCGTGGAACGTGCTCATCAAGGTGTCGCGGATGCACACCCGCGCCGCCTCGTCGAGCCGCCCGAGCGGCAGGTCGACGAAGCAGGAGAAGAACCTCCCGAACCCGTCCCGACGCACCCGCAACCGCAGCCGCTGCCGGTGCTGCAGCTCCAGGATCGCGATGGCGTCGCCGTACAGCTCGTCCGCCGTGGACTGCAGGATCTCGTCCCTCGGGTAGCCGTCGAGGATGTCGACGAGCACCTGCGCCTCGTAGGTGTGCCCGGGGTCGGCGGCGCGGTCGAGCACCGCCCGCAGCTTCCGCCGCACGATCGGGACGTCCGCGAGCGGGGCCTTCGCCACGCTCCTCGGGTAGAGCCCGAGGAAACGGCGCTCGCCGACCGCCCTCCCGTTCCCGTCGAACCGTTTGACCCCGACGTAGTCGAGGTGGCTGCCGCGCTGGACCGTCGCACGCGAGTTGGCCTTCGTGATGTTGAGCAGGACCGGTTCCTGCAGCTTCCGCCGCACGTCGGGCGGCAGCGTCGAGACCGGGTGGGCCGCGGCGTTGCGCCTGCCGGTGCGCAGGATGCCGAGACCCGACCCGTCGACCGCCCGCAACACCTCCTCGCCGGTCCCGCCGACCAGCTCGTACTCGCGGTACCCGAGGAACGTGAAGTGGTCGTCGGCGAGCCAGCGCAGGAACTCCGCCGCCTCCACCCGGTCGCCCGGATCGACGACCTGCGCCTCCCCCGGGAGGGCCTGCGCGATCTCGACCGCCCGCTCGCGCATCGCGGTCCGGTCCTCGTGCACCGCGCGTACGTCACCGAGGACGCGGTGCAGGTCCCGCCGGAGCCGGTCGAGCACGGCGGGGTCGGCCTGGCGGTCGATCTCGATGTGGTGGAACGACTCGCGGACGGTCTCGCCGCTCGCCCGCTCGTTCTCGCCGAGCACCGCGAGCAGCTCGCCACCCGCGCCACGCGCGACCTCGAAGACCGGGTGCAGCGCCAGGTGCACGCCGAACCCGTGCCGGGCGAGCTCGGTCTCGAGCGAGTCCGGGATGAACGGCATGTCGTCGGCAACGACCTGCACGACGGTGTGCGGGCACGCGAAGCCGTCCTCGTCGAACGTCGGCGAGCACACCGCCACCGCCGGCTCGCCGGGCCGGCGGCGACGCGCCAGCCGCAGGTGCGCGAGCGCCGCGCCGAACAGGTCGGGGACGGCGCGGGCGGCGAGGTCCTCGCCTGCGACCCGCTCGTAGTAACGGTCGACGAGCGGGAGGTACAGCCCGGCGTCCCCGCCCATCCGCCTCGACGCGTACTGCCGCACGCGTTCGATGACCTCGGACCGATCGTCGTGCGGGGTGGCACGCATGTCTCGCTCCTCCCGGCTCGCCTCGCCGAGAAGGCTCCACCTTCGAGGCCGCGCTCGGCTACCGGTAACCCCGCTTGAGCAGGTACCTGGCTCCTGCGTCGAAGCCCTCGCTGCTGAGCAGTTCGAACCCGAGGGCGTCGGCGAGCCGGTTGGTGGTGTTGAAGGCGGCGCAGACCGCCAGCGCGTCCCGGACCTGCTGGGGTGAGACACCGGCGGCCAGCACCTCCCGCATCTCCTCGGCACCCACCGTTCCCGCCCGGGTGAGGGTGCCGAGCATCCGCAGCGTCGCGCGCAGCGGCTCCGCGACGGGCGCCGACTCCAGGTCGGCCAGCACCGCCGCGACCCGGGGCCCGTCCCCGTACGCCTGCGTCGCGGTCGCGGTGTGGGCGCCGACGCAGAACGCGGACCCGTTCACCGTGGACACGTACGCCGCCATCAGCTCCCGATCGCCCACCGACCAGGCGGACGGCCCGCGCATCGCCTCGTGCGTGAGCTCCTTCGCCCGGGCGCCGTAGAAGTCGGGCCGGTAGAAGGTGACCTTGGCGGCGTCCGGGACCGGGTGCCCGGAGAACAGCCGGATGATCGCGAACAGCAGCTTCGTCCCGAGGCCGTAGCCGCGGTCGAGGACGTCAAGACGCATGGTCCGGCCTCCACTCGGCGGTCGCCTCCGCCAGGGCCGCCAGGCCGGCGTCGTACAGCCGGGTGGACGCGCCGACCGCGGCGCACACCACCAGCTCGAAGAGCTGGTCCTCGGTGCAGCCCGCCGCCTGCGCCGCAGCCAGGTCCGCCCCGGTGACCTGCGCGGGGTTCTCGACGACCTGGCCGATCAGCGCGTCCAACGGCGGTGGGAGACCGTCGTCGGCGAAGGCCCGGGCCCGCAGCTCCGCGGACACCTCGCCCTCCCCGTGCAGCACGCGATCCACCAGGTCCTGGTGCGCTGCTCGCTTCCTGTCCTCGTCCGGCACGGCGCTCGTCCGCCTCCCTCGTCCGCGGCTGGGCTGTCTGCCCTCGTGGAGAAGACGATCGGCAGGCCGCCGGATGCGACACGCTAGCGCTTGACGGCCCGCAACAGCGTGACGCCGAACCAGGGGCCGCCGTACCAGTACTCCGGACCGAGTGGGCGCAGCGCGCCATGGCCGATGTGCGCGGCGTATTTCCTGGCCATGGCCGAGATGTCGGCGACGAGCAGCTGCCCGCCCGGGCGCAGCACCCGCATGGCCTCGTCGACCGCGCGGTACCGCGCCGCGAGCGACGGGATGTTGTGGATCGCCAGCGCGCTCGTCACGACGTCGAACGAGTCGTCCGCGAACGGCAAGGCGGTCATGTCAGCGGTGCGGACCTCCACCCGGTCGGCGACCCCGGCCGCGGCGGCGTTCACGAGCGTGGCCTCGGGACCGTTGCCGCTCTGGTCCCTGGACCACAGGTCCACGCCGACCGCATGTCCCGACGGAAGCCGCTTGGCCGCCGCGATCAGCACGGCGCCGCGGCCGCAGCCCAGATCGAGCAGCTGCTCGTCCCCCTCCAGGCGGGCCCGGTCCAGCTCCCGCTCCCAGACCCGCAGCTTGCCGCGCAGCGTGGTGTGCAGGTACACGGCCGTGCTCGCCACCAGCGCCGCTCCCGCGGCCCCGAGCGGGATCCGGCCCCGCCGCCATCGGACGGCGGCCAGGGAGCCGGCCACCCCGGCGGCACCGAGGACCACCGGGACCGGTGGCGCGTCGACCCCGTACCGGGGCCGACTGAGCACTCTGTTCTCTGACATGATGTCAGTGTTAGTCAAACTTTGACAGCTTGTCAATTTTATTGCCGGCAGGTAGGTTCTCCTCGATGGCTGACACGCTCGACGGCGCCCCGCCGACCCGTCGCCGCCGGTCCGACGCCCGGCGCAGCATCGACGCCATCCTCAACGCGGCCCGCACCCTGCTCGGCGAGCGACCCGACACGAGCATGGAAGACATCGCCACCGCGGCCGGCGTCAGCCGCCAGACCGTCTACGCCCACTTCCCCTCACGCGACGGCCTGGTCGCCGCCCTCGTCGAAGCCGCGAGGACGGAAGGCCTCGCCGCCATCGACGCCGCCGGCCTCGACACCGCGCCGCCCACCGACGCGCTGAGCCAGTTCCTCCACATCAGCTGGCAACTGCTCCGCCGCTACCCCCTGCTGCTCGACCCCGCGGTCAACCGGATCCCACGACTCGACGGCAGCGACCCGCACCTCGCCGTCACCGACGTCCTCGAGCGGCTCATCCGGCGGGGCCAGCGCGCAGGCGAGTTCGACCGCGCGCTCTCCGCGAGCTGGCTGGCCGCCGCCATCCTCGAACTGGGCCACACCGCCGCCGAGCAGGTCGTCGCAGGCCGCCTCACCACCGGCGAGGCGACGGCCGTACTCCTGGAGAGCTCCCTGCGACTCTGCGGCGGGGTCGCTCGCTAGCGCGGTGACCGCATACGTTCGCCGGGTTCGGCCGGAGCGCAGCGAGCGGCACTTTGCCTGCCAGGTGCGTACCCGGGTTTCGCGCGGATCGGCGCCTGGTGATCGATCTGAGACGCCCTGAACTGCCCTCACGCGGACGCAAACCGTGGTCTCGCAACGATCAAGATCGCATGATCGGTCCGAACCGCGGTGGATCGCCCTGTGCCGCTGTGGTCGGCGCAACCGGCCACCGACGTGCTCCGCAAGGTCGTCGACGCGATCCACAACGACCCCGGCGGCCGCCACAGCATCGCCGACCTGGCGTCCGTGGCCGGGCTCTCCACACGCCACCTGCAGCGGCGGTTCACGAAGGAGATCGGCGTCCCTCCCGCCGCCTACGTCGAACGGGCCCGCATCGAGGCGGCGCAGCGCGCTCTCACCGAACGCGACGACCCGGTCGGGGCCATCGCGCGCCGCTACGGGTTCGGCACGGCCGAGACGCTCCGCCGCGCGTTCCACCGCCTCGTCGGCATCGCTCCCTCCGACTACCGGGACCGGTTCCGCACGGCGTACACGTAGACGTCAGCGCACGACCCCGCGGCGCGCCGCCACGTCCGCCCGCAACGCCTTCTTGTCGATCTTCCCGACCTTCGTGGTGGGCAGCTCGCCGACCAGCTCCAGGTGCTCGGGGAGCTTGAACCGGGCGACGCCGGCGGCGTCCATCGCGCCCCGCACCTCGTCGAGCGTGACCGTCGCGCCGGCGCGCGGCACGACGTACACGCAGACCCGCTCCCCCAGCACGGCGTCGGGCATCGCGACCGCAGCGACCTGGCTCACGGCCGGGAGCCGGTAGACGAGGTTCTCGACCTCCTCTGCGGAGATCTTCTCCCCACCACGGTTGATCATGTCCTTGTCCCGGCCCTCGACGAGGAGGTTGCCCTCCGGGGTGCGGCGGCAGATGTCGCCGGAGCGGTACCAGCCGTCCGCGGTGAACGCGCGGGTGTTCTGCTCGTCGGCGCGGAAGTAGCCGCGCGGGGTGTACGGGCCGCGGGTGAGCAGCGACCCCGGCTCGCCGTCGGGCACGTCCTCGTCGAGCTCGTCGACCAGCCGCACCTCGTCGTCGGGGGACAGGGGCCGGCCCTGCGTGGTACAGATGATCTCCTCGGGGTCGTCGAGGCGCGTGTAGTTGAGCAGACCCTCGGCCATGCCGAACACCTGCTGCAAGGTGGCGCCGAGCACCGGGCGCACCCGGCGGGCCAGCTCGTCGGCGAGCCGCGCTCCGCCCACCTGCAGCACCCGCAACGACGCGAGTGGGCCGTGCTCGGCGGCGTGCTCCAGCCAGCGCCCGGCCACCGCCGGCACCACCGCGGTGTGCGTGACGCCCTCGGCCGCGATCGTCGCGAACGCCCGCACCGGCTCGGGCGAAGGCAGCATCACGACGCGGCCGCCGGAGAGCAGCGTGCCGAGGATGCCGGGGCAGGCCAGCGGGAAGTTGTGCCCGGCCGGCAGGCTCACGAGGTACACCGTGCCGGCGTCCAGCCCGCACAGCCGCGCGCTGGCCAGCGCGTTGTAGGCGTAGTCGTCGTGGGTGCGGGCGATCAGCTTCGGCAGCCCGGTGGTGCCGCCGGACAGCAGGAAGACCGCGACGTCCCGGCTGTCCGGGTGCGGGCCCGGCCACGCGGGGCCGGGCGCGCCCAACGCGCGCAGGTCGTGGTGGCCGTCGGCGACGTCGTCGCCCGCCACGAGCACGTGCCGCAGCGACGGCACCTCGGCGACGAGCTCCGCGGCGAGCGCCTGGTGGTCGAAGTCGCGCAGCCGGTCCGGCACCGCGATCGCGGCCGCCTCCGCGTGCCCGGCGAGGTACCCGAGCTCCGCACGGCGGTGCGCCGGCAGGGCCATGATCGGCACGATCCCGGTGCGCAGGCAGGCCAGCGCGAGGACCACGAACTCCCAAGTGTTCGGCAGCTGCACCACGATCCGGTCGCCCGGCGCCAGGCCCAGGCCGATGAGGCGGGCAGCCATCGCGTCGGCGCGGCCGGCCAGCTCGGCGTGGGTGAGCCGCAGGTCGCCGTCGACCAGCGCGATCGCATCCGTCCGCGCGACCAGCAGCTCACCGAGCGCCCGGCCCTGCCAGTGGCCGGCCGCGACGTACCGCCGCGCGAACTCCTCCGGCCAGGGGACGACACCTTCGCGGACCATCACGTGGCCTCCGTATCGGCGGTGATCACGGCATCGAGCGCGACGAGACCGGCCGCGGTGACGCGCAGCGGGTTGACCTCGACGTCCTGCAGGTGCGGGTGCGCGTGCAGCAGCGCCCCGAGCGCGGCGACGAAGCGGCCGAGCGCGGCGCGGTCGAGCACGGGTCCGCCGCGCCGGCCGTCCAGGAGGGCGCGCCCGGCCAGCTCGTCGACCATGCCGGCCGCGGCCTCCGGGGTGACCGGCGCGACGCGGACCGCGACGTCGGCGAGCACCTCGGCCATGGTGCCGCCCAGCCCGACGAGCACGACGGGCCCGAACACCGGGTCCCGGCGGGCGCCCACGACGAGGTCCACCCCCGGCGGCGCCATCGCCTCGACGAGCACCCGCCCGGACCCGATCGCAGCCCCGATCGCGTCGAGCGCCTCGTCGAGCTCGGCGGGCGTGCGCACCCCGAGCCGCACGCCCCCGACCTCGGTCTTGTGCAGCACGGCCGCGTCGAGCACCTTGACGGCGACGGGCCCGCCCAGCGAGGCGAGCGCCCGATGCGCAGCGAGGCGGTCCGCGCAGACGCGCCGAGGAGGGACGTCGACGCCGAAGGCGGCCACGACGCCCTTGGCGAGGTCCTCGTCCCACGGCCCGCCCCCGACCCGTACCGCAGCATGGTGGCTTTGCTCCGGTTGAACCGGAGTATGGCCACCATGCTGCGGTCCGGCCGGGGAGCGGGTGACCGCGTCGGAGAGCAGGGCCGTCACCGCCGTCGCCACGCCCGTTCCGTCGGGCATCGCTGGGACGCCCCGGGCCAGCAGTGCCTCGCGGGCCGCCCTCGCCTCCCGGCCCGCGCCGCCCACGGCGACGACCAGCGGCACCTCCGGCCGGGCCTCGTCCACCGCCGCCGCGAGGTCGAGCGCGTCCGGTTCGTGCAGCGCGTAGCCGGCCACGACGTCCACGCCGGGGTCGGCGGCCACCGCCCGCAGCACACCCGCGAAGGCGGGGCCGGGTCGACCGGTGTCGACCGGGTTGCGCTGGTAGGTCAGCGGCGGGAGCAGCTCTCCCACGGCGGCCCGCGTCGCGGGCGTGAGCTCGGGGACGTCGATGCCGCGGCCGCGCAGGTCGTCGAGCAGCAGCAGGCCGGGCCCGGCCTGCGCCGTCAGCACCCCGACCCCGGACGCGCCCGCGGGCAGCCGCACGAGCGAGAGCGCCGCGACGGCGTCGACCAGCTCGCGCTCCGAGCCGGCGAGCACGGCGCCGGCCTGGCGCAGCGCGGCCCGGGTGGTGCGCCACGAGGTGGCGAGGGCCCCGGTGTGCGACCGCGCGAACGCGCCCACGTCGTGCCGGCCGACGACGAGCGCGACCACCGGTTTGCGGGCGGCCAGCCGGGCCACGGCGGCGAGCAGCCGCGGGCCGTCGGCCACCGACTCGACGTGCAGCGCCACCGCCGCGGTCGCGGGGTCGGCGGCGAGGTGGTCGAGCACGTCGGGCGCGTCGACGTCGACGGCGTTGCCGAGCCCGACCGCGAGGCTCACCCCGTGACCCGCCTCCGCCAGCAGGAACGCCAGCGCGTGGTTGACCCCGCCACTGGCCGCGACCACCGCGACCCGCCCCGCGGGCACGTCCGCGGCCCCCGGCACGAAGCTCGGCGTGAGCCCGCCCGCCGGTGCGAGGAAGCCGGAGGTGTTGGGGCCCAGCACCCGGATGCCCGTCTCGGCTGCGACGCGGGCGAGCGCGACCTGGTGCCGCTCCCCCTCCGGCCCCGCCTCGGCGAACCCGCCGCCGCACACGACGGCGGCGCGCGCTCCGCCCGCCGCCGCTTCCCGGAGCGCGACCGCGGAGACGGCGGCCGGCACGCACAGCACGGCGAGGTCGATCGGCCCGTGCCCGGCCGCCGCGGCGACGGACGGCGCCATCGCGGGATCCCGCGGGTTGACCAGCGCGAGGGCCCCGGGGAATCCGGCCAGGGACCGAGCCATGACGGCGCCGAGCTTGGAGGGGTCCCGAGAGGCCCCCACGACAGCGATGCCACGTGGCGAGAAGAGGCGCGTGATGGCTCCACGCTGCTCTTCCGACGGCCCCTCAACAGCAGCATGGCGCCACGACGTCCTCATCGGGGGGCCACCCCGTCCGCTCGGCCCGAGAGGACCATCGTCAGCGGGTCTGCCGTGTCGTCCACCAGTACCGCTGCTCGGCGGTGCACCAGGCGGATCTCCTCGCAGAGCAGGGTGCGGGTGAACGGCGCCCCTCCGTGGACGGCCACCAGCTCCGCTCCGCCGGCCACGACCTCGCGCACCCGGGCCAGGGCCGCCGGCAGGCCGGCCTCATCGGCCGGGGCCTGCACCCGCGCGGCGTCGGCCGGGACCTCGGTGAGCAGCCGGGCGCGGAGCCTCGTGCCGCCCGCCGCGAGCGGCGTGTCGAGCGGCTCGGCGCCGTACCGCTGCACCCACGCGCGGTGGGTGTCGGCGACGAACCGGGGGTCGCGGCGGGCGAGTCGCGCGTCGGTGATGCTGCGGGACAGGAAGTGGTAGGCGAACTGCCAGGGCTCGAACGCGTCGTGGTAGTGCCCGAAGTGCTCCCACCAGGACAGGGACGGGCGCGCGGAGCCCTGGATCGCGTCGACCGACGGCCGGGCCGCGGCCTCGTACGCGGTGAACGCGGCCGGCAGGTCGCCGGGGTGCGCGGTGAGCGCCTCCGCGAGCGCGACGGCGTCCTCCATCGCCATCTTGGTGCCCGAACCGACGGAGAAGTGCGCGGTGTGCGCCGCGTCGCCGAGCAGGGCCACCGGGCGGGGGTCGACCGTGGTCCAGCGGGCGGTGCGGCGGGTGCGGAAGTTGCCCCACCGCGAGTTGTTCACCAGCAGCTCGTGGCCTTCGATCTGCTCGGCGAACAGCTCTTCCAGGTACGCGCGGGACTTCTCGTCGCTGGGTCCCGGCGGCCGGGTCACGTCGAACTCGTCGAGGCCCGCCGCGCGCCAGGACGCCTCGTCGGTCTCCACGATGAACGTCGACGCCTTTGATCCGATCGGGTAGCCGTGCACCGCGAACACGCCGTGGGGCCCGCGCTCGTGGACGAACGTGAGGCCGTCGAACAGGTAGTCGGTGCCGAACCAGATGAACTTGGCCGTGGCGGTGTCGACGGTGGAGCCGAAGGCCGGTTCGAGCGCCGTGCGGATCTGGGACCCCGTGCCGTCGGCGGCGACGACGAGGTCGTACCCGTCGAGGTCGGCGAGGGCGACCTCGGTGGAGAACCGCAGGTCGGCGCCGAGCCCGCGGGCGCGCTCCTGCAGCAGCCCGAGCAGCGTGCGCCGCACGATCGCGGTCATGCCGTTGCCGCCGCAGCGGATCCGCTCCCCCTTGAGCCGCACCTCGATGGCGTCCCAGCGCCTGCCGTGCTCGTCCAGGGCCTCGCGCAGCACCGGGTCGGCCTCGAAGATCCCGGCGAGGGTGCGGTCGGAGAACACAACGCCGAACCCGAAGGTGTCGTCGGCCCGGTTGCGCTCGAACACGGTGACCTCGACGGACGGATCGAGCTTCCGGATCAACGCGGCGAGGAACAGCCCGCCCGGCCCCCCACCCGTGACGGCGACGCGCATCGGACCTCCGATCGTTCGTACCCCGCCGCAAAGCTACAACACTATATGGACGGCCGTCCAGGTTCTGTAATGCTTTGCCTAGGAGGCCTTTGCGAGCTCCTCCAGCACGCCGTCGACGAACGCCTCGGCCGGCGCGCGCAGCAGCCCGTGCGCCTCGAGGAACACCTCGTGGGCCGCCCGTCCCGACCAGCCCCCGGGCAGCAACTCCGGCGGCAGGTCCGGGTCGCGGAACGGGAACCGCCGGTAGTCCTGCACGAGGCGCATGCGCGCGACGAGGGCCTCCCGGCCCGCCGGCCCGCGGCGGTAGCCGGCCAGCCGGGGCCGGTACTCCTCCAGCAACACGGCGTAGTCGCGGTCGAGACCGGCGAGGTCCCAGGCCCGGCTCGCCATGTCCCGGTCGGCGGCAGGCCCCTCCGACCGGGACCGCAGGACGTCCAACCGCACCGAGGCGTGCTCCGCCAGGTGGCTGCGCACCTCGCCCGTGCGGTCGTGCGGGCTGATCCACACCGACGGCGCGAGCGGTCCGAACCCCAGCCAGGCCAGCTGCTTGCGCAGCCCCTCCCGCAGCGCGCGCTCGGTCTCGGGCACCTGGTAGATCACCGTGTGCCACTGCCCGTCCCACGGCCCGCCGGCCCGGTCGAAGATCCGGGAGCGACCCTCGTCGAGCAGCCGCCAGGCGGTGTCGGTGAGCACGTAGACGGTCTCGCGCCCGTCGCGGCGGCTGGCCAGCCAGCCCTCCTTGCGCAGCCGGGCGGCCACCACCCGCACCGTCGGCTCCGGCACGTCGAAGCAGGCCATGAGCGCCACGAGCGCGCGCAGCCGGACCTCGCCGCCCCGGTAGCGCAGGTAGTCGCCGAACAGGTCGAACACGAGCGAGCGCGCCTTCACGCAGGTCAGCATATCCGCGACAACAAGCGGACGGGCGTCGAGCGATCGTCCGGCCCGGCTAACCAGCCGGTGCTGCAGCGCTGTCCCGGACCACCAGGCGGGTCGGCATGGTCTCGAACGTGGGCGCGCCGTCGTCCCCCCCGAGCTGCGCCAACAGCAGCCGCATGGCCGCGCTCCCCATCTCGTAGGTCGGGATCGCCACGGTCGTGAGGGTGGGCCGGACGTACCGGGCGATGGGGGTGTCGTCGAACCCGACGACCGAGACGTCGTCCGGGATCCGGCGCGCGGTGTCGGCGGCCGCGGCGTAGGCGCCCAGCGCGACGCGGTCGTTGGCGCAGAGCAGCGCCGTCGGCGGCCGGAGCGACCTGAGGATCTCGCGGGCCAGCGCGTACCCGCTCTCCTCGGTGAAGTCGCCGTACCGCACGGCCGGCGCGAGCCCCTCCAGCCCGGACGCCTTCAGCGCGTCCCGGAAGCCCTGGGCGCGGTCCTGCACCGTGGTCGACGACGCGGGCCCGCCGACGAACGTGATCCGGCGGTGCCCGAGGCCGATCAGGTGCTCGGCCGCGGCGCGGCTCGCCGCCACGTTGTCGATGCGCACCGACGGGTGCGCGGTGAGGTGCCGGCCGACGGCCACCAGCCCGGTGCGGTACCTGCCGAGCACCGCGGTGTTGTCGGGCACGTCGGCCCACCCGCCGCCGGCCACCACGATCCCGTCGACGCGGGTCTTGATCAGGGTGTCGAGGTAGCCGGTGATCTTGGCCGGGTCCCGGTCGGTGTTGCAGAGCACCACCCGGTAGCCGTGGCTCGACGCCGCGTCCTCCACCCCGCGCACCAGGGGCGGGTAGTAGGGGTTGGAGATGTCCGGGACCACCAGCCCGATCGTGGCCGTCCGGTGCTGGAGCAGGGCGCGCGCGAGGTCGTTGGGCCGGTAGCCGAGCTCGTCGATGGCGCGCTGGACCTTGTCCCGGGTCTCCTTGCGCATCGGCACGTCCGCCGTGGCCGGGCTGAGCACGCGGGACACCGTGGCGACGGACACGCCCGCCGCGGCGGCCACATCCCTGATGCTGACCGCGCCCTTGCTCCTCGGCATCCCACGCGCTCCCTGTCGTTCCCCCGCTTAAGGAACGAGGACGACCTTCATCGGGTCACCCTCGCGCTCGCGAACGACTCGGAACGCGTCGGCGATGTCCTCGAGGGGGATCCGGTGCGTGATCAACTCCTCGCCGCGCAGACCGCCGGAGGCGGCCATCGCCATCGCGCGCTTGACGTTGTTGCCGCCCTCCCCCCGGGAGGTGAACATCGAGATGTCGCTGCGCACCGCGGCGGAGAGGTCGAGCGTCACCGGGCCGGGGTAGAACGCCACGAACACGATCTTCCCGGCGCGCTTGGTCATCGCGATGCACTGGTCGGGCACGCCCGGCCCGCCGGAGGTCTCGATCACCCAGTCGGCGCCGTCGCCGCCGGTCAGCTCGCGCACACGCTCCACCGGGTCGGTCTCCCGCGCGTTGATGATCTCGGTGGCGCCCAGCCGCTCGCCGAGCTCCAGGCGCGAGGCCCGGGTACCGACCAGCGTGACGCTGCGGGCGGCGAGCTGGCGGCACAGCTGCACGGTCATCAGGCCGATCGGGCCGGGCCCGACGACCACGACGTCCTGGCCCGCCATGTACCCGCCGGCCACGTCGATGCCGTAGAGGCCGGTGCCCGCGGTGGTCACGAGCACGGCGTCGGCGAACGAGATGTTGTCCGGCATCTTGTAGAGCGCCTTGACGTCGTGCACGGCGTACTGGGCGAACCCGCCGTCCACGGTGATGCCGCTGGCCCGCTGCCCCTTGCCGGGCTTGGCGTAGTTCAGGCAGGCGGTGTACTTGCCGATGATGCAGTTGTCGCAGCGGCCGCACCCGGCGTGCACCTCGATGGCCACGCGGTCACCGATCGCGAACTCGTCGACGGACTCGCCGAGGGCCACCACGGTGCCGGCCCACTCGTGGCCGGGGGTGAACTCGCCGAACGGCGGGGTCTGCGGGAAGTGGCCGTCGAAGATCTTCAAGTCGGTGCCGCAGGTGCCGCACATCGCGACCTCGACGAGCACCTGGTGCGGACCGGGCTGCGGCACCGGGCGGTCGACCACCCGGATGTCGCCGGGGCCGAAGAGCACGGCGGCGCGCATGGAGTCCGGGATCGGGCGAGTGCCGGTGGGGGCCGCTTGGACGTCGGCGGTCATGTCACTCCTCGGGTCGCGGTCGCGCGGTCGGTCGCGCTGGAGGGCAGGTGCCGCAGCAGGGCCTCGGCCGCCTCCACCGCGAACCGCGGATCGTTGATCGGCAGGTCCAGCTCGCGGTGGTCGACGTGCGGGCCGAGGTCGGACCGCAGCCGGGCGACGAGCGCGGCGTTCGCCTCAGGATCATGCAGGATGCCGCCGGGCGAGCCGATCTGGGACCAGCCCTGCATCGGGACCAGCACGGTGGTGGGCCCGGTGGCGGCGTTCGCGCGTTCGGCGAACAGGGCGCCGAGCCGGTCGAGCTCGGCCGACCCGGCGCGGACGTTCGTGTTGTGCGGGTTGTGGTGGTGCACGGGCCGGTCCCGAAGGTGCTGCGGGATCGTCTCCTCGGCACCGAAGCAGAAGTACTCGCACCCGCCGGGCACCAGGACCTGCGGGATGCCCCGCTCGCCCGCCGCAGTGAGCCGGCCCGGGCGGACCGGGGCGTAGATGTCGGCGGGCTCGATCTCGCCGAGCAGCTCGTGCGTGGTGAGGTCGAGCACCCCGGCGAACACGCCCTCGGCGACCAGCCGCTCCATCGCAGAGCCGCAGGCGCCGGAGGCGTGGAAGGCGACCGTGTCGACGCCGGCGACCTGCAGCCGCTCGATGGCGGTGGTGACCGCCGCGTGGGTGTTGCCGAACGCCGTGATCGCGACGAGCGGGCGGGCACCGGGGGGTGGTGCCGGCCTGCCCGCCGCGACCATCCCGGCGACCGCGGCCGCCGCCCCGCGCAGGACGGGGGCGGTGACCGCGTTGGGGCCGCCGAGCAGGTCCGCGACCGAGAACATCATCGTGACGTCACTGTCACCGACGTAGCCGCGGACGTTTCCGGAGGCGACCGTGGACACGATCACCTTGGGCACGCCGTACGGCAGCGGCCGCATCGCCGCGGCCGCCACCGCCGTGCCCTGGTTGCCGCCGACGGCGAGCACCCCGCTGAGCTGCCCGGCGTCGCGCCAGACGCGCAGCAGGAGTCCCGCGCCTGCGGCCATCTCCGCCATCGCCCGGTCCCGCCGGGTGTGCTCGCGGAGATCCGCGAGCGACGCCCCGGCGGCGTGCGCCACCACCTCGGCGGGAACGTCGCGCTCCGGGTCGGCGAGCTCGGTGGCCCGCAGCCCGATGTCGACGATCCGGGTGGGGTGCCCGAGCTCGGCGAGCACGTCGCGGAGGTAGTGCGCCTCGCCGGCCTTGGTGTCCAAGGTGGCGAGCACCGCGACGAACGGGTCCATCAGCGGACCTCCGCCAGGGGGTCGGTGTCGTCGGCGAGCGGGATCTTCGCCGGCGACGTGCCCCGGATGGCCGCCGCGAGCGACGCCACCTGCGCGCAGTCCTCCAGGTACTCCGTGCGGAAGTACGCCGTGCGCAGGTCCGGGCCGATCGTGATCGACCCGTGCTCACGCATGACGACCGCACGGACGTCCGGATCGGAGTACGCCCGGACCACCGCCTCGGCCAGCTCGGGAGAGCCGGCCGGCAGCAGCTCCACGTACCCGACCTTCTGGAGGTGACCCCGCGCCGCCGCGTGGACGAGCGGGAGCGGCTCGTCCGCCACGGCGAACGCCACGACGTGCGGCGGGTGCAGGTGCACCACCGCACCCGTCTCCGGCCGCGCCTGGTAGAGCGCGGCGTGCCAGCGCCACTCCTTGGAGGGCCGCCGGCCCGGGTCGAGAACCTCACCGTCGAGGGCCATCAGGACGGTGTCGGTGAGATCCATGTCCCCCTGGCACCCTCCCGTCGCCTTGATCAGAATGAGGTCGGTGCCCGGCACCCGCAGGCTGTTGTTCCCGCTGACGCCGGCCACCAGCCCCCGCTCGTAGCCGCGCCGGGACCAGGCGACCAGTTCCTCCCGCAGCAGCTGGAGGACCACCGGGTCCGGCTCGGTCATGGCAGCGCCCACTCCTCGGCGCCCCTCAGGCCCGCGACGGGTAGTCGCTGTTGGTGATCTCGACCTTGAACTGGCGTGCCTCGTTGACGAAGTCGGCGAGGTGGGCCGACATCCGGTCGAGCATCTTGAGCCCCTTCTCCCTGGAGGAGCGGAAGGGGTTGCCGATGGTGGCGGTGTCGCTGTACTCGTGGTGCTCCATCGGCACCCAGATGTTCTCCGAGCCCTGGAACTTCACCGTGGACGTGCCGTCGATCTTGGAGAACTTGTCGGTCATGTAGGCCGGCGCGTGCGCCCGGTCCTGCACGGCCCGATCCATGTGCACCAGTCCGTCGGCGGTGGCCATGAGTGCCGAGGTCTCGAGCTCGCTGGAGTGCCAGCCCGGGGTCTCCTCCGGCGGGTTCTCGAACAGGTCCTGCACCACCGACGCGTCCCGCTCGGTCGGGGTCTTGTAGTAGGAGATGAAGGCGCCGGTGTCGTAGCGCAGCTGACGCATCACCTCGTCGATCGGCTTGATGTTCGAGCCGTGGTGCGAGACGAAGATGATCTTGCGAAAGCCGTGGAAGATGAGGCTACGAGCGACATCGCTCATGATCCGCCGGTAGGTCTCGGCCCGCAGCGTGATCGTGCCCGAACCCTCGAGGTGACGGCCCATGTGGTGCGGCGAGTAGCCGAAGGGCACCAGCGGCGAGTACAGGACGTCGGCGGCCTTGGCGGCCCGCTCGACGACCTCCATCGTCACGTAGCTGTCGGTACCCAGCGGGATGTGGGCGCCGTGCTTCTCGGTGCTACCCAGCGGCACCATCACGACATCCTGGTCGCCACCCTCCGCGAGCCGCTCCTTCACCTCCGCGTAGGAGAGAGCGAGGATGTTGTGCTTGCGGTCGATGTTGGCGTCCGCGTCGACGTAGTCCTTCTCGCCAACCTTGTCGGTCATGAACCGTGCCTTTCTGTCGGGGTTCTCGTGGAGTCAGCGCCAGCGCGCGTCTCCGGTCTGCACGCCCAGCGAGTCGACGGCGTCGATCACGGGACCGGCGTCGACGAGCTGGTCGTAGTCGGGAGCCTGGTTCTCGAGGATCCCGAGCGCTTCCATCCGCCGCATCGTCGCCTTGATGCGGGCCTTGTCGAGCCCGGTGTTGACCGGGAAGGCGCCCTGCTTGCCCAGCAGGCGGTCGTACGCCTCCGAGATCACCGCCTCGTCGAACTCGGTGGTCTTGGCGACGATCTTGACGGTCTCGTCCTTGTTCTCGTACATGAACCGGTGGGCCCGGGTCAGCGCCGTCAGGAACTTGACAGCGGTGTCGCGGTTGGCCTCGAGCCACGGGCGCGACACGAAGTAGGTGCCGTAGTGGTACTCGGGCACGATGTCGGACATCTCGGCGATCACGTGCATGTCCGGGTGGTCGCGCTGGACCGCCACGGCCTGCTCGGTCTGCAGGATCGCGTTCTGGATCCGGCCGTCCACCAGCGCGGCGTTGTAGGACTGCGCGTCGACCGGGATGTACTCGACGTCGTCCGGGGTGAGCCCCGCCGACTGGAGCACGAGGCGGGTCATCACCTCGCGGAACGCACCGACCTCCTGCACGCCCACCTGGTGGCCGCGCAGGTCGGCCGGGGTCTGCACCGACGCGGGGGCGACCGAGGAGACCGTCAGCTTGTCGGTGTAGGCGCCGATGATCGCGACGTCGCCACCGCCCGCCGAGGCGTTCACGACGGGCTCGATGCTGGCGCCCCCGATGTCGAGGGCGTTGGCGACGACCCCCTGGACCACGGACACGCCGGAGCGGAGGTTCTGCGTCTCGACGTTCAGACCGACCTCGGAGAAGAAGCCCTTCTCGGTCGCGACGGCGATGTCGGAGTTGGCGAAGCTGGTGACCCCGGTGGGAAGGCCCACCCGGAGCGTCTGCTGCCCGTTCTCGTCGGGCCCTTCGGCACTGCTGGACGGGGAATCCCCGAAGGCGCCGCACCCGGCGAGCAGGCCGGTGACGGCAACGGCGGCGAGTAGAGGGCGGAGTCGTCTCATGGATCAGTCCTTTGCTGCCCACCGCACGACTCTGCGCTCGGCCCACTCGAGCAGCGCTGTCAGCGTGATGCCGAGCAGCGCGATCAGCAGGATCGGGACAAAGGTGCGGTCGGTCCGGAAGCTGTTGGCGTTGGTGACGATCAGATTGCCGAGGCCAGCGAAAGCCGTGAAGAACTCCGCGACGATCACACCGATCAACGCGCGTCCGATGGCCAGGCGCAAGCCGGTGACAACATACGGCAGCGCCGACGGCAAGATCAGGTCGATCCACATCCTGCTCTCTTTGGAGCAGAAGGACTGGGCCACCTCGATGAGGCCACGGTCCACTTCCTGGACCCCGCGCATGGTGTTGATCAGCACCGGGAACAGCACGAACAGCATCACGACGACCGTCTTCGCCGTGGGCCCGAACCCGAACCAGACGACGATCACCGGGATCAGGGCCACCGACGGGGTGGCGTAGAGCGCGTTGAGCGGCAGCTCGATGAACGCGCCGAAGGTCTGGCTGCGGCCCGCCACGAGCCCGATCGCCAGCCCCGCCCCGATCCCGATCAGCGAGCCGACGGTGAACACCACCATGCTCTCGCCGAACGCCTTCCACAGGCTGCCGTCGGCCATCATCTCGACCGACGCCACGACGATCTTGCTCGGCGAGGACAGCAGCACCGGGTTGATCGCGCTCCCGTACAGCTCCCACGCGACGGTGATGATGACCAGGGAGGACAGGCGCAGCGCCCAGCGCCGGGCGGGTGTCAGGCCGCGCCGCACCCGGACCGTCCTCTTCGGCGCGGCGGGCGGCGCCGCCGTCACGGCGGGGGCCGTCATGACCCGTCCCCGGCCTGGAGCGCGTTCCACAGGGTGTCGCGCAGCTGCGGGTAGTCGGGGTGGGTCCGCACGGAGCGGGCGCTGCGCGGCCGCGGGATGTCCACCGGCACCTCGAGCGAGATCCGCCCGGGCGGGCCCGCGATCACGACGACCCGGTCGGCCATGAGGATGGCCTCGTCGATGTCGTGGGTGATCAGCACGCCGGTCATGTCGGCACTGCGCTCCCAGAGCTCGAGCACCTCGTTCTGCAAGAGCTCGCGGGTGATCGCGTCGACGGCGCTGAACGGCTCGTCGAGCAGCAGCAGCTCGGGCTCGACGGCGAGCGCGCGGGCGATGCCGACGCGCTGCTTCATCCCGCCGGAGAGCTGGTGCGGGTAGTGATCCGCGCAGTGGCCGAGGTTCATGATCCGCAGCAGCCGGTCGACGCGCTCGCCCGTGTCGCCGGTGACGCGGCCCTGGACGCGCAGGCCGTACTCGACGTTGGTGCGCACCGTCTTCCACGGGAAGAGCCCGAAGTGCTGGAAGACCATCGCGATGCGCGGGGTGGGCCCCACGACCGGCTCGCCGTCGAGGCTGACCGCCCCGCCCGACAGCGGCAGGAGCCCGCCGACGCTGCGCAGGAGCGTGGTCTTCCCGCCCCCCGAGGTGCCGATGATGCAGACGAACTCGTGCGCGGCGACCTCGAGCGAGATCCCGTCGAGGATCTGGTTGCCCCCCAGGCGCACCGAGACGTTGTCGACGCACACCTTGGAGCCGTCTGGGGACCTGTCACCGGCGCTCTCCGGGTCGGGCGCCGGGTCTATCCCCGGCGCGGATGTCGTGTGCGTTGCGGGCGTACGGGGCGGCAAATCCGACCTCCCGAGGCTTCGTCGCCGTGGGTGTAACGCTTTTCAGTAACGCGTTACAGACCCTAGGGGCCGCCGCGGATCCATGTCAACCGCCGCATGTGGCGCCCCCGGCTCGCGGCCTACCCCGTCTGGGCGTATCGTCCGGTTCGACGCGGAAATGTCGTTCCGCTTAGCGGAACTGGCGCTCATCGGCGAGCACCGAGGGAGACGACATGACCACTCGTTCCACCGGCGAGGGACCCCGACCGGGCACCGGGGGAACCGGCGGGAAGACCGAGCCGCGTGGGCTGCGGAGAGTCGTCCTCGGCGCGCTCGTCGGCACGGCACTCGAGTGGTATGACTTCTTCATCTACGGCACCGCCGCGGCGCTCGTGTTCAACAAGCTGTTCTTCCCCCAGGCCGATCCGGTCATCGGCACGATCACCGCGTTCGCCACGTTCGGCGTCGGCTTCGTGTTCCGGCCGCTCGGCGGAATCCTGTTCGGGCACATCGGCGACCGCATCGGGCGCCGGGCCACGCTGATCCTGACCACGCTCGTCATGGGCCTGTCCACCGGCGTCATCGGGTTGCTGCCGACCTACGACACGATCGGCGTCTGGGCTCCGACCCTGCTCGTGCTGCTGCGCGTGCTGCAGGGGCTGGGCGCCGGGGCCGAGTTCGGTGGCGCCTCCACCCTGCTCGCCGAGCACGCGCCGCAGCACCGGCGCGGCTACTACTGCTCGTTCGCCCAGCTCGGGGTGCAGATCGGGCTGGTACTGGCCACCGTGTCGTTCCTGCTGGTCGGCCTGCTCCCCGAGGAACAGCTGCTGTCGTGGGGATGGCGGGTGCCGTTCCTGGCGAGCTTCCTGATGATCGGGGTGGCGCTGTACGTGCGCCTGCGCGTGGAGGAGTCGCCGGTGTTCCGGGCGATGGCCGCCGAACAGCAGGTGATCAAGCTGCCCGTCCTGGAGACGCTGCGCACCTACCCGCGCAACATGCTCATCGGCGTCGGCGCGCACATCGGCGACACGGCGTGCGCCTACCTGTACGCCACCTTCACCGTCTCCTACGCCACCAGCACGCTCGGCATCGACCGCAGCACCGTGCTGACCGGCGTGATCATCTTCGGGCTGATCGTGATCGCATTGCAACCCGTGTACGGGGCCCTGTCCGACCGCATCGGCCGCAAGCCGCTCAACGTGTTCTCCATGGTGTTCACCGCGGTGTTCATCTTCCCGTTCTTCCTGCTCCTGCAGACCGGGCAACCGGTGCTCATCGTGCTCGCGCTCGTCGTCGCCACCGCGTTCGGGTGGGCCCCGGTGATCGCGGTGCAGCCCGCGTTCTACGCGGAGCTCTTCGGCGCACGGGTGCGCTACAGCGGCTTCGCCACGTCCCGGGAGATCGGCGCCGCCCTGGCCGGGTTCACCCCGCTCATCGCGGCCGCGCTGGTGGCCGCGGCGGGCGGCGCACCGTGGGTCGTCGCCGCCTACATCGGCGCCCTCTGCCTGATCTCCCTGATCGCGTTCCTCGCCGCCCCGGAGAGCAAGGACATCGACATCGCGGCGGCAGGGCCGGCGCGGCTGCACGCGAACCGGTGACACCGAGTAGCGCCTCCGAACGAACGGCACCCTCGCCCCGCTCTATCGTACGAACGTGCCGCCCGTCCAGCAGATGAGGCGTTGAGCGGAGACGGGGCCTCAGGTCGTCGCCGCGTTCACCTGCTCCATGAACGCGTCGGCCGCCTGCTCCACCGACAGCTGGCCGAAGAGCACCTGCTCGTTGAGCTGCTGCATGATCCCCTGCACCTCCCCGGCGCCCTGCGGGGGCAGCGGCGGCGGGGGCGCGATGTCGGGCTCGATCTCCTCCAGGAACGCGGCGGCCTGCTGGTCGGCGGGCGTCAGCTTGGCGAGGATCCGCTCGCGCTGCTCGACGTTCACGGGCAGGCCGCGTTCGCTCAGCATGAGGTCGGCGACGCGGGGGTCGTTGAGGAGGAAGTCGATGAAGCGGGCGGCCTCCTCCGGGTGCTCGGTCTGCGCGCTCGCCGACCAGAACTGGGCGGGCTTGAAGTACATCCCGGCCTGCCGCTCGGCGTTCTCACCGGGGAACCGCAGCAGCTGCAGCTCGCGTCCGGACACCTCGTCGAGCGCGAGCAGCTGGTTGCTCCACGCGGTGCCGAGGGCGCCCTGGTGGGTCGAGAACAGCGAGCCGTCGATGTCCGCGGCCTCCAGCTCCACCGTCTGCGCGGCGGGCGGGGCACCGCCCGTCTCGTGGAACCGCAGCTGGTGGCCCCACCAGTCCACCAGCGTCTGCCGGGTGAACCCGAGGTCGCCCTGCTCGTTGAACAGGGCCTCCCCGCGCTGCCGGGCGAAGATCTCGAAGCTGGTGTCGATCGCCGTGGTCATCTGGTAGCCCCAGGTGCCGTCGGGGGCGGCGTTCGCCACCGCGGTGGCGGTGGCGATCATGTCGTCGTAGGTCCAGGTGGCGTCGTCCGGCATCGGCACGCCGGCATCCGCGAACACCTGCGGGTCCGCGACCACGGCGTGGGCGTTGATGCCGATCGGGATCGCGAACATCTCGCCCTCGATCACACCCGTCTGCATGACGGAGGGGTCGAGCGCCTCGGTGTGGATGGTGCCCGGCACGTACTGGTTGAGGTCGAGCAGCGCCCCGCGGTCGGCGTACTCGCGGACGTAGCGCGTCTCCTGCTGCATGACGTCCGGGGCGCCGCCGCCCGCGACCTCGGTGGCGAGCCGGTCCCAGTAGTCGCCGAACCCAGTGAAGGACGGCTCGATCGTGACGCCGGGGTGCTCGGACTGGTAGAGGTCGATGATCTTCTGCGTGTACTCGTGGCGCGGGTCGCTCCCCCACCACGAGAACCGCAACGTGACCGGGCCGCCCTCGTCGCCCCCGCCGCCGCAGCCGCTGAGCAGCAACGCGAAGGCCACCGCCGCGGCCCCGAGTGCTCGCCGTCCCCGCATGTCAGCTTCCCTTCTCACTTGAGGCCGGTGGTCGCGATGCCTCGGACGAGGTAGCGCTGCCCGGCGAGGAAGAACCCGAAGATCGGCCCGAGGGCCACGATGGACATCGCGAAGACCGGACCCCACGGGGTCTGGCTGGTGGCGTCGACGAACGTCCGCAGCGCCACCGGCACCGTGTACATGTCCGGGTCGGTCAGGAAGATCAGCTGGCTGAAGAAGTCGTTCCAGGTCCAGATGAACGTGAAGATCGCCGTGGTGGCCAGCGCCGGCAGCGACATCGGCATGATGATCCGCCAGAAGATGCCCGTGTGGCCACAGCCGTCGATGCGCGCGGCCTCGTCGAGCTCACGCGGGATGCCGCGGATGAACTGCACCATCAGGAACACGAAGAACGCGTCGGTGGCGAGCAGCTTCGGCACGATCAGCGGCCAGTAGGTGTTGATCCAGTCCAGCTGCGAGAACAGGATGTACTGCGGCACGATCACGACGTGGATCGGCAGCATGATCGTGCCGAGCATGACCGCGAACCACAGCCGCTTGTAGCGGAACTCCAGCCGCGCGAACGCGTACGCGGCCAGCGAGCACGCCAGCAGGTTGCCGATGATCGAGCCGGCCACCACCACGAGCGAGTTGAGGATGTAGCGGTGGAACGGGTGGGCGAGCGCCGTCCAGCCCTCGGCGTAGTTCGCGGCCGTGAAGTGGTCCGACCACAGGCCGGGGCTGGAGAAGATCTCGTTCGTCGGCTTGAACGAGCTCGACAGCGTCCAGATCAGCGGGTAGAGCATCACCAGGCCGAAGAGGATCAGGCCGAGGTGGGCCAGCAGCCGGGGCCGCCCGCGGGACCGCTCAGTCGTCGCCATAGAACACCCAGTACTTCGAGGCCAGGAAGTTCACGGCCGTGAGCAGCGCGACGATCATGAGCAGCACCCACGCGAGCGCCGACGCGTATCCCATGTCGAAGTTGCCGAAGCCGCGTTGGTAGAGGTAGAGCGTGTAGAACAGCGTCGAGTCGGCCGGGCCGCCGGAGCCGCCGCTCACGATGAACGCCTGCGTGAACGTCTGGAACGACCCGATCAGCTGCAGCACGAGGTTGAAGAAGATGATCGGCGACAGCAGCGGCAGCGTGATCGAGAAGAACCGGCGGGCGCGGCCTGCCCCGTCGATCGCCGCAGCCTCGTAGTACATCTGCGGGACCTGCCGAAGCCCGGCCAGGAAGATCACCATCGGCGAGCCGAACGTCCACACGTTGAGGACGATCAGGGTGCCCAGCGCGTACGCGGGCGTGGACACCCAGCCCGGCGGGTCGACCACGCCGACGGCCCGCAGCAGCGTGTTGACGAGCCCGTCGGTGCCGAACATCTGCCGCCAGAGCACCGCGACGGCCACGCTCGAGCCCAGCAGCGAGGGCAGGTAGTAGATGGACCGGTACAGCGCGAGCCCGCGCAGCCCCCTGTCCAGCACCATCGCGAGGCCGAGGGCGAACGCCAGTTGCAGCGGCACCGACACGAGCACGTAGGTGAACGTGACCTCGAGCGCCTTGTAGAAGCGCGGGTCGGACACCATGCGCGTGAAGTTGTCGAGCCCGACCCACTCCGGCGCGGCCAGCAGGCTGTAGTCGGTGAACGACAGGTAGAACGACGCCGCGATCGGCCCGGCCGTGATCAACCCGAGCCCGAGGAACCACGGCGCGAGGAACAGGTAGGCGGCCTTGCCGTCGGAGAGGTACGGGAGCCGGTCGAGCAGCCTCCGCCGCAACGACGGCGGGGCCGGAGGTGGCGCGGGGCCGGAAGCTGCCGGGGGACGGACGTCCTCACCTAGCGCCGTCACAGGGGCGCCTCCATCCAGATCCTCGTCGATCCCACCGGCCGGCCGGCTCGCGCCCATTAGGTCAAAGGGCCTGCCGCTGCGTCAACAACCCTTGCCGAACTTTTCAGGCATTTGCATCGCGGAGCCCTTCCGCGTACCGAAACGCGCAGCCTACGCAGGGGTCGACTCCTGCAACCCTTTGCAGATCGGGTCAGGGAGCGCGGTGACCGTCGCCGTCGAGGAGGGCGTCGCCCAGGGTGTGGTGCAGGTTCAGGTGCTCGTGGATGGCGGCCGCCTGGAAGGCGCGGGCCACCGCCGAGCCCCCGCCGTCGATCACGACCTTCAGCGCGATCCCCCGCTGCGTGGCGTGCTCGTGCGCGTCGACGAGCACCGCAAGGCCAGCCGAGGACAGGAAGCTCACCGCCGTCAGGTCGACCACGATGCCCTTCGGGGCCCGGGCACCCCGCTCGTCGAGGATCTCGTCCAGCGCGGCGCGCAGGCGCGGGCCCGAGGTGAGGTCGATCTCCCCGCTGACGGTCAGCACGCTGACCGTGCCGGCCCGCACCGGCGTGATCGTCACCATCCTCCGGTTGCTCCGCTCGACGTCGAGATTTCGGACGAACGAAGAACCATACCCCGAATGGGGGAGGGTGCGGGACGGTTCGCTACTCGCTCCCGTCCGCGAGGCGGGCGTAGACGTCGCCCGAACGCCCGAGGGGCCGGACCCGATCGAGGAGCGCGACCAGGTCCGGGGCCTCGAGCCAGTGGTCGGAGGCGAAGCGCATGGTCTCGACGGGCGAGTAGTTGTACCGATAGTCGCCCAGCTCCTGCACCCGAGCCAGCACGGCGAGGGACCGTTCGTGCGTGGGCGGCAGGTACTCGAACGACAGCGCGGGCAGCGGCCGGGAGAGCCCGGCCAGCACGTCCGCCTCGAAGCCCTCGACGTCGATCTTGCAGAAGGCCGGCATGCCGTACGTGGCGATCAGCTCGTCGAGGGTGCTGACCTCCACGTCGACGGAGCGGTCCCACCGCACCCGGGCGAAGCTGCGGTCGGCGACCACCGACTCCCGCCAGTCCTTCGACATCGACGACACCGTTGGCGTCGCCGTCGACACCCCGAGCCGGGCCCGACCCACCTCCGCGCCGACCGCGCGCGGCTCGATCGTCACCTCGCGGTCCCGCCCGAAGAGCAGCCGCAGCACGCGCAGGCAGTCCGGCTGGGGCTCGACGGCCACGACGCGCGCCCCCAGCCGCCGCCAGGTGCGCACCCGGCCGCCGACGTGGGCACCGATGTCGAAGGCGACATCGCCCGGGCCGAGGAACTCCCCGTAGAGACGCACCGCGCGGCGGTGCTTGGCGGGCTGCCCGTGGTAGATGACCAGCGAGCGCGCGATACCCAAGGCGCGGGCGAGCATCCGGAGACGGTACCGCGACCGCCGCGCTGCTCCGGTCCTCGGGCCACGGCGCTATCGTTCGCTCATACAACCGACCGCCCCCCTCGCCGACGTCATCGCGCGGCTCAGGGCCGCCGGCTGCGTCTTCGCCGAGGACGAGGCCCGGCTGCTCGTCGACGCCGCCCGCACCCCCACCGAGCTGGCCGACCTGGTCGAGCGGCGCGCCGCCGGGCTCCCCCTCGAGCACGTGCTGGGCTGGGCCGAGTTCGCCGGGCGGCGCGTGGCCGTCGACCCGGGTGTCTTCGTCCCCCGCCGACGCACCGAGCTCCTCGCCCGGGAGGCCGCCGCACGCGCGAGCCCGGGCGCCGTCGTCGTCGAGCTGTGCTGCGGTTCCGGCGCCGTCGGCGTCGCGGTGGCGGCCGCCGTGCCCGGGGTCGAACTGCACGCCGCTGACATCGACCCGGCGGCGGTGCGCTGCGCCCGCCGCAACGTCGGCGCCGTGGGCGGGCAGGTGTACGAGGGCGACCTCGACGCCCCGCTACCCCCCGCGCTGCTCGGCCGCGTCGACGTGCTCGTGGCCAACGCCCCCTACGTGCCGACGGACGCGGTCGGGCTGATGCCGCCCGAGGCCCGCCTGCACGAGCCCCGCGTCGCCCTCGACGGCGGCGCCGACGGGCTCGACATCCAACGCCGGGTTGCCGCCGCCGCTCCCCGCTGGCTCGCCCCCGGCAGGTACCTCCTGATCGAGACGAGCGATCGCCAGGCCCCGGACACGGCCGCGGCGATGGCGGAAGCGGGCCTCACGGCCCAGGTGGTGCGGGAGGCGGAGCTGGACGCGACGGTCGTGATCGGGCGGCTCGCACACCAACGGCGGTCCGGACAGCCGGCCCCGCCACTATGGTTCACCACGTGACGGACGGCTCCTCTGGCACTTTCCCGGTCGATAACACGGTTCCGCAGTCTGCTCGGGTGTGGAACTACTGGTCAGGCGGCAAGGACAACTACGCTGTCGACCGCGAGGTCGGCGATCAGATCAATAGGTTGAACCCGCACATCGTGGAGATCGCCCGCGCCCAGCGGCAGTTCCTCGTGCGTGCGGTGACGTATCTGGCCCGTGAGGCCGGGATACGCCAGTTCCTCGACGTCGGCACCGGTCTCCCCACCGCGAACAACACCCATGAGGTGGCGCAGTCGGTGGCGCCCGAATCGAGCATCGTCTACGTCGACCACGATCCGATGGTGCTCGCGCACGCCCGTGCGCTTCTGGTCGGTAGCCCGGAGGGCCGAACGGCCTACATCGACGCGGACCTGCGTGGACCCGACAAGATCCTTCGTACCGCCGCGGACACCCTGGATTTCAGCAAACCTGTCGCGCTGATCCTGCTGGGAATCCTCGCCCACATCACCGATGACGACGAGGCGTACGCACTCGTCGGGCGGCTGGTCGATGCGCTGCCCTCGGGTAGCCATCTCGTCGTGTGCGACGACACCGACGTCATCTACCCCGAGGCGATGGACGAGATGGTCCGGCAATGGAACGAGAGCGGTGAGAACCCGCGTGTGAACCGAACACCGGAGAGGATCGCGCGCTTCTTCGACGGGCTGGAGATCGTCGAACCCGGTGTGGTGTCGGTGTCGCGTTGGCGGCCGGGTCCCGTCGACGTCGGCGCCGTTCCCGAAGTGGACGACTTCGGTGGCGTCGGCATCAAACGCTGAGAGTCGGCGCTCTCGTCGACTCACCCGATACCGGCCGACCCGGCTCAGACCACGGCGTCCTCCCGGTACTCCCCGGCCGCGCGGCTGATCAGAGTGCGCACGTCGTCGTCGTAGACGGCCATCTTCTCGAGCTCGGTGAAGAGCGCGTCGTAGTCGGCGACGTCTCCTGGCTCGGTGGTCAATGCGGTCGCCGTCTTGGTACCGATGCACACGCCTCGCGAGTCGTACATGTCGAAGCCGTGAGGGGCGAAGACGCGCGCCCGCGCCCGCGTCGGGATGATCCCGAGCCGGACGTTCGGGAGTCGGCTGGCCTCGATCAGGTGCTCCATCTGCTCGGCCATCAAGGTCGGGGAGCCGACGTACCAGTTCAGGGCCGCCTCGGTCATGATCAGCCTCCATCGGCGGTGCTCTTCGTCGGCGATCTGCCGGTAGCGGGTGGCTCGGACGGCGGCCAGGTCTGCAGGCGGGTCGGCATCCGCGGGGCTGCTCGGCCGTGCGTTGTGGGCGGTGAACACTTCGAGCGCGTAACCGGGGGTCTGCAGGGCACCGAGGATCATGTGGGGCTGGTAGGCGCGGATCAGAGCGGACGACTGCTCGACCTCGGAGACCCGGGCCTGGAACCGCAGGTTCTTGCCCCGTTGCATGATCAGCCTGGAGTCCAGCCGAGCGGGCTTCATCACCGTCACGAGTTCGATCAACCGCCGCTGTTCCTCGGGCGTCGCCTTGTAGAGGAGAGCCAGCCTGCGCGCGGTGTCGATGTCAGGCACCCCGCGACCGGTTTCGGCCCGGGAGAGTTTCGACTGCGTGATATCAGCTCGCTTCGCCGCATCGGGCTGGATCAGCCCGGCGCGTTCGCGCAAGTCGAGAAGCAGGCGCGACAACTCGTCGAGCTCGGCCCTTGCCTTGCGCTTGCCACGTGCCATCAGTGATCAGGTGACCTTCCCGTCCGGATCTCGGCGCAGCTCAGGATGCCGCGACCACCAAGTCGCGAACTCCTCGGCCACTGGCTGGTCCTCGGTCCCCAGAACGAGTCGTCGGGCGGTTCGATACACCTCGACCTGCTCTGGCTCGACGCTCGCCCCGAGGAACTGCCCACTCTCGGAATAGTGCATCCGCACCGCGTGCTGGTCATCCAGCAGCCAGTAGTCGTGATCGACCAGGTCGTCCGGAATCCGGTGCTCGCCGGGGTGGAGTATGCGTACGTCCTCGCCGGCCGCGCTCGTCAAGGCGTAACCCCACTCGCACTCGTAGCGCTCATACGGGTGCAGGGGCTCGTGCAGGAGCCGGACGCGATGTCGATGCAGTCCGCGCGCCCGATCGTCCGTGAGATGGTCCAGCCACGGCCGGAGCCGCTCCCATGTGGGCTCCGGTTCGTTCGCGAGGTAGCGACCGTAATCGTTGCCGTCGGATGCGACCTCGTAGGCGGGCTGGCGTTCCCAGCGATAGGCGCTGTGGGTGAAGTGGGCGCGGATGTACGCGCTCAGCTCGGCAGCATCCATCACCGGCCGAACGCTCCCGCGAGGTCGCTCTTCTCGAACTCGACGAGAATCTCCCCGGACCCGATCTTGTGCCGGTACGCGTCGACCAGTCGCGGGTCGTCGACGATCTTCGCGACCGCCTGCACCTTGCCAGGACGGGCCAGCACCTCGCCGAGCACGAAGCAGGTGCCGTCGGTGGGACAGTCACCGGCCTCGGCCAGCACTCGGACCTTGTAGGCGTGGTCGGTCACGGGCCCCTCCTCAGCTGTCATGGACGCCCGGTCATGGTGCTCGCACCCGGGCGATGGAGTCAACCCAACGATTGACTATGTATTGCCATAGTCATCCCATCGATTGCATACTGACCGAGTGGCCACCGGTCGCCTGTCGACATGGATACGGCGGTGGACCTACCGAGGACGTCATCGGGCAGGCAGGGCAATGCGCGCACGGAAGGCAGGTCACGGTGAGCTCAGACTCGGCCGCCGACATCATCGAAGTACTCGCTGAGTTCCTGCTCGCGCAGCCCACCGCGCTGGCGAACCTGCTCGCTCTGCATGTGGACGACGGCAGCGGCGCCTGCCGCACGTGTGCGGTTGGCGGCCAGCACTGCAAGCTCGCCTGGCCGTGCTCCCTCCGCATCGCCGCGGACCGCGCGCTGGCACTCGGCGGCCGGCGTACCCCTCGTTGAGATCAGCAGCCGGCCGCGCGTCCCCTCAGTCCCGGTGCGCCGCCTCCAGGGCGAAGGCGGGCAGGCAGACCGCGACGTACTCGGCCCCCTCGGCCGCCGGGGAGCTGTAGCGCACCCACTCCCCCGCCGCGGTGTGCAGGGCCTGGCCCGCGGTCACGGTCAGCTCGCCGCCCTCGTGCTCCACCCGGAGCGCGCCGCGCAGCACGAGCGTGAACTCGTCGAACTCGGGGCGTTGCCCCGGCTCGGACCAGCCCGCCGGGCTGCGCATGTGGGCGACCGACAGCCTGGCCTCGCCGGTGTTCACCCGGCCCACGTACTCGTCGATCGTCTTCGGCGGCTCGCCCGCCGCCGTCACGCGGCTGGGGCTCTCGATCAGTTTGGGCACGTCCCGCATCCTCGTCCCGGCGCGTTCCGCGGAACGCGGCGGGTACCTTCGGCGGTGGGGGAGGCGAGCATGGCGAACGAGGCGTACTGGGCCCGTCACGAGTCCAGGATCGACGAGCAGATCCGGAAGGCCGAGGAGCGGGGCGACTTCGCCGACCTCCCCGGCAAGGGCAAGCCACTGCCCGGGCTCGACGCCCCGTACGACGAGAACTGGTGGATCAAGGGCTGGATCGAGCGCGAGAACGTGCCGTCCGATGCCCTGCTGCCCACCCCGCTGCAGCTGCGCAAGGAGGCCGAAGGGCTCCCGGAGAGCGTGGCCGACCTGCCCACCGAGGAGGCCGTGCGCGCCACGGTCTCCGACCTGAACCGGCGCATCGTGGAGTGGCTGCGCGCGCCGTCCGGGCCGGCGATCCCGGTGAAGCGGGTCGACCCCGAGGCGATCGTGCGGGGATGGCGGGCAGCGCGCCAGGCGCCGCCTCCCCCGCCCGCCGCGCCCACGTCCACGCGCACCCGCTGGTGGCGCCGGAAGTAGCGCGGCGCGCTACCGCCGCGGCTGCTCGCTCGGCCCCACGTGGTCGGCGAGCCACTCCGCGAGCGGCTGAAGCTCCCGCCAGGTGTGGGCGACCCGGTCCAGGGTGCCCGGCTCGTGCAGGACGTCGTCGGGTTCCCAGCCGCGCCAGGCGTACAGGCCCTTGTGCCGCAGCAGGTCGATGCGCGGGTGGTCCGGGTCGAACCCGCGGGGCCGGGTCTTGAGGGTCTCCCCCGCCAGGGTGAGCTCCCCGAACGCGGCGAGCCGCTTCTCGAGGTCGCCGCCGCGCCGGTCCTCGGCCACGGCCGTGCGGTAGCGGGCGACCTGGTCGGGCGCCATCCGGTAGTAGCCGCCCGCGACCAGCAGACCGTCGGAACCGACCTGCACGTAGAACGGCCCGACCGTGGCGCCGCAGTGCGTCTTGTACGGCGTCTTGTCGTGCGAGAACCGGACGTCCCGGTACGGCCGGAAGACCTTGCCCGGGCCGAACTCCGGCTCCAGCGCGGCGAGCAGCGCCTGCATCGGCGCGCGGACGTCCGACTCGTACACGGCCCGCTGGTCGGTCCAGTAGGCCTTCGAGTTGTCGGCGATCAGCCCGTCGTAGAACTCGACGGCGCCGTCCCCGAAACCGGTGAAGGAGGACGTCATGGTGCGCGGTCGCCCGCCTCGGCCGGGTCCTTCGCCGGCTTCTCGGCGTTCTCGTCGTCCTCGTCGTGCAGCTCCGGCTCCGGCTCGGCGTCCACGGCCGCCCCGTCCGGCGCCGGCTCCTCGACGGGCGCCGCCGCGGGGCCCTCAAGCACCTCCCGGGGCTTGCGGACCAGCGCGATGTAGAGCACCGCCGCCGCGAACACCACCGCGGCGACGACGACGTTGATCCGGATGTCGCCGAACACGCGCGTGGCGTGGTCGGTGCGCATCTGCTCGATGAAGAACCGGCCGGCGGTGTAGCCCGCGACGTACACGGCGAACGCCCGGCCGTGGCCCAGCCGGAACCGCCGGTCGGCCCACACCACGAGCCCGGCGACGGCCAGGTTCCACAGCAGCTCGTACAGGAACGTCGGGTGGACCACCTGGGTGGCGACGTGGCTCACCGCGACGCCGCCCAGGTCGTCG
The DNA here is from genome assembly GCF_054486945.1 of Pseudonocardia wallangbongensis. Taxonomy (NCBI): domain Bacteria; kingdom Bacillati; phylum Actinomycetota; class Actinomycetes; order Pseudonocardiales; family Pseudonocardiaceae; genus Pseudonocardia; species Pseudonocardia wallangbongensis. The sequence continues at coordinate 103,233 of NZ_JBRERS010000012.1, forward strand.
CGCAGCCCCGTGACCGGGTTGACCCGGTCGTAGATCTCCAGGCCCCACGGCAGCGTGGTGGGCGCGCCGTAGAGCTCCTGGTTGAACCAGTTGCCCAGCCGGCCGATCGCCTGCGCCGCGACGATGCCCGGCGCCACCGCGTCGGCGAAGAAGGCGAGCGGTACGCCGTGGCGCCGGCACCCGATCCAGGCACCGACGGCGCCGAGCGCGATCGCCCCCCAGATCCCGAGGCCGCCCTCCCAGATCCGGAGGGCACCGAGGGGGTCGCCGCCGGGGCCGAAGTAGGTGTACCAGTCCGTCATCACGTGGTAGAGCCGGCCGCCGACCAGCCCGAACGGCACCGCGAACACCGCGATGTCGGTGACGGTGCCCTGCTGCCCGCCGCGCGCCACGAACCGGCGCTCGCCCCACAGGACCGCGACGACGATGCCGGCGATGATGCAGAGCGCGTAGGCGCGGATCGGGATGGGGCCGAGCATCCAGACCCCCCGGTCCGGGCTCGGGATGTAGGCCAGCACGCTGCTGATGACCGGACTGACGACGGCAGGACTCACGCCGCCACGGTAGCGCCACGCTCCGGCGGCGGTGGGAGCGGTCGCGCTCCGATGGGCACGATCACCTGGTCGCGAAGCTCGGCGTGATGTCATTCGGTGCCATCACTAGGATGGAGGCATGGGTCGCTGGGAGCCGAACGCGAGCGGGCGGCTTCGCGAGGCCGCGCTGGACCTCTACGTCGAGCGCGGCTACGAGCAGACGACGGTGGCCGAGATCGCCGCGCGTGCCGGGCTCACCGCGAGGACGTTCTTCCGGCACTTCGCCGACAAGCGCGAGGTGCTCTTCGAGGGTTCCGGTTCGCTGCAGGAACGCCTCATGAGCGCCCTCGAGGGCGCCCCGGCATCCGCGACCCCGATGGAAGCCGTGGGGGCGGCCCTCGACGCCGCGGCCGAGGTGCTCGGGGACCACCGCGAGCACGCCCGGCGGCGCCAGCTCGTGATCGCCGCGAACGCGGAGCTGCAGGAGCGCGAACTGATCAAGATGGCCACGCTCTCCGCCCAGCTGACCGATGGCCTGCTCCGGCGCGGCGTCACCGACCCGACGGCCCGGCTCGCGGCCGAGGCGGGGATCGCCGTGTTCCGCGTGGCGTTCGAGCGCTGGGTCGCCGAGCCGCAGGACCGGGGCCTGGCGCGGGTCATGCGCGAGGTGCTCGACGAGCTCGGGACCCTCGCCGGCCGGTGACTCAGGCCGGCTGCGGGGCGGCGCGGCGCACGCCGCCCGCCAGCTCCCGTGCCAGCGCCCGCGCACCCTCCGCGCCGCCGTTCTCGGCCGCCGTGACGAACGCCGAGCCGACGACCACACCATCCGCGAACCCGGCGACCTCCGCGGCCTGGTCGGCCGACCGCACGCCGAGCCCGACCCCGATCGGCAGCGACGTGTGCGCGCGGCACCGCGCCACGAGCGCGGGGGCGGCGCTCGCGACGGCGTCCCGGGCACCGGTGACGCCCATCGTCGAGGTGGCGTAGAGGAACCCGCGGGTGGCGGCCGCCGTGGACGCGATGCGCTCCTCCGTGGACGAGGGCGCGACCAGGAAGATCCGGTCCAGGCCGTGGGCGTCGGAGGCGGCGAGCCACTCCTGCGCCTCGTCGGGGATCAGGTCGGGGGTGATCACGCCGAGCCCGCCTGCAGCGGCGAGGTCGCGGGCGAACGCGTCGACGCCGTAGCGCAGCACCGGGTTGTAGTAGGTCATCACGACCGCCCGGCCGCCCGCGGCGGAGACCCGCTCGACGACCGACAGCACGTCGCGCAGCCGGAAGCCGGCCCGCAGCGCGGTGTCGGCGGCCGCCTGGATCGTGGGCCCGTCCATCACCGGGTCCGAGTACGGGATCCCGACCTCGAGCAGGTCGCAGCCGCCCTCGACCATCGCGGAGAGCAGCTCGACCGAACCGTCGACGGTCGGGTAGCCGGCCGGCAGGTAGCCGACGAGGGCGCTCCGGCCCTCGGCGCGCGCGGCCTCGAAGATCCCCTGAACGCTCATCGCACGCCCTCGCTGGCGCTCGGCCGGCGCTGCGCGCAGGCGCTGTGTCGATGATTCGCTCGCTGACGCTCGCTCACCGCGGCCCCTCCGTCATGCTCGCCTCGGCGATGGCGGTGCCGCTCGCGTCGTCGGCGCTCTCGCCGTCGGCGATCATGCCGAACCACTTGGCGGCCGTGTCGACGTCCTTGTCGCCGCGCCCCGAGAGGTTCACGACGATCACCGCCTCCGGTCCGAGCTCCTGGCCGAGCTTCAGCACGCCCGCCACGGCGTGAGCCGACTCGATCGCCGGGATGATCCCCTCGGTGCGCGAGAGCAGCGCGAACGCGTCCATCGCCTCGGCGTCGGTGACCGGGCGGTACTCGGCCCGGCCCAGGTCCTTGAGCAGGGCGTGCTCCGGCCCGACGCCGGGGTAGTCGAGGCCGGCGGAGATCGAGTGCGACTCGACGGTCTGCCCGTCCTCGTCCTGCAGCAGGTAGGACAGCGCGCCGTGCAGCGCGCCGGGCGAGCCCGCCGTGAGGGTGGCGCCGTGCCGGCCGGTGGACACCCCGTCGCCGCCCGGCTCGAAGCCGACCAGCCGCACGCCGGGGTCGTCGATGAAGGCGTGGAAGATCCCGATCGCGTTGGAGCCACCACCGACGCACGCCGCCACCACGTCCGGCAGCCGCCCGACCCGCTCGAGCACCTGCTCGCGCGCCTCGAGGCCGATGATCCGGTGCAGGTCGCGGACCATCATCGGGAACGGGTGCGGCCCCGCGGCTGTGCCGAGCAGGTAGTGGGTGTCGTCGACGTTGGTGACCCAGTCGCGCAGCGCCTCGTTGATCGCGTCCTTGAGCGTGCGGGAGCCGGTCTTCACCGGCACCACCCGGGCGCCGAGCAGCCGCATCCGGGCGACGTTCAGGGCCTGCCGCTCGGTGTCGACCTCACCCATGTACACGACGCACTCGAGGCCCAGCAGCGCACAGGCCGTGGCGGTGGCCACGCCGTGCTGGCCCGCGCCGGTCTCGGCGATCACGCGCTTCTTGCCCATCCGCCTGGTGAGCAGCGCCTGCCCGAGCACATTGTTGATCTTGTGTGACCCGGTGTGGTTGAGGTCCTCGCGCTTGAGCAGGATCCGCGCGCCGCCCGCGTGCTCCGAGAGCTTCGGCACGTCCGTCAGCGGGGACGGCCGGCCGCTGTAGTCGCGGTGCAGGCGGTCGAGCTCGTCGAGGAAGTCGCGGTCACCGCGGGCCTTCTCGTAGACGGTGGCGAGCTCGTCCAGGGCCGCGATCAGCGCTTCGGGGACGAACCGGCCCCCGAAACGGCCGAAGTGGCCCCGCTCGTCCGGGTCGTGGTCCGACGGGTGCGCGACCCCGTCGCTCGCCTTGCTGTGTGTCACCGGACCATTCTCGAACACGACGGGTGGAAGCCGGCAGCCACCAGGCTGCGCACGGCGCCACCCGGGTCGCCGCTGGTGACGAGGCCCTCGCCGACGAGCACCGCGTCGGCGCCCCACCCGGCGTAGGTGAGCAGGTCACCGGGCCCGCGGACGCCGGACTCCGCCACCCGCATCACGTCGGTGGGCAGGCCGGGGGCGATCCGCCCGAAGATCGTGCGGTCGACCTCGAGGGTGTGCAGGTCGCGAGCGTTCACCCCGATGACCTTGGCGCCCGCCTCCAGCGCGCGGTCGGCCTCCTCCTCGGTGTGCACCTCGACGAGCGCGGTCATCCCGAGCGACTCGACCCGGTCGAGCAGGGAGTCCAGCGCGTTCTGCTCCAGCGCGGCGACGATCAGCAGCACCAGGTCGGCGCCGAAGGCCCTGGCCTCGTGCACCTGGTACGGACTCACCACGAAGTCCTTGCGCAACACCGGCACGTCGACGACGGCTCGCACCGCCGCGAGGTCCGCCAGGGACCCGCCGAAGCGCCGCCCCTCCGTCAGCACGCTGATCACCCGCGCGCCGTTGTCGGCGTAGGACGCGGCCAGGTCCGCCGGGTCGGCGATGTCCGCAAGGTCGCCCTTCGACGGGCTCCGCCGCTTCACCTCGGCGATCACCCCGATCCCCGGGGCGCGGAATGCGGCCATCACGTCCCGCGGGGACGGGGCCGCCGCTGCACGCCGCTTGATCTCCGCGAAGTCGACCTGCGCCTCACGCACCGCGAGATCGGCCCTGACACCGTCCACGATGGAATCGAGGACGCTGGCTCCGCCGTTCGCCATCGCAGCGGTCCTCCTCTCCGGATAGGGCCAGGCGCGAATCATGCTAGACAGGCGCGTTTCGCGGCCCGTCGCCAGGATCGTCCCCCGCGTCGCCGGGCGGTTCGTCGGGGGGGTCGACCGAGGGGTCCCGACCCTGATCGAGCTCCTCCCACGCGGCCCGGTCCGGGTCGCGCTCCACCCGCCGCTCCCCCGGCGCTGCGTACCGTGCGCCGAGCCGCGGCAGCCGGCGTTCCCGCACGAGCACGAGGGTCCCCACGGCCAGCAGCACGACCGCCCCCGCGATCACGAGCAGCGGCGCAGCGGTCGCGCCCGCCAGCGCCCGCACGCCGAGCACGGCCACCGCGATCCCGACCAGCGCGAGCAGCCCGCCCACGAGCCTGCGCAGCACTCCGCCGGTGGCCACCACGCCCGCCACCCCGGCGAGCGCGAGCAACGCCGTGCCGCCCAGCCACGGCGCCACCTGCGCCCCGGTGAGCTCGACAGGAGGTGAACCGGCCGGATGCACCCGCTGCCAGACCGTGGCCGAACCCGCCCACAGCAGCACCGCCGAGAGCACCAGACCCGCACACACCGCGCCCAGCAACTGTGCTGATCGGCCTCCGCTTCGCTCCGGCGAGCTTGCGGGACTCGGGCGGGCCGTCACCGCGGTGTGGTGGACGCCGACCCCGGCCCGGGCGCCGCGACCGGTTCCGGCACGGGAGCCGGTCGCGGCTCACCGCCCGGATCGGTGAGAGTGGCGGCGGTTGCCACCGCCGACAGCACCGCCCGCGCCTTGTTCAGGCACTCCGCGTCCTCCGCGACCGGGTCGGAGTCGGCCACGATCCCCCCGCCCGCCTGCACGTACGCCACCCCGTCCCGGACCAGGGCGGTGCGGATCGCGATCGCCGTGTCGGCGTCGCCCGCGAAGTCGAGGTAGCCGACGATCCCGCCGTAGAGCCCGCGCCGCGTCGGCTCCAGCTCCTCGATGATCGCCATGGCCCGCGGCTTCGGCGCACCGGACAGCGTGCCGGCCGGGAAGCAGGCCGTGACCGCGTCGAACGCGATGCGGTCGTCGCGCAGCCGCCCGGTGACCGTCGACACCAGGTGCATGACGTGGCTGTAGCGCTCCACCGAGAAGAAGCTGTGCACCTTCACCGTGCCCGGCTCGCAGACCCGGCCGAGGTCATTGCGCCCGAGGTCGACGAGCATGACGTGCTCGGCACGTTCCTTCTCGTCGCTGCGCAGCTCCTTCTCCAGGAGGAGGTCCTCCTCCTCGGTGGCCCCGCGCCAGCGGGTGCCGGCGATCGGGTGCGTGGTGGCCACGCCGTCCCGCACGGTGACCAGGGCCTCCGGGCTGGAGCCCACGATGTCGAAGCGTTCACCGGCCGCGGACTCGAGCCGCAGCAGGTACATGTACGGGCTCGGGTTGGTGGCCCGCAGCACGCGGTAGACGTCGAGCGGATCGGCCCGGCAGTCGGCCTCGAACCGCTGCGACACCACCACCTGGAACGCCTCACCCGCCCGGATCAGCTCCTTCGCCTCCTCCACCGCGGCGTGGTGCTCCGGCGCCGAGCGGCGGCGCGTGAACCGCGGCTCCGCGGGCCGGAACACCGCCACCGTGGACGGCGCGGGCGCGGCGAGGTCGGCCGTCATCCGATCGAGGCGGGCGACGGCGTCGTCGTAGGCCTCGTCCACCCGATCGTCGGTGGCGTCCCAGTTGATCGCGTTCGCGATCAGGGTGACCGTGCCCTCGTGGTGGTCCACCGCGGCGAGGTCGGTGGCCAGCAGCATCACCAGCTCGGGCAGCCGCAGGTCGTCGACGGTCAGCTCGGGCAGCCGCTCGAGCCGCCGCGCCACGTCGTAGGCGAGGTAGCCCACCATCCCGCCGGTGAGCGGGGGCAGCCCGGGCAGCCGCTCGCTGTGCAGCTCCTCCACGATCGTGCGCAGGGCCGCGAGCGGGTCGCCGGACGTCGGCAACCCGACCGGCACCTCACCGGTCCACACCAGCTCGCCGTCCACCGCCGTGAGCGTGGCCCGGCTGCGGGCCCCCACGAACGACCATCGCGACCAGGACCGCCCGTTCTCCGCCGACTCGAACAGGAACGTGCCGGGCCGGTCACCGGCCAGCTTGCGGTAGACCCCGAGTGGGGTCTCGTCGTCGGCGAGCAGCCGCCGGGTCACCGGGATCACCCGGTGCCCGACGGCCAGCGCGCGGAACTCCTCGCGGCTGGGGGTGACCGCTCCGAGGGCACCAGGCGGCGCGGAAACGGTCATGCCCCCATTATCTCGACCACCACCAGCGTGTTCCCGTCGGCGTCGCGGAACGCGAACATCGGCGGTACGCCCGGGTAGCGCAGCACCTCCGGGTCGACGTCCACGCCGGCGGCACGCAGGTGCGCGTGGTCGGCCGCCGCGTCGGCGGTGGCGAGGCGGATGCCGGTGTCCACGGCGGTCCGGTCGGCGGCGACCAGCGCGATCGACGTGCCCGCGCCCGCCGGGGCCACCGTCAGCCACCGCCCGCCGCCGAACGGGCCGTCGAGGCGCTTCTCGAAGCCGAGCGCGCCGACGTAGAACGCGAGCGCCCGGTCCTGGTCGCGGACCGGGATCCCCACGGCGGTGACGTCGGTGATGCGGGTGCCTGCCATCTCGTCCTCCTCGATCGATGAGCCTTTGCACCCGGGACGTCGACGCCGTGGCGGCGTTCTCGACACACCTGCAGAACGTTCTCAGTTCGGGGACGCGAAAATGGGCCTGTGAAGGATTGCGTTGGGGCAGGGTCCGACGACAGCGCCGCGCCGCGCCGCCGTGGACGCCGTCCCGGTGGCGGCGACACCCGCGCCGCGCTGCTCGACGCCGCCCGCACGGTGTTCGCCGAGCGCGGCTACGACGGCGCCACGGTCCGGGTGATCGCGGAACGCGCGGGGGTCGACCCGGCGATGGTCAACCACTGGTTCGGCGGCAAGGAGCCGCTGTTCGTGGCGGCCCTCGACCTGCCGGCCGACCCCGGCACCATCCTCGGCGAGGCGCTGCCGGGCGACCCCGAGCACCTCGCCGAGCGGATCATCGGCCGGCTCCTGCGGGTCTGGGACGAGACCGGGGGAGCCCAGCTCGCCACGCTGCTGCAGAGCATCGCCGGCCACGAGGTCGCGGCGAGCCTGCTGCGCGAGTTCATCGGGCGCGTGCTGGTGGGCAAGATCTTCGCGACCGTCGCGCCCGACCGGCCGGAGCTGCGCGCGACCCTCGCGGGGTCGCAGATGTTCGGGCTCGCCTTCGTCCGCTACGTGCTGAAGGTGGAGCCGCTCGCCTCCGCCGACCACGCCACGATCATCGCCGCGGTGGCGCCGAACCTGCAGCGCTACCTCACCGGGCCCCTGCCGTGAGCTCCGCCGTGAGGCCGTCGACGAAGCTGCCGAAGCGCTCCCTGCGGTCGGGGGAGCAGAGGAACGGGCAGGTCAGGCAGTACGCGTCGGAGGGCCGCTCGACCTCCGGCTCGGTCTTGTAGTAGAGGCAGCAGGCGGCCCGCACCGGCAGCGCGTAGGTCTCGGCGCCCCACTCCACCCGCTCGTGCCCACCCCGGTCGCGCAGGCGGGCCCCCTGGGCGGCGAGTTCGGCGACGAGCGCGGCGCCCACGGCGCGCGCCCGCTCCCGGTCCGCGCCCGCGTAGAGCGGCGCGTAGTGGGCCGCACTCCGCACGGCGTCGGCCGCGCTGTTCCACAGCGGCACGAGCCCGTAGCGGGTGGCGGCCCGCACCGCGTCCAGCAGCGGGCGCAGCGTCGCCACGGCGTCGGCCGCCACCCGGTGCAGCAGCGCGGGCAGGTCGGGCAGCACCTCGGCGTCCGGGTGACCGGCCGCCGGGTCGTCGCGCAGCACGAGGAGCGACGCGTCGCGCACGGCGAGCCGACCGGTGTCGGGGTGCAGGGCCAGGTGCGCGGCCCGCACGTCCCAGGCCCGGCGGTCGAGCACGAGCGCGGCCGTGACCCGGCCCAGGACCGCGTGCACGAGCGCGCCGCCCACCGTGGTGGCCGCCACCGAGGCCAGCCGCGCCGGGTTGTCCTGCTCCCGCGCCCGCGCGCACCACGCGCCGACGTGCGGCGCCACCTCGGCCATGGCCGACCAACCCGGCTCGGCCGGCACGCCGATGCGCGGTGCATAGGCGTCCGGGTACGCCGGCCGCAGCCCGCGCAACGTCTCGACGGTTGCCGCCAACGCGCTCATGAGGTGAGGCTAACCTGATCATCGCGGTCGGCGGAAGGGTGGCCTCAGACGGGCCGCCGCGGATCGATGAACCCGGACTCGTACGCCGCCACCACGGCCTGCGTGCGATCGCGGGCCCCGACCTTGGCGAGCACGTTGCCCACGTGGGTCTTCACCGTCTCCACACCGACCACCAGCTCGCGCGCGATCTCGGCGTTGGACAGGCCCCGCGCCATGAGGCGCAGCACCTCGCCCTCCCGCTCCGTGAGCCCGGCGCCGCGCAGCGCGTCGCCACCGCCCCGGCCGCGGGTGGCGACGAGGTCGCGCAGGGCCGCGGGGAACAGCAGCGACTCGCCCTCGGCGACGGTGCGCACCGCCTGCACGATCTCGGCGGGCCGCGCCCGCTTGAGCAGGAACCCGGTGGCACCGGCCTGCAGGGCGTCGTAGACGTAGCCGTCGTTGCCGAACGTCGTGAGCATCAGCACCCGGGGCCCGGCCGCCCCCCGCTGCGCCCCCTGGGACACCAGGTGCCGGGTGGCCGTGATCCCGTCGACCGCGGGCATCCGCACGTCCATCAGCACGACGTCGGGTTCGAGCCTGCGCACCAGCCCGGGCACCTCCGCGCCGTCCGACGCCTCGCCGAGCACCTCGATGTCCCGCTCGGCGTCGAGGATCGCCTTGAGCCCGGCACGCACCAGCTCCTCGTCGTCCACCAGCAGCACGCGGATCACCCGTGCATCCTGTCCGGTCCGAAGGGCAGACGGGCGGCGACGCGCCAGCGGTCGCCGTCGGGGCCTGCGGCGAGCTCGCCGCGCAGCACACCGACCCGCTCGCGCATCCCCGCGATCCCGCGCCCTCCCCCGTTCCGCGCGGGCCCGGGGCCCAGCGGGTTGGTGAGCTCCAGCACCACGGTGTCCTCCCCCACCGTGACGCGGACGGCGACCGGCACCGGTCCGGCGTGCCGCAGGGCGTTGGTGAGCCCCTCCTGCACGATCCGGTAGGCCTCCCGCGACACCGCGCGCGGCACGACCCCGGTCGCGCCGCCGCGGTGCAGCTCGACCACCACCCCGGCCGACCGCGCGCCGTCCACCAGCGCGTCGAGGTCGCCGAGGTCCGGTTGTGGCCTCCGGTCATCGCTCCCGCCGTCGCGGAGCAGGCCGAGCACGTGATCCAGGTCGGCCAGCGCGGTGCGGCCCGCCTCGGCGATGGCGTCGAGGGCCTTGGCGACGAACGCGGGGTCGGTGTCCAGCACCCTGGCTGCCGCGCCCGCCTGCAGCGTCGTCACCGTGAGGGCGTGGCCCACGGAGTCGTGCAGCTCCCGCGCGAGGCGGTTGCGCTCGGCCAGCGCGCGCTCCGCGGCGTGCGCCTCGACGAGCTCGGCCGCCATCCGCTCGGTGGGGGTCGGCCCCAGCACCCGCGGCGCGAGCCGCGCGAGCGCCGCACCCCCGGCCGACGCCGCCCGCAGCAGCAGGACCGGCAACACCGCGCCGACCACCGGCAGCCACCACGCCCGCCCACCCGTCGGGAACGGCTCCAGCACCAGCCACGGCGCGAAGAGGAAGCCGATGGTCGTGGGGAAGACGACCAGCGTCACCAGCGCGGTGAGCCCGCCCGCCGCGGCGTTGATCAGCAGCCAGAGCGCGGCGCGGCGCCGGCCCGGCCAGGAGTCGACGGTGGCCGGGTCCGGCTCGGGCACGTCGGCGGCGAGCAGCGTGCGGGCGGCGGTGATCGCCAGGGACCGCACGCCCGGGACGAGGGTGACGCCGACGGCGATCCCGATCGCCGGCACCACGATCAGGACCGACCCGAGCAGCTCCAGCCCACCGTTCGTCACCGTCGAGGCGATCAGCACGACGAGGGCGACGTACGGCAGCAGGATCACCGCACCCAGGAGCAGGTGCACGTACCGCCGGTAGGTCAGCCCGTCGGTGAGCGGGGCGAGGAGACGCCGGAACACGCGACGATCGTCGCAGAGGGGCCCGCACCCGCCCCTCCCCCGCGGGAGGGACCCGGATTCGTCCTGGCGCGGGAGTCCGCACGCCGCCCGCGGCGACATCGTTGCGGCCATGACGATCTCACCGGCCACCACCTCGGCCGATACGACACCGGCCGGCGTCCGGGTCCTGGGCTGGCTCGCCGCCGCGGGCACGCTGCCGTACCTGACGATCAAGCTCGTCTGGCTGGCCGGGGGCTCGATCGGGATGACCGACCCGGCGTTCCTCGCGCAGCCCGCGATCGTGGCCGCCAACGCCGTGACGCTGGCGATGGACCTCGTCGTGATCGGGCTCGCCCTCGCCCTGACGCACCGCTGGGGGGACCGGCTCCCCGCATGGCTCCTGCTGCTCCCGATGTGGGTGGGCACCGGGTTCCTCGTCCCGATGGCCGTGTCGATCATGCCGGCCATCACGGTGGAGACGCTGGCCGGCGGCTCGCACTCCGCCGCGTTCGAGCCGTGGCTGCAGCCGCTCGTGTACGGCGGGTTCGCCTGGCAGGGCGTGTTCCTGTGCGCCGCGTTCGCCGCGCACGCGGTCCGCAGGTGGTCCGGGGTGGTCACCGCGGACGCGCCACCCGCTGCGGGACTCGTGCCGTTCCTGCGGGTCGTGGCCGCAGGCGGCTGCGTCATGGCCGGGGCCGGCGCGCTCCTGCACCTGGTGGTCGGGCTCACCGCCGGGTCGGCGGTGGCGCTGGGCGTCGAGGCCGTCAACTCCGCGCTCGCGATCGTCGGCGCCGCCGGGGTGATCGCGCTCGTGCGGACCCGCCCGGCGCCCCGCTGGGCGGCCGTCGCCGCCGCCTGGACGGGCAGCGCCGCGATGTTCGCGTGGGGCCTGTACACGGTCACGATCGGGATGACGACCAGCGAGCTCGGCGGCGGCGGCACGGACGCCGCCGCCGGGGCGGCCCAGGTCACCGGGCTGCTCGGCGGGTTCGCCCTCGCCGTGGCCGGGATGCTCGCCCTCGTCGGCGCTGGGGAGAACCGGCAGGGGTGACGGGGGGATCGCGTCCCGGCCGCACAGGGGGGCGGCCGGGACGCGGCACCGTCAGCCGGGCGCGTCGACCACCTGGATGCGCACCCGCTTGTTGCCCTTGCCCTTCGACTCGGTGCCCGTCACGCGGACCGCGCCGACCTCGGCGGTGCTCGCCACGTGCGTGCCGCCGTCGGCCTGCTTGTCCAACCCGACGATGTCGATCACCCGCAGCGGGTCGATCTCCCGCGGGATGAGGTTGGCCGCGGTGCGGATCAGCGCCGGGTCGGCGTCGGCGGCGTCGCGACCGAGGAAGTCGACCACCACCGCCCTGGCCGCCGCCAGCTCCTCGTTGATCCGGGACTCGAGGCGCCTCCCCAGCTCGGCGGAGATCGACTCGAGCGGGAAGTCCAGCCGCCCCGACCCCGGCTCCATGTTGCCGCCGGTGACCGGGATCGCGAACTCGGACCACACCACCCCGCACAGCACGTGCAGCGCGGTGTGGGTGCGCATCAGCAGGTGCCGCCGCGACCAGTCGATCTCCCCGGCCAGCCCGGTGCCCGTACCCGGCAGCTCGGGCGTGTCCACCCAGTGCCAGATGCGGCCCGCCTCCCGCTTCGCCTTGGTGACCGCGACGGGCCCGTCGCCCCAGTCGAGCGTGCCGACATCGTGCGGCTGGCCGCCCCCGCCCGGGTAGAACGCGGTGCGCGCGAGCGCCACGCGCCCGCCGTCCCGGTCGACCTCGGCGATCTCGGCCTCGAACGAGCGGAGGTAAGAATCGGTGGCGAAGAGCTCCTCTGTCACAGATCCGACAGTAGGACGTCCGCGCACCCCCACCGCCGCGGGGCCGGACGCTCACACACCAACTGTGGAGCCGGCACATGAACTGCAGTTGCTGTGCGAGCGCCGAAGTTGGTGTGTCAGCTACCGCCGGCGAGCAGGACGTCGGCGTCGAAGCAGCTGTGGGTCCCCGTGTGGCAGGCCGGGCCGGTCTGGTCGACGACCACGAGCAGGGCGTCGCCGTCGCAGTCGAGGCGCACCTCCTGCACGTGCTGGACGTGACCCGAGGTCTCGCCCTTCACCCAGTACTCCTCCCGCGACCGCGACCAGTACGTGGCCCGGCCGGTGGTGAGCGTGCGGTGCAGCGCCTCGTCGTCCATCCATGCCACCATCAGCACGTCACCGGTGCCGCGCTCCTGCACCACCGCGCAGACCAGGCCGTCGGGGGTGCGCTTGAGCCGGGCGGCGATCGCGGGATCGAGCGCCGACTCCACCACGCGTGTCATCTGACCTCCACGTGCGCGGCCTGCAGGCCGTCCTTCACGTCCTTGATCCGCAGCTGCCCGAAGTGGAACACGCTGGCGGCGAGCACCGCGTCGGCCCCGGCGCTGATCGCCGGCGGGAAGTGCTCCACCGCGCCCGCTCCCCCGCTCGCGATCACCGGGACGTCCACCACCGCCCGCACCGCACTGATCATCTTCAGGTCGAAGCCGGCCCGGGTGCCGTCGGCGTCCATCGAGTTGAGCAGGATCTCCCCCACCCCGAGCTCCTGGCCGCGCGCGGCCCACTCGACGGCGTCGATCCCGGTGCCGCGGCGCCCGCCGTGGGTGGTGACCTCCCAGCCGGACGCCGTGGGCGGGCCGCCCTCCGGCACCGTGCGCGCGTCGACCGACAGCACGATGCACTGCGCGCCGAACCGCCTGCTCGCCTCGTGCAGCAGCTCCGGGCGCTGGATGGCTGCGGTGTTGATGCCGACCTTGTCGGCGCCCGCCCGCAGCAGCGTGTCGACGTCGTCGGTGGTGCGGATGCCGCCGCCCACCGTGAGCGGGATGAACACCTGCTCCGCGGTGCGCCGCACGACGTCCAGCATCGTGGCGCGCCCCCCGGACGACGCCGTGACGTCGAGGAACGTCAGCTCGTCGGCGCCCTCCGCGTCGTAGACGCGGGCCATCTCCACCGGGTCGCCCGCGTCGCGCAGGTCGGTGAAGTTGACGCCCTTCACCACCCGCCCGGCGTCGACGTCCAGGCACGGGATGACCCGAACCGCGACCCCCATCAGCCGGCCGCCCGATCCGCGGGCCGCACCGCCCGCACCGCGTCGAGCGCCTCGGGGAGGGTGAACCGGCCGGCGTAGAGCGCCTTGCCGACGATCGAACCCTCCACGTTGACACCCGTGGCGGCGAGCTCGGCCAGCGCGACCAGGTCGGCCACCTCGGAGATGCCGCCGGAAGCGATCACCGGGGCCTTGGTGGCGGTGGCGACCTCTCGCATGAGGTCCAGGTTGGGGCCGCGCAGCATGCCGTCCTTGCCGACGTCGGTGACGACGTAGCGCGCGCAGCCGTCGCGGTCGAGCCGCTCCAGGACCTCCCAGAGGTCGCCGCCGTCGCGGGTCCAGCCGCGGGCCGCGAGCCGGTGCTGCCCGTCCGCGATCCGCACGTCCAGCCCGACGGCGATGCGCTCCCCGTGCTCCGCGATGGCCCGCGCGCACCACTCCGGGTCCTCGAGCGCGGCCGTGCCCAGGTTCACCCGGGCGCACCCGGTGGACAGGGCCCGTTCGAGGGACGCGTCGTCGCGGATGCCACCGGACAGCTCCACCGCCACGTCCAGCTCACCGACGACTCCGGCCAGCAGCTCGGCGTTGGTCCCGCGGCCGAACGCGGCGTCGAGGTCGACGAGGTGGATCCACTCGGCGCCGTCGCGCTGCCACTGCAGCGCCGCCTCGCGGGGGGCGCCGTAGCCGGTCTCGGTGCCGGCCTCGCCCTGGACCAGCCGGACGGCCTGGCCGTCGGCGACGTCGACGGCGGGAAGGAGCGTGAAACTCACCGGTCCAGCCTACCGAGCGTGCACGGACGGTCGCGGCGCAGCCGCCGACGCTGCGCGCAGCGGAACGTCCCCGCTGGACGAGCGGCACGCCCGTACGAACCTATCGGACCAGGGTGCCGTTCGTCCGATCTGGACGGCTATCCGACGACGTCGCGCAGCCAGTTGCGCAGCACCGTGGCGCCGGCGTCGCCGGACTTCTCCGGGTGGAACTGGGTGGCCGCGAGCGCGCCGTTCTCGACGGCCGCCACGAAGTCCTCGCCGTGGTGGGCCCAGGTGACGAGCGGGGGCTTCAGCACGTCCGACTCCTCCAGCTCCCAGCGCCGCACGCCGAAGGAGTGCACGAAGTAGAAGCGCGTGTCGGCGTCGAGGCCGGCGAAGAGCGTGGTGGCGGCCGGGGCGCGCACGGTGTTCCAACCCATGTGCGGGAGCACGTCGGCCTTGAGCCGCTCGACGGTGCCGGGCCACTGCCCGCACCCGGCCGTGCGCTGGTCCCACTCCACGCCGAGGTCGAACAGCACCTGCATCCCCACGCAGATGCCCAGCACCGGACGGCCCCCCGCCAGCCGGCGCTCGATGATCCGCGGGCCGTCGACACCGGAGAGCCCGGCCATGCATGCGGCGAAGGCGCCCACGCCCGGCACGACGAGCCCGTCGGCCTCGAGCGCGGCCTGCGGGTCGGCCGTGACCGTGACGTCGGCGCCCACCCGCTGCAACGCGCGTTCCGCGGAACGCAGGTTGCCCGATCCGTAGTCCAGCACGACGATCCGACTCACGGCGCCAGGATACCGGCGGCTCGCTCGCGCTCCTGGTTCAGGAAAGCCACATTCATGTACTGCCGGTTCATGAATGTGGCTTTCCTGAACCGGCGGGGCACGACCACAGGTCGGTCGGGTCTGCACCGGGCTGATAGCCGCAGCTCAGGGCCATCTCCGCCGCCTCCGCGAAGCCGTTGGCCAGATCCCGTGGCCGGTGCGCGTCGCTGCCGAACGAGACCGCCCCGCCGCCGGCGTCCCCCCACCACCGCACCAGCTCCGGCGCCAGCGGGACCCGGGTGTTGATCTCCAGCGCGCGCCCGCTCGCGGCGAGCACCGTGAGCACCTCGCGGAACTCGTCCTCGAAGTCGGCGGGCCGGAACGGCGCCCCGGACGCGGGCCAGTGCCGCACCGGGTAGTCGATGTGGGCGAGCACCGCGAACGGCGCGTCGGAGGCGACCATCCGGCGGGCCTCGGCCAGGTAGTCGCGCAGGACGTCGGCGGCGGGCCGGGCCCGCATGGCGTGGTCGACGAGCCGCGGCTCGTCCCGCCCGCCCACCGAGTGCACCGACCCGAGCACGCGCTCGAACCGCCCGCCCGCGAGCAGCGCCGCCGTGCGCTCCGGATGCCAGTGCGGCTCGGACAGCTCGACGCCGGACAGCACGCGCAGGCCCGGGTACCGGTCCCGGCAGTGCTGCACGCAGGTGAGGTAGCCCTCGACATCCAGGTCGCGCGGGGCGATCCGCCCGTCGGGGCGCAGCCACCGGCGCAGCACGGCCGACATCGGGTCACCCTCCCGCACGACCCACGGCGTCAGGTCCGCGTGCTCGGTGAACGCCACCGAGGGCAGCCGAAGCCGCGCCGCCCGCGCACACGTGGCCGCCATGTCGCCCTTGGCGGCGTCCCAGGACCATTCGGTGTGGACGTGGTTGTCGCCGGGGAACGCGGGTCCGTCGGCCGCGTCGTTCGCAGTCACGTCACGAGCGTGCCGTTCGTCGAGGTGATCCCGGCACCACCGGTCGCACCGAGAACCCGGGAGGTGGGTGAACTGCGTCACAAACAGCGGTTGCGGCCAACGTCGCGAACCGCGGTGGGGTCGTACGCGTCGTTCCGAAACACCGGAGGACGCGATGGAATCGATGATCATCGGTATCCCCGTCGCGATGTGGCTCGTGCTGATCGCCGTCGTCGTCATCGCGCGGTCGAGGAAACGTGAACGCCTGCGGCGGATCGCGGGATGGGCGACCGCGCACGGCTGGTCGATCGCGCAGGACCCGGCCGTCGGCTGGACCCGTCAGCTACCCGCCCGGCCTGGCCGGGTCCCGCTCCTCGTGCACACCCGGCTCGGTGACCTCACCGTCTGCGTGGCCGAGTACACCTACACCACCGTGACGTCCTCACCGAGCCCGAACGGAACCTCCACGACGACCACCACGACGCACGCCCTGCTCGTCACCGCCGTTCGGCTCCCCCACCGGTACCCCGCCATCGCTGTCGTCGGACGGCGCGCGCTGTCGCGTTGGGGCCGCGCGATGTTCGGCGACGACGCCGCCGCGACCGGGCATGCGGAGTTCGATCGCCGGTTCCGGATCCGGACCCGCCACCCCGACATCGCCCGCACCGTCGTCGGACCGACGTTGATCGCCGAGCACCTCGCCGGGTCCGTACCGACGTGGAGCCTTGCCGATCAGGACCTCCTCACCTGGCAGCAGGGCAGGATCACCGACCCCGAACAGATCCCGGTGCTCATCGAACCGATGCTGCGGGTGGCCCACCTGCTCGCGCCGCCGTCACGGTGAACGACCGTGCCGGAGGTACCCGGCTCGGCCGCGCGCCCGCAGTGCCGTCAGAGGGTGCCCTTCGTCGACGCGATCCCGGTGATCCGCGCGTCCGGCTCCACCGCGGCCCGCAACGCCCTGGCGAGCGCCTTGAACTCGGCCTCGGTGACGTGGTGCGGGTCGCGCCCGTCCAGCACGCGGACGTGCAGCGCGAGGTGCCCGTGGAAGGCGAGCGACTCGAACACGTGCCGGTTGAGCACCGTGGGGTAGTGGCCGCCGACGACGAAGCCCTGCATGACGTCCGGCTCCCCCGTGTGCACGGTGTACGGGCGGCCGGACACGTCGACGACGGCCTGGGCGAGCGCCTCGTCCATCGGGATCCACGCGTCGCCGAAGCGGCGGATGCCCGACTTGTCGCCGAGCGCTTGGCGGATCGCCTGCCCGAGCACGATCGCGACGTCCTCGACCGTGTGGTGCACGTCGATGTGGACGTCACCGGACGCGCGGACCGTCAGGTCGAACGCGCCGTGCTTGCCGAACGCGTCGAGCATGTGGTCGTAGAACGGGACCCCGGTGGCGATCTCGGTGGTGCCGGAGCCGTCGAGGTCGATCTCGACGAGCACCTTCGACTCCTTGGTGATCCGCTCCACGCGGCCGACACGTGTCATCGACTCAGCTCCTGGTCCGCGACGTCCGCTGCGATCTGCAGGAACGCGTCGTTCTCCTCCGGCGTGCCGATCGTGACCCGCAGGTGCTCCGGGATCCCGACGTCGCGGATCAGAACCCCGCGGTCGAGGAAGGCCCGCCACGCGCGTGGGGCGTCGGCGAACCGGCCGAACAGCACGAAGTTGGAGTCGCTGGGCACGACGTCGTACCCGGCGGCCGCGAGCGCCGGCATGACGCGGTCGCGCTCGGCCCGCAGCAGCGCCACCGAGCCGAGGGTCGCGCCGGCGTGGCGCAGGGCGGCGCGCGCGGCGGCCTGGGTGAGCGCGGACAGGTGGTACGGCAGGCGCACCAGCTGCAGCGCGTCGACCACCGCCGGCGCCGCCGCGAGGTAGCCGAGGCGGCCGCCGGCGAACGCGAACGCCTTGCTCATCGTGCGGCACACCACGAGCTTGTGCCCGTGGGTGCCGAGCAGGCCGATCGCGCTGGGCCGGTCGGAGAACTCGGCGTACGCCTCGTCGACCACCACCACCCCCGGCGCGGCGTCGACCAGGACGGCCAGCTCGTCGGGGTCGATGCTCTGCCCGGTGGGGTTGTTCGGGCTCGTCAGGAACGTGAGGTCGGGGCTCTGCTCGCGCAGCACCGACGCGGCCTCCCGGACGTCGAGCGAGAAGTCCGGGCGCCGCGGCGCGGGCAGCCACTCGGTGCGCGTGCCCGAGGCGATGATCGGGTGCATCGAGTACGACGGCTCGAACCCGACCGCGACGCGACCCGGCCCGCCGAACGCCTGCATGATCTGCTGCAGCACCTCGTTGGAGCCGTTGGCGGCCCACAGGTTGGCGCAGGTCAGCGGCACGCCGGTGGACGTGGAGAGGTAGTCGGCGAGGTCGGCGCGCAGCCCCACCGCGTTCCGGTCCGGGTAGCGGTGCAGCTCCTCCGCGGCCGTGTGCACGGCCTTGGTGACGTCGGCCACCAGCTCGGGCGGCGGCGGGTACGGGTTCTCGTTGGTGTTGAGCCGCACCGGGACGTCCAGCTGGGGGGCGCCGTAGGGACTGCGGCCGCGCAGGTCCTCGCGCAGCGGCAGGTCGTCGAGCGTGACGGCTCCGCCGACCGTGTCGTGAACCGCTGTCATCGGGCGAACCTCGCAGTGACCGCTTCGCCGTGCGCCGGCAGGTCCTCGGCCCCGGCGAGCGTGACCACGTCGTCGGCCACCGCCCGCAGCGCGTCCTCGCCGTACTCGACCACGTGCACACCCTTCAGGAACGTCTGCACCGACAGACCGGCCGAGTGCCGGGCGCAGCCCCCGGTGGGGAGCACGTGGTTGGAGCCCGCGCAGTAGTCGCCGAGCGACACCGGCGCGTACGGCCCGACGAAGATCGCCCCCGCGTTGCGGACGCGCAGCGCGATCTCGCGGGCGTCGCGGGTCTGGATTTCCAGGTGCTCGGCGGCGTAGGCGTCGACGACGGTGAGCCCGGCGTCGAGGTCGTCGACGAGCACGACACCCGACTGCGGCCCGGTGAGCGCGGTGCGGATGCGCTCGCCGTGCTTGGTGGCCGCCACCCGCAGCTCCAGCTCGCGGTCGACCGCTTCGACGAGCACCTCGGACGGGGTGACCAGCACCGACGCCGCGGCCGGGTCGTGCTCGGCCTGGCTGATCAGGTCGACCGCGACGTGCACCGGGTCGGCGGTGTCGTCGGCGAGCACGGCGATCTCGGTGGTGCCCGCCTCGGCGTCGATCCCGATCAGGCCGCGCAGCAGGCGCTTGGCGGCGGTGACGTAGATGTTGCCCGGCCCGGTGACCATGTCGACCGGCTCCAGCTCGGCGCCGTCGGTGTCGGTGCCGCCGAACGCGAGCAGCGCGACGGCCTGCGCGCCCCCGACCGCCCACACCTCCTCGACGCCCAGCAGCGCGGCCGCCGCCAGCACCGTGGGGTGCGGCAGGCCGCCGTGCTCGGCCTGCGGCGGCGAGGCCAGCACGATCGACCCGACGCCCGCGGCCTGGGCGGGCACCACGTTCATCACCACGCTGGACGGGTAGACGGCCAGCCCACCCGGGGCGTAGAGACCCACCCGCTGCACCGGCAGGAACCGTTCGGTGACGGTGCCGCCGGGCGCGACCTGCGTGACCAGGTCGGCGCGCCGCTGGTCGGCGTGCACGCGGCGGGCGCGCTCGATCGAGGTCTCCAGCGCCGCCCGCACGGCCGGGTCGATCGCGGCGAGCGCACCGTGGCAGGTCTGCGCCGGCACCCGGACACCGGTCGGGCGCACCCGCTCGAACCGCTCCGCGAACTCCAGCGCCGCCTCGACGCCCCGCTCGCGCACCGCGTCGACGATCGGCCGCACCTGGTGCAGCGCCGCATCGACGTCCTGCTCGGCCCGCGGCAGCAGGCCGCGCAGGCGAGCGGTACGAGGCAGGGGTGCACCACGCAGGTCGAGTCGCCGAAGCATGGGGACCAGCCTAATCCGCCCCGCCGGCTACTCGACCGGCATCCCGAGCGCCGCCGCGGCCGCGGCCTGCCGGTGGTCCCGGGTCACGAGCACGACGGGCTCGCCCGCCGCGAGCTCCGCCGCGGTGCTGCGGGCCACGGCGAGATGCAGCGCGTCGACGCTGCGCAGCGGGTGCTCCGCGACGAGGGCGGCGGCGAGCCCGAACACGACCTCGGGCTGCAGGCGCAGCAGGAGGATCGGGCCGTCCTCGCCGCAGTCGGCGTCGACCACGGCGAGCAGCTCCGCCGGGTCCGGCAGCCGACCTGCCCGGTGCGCCGCGTGCACGGCGCTCGCCAGCTCCAACCGGGTCAGCTCGCTCGTCACGACCGGTTCGGCCCCCTCGAGCAGCAGCCCGCGCAGTTGCTCGTGGTCCGGCTCGTCGGCGAAGTAGCAGCGCACGAACGCCGAGGTGTCGACGTAACGCAGCATCAGCGGCCGTCGCGGTCGGCCGCGAGCGCATCGCTGACCGGCGTCCCCAGCCCCTCCAGACGACGGATCACGTCCTGCCGGGAGCGCACCGCTACGGGCCGCGGCGGCACGACCCGCAGCCCGGACCGGTCGATCCGGCGCCGCACGGACTCCGCATCGTCCTCCACGGCGGCGGCGAGCACGCCGGTGACGAGGTCGTTCAGGGAGCGGTCCTGCTCCGCGGCGCGCTCTTTGAGCCGGCGGTGCAGATCGTCGTCGATCCGGGCGATGAGCTGTTTCACGGCGACAATGATAGCACTTTCACGATATCCTGCTATCATGATGCGAACGCCGCCATCACCCCCGCCGCCACGGCGGCGCGTTCCACCATCCCGTCGACGCTCACGTGTTCGTGCCTCGCGTGTGCCCCGGCGCCCACGGCCCCGAGCCCGTCGAGCACCGGCACGCCGAGGGCGGCGGCGAAGTTGCCGTCGCTGGCCCCGCCCACCGCGGTCTCGCGCAGGTCAACGCCGAGCTGGGCGGCCGCCGCGCGAGCGAGGTCGTACATCGCAGCGACCGGGGCGCTGCGCTCCATCACCGGCCGGTTCCAGCCGCCGCTCACGGTGACCTCCGCGCGCGGGTCGTGCGCGTGCAGGCCGGCGAGGAGCGCGTCGATCCGGTCCTGCGCCGCCGACGAGGACACGCGCACGTCGATCCGCGCCTCCGCCGAGCCCGCGACCACGTTCGGCCGGGTGCCGCCCCGCAGCACCCCGACGTTGACGCTGGTGCCCTCGGCGAGGTCGGTGCCGTCGTGCAGGACGCGGACGGCGCGGGCGATCTCGTCGATCGCGCTCGCCCCGGCCGCCGGGTCGAGGCCGGCGTGGGACTCGACGCCGCGCGCGTGCACGTCGAAGAGGCCGACCCCCTTGCGCGCGGTCTTCACCGCGCCGTCGGCGCTCGCCTCGAACACCAGCACCGCCGCCGCATCCGCGCAGGCGGCCTCGATGTGCGGCCGGGAGAACGGGCTGCCGATCTCCTCGTCGCCGTTGAGCAGCAGCCGCAGCGGCGGGTGCGCCACCCCGGCCGCGCGCAGCGTCCGGACCGCCCAGACGGCCTGCACGAGCCCGGCCTTCATGTCGAACACGCCGGGGCCGCTGATGCGGTCCTGCTCGACCCGCACCGGCCACGCGTCGAGCGTGCCGGCGCTCCACACGGTGTCGTAGTGCGCGAGCATCGTGAGGCGCTCCCCCACGCCGTCGTAGTCCAGCACAACGACGTCCCCGTGCGCGGCGGACTCGTGGTGGGTGCGCCCGGCGGGTGGGCCGAGCCGGTCGGTCAACCACTCCTCCAGGTACGCGAGGCCCTTGGCGAGCAGTTCCGGCTCGTCGCTCGGGGTCTCCCGCCCGGCGTAGGCGACGAGGTCGGCGACCATCTCGGCGCGCCGCGCGGCGAGCAGCCCGTGCAACGCAGGCATGTCGACGGCGGTCAGCGCCGTCTTTGCGGGCACGGTCATCGCAGGGCTCCCGCGAGGTCGGCGATGCGCTGCTCGGACATGGCTGCCCCATCCTCCAGCTCGGTGATCTGTGCGACGAGCCGCTCCAGCCCCGGCGCGGCGATGCCGAGCCGCCCGGCCCGGTCGAGCACCGGCCCGTAGTGGGTGGGCACCTCGGTGGGCCGGCGGCGCACGGCGATGTCACGCCAGATGCCGCTGCGGTCCTTGGCCTGCGTGCGCAGCCAGGCCACCAGGCCGTCGGTGGCGGCATCCTTCGCGGCGGCGTCGCTTCCCGCGTAAGGAGCGGGGTCGAACGCGTCGAACGGCTCCAGGGCGATCCCCTCCGCCGCGGACACCGCGTAGACCTCGGCGGCGAGCGCGTGCATGACGGCGCGGTGCCGGTCGATCAGCTCGGCCATCGGCGCGTCGGCGAGAGCGGTGGCCACGAGCATCGCGCCGAACCCGAGCTTCGACCACAGGTACCCGGCGACGTTCCCGGTGGCCCGCGCCGGCCCCCACGCCTGCAGGTCCGCCACGACGTCGCGCACCCGCGCCGAGTCGCGCCCGTCCAACTCGCCGACGACGAGCGCGCCGAGCCCGCCGTCGCGGATCTCCCCCGGCGCGACGACGTCGGCGAACAGGTTGACGAACGCGCCGACCGTCCGCTCCGGGCCGACGCGCGCGGCGATCGCCTGCTCGTTCAACCCGTTCTGCACGGAGACGACGAACCCGCCCGGCGCGAGCCGGGGCGCGATCCAGTCCAGCGCGCGGTCGGTGGCCTGCGCCTTCACCGCGAGCAGCACGCGTTCGACGCGCGCAGGGCCCGGCTCGTCCGGCGGGTACGCGGCGGCGACCGGCGCGGCGGTGCGCTCGTCCCCGCGGCGGACGACGATCCCGTGCTCGCGGATCGATCGCAGGTGCCCGGCGTCGGCGTCCACGACGGTGACCTCGTGCCCGGCGCGGGCCAGGTGGTGTCCCAGCGTGCCGCCGATGGCCCCGGCGCCGACGACCACATAACCCCGCTTCATGTGAGCTCCTTGCCCCTGGTCTCGGGCATCGTCGCGTAGACGGCGACGCCGACCAGCGCGCCCGCCGCCACGTACAACCACACGTAGCCGCCCAGCCCGTTCGCGTTCATCCACGTGGTGATGTAGGGCGCCGTGCCGCCGAAGATCGCCACCGCGAGCGCGTAGGGCAGCCCGATCCCGGTGCTGCGCACCTCGGCGGGGAACTGCTCGGCCATCACCACGGCGCAGTTGGCCGAGTAGCCGGAGATCAGGGTGACGCCGATCAGCTCCACCACCAGCAGCGCCCAGAACCCGCCGACCGAGAGCAGCTCGAACAACGGCCAGGACAGCACGACG
Organism: Pseudonocardia wallangbongensis; assembly: GCF_054486945.1. Lineage (NCBI taxonomy): Bacteria > Bacillati > Actinomycetota > Actinomycetes > Pseudonocardiales > Pseudonocardiaceae > Pseudonocardia > Pseudonocardia wallangbongensis. The sequence goes on from NZ_JBRERS010000012.1 coordinate 126,364, forward strand.
AACCCGATCGCGAACGCGAGCAGGGTGGGCTTTCGCCCGTACCGGTCGGACAGCAGGGCGACGAACGGCAGCAGGCACAGGAAGTACGCGATCGCGATGGTGTTGGCGAGGAGCGCCTCCTGCAGCGGGATGCCGATGGCCTTGCTGGCGTAGCCGGGCATGTAACTGATCCACACGTAGTAGGTCAGCGTGCCGGCGATCGTGATGCCGACGACGCGCAGCGCGGCAGCCGGGTGCTCGGTGAGCATGCCGACGATCGGGTGCCGGCCCCCGGTGCGGCCCTCGCCGCTCGCGCGCCGGAAGCTCTCCGTCTCGTCCACGCTCACGCGCAGCCACAGCCCGACCAGCCCGAGCAGGCCGCCGACCGCGAAGGCGACCCGCCAGCCCCACGACTGCATCGCCGCCTCGCTGAGCGAGGAGGTGAGCACGAAGCCCATGAGCGACGCGATGAGCGCGCCCGCGCCGACCGAGACCTGCTGCCACGACCCGGCGAAGGCCCGCCGCCGCGGCGCGGCCGACTCCACGAGGAACGACGAGGACGAGCCGAACTCCCCGCCCGCCGAGAACCCCTGCACGAGCCGGGCGAGCAGCAGGATCAGCGGTGCGACGAGCCCGATCGTGGAGTACGTCGGCGTGATCGCGATGACGAACGCCGCCCCGGCCATCAGGCTGATCGTGAGCATCAGCCCCTTCTTGCGGCCGTGCCGGTCGGCGTACGCGCCGAGCACCGCGCCGCCGATGGGCCGCATCACGAACCCCACGGCGAACACCGCGAGCGTGGACAGCAGCGCGACGGTCTCGTTGCCCGGCGCGAAGAACTGGCTCGCGAACACCGGCGCGAGCGTGGCGTAGACCGCCCAGTCCACCCATTCGACGGTGTTGCCGATCGAGCCGGCGAGGATCGCCTTGCGCTGCGCCGGCGTGAGCCGGGTGCCGAGAGCCGATTCGGTCACGACCGGGGCTCCTCTGCACCGGTGAGCTCATCACGAGCCAGCTCGGCGACCTCGGCGTGGGTGGCGAACCAGACGTCAGGCTTCCCGGCGATGTGCGCCACCAGGTCGCGCAGTGCGACCAGGCGGGACCGGTGCCCGATGACGTGCGGGTGCAGGGTGAGCTGGAAGAGCCCGCCCTCGGCGTGGGCGGCGTCGAACTCGTCGCGCCAGATCTCGAAGAGCGCCCGCGGCGGGGTGTAGGGCCGCAGCGCGCCGTAGCGCTCCATCATCAGGTACGGGGCGTCGTCGCGGATCCACTCCACCGGGATCTCCACGATGCCGGTGCGCCTGCCGTCGGCCAGCAGCTCGTAGGGCTCGTCGTCGGCCATGAGCGACGAGTCGTAGCGCAGCCCGAGCTGCTCGATGATCGAGAGCGTGTTGTCGGAGAAGTCCCAGCTCGGCGTGCGGATGCCGACCGGCCGCGTGCCGGAGAGCTTCTCGAGGGTCTCGATCGCACGGCCGGTGAGGTCGAGCTCGTCGGCGCGCTCGAGCTGCATGTTGCGCTCGTGGATCCAGCCGTGGACGGCCACCTCGTGCCCGCCCGCGGCGTAGGACTCCACCTCGTCGGGGTGCAGCAGCGCCGACACGGCGGGCATGAAGAAGCTGGCGCGCACGCCGTACTCCGCGAGCAGCGCGAGGATCTTCGGCGCCGCCACGCGGGAGCCGTACTCGCCCTGCGCGAGCTTGCCCGGCCGGGTCTCGCCGTCACGCAGCGGGATCGTCTCGTGGTCCGAGTCGAACGAGAGCGCGACGGCCACGCGCGCCCCTCCCGGCCAGCTCGCGGGCACGAGCCGCCGCCCGGCGCGGACGCGGTGCACGTGGCCCCGCCAGGTCGGCTCGTCCCACTGCCATGGTTCGGTCATGCGCTGCGCTCCCTCGTCCCGTCGGGTTGATCCGCACCGTAGGCCCGCTCGAGGGTGCGGGCTCGCTCCGAGTTGCAGCAGAAAGTTGCAGCAAAGTGGCTTTGCTGCAATCCGGCGGTGCGCCATCGTGCGGGGATGGCGATCACCGCTCCCCCGCACGTCGCTCTCGTCACCGGCGCCAACCAGGGCATCGGCGCCGCCACCGCCATCGAGCTGGGCCGCCGGGGCTGCGCCGTGCTCGTGGCCTACCTCCGGCCCGGCGACGACGAGGGCCAGCCCGCCGAGTACAACCGCCTGCGGAGCGGCGACGCGGCCGACGTCGTCGCGGAGATCGAGCGGGCCGGCGGGCAGGCCCACGCGGTGGAGGCCGACCTGCGCGAGCCGGCCGCTCCCACCCGGCTGTTCGACGCCGCCGAGGAGCGGCTCGGGCCCGTCGACATCCTGGTCAACAACGCCAGCGGCTGGGTGCAGGACACCTTCAAGCCTGCGGAGGTGGACGGGTTCGGCCGGCCGATGCGGCCGGTCACCGCGGAGACCTTCCAGCAGCAGTTCGCCGTCGACGCGATGGCCCCCGCGCTGCTGATCTCGGAGTTCGCGCGCAGGTTGCAGGCCCGCGGCGGTTCCTGGGGGCGCATCGTCGGCCTCACCTCCGGCGGGCAGCACGGGTTCCCCGACGAGGTGTCCTACGGCGCCGCCAAGGCCGCACAGGAGAACTACACGATGTCCGCGTCCGTGGAGCTGGCGTCCCACGGCGTGACCGCCAACATCGTCTACCCGCCGGTCACCGACACCGGGTGGGTCAACGACGAGGTCCGCGCCGCCGTCTCGGCGAGCACCGAGCACACCCACGTCGCCACGCCCGACGAGGTGGCCGAGGTGATCGCCTGGGTCGTGTCGGAGGAGGCCCGCCTGCTCAACGGCAGCGTCGTGCGCCTGCGTTAGAGCCTCGGCCACGGGATCCACCGTCGACAAGAAGCCGGCCGAGAAGCCGCTCGACGGCCCGGAGATTGCTGGTGGCCTCGTGCTGTTCGGAGTGCGGGACGTCGTAGAACTCGGTGAGGGCCTTGTGGATCAGGACCCCCTGCACGGTCAGCTGCAGATCCGGGACGGAGCGCGGGAATTCGCGAAGAGCCCGCTCGTGGATCCCTCCCGAGGTCAGCAGGCCGGGGCGGGCGTAGAACGCGAGATCACCCTCAGTGGTCACGTCAGCTCCCCGCCGTGTCGGTTGTCATGGGCAACGTACCGAGACACCGGCGTGCAGCGGGCAGGCAGCGGGCAGTAATTGATCATCCGAAGCACGACGCGAACTTCGAGTACCCACCGTCCACAAGCCGAGACGATCGTCGATCCGGAGATCGGCGTCGAGCGCCGGGCCGACCCGTGGTCAGAACGGTGCCGGATCTGCCGGGTCGGCGGGGATGGTGTACCCGGCCCAGAGGGCGTCGGTGATCTCGCCCTGCCGCTGTGCGGCGCGCACCGGGGGTTCCGGTGGAAGCGGTGGGTCGGTGGCCGGTGGCGCGGGGTCGGGTCGGTAGTCGTGGGGGTCGCTGCGGTACCTGTGTCCGGTGGGGGTGATCCACTCGATCCGGCCGTCGGGCCGGGTGCGGACCCGCCAGCCTGGGGCGTGTTTGGCGTGGTGGTCGTGCCCGCAGCCGGCCATCAGGTTCTTGTCGCCGGTGGGGCCCTTCGGGTAGGGGATGATGTGGTCGAGGTCCGAGTCGATGGCGCGGCGGCGGCACAGGGGGCCGCGGCAGTGTTGGTCGCGGGCGCGGACGAAGTCGGCCAGCGCGGCGGGGGGCCGGTAGCTGGTGCGGCCGTGGTCGAGCAGGGCACCCGACAGCGGGTCGTAGATCAGGCGCTTGAGGGTGGCGTCGGCGGCGATCTCGCGGGCCAGCCCGGCGGGGATGGGTCCGTGCCCGGCCAGTTCGCATGCCTGCTCGTCGAGTCCGAGCAGGGTGGTGAACGGCATCAACACCTGTACGAGTGGTTTGCCGGGGTTCACCGGTCGGGGTGCGGGAACCCGCGCGCCGGGGTCGGTCTCCGCGGCGCCATCGGCGTCCCCGCCACCATCGGTGCCGGTGCCGGTGCCGGTGCCGGCTCGGCCGCCCCGGTCGCGGCTGCCCCGGTCGCGGCCTGCCGGGCCGAGATCTGCCCGGCGGTCGAGGTCACCGTCGTCGGTGCCCGGGTCGCCAACTTCCCCGACTTCTCCGCGCTCGGACCCGGAGCCGGTGTCGGACCCGGACTCGGACTCGGGGGCGGGGTCGGGCGACTGGATGTCGGGGTCGGGCGGCTCGGGGTCGGCGTGGGCGAGGGTGCCGGTCAGCAGGCTGACCAGGAGGTCGGCGCGGCGGGCGTCGATGCCGCGGGGGTCGTCGGAGTCGCAGCCCTGGGCGAGGCGGGTCAGCCACTGGAAACAGGATCGGGCGTCGGGAGCCGACAGCAGCGCCCACAGCGAGGCCATGCCTTCCTGTTCGTCCCCGACCGCGACGCGGCGGTCGCGGCGGGCGGCGCGGTGCCGGTCGCGGGACCCGTCGGGGTCGGCGTGCAGCACCGCCCGCTTCAGCGCGGCCTTGAGTTGGGCGAGGGTCTGTTCGGGTGCGCGGTGCAGCACCCGCTGCTGCACCGCGCGGGCCTTCGCTACGGGCAGGTAGTGGGTGGCGTCGCAGATCGCGGTGACCCGCCGCTCATCCAACCGACCCCGTTGCCAGGCGTGCAGGGTGTGCGGCAGCACCTGGCTCAGCTGCACCGCCCGCCCCAGCCGGGCCTTGGCGGTGAGCCGGGACAGTTTCAGTGCGAGCCCGATCTCGTCGGGGGCGAACCGTCCGATGCTGCACGGTTTGCCGGTGGCCACCATGGTGGGGTCGTCGCCGGGGCGGCGGCGGGCGAACTCGGCCAGCAGCCGCGCCTGGCGGGCTTGGGCCCATCCGGTGATCCGCTCGAACCCGACGATGGCCTCGATCAGCCCGGCGTCGGACAGGGTGGTGGGGTCGGTGGTGGCTGCGTCCAGCCCGACCGCGGTGTCCTCGCCGGGTACCGCGTCACCCCAGGGCCATTCCTCGGGGGCCAGCCGCACCCTGGGCTCCGGTTCGCGGTGTCCGGGTGGGCCGAGTAGTTCGTCGAGTTCCAGCAGATCGAGCGGGTCGAGCACGTCCTCGCCGATCCAGCCTTCCGGCCGGTCGATCTCGACAACCTGCTCGAACATGCGTTCGAATATAGCGCGCACCTGCGGAGCGAGGGCGCGTTCTGGGGTCATCTGTTCGCCCGAGAACCGAAGGCCTTCCCGGTCGCGGGCATCGCGCCCGGACCGGCCGGGGAGGTCCAGAGCGTGGTGCCGAATCGCAACCTTCCCAACGTGGGTGCGCCGGCGCGGCGGACGATCCGCTGCGGTTGAGCGCACCGTGCCCGACCGGTCGCGGCCTGCCCCCACCCCTCACCCGGGCCCGGCGTGTGATCACTCCGGTCGGTCCCGGGCCGCACCGCTCGGGGGTGGCCGGGTTGGATTCACTACCGGACCTGGGGTGGCGTGGGGCGGCCGTCCCCGGCTGGCCGGCACGCCCGTTCCGGACGAGACCGCTTCTGCTGGGTGCCTACGCAACTATCCTGTGGTCCCGTCGCCCCACCCTGACCGCGCCGACCCCAGGGTGCGTTCCGCTGGGACGCGCCCGGGGTCGTCCACAGCCTCGAGATCGATCCCCGAAGGTACGCGGCTCCGAGCGGGGTCCGGCCGAAGGCCGTGCCCGGGAAGGCAGCGATCTCCCGGGAATGGCGGCGGTCCGAATCAGGACCACCGGACAGTGGCGTGGACACCCAGCGGTGACGGACTCGTCGCAGACGGGCGTGCCGGACAGCCGGGGACGGCCGCCCACACAACCCCGGATTCGGTGGTGAACCCAACCCCGCCATCCACCCGGACGACGGGCTCGACGCGACCGGGCTGCTCGCCCGCGACACCCGGGCGGGTGTGGATCGCATCCCGCTGCGAGGTGAGCGGGCTCGCCCAACCGCAAGCCGAACTTGCACCGACCCAGCCGGGCAGCGCCACCGAACCGGTCTCGGCGGCGGCCGACAGCGGATGGCCGCTGATGGAGAACCGTGTCCTTGGCCGCGCAGCAGCGCCTCGGGCCCGACCACGTGCTCTACTGCCACCCCACGCAGCCGCGGCGACGTCCGCATCCCCACCAGACCCCCAGCCGATACGACGACGAGCCGTGGCGTATGCGCAGTCGCGCTGATCCCGGCCAGTGCGTGCATCCGCTCACGAGGACTCGAGGTCCAGCCCAAGGTCCAGGGCACGCACGGAGTGGGTGAGCGCGCCGACCGACAGGTAGTCCACCCCGGTCTCGGCGTAGGCCCGCGCGCTCGCCAGCGCCAGCCCGCCGGAGGACTCCAGCAGCGTCGGCCGGTCGCCCCTGCGCCGCACGGCCTCCCGCGTCTGCCCGACGTCGAAGTTGTCCAGCAGCACCAGCTCGGCCCCGAGCGCGAGCACCTCGTCGAGCTGGTCGAGGGTGTCCACCTCCACCTCGTACGGGAGGTCGGGCGCCGCGGCCCGGGCCGCGGCCAGCGCGGCCCCCACCGAGCCCGCGGCGGCCACGTGGTTGTCCTTGATCAGGACGGCGTCGCCGAGGCCGAGCCGGTGGTTCACGCCCCCACCGCAGCGCACGGCGTACTTCTCGAGCAGCCGCAGCCCGGGCAGCGTCTTGCGGGTGTCCCGGATGCGGGCGCCGGTGCCGGCCACGGCGTCCACCCACGCCGCGGTGGCGGTCGCGACGCCGGAGAGGTGGCAGAGCAGGTTCAGCGCGGTCCGCTCGGCGGTGAGCAGCCCGCGCACCGGAGCCCGGACGGTCAGGACCACATCGCCCATCGCGAGCCGGTCGCCGTCGGTGCGGGTCTCCAGGACCTCGTAGTCGCCCACCGCCTCGTCGAGCACGGCGCACACCGCGGGCAGGCCGGCCAGGACGCCCGCCTCGCGCGCGCCGAACGCCGCCACGGCGACGGCATCGGCCGGCACGGTGGCCGCGGTGGTGGCGTCCGGGCCGTAGCGCAGGTCCTCCTCGAGGGCGGTCGCCACGACCCGCCGCAGGTCGGCGAGGTCGGGTCCGAGCAGAGTGCCGGTCATGCCGCTACCACCGTTCCGGTCCGCACGACCGGTCGGCCGGCCGTGTCGAGGGTGAGTTCGAGGCTGGAGCGCTGCCACCGCTCGTCGCGCTCGGGGAAGTCGGTGCGGACGTGGCAGCCGCGGCTCTCGGTGCGGGTGCCGGCCGCGGCGAGCACGGCCTGCGCGAGCAGGGTGAGCGCCGCGTCCTCCACGGCCGCCCGGTCCGCCGGGACGGCCACCGCGGTGGCGGCCTCGACCCGGTCGGACGCCGCGGCGAGGCCGGCCGCGTCGCGACCGATGCCGGCCGCCGCCGCCATCGCCTGCTGCACGACCGCGCGCGGCGCGAGCGGCACGGCGGGTGAGGTGAGAAGACACGGGTCCGCCGGCCGGACCGCAGGCCGGTCGGCGGCCACCGCCCGCGCCGCCCGGGCCCCGACGACGAGCCCCTCGAGCAGCGAGTTGGACGCGAGCCGGTTCGCCCCGTGCAGGCCGGTGCGCGCCACCTCACCCGCGGCGTAGAGCCCGCTGACGGCGGTGCGCCCGTGCACGTCGGTGACGACGCCGCCGCAGGCGAAGTGCGCGGCGGGGGTGACCGGGATCGGCTCGCGCGCCGGGTCGATCCCGGCGTCCCGGCACGCGGCGTGGACGGTGGGGAATCGGTGGGCGAAGTCCGGGATCGCGGTGGCGTCCAGGTGCACGCAGTCGGCGCCGGTGGCGGCGAGCGTGTGGGTGATGGCCTTGGCCACCACGTCGCGCGGGGCGAGGTCGGCGAGCGGGTGCACGCCGGTCATGAACCGGCGGCCCGCGCGGTCGAGCAGCACCCCGCCCTCACCGCGCACGGCCTCGGTGACCAGGGGCCGCCGGCCCATCGCGGGCCCGGTGTAGAGGACGGTGGGGTGGAACTGCACGAACTCGATGTCGGCCACCGTGGCACCGGCCCGCAGCGCGAGCGCCACGCCGTCGCCGGTGGCCGTCGCCGGGTTCGTGGTGCTCGAGTACAGCTGCCCGTACCCGCCGCTCGCCAGCAGCACCGCGGGCGTGCGCAGCACGCCGGGGTGGCCCTCGTCGTCGAGCACGGCGAGCCCGGTGACCGCGCCGCGCTCGTCGCGCAGCACGTCGACGGCGACGTGGCCGGCGAGCAGCGGGAGCCTGCGGTCGGTGGCCGTGGCGATGAGCGCCCGTTCCACCTCCGCACCGGTGGCGTCGCCGCCGGCGGGCACCACGCGGAACGCCGAGTGCCCGCCCTCGCGGGCGCGGGCGAGCGTCCCGTCGGCCCGCCGGTCGAACACCGCGCCCCGGGCCCGCAGCCGCGCGACGGCGGCCGGTCCGTCGGTGAGGATCTCGGTGACGGCCGCGGCGTCGGAGAGGCCCGCCCCGGCGACGATCGTGTCGGCGACGTGCGCCTCCATGGTGTCACCGGGCACGTCCCCCAGCACCACGGCGACCCCGCCCTGCGCGAAGCGGGTGGAGCCGGCGTCGGCGACGTCCTTCGTCACGACGACGACCCGCAGGCCGAGCTCGGCGGCGTCCAGCGCCGCGGTGAGCCCGGCGACCCCCGACCCGATGACGACCAGGTCGGCATCGGCTTCCCACCGCGACGTCATTCGCCACCCCCCGGCTTCCCGATCTCGATCATCCGCTGGACCGCGGCCCGGCCGCGCGCGGCGAGGTCGGGTTCGACGTGGACCTCGTCGCGGCCCTCGCGCAGCGCGCGCAGCAGCTTCTCGGGCGTGATCATCTTCATGAAGCGGCAGGACGCGCGGTCGTTGACGGCGCGGAAGTCGATCTCCGGTGCGGCGCGGCGGAGCTGGTGGAGCATGCCGACCTCGGTGGCCACCAGCACCGAACGCGCCTGCGACGTGCGGGCGGCGTCGAGCATCCCGCCCGTCGAGAGGATCTTGACCCGGTCGGCCGGCACCGTGCCCGCTCCGGCGAGGTAGAGCGCCGAGGTGGCGCAGCCGCACTCGGGGTGGACGAACAGCTCGGCGTCCGGGTTCGCCTCGACCTGCGCGGTGAGGGTGGCGCCGTTGATTCCGGCGTGCACGTGGCACTCCCCCGCCCAGACGTGCATGTTCTCGCGCTGCAGCACGCGGCGGACGTGCGCTCCGAGGAACTGGTCGGGCAGGAACAGGACCTCGCGGTCGGCCGGGACCTGTGCGACGACCTCCACCGCGTTCGACGAGGTGCAGCAGATGTCGGTCTCCGCCTTCACCGCGGCCGTCGTGTTGACGTAGCTCACGACGACGGCGTCCGGGTGCTCGGCCTTCCACTCCCGCAGCTGGTCGGCCGTGATCGAGTCGGCCAGCGAGCACCCCGCGGCGGCGTCCGGGATCAGCACCGTCTTCTCGGGGCTGAGGATCTTGGCCGTCTCGGCCATGAAGTGGACGCCGCAGAACACGATCGTCGACGCGTCCGACTCGGCCGCGATCCGTGAGAGCGCGAGCGAGTCGCCGGTGTGGTCCGCGACGTCCTGGATCTCCGGCAGCTGGTAGTTGTGCGCGAGCAGCACGGCGTCCCGGCGGCGGGCCAGCGCGCGCACCTCGTCGGCCCATCCGGGTTCGAGCGACGCGCCGAGCAGGGGCTCGGCGATCGTCGGGCTTGCGGTCATGACCCCTCCTAGTTTTCGACTATCAGTCGGAAACAGGTCGGATATTAACAGCGGGACCGCGGCCGCACACCCTGCTCGTGACCGGGACCTCATCCCGGCGCAACCCGGTGTTCACGCAGGGCGTCGACCCCGGCACCCTACGATCCGGAGCATGGCGCGCCCGACCGAGCACGAGGTGCTCGCCGCGGTGCTCCAGATCCGCTGCGGGTCGCTCCAGGTGCTCGCCTGGCAGCGCGCGCTGCCCCCCGACTCCGGGCGCTGGTCCCTGCCCGGCGGCCTGCTCGGCGACGACGAGGACGTCGAGCGATCGGTGCGCCGCCAGCTCGCGGAGAAGGTCGACCTGCGCGAGGTCACCCACGTCGAGCAGCTCGGGGTCTTCAGCCGCCCGGACCGGGTGCCGGACGTGCGGCGGGTCGCCACCGCGTTCCTCGGGCTCGTGCGCTCCGACGCCGACCCCGCCGTGCCCCCGGACACGCAGTGGCATCCACTGGCCGCACTCCCGCCCACGGCCTTCGACCACGCCGCGATCGTCGCCGACGCCCGCGACCGGCTCCGGGCCAAGCTGTCCTACACCAACCTGGGTTTCGCGCTCGCCCCGCGCGAGTTCACGATCTCCGCGCTGCGCGACCTGTACGGCGCCGCCCTCGGCCACCCGGTCTCGGCCACCAACCTGCAGCGCGTGCTGACCCGGCGCCAGGTCCTCGAACCGACCGGCGTCCTCGCCCCGCCGGGACCCGCGGGCGGCCGGCCGGCGGCGCTCTTCCGCTTCACCGAACCCACCCTGCGCGTGACCGACGCGTTCGCCGTGCTGCGCCCGCCGAGCGGACCGGGCGAAGCGGCCCGTGGAGTCGTACCGTAACGCCGTGGCCGAGACGCTCCCCGAGACGCTCCCACTGTTCCCGCTGGGCACGGTGTTGCTGCCCGGAGCCACGCTGCCACTGCACGTGTTCGAGCCGCGCTACCGGCAGCTCACCGTCGACCTGGTCACCGGTGTGGTGCCCGGCCGCGAGTTCGGCGTCGTCGCGGTCCGGGAGGGTTGGGCCCCCGACGACGACGGGATGTCGGGCCTGCACGCCGTCGGCTGCACCGCGGTGCTGGACGACGTCGAGCGGCTGCCCGACGGCCGCTTCGACCTCGTCACGCGCGGTGCCCGCCGCTTCCGGCTGCTCGACGTGGACGCCGACTCCAAGCCGTACCTGGTGGGCTCGGTGGAGCCGCTCCCGGACGAGCCCATCGACGACGCGGCCGTCGGCGAGCTCACCAGAATCCTGGCCGCGGCCGCCCGCGCCGCCCACCACCGCTACTGCAGCACCGCGTGGAAGACGGGCGACTGGGCGGAACCGGAACCCGACGTCGAACCGGGCACGCTCCCGCACGTCCTCGCCGCCGACTGCCTGCTCCCCATCGGCGACCGCCAGCGCCTGCTCGAGCTGACCTCACCCATCGGGCGGCTGCGGCTGGTGCGCGCCCTGCTGGCCCGCGAGACCAGCCTGCTCGCCGAGCTCCGCGCGGTGCCCGCGCCGATCACGACCTACGCGGTGGACCACAGCGTGAACTGACGGCATCAACCGAGGCGTTTGACCGGCACCACGTTGGCGAGCTGGTCGGCACCGAGGAAGTCGGCCGGGTTCGTGGTGAGCAGCGGCACCCGGGCCGCCGCAGCGGTGGCGGCGATCTGCAGGTCGAGGCGGCGGGGCCGCGGGTTGCGGCCGGCGGCCCGCACGAGCGTCGAGAGGACACCGTAGAGCTTGGCCTCCTCGACTCCGAACGGAAGGATTTCGTAGTCCGCCAGGACCCGGCGCAGGCGAGCCTCACGAAACCCGTGGTCGGTACCGATGTTCAGACCGAAAGCCAGTTCGCCAACGCTCACCGCGCTCACCAGGGCCACGTGGTCTTCGTAGTCGGAGAGATCCAGCTCCTCGGCGCCGACGAGTACGGACGTGTCCAGCAGGGCGTACATCTCAGTACTCGATGCGATCATCACCGAAGATCAGGTCGTCGGCCTCGCGGTCGCGGTACCACTGCTCGACGTCGATCGACGGGAGCTGCCGAAACTCCTCCTGCATCTCCCGGACGGTGCGGCGCCGCTTCTTCACGTTGTCACCGTGCGGCACCAGGTCGGCGACGGGCTTGCCGTTGCGGGTGATGACGAAGCTCTCACCCGCCTCGACCCGGCGCATGATCGCGCCGCTGTCGTTGCGCAGCTCCCGCTGGGGAATGGTCTCGGGCACGCACCAAATGTAGCATCTTTCTGCTACGGAACCGCTACAGGGCCTCCGTCGCTGGTGCGTTCACCGTGCCGGCTGCAGCGCGCCGTCCAGCGCGTCGGCGTCACCTGCACCACCATGCGACGCGCGCAGTCCGGGCAGAACCGCGGAGGCTCCAGCGCGCGCCGGGCCGCGCAGCGCGCGTGCCCACCCTCGGTCGCCGGCTTCCCGCACTGGTCGCAGAACACCGCTAGATCGTCTCGTTCAAGGCCTTGATCGGCATCTGCAGCTCGCCGAGCAGGTCGATGTCGGACTCCGCGGGCCGGCCGAGCGTGGTCAGGTAGTTCCCGACGATCACCGCGTTGATGCCGCCGAGCAGGCCCTGGCGCGCCCCCAGGTCGCCGAGCGTGATCTCCCGTCCACCCGCGAACCGCAGCACGGTGCGCGGCATCGCCAGCCGGAACGCCGCGACCGCGCGCAGCGCGTCCCGCCCGTCGAGCGGCTCCAGGTCACCGAACGGCGTGCCGGGGCGCGGGTTGAGGAAGTTCAACGGCACCTCGTCCGGGGTGAGCGCGGCCAGCTGGGCGGCGAACTCGGCCCGCTGCTCGACGGACTCCCCCATGCCGAGGATCCCGCCGCAGCAGACCTCCATCCCGGCCTCGCGCACCAGGCGCAGCGTCTCCCAGCGCTCCTCCCAGGTGTGCGTCGTGACGACGTTCGGGAAGTGCGTTCGGGCGGTCTCCAGGTTGTGGTTGTAGCGGTGCACGCCCATCGCGGCGAGCTCCTCGACCTGCTCGGGCGTGAGCATCCCCAGCGAGCAGGCGATGTTGATGTCGATCTCGTCCTTGATCGCCGCGATGCCGGCGGCCACCTGCGCCATCAGCCGCTCGTTCGGCCCGCGCACGGCCGCGACGATGCAGAACTCGGTGGCCCCGGTCTTGGCCGTCTGCTTCGCCGCCTCCACCAGCGACGGCACGTCCAGCCATGCAGAGCGCACCGGCGACTCGAACAGGCCCGACTGCGAGCAGAAGTGGCAGTCCTCCGGGCAGCCACCGGTCTTCAGCGAGATGATCCCCTCGACCTCGACCTCCGGCCCGCACCAGCGCATCCGCACCTCGTGCGCCAGCTCCAGCAGCGGTTCGAGCGCCTCGTCGGGGAGCCGCAGGACGTCGAGCACCTGCGCCTCGGTGAGGCCGACACCCTCCTCCAGGACCTGGGAGCGGGCGGTGTCGAGGATGGCAGTGTCGAAGATCCCTGGCCGCGTCGTCGTCACGCGTCGGGAGTCTGCCATCCGCCACCCAGATCGGGCGCCAGACTGTGATGCGCAACCGTGGCGAACTCGCCGGGTGCCAGTGCACCCGCCCCCTCCGGCACGGCGCCGAGCAGCGCGGACCCGGTGACGGCGGGCAGATCGCCCAGGTTGCACCGCGCCGCCAGGTCCGGCTCGGCGGGCCAGCTGCCGACGACGAACCCCGTGCAGCCGATGTCCCGGCGCGCGAGCGCCTCGGCGGTCAGGGCCGCCGTGTTGAGCGTGCCCAACCCCGCGGGCGCGACGACGAGAACCGGGGCGCGCAGCTGTCCGGCGACGTCGGCGAGGGTGTCGCCACCGTCGGTCAACCGGACCAGCAGCCCGCCCGCGCCCTCGACGAGCACGAGGTCGGCGTCGGCCTGCAACTCGCGGGCGGCCGCAGCAGCAGCGGCCGCGGTCACCGGTGCGGCCCCCGCGCGGCGCGCGGCCGTCGCCGGAGCGAGCGGCTCCGGGTAGCGCGCCAGCTCGCGGGTCGCGACGCCCGGGACGAGCCGCGCGACGTCGGTGAGATCGCCGGGCTCGTCCGGGGTCACGCCGGTCTGCGCCGGCTTGAGCACGGCGACCCGCGCACCGCGGGCGACGGCCAGGGCGGCGACGGCGGCGGTGACGACGGTCTTGCCGACGCCGGTCCCCGTCCCCGTCACGACGAGGATCATGCGTTGGCCGGAGCGAGCACGTCCGCGAGCACGGTGCGGACGTGCGCGAGCTCGGCGGCGGTCACCGTGGCGCGGGCGGTGAGCCGCAGCCTGCTGGTGCCCTCCGGCACCGACGGCGGGCGGAAGCACCCGACGCGCAGGCCCCGCTCGGCGCACCGGCGCGCGGCGGCCACGGCGACGTCCGGGTCACCGAGCACGACGGCCACGACCGCGGACGGCGGCGCCGGTACCCCGGCGGCGTCCGCCAGCTCGGCGGCCACCCGCAGCACGGCGCCGGGCCGTTCCGGCTCGGACCGCAGCACGGCCAGCGCCGCGCGCGCCGCGCCCACCGCCGCGGGCGCGAGCCCGGTGTCGAAGATGAACGAGCGCGCCGTGTCCACCAGGTGCGCGGTGACCGCGGCCGGCCCGAGCACCGCGCCGCCCTGGGCCCCGAGCGACTTCGACAGCGTCACCGTGGCGACCACGTCGTCCGCGCCCGCCAACCCGGCGGCGGCGAGCAGCCCGCGCCCGCCGGGCCCGGCCACGCCGAGCCCGTGCGCCTCGTCCACGACGAGCAGCGCGCCCCGGCGCCGGCAGACGGCGTGCAGGTCCGCCAGCGGCGCGAGCCCGCCGTCCACGCTGTTCACGCTCTCGGTGACGACGATCGCCCGCTGCTGCGTGCGCGCGGCGAGCGCGGCGTCGACCGCGCCGGGGTCGTCGTGGGGCACGATCGCGACATGGGCGCGGGAGAGGCGGCACGCGTCCACGAGCGACGCGTGGTTGGCCGCGTCGGACACCACCAGCGTGTCCCGGCCGGAGAGCGCCGTGACCACACCCAGGTTGGCGGTGTACCCGGAGGAGAACACGAGCGCGGACTCGGCGCCGCAGAACGCCGCGAGCTCGGCCTCGAGCTCGGCGTGCAACGCGGTCGTGCCGGTGACCAGCCGGGATCCGGTGGAGCCCGCTCCCCACGTCCGCACCGCCCGCACCGCGCCCTCGACGACCCGGGGGTCGGTGGCGAGCCCGAGGTAGTCGTTGCCCGCGAGGTCGAGCAGGGGCTCCGCGGGGGTGCGCGGGCGCAGTTCCCGGTGCAGTCCTTGCGCGTGTCGGCGGGCGGCGTGCGGTTCGAGCCAGGCGAGCGGGTGGGCGGGATCGGGGGACGTCACGAGCGGAGACCGTAACCCGCGTACCAGGATGAGCGCATGACTGCGATCCGGTGGGCGACGTTCGACTGCTTCGGCACGCTCGTGGACTGGCGGCACGGCATCGCGAACGGCATCGAGCTGCTGTTCCCCGGGCAGGGCTGGAAGCTGCTCGAGGTCTACAACGGCCACGAGCCCGCGGTGCAGGCCGAGTTCCCCGGCATGCGCTACCGCGACGTGATGGCCGAGGCACTGCGCCGCACCGCCCGCGGCGCCGGCCTCGACCTGCGTGAGGTCGATGCCCACGTGCTCGGCGACACGATCCCCTTCTGGCCGGTCTTCCCCGAGGTCGCGACGAACCTGACCAGGCTGCGCGAGGCCGGGTGGCGGATCGCCCTGCTCACCAACTGCGACCAGGACATCATCGGCGAGACCCAGCGCCGGCTCGGCGCCCCGGTCGACACGGTCGTGACCGCGGAGATGGTCGGCTCGTACAAGCCGAACCACAACCACTTCACCCGCTTCGGCGAGTCCTTCGGGGCCACGCGGGACCGGTGGGTCCACGTGGCGCAGAGCTACTTCCACGACATGGAGCCCGCGAAGGCCCTCGACGTGCCGCGGGTGTGGGTCAACCGTCAGGCCGAGGGGCGCGACGCCTCGATCGCGGACGCCGTCCTGCCCGACCTCCACGGCCTCCTCGCGACGGTGGAGAGCGTGAACCGGAAAGCGCGGCCGTGAACGCACAACCGGGCATCTTCGCGCTGGGCACGCCGGAGCACGGCTACCTGGAGTTCGACCTCGCGCCCGACGCCGAGGCGGTCGACCTCGTCGCCGCGGCGGCCGGTCTCGTCGGCCCGCTGTCGACCACCGGCGGGGTCAACCTCGTCGTCGGGTTCCGGCCCGAGCTGTGGGCGGAGGTGGCCGGCGCGGCCGACGTGCCCGCGTCCGCCAGCGGCTTCGACCGGCCGCTCGTCGGGGCGGGCGGCTGGACGATGCCGGCCACGCAGCACGATGCGTGGCTGTGGGTGGCGGGCGGCGACCGGACGGCCGTGTTCGACAACGGGCGCGCCATCGTCGCGGGTCTCGCGCCGGTGGCGCTCCTGCGCCGCGAGACGACGGGGTGGCTCTACCGCCACGACCGCGACCTCACCGGCTTCATCGACGGCACCGAGAACCCGTCGCTGCTGGAGGCGCCCGAGGCCGCGCTCGTGCCCGCGGGCGAGCCGGGCGCGGGCAGCAGCGTCGTGCTCGTGCAGATGTGGGACCACGACGGCGACAGCTGGGAGAGCCTGCCCACGCCGGCGCAGGAGAACGTCATGGGCCGCACCAAGCCCGACAGCATCGAGCTGGACGACGACTCCAAGCCCGCCGACAGCCACGTGGCCCGCACCGTGCTCGAGGTCGACCGAGGTGACGGAGAACGCGAGGAGCTGCCGATCTTCCGCCGCAACGTGGCCTTCGGCAGCGTCTCGCACCACGGCACCGCGTTCGTCGGTTTCAGCTGCGACCAGTGGCGCCTGGAGGAGATGCTGCGCCGGATGGCCGGCGTCGGCGACGGCGTGCGCGACGCGCTGACCCGCTACACGCAGCCCGTGACGGGCGCCTACTACACGGTGCCCTCGGTCGAAGCGCTCGCCCGCTTCGCGCCGCCCGAGGAGGACTGACCGTCCGGCCGGCGGAACTCCTGCGCGTCCTCGTCGAGCACGAGGACGCGTGCCGTCGGGATGTCGAAGAACAGGCCGACCAGCGCCGCGTCGACGCCCCGCTCCCGCAACGCCGCCAGCTGCTCCGCGACGTTCACCATGGCCAGGGCATCGACCTCGCCGTGGCCGGCGGCGAGCGCGGCCCGCCCGACCGGGTGCCCGGCCCGCAGCGCCTCCAGGCTGCCGGCTGCCGACGCGAGCCAGTCGCCGAGCGGGTCGCCGGGCCGCCGCGCACCGTCGAGCAGCCCGCGCATCGCACCGCACGCCGAATGGCCGCAGACGGCGATCAGCGGCACGTGCAGTACCTCGGTGGCGTAGTGCAGCGCGGCGCGCATCGACGTCCCGGCCACCAGGTTGCCCACGTTCTGCACGGTGAACAGATCGCCCGGGCCGCTGCGGGTGATCAGGTTGGGCTGCACGCGGGAGTCGGCGCAGCACAGCAGCAGGCCCTTGGGCGCCTGGCCGTGGGCGAGCTTCTGCAGGGTCGGTCGGATGAGCTCCGCCGCCTGCGCGTGGTAGGCCGCGACGCCGGCGAGCAACGGCGCGTGCGGCGCGTGGTCGACCTCCTGCCCCGGTGACCTCTGCCATTGCGACCAGGTCGCGTACCCGTGCCGCGGCCGGTCGCCCGGCACGCGGGCCTCCGGCTCGGTCACGTCGACCTCGGCACCGCCGGCGCGCCGCATCGCCGTCCACGCGTCGAGGTGGTCGAACGCCGTGTGGTCGAGGTAGTCGACGACCAGTTCGAGGCGCACCGGCGCGGCGGCCGGCACGGTGGCGAGGGTGCGGGCGAGCGCCGGCACCGCGAGGAAGCTCAGGCTGCCCTCGACGATGATCCGCCATGGGGCGTCGGCATCGGGTTCGACGACCCGGACGCGTGCGCGCACCGCGCGGCGCAGCATCACGAGGCCCGCGAGCACGAACCCGATCGCGACCCCCTCGAGGAGGTTCAGCAGGAGCACGCCCGCGACCGTGCCGAGGTAGACGACCAGCTCACCGTGTGACCGGGCCGCGCGGACGTCGACGAGCTTCACCAGCTGCGAACCGACCACCACGAGCAGCCCGGCGAGCGCGGCGAGCGGGATCAGCTCGACGACCCCGACGAGCGCGATCGCGAAGACCGCGACCCACAGGCCGTGCAGCACGGCGGACGCCCGGGTCCGCGCCCCGGCCTCGACGTTGGTGGCGCTGCGCACGATGACGCCGGTGACGGGCAGCCCGCCCAGCAGGCCGGAGATCGTGTTCGCGGTGCCCTGGCCGATCAGCTCGCGGTTCGGGTTCCCCCGCGGGCCGGGGCGGCCGGACGCGCGCCGCAGCCGGTCCACCGCCACGGCCGAGAGCAGGCTCTCGATGCTCGCGACCAGCGCGATCGTGAACATCCCGCCGAGCATCGCCAGCCAGGGCAGGTCCGGGAGCAGCGTCGGCGGCGCGATCGCCTCGAGCAGGTTGCCCGGCAGCTCGACGCGCGGGACGTCGGGTGTCAGCAGGGCGACCGCGGTGGCCGCGATGACGGCGGCGAGCGCGCCGGGGAGCAGTCGCACCCGGCGCGGCAATCGCGGCCAGAGCAGGAGCAGCGCGACCGTGGCGGCGCCGATCAGCACCGCGTCCGGACGGGCCGCCGCGATCTGGGCAGGGAGCTCGACGAACGCACGGACCGCGCCGGCGGGCGGGCTCCCGCCGAGCACGACGTGCAGCTGCGACAGCGCGATCGTGACGCCGATGCCGGCGAGCATCCCCTGCACGACCGCCGGCGGGATGGCCTGGCTGAACCGGGCTATCCGGGCGCAGCCGAACGCGATCTGCAGCAGCCCGGCGCCCGCGGTGATCAGGCAGGTGGTCTGCCAGCCGAACCGGGTCACGAGCTCGGCCATCACGACGGTCAGCCCGGCGGCGGGCCCGCTGACCTGCAGCGGTGAGCCGCCGAGCAGGCCGGCGACCACGCCGCCGACGACCGCTGCGATCAACCCGGCCATGAGCGGTGCGCCCGAGGCGAGGGCGATGCCCAGGGACAGCGGTACGGCGACGAGGAAGACGACGAGCGAGGCGAGCACGTCGGCCCGCAGCGCGTCGCCGCGGCGGGGCGGGGCGTGCTGGGCGGGGCGGGGAGGAGAGGTGGTCATCGGGCACTCCGAACGGTCGGCGGACGGGACAGCCGGCGGCAGTGATCGGGAGAACGACCTCCTCGGTCTGTCCGTTCCGCCGGTTTCGTCCGGTCCGAGGTCGTCGGACCCGGCTTAACCCGGTATTCATGTTCATCTGCAAACGTGTGGTCCATCCTGGTCGGAGGCTCGCCCGTTCGGACCATCCGCGGCCCGCTTTGCCCCATTCGTGGGTATCTGCGAACCACACGATCCGGGGATCCGTCGTCGAGGTGCGCGCAGATGGGACCGACCGGATCGCCCCCATTACCCTCGGCCGCCATGGGCACCGCTGCCGACACCGATCACCCGGCGCTCTCCCGGCGCCGCGAGCTCGGCGCCACCAGCGCCCGCTCGCTGCTGCTCACCGTGCTCGGCGAGTTCGTGCTCCCCCGCGACGAGCCCATCTGGACACAGGTGCTCATCGACGCGCTCGGCGGCCTCGGCGTGGAACCGAAGTCGGCCCGCCAGGCGCTCGCCCGCACCGCGGCCGAAGGGCTGCTCGAGTCCGACCGCGAAGGCCGCCGCGTCCGGTGGTCGCTCACCGAGCAGGGCCGCGAGCTGCTCTCCGCCGGCGCCGCCCGGATCTACGGCTTCGGCACCTCCGTCCCCCCGTGGGACGGGCGCTGGCTGGTGCTGCTCGTCAGCGTGCCGGAGGCCCGGCGCCAGCTGCGGCACCGCCTGCGCACCCGGCTCGCCTGGGCCGGCCTCGGCTCGCCCGCCCCGGGCGTCTGGCTCACCCCGGACCCGGGCAAGCAGGCCGAGGCGGCCGACGTGATCGCCGACCTCGGGCTCACCACCGCCACGAGCTCCTTCGTCGGGCCCTTCGGCGCGATCGGCACGCCGCGGCAGGTGGTGGAGCAGGCCTGGGACCTCGCCGAGGTCGAAGCGGCCTACGAGGAGTTCATCGCCACGTTCTCCGATGCCACCCCGGACGGCCCGGCCGAGACCCTCGCCCACCAGATCCACCTCGTGCACGCCTGGCGGCGGTTCCCGTTCCTCGACCCGAAGCTGCCCGGCGAGCTGCTCCCCGACGGGTGGGCGGGCGCCAGGGCGGCGAACCTGTTCGAACGCCGGCACGATCGGTGGACGCCCGTCGCGCAGCAGGAGTGGCGCCGGCTCACCGGCGCGTGACGGACCTCCACCGGGGGGACGCGGTCAGCCGGCGGCACGCACGTCGCTGGGCCGCGTCCCGTACACGCGTTTGAACGCGACGCTCAGCGCGAACGCGTTGCTGTAGCCGACCTGCCGCGCGACGGCGTCCACGGTCGCGTCGCTGCGGGCGAGCAGGTCGGCGGCGAGCGCGAGGCGCCAACCGGCCAGGTAGGTCATCGGCGGCTCTCCGAGCAGCTCGGTGAACCGCCGGGCGAACGTCGCCCGCGACACACCCGCCTCGTCGGCGAGCGCGGCAACCGTCCACGGCCGGGCCGGCCCGTCGTGCAGCAGGCGCAGCGCGGCCCCGACGACCGGGTCGCCCAGCGCCCGGTACCACGCGGGCGGCTCGACGTCGGGGCGGGCGAGCCACTCCCGCAACGCGATGAGCAGCAGCAGGTCCAGCAGCCGGTCCAGCACCGCCTGCTGGCCGGGGTGATCGCGCTCGACCTCGGCCACCGCCAGGTCGAGCACGGGACACAGCTGGCCGCTGTTCGGGACCACGAGGACCCGGGGCAGCGCGCTCACCAGCCGCTCGGAGACCCGGCCGCGCACCTGGTAGCTGCCGGTGAGCAGGACGTTCGGGCCGTCGAGGCTCTCCCCCCACGTGCGGACACCGAGGACCAGGTCCTCGTTGAACGCGGTGCCGTCCGCCGCCGTGCACCGCCCGGGGGCGTACTGGACGAAGAACGGCTCCGCGGTGGCGGCGGGCGAGTCGGCCACCGTGAACGGCCCGGGCCCGACCACGATGGCCACGTCGGTCTCCGCGAGCCGCACGGGGTCGGCGCCGTCCGGGACGACCCAGCCCCGGCCCCGGAGCATCGAGAGCAGGGTGAGCGGCACGCCGTCGGCGAAGCGGATCGACCACGGCGCCGTGACGATGCTGCGCCCGAAGAGCGCCCCGCTCGAGCGCACCTCCGCCAGGAGATCCGTGAGCACATCCACGTCGGTGAGGTTAGACGCCCGGACATCGCTCTGAGCGCTCGCGCCATTCTCCCGCTCGCGCAGCGCGGGTTCACTGATCGACATGACGCTGCCGACCACCCGCACCAGAATCGCCCGGGAGTTCCGGCTCGCCGCACGCCCGGTCGGCGAGCCGCGGTCCGGGGATCTCGAACTGGTCACCGCCGAGGTTCCGGATCCGGCCGACGGGCAGGTCCTCGTCCGCAACACGTGGATGTCGGTCGATCCGTACATGCGCGGCCGCATGGACGACGCCCCCTCCTACATCGAGCCGTTCGCGCTCGGCGAGCCCCTCGAAGGCAGCGCGCTCGGGGAGGTCGTGGTCAGCCGGGCGCCCGGGCTTCCCGTCGGCACGACGGTGCGGCACTTCCTCGGCTGGCGCGAGTACGCCGTCCTCGACGCCGCGGCGGCGACCGTCGTCGACCTCGCGCTCGCGCCGCCCCAGGCCTGGCTCGGCCTGCTCGACATCGCGGGCCTGACCGCCCACCTCGCGGTCACCGAGATCGCGCCGGTCCGCGCGGGCGACGTCGTGGTCGTCTCCGCGGCGGCTGGCGCGGTCGGCAGCGTCGCCGGCCAGCTCGCGCGCGCCCTCGGTGCGTCCCGCGTGATCGGGATCGCCGGCGGGCCGCTCAAGACGGAGAAGCTGGTCACCGACTTCGGCTTCGACGCGGCCATCGACCACCGGGTCGGTCCGATCGGCGAGCAGCTCCCGGTGGTGGCGCCGGACGGCATCGACGTGTACGTCGACCACGTCGGCGGCGAGCACCTGGAGGCCGCCATCGCCGCGCTGCGCGTCGGGGGCACGGCGGCGCTGGTCGGGGCGATCAGCGGCTACAACGACGTCGAGCCCGCCCCGGGTCCGCGCAACCTGTACGAGGTGGTCAAGAAGCGGCTGACGCTGCGGGGCCTGCTCGTGACCGATCACCTCGACCGGTTCGACACCTGGATCCCGCATGCCGCACGCCTTCTCGCCGACGGCGGGCTGCGGACCGCCGAGACCGTCGTCGACGGGCTCGAGGCGGCCCCCGAGGCGCTGTTCGGTGTCCTGCGCGGCGCCAACATCGGGAAGATGCTGGTGCGGCTCACCTGAGTCCTTAGCAAGGCTAAAGTCGGAGCGTCCGGACCCCGATCACGGAGCGCCCGCGCATGACCTCACCGCCCGACGCCACCGCCGGCACCCCGGCCGCCACCGCGGGGAGCCGGCGCTGGGTGATCCTCGCGATCGGGGTGTGCGCGCAGGCCTCGGCCTGCGCCTACGTCTACGGCCTCCCCTTCCTCGTGCCGCAGCTGCGCGACTCGCTGGGGCTGTCCCTCGCGTCCGTCGGCCGGTACGTCGCGGCGCCCGTGGTCGGGCTGCTGCTGGCGCTCGTGGCCTGGGGCGCGGCCGCCGACCGGTTCGGCGAGCGCCGCGTGATGTCGACCGGGCTGCTGCTCGGATCGGCGGCCATGGGCGCGGCGGCCATGGCGCCGGTCGGCGACTCGGTGGCGCGACTGCTCCTGCTGGCACTCGGTGGAGCCATGGCGGCGTCGGTGTTCGCGGCCAGCGGGCGGCTCGTCATGGGCTGGTTCCCCCGCCACGAGCGCGGCGTCGCGATGGGCGTGCGCCAGACCGCGCAACCACTGGGCGTCGCCATCGCGGGGTTCACGCTCCCCACCCTCGCCGCGACCGCGGGCACGTTCGCCTCGCTGGCGCTCCCCGCCGTGCTCTGCCTCGTCATGGGTGTGCTCGTCGCCGCGTTCGCCGCGGACCCGCCGCGGGCGGGGCTCGCCGGGGCGGCGGCCGCGGGGTCGCCGTACGGGACGGCGTTGCTGTGGCGCGTGCACGCGGCGAGCGCCCTGCTCGTGATGCCCCAGTTCGCCGTCAGCACCTTCACCGTCGAGTACCTCGTGCGCGAGCAGGGTTTCGCCGCGGCCGCCGCCGGTGTGCTCGTGGGCGTGGTGCAGGTCGTCGGGGCCGCCGGCCGGATCGGCATCGGTTGGTGGTCCGACCGCGTGGGCTCCCGCATGCGGCCGATGCGCCAGGTCTCGGTGGCCACCGTGGCCGTCCTGGTCGCGTTCGCCGTCGGCGACCTGGTCGCGCCGTGGCTCGCGGTCACGGCACTGGTCGTGGGCGGGCTCGTGACCGTCGCGCACAACGGCCTCGGCTACACGGCGACGGCCGAGATCGCCGGCCCCGCCTGGTCGGGCCGGGCGCTCGGCGTCCAGAACACCGGGCAGAACGTGTTCTCCGCACTCACCCCGCCGGTGCTGGGCGCCGTGATCGGGACCGTCGGCTACGCCGCGGGCTTCCTCCTCGCCGCCGTCGCCCCCGTCGTCGCGACCGCCGTGACACCCGTGCGCCAGGAGCGCTCACCGGAGTGGTGAGCAGATCATTGCCAACATTATTGTGCACAATCTCGTAGGAGGTTAGGCTGGCGCGGCCCCCGTCCACCAGCACCCTCAGGTCGTTCCGTACAGCGCGGTATCGGACATCCAGCGAGGTCATGTGTCCACGTCCGGCAGCACTCCCCCATCCAGGACAGGCAGCTCGTCGAGGTGGCGACGCCCCCTCTGGGCGGTCGCCCTCGCGGCGGCCCTGGTCGCCGCCGCGGCCTGCGGCAAGGCCGGCCCGGGCATCGAGGAGGTCCCGACCGCCCTCGACACCTCGAAGCCGTTCGGGGGCGACCCCGCGGCCGAGGGCACGCCCGCCACCGGCGGCACGCTCCGGGTCGGCATGTACACCGAGGCCCGCTCGTTCGACCCGACCATCGGGTCGAACCTGATGGCGTCGGCGGTGTACGACTCGCTGCTGAAGCTGGACCAGAAGGGTGAGGCGCAGCCCTACCTCGCCGAGTCCATGACCACGCCGGACGAGGGCACGACGTGGCTCCTGACGCTGCGGCCCGGCCTCACCTTCCACGACGACACCCCGCTCGACGCCGACGCGGTGATCTTCAACGTGTCCCGGCAGCGGGACAAACCGACCGCGCTCGGCAACCTCTACACCGAGCCGATCGCCGGCATGCGCGCGGTCGACCCGCTCACCGTCGAGTTCACGCTGAAGCGCCCGACCGGGTCGTTCCCGATGGCGTTCGCGCTGCCGTTCTCCTCCGGCAACCTCGGCACGGTCGCCTCGCCGGCCGCCGTGCAGAAGTGGGGGGCCGACTACGGGCGCCACCCCGTCGGCGCGGGCCCGTTCGAGTTCGTCGAGTGGATCCCCAACAACAAGATCGTCGTCAAGCGGTTCGACCGATACTGGCAGCAGGGCAGGCCCTACCTCGACGGCATCGAGTTCCGCCCGCTCCCCGACACCGAGACCCGCTACGCGTCCGTCGCGAACGGCGACATCGACCTCGACATCGCCGGGTTCCACACCGAGGTGCACCGCTCCTCCCAGGACCCCGGCCTCGAGACGTACTACGGGCCGGGCGGCGACGGCGAGTTCCTCTACTTCAACTTCAACCGCCCGCCGTTCGACGACCCCCGCATGCGCGAGGCCGCGATCCGCGCGATCGACCCGGCCGCGCTCTCCGCCACCCAGTACCGGGGCGCGATGGACGGGGCGACCACCGCGTTCGCCGAGGGCGACCCCTACTACAGCGCCGAGGCGGCACAGGCCTACCCGTCCTACGACCCGGAGCGGGCCGAGCAGCTGATCGCCGAGTACCGCGCCTCCGGCGGAGACCCGAACTTCACCTTCCAGGACGCCAACTCGCCCAACAACGTCCAGTACGCCACGTTCCTGCAGGCGCAGTGGGCCGCGGTCGGCCTGGACGTGAAGCTCCAGCTCGACGACATCGCCACCGTCGTCACCCAGATCGTGCAGGGCGGCAACTTCCAGATGCTGCACTGGATCAGCGGGCCGTACGAGAACGCCTACCCGTTCATGTACAACCAGTTCCGCACGGGCGGGATCAACAACTACGGCAGCTACTCCAGCCCGCAGGTGGACGCCGCCCTCGACGAGGCCGCGAGCACCACGGACCCGGCCCGGCGCATCGCCGCCTACCAGCGGGCCCAGCTCCTGCTCAACCAGGACATGGGCGTCGTCTGGCTCGCCCGGGCGGCCAAGGCGGCGATCGCGCGGCCGAACGTGAAGGGCGTGTCCCGGTACCTGTCCAGCGAGCTGTTCTGGGGAGGCACCTGGCTCGCGCCCTGACCCGCCACCCCGCCCGTCACCAAGGAGGAACGTGGACGACCCCCTCGCCGACAAGGTCTGCCCGTCGCCCGCCGACGCCGTCGCCGACATCCCGGACGGCGCGAAGGTCGCGATCTCCGGCTTCGGCGTCACCCACCGGTTCCCGTCGAGCCTGATCACCGCCCTGCGCGACCAGGGCGCGAAGGGGCTCACGGTCTACTGCAACGGGCTCGGGCAGCCCGGGCACCCGACCGCCCAGATGCTCGCCGAGAACGGTCAGATCGCCACGCTCGTGGCCTCGTTCTCGTCGCGGCCGGGCCCGCCCACCACCTCCGAGGACCAGATCCTCGCCGGCACGCTGGACTTCGAGATCGTGCCGCAGGGCACCCTCGTCGAGCGGATGCGGGCGGGCGGCGCGGGCATCGCGGCGTTCTACACCCCGGCCGGGGTGGGCACCGTGGTCGGCGAGGGCAAGGAGGTGCGGGAGTTCGACGGCGTCCCGCACATCCTGGAGCACGGCATCCGCACCGACTACGCCCTGCTGCGCGGGCACCGCGCGGACCGGATCGGGAACGTGTCCTTCCGGGGCGCGAGCCGCAACTTCAACGACAGCTTCGCGAAGGCCGCGCGGGTGGCGATCGTCGAGGTGGACGAGATCGTGGAGGTCGGCGAGATCGCGCCGGAGGACGTCGACCTGCCGGCCGCGTTCGTCGCGCGGGTCGCGCCGACCACCGTCCACATCGACGTCGCCACCCTCCCCCGTCGCGCCGCCCGACGCGCGGACACCGGCCGCGAGTACGGGGGCAAACCGGCGCTGGCCCGCCAGGAGATCGGGCACCGGGTCGCGATGCTGTTGCCGCCCGGGGGCCTCGTGAACCTCGGCGCCGGCCTGCCCAACCTCGCCGCCAACTTCCTCGGCGGCCGCGGTGTCGTGCTGCACGGCGAGAACGGGGTGCTGAAGTACGGCGGGTTCGTCACCGACGGCGAGCGCGACCCGGACCTCCACGACGCCGGCGGCAACTTCATCACCCTGGAACCGGGCGCGTCGTTCTTCGACAGCGTCACGTCGTTCGAGATCGCCCGCTCCGGCCGGCTCGACGCCGTGGTGCTGGGGGCCTACCAGGTGAGCGGCCGGGGCGACCTCGCGAACTGGGCCGTCCCCGGACGCCCGGGCGGCGGCATCGGCGGCGCGATGGACCTCGCGGTCGGCGCGAGGCAGGTGATCGCGATGCTCGAACACGTCGACAGCTCGGGCCGCCCGAAGCTCGTCGAGACCTGCAGCTACCCCCTCACCGCGCCGGGGTGCGTCGACGTCGTCGTCACCGACCTCGCCCTGCTCCGGCGCACGACCGACGGCCGGTTCCGGCTCGATGAGGTCGCCCGCGGCTTCACCGTGGACGAGGTGCTGGCCCTGACCGACATGCGGGTGGACGTCGCCGAGCACGTCGGCGTGATGCAGGAGGCCTGGTGAACGTGATGAGCGACAGCGCCGCGACCGATCGGGGCGAGGTCCGGTTCGTCGACACGACCTTCCGGGACGGTTCGCAGAGCCTGTGGGCGATGGGGATCCGCCACGGGATGATGGAGGCCCTCGGCGGCGACCTCGACCGGGCCGGCTTCGACGTGATCGAGGTGCCGGCCAACCCGATCTTCTTCAAGAAGATGGTGCGGGACCTCAAGGAGGACCCGTGGGAGACCATGCGCATGCTCGCGCGCACGATCACCCGCACCCCGAAGGCGTGCATGGGCGGCGCGGGCGGCAACCTCAACGGGTTCGGCACGCCGACCCCGGCCGTGCTCAACGAGCTGTACTCCCGCCGGCTCGCCGAGATCGGGGTGCTCAACCGGGCCCAGCTCATGGCCAACACCGGCGACCAGATCACCCGGATGCTCCCGACGGCCGTCCCGTTCGCCCGTGAGCTCGGGCTGAAGGTCGCGATCGCCGTCGCCTACACGATCTCGCCGCGGCACACCGACGAGCACTTCGCCGAGACCACCCGGCAGTGCACGGCGTTCCGGCCCGACGTCATCTACCTCAAGGACCAGGGCGGGCTGCTCACCGTCGACCGGCTCCGCACCCTGCTGCCCGCGATGCTGCAGGCGGCGGGCGACGTCCCCGTGGAGCTGCACTCGCACTGCACCACCGGGCTCGCCCCGCTCGTCTACCTGGAGGCCCTGGAGCTGGGCGTGCGGTCCGTGCACTGCGGGGTGCCGCCGCTGGCGAACGGGTCGGCGCAGCCGTCGGTGCTCGAGGTGGCGCGCAACGCCCGGCTGATGGGCTTCACCCCGGTGGTCGACGAGGACCTCGTCACGTCGGTGTCGCAGCGGCTCGCCGGGTTCGCGGCCGCCGACGGGCTGCCGGCCGGCGCGCCGCTGCGCCACGACCTGAACCACTACCGGCATCAGATCCCGGGCGGGGTGATCTCGAACCTGCGGTTCCAGCTCGCCGAGATCCGCATGGACCACCGCCTCGACGAGGTGCTCGAGGAGTGCGTGCAGATCCGCGCCGACCTCGGCTACCCCATCATGATCACGCCGTACTCGCAGTACGTCGCGACCCAGGCGGCGCTCAACGTCGCATCGGGCGAGCGGTACGGGGTCGTCATCGACGAGCTGGTCCGCCTCGCCCGCGGCGTCTACGGCGAGGACTCCGGCTACACGTGGATGGACGAGAACCTGCGCGACCGGTTCCTGTCGCTGCCCCGGGCCCGCGAGCTGGAGGAGCTCGACCGGCGGCCCGTCAACGACATGACCCTCGCCGACGCCCGGCAGGTGTACGGGGCTCCGGGCATCTCCGACGACGAGCTCCTGCTGCGGGCGATCGTGCAGGGCGCCGGCGAGATCGACACCATGCGCGCCGCCGGCCCGCCGCGGCGCTACAGCTCGACGGGTCTCCCGCTGCTCACGCTCGTGGAGCGGCTGCGGGAGACCTCGGCGATCCGGTACGTGCGCGTGCAGCGCGGAAGCGACTCGGTGCTCCTGGGCAACCGGGCGACCACAGGGGGGCAGGCATGACCGAGACGACCAACGGATCCGTGCAGGGAGCGCTGAGCGACGCGGACGTCGAGCAGGTGGTCCGGCTGGTCGAGAGCCTCGACCGGTCCGGCTTCGACTTCCTGGAGGTGCAGGTCGGCGACCTGAAGGTGACGATCGGCAAGGGCGAGCCGCCGGCACCGGTGCAGGCGGCCGTCCCGGCGCCGGAACCCGCACCGCAGGCCGCGGCGGCACCCGCGGTCACGGCACCCGCCGTCTCGGCACCCGCCGTCACCGCACCCGAGGTCACGGCGGCACCGGCCCCGGCGACCCCGGGCCTCCTCGAGATCACCGCCCCGACCATGGGGATCTTCTACGCCCAGCCCGAGCCGGGGAAACCCCCGTTCGTGACGGCCGGGGCGCTGGTCGAGGAGTCGACGACGGTGGCGCTGGTGGAGGTCATGAAGACCTACCACGCGGTCGCGGCGGGCGTCCGCGGCACGGTGGTGGAGGTCTGCGTGTCCGACGCGGACCTCGTCGAGTTCGGGCAGGTCCTGTTCCGGGTGGACCCGGAGGTGGCGAGCTGACCCGCGACGACCTCCGCGCCCTCCACACGCTGCTCTTCGGCGACGTCCCGCCCGACGACGAGCTCGACGCCCTGCTCCCCCACGTCCGGGAGAACGGCGAGCTCGCCGCCGCCCTGCGGGCCCTGCCGCTCGGCGAGGTGCCGAACGCGCTGGTGCTCGCCGCGGGCGGCCGGAAATGACGGACCCGCTCACCGGCCTGACGTTGGTGGGGGTCCGGCGCGCGCTCGCCTGCGGCGACGTCTCGGCGGCGGAGGTCGTCGACGCGGCGCTGGCGCGCGCGGGCCGGTTCGCCGGCTCGAACGTGTTCGTCACGCCGCTCGCCGACCGGGCGCGGGAGGCCGCGGCGGCCGCCGACCGGGCCCGGTCATCCGGCGTGCCACCGGGCCCGCTGCACGGCGTGCCGGTCACTGTGAAGGACAACATCGACATGGCCGGCCTGCCGACCACGGCGGGATCGCCGGTGCTCGCCGGCCGGGTCGCCACGGCCGACGCCCCGGCCGTGGCCCGCGGCGAGGCCGCCGGGGCGATCGTGCTCGGCAAGACCAACCTGCACGAGCTGGCCTTCGGCTCCACCTCGATCAACCCGTTCCACGGCACCGTGCCGAACCCGTGGTGCCCCGACCGGATCGCCGGCGGGTCCAGCGGCGGGTCGGCGGCGGCCGTCGCACACGGGATCGGCTACGCCTCCCTCGGCACCGACGCGGCCGGCTCGGTCCGCATGCCGGCGAGCTGCTGCGGGCTGGTCGGGCTGAAACCCACCCACGGGCTCGTGCCGCTGCGCGGGGTCGTGCCGACCAGCATGGAGCACATCGACCACGTCGGGGTGCTGTCCCGCACCGTGGCCGACGCGCGCGCGGTGCTCGAGGTGCTGGCCGGGCCCGACCCGGACGACCCGCACTCGTCCTCCCGGCCTGCCGCGCCCGCCGCCGTCCGCGACGACCTGCGCGGCGTGCGCGTCGGCGTGCCGGAGGACTGGTTCTGGTCCGACCTCGACCCGCGGGTGGAGGCGGCGGCCCGAGGCGTGCTGGACCTCGCCGCAGGGGCCGGGGCGCTACTCGTGCCGGTACCGATGGAGATCGGGCACCTCGTGCCGCTCCTGCGGGTGGCGATGTTCGCCGAGGCCTACGTGTTCCACCAGCCGACGCTCGACGCCCACCCGGAGCGCTACTCCCCCGAGCTGCGGCAGCGGCTGCTCGCCGGTCGGTACGTGCTCGCGCAGGACTACATCCGGGCGCTGCGGGCGCGCCGGCTCGTCGTCGAGGCGATGCGCACCGCACTCACCGAGGCGGACGTGCTCGCGATGCCGACGCTCCCGGTCCTGCCGCCGCTGCGCGCCGACAGCGAACCCGGCTCCCCCGCCGTGGCGCCGCTCGCCCGCAACACGGCGGTGGTGAACCAGTCCGGGCACCCCGCGATCAGCCTGCCGATGGGCCTGGCGGAAGGTGTGCCCATGGGTGTCCAGCTCGTCGGCCGCGACCACGACGACCACGGCTTGCTCGCCGTCGCCGAGGTGGTGGAGCGCCTCGTCGGGTTCACGCAGGCGCGGGAACCCCGGTGATCACCGACCCGGCGATCCTCCGGATCGGCCAGGCGGTGCAGCTCGGCCACCAGGGCGAACGGGAGGCTGCTCGGCTCCTCTTCGCGGAGATCTGGGACGAGATCGGCGCGGAGCAGGGGGATCCCCTGCACCGGTGCACGCTCGCGCACGCCATGGCCGACGTGCAGGACGACGTGCACGAGGAGCTGGTCTGGGACCAGCGGGCCCTGGCCGCGGCCGGCCTGCTCACCGATGCGCGGCTGGCGGAGGCCGGAGTGCCGCTCCCGGCGGCCGGCCTGTACCCGTCGCTGCACCTGAACCTGAGCGAGTGCTACTACAAGCTCGGCGATCTCGACCGCGCCCGCGAGCACCTCCAGCACGCGCGGGCCACGATCGGCGTGCTGGGCGATGACGATTACGGGCAGCTGATCAGGGACGGCCTGGAGAAGGTGTCCGAACGGCTGAGCTGACCCGCCAACCGGCGCGCTCCTAACGCGGCGCGCCGGGCTGCCCGGGCGATGGCGGGATCCGCTGTGCCTGCGGAGCAGTGGCCAGCGTGGCGTGCACCTGCGCGATGCCCAGCAGGATCTGGATCTCCTCGGCCGCGAAGCGGTCGTCCTTCTCCAGCTGCGACGTGCGCCGCTTCGCCTCCTCCAGGTAGCGGTGGGCGTTGCGGAAGTGCTCGTCCGCGTTCATCCCCTGCTGCGGCCCGGTCATCCGACGCACCCCGGTCCCAGCAGCGCCTTGAGGTCCCCCATCAGCGCCGACGACTGGGTGACCTTGAGCCCGTCGTCGAGCTTCCACGTGGTGGTCCTGGTGCCGTAGAGGAGGTTGAGGTGCACCTCGGACGTGCCGGGGTGGTGGGACAGGACCTCCTTGAGCCTCGACACCCGCTGCGGGGTGACGAGCTCGGTGCGGATGCTCACCATCACCGGGGCACCGGCACCGCCGGCCCCGGCCGAGAGGTCCGGGACGGCGAGGTCGGCCACGATCAGCGACACCCGGTCGTCGCGCTTGTTGACCCTGGCCTTGACCAGCACGATCGCGTCCTCGGCCACGTCGACGCCGACCACCTGGTAGCACCGCGGGAAGAACAGCACCTCGATGCCGCCCGCGAGGTCCTCCAGCTGCGCGGACGCCCACGGCTCACCGTTCTTGTTCACCCGGCGGTTCACACCGGTGAGGATGCCGCCGATCGTGACCTGGTGGCCGTCGGACATCCGGCCGTCGGTGGAGCCCTCGAGGATCGAGGAGATCGACATGTCCGACTTGGACAGCAGCACCTGCTCCAGCCCCTGCAGCGGGTGGCCGGACACGTAGAGGCCCAGCATCTCCCGCTCCACGGCGAGCCGGTGCTTCTTGTCCCACTCGTCGTCGGGCACCTTCACGTCGAACACGGCGTCCAGCTCGGACGGGCCGGAGCCGTCCATCGACCCGAACAGGTCGAACTGCCCCATCGAGGCGGCCTTCTTGGTGGTCATCACCGCGTCGATCGCGTCGGCGTGCACCAGCAGAAGGCCCTTGCGCGGGTGGCCGAGCGAGTCGAACGCCCCGGCCTTGACCAGCGACTCGATGACCTTCTTGTTGCAGACGACGGCGTCGACCTTGCGCAGGAAGTCGGAGAAGTCGGTGAACGCCCCCTTCTCCCGGCGGGCCGCGACGATCGCGTCGACGACGTTCACCCCGACGTTGCGGATGCCGCCGAGCCCGAACCGGATGTCGTCCCCGACCGGCGCGAAGTTGCGCACCGAGTCGTTGACGTCCGGCGGCAGCACCGTGATGCCCATGCGGCGGCACTCGGCCAGGTAGATCGCGGCCTTGTCCTTGTCGTCGCGCACCGACGTGAGCACGGCGGCCATGTACTCGGCCCGGTAGTTGGCCTTGAGGTAGGCCGTCCAGTACGAGACCACGCCGTACGCCGCGGAGTGGGCGCGGTTGAACGCGTAGTCGGAGAACGGCAGCAGAATGTCCCACAGCGTCTTGACCGCGTCGGCCGAGTAGCCGTGGTCCTTCATGCCCTGGGCGAAACCCTCGTACTCCTTGTCGAGGATCTCCTTCTTCTTCTTGCCCATGGCGCGGCGCAGCAGGTCGGCCTTGCCGAGCGAGTAGCCCGCGAGCTTCTGGGCGATCGCCATGACCTGTTCCTGGTAGACGATCAGGCCGTACGTCTCGCCGAGGACGTCCTTCAGGGGTTCGGCCAGCTCCGGGTGGATCGGCGTGACCTCTTGGCGCCTGTTCTTGCGGTCGGCGTAGTCGTTGTGGGCGTTGGCGCCCATCGGGCCGGGCCGGTACAGCGCGCCGACGGCCGAGATGTCGTCGAACTCGGTGGGGGCCATGCGCCGCAGCAGGTCGCGCATCGGCCCGCCGTCGAGCTGGAACACCCCGAGCGTGTCGCCGCGCCCGAGCAGCTCGTAGGTCTTCGGATCGTCGAGCGGGACGGACTCGATCTCGAGCTTCGGCTTGCCGTTGAGCTCGATGTTGTCCAGGGCGTCGTCGATGATCGTGAGGTTGCGGAGGCCGAGGAAGTCCATCTTCAGCAGCCCGAGCGTCTCGCAGGCGCCCATGTCGAACTGCGTGATGATGGCGCCGTCGGCCTCGCGGCGCTGGATCGGGATGACGTCGATCAGCGGCTTGCTCGACATGATCACGCCGGCGGCGTGCACGCCCCACTGCCGCTTGAGGCCCTCCAGGCCGCGCGCGGTGTCGATGATCTCCTTGACCTGGGCGTCGGCCTCGTAGAGCGCCCGGACCTCGGTGGCCTCCGAGTAGCGCTTGTGCGCCGGGTCGAAGACGCCCGAGAGCGGGATGTCCTTGCCCATCACGGCCGGCGGCATCGCCTTGGAGATGCGGTCGGCCACCGCGTAGCCGGGCTGCCCGTAGAGCACCCGCGCCGAGTCCTTGATCGCGGCCTTCGCCTTGATCGTGGAGTACGTGATGATCTGCGCGATTCGGTCCTCGCCGTACTTCTCCGTGGTGTAGCGGATCATCTCGCCACGCCGGCGCTCGTCGAAGTCCATGTCGATGTCGGGCATCGAGATGCGCTCGGGGTTGAGGAACCGCTCGAAGATCAGCTTGTGCTCGATCGGGTCGAGGTCGGTGATCCCCAGGACGTACGCGACGAGCGAGCCCGCCGCCGAACCGCGGCCGGGGCCGCACCGGATGCCGACGGACTTGGCGTGCTGGATGAGGTCGGCCACCACGAGGAAGTAGCCCGGGAACCCCATCTGGATGATGACGCCGACCTCGTACTCGGCCTGCTTGCGGTACCGCTCGGTGATCCCCTTCGGGAACCGCATGTGGAGGCCGCGCTCGACCTCCTTGACCAGCCAGCTCTCCTCCGTCTCCCCCTCGGGGACGGGCGCGCGCGGCATGAGGTCCTGGCCCTCGGTGAACCCGAGGTCCACCCGCTCCGCGACCAGCAGCGTGTTGTCGCACGCCTCGGGGAACTGCGGGTCCCACTGGGCGCGCATCTCGGCGGCCGACTTCAGGTAGAAGTCCTGCGCGTCGAACTTGAACCGGCCCGGGTCGGCGAGGGTCTTGCCGGTCTGCACGCACAGCAGCACCTCGTGCGGCTTGGCGTCCTCCGCGTAGGTGTAGTGCAGGTCGTTGGTGGCCAGCCCCGGCAGGTCGAGCTTCTTCTTGAGGTCGAACAGGTCCTTCTGGACCCGCTTCTCGATCTCGATGCCGTGGTCCATCAGCTCGCAGAAGAAGTTGTCCTTGCCGAAGATGTCGCGGTAGTCGCTCGCGGCCTGCACGGCGTCGTCGAAGCGGCCCTGCTGCAGCAGCCGCTGCACCTCACCGGACGGGCACCCGGTGGTGGCGATGATCCCCTTGCCGTAGGTCTCCAGCAGCTCCCGGTCCATGCGGGGCTTGTAGTAGTAGCCCTCGAGCGACGCGAGGGACGAGAGCCGGAAGAGGTTGTGCATCCCCTCCGTGTTCTCGGCCAGCAACGTCATGTGGGTGTACATCTCACCCGGGTTGTCGTCGCTGACCTGCTGGCCACCCAGCGTGGCCCGCTTGCGCTCGTGGCGGCTGCCCGGGGCGAGGTAGCCCTCCATCCCGATGATCGGCTTGACGCCGTGCGCCTTGGCCTTGCGCCAGAACTCGTAGGCCCCGTACACGTTGCCGTGGTCGGTCATCGCCAGCGCCGGCATCTCCATGCGCGCGGCCTCTTTGAACAGGTCGTCCAGCCGCGCCGCCCCGTCGAGCATGGAGAACTCGGTGTGGGTGTGCAGGTGGACGAAGCTGTCACCACCGGATCCGCTGGCCGCCATGGGGTGGGAAGCTCCCTCCTGGCGCCGCCGGGGCGGCGCGCGAACATGCAGGACCTGACCGAGCCCCCCGGGCCTCGAAACCGCGGGTCGACGAGGGCGCTGGGGACGGCCCAGATTAGCTCCGGCCCCCGACAGTTCCGAGAACCCGGTCCCACCCCCGTCGAACCCCCTGCTCCTGGTCCACTTCGCACATCGAGCCCCGACTTCGCACAGAGCGCGCGGTGTGCGAAGTCGGGGCTGGGTGTGCGAAGTCGGGGCTCGGGCCGTGGTCCGAGCGAGTGAGCGGGCACGGGTGCGTGAGCGGCGATCTCTAGACTCCTGTTCGATGGCCGCCTCTCCCTACGCCGAGCTCGTCGCGCGGGTGCCCGTGCGCACGTCGTCGCTCGCGCTGCGGGGCGGGCGCACGCGGCTGTGGGTGTACGGGCCCGACGACGCCGCCCACCGGATCGTGTTCGTCCACGGGCTGCGCGGCGACCACCACGGCCTCGAACCGATCGTCGCCCATCTCTCGGGTGTGCAGGTCGTCGTGCCCGACCTGCCCGGGTTCGGGGCGTCCCCGCCGCTGCCGTCCGACCCGCACGACATCGGCGGCTACTCGGCGTGGACGCGCGACCTGCTCGCCGCCCTCGCGCCGGCAGGCGACGCGGTGCTCGCCGGCCACTCCTTCGGCTCGATCGTCACGGCCGCCACGGTCGCGGGAGGCGCGAACGTGCGGGGCCTCGTGCTCGTCAACCCGATCGCGGCGTCGGCGCTCGCGGGGCCGCGCCGGTTCCTGACCGGGCTCACCGTGCTCTACCACCGGTTCGCCGGCGCGCTCCCGGAGAGCGCCGGCACGTGGCTGCTGCGCCACCCGCTCATGACCCGGATCGCGAGCGCCGCCATGGCCACCACCCCGGACGCCGCGCTGCGCCGCTGGATCCACGCCGAGCACGACCGGTACTTCTCCACGTTCGCCGACCGGCGCACGCTCCTGGAGGCGTTCCACGCGTCGGTGCGCCACGACGTCGCCGAGTCGGCGGCCGCGGTCGGCGTGCCGACGCTCCTCGTGGCCGCCGAGCGCGACGACATCGCCCCGCTCCCCGCCCAGCGCGCGCTGGCCGGCCGGTTCCCCGACGCCCGCCTCGCCGTGGTGCCCGGCACCGGGCACCTCGCCCACTACGAGGCGCCCGCCGCCGTCGCCCGCGAGATCACGTCGTTCGTCGCGGCCCTGCACCCCGCCCCATGAGAACGGGCGCCGTGAAGATCCTCCTCGACTGCCGGTACGTCCGCACCGGCCACCACGACGGCATCAGCCGCTACACCGTGGGCCTGGCCACCGAGCTCGCGAAGCTGCACCCTGGCGTCGAGCTGCTCGTGAGCGACGAACGCCAGCTCGCCGCCCTGCCGGACCTGCCGCGGCACCGGGTGAGCGCGCCGACGAGCATCCGGGAGCCCCTCGTCGCGCGGCAGGTGCGCAGGCTCGGCGCCGACGTCGTGTTCTCCCCGATGCAGACGATGGGCGGCTGGGGCCGCGACTACGCGCTGGTCCTCACGCTGCACGACCTCATCTACTACCGCAACCGCACCCCGCCGCCGGAGTTCGCGCTGCCGATCCGGCTGCTGTGGCGGCTCTACCACCTCGCGTGGTGGCCGCAGCGGGTGCTGCTGGACCGGGCCGACGCCGTCGTCACCGTCTCGGAGACGACAGCAGCCCTGATCGCGCAGCACCGCCTCACCCGCCGGCCCGTCACGGTCGTGCCGAACGCACCCGACCCGGCCCCCGACCTCCCACGCCTCCCACGCACCGGTGCGCTGGTCTACATGGGCTCGTTCATGCCCTACAAGAACGTCGGCACGCTCGCCGGCGCGATGCCGGCGCTCCCCCGCCACGAGCTGCACCTCATGAGCCGCATCAGCCCGGAAGAGCGGGCCCGGCTCACCGCCCTCGCTCCCGGCGGCCGGATCGTGTT
Source organism: Pseudonocardia wallangbongensis (assembly GCF_054486945.1). Lineage (NCBI taxonomy): Bacteria > Bacillati > Actinomycetota > Actinomycetes > Pseudonocardiales > Pseudonocardiaceae > Pseudonocardia > Pseudonocardia wallangbongensis. The sequence continues at coordinate 162,605 of NZ_JBRERS010000012.1, forward strand.
CCACGACGGTGCGAGCGACGAGACCTACCGGGACGTGCTGCGGGGCGCCACCGCGCTCGTCTCCACCTCCCGCGACGAGGGCTTCGGCATCCCGCTGGTCGAGGCGATGGCGCTGGGCACGCCGCTCGTGGTGAGCGACATCCCGGTGTTCCGCGAGGTCGGCGGCGACGCCGCGGCCTACGTCGACCCGGACGACGTGCACGGCGTCGTCCGCGCGGTGCAGGCTCTCGACGACCCCGACGTCTGGCAGCAGCGCTCCGAGGCCGCCCGGACCCGCGCGGAGCACTACAGCTGGGAGGCCTCGGCCCGCGTGCTCCTGGCCCTCCTGGAACGCGTGGCGTCCACCGGCCCCTGACGCGAGGGCGGTCGGTGGCTGGGGCCGCGAGTCGGTGGGGTTGGCGCGATTCTCCGGTGCGCCTCGCGCTGGATCATGGGGCATTGATCGCTCCGAGACCACACTCAGCGCCCTCGGCAGGACGACTTCCTTCCCCTCAGATCGATCATGTCGCGTTGATCGTTGCGAGACCACCCGGAGCGCCCTCGTGAGGGCGCATGCGCGGATCTCGGACCGATCAGCACCGGGCCTCAGGCCGCCCGGCGCATCCCCACCGGCTCGCGGCCGAGCGCCTGGGCGTAGATGCCCTCGAACCGGTCGAGGGTGGCCTCCGACCCGTGGGCCGCCACGATCTCACGGCTCGCGGCACCCATCCGGCGCCGGGTGGCGGCGTCGCCGAGCAGCGCGGCGAGGCGCGTGGTGAGTTCCTGGAGGTCGCCCGGGGTGTAGAGCCAGCCGTTGCGGCCGGGGCGGACGAGGTGGGGCAGCGCCATCGCGTTGGCGGCCACCACCGGCAGGCCGGCGGCCATCGCCTCCAGGGTGACGAGGCTCTGCAGCTCGGCGATGCCGGGCATGCAGAACACGTCGGCACCCGCGTACGCCTCGAGCAGTTCCTGCTCGGAGACGAACCCGCGGAAGCGCACCCGTTCCCCGATCCCGAGTCCGGCCGCGAGCGCGGTCCACTCCTCGCGGCGCGCGCCGTCGCCGACGATCTCCAGCCGGCCGGGCACGCCCTCGGGGAGGGCGGCGAACGCCCTGATCAGCTCGTCGACGCGCTTCTCCTGGTCGAGGCGGCCGACGAACAGGACGGTGGGGACGGGCCCCGAGCTGTGCGGGATGGCCCGGTAGCGGTCCGCGTCGATCCCGCACGAGACCGGGAGCGCGTCGACGAGGCCGGCGTGGCGCACCAGCAGTTCCACCGCGCGTGGGGTCGGTGCCGTGACGACCCGCGCCTTGCCGAAGACCCGGCCGAGGTCGCGCCACGCCCACGTGTTGAACATGCGCCGCAGCGGCCGGGGGATCGGGCTGTAGCCGATGAGGTTCTCCGGCATGAGGTGGTTGGTGGCGACGAGCGGGCGGCCGGTGCGGTGCGCGGCCCGGACGACCCCGCGCCCGACGACCATGTGCGCGTTGGTGTGCACGACGTCGGGGTCGATCTCGTCCACCAGCGCCGCCGTGGCCGGGAACGCTTCCCACGGCATGCAGACCTGGAAGCCTTCGTGCTGGTAGTAGCGGTGTGATCGGACGCCGTGCACGACGACGCCGTCGCGGACCTCGCGCGAGGCGGGCCCGGTGGGTGACGGGGCGACGACGTGGACCTGGTGTCCCCGCCCGACGAGCCCGGTGGCGAGGCGTTCGACGAAGCGGGCCGCGCCGTTGACGTCGGGCGGGTAGGTCTCTGCGCCGATCACGATCCGGAGCGGCTTCACGACATGTGTCCTCTCGAGTGGAAAGGTGCCGGCGCTGGGGATCACCGGCGGTGCACGGGGTCGGCCGGGCGCAGCTGCGCGGCCGGCGGGGACGGTTGGGGCGGTGGGGCCGGCGGCGGCGATGCCGTGGCCTCCTGGCCGCCGGGACGGGCGGCGCGCACGGCCGCCGCGTCGGGGTGGTGGCGGGCGAGTGCGATCACGCCCGCGGTGGCGGTGATCGCGGCGCCGGCCAGCAGGAACCACGTCTCGGCCGGCGTGGCCACGCCCTCACCCAGCAGGACCGCACCGAGCAGCACGGCCACGATCGGGTCGACGACGGTGAGGCAGGCGATGACGACCTCGGGCGGCCCGGACGCGAAGGCCTGCTGCACGAGCCATCCGCCGACGAGCACGGCGGCGGCGATCCCGGCCACCGCGGCGAGCACGGGCAGCTCGAGCAGCCCGACGTCGCCTGCGACGACGGACTGCGACACGGCCCGGACGAGCGCCGAGACCAGGCCGAACGCCGTGGCCCCCGCCATCGCGCAGGCGACGCAGCGGACCCAGCCGGAGCGGGCGAGGCCCAGCCCGGCGAGCACGAGGACGGCGGCGGCGACGATGAGGCTCGCGATCAGGGTGGCCTGGTCGGGTGGTGGCGAGCTGACGGCGGTGCCGGCTGCGGCGCCGACGAACACGGCGACCCCCGCGACGCTGAGCAGGACCCCCACGACGACACCCGGCGCCGGCCTGCGGTCGGTGCGCATCGAGGTGAGCAGCACCGCGGTCGGGACGGCCAGCACGCCGAGCGGCTGCACCACCGACAGCGGTGCGAGGACGAGCGCCGTGGCGTGCAGCGCGGAGCCGCCTCCGGCGAGGGCGAGACCGGCGAGCCAGCCGGGCCGTCGGGTGATCTCGCGCAGGCCGCGCAGCGACAGCACCTCGTCGGGCCGGTCGTCCTCGTCGCGGGGCGAACCCGCGGTGACGGCGCTGTGCTGCAGCACCGCGGCCCCGGCGAAGCATCCGGCGCCGAGGAGGGCGAGGACGATCGCGAGACCGGGTCCGGCGAGATCGCCGATCATGCTGATCATGCGGCACTCCGCAATGTCCGGGGGACGGCCACCGGGCTCTCGACGCGCTCCACCGCGAGCCGGGTCGCCCGGGCCGTCATCACCAGCACCACCATCACCGCTACACAGAGAACACGCTGCACCCCGCCGAGGAAGGGAAAACCCGGTGAACCGGCGATAACGATCGGAACATGATTCAGCAGGAAGAACGCGCTGACCGCGCCCGCGGTCCCGGCCGCCCAGGTCAGCGGCACGGCGGCGGGCCGCCACGGGTCCGCCGACCGGGCGCGCGCGGCCACCAGCCCTGTGGCCAGCGGCAGCGCCGCGAACGCCCAGCCGCCCGCGGCGCGGTGCACGGTGGAGACCAGGCCGGGTGTGGTGCCCGGGGTGTGGGTCGGGAAGAGCGCCACGAGCACGAGCGACACCGCGGCGCTGACGAACAACGCCGCGGGGAGGCGCGCGGCGGGCAGGGCGGCGCGGCGCAGGCCGGTGGCGAGCGCGACGCACGCCACCGCAAGGCTGATCGCGGCGGCACCGAGGAGCGCATACCCACCGGGCTCGAAGACGTAGTCGCTGATCACGGAGGTGAGCGGGTCGAGCGACCCGATGCTGCTCACGTGCAGGAACCCGAGGGGGAGCACCGCGACGATGACGGATGCCGTCACGACCGTCTCCCCCGTCCACGCCACTCCCGCGAGCTCGCGCCCGCTCCCCCCGGTCGACGTCATGGGCATACCGTGCCAGCCCAGCTCTGCGACGGACATCAGGATCTCCACCGAGTCCATCCGGGGGTATACCCCCACCCACCGGTCGGCTCAGGTCTGCTCATGACGGGACCGCCCCGTCGTCGGGGAGCGGGTCGGCGCGCCCGACCTGCTCCGGCAGCAGCGGGGCGATCGCCAGTTCGCGCGCGGTGACCCCGGCGGGCGCGGCGTGCACCGCCCGCACGTCGGGTCGCGCGGCCACCGTGTCCAGGCCCGCCCGCTGGGCGCGGACGACGACCGCGAGCACGCACGGCGCGCCCGGGTCGGCGAGCGTCCTGGCCTCCACCGCGGCCACCTCCGCCGCCCGTCCGGTCTGCCGCTGCGCGTCGGCGGCGGCCGCCTGCTCCGCCCGCTGCCGGGCGGCGTCGAGGGCGGCCGGCACCGGCACGCCCGGCTCGAGGGCTTCGAAGCGCAGGGCGGTCTGCACGCGGGGCAGCGGCACGCGCAGCACCGCCGTGACGGGCACCGTGCCCGCGAGGGCCGGCACCGCGGCGGCCGCCGACGACTCGGCGGCGAGCTGGACGAGCGCGAGCGCCTCCACCCCGGGTGCGGGCAGCTCGGCGGGCAATCGGTGCAGGTACGCGCCGACGTCCTCCCCCGGTTCCGGGCCGAGCCGCACGGATCCGGGGGCGGGCGCCGGGGCGGAGGCCGGCTGCCGCGACCCGGCGTACCAGGCGGTGAGCAGCACGACGGCCGCGCACGCCAACAGCACCCCCGTCCTGGCCCGCCCGGTCACATTCACCCCTTGTCCCCGATCCCGTCCGGCCGTCCAGTGTCCAACCGGCGCACCCGACCGGCACCGCCGGGGGGTTGGGCCGGCTAGTCACGCAGGAGATCGAGGGCATGCTCCAGGTCGGGCGGGTAGGGGCTGGTGAACTCCACCCGATGCCCGTCGGCCGGGTGCTCGAAACCGAGCGAGCGGGCGTGCAGCCACTGCCGCTGCAGCCCCAGCCGCTTCGCGAGCGCCGGGTCGGCGCCGTAGGTGAGGTCGCCGACGCAGGGGTGGCGCAGCGCCGCGAGGTGCACCCGGATCTGGTGGGTGCGCCCGGTCTCCAGCCGCACGTCGAGGAGGGACGCCGCGCGGAACGCCTCGACCGTGTCGTAGTGCGTGACGCTGGGCTTGCCGCCCGCGACGACCGCGAACCGGTAGTCGTGGCGCGGGTGGCGGTCGATGGGGGCGTCGATGGTGCCGCTGGACGGGTCGGGGTGGCCCTGGGCGACCGCGTGGTAGCGCTTGTCGACGGTGCGCTCCTTGAACGCGCGCTTCAGCACGGTGTACGCGTGCTCGGCGGCCGCGACGACCATCACCCCGGTGGTGCCGACGTCCAGCCGGTGCACGATGCCCTGCCGCTCGGCGGCGCCCGACGTGGAGACGCGGTACCCGAGCGCGGCCAGCCCGCCCAGCACGGTGGGGCCGGTCCAGCCGGGGCTCGCGTGCGCCGCCACGCCGACCGGCTTGTCGACGACGATGATCTCGTCGTCGGCGTGCAGCACGGTGAGCCCGGCCACCACCTCCTCCGGCCCGGTGATGGGGGTGGCCGGCGCCGGGTCGGGCAGCTGCACCTCGAGCCAGGCGCCCGCGGTCAGCCGGTCGGACTTGCCGGCGGCACGCCCGTCGACGGCGACGCGGCCGTCCTCGGTGAGCGCGGCCGCCGCGGTGCGGGAGAGGCCGAGGAGGCGGGACAGGCCGGCGTCGACGCGCATGCCGTCGAGGCCGTCGGGCACCGGGAGCTGTCGGGTGTCACTCACCGGCCGGCTCGTCCGTATCCCCGGACCGCTTGCGGCCAGGCTGTTTCGAGGCGCTGCGCGTGCCGTCGAGCTCCCGTCCGAGCAGGGCGAGCAGCACGAGCAGCACGCCGCCGGAGACGATCGAGGAGTCGGCGACGTTGAACACCGGCCACACCCGCCCGTCCGGGGCGAGGAGCGACACGATGTCGACGACGTGCCCGTGCAGCGGGCCGGGCGAGCGGAACAGGCGGTCGGTGAGGTTGCCAAGGGCGCCGCCGAGCACGAGCCCGAGCGCGACGGCCCACCCCGTGGACCGCAGCCGCCGGGCCACCCGCACGATCACCACGACCACCGCGATCGCGACGATCGTGAGCACCCACGTGTAGCCGGTGGCGAGGGAGAAGGCGGCGCCGGGGTTGCGCACGAGCTGCAGGTAGACCAGGCCACCGAGGATCTCGACGGGCTCGCGGTCCTCGAGCTGCGCGACCGCGACCACCTTCGTGACGATGTCGAGGGCGAGCACGGCCACGGCGATCAGGGACAGCAGCCGCACCGTGGGCGCGGTCGGGTTCGCCGGCACCTCACCGGGCTCCGATCCGGGTTCTGACCCCGGTTCTGATCGCGCGCTCGCGTGCTCACTCACACCATCCATCATCCCCTACCGTCCGGCGCCTCCCGCCCGGCCTGCCAACGCGCCAGGCGGCCGTGCTGGTCGACGGCCCGGATCCGCTCCTCCGCGGCCCGTCTGGCACGGGTCGTGGTGACGACGAGCAGCTGGTCGTGCTCGCGCAGCCGGGTGTCCCCGGAGGGGGTGAAGCCCTGCCCGTTCCGCACGACGAGGCTGACGACGGCGCCCCGCGGCAGCCGCAGCTCACGCAGGTACACCCCGCGCAGCCGCGACCCGACCGGCACGTGGACCTGCAGCAGGTCGGCGGAGAGCTCGTCGAGCGGGGCGGCGTCCACGGAGATCTCGCGCGGCTGCGCCGCCCGGGACACGCGCAGCAACCGCGCCACCCAGGGGAGCGTCGGGCCCTGGAGCAGGGTGAGCCCGACGACCAGCACGAACACGACGTCCACCAGCGCCGCCCCGCTCGGCGCCCCCTCGATCAGCGCGACCAGCGCGAACACGATCGGGACCGCTCCACGCAGCCCGGCCCAGGACAGGAACGCCTGCTCGCGCCACGGCACCCGGAACGGAGCCGCCGCCGCGAGCACCGACAGCGGGCGTGCGGCGACGATGAGCACCACCCCGGCCACGAGCGCCGGGACGATCGCGTCGACCAGGCGCGGCGGCGACACGAACAGCCCGAGCAGTACGAACACCCCGATCTGCGCCAGCCAGCCCATCCCCTCGGCGAACGAGCGGACGTCGCCGCGGTGCGGGAGGTCGGAGTTGCCGAGCACCAGTGCCGCGACGTACACGGCGAGCAGGCCGGACGCGTGGGCGAGCTGCCCCGCCGAGTAGGCGAGGACGCACACCGCCAGCGTGGCGAGCGGGTACAGGCCGGTGGCGGGCAGCGCCGCGCGGCGCAGCGCCCACGCCCCGGCGAGCCCGAAGAGCCCGCCGATGACGCCGCCCGCGGCCAGCTCGTAGGTGACGAGCAGCGGCGTGTACCAGGTGATCGGATCGGTCGAGGCGAGCAGGATCACCGCCAGCACGACGGGCGCGTCGTTGGAGCCGGACTCGAGCTCCAGCATGCCGGCCACCCGCCGGGAGACGCCCACCCCGCGCAGGACCGAGAAGACCGCGGCCGCATCGGTGGAGGACAGCACCGCGCCCCACAGGAACGCGGCGCGCCAGTCGAGCCCCAGGAGCAGGTGCAGCCCCACCCCGACCACCCCGATGCTGACGGCCACCCCGACCGTCGCGAGCGCGATACCCACGCCCAGCGCGGGCCGGACCGCGGACCAGTGCGTGGTGAGCCCGCCCTCGGCGAGGATCAGGACCAGGGCTGCCCAGCCGATCGACTCGGTGAGCGGGGCGTCGGAGAACTGGATGCCGAGCACCGACTCGCCGAGCAGGATCCCGATGCCGAGGTAGAGCAGCAGCGAGGGCAGGCCGAGCCGGACCGAGATCCGCACGGCGAACACCCCCAGCAGCACGACCGCGGCCGCGACGCCGAGCGCCAACTCCAGGCCCGCCATGCCCACCTCCGCCCCCCGGTACACGGTATCGGCGCAGGTCGCGGGCCCTGCCACAACCCCGCCCACCGGGCGACGACGTGCTGGGGCGGGGGGCTACCCCCACCCCCGTCGGGGGACCAACGGGATGGCGGCCCCCCGACGCCGCTCCTTAGCCTGCTCCCATGGTGATCGCGCCGCCCCTGGAGGTCGCCCCCGCGGCCCGCCCACCCCACCGGGACCCGCTGCGGGCGCTGGTGGCCCCGTCCACCTGGCTCGCGGCCGCCCACCTGCTGCTCGACGCCGTGGTGGGCGCGGCCACCGCGTTCGTGCTGGGCATGGGCCTGGTCTTCAGCATCGTGCTGTTCCCCCTCGCGCTCCTCGGGGTGCCGGTGTGGATCGTCACCGCGTGGGTGAGCGCCGGCATGGCCCGCCTCGAGCGCGCCCGCTACCGCATCCTGCTCGGCGTCGACGTCGGTGCTCAGCCGCTGCCGGCGCTCGAGCGCAACCCGCTGCGCTACGGCGGCGTCCTGCTGCGCGACCCGGGCGTGCGGCGCCGCGCGCTCCACCAGCTGCTCGCCGCGCCGGTCGGGGTGGTCACCTGCGGGATCACGTACACGCTGCTGTCCGGTGCGCTGGCGTTGCTGGCGATGCCGCTGCTCGGGCTCGGGGACCCGGCCGACGGCACCATCGCGTACGGGTTCCCCCTCGTCGACACCGGCGGCGGACGGGCCCTGCTCGCCGGGCTCGGGCTCGTCCTGCTGCTGGCCGCCCCCACGGTGCTGCGCGCGCTCGCGGCCGCCGACACCGCCCTCGCCCGCACCCTGCTCGGGCCGGTGCCGGAGGTGCTCGCCCGCCGGGTGGACGAGCTGGAGCGCAGCCGGGCCCGGGTGGTCGACGCCGGCGAGGCGGAGCGCCGCAAGCTCGAGCGCGACCTGCACGACGGCACCCAGCAGCGGCTCGTCGCGCTGGGGATGACCTTGGGCCGCGCGAAGACGCGGTACAAGCAGGACCCCGAGGCCGTGGGCGAGCTGCTCGACGACGCCCACCAGCAGGCCAAGGACGCCGTCACCGAGCTGCGCGGGCTCATCCGCGGCCTGCACCCGCCGGTGCTCACCGACCGCGGGCTCGACGCCGCGCTCTCCGCGATCGCCGTGCGCTGCCCGGTGCCGGTGCAGCTCACCGTCGAGATCGACGAGCGGCCCAGCTCCACCGTGGAGGCGATCGGCTACTTCGTGGTGGCCGAGGCGCTCACCAACATCGCCCGCCACTCCAGCGCCACGAGCGCGGTGGTCGCGGTGCGGCGGGAGCGCGGCGCCCCCGTCTGGATCACCGTCACCGACGACGGTGTGGGCGGCGCCGACCCCGACCGCGGCACCGGCCTGCGCGGCCTCGCCGACCGGGTGTCCGGCGTCGACGGCCAGCTGCGGGTCGACTCCCCCGTCGGGGGTCCCACCGTGCTCACGGTCGAGCTGCCGTGCGGTCCGGGTGGGCTCACTCGATGACCGCTGAACCGATGACAACAGCGCGGGTCACCGTCGCCGAGGACTCGGTGCTGCTGAGGGAGGGGCTCTCCCGGCTGCTCGCCGAGGCGGGCTTCGAGGTGGTGGACGCCGTCGGCGACGGCGAGTCGCTCCTGCGGTCGGTCGGCGAACAGCAGCCCGACGTCGTCGTCGCCGATGTCCGCATGCCCCCCACCCACTCCGACGAGGGCCTGCGGGCGGCGCTGGTGATCCGGTCCCGGTGGCCGGCGGTCGCGGTGCTCGTGCTGTCGCAGTACGTCGAGGAGCGCTACGCCACCGAACTGCTCGCCGGTGACACCCGCGGCGTCGGCTACCTGCTGAAGGACCGGGTGGCCGACGTGGAGACGTTCGTCGAAGCGCTGCACCGCGTCCGCGCCGGTGGCACCGCGCTCGACCCCGAGGTCGTCTCTCAGATCTTCGCCCGCTCCCGGCGGGCCGCGCCGCTGGCCGCGCTCACCCGCCGCGAGCGCGACGTCCTCGCCCTGATGGCCGAGGGCCGGTCCAACGCCGGCATCGCCGCGGAGCTCGTGGTCGGTGAGGGCGCGGTCGAGAAGCACATCAGCGGGATCTTCGGCAAGCTCGCGCTCCCCACGGCGCCCACCGACCACCGGCGCGTGCTCGCCGTGCTCAAGTACCTGGAGGACTGACCGTGACCGCGCCCGCGAAGGCGAATCCCGCCGTGGTGGCCGCCGCCGTGCTCATGGTCGTGGTGGTCTGCGGCACCGGCGCCTTCGGGCTGCTGTCCGAGGCCGTGACCGGCACCGTCGACCGCTCGAACGCGTTCACCCCCGCCGCCGCCCGCCTCGCGGTCGACGCCAACGGCGACGTCACGATCGGTCCGAGCCCCGACGGGCAGGTCCACGTGCACACGGTCGTCCGGCACGGGCTGGGGCAGCCCGAGATCTCGCAGCAGGTCACGGCGGCCGGTGTCCGGCTGGACGCCGGCTGCCGGGAGTTCCTCGCCGTCCGCTGCGACATCCGCCACGAGGTCCAGGTGCCGCCTGCGTTCGAGGTGGTGGTCGACGGCTTGGACGGGGACGTCGTCGCGAGCGGCCTCTCCGGGCCGCTGAGGATAGAACGGATCGCCGGCGACATCACCGCCGTCGACCTCGCCGGTCCGCTCGACCTGCGCTCGCGCACGGGTGAGATCAGGGGCGAGTCCCTGCACACCGAGGTGCTCCGGGCCGAGTCCGACACCGGCGACGTCCGGCTGGAGCTGCTGACGCCCCCGCAGGCGGTCGACGTCACCGCGGACAACGGGGAGGTCGACCTGACGGTGCCGGCCGGCACGTCCTACCGCGTCGACGCCCACACCCGGACCGGCGAGGAACGCGTGCTCGTGCCGCTCGACCCGGCCTCCCCGCGCAGCCTGCGCGTCGACGGCGGCACCGGCGACGTGACGGTGCGCCCCACCCGCTGACGGCACGAGCGCGGCGGGGTCAGCCCACCGACCAGGACAGCGTGGCGGCCAGGCGCGGGCGCTGCAGCCGCTCCAGCGCGTCGGCCACCTCGGGCACGGAGACCGTGGGGAGGCACAGCCTGCGGGTGACCCACACCGGGTCCTGCCGGGGCGGCACCACCCGCTCCCACTGCCGCACGACCGGCTCGACCCCGATCTCGCGCAGCACCGCGACCGCGTCGTCGGTGGTGGCGGGCGGCGGCCGGTGCAGGTCGTGGAACCGCACCCAGAGCGGGTCGAGCCAGGCCATCGGGTGCTGCGCCATCATCTCGACGACGACACCGCGGCGGGCCGCCGCCGTGAGCGCCTCGAGGAACGGCACGAGGTCCACGACGTTGTGCAGCACGTGGTGGCAGACCACGACGTCGGCGGTGCCCGCGGCGGCCGCGGCACCGGGCCACCGGCCGAGCACCGTGCGGTGCGGCAGACCGCGGGCCCGGGCCTCGGCGGCGAACGCGTCGAGCATGTCCTGCTGCTGGTCGGCGCCGGTGAGGTGGCCCGCCCGGTCGGCGAGCGCGAACGAGGCGGCCCCGCCGCCGCATCCGACGTCGAGCACGCTGCCGGCCTCGGGGAGCAACGCGTGCGCCGCCCGCCGCGAGGGCGTGTCGAGGGGCTCCACCGGCGGCGTGAAGAAGGTGACCTCGTGGTGCCACGGGTCGGCGGGCGCCCGCTCGAGGATGCGCGGCGGGATCCCGCGGCCCTCCTGGAGCTCGGCCCATCGTGTGGCCGCCAGTCCCCCCATGGATTCCGAGTATGCCTCCCTGCGCCCGTCCGGGCAGCCCGATCAGGCCATGAGTTCGGCCAACCGGGCGGTGTGCGCCGCGCGATCGCCACGCACCGCGACGACCTTGTCCCGCCCACGCACCCCCGTGACGATCTCGACGTCCCCGCGGCGCACCCCGAACGCGGCGGCGAGCGCAGCCACCACGGCCGCGTTCGCCGCGCCGTCGACGGCCCGCGCCCGCACGGCCACGAGGAGCGCCGGGCCGCGCGGGCCCGCCCACGTTCCGCCGACCCCGTCGCGGCGCGCGCCGGGCCGGACCCGCACCGAGACCCGCATGCCCTCGCGGGTCAGACGCGGGTCACCAGTGCGGCGAGCTCGGCGCTCGTGCCGTCCGGGGTGGCGACGGTGCCGCGCAGGGTCGGCTCGGGCGCGGCGCCGTAGGCGACCGCCTCCGCGAGCACCTCCCCCGCCACGAACCCCTCGTGGGCGCGCACGGCGTCGAGCACGCCGGCCGGGCCGTCGAGGGTGAGGCCGATCCGGTCGGCGACGTCGAGACCGGCGTCCCGGCGGGCCTGCTGCACCACCCGCACGACGTCCCGCGCGGTGCCCTCGGCGGCGAGCTCCGGCGTGATCGCGGTGTCGAGCACGACGAGCCCGGTGGATCCCGGGAGCGCCGTGGTCGAGTCCGGGTCGGTCGCCACGAGCTTCTCGGTGAACTCGCCCTCGAACAGCTCGATCCCGCCCGCGGTGACGGTGCCGCTCTCGTTGCGGGCCCACTCCCCCGACTTGACGGCGCGGATCACCTTCTGGGTGTCGCCGCCCAGCCGCGGCCCGCAGGCGCGGGCGTTGACGGCGATCTCGAAGCGTCCGTGGGCGGACACGTCGGTGGTCAGCGCGACGTCCTTGACGTTCACCTCGTCGCGCAGGATGTCGGCGAACGGGGCGAGCGACTCGGCGTCGGCTGCGGCCACCGTGAGCCGGGCCAGCGGCAGCCGCACCCGCAGCCCCCGCGCCTTGCGCAGCGAGAGCGCGGCCGAGGCCACCTGTCGCACCCGCTCCATCGCGGCGACGAGCGCGTCGTCGTGCGGGAGCTCCCCGCCGGCCGGCCAGTCGGCCAGGTGCACCGACCGTTCCCCGGTGAGCCCCTGCCAGATCTTCTCCGTGGTCAGCGGCAGCAGCGGGGCCGCCACCCGGCACGTCACCTCCAGCACGGTGTGGAGGGTGTCGATCGCGTCCTCGTCGCCGGCCCAGAACCGGTCGCGCGAGCGCCGCACGTACCAGTTGGTCAGCGTCTCGGCGTGGTCGCGCACCCGCTCGCACGCGCCCGCGATGTCGTACACGTCCAGCGCCGCGGTGAGCTCGTCGACGAGCGCCGCGGTGCGGGCCAGGACGTACCGGTCCAGCACGTGCGTCGAGTCGGTGCGCCGAACTCCGCGCCGCCCGGCGTAGAGGGACAGGAAGTACCAGGTGTTCCAGAGCGGGAGGATCGCCTGCCGGACGCCCTCGCGGATGCCCTGCTCGGTGACGACGAGGTTGCCGCCGCGCAGGATCGGGCTCGCCATGAGGAACCAGCGCATGGCGTCGGAGCCGTCGCGCTCGAACACCTCGTTGACGTCCGGGTAGTTCCGCCGCGACTTGGACATCTTCTGCCCGTCGTCGCCGAGCACGATCCCGTGGGCCACGCACGAGCGGAACGCCGGCCGGTCGAACAGCGCCGTGGCCAGGACGTGCAGCAGGTAGAACCAGCCGCGGGTCTGCCCGTTGTACTCGACGATGAAGTCGCCCGGGTAGTGGTGCTCGAACCAGTCCGTGTTCTCGAACGGGTAGTGCACCTGCGCGAACGGCATGGAGCCCGAGTCGAACCAGCAGTCGAGCACCTCGGGCACCCGGCGCATCGTGGACTTCCCGGTGGGGTCGTCCGGGTTGGGCCGGGTGAGGTCGTCGACGTACGGCCGGTGCAGGTCCGTCGGGCGCACGCCGAAGTCCCGCTCCAGCTCGTCGAGCGAACCGTAGACGTCGGTGCGCGGGTGCTTCGGGTCGTCGCTCATCCACACCGGGATCGGCGAGCCCCAGTACCGGTTGCGGGAGATCGACCAGTCGATGGCGTTCTCCAGCCACTTCCCGAACTGGCCGTCCTTGACGTGCGCGGGCGCCCAGGTGATCTGCTGGTTCAGCTCCACCATGCGATCCCGGAACTGGGTGACCTTTACGAACCACGAGTCGACCGCCCGCTGGATCAGCGGGTTGCCGCAGCGCCAGCAGTGCGGGTACGGGTGGTCGTAGGTCTCGTGGCGCAGCAGCACGCCGAGCGCGTGCGGGGCGCCGCGCTTGAGGTCGGCGATGATGTGCGGGTTGGCGTCGAACACCAGCATGCCCGCGTACGGGGGCACGCGCTCGTCGAACTCGCCCTTGGTGTCCACCGGCACGACGACCTCGATGCCCGCGGCGTCGGTGACGACCTTGTCCTCCTCACCGAAGGCGGGCGCGATGTGGACGAGCCCGGTGCCCTCGTCGGTGGTGACGTAGTCCGCGGCCAGCACGCGGTGGGCGTTCTCCCACCCGGTGAAGAAGTCGAACGGCGGGGTGTAGGACAGCCCGAGCAGCTCGGAACCCCGGAACGTCGCCACGACGTCCGGCTCCTCGCCGAGCTCACGCGCGTACGCGGCCAGCCGGGCGGAGGCGAGGACGTAGCGCTCGCCGTTCGCGGCCACCAGCGCGTACTCGACCTCGGGGTGCACGGCCATCGCCAGGTTGGACGGGAGCGTCCACGGCGTGGTGGTCCAGATCAGCGCGAGCGCCCGGTCGAGGTCCGATCCCGGCGCGTGCAGGCGCAGGCCCACCGTGACGGCCGGGTCCTGCCGGTCCAGGTAGACGTCGTCCATCTTGGTCTCGGTGGCCGACAGCGGCGTGCCGTCGTGCCAGCAGTACCAGAGGACGCGGAAGCCCTGGTAGACCAGGCCCTTGTCCCAGAGGGTCTTGAAGGCCCACATGACGCTTTCCATGTAGTCCAGGTCGAGCGTCTTGTAGTCGTTGTCGAAGTCGACCCAGCGGGCCTGGCGGGTGACGTACTCGCGCCATTCGTCCGTGTAGCGCAGCACGGAGGTGCGGCAGGCCTCGTTGAACGCGGCCACGCCCATCTCGTCGATCTCGGCCTTGCTCTTGAGCCCGAGCTGGTGCTCGGCCTCGACCTCGGCCGGCAGGCCGTGGGTGTCCCAGCCGAAACGGCGCTCGACGTGGCGGCCGCGCATGGTCTGGTAGCGCGGGACGACGTCCTTGACGTAGCCGGTGAGCAGGTGGCCGTAGTGCGGGAGGCCGTTGGCGAACGGCGGGCCGTCGTAGAACACGAACTCGTTGCTGCCGTCCTGACCCGTGGGGCGGGCGTCGACGGACGCGCGGAACGTGTCGTCGCGCTCCCAGGCGTCCAGGACCTCACGCTCGAGCGAGGGGAACGCCGGATGCGCGGGAACCGGGGGGTAGCGGTCGCTCATGTCTGGTGGTGCTCCTCGTGCGTGGCTCGTGGTGCTGCCTGCACGGGGACGACGCTCCAGCGAGCGCCGCGGTACCACCCCGCTTGCCGCTCCGGGACGGAACGGCCTCTCGTTCGGACGGCTGTGACGGGCCGCTCCCGTCCGGTTCTACCGCGCCCCGAGGGGCGTTTCTTCCGGAGGCTCCCCGGTGATGGCCGGATCGGTGCCTGTGTGACAAGGGTAGCGCCAGGGCGCCACGGCATATTCCCCCGGGCCCCAGCGCTTGGTCACCGGCGCCGGGAGGCCCGGATCCACGACCCGAGCGCCGTGATCGGCACGATCGGGACATCGGCTACAGGGGGAGGGTGTTGCCGAATCGAGGCGATGCGGGCCCGATCCCGCGGCGGTCGCTCGACGATCGAGCGCGGGATGTGGCGTGGTCGACGGGTGCGGTCGCAGGGGCCTGCGGTCCGGGCCTGCGGTAGGGCCGTCGTCACCCGTGAACCCGCCGGAGGGGGTCGGCCGTCTGGGGGGTCTCGCCGCGGTTCGTCTCTCGTGGGCGGGCCCGGTCACCTCGGGACGCGATGCCTTCCAGGTCCGTCCCGGTGGTCGTGACCGGCACCCGGGGATGCGCCGGTCCCCCTTCGTCGAGGTGGTGGCCGGGTTGGGGTCACTACCGACCCCCGGGGTGGCGTGGGCGGCCGTCCCCGACGTGGGGGCACGCCTGTCTGTGGGCGAGACGGTCACCGCCGGGTGCCCACGCCACTGTCCGGTGGTCCCGAACGCAGCACCGACCGCCCGCCCAGAGCTACGTGCCGCCCCGGGGCACCGCGCTCGAGCTGCCCGGGACGCAGTAACTCGGTGCCGAGCCGGTGGACCCACGCCCGGGTCGGTTCCGCGGAACGCACCCGGACTCTCGCCGAAGCCGTGGAGTGAGTGGAGGCGGGACCACCGGATAGTCCGCGCGCACCCAGCAGTGACGGGCTCGTCGAGAACTGGCGTGCGTGACAGCCGGGGACGGCCGCCCCCGCAACCCCAGGATCCGGTAGTGCACCCAACCCGGGCACCCACCCGAAGCGACGGGATCGACGAACCGGAACGAACACGCGCGAGGCCGGACGGACGGCGGGCAGGCAGCGGCCGGTCGGGTACGGCGCGCCCACCGCAGCAGGATCCCCGGCGATCGCCCCGCACCGCGCAGCGGTGCGACCCATGATCGATGCGAGCAGCACCCGGCGGCGGCCGCGACCACGCTGAGGTACTTCTCGCGACCCGTGATCGGCCCGAGCAGTACACCAGTGCAGTGGTCGCGACCGTGGCGTGCGGCTCGCCGTCGGCCCGGCCGGCGACGGCCCGGGGCCGCCACCGGAGGTTCGTGGACTGCAGGGGTGATCGGCGGGCGGGCGGATCGAGCGTGTTCTCGTGTTCCCCGTCGAGCCGGTACTCGGGGGTGGCCTCCGCGATCGCCTTGATCAGCAGGATCGGGACATGACCTGCACCCCTGCAGTTCATGTCCCGATCGCGCCGATCATGGCGCGCCGACCATCGGTCCTGGGCCCGAGCGGCGGTGATCAAGGGCTCATGGTCGCAACCGATCGGCTGGCGACCTTCTCCCCTTGATCACCCCGCCGGGGAGGCCTGGCTCGCGCGCATTCGGCCCGGTTCGTGGACCCCGTCGCCCTGGGTGGATGGCCACCTTGGGTTCACGACCGTCATGGCCGCGACCGTCCACCTACCGCGTGGCGGGCTCCTGGGCGGCGAGCGTGCGCACGGGGCTGCACCAGCCGCACGGGGTGAAGCCCAGCTCGACGGCCTCGCGGACCGGCAGCGGGATGGTGGCCTTCCCGCCGAGGGCGCGGCAGGTGCTCACGTGGAAGCGCGGCTGCTCGTCGATGACCAGCACCTCGGTCTCCAGCCCGGCGACGACCGCCGCGGCCGCGGGATCACGCTGCTCCTCCGGCGGCTCGCCGTCGGCGGCGGGTGGCGGGGCCTCGGCACCCGTCTCGGCGGCCGCGGCGGTCGCGCCGGCCGCCGGGGCGTCGGCGCCCTGCTGCTCCGGCGCACCCGTCGGCGACTCGGTGGGCTTGTCCGTGGCCGCTGCCGCCTCGGCACCCGTGGCCTCGGGCGGCGCGCCGGCGCTCTCCTCCGCGGCGGGCTCCTCGGCGGAAGCCGGCGCGCTCTCGGTGCCCGCGCCGTCGGCCGGGCCGTCCGGCTCGCGAGCGGCGGGCGCCATCGCGGTGGGGCTCGAGTCGGCGGCGTCGTCGGGCCGGCCGTTGCTGACGGCCTCCGTGGGCGGCGAGGACGGCGCCGCCTGTCCGCCGGCGCTGGGCGCAGCCGTGGTGGGCGGTGAATCGTCCGCCGCGGAGCCCTTCTCGTCCGTGCCCGTCGATGGGGTGGAGGCGGTAGTCGCCGCACCCAATTTCGTCACGTTGAGTGACGAATCACCGCTCGACGCGGTGGTCTCGCGGGAAGCGCCGGGCGGTCGCTCCGTAGAGGCGGACGGTTGCACCACGGGCATCACGACGGTCTTCGTGGTGTCCGACGTGTCGTCGTACCGTTCACCGGTCGTTGCCCCACCGGTGCGGCCAGGCGCGTCGGACCCCCGCGGGATGACCGGGAGCACCTCGGTGACCGGCTCCGGGTCAGGAGTGCGGATGCGCGGCGGCTCTACCGCGGTCTGGGCCGCGGCCGCCTCGGCACCGGCCCGTACCGCGCTCCGCCGCTGCAGCCAGTCGATCAGCAACACCGCCGCGGCGGCGACGCTGACGGCGACGGACACCCAGGCCCACAGGACGCTGCCGGACAGCAGCGCCACCACGAGGAGGCCGAAGGCGATCAGAACGAGGATCAGGACCAGCAGCAGCACGTCTCACTCCGTCTTGCGGAAGTGGGGCCGGTCCGGCCGCACCACCCGGGTCGGTCGAGGTTCAGCTCCCGGCGTCGGCGCGCTGGCCGTAACCGGTGGAGGCGTATCCGCCGTTCGAGCTGGACCGGCTGTCGGACGGCGCCGCAGAGCCGCGTTCCCCGAGGTCGCGCAGCTGCGACTCCAGGTAGGTCTTGAGCCGGGTGCGGTACTCGCGCTCGAACGTCCGCAGCTCGTCGATCTTCTTCTCGAGCACGGACTTGTCGCGCGTGATGGTGCCGATGATCTCGGCTTGCTTGCGCTCGGCGTCACCGACCAGCGTGGCGGCCTTGTCCCGGGAGGTGCGCTCCAGGGTCTCGGCCCTGGTACGGGCGTCGTTGAGCATCGTCTCGGCCCGGGCGCGGGCGTCGTTGACGAGGCCGTCGGACTTGGCGCGCGCCTCCGACAGCAGCTGCTCGGACTTGGTGCGCGCGTCGGTGAGCATCGCGTCGGCCTCGGACTTGGCCTCGGCGGTGAGCCGCTCGGCCATCTCCTGGGCCATGCTCAGGACCTTCGCGACCTGGACGTGGCTGTCGCCACCCTCGGCCACGTCGGCGAACGACGGGCGTTGCGGCGGCTCGGCCTGGCGCAGTGGCGGCTCCTGCCGCTGGATCTGCTGCGTGGGCGGGGACACCGCCGCGGCAGCAGGCCGCGACCGGGCCTCCTCCAGGTCGGCCTGCGCGTTGCTGAGGCTCTGCTCGAGCTGGGAAACCTGCTCGCGGAGGTCCTCGTTCTCCTCGATCAGTCGAGACAGCTCTGCCTCGACCAGGTCCAGGAACGCGTCGACCTCGTCCTCGTTGTAGCCCCGCTTCCCTATAGGGGGCTTGCTGAACGCGACGTTGTGGACGTCGGCGGGCGTCAGCGGCATCGGATCACCTCATGCAGTCCTCGGCGGCGGCACCGTGTGACTGGGGCTCACTACGGCGTCGGCTGGGCAACGTTCATCAGTATGAACACCACCAGCAGTAGAACCATAATCGACAGGTCCAGTCCAACGCCGCCGATCCGGAGAACGGGGATCACTCTCCGCAACAACTTCACAGGCGGGTCGGTTGCTGTGAAGATCAGCTCGAGAGCGACGGCGCTGGGCCCCACCGGCACCCACTGGCGCGCAAAACTGCGCACGAGCTCCACCACGATCCGGCCCACGAGCAGGAGCCAGAAGAAGAACAGCAGGTAGTAGAGGACGAACTGGATGGCGAGGGGCACGTCGCCGATCCTAACCGCGGCTCCCGTCCTCACTCGCCCCGGAAGCCACGGTCGGGGTCGGTGGCCCCGCCGGAGACGGTCCGCTGGGCGAGCATCCGCGCGTCGTCCGCCGACACCTCGACGTCGGCCGGTGTGAGCAGGAAGACCCGGCTGGTGACCTTGTCGAAGCCGCCGTGCAGGGCGAACACGAGGCCGGCCGCGAAGTCGACGAGCCGCTTGGCCTCGGCGGCCTCGAGCTCGGTGAGGTTCATGATCACCGGGACGCCGCTGCGGTACCGCTCGCCGATCGTGCGCGCGTCGCGGTAGCTGCGGGGCTGCAGCGTGGTGATGCGGGCGAGCGCGGCGGCACCCGTGGCGGCGCGGTCGCGCTGCTCGGGCACCGCGGCCGGCACCGGGGCCACCGATCGGAGCGGTTCCTGCAGGTCAGGCTCCATCGCGAGCGCCCCGCGAACCGGGGATCCGAGGCCGCCGGAGCCACGTGCGACCGCGCGCTCGGCCACCACGGGGCGGGCGGGACGGCGGTCCCACTCGTCGTCGTAGCGGTCGCGCCGGACGGGCTCGGAGTCGTCCTCGTAGGAGAAGCGGTCGTCCCAGCGCTCGTTGGCGTAGTCGCGCGGCGAACGCTCGCGCCGGGGCTCCGGGTAGCGGTCGGCGAGCGGATCATCGGAGTACTCGCCCAGCTCCTCGGCGGGCACCATGCCGAAGTAGGCCTTGAGCCGGTACATCGCGCCCATCCGCGCTCCCATCATCGACTGCCCGACGGCCGGTCACTGCCCCGGCGACCGACGATCACCGCGAGGTTAACGGTCGTTCCCCCACAAGGGCCGTTCCGACACGCACCAGGCCGGATCCGTGCCTGATCGCGGTCTCCAGGTCAGCGCTCATGCCCGCTGAGAGGACCGTGGCCTGCGGAAACCGGTCGCGCAGCTCCGACGCGGCCGCGGCGACGTCGGCGAACGCGGCATCCGGATCGGCGCCGAGCGGGGCCACCGCCATCAGGCCGGCGAGCCGCAACCCGGCGCACGTGGCGACGTGTTCGGCGAGGCGGATCAAGCCCGCTCGGGGTACGCCTCCTCGCAGTGGGTCACCGTCGACGCTGTACTGCAGCAAAATCGGTAACCGATCGGTGCGCCCACCGGTCTCCTCGTCGCGCCGTGCGGCCGCGTCCAACGCGTCCGCGAGGCGGGTGGAATCCACCGACTCCACCCGATCGGCCCAGCGCACCACCGACCTGGCCTTGTTCCGCTGCAGGGTCCCGATCAGATGCCATCGCGGATGCCCGTCCGGACGCAGCGCGGCCACGGCGGCCACCTTCTTCTCCGCCTCCTGGACGCGGTTCTCCGCGAAGGCGGTGAGCCCGAGGTCGAGGAGCGCCGCGACGTCCTCCGCCGGCACCGTCTTCGTCACGGCCAGGAGGCCGACGGACGCGGGATCACGCCCTGCCGCGACGCAGGCGGCGGCGATCCGCTCGCGCAGGGCCGAGAGCCGCCCCGCGAGCTCCTCCCGCCGGCCGGGCGCCGTCATCGCGGGTCGAGCCAGGTGATCGCCGCCTGGCGGCCGCTGCGCGGGTCCCGGCGGTGGCTGTACAGGTCGGGGGTCTCGCGCGTGCAGCGCGGGTCGCCGCCGATGCGCGCGACCCCGAGCTCGGTGAGCTGGTGGTAGAGCCCGGCGCGCAGGTCGAGCCCGGGGGTGCCGCGCCGGGTCCGTACGGCGCTGCCGGGCAGCCGCGCGTCGACCTCGGCGCGCATGGTGTCGGGCACCTCGTAGCAGCCGCCGCAGATCGCCGGGCCGAGCAGCACCTCCAGGGCGTCGCGTCGCGCCCCGAGCGCCTCCATGGCCGCGACGGTGGCCGGCAGGACCCCGTGCGCGGCGCCGACCCGGCCGGCGTGGGCCGCACCGACGACACCGGCGGCCGGATCGGCCAGCAGCACCGGCACGCAGTCCGCGGCGAGCACCGCGACGCCCACCCCCGGCAGGGCCGTGACGGCCGCATCGGTGGCGGGCACGTCCGGCGCGTCCGCAGCGGGGACCGACTCGACCGTGACCACCCGGGTGCCGTGCACCTGCTCGAGGAACACGACCGGCACCCCGAGCTCGCGCCGCAGCCGCGCACGGTTGGCGGCCACGGCCCCCGGCTCGTCCCCGACCAGTGCGGACAGGTTGAACGAGGCGAAGTCGCCGCGGGAGCGGCCGCCCGCCCGGGTGCTCACCACCCGCCGGACGCGCGCGCTCACCTCTTCATGAACGGCGGCACGTCCACGTCGTCGTCGAGGTCCGCGACGTCCACCGGCTGGGTGTAGAGGGGGGCCGTGGAGCGCTCGGACACATGCGGGCGCTGCGGCTCCGGCACCGAGTCGAACGTCGCCTCCCGGCGCAGGTCGGCCGGGCGCTGGGCGGTGGTGAACCCGCCCGCCGGCGGCGGGGCGGCCGGCGGCAGGGTGCCGGACTGGTTCGGGGCGGCCGGCGTGCTCGGCGCGGCCGGCGGCCGGGCGGCGGTGTACGGCGTGGACTGCGCCGCGGCGGATCCGTTCCCGTGTGCGGGGTTGCCGTTGCCGGTGGGCCCGGCGGTGGACGCCGCGGGGCTCGACGGCACGGTGCCCCCCGTGGGCGGGGCCGCGGGCGCACTCGGGGTGGTGGAGGCGGCGGGCGCCGCCCCGTTACCACCGGCCGGCGCGCTGCCGTTCCCGTCCGAGGGCGACGTCGTACCGCTCACGCCCGACGCGATCACCCCGGACGGCTGCTTTTCCTGCGACTTGAACGCGGCCGGTTCGAGCTTCTTGTGCGTGGGCCCGCCCGCCTCGAAGCCTGCGGCTATGACGGTGACCCGGACCTCGTCGCCGAGCGAGTCATCGATCACGGTGCCGAAGATGATGTTGGCTTCGGGGTGTGCGGACTCCTGCACCAGCGACGCGGCCTCGTTGATCTCGAAGAGACCGAGGTCGGAGCCGCCCGCGATGGACAGCAGCACGCCTTGCGCGCCGTCCATCGACGCCTCGAGCAGCGGCGAGTTGATCGCCTTGCCCGCGGCCTGCACGGCTCTGCCCTCCCCGCGCGACGAGCCGATGCCCATCAAGGCGCTGCCCGCCCCGGACATGACCGACTTGACGTCGGCGAAGTCGAGGTTGATCAGACCCGGCGTGGTGATCAGGTTGGTGATGCCCTGCACACCGGAGAGCAGCACCTCGTCGGCCGAGCGGAACGCGTCCATCAGCGAGACACCCACGTCGCCGAGCTGCAGCAGCCGGTCGTTGGGAATCACGATGAGCGTGTCGCACTCGTTGCGCAGCGACTGGATGCCCTCCTCGGCCTGCCCCGCGCGGCGGCGCCCCTCGAAGGTGAACGGCCGCGTGACGACGCCGATCGTCAGCGCGCCGAGCTTGCGCGCGATCGACGCGACGACGGGCGCACCGCCGGTGCCGGTGCCGCCGCCCTCGCCCGCCGTGACGAAGACCATGTCGGCCCCCTTGAGGACCTCCTCGATCTCCTCGCGGTGGTCCTCGGCGGCCTTGCGACCGACCTCGGGGTTGGCGCCGGCACCGAGGCCCCGGGTCAGCTCCCGGCCGATGTCGAGCTTGACGTCGGCGTCGGACATGAGCAGGGCCTGGGCGTCCGTGTTCACCGCGATGAACTCGACGCCCTTCAGGCCGACCTCGATCATGCGGTTGACGGCGTTCACGCCGCCGCCACCGATGCCGACGACCTTGATCACGGCCAGGTAGTTGTGCGGGGGCGTCATAAGGGCGCACCTTCCAGTCAAGCTCGGGTCCGTCCCCGGGGGTCCGGGCCATCGGAGGAGAACGCTAGGTCTCGTCCGGGTCTCGGTCCAGCAGGCGCGCCGCTGGCGCGCCAGCCCCCAAAGGGGTTGATCTTCAGTGCTGATCTTCCCCTCCGGCCCGCGAGAACGGGCGCGCGGGGGCCGGTCGTCACCATAGCGGGCGACCCGACGACACCCGATCAGCGACGGATCGTCGGGAGGTCCGGACTCGTGACGTCGTAGACGGTGCCGGGCTGGGTGAGGAGCGCGACGAGGGCGGCGGCCTTCTCCTCGTCCCGCTCCGGCGTGCCCCAGCGGACCTCCTTGCCCTCCGCCAGGCGCAACGTGACCTGGCCCGGGGCGCCCGGGGCCGCAACGCTGGCGCCCGCGGTCTCGACCCGCGCGCGCAGGTCGTCGGGCAGGGAGGCGAGCACGGCCACGGCGGCGAGGGTGGCCGGGTCGCCGGAGCGCGGCGTGGTCGTCAGCCGGGGCAGGCCTTCGGCGGGTGCGCCCCGGTAGACCACGCCGGAGCGGTCGACGAGCGCGGGCCCCTGCGCCGTCGAGACCGTCGCCACCGGCATCCGTTCCGTCACCGAGACGGTGACGGTGTGCGGCCACGACCTCCCGACGTGCACCGACTCCACCGGCGGCAGCGCCGCCACCCGCGTGGCCACGGCCTCCGTGTCGACGGCGGCGAGCGGGACCCCGGTCGCCACGGCGGCCGCGGCGAGGACGTCGGCCTGGGACACGGTGGCGGCGCCGGTGACCTCCACGGCCTCGACGTCGAACAGGCCCGCGTCGTACAGCAGCACCCGGGCGCCGAACCCGAGCCCGACGAGGAGGACCACCGCGATCAGCAGGGCGGCGAGGCGGCGCCGCCGGAAACGCTCCTTCGACACCGGACGGCGCGGGACGCGCTCCGGGTCCCGGGGTGGGCGGGCGGCCGGACGGTCGGCAAGCGCGCGGTCCCCGCGCCGAACGCGCTCCGGGCGACCCGTCACCGCGCCCGCCGCTCCAGCTCGAGCAGGATCTCCGGCGCCAGCACGGTGACGTCGCCCGCGCCCATCGTGATGACGAGGTCGCCCGCCACGGCGACCCCCGCCACGACCGCGGGCACGTCCTCCCAGCGGGGCACGAACCGCACCCGCTCGGCCGGGAGCAGCACCGCGTCGGCGATCAGCGCCCCACTCACCCCGGGCTGCGGGTCCTCCCGCGCGCCGTACACGTCGAGCACGACGACCTCGTCGGCGAGCCCGAGCGCGGTGCCGAACTCGGCGGCGAAGTCGCGGGTGCGGGAGTAGAGGTGCGGCTGGAACGCCACCACCACGCGGCCGTGCCCGTCCACCACCTGGCGCGCGGCGCGCAGCTGGGCCGCCACCTTGCTCGGGTGGTGGGCGTAGTCGTCGTAGACCGCGACGCCCGCGGCCCGGCCGCGGAACTCGAACCGCCGCCGCACCCCGTCGAACGCGGCGAGCCCGGCGAGCAGCGCGTCCGGGTCCGCGCCGAGCTCCACCCCGGCGAGCAGGGCGCCCAGCGCGTTGAGCGCCATGTGCTCGCCGGGCACGGCGAGCCGCAGCTGGTGCTCGCGACCGGCGTGGACCAGCACGACGCGGGCGCCGGTGCCGTCCGGACGGAAGTCGAGGAGCCGGGCGTCCGCGGCATCGGAACGTCCGTAGCGACCCACCCGGATGCCGCGCGCCTCGGCACGGGCGGCGAGCGCTTCGGCGCCGGGGTCGTCCACGCAGGTCACGAGCGTCCCACCGGGCACGATCCGGCCCAGGAACTCGTCGAACGCCGCGACGTAGGCCTCCGGGCTCCCGTAGTGGTCGAGGTGGTCGGCCTCCACGTTCGTCACCACCGCCACCGAGGGCGAGAAGGCGAGGAACGAGGCGTCGCTCTCGTCGGCCTCCACGACGAACGCGTCGCCGCTGCCCTCGTGGGCGCCCGAGCCGGACGCGGTGAGGTCACCGCCGATCGCGAACGAGGGATCGAGCCCGCAGTGCTGCAGCGCGACCGTGAGCATCGACGTGGTGGACGTCTTGCCCGCGGTGCCGGTGACGGCGGCGAGGCGCCGCCCCGCGGTGAGCGCCGCGAGCGCCTGCGCCCGGTGCACGACGGGGATGCCGCGCTCGCGGGCGGCGGCGAGCTCCGGGTTGCTCTCCCGGATCGCGGACGACACCACCACGGTGGCGGGCGGCTCCGGCAGGTGCGCCGCGTCGTGGCCGACGGCGACGTCGGCGCCCAGCGCGCGCAGCGCGAGCACGGTGCGGGAGTCCTTCGCGTCCGAGCCGGACACCGCCGTGCCCCTGGCCAGCAGGATCCGCGCGATGCCGCTCATCCCGGCACCCCCGATCCCGATCAGGTGGACGCGCTTCGCGAGCTCGGCACTCATCTGTCCCTCCACGGCGGCAGTACCTCGGTCGCCGGCTCCGGTGCCGCACCGACCAGCTCCAGCACCATCCGGGCGAGCGTGTCGGCGGCGGCGGCGTGCCCGGACGAGCGGGCGGCCGCTCCGGACGCGGCCAGCCGGCGCGGGTCGTGGAGCAGCGGCACGAGCTCGGCGGCCACCCGCTCCCCCGTGAGGTCGGCGTCGTCCACCAGCACGCCGCCACCGGCGGCCACGACGGGGCGGGCGTTGAGCGCCTGCTCGCCGTTGCCGTGCGGCAGCGGCACGTAGACGGCGGGCAGGCCCACGGCCGACACCTCCGCGACGGTCGTGGCGCCCGCCCGGCAGAGCACGGCGTCGGCCGCGGCGTAGGCGAGGTCCATCCGTTCGATGTAGGGCACGCCGAGGTACCCCGGAGCGGGCGGCGCGGGTTCGCCCCCCTTGCCGTGCGCGTGCAGCACCGCGACGCCGGCCCGAAGCAGCTCGGGCAGCGCGGCCGCGACGGCCGTGTTGAGCGTGCGCGCGCCGAGCGAGCCGCCGAACACGAGCAGCACCGGCCCCTGTGGCGGCAGCCCGAAGAACTGCCGGGCCTGGGCGCGCAGCCCCTGCCGGTCCAGGCCCGTGATGGACCGCCGCAGCGGCATCCCCACCACCCGCTCGCCGGGCAGCCCGGTGCCCGGCACCGCCACCGCGACGATGTCGGCGAAGCGGGCACCGACCTTGTTGGCCAGGCCGGCGCGGGCGTTCGCCTCGTGCACGACGATCGGGACGCGCCCGCGGGCGCCCAGGTAGGCGGGCAGCGCGACGTAGCCGCCGAACCCGACCACCACCTGCGCGCCGGTGCCGGTGAGCACCTCGCGCACCCGCGAGACGGCGCCGCGGACCTTGCCCGGCAGGCGCAGCAGGTCGGCGGTCGGCCGGCGCGGCAGCGGCACCGGCGGGATCAGCTCGAGCGGGTAGCCGCGGGCCGGGATCAGGGTGGTGTCCAGGCCCTTCTCGGTGCCCAGCGCGGTGATGCGCGCGTCCGGGCGCAACGCGCGCACCGTGTCGGCGAACGCGAGCGCGGGCTCGATGTGCCCGCCGCTCCCCCCGCCCGCGACGACGATGGACGGGCCGGTCACCGCACCCGCCCGCGCTGGACCGGCGCCCGGTACGGCTGGGGCGGCGGCAGCCTCAGCAGCCGCGCGATGCTGCTCTGGTGCTGCTTGAGCGCCGCGATGGCCTCGGGTTCGTGCCGCGCCGCGTTGGCCAGCACCCCGAAGACGAACATGGTGACCACGAGGGACGTGCCTCCCGAGGAGATCAGCGGGAGCTGCAGCCCGGTCACCGGCAGCAGCCCCACGACGTACCCGATGTTGATGGCGGCCTGGGTGACGAGCCACGTCGTGGACGTCGCCACCACGAGCCGCAGCCACGGGTCGGCGCTGCGCGCGGCGATCCGGAAGCCCGTGTAGGCGAGCGTGGCGAACAGCGCCAGCACGGCGAACGCCCCGATGAAGCCCAGCTCCTCGGCCACGATCGCGAAGATGAAGTCGTTGTGGGCGTTGGGCAGGTAGCTCCACTTGGCGCGGCCCTGCCCGAGGCCCTGCCCGAAAAGCCCGCCGTCGGCGAGCGAGTACAGCGCCTGCTGCGCCTGGAAGCCGGCCGCCTGCGGGTCGGCGTTCTCGGGGTGGAGGAAGGCCGTGATGCGGCTCATCCGGTACTCGGCGGTGAGCGCGAGCGCCACCGCCCCGGCCGCCGCGCCGCTGGAGAGGGCGAGGATCAGCCGCATCGGCGCGCCGCCGAAGTACAGCAGCGCCACGAGCACGACGCCGAGCGAGATCGTCATGCCCAGGTCGGGCTGCAGCACCAGCAGCGTCAGCAGCACCACCGTGACCGGCACGACCGGTGACAGCGCGTACTTCCAGCGGTGCATGACGGCCTTGCGGGCCACGAGCACGTGCGCACCCCACAGGGTGAGCGCCACCTTCACCGCCTCGGACGGCTGCACCGAGAACGCTCCGAGGGCGAACCAGGCCCGCGACCCGTTGCGGGTGTCCCCGACGAACAGCACCGCGACCAGCGCCAGCACGCCGACGACGAGCGCGGCGGGGGCGAGCGAGCGCAGCCGGCGCGGGGAGATGCACAGCCCGAGCCAGAACATCAGCAGGCCGGGCCCGCAGAACATCAGCTGGCGGGTGAACACCGAGTACGACGACCCGTCCGCGGTGAGCGACTCCACCGACGACGCCGACAGCACCATGACCAGCCCGAACAACGTCAACAGGCCGAAGACGCCGAGCACGAGGTGCAGCGACGTGAGGGGGCGGCGCAGCCACTGGCCGAGCGCCGCGGCCGTGCGGCCGATCGCGAGCCGGAGCGCGTTCGGCCGCACCGCGATGCGCCGCGCCACCGCCGTCCTCGCCCCACCGCCCCGCGACGCGGTCCTGGACGCCGCACGCACGCCCCGGCCCCGCTCCCCGCCCCGCGGCAACGGCACGGTCATGGCGCCGTCCCCAGCGAGGTCGCCGCCTCGGCGAACCTCAGGCCGCGCTCGGCGTAGTCGGCGAACTGGTCCATCGAGGCCGCGGCCGGAGCGAGCAGGACGACGTCGCCGGGCCTTGCGAGGGCAGCGGCCCGCCGGACTGCGGTCGTCATGACGTCGGTCGGCATGGTGGCATCGTCGCCCGGCACGACCTCGACGACGGGGAGGTCGGGCGCGTGTCGCGCGAGCGCGGCGATGATCTCGGCCCGGTCGCTGCCGATCACGACGGCGCCGCGGAGGCGGCGGGCGTTCCGCGCGACGAGGTCGTCGACGGAGGCGCCCTTCAGCAGCCCGCCCACGACCCACACGATCGGAGCGGGGGCGTGCGCGGCGAGCGACGCGGCGGCAGCGTGCGGGTTGGTGGCCTTGGAGTCGTCGACGTACCGCACCCCGCCCGCGGTGGCGACCACCCCGCCGCGGTGCGGGCCGGGCCGGAAGTCGTCGAGGCCGGCGCGGACGGCGTCCGGCCCGACGCCCACGGCCCGGGCGAGTGCGGCGGCCGCGAGCGCGTCGGCGATACCCGGGGCACCGGCCGGGTGCACGGCGGCCGCCTCGACGAGCCGCCCGCCGTCCGGGTCGTCGCAGAAGGCGCGGTCCACGAGCATCCCGTCGACCACCCCCAGCTGGCCGGGCGCCGGTTCGCCGAGGGTGACGCCGATCCGCCGGGGCGCGGGCGCCGCGGCGAGCAGCGCAGCGGCCGCGGGGTCGTCCACCCCGGCGACGGCGACGTCCGCCCGCAGCGCCCCGGCCTTCGCGGCCGCGTAGGCGGCGAACGAGCCGTGCCAGTCGAGGTGGTCGTCGGCCACGTTGAGCACGCACCCGGCGTACGGCCGGATCGACGGCGACCAGTGCAGCTGGAAGCTGGACAGCTCCACGGCGAGCACCTCGTGGCCCGCGCGTACCGCCGCGACGACCGGGTAGCCGATGTTGCCGCAGGCCACGGCGTCGCGGCCGGCGGCGCGCAGCATCGCCGCGAGCATGCCGGTGGTGGTGGTCTTGCCGTTGGTGCCGGTGATCGCGAGCCACGTCGGAGGATGCTCCCGCGCCTGCGCGAGCCACCAGGCGAGCTCCGGCTCCCCCACCAGCGGGGCGCCGGCCGCGGCGGCCGCGGCGACCAGCGGGTGGTCCGGGCGGCGCCCCGGGGAGGTGACGACGAGCGCGGTGCCTGCGGGCACGCCGTCCTGGTCGTCCCCGGGCTCGGCGCCCGGCGGGAGGTCGGCCAGCGCGGCCGGACGGGCGTCGGTGACGGTGACCCGCGCCCCGACCCCGACGAGCGCCTCGGCCGCGGCGAGCCCGGACACCCCGGCCCCGGCCACGAGCACCGGTGCGCCGGCCAGGTCCTCGGGCGTCATGGTGCGGTTCACGCTCCCGGGGGTCGGTCGGATTGCAGCAGAGCCACTTTCATGCCATCTCGTTGCGTGGAAGTGGCTTTGCTGCAACGAGAGAGCGCGGCGCGCCCGGGAGATTACCCCGGGCGGCGTGGTCAGCCGCCGCCCGCGGCCGTGAGCCACTCCTGGTAGAAGAGGCCGAGGCCGAGCGCGGCGCACATGGCCGCGAGCAGCCAGAACCGGATGATCACCGTGGTCTCGGCCCAACCGGCGAGCTCGAAGTGGTGGTGGAAGGGCGCCATCCGGAAGACGCGGCGGCGGGTGGTGCGGAACACCGCGATCTGCACGGCCACCGACAGCACCTCCACCACGAACACCCCGCCGATCACCACGAGCAGCAGTTCGGTGCGCGTGACGATCGACAGCCCGGCGATCAGCCCGCCGATGGCGAGCGAGCCGGTGTCGCCCATGAAGATCCGGGCGGGGGCGGCGTTCCACCAGAGGAACCCGATGCAGCCGCCCATCGCCGCGGCCGCGACGAGCGCGACGTCGAGGGGGTCGCGCACCTGGTAGCAGCCCGCGGCGCTCGCGATCGCGCAGTTGTTGCGGAACTGCCAGAACCCGATGATCGTGTACGTGGCCAGCACGATCGCCCCGGTGCCGGCCGCGAGCCCGTCGAGGCCGTCGGTGAAGTTCACCGCGTTCGACCAGCCGGCGATGATGAGGTTGGCGAGCAGCACGAAGCCGATGGCGCCGAACGACAGCACCGTGATGTCGCGTACGAACGAGAGGCTGTCCGAGGCCGGGGCGAGCCCGTCGGCGTTGGCGAACCGCAGCGCGAGGATGCCGAAGATCGTGGCGGTGAGCACCTGGCCCACGGTCTTCGAGGTCTTGTTGAGGCCGAGGTTGCGGGCCCGGCGCAGCTTGATGAAGTCGTCGAGGAAGCCGACGATGCCCAGCGCCGTGGTGAGGAACAGCACGAGCAGCGCGGACGCCGTGATCGGCTCGCCCGTCAGCAGGTGCGAGATCACGTAGCCAAGCCAGATCGCGAGCAGGATCGCGACGCCGCCCATGGTGGGGGTGCCGCGCTTCGACTGGTGGCTCTGCGGCCCCTCGGCCCGGATCTCCTGCCCGAACCCCTGCCTCGCGAAGAACCGGATGAGGTAGGGGGTCAGCAGGATCGAGACCGCGAGCGCGACGCCTGCGGCGATGAAGACACCTCTCACCGGGGCACCGGTCCCGGCGCGCGCAGCAGCCCCTCGGCCACCCGTTCCAGCCCGGCCGCGCGGGACGCCTTCACCAGCACGACGTCACCCGGCCCGGCCTCGGCCCGCAGCAGGTCCACGGCCTCGTCCACGTCGGAGGTCCGGCGGGCTCCCGGGTAGTCGGCGGTGTCGACCGCGACGAGCCGGTCGATGCCCAGCTTGCGGGCCAGTGCCGCGACCTCGGCGTGGGCGGCGACGGTCCCGTCGCCCTGCTCGGCCATCCGGCCCAGCACCGCCCACGTGCGCCGGTTGCCCGCGCCGAGCGCGGCGAGGGCGGACAGCGCGGCCCGCATCGACTCGGGGTTGGAGTTGTAGGCGTCGTTGACGACGGTGAGCCCGTCCGCGCGGTCGGTGACCTCCATCCGCCACCTCGACGCCGGCTCCGCGGCGCTCAGGGCCGCGGCGACGCCCTCCGGCGTGCCGCCGAGCTCCAGTGCGACCGCCGCGGCGGCGAGCGCGTTGCCCACGTGGTGCTCGCCCACGAGCCGCAGCGTCACGGGGGCGCGCCCGGCGGGGGCCACCAGGGTGAAGCGGGCCCGCCCGCCGTCGAGGCGCACGTCCTCGGCGCGGACGAGGGCATCGCCCCGCCCGACGGTCACCACCCGCGCCGCCGTGCGGTCGGCCATCGCGGCGACGAGGGCGTCGTCGGCGTTGAGGACGGCCACGCCGTCCGGGGGCAGCGCCTCCACCAGCTCGCCCTTGGCCTGCGCGATCGCCGCCACCGAGCCGAACTCGCCGACGTGCGCGCGCCCGACGTTGAGCACGACCCCGATCCGCGGCCGGGCCACGGCGGCGAGCCGCGCGATGTGCCCCGCGCCGCGGGCGGAGAGCTCGAGCACGAGGTGGCGGGTGTCGGGGCCGGCGCGCAGCACCGTCCACGGCAGGCCGAGCTCGTTGTTGAACGACCCCGGCGGCGCGATCGTGGGCCCGAGCGGGGCGAGCACGGCGGCGAGCAGGTCCTTCGTGGAGGTCTTTCCGGAGCTGCCGGTGACCCCGACGACGGTGGTGGCCGGCAGGGCCCGCACCACGTGACCGGCGAGCGCCGCGAGCGCGGCCAGCACCGCGGCACCCGCGCCGTCGTGGTCGCTCTCGTCGAGGTAGGTGCCCGCCTGCCGGGCCACCGGCGGCGCGATGACGGCGGGCGCATCGACCTCGCGCCCGGCGAGCACCCCCACGGCGCCGGCCGCCATCGCGGCGGCGGCATAGCAGTGTCCGTCGACCCGCTCGCCCGGCAGGGCGACGAACAGGCCGCCCGGAGCGATCGCGCGCGAGTCGAACTCGACGGCGGTGACCCGCTCGTCCCCTGAGGCCCGGTGGAGGCGCCCACCGGTGACGGCGGCAACATCGGCCAGCCGCATCTCGATCATGCTCTCTTCCTGCTCATCGAGCGTATCCGATCATCCGTGGGCACAGGCCTCGCTACCGCGTGCCCTGCAGCGCGGCGCTGAGGGCCGCCGCCACCTCGGCGGCGTCGTCGAAGGGGTGTTTGACGCCGGCCACCTCCTGGCCCGTCTCGTGCCCCTTCCCGGCAACGACGACGGCGTCCCCCGGTTGCGCACAGGCCACCGCGGCCGCGATCGCGGCTCGCCGGTCACCGATCTCCATCAGGTCGCCCGCGCCCGGCTCGGCCCGCGCCCCGGCGAGCATCTCCGCCCGGATCCCGGCCGGGTCCTCGGTGCGCGGGTTGTCGTCGGTGACGACGAGCAGCTCCGCGCGCGCCGTGGCGGCGGCGCCCATCATCGGGCGTTTGCCGCGGTCGCGGTCGCCACCGCAGCCCAGCACGACGATCAGCCGGCCCGGCACCTGCGGGCGCAGCGCGTCGAGCAGCGCGGCCACGGCGCCGGGCTTGTGGGCGTAGTCGACGATCGCGAGGAACGGCTGTCCCTCCTCGATCCGCTGCATCCGCCCGGGCACCGCCACGCCGGCGAAGCCCTCGGCGGCCACCGCGGCGGGAACCCCGACGGCGTCGAGGCACGCGAGCGCCACCACGGCGTTGGCCACGTTGAACGCCCCGGGCAGCTGCAGCCGCACCGGCAGCTGCGCGCCGTCGGGGGCGACGGCCGTGAACGTCTGGGTGCCGTCGGGGCCGGTGCGCACGTCGACGCCGCGCCACGCCGCGGGCCCGGCGATGGACACGGTGACCGCGCCCGGGGTGCGGGCGGCCAGCCGCCGCCCCCACTCGTCGTCGACGCAGACGACCGCGTGCCCCGCCCGGCCGTCGAAGAGCGCGGCCTTGGCCTCGAAGTAGTCCTCCATGTCGCGGTGGAAGTCCAGGTGGTCCTGCGACAGGTTGGTGAAGGCGGCCACGGCGAACCGGGTGCCGCCCACCCGGCCCATGGCGAGCGCGTGGCTGGAGACCTCCATCGCCACGTCGGTGACGCCGTCCTCGGCCATCACGGCGAACAGCGCCTGCAGGTCGGGCGCCTCCGGCGTGGTGAGCGCGGCGGGCAGGCGCCTGCCGTGGATGCGCGTACCGACGGTGCCGACGAGCCCGGTGGCGCGGTCCGCGGCCGCGAGCCCGGCCTCGAGCAGGTGCGCCGTGGTGGTCTTGCCGCTGGTGCCGGTGACGCCGATCACGCGCAGGCGCGCCGTCGGGTCGCCGTGGACGCGCGCGGCCAGGACACCGAGCACCTCACGCGGGCGCGGGTGCACCAGGAGCGGGACCCCGGCGAGCGCGGGCCGCCGGGCGCCTGCCGGGTCGGTGAGCACGGCCACCGCACCCCCGGCGACGGCCACGGCGGCGTAGTCGGCCCCGTGCGCGCGGGTGCCGGGGAGGGCGGCGAACAGGTCGCCGTGGCGCGCGTCGGATGCCCGCAGCGTGACGCCGGTGACGGTCGCCGCGCCGCTCGCCGGCACCCCGATGGCGGCGCCGAGCACATCGAGCGTCACCGGGCGCACCACCCGCGGACGCGGCGGTGCGCCGGCCGGGGAAGGAGGGGCTTCGCGCGCGGGTGACACGTCGCGGAAGGCTACCGGCGCGCCACCCGGCGCCCCTGCGCGCACCGCCCGCGCGTCACCCGTCCGCGCGCCGGACGGCCCAGCGTGCGCGTCCGTCGGCACGAACGCGCACGGAGCGTGATCCGCGCAGGGTCCGCGGGCCCTCGCCGACCGCACAGCGCGCGCAGCGGGTCATCGATCGGAGGTGTGCCCCAGGACCTCGGTCACCAGGACGTCCCACACCTGCGGCGGCGGCATCTGGTGGCCCATCCCCCGCAGCGGGACCAGCCGGGCACCGGGGATCTCCGCCGCGAGCGCCTCCCCGTGGCCGTACGGGAAGAGCGGGTCGGCCGTGCCGTGCAGCACCAGCGTGGGCGCGGCGATGGTCCCGATCCCGGCCTGCACCGAACGCCCCGGCTCGGCGATCCAGTGGTTCTTCCACGCGGCCGCCATGTCCGGAGTGCGGTCGAAGGCCCGGCGGACGATCGCGGCCAGCCGCTCCTCGTCCGCGGGCAGCGTGCCTGCGAACACCCGCTCCTCGGCGACGACGTAGGAGATCACCGCCTCGCGGTCGGCCCAGTCGGGCTCGGAGGCGGGCTGCGCGAACGACGCCTGCACCGCCTCGGTGGACGGTGGCAGGTCGTCCCACGACACGCTCGCCGGCCCGCCGATCGACGTGGCGACGAGCGTGAGCGTCCGGACGCGGCCCGGGTGCTCCACGGCGGCGCGCTGCGCGATCGCCCCGCCCGACGAGACGCCGATCAGGTGCGCCGAGGCGATCCCGAGGCCGTCGAGGACGCGCAGGACGTCCTCGGCGAGGTCGACGCCGTCGTAGCCGGGCTTCCCGGCGGGCCACTGCGCCGAGCGGCCGGTGTCGCGGGGGTCGTAGCGGATGACGTACCGCCCGCCGGCGGCGAACCGCGCGCACAGCTCGTCGTCCCAGAAGTCCATGGAGCCCGAGTTGCCCCCGACGAGCAGCAGAGGGGGATCGGAAGGCGCCCCGATGCCCTCGACGCAGAGCGTGACCTCTCCGTCCCGGACGAACCGCTCCATGCCGCCCCCAGGCCCTACGGCAGCTGCAACATCTGCACCGGCTGCGGTTCGTCGCTCACCGGCAGGCGCTCGCGCTGAGCTATGTAGGTGGCGATGTCGTGGAACAGCGGCGCCGCGCTCGTACCCGGGTCGGGGGCGTCGAGCATGATCGCGATGACGTACCGCGGGTTCTCGGCGGGCAGCATCCCGGCGAAGTTGATCCAGTGCAGCTGCGAGGAGTAGCAGCCGCACGCCGGGTTCACCTGCTGCGCGGTGCCGGTCTTCCCGGCCACCACGTACCCCGGCACCGCGGCCTGGTGGCCGGTGCCGCGCTGGCCGTGCGCGTCCTGGGTGACGGCGGTGAGCATCGTCCGCAGGGTGGCGGCGGTCTCGGGCGAGATCACCCGCACGGGCGCGGGCGGGGGTGGGGTGACCTTCACGCCGTCCGGCCCGGTGGTGCCCTCGACGATCCGCGGCGGCACCCGTACCCCGTCGTTCGCGACGACCTGCAGCATCTCCGCCATCTGCAACGTCGTGATCGTGAGGCCCTGCCCGATGGGCAGGTTGCCGAACGTCGAACCCGACCAGGACGACCGCGGCGGCACCTGACCCGGCTCCTCGCCGGGCAGGCCCACGTCGGTGCGCTGGCCGAGGCCGAAGCGGGCGAGCATGTCGGCGAAGCGCTCCTCCCCCACCCGCTGAGCCGTCATGATCGTGCCGACGTTCGAGGACTTCGCCAGCACACCGGTCAGCGTGAAGCGCTCGGTGCCGTGGTCCCACGCGTCGCGGATGGTGCGGTCGGCGACGTGGATGCTGCCCGGCACCGTCAGGATGTCGTTCGGGCCGGCGACGCCGTACTCCAGCGCCGCGGCCATCGTGACGACCTTGTTCACCGACCCCGGTTCGAACGTGTACTGCACGGCCGTGTTGCCCAGCTGGTCCGGCGACGCGTGGGACAGGTCCCGCGGATCGAACGTCTGGCCGTTCGCCATCGCCAGGACCTCGGCGGTGCGCGCGTCGAGGACCACGGCCGACGACGTCGGGTCCGCGCCCGTGCGTTGCACGTAGTCGGCGAGCGCCTGTTGCACGGTGTACTGCAGGTCGGAGTCGAGGGTGAGCTGCAGGTCCGAGCCCTGCACGGCGGCCCGCTCGAAGCGGGTGCTCCCCGGGATGACGGCGTTCGAGTTCTCCGCCGTGTCGACGACGCGCAGCCCCTCGAAGCCGGCGAGCAGGTTGTCCTGGGAGCTTTCGAGGCCCACGCGGCCGGTGAGCTTGCGCTCGTCGGCGTTCCAGGTGGCGGCGCCGACGACGTTCGCGGCGAGGCTGCCGCCCGGGTACTGCCGGTCCTCGCGCCGCTCCTCCGCGATCTCGGGGAACCGGTCCCGCAGGGCGCGCGCGACGTCGGGCGTGACGAGCTTCGCGAGCACGACGTAGCCGCGGTCGCTGGTGATCAGGCCGAGCAGCTCGCCCTGGTCCTGCCCGGTGGCCTGGGCGACCGCCGCCGCCATCTCGGCGGCGTAGCGGGGGGTGTCGGGCCCGCGGGTCTGGGCGATCATCCGCGGGTTCGTGACGAGGGCCCGCGCGTCGACGCTGAACGCGAGCGGCTCGCCGGTGCGGTCCAGGATCGCGCCGCGCTCGGCCGGCAGCCGGATGTTCGTCGTCGACTGGCGCTGCGAGGCGGCGCTCAGCTCGCCCGCCTCCACGGTCTGGACGACCACGAGCTTGAGCGTCGCGACCGCCAGCACCACCACGAGCAGCACCCGGCCGATCCGGAGCCTGCGCGCGCCCAGCACGGCCTGGTCGGGCGGGCGCCGAGGCGCGGACGGCCTCGGCGACGACTGCTGGCGGGCCGCGCCGGCGGCCCGGGGCCGGGGCGGGGCCGTCGGCATCAGCCGGCGTCCGTCGCGCCGCCGTCCGCGCGGGCCTCGGTGCCCCGCCCGGCGTCCTGGCCGGTGTCCTCGCCGCCGTCGGTGTCGGCATCCGCCGCACCCTGCCCGGACTCGTCGTCACGGGCGCCCTCGGCCGGGGTGTCGCCGTCCACCGCGGGGGTCCCGGCCTCCTCGGTGTCGGAAGCGGCGAGCCGCGCCGAGTCGCCCGGGGACGCGCCGGCTTCCGGAGTCGTGCCCTCGGGGGTCGTGCCCTCGGGGGTCGCGCCGTCGGCCGCGGGTGGTTGCGTGCCCTCGGGTGGCGCCGGCGGGGCAGGCGGTGGCGGGGCGACCGCGGCCCGCGGCTGCCCGACGACCTCCACCCCACCGTCCGCCGCCACCACGAGCCGCGCCGGGTCCCGCACCGGGACCATGCCCAGGTCGCCCGCGCGACGGGCGAGCTCCGGCGCCGACGCGAGCACGGCGACGTCCTGCTTCAGCCGCTCGGCCTGCTCGCTGAGCACCCGGGCATCGGCGGTGGCGTCCTGGAGCCGGTACGAGTCGGCCGCGGCCGCCGTCGACAGCCACAGCGTGGCCACGAGCCCGGCGGCGAGCAGCACCATGATCAGCAGCACGAACTGCGGCCGACCTGCGGGGGCCGCGGTGCGTTCCGGACGCACGCCCGCGCCGCGGCGCGCCCGCTCGTCGCGGCCCGCGTACGCCTTCCTCCGCCCGCCTGCCGCCGGATCGGCGGTGGGCGCGACGGGGGCGGCAACGGCGCCCCGCTGCGCCGGGATCGCCGCGGTGCGGCCCCGGACGGCGGTGCGCCCGCGCTCGGCGACTGGAGCACTCATGACACCACCACTTCCTGCTGCTGGACCGTCACGCCGCCTCCCGGATGCGTTCGGCGGCACGCAGGCGGACCGGGGCCGCCCGCGGGTTCTCGCTGATCTCCTCCGCGCTCGCCTGCTCGGCCCCTCGGGTGAGCAGGCGCAGCTCGGGCCCGTGCCCGGGCAGCTCGACGGGCAGGTCCACCGGCGTGCGGGACGACGCCCGGGCCGTGAGCTCCCGCTTCACCATGCGGTCCTCCAGCGAGTGGTAGGCGAGCACGACGATCCGGCCCTCGACGGCGAGCGCGTCGACGGCCGCGGGCAGAGCGGCACGCAGCGCGTCCAGCTCGCCGTTGACCTCGATGCGCAGCGCCTGGAACGTGCGCTTCGCCGGGTGGCCGCCGGTGCGCCGGGACGCCGCGGGAACCACGTCGTAGAGCAGCTCGACGAGCTCGGCGCTGCGCCGAAGCGGCGCCTCGACCCGCCTGCGGGCGACGGCGGCGGCGATCCGGCCCGCGAACCGCTCCTCGCCGTACTCACGCAACACCCGGGCGAGCTGCGGCACCGGGTACGAGTTGAGGACCTCGGCGGCCGTGGGCCCCGTGGTGGGATCCATCCGCATGTCGAGGTCGGCGTCGCGCGAGTAGGAGAAGCCGCGCTCGTCGGCGTCGAGCTGCAAGGACGAGACACCGAGGTCGAACAGCACGCCCTCGACCCGGGGAAGCCCCAGTTCTCCGAGCACGTCGGCGATGCGGTCGTACACGGCGTGCACGAGGTGGATCCGGTCGGCGTGGGCGGCGAGCCTGCGCCGGGCCACGGCGAGCGCGTCCGGATCCCGGTCGAGCCCCACCAGCGTGAGCCGGGGGTGCTCGGCGAGGAGCGCGGCGGCGTGCCCGCCGAGGCCGAGGGTGGTGTCGACGAGCACCGCGGGCCGGTCGGCGAGCGCCGGCCGCAGCAGTTCGGCGACCCGGGGCAGGGCCACGGGGACGTGTCTGGCCCCAGCTGGCCCGCCCTCGTGGTCGTGCTGCCCCACCGCACACCTCCCTGCCCCGTGTCGCCGCCCCCACGCCCCCGCGTCGGTCGGCCGGTCCGTTCCGGCCCGTTCGATCCGGTCGATCCGGTGATGCCTCCACCCGGCAGACCTGGCACCGGGGAAGGTGCGCCAGGGCTACCGGGTGGGGGCACCGCCGAGTCGATGTCACCCACTGCTGCTCGCCTCGTGCGTCCTCGTGCTCAGATCAGTCCGGGGAGCACCTCCTCCTGCGCTTTCGCGTAGGTGTCCTCGTTCTGGTCCTGGTACCGCTGCCAGGCCTCGGCGTCCCAGATCTCGGCGCGCGTGAACGCGCCGATCACCACGCAGTCCTTCGCCAGCCCCGCGTAGCGGCGCAGCTCGGGGGTGATGGCGATGCGACCCTGGCCGTCGGGGTTCTGCTCGTCGGTGCCGGAGAAGAGGTTGCGCTGGAAGACGCGGGCCGACTCGCTCGTCAGCGGCGCGGATGCGACCTTCTGCGCGAGCTCCGTGAAGGCGTCGCGCGTGAACACGTACAGGCAGTGGTCCTGCCCCTTCGTGATCATCAGCCCGCCTCGCAGCTCGTCGCGGAATTTCGCGGGCAACGTGAGCCGCCCCTTGTCGTCCAGCCTTGGGGTGTAGGTGCCGAGGAACACCGGCCCCACCTCCACCTGCGGCCCCGTTGTGCCCCAGCGATCACCACATTACCCCACTTCGCCCCACCGTCAACTCCGACAACCGCTCACCGTCCGGGAAAAGAGAGGGAAAACCCCTGGTCAGGTGAGGTGGGGCAAGGTGGGGGACCACCCGCTCGCGCGACGGTTGGCGGCCACGGACGGTGAGCGGCCGCCCCTCCAAGGCCTGGATTCAGGCTGCTACTGCTCGCTCCCCGCCACCCGTACGGCGCACGGAGAGCGCACAGACGGACGAGGTGGGGCAGAGTGGGGAAGCTTTGCGACACCCCATCGAGGGGAGCCGCGAGCAACCGTTTGACAGACTGGACACGCGTCTCGCCCCAGGGGACGCGTGAGAAGACCACGGAGGAGGGCACGTGGCCATGCTTGCGAGGTCACCGGAGGAGCACTCGTGACCGCGACGAGCAGCCGTCCCGGGCTGGACGGCGACATGGGTCCTGGGCTCGGTGACGTGGCGGAGCTGTGCGGCCGGATCGCGGGGAACGTCCAGCGGGTCATCGTCGGCAAGCCCGACGTGGTGCGCGTCGCCCTGGTCGCGCTGCTCGCCGAGGGGCACCTGCTCGTCGAGGACGTCCCGGGGGTCGGCAAGACGTCCCTCGCGAAGGCGCTCGCGCGATCGATCGACTGCTCGGTGAGCCGCGTGCAGTTCACCCCCGACCTGCTGCCGGGCGACATCACCGGTCTGTCGGTGTTCAACCGGCAGACGGCGGAGTTCGAGTTCCGACCGGGCCCGGTCTTCGCCAACATCGTGATCGCCGACGAGATCAACCGCGCCTCCCCGAAGACGCAGTCGGCGCTCCTCGAGTGCATGGCCGAGCACCAGGTCACCGTCGACGGCGCCACCTACGCGCTCGCGAGCCCGTTCATGGTCGTGGCCACGCAGAACCCGGTGGAGATGGACGGCACCTACCCACTCCCCGAGGCCCAGCGCGACCGGTTCACGGCACGGGTCAGCGTCGGCTACCCCGACCCCGCGGCCGAGCTCGCGATGGTCGACGAGCACAGCGCGGCCGACCCGCTCGACATGCTGCGACCGGTCACCGACGCCCGCCGCCTGCGCGCGGTGATCGACGCCGTCCGCCGCGTGCGGGTCGGGCCGGAGGTGCGCCAGTACTGCGTGGAGCTCGTCGGCACCACCCGCCGCATCCCGGACGTCCGGCTGGGCGCGTCCCCCCGGGCCACCCTGCAGCTCGTGCGCACCGCCCGCGCCCAGGCCGCGCTCGCCGGCCGCGGCTTCGTGGTGCCCGACGACGTGCAGGCCGTGGCGGTACCGGTGCTCGCCCACCGCCTGATGCTCACCCCCGACGCGCTGGCGTCCCGCCGCTCCGCCGTCGACATCGTCCGCAGCCTGCTCGGCCGTCACCCGGTACCGGCGCCCCGGGGCGGCTGACGCGTGGGTCCCGGCGGACGTTTCTCCGGCCTCACGACCCGCGGGCGCTGCCTGCTCGCGGGCGGCGGCGCCACCTCGGTGTGCGCCGTCATCCTGGACGAGCGTGACCTCCTGCGCGTCGGCGTGTTCGTGGCGGTGTTGCCGCTGCTCGCGCTGCTGCTCGCGTCGCGCACCCGCCGAGCGGTCCGGGCCGAGCGCACGCTCGAGCCGCCGCGGGTGTCGGTCGGTTCCTCCGTCGACGTCGAGCTCCAGCTCGAGGGCGGCCCGCTGCTCGGCGCGCTGCGGCTGGTCGACGCCGCGCCCGACGCCGCGGGGCCGCAGGCCGACGCCCCGCCGAGGTTCACGGTGCACCGGCTCTCCAGCCGCGGCACCGCCACCCTGACCTATCCCCTGCAGCCGTTGTTGCGCGGCGTGCACCGGGTCGGCCCGCTCACCGGCACCGCCACCGACCCGCTCGGGCTCGCCGAGTTCGACCAGGAGCTCGCGGAACCGCAGCGGCTGGTGGTCCTCCCCCGCGTCGTGCCGCTGCGTGGCGTGCCACCCGCGATGGGCGCCGGTGAGGGCACGGCGGGCGCCGCGCTCAGCCATCAGGGTCAGGGCGCCACCGACGTGCTGGTCCGGCCCTACCGGCAGGGCGACGAGCTGCGCCGGGTGCACTGGCGCAGCTCGGCCCGGCACGACGACCTGATGGTGCGGCTCGAGGAGCGGCCGTGGCGCGGCGGGATGGCCCTGCTGCTCGACCGCCGCGATGCCGCCCACCGCGGGCGAGGCGTCGACTCGAGCCTGGAGTTCGCGGTCAGCCTCGCCGCCAGCGTGTGCGTGCACCTCTTCGCGCGCGGCGAGCCGGTCACCCTCGTCACCGAGGACGGCGTCGAGCTCACGCCACCGGGCTCGGCATCCGGGCGTGAGCAGATGCTCGACGCGCTCGCCGGCCTCCGGCCGTCCGCCCGCAACGATTTCGGCGGGCCGGAGCTCACCGCGGGCACCGAGGTGCTCGCCGTGCTGGGGGCGGTCACCCCCGGCGAGGTCGACGCGCTGGCCACCCGCCACCCCGGTGGGGGCCACGCGGTGCTCTGCGACACCGCGACGTGGGACCCCGCGGGCGGCCGCAGCTCCGCCGTCGAGAGCACGTCCGCGCTGCGGCGCGCCGGCTGGCACGTCGCGGTCGCCACCGCGGCGATGACCCCTGGCCAGGTCTGGGACCAGCTGGTCGCCGGCGCCTCACCCACCTTCGCGGGGCGGCGATGACGCGATCCACCACCCCGCCGTCGCGGCCGGATCCCGCACCCGCGAAGCGCCCCCCGGCCGAGACCGCGCAGGCACCCCGCCGGCGCAGGCCCGCCCCGGCCACCGAGACACCGCAGACACCGCCCGACCCACCCGCCGCACCGAAGCCGACCGCACCCGAACGCCGGGTGCCCTGGCTCGCGACGCTCGCGTCCGGCTTGGCGGTGCTGCTCGCCGGCGGGCCGGTCACGGCCGTCGTCCAAGGCACCTCCTGGATCGGGTACGCGCTCGCGGCCGTCGCGGTCGTGGTCGGCGCCGGCCTGGTGCTGCACCGCTTCGGGCCGATCGTCACCGTGATCGGCCAGTGCGTCGGGGTGCTCCTGGTCGTCACGATCTTCTTCGGCGACGGCGCGCTGCTCGGGTTCCTTCCCGGACCCGGCGCGTTGAGCCACCTCGGCACGCTCCTCGGCGGTGCCGGCCAGCAGATCAACACCAGTACGGCGCCGGTCGCGGCCACCCCGGAGATCCTCTTCCTCGTCACGGTCGCGTTCGGGCTGCTCGCGGCCGGTGTGTACGTGGCGGCGGTGCTCGCCCGCGCCCCCGCCGCGGCCGGGGTGCCGCTCCTCGCGGTGTTCGCGGTGCCGGCGGCGTTGGCCGACCAGCTCCTGCCGTGGTGGGCGATGGCCGGCGCCGCAGCCGGGTTCGGCCTGCTGCTGGTGGCCGCGGGAGGGTTGCACAGCCAGCTCACGGGGGGCACAGCGCTCGTGGCCGGGGCCGTCGTCGTGGCGCTCGGCATCGGCCTCGTCACGCCGTTCATCGGCACGTCCGGACGGTTCGCAGGCGGCGGTGGGAGCGGGCAGACGGGATCGATCGGCCTCACCCCGTTCGCGGCGCTGCGCGGGCAGCTCGAGCAGACCACCCCGGCGGAGCTGTTCGAGGTCCGCGGCCTCACCCGCCCCACCTACATGCGCGCGCTCACCCTCCGGCAGTTCATCCCGGACCAGGGGTGGGAGGCCACCCGCCCCGCGCCCGGCATCCCGCTCCCCGGGCCGGTGCAGCAGCAGCCCGACGTGCCGGGCGACTTCGTCGACGTCGACATCACCAACCTCGCCTTCCGCGACTACTGGCTCCCGCTCTACGGCGAGCCGATCGACGTCGCCGACCTGCCCGAGACGCAGTGGCTGTACGACGCCGCCAGCGGCACCGGCTACACCGGGCGTCCCCGGCAGGAGGACGGCTGGCGGCAGCGCGCGGTGCTGCCGACCCCGTCGATGCAACAGCTGCGCGCCGCCCAGGGCATCGACGGTGTGGGCCTCGAGTACCTCGACACCACCGGCGTCGACCCGCGCGTCGGCCAGATCGCGAAGGAAGTCATCGGCAACGCCGGGCCGGGGTTCGACCGCGTGTTCGCGATCCAGAACTGGTTCGCAGGCGCCGGGTCGGAGTTCACCTACAGCCTCCAGACCGCACCCGGCTCCGGTGACGACGCCCTCGTCGAGTTCCTCACGGTCGGCAAGACCGGCTACTGCGAGCAGTTCGCCTCGGCGATGGCCGTGATGCTGCGGACGGTCGGCGTGCCCGCGCGGGTCGCCATCGGCTTCACGGCCGGCACGGACGAGGGCGACCACCGCACGATCAGCACGTCGGACGCCCACGCGTGGGTCGAGGCCTGGTTCCCCGGCGTCGGGTGGACGGCCTTCGACCCCACCCCGCTCACGGACGGCCGCCGGATCGACCCGCCCTACGTGGAGGAGGCCGAGGCCGAGCTGTCCAGCCAGGAGAGCGCCCCGGCCGAGGACGCGCCCGCACCCGACCCGCTGCCCGGGGAGGACCAGGGCCCCGAGCCCAGCACGCCCGAGCCGACCCAGCCGGACGCGGCGCCGTCCGTCGAGTCGCCGGGCGTCGACATCCCGGTCTGGCCGTTCATCGCGGCGCTGCTGGCCGTTCTGGCCGCGCTGATACCGGCCACGATGCGGATCCGCGACCGCAGGCGACGTCTCGCCGCCGTGGCCCGCGGCGGCCCGGAGGCGGCCGGCGCGGGCTGGGACGAGCTCCTGGCGGAGTCGACCGACCGCGGCGCCGACACCCCGCCGAGCGACACCGTTCGGTCCGCCGCCCGCCGCCTCGTGCGCGAACACCACCTCGAGCCGGACGCGCAGCAGGCCCTGCGCCAGGTGATCGGCGCGGTCGAGTCGAGCTGGTACGGCGGCACCCACCCCGGTGCGGGTGAGCTGGACGAGCCGGTGCGGGCCGTCGCGGCCGGCATCTCGGCCGGGAGCGGGCTCTCGCTGCGAGGCCGGATGCTGCCCCGGTCGGTGGTGCAGCGGGTGCGGGAGCGCCGGTCTCGGGCGCGGGCCGGTGGCCGCTCCGAGTCCGAGG
The DNA here is from genome assembly GCF_054486945.1 of Pseudonocardia wallangbongensis. Classification (NCBI taxonomy): domain Bacteria; kingdom Bacillati; phylum Actinomycetota; class Actinomycetes; order Pseudonocardiales; family Pseudonocardiaceae; genus Pseudonocardia; species Pseudonocardia wallangbongensis. The sequence continues at coordinate 205,933 of NZ_JBRERS010000012.1, forward strand.
CGATCACCTCGCGCTGAACACCGCGGCACCGAACAACACCGCGGACCCCACACATACCGGAGCCGGGATGTGTGGGGTCCGCGGAGTGCGTGCTGCGGGTTATTCCTGCTCGAAGCGGCGGCGGAAGCGCTCTTCCATCCGGCCGGTGAAGCGGTTCTTGTCGGGCTCGGCGTTCTTCGCCGGCGCTGCCTGGCCGCTCTTGCCCACGGAGGTGACCGCGAGTACGGCGCCTCCGAGCATCATGAGGAACCCGACCACGCTCAACACCGGGAAACTTCCCAGCCACAGCGTGGGCACGGCGACGCCGACGACGAGCAGCACGAGACCCACGACGAACAGGGCCACGCCCTGGAGGCGACGGCGGCGTGTTGGCTTGCGCAACCGCCCACCGCGCACGGTCGACGCGAACTTGGGGTCCTCGGCGTAGAGAGCGCGCTCGATCTGTTCGAGCAGCCGCTGCTCGTGCTCGGAGAGGGGCACGGCTTCACCTCCGGCACTGTTCATCCTGTCGGGTCATATTCCATGGTGCCGGAACGACGCGACGAGCGCCCAGGCTGGGCGTCTGATGATGAGGATACGAGCCTGAACGCCCGCCGACTACCCGGACTCGTCGAGCGGACGGGTCGATCTTTCCGGATCACCGGATGCGCACCGTGAACACAGCACCCCCGGAGCCCTCCGGCCGGCATCCCCGCAGGTGTGGGAGCCGCGAACGGATCAGGCGGCGGCGCCATACACCCCGCGTGCCTACTCCGTCACATCGAGTCGGCGAGGCGCAACGATCTCGTGCCGCGACCGTGACCACACTGTGATCAGCTCCGCGGCGTCGACGAACGGTGTGCCCGATGCGCCGAGCAGCAGGCGTCAGGTGCGGCGGGCCAGGGCGTGCAGGCGGGCGGCGACGTCGAGCAGGGGCGGAGCGGCGGCCGCGAGATGCTCCAACTCGGCGACCTCCCGCGTGGCGGCCGGGCCACCGTCGCGCACGGAGCCGGGGATCCAGCCCTCCAGCACCCCGTCGCCCTGCAGGACCTCGACCCGCAGGGTGCCGGCGGATTCCAGCAGCGCGCGCAGCGTGCCCGCGTCGAGGCGCCTGCGCAGCGCGTCGCCGGGCCCGAGCCGCCCGTCCGGGTCGACCAGCAGTGACCGGGCCTCGGCGAGCCTGCCGGCGAGGGTGCGGGCCAGCACTGCGGCGTACCGGCCGGGGACGAGCACGGAGACGGCGCCGCCCGCGGCGGCGGCCGTGGCGAGGGCCGACACCGCGGCCGCGGCGTCGTCGACGACCTCGAGCAGCCCGTGGCCGAGCACCAGGTCGGCCCCGCCGGCCGGGGCGACGTCGGCGAGCGCGTCCACGTCGCCCTGCACCGGGGTGACGAGTTCGTGCACGCCCGCGTCGCGGGCCCGGCGGTGGAGGGCGGCGAGCGCGTTCGGGCTGTTGTCGACGACCGTGACCGCGCAGCCGAGACGGGCGAGCGGCACCGCCCACGCGCCGCTGCCGCCGCCGACGTCGAGCACGCGAGGTGTCCGCCCCGGTCTGCGGTCGAGGACGCCGGTGATCTCGGCCGCGAGGGCGCGGTGCACCGGGCCACCGTCCACGCCGACGACCTCGGCCGTCGGACCACTCACCATGCGAGCCTCACGGCGGCAGCCTAATGCCCCTTGCCGGGGGACTGGGCCTCACCTGAAGGAGGTAGGTTGATCGCCGTGCTGGTGGTGGCCACATTGAGCTTGAAGGGCGGGGTCGGCAAGACCACCGTCGCACTCGGGCTGGCCGGTGCGGCGCTGCAGCACGATGTGCGCACGCTGGTGGTGGACCTCGATCCTCAGGCCAATTCGACGATCGCCCTCGACACGGCGCCGACCACGGCCACCGTGGCCGACGTGCTGGACGAGCCGCGGCGGTCGGTGCTGCACGGCGCGATCGCACGGAGCGGGTGGGGCGACGGCCTGGACGTGCTCGTCGGCGCCGAGCAGACCGAGCGGCACAACCATCCCGATCCCAGCCCCAAGCAGCTGGACCAGCTGCGACGGGCGCTGCACCGGCTCGTGGACACCGACGGCCTGCTCGGGGACGGCATGGCGGGCGGCGCGGACCAGCCGTACCAGTTGGTGATCATCGACTGCCCGCCGTCGCTGGGGCAGCTCACCCGCAGCGCGCTCGCGGCGGCGCACCGCGCCGTGCTGGTGACCGACCCGACGATGTTCGCGGTGTCGGGGGTGCAGCGCGCGTTCGACGCCGTGCAGACCGAGCGCCAGCGCGGCAACCCCGACCTGCAGCCGCTCGGCGTGCTGATCAACCGGGTGCGGCCGCGCAACACCGAGCACGAGTTCCGGATCAGCGAGCTGCGGGAGCTGTTCGGCCCGCTGGTGCTCACCGGGGTGCTCCCCGACCGCTCTGCCATCCAGCAGGCCCAGGGCGCCTGCATGCCCATCCAACGCTGGGACACCCCGGGTGCCCGGGAGGCCTCGGCGGTGTTCACCGTCCTGCTGGGCCGGGTGCTGCGCAGCGACCGCCGGCGGGACCCGGCGGCCGACGCGGTGGTCGCACCGCCCGGCATCCACTGACCGGCTCCGCGCAATTTCATCCACACGCTCGGCGTAGACGTGAGCGGGCTCCGACCAAGATCGAAAACCGCTGATGTCTACCTCGTCCGCGTGGACAACCAGCCGACGACACCGGTGATCGCCCCGGGTGTCGCAGCGGTGCGTCTCTCGTGGGCGCGCCCGGTCACCTCGGGACGGCATGCTCGCCACACCCGCCTGGGTGGTCGCGGCCGGCAGCTGGGTTGGATCCGTCCGGTGCGCCGGGGTGGGTGGCCGGCTTGGGTTCACTACCGTCCCCCGGGGTGACGTGGGCGGCCGTCCCCGACGTGGGGGCACGCCCGCCTGTGGACGAGACCGTCACCGCCGGGTGCCCACGCCACTATCCTGTGGTCCCGAATCACCGCACCGACCGACCGCCCAGAGCTGCGTGCCGTCCCGGGGCACCGCCTTCGAGTTCCCCAGCGAGCAGTGACTCAATGCCGAGCCGGTGGACGGGTCGGGGTCGGTTCCGCAGAACGCACCCGGACTCTCACCGAGGCCGTGGAGTGTGTGGCGACGGGACCACCGGATGGTCCGCGCGCACCCGGCAGGAACGGGCTCGTCCAGAACCGGCGTGCCCCCACGTCGGGACGGCCGCAAACGCAACCCCAGGATCCGGTAGTGCACCCAACCCAGCCAGCCACCCACCCCAGGCGACGGGATCGACGAACCGGAGAGAACACACGCGAGGCCCGCGACGCGAGGCGGGGCACGCAGCGACCGGCCGGGTACGGCTCGCCCACCGCAGCGGAACCGCGATGATCGATCCGACCAGCACCCAGCGGCGGCCGCAACCACGCTGAGGTGCGACTCGCAGCGCCTGATCAGCCCGACCAGTGCACCAGCGTGGTCGCCGCGACCGTGACGTACTGCTCGCCGCAGCCGGCCCGCCCGGCGGGCGGGCGGGGTGCCGCGTTCCGCGGAACATCCCGCGGCGACCATGATCGACGAGTGCGGTCACAGAGCCGCACCGGAGCGGCCTGAGAACCGCATGCGCTGATCGAGCCCGCCGAATTCGGGGCCCCAGCCGTCTCAGCGCACCGGCACCGAGGCCGTGACCATGCCGACGAACTGCTCGGCCTGGCGCAGCATGTCGTCGGCGTCGCGCCGCCCGACGAGCCGGGCGATGCCCGCCTCCGCCGCCGCCCGGGTGGCCGAGCAGGACGAGAAGAACGCCGCCCACTCGGCGAACTCCGGCGCCACCTCCGCGAGCAACCCCCAGACGTTGCGGGTGGCGCCGCGCCGGGGCTGGGGGCGCGCCCGGATCGCGAGCACCGCCGCCCCCGCCCGGAGCGCCGCGAGGTAGGCGGCCGGGTAGCGGAGCAGCGGCTCCTCGGTGCCGTGGGCCTCGGCGAGGCCGTCGGCGGCCTGGCGCAGCAATCCCAGCGCCGCGCGCGACGTGGGGGCGGCGACCGGGCGGGGACCGGTTCGCGCGTGCGTGGGCCCCGCGCGCTGCGGTGCGCGCGGGGCGGGCACTCGTGCCGTGGTGGTGATGGTCATCGTCGGCTCCTCCAGGCCTCCCGGCCACGTCTTCTCAGTCGGCAACCCGCACGAGGTCCCACACGCCGGGGCCGGCGCGCATGCGCAGCACGAACTCCCGGGCGGGTGCCTCCGGCTCGCCCGCCGACCGGGCCACCACCCGCCAGCAGCGCAGCCGGTCGCCCCCGACCGGCATGGGCGACGGGAACGGCCACGGGGACTCCTCGATCCACCGCTCGCGGACGTCGGTGATCAGGTAGCGCGGACCGCGGCGCGTCGGCCTGCGCTGGAACTCGACGGGCTCGCCGTCCTGCCACCGCACCTGCACGGGCGTCGGCTGCCGGGAGCCGAACAGACTCATCGGACTCATCGCAGTCCCTCACTCACCGGCATACGCTCCTCCCGACCGGCAGGTTCGCCGCACCCGGCGGCGGGGCGCTTCCCCCGCCCCACCCACCGGGCGCGTCGAGATCGAACACATGTTCGATCGATGTCCAGTGAAGCGCGCCGCGGCCTCCACGTCAAGTCCGGGCCACCGCGGTGTGCCTGCGGCCCCGGACGTGGTGTGATGGACGGGTGACCAGGGCTCCGGCGCGCCAGCTCGTGCGGCTCGGGCCGGACGACCTCGCCGACCGGCTCACCGAGGCACTGCACGTCTACGTCTCCGCGATGGGTTATCCGCCGAGCACCGCGCGCCATCGCCGCACGTTGTGGCTCGAACACGTCCGCAGGCCCGGCTGGCGCGCGGTCGGCTGGCTCGACACCGCGGATTCCCTGGTCGGCATCGCCTACGGCTACGCGGGCGGGCCGGGCCAGTGGTGGTACGAGGAGGTGCGCCGCGGCCTCGCCGCCGCGGGCCCGGAGGCCCAGCTCTGGCTGCAGGACTACTTCGAGCTCACCGAGCTGCACGTCCGCCCCGACGTGCAGGGTCGCGGGCTCGGCGAGTCGTTGCTGCGCGCCCTGCTCGCCGACGTCCCGAGCACGCGGGTGCTGCTGTCCACGCCGGAGTACGGCGTCGACGCCCCCGGCCGCGCGTGGCGGCTGTACCGGCGCGCGGGGTTCCTGGACGTCCTGCGCCAGCACCGGTTCACCGGCGACGCACGCCCGTTCGCCGTGCTCGGACGGACCCTCCCCCTCCGGCCGTCCCCCTGACGCCGGCCCTTACCGCACGAACGCCCCGGTCGTGCGGGCGCAGGGTCCCCGGCGCGGCGGCACGGGTTTGGCACGATGAACGCGTGCCCTCCACCCGTCGCCGGATCCTGCCGCTGCTCGGACTGCTGCTCGCCGCGCTCGCGCTGAGCGGGTGCGCTCGCGTGCAGGCCGCGCTCGCGGTGCAGCCCGACGACACGGTCACCGGGCAGATCGTCGTGGCGACCCCCGAGAAGGCGCCGGACGACCCGGGCCCGACGATCGTGCTCCCGCCCGACCTCGAGTCCGACGTCGACGTGTCGGAGTACCGCCAGGACGGCTACGCGGGCTCCGTGCTGAGGTTCGAGGGGCTGACGTTCGCCCAGACCGCGGAGCTCACGCAAGCGGTCGGCCCGGCCGGGAGCAAGGTCCGGTTCGAGATGCGCCGCGCGGGCAGCCGGGTGCTGGTGGGTGGGGCCGTCGACCTCACCACGGTGGCGGTCGACCGCGCCGACTTCCAGCTCAAGATGAACTTCCCCGGCCAGGTCCTCGAGTCCAACGGCGACGCCGACTCCAGCGAGGTGGCCTGGACGTTCACCCCCGGCGAGGTGGGCGACTTCTCGGCCGTGGTGGCCTACCCGGACCCGCAGGCACCGTCGCCGGTCAACTGGACGCTCGGCCTCGCCGCCATGGTGGCGCTCGCGGCGGCGGCGGTGGTGCTCATGGCCAGCCGCACCCGCAACCCGCCGGTCAACAACCGCTGAGCGCGGGGACGGCGCGGCGTGCGCCGAGGCCGAGGCGCTGCACCAGCTCGGTCGTGGCGAGCGAGCGGTTCAGCGTGTAGAAGTGCAGCCCGCGCACGCCCTCGGCGAGCAGGCGGGCGCACATCTCCGCCGTGACGTCCATGCCCTCGGCGCGGAACCCGGCCGGGTCGTCCGCGTAGCGCTCCATCCGCGCGACGAGCGCGGGCGGCAGCGGCGCCCCGGACAGCTCCGGGCCGCGCCGGAAGGTGCGCACCGAGGTGAGCGGCATGACGCCGGGCAGGAGCGGCACGTCACATCCCGCCGCGGCCAGCCGGTCGCGCAGCCGCAGGAAGCCCTCGGGTTCCAGGAACAGCTGGCTGATCGCGAAGTCGGCACCCGCGCGGATCTTGGCGACGAGCCGGGCGAGGTCGGTGTCGAGGTCGGGCGAGCGGGGGTGCCCGTACGGGAACGCGGCCACGCCCACGCAGAAGTCACCGAGCCGGCGCACGAGGCGCACCAGGTCGTCGGCGTAGGTCAGGCCCTTCGAGTGAGGCACCCACTCACCGAGGGGGTCTCCGGGCGGGTCGCCGCGCACCGCGAGCACGTTCGAGATGCCCGCCGCGGCGTACGCACCGACGACCTGGCGCAGCTCGGCCACCGAGTGCGACACGGCCGTGAGGTGCGCCATCGGCACGAGCGTGGTGTCGGTGGCGATCCGTGCCGTGGTGCGGATCGTGCGGTCGCGGCTGGTGCCGCCGGCACCGTACGTGACCGACACGAACGCCGGGTCCAGCGGTTCCAGGCGCCGGATGGCGCGCCACAGCTCGGCCTCACCGGCCTCGTCCTTCGGTGGGAAGAACTCCACCGAGAACACGGGCCGGTCGCCGCTGATCCGCTGCGTGACCTTCACACACTGAAGCGTAGTCGCTGCACCGATCGCGTCCGTTTCCCTCCGCCCGCCGCGGGCGGTTCTCGGATCCGACGACTCGCGACGCCGGTGACCCGCGGTTACGCTCGCCCCCGTGGTCCGCCTGATGCGATCCCCGCTTCCCCGCCCGCGACCTGCGGGGTGCTCCCCGTGAGCCGCGCGGGCACCGTGCAGCACCCGCCGTCCGGCCCCGGCGACGGCAGGAAGCCCGACGACGCCGGGGTCACCGCCGCGATCGAAGCGGCTCTCACCACGTACCTGCGCAGCCGCACGGCCGATGCCGGCACGATCGACCCGGTGTTCGGGGAAGCCACCGAGGCGCTCGCCGACTTCGTCCTCCGCGGAGGCAAACGGATCCGCCCCACGTTCGCGTGGTGGGGGTGGCGTGGTGCGGGAGGGCCCGTCGAGGCGCCCGAGGCCCTGGGGGTGCTGCGTGCCATCAGCGCGCTGGAGCTCCTCCAGGCCAGCGCGCTCATCCACGACGACCTGATGGACGCGTCGGCCACCCGGCGGGGCCGGCCGACCGTGCACGTCGAGTTCGCCCGCAAGCACGCCGCGGCGCGCTGGCGCGGCCAGCCCGCGCGGTTCGGGGCCGCCGCCGCGATCCTCCTCGGTGACCTCGCCCTCGCGTGGGCCGACGACATGCTGCACGCCGCGGGCCTGTCGCCTGCGGCGCTGCGCCGCGCGGCCCCGCCGTGGCGGGCGATGCGGACCGAGGTGCTCGGCGGGCAGTACCTCGACGTGCTGCACCAGGCCACGGGCGACACGTCCGTGCGCGCCGCACTGCAGATCGACCGCTACAAGACCGCCGCCTACACCGTCGAGCGACCGCTGCACCTCGGTGCGGCGATCGCCGAGGCGCCACCCGAGCTCGTCAACGCCTACCGCAGGTTCGGCGCCGACATCGGCGTCGCGTTCCAGCTGCGCGACGACCTGCTCGGGGTGTTCGGCGACCCCGAGGTCACGGGTAAGCCGGCCGGCGACGACCTGCGCGAGGGCAAGCGCACGCTGCTGGTGGCGGTCGCGGTCGAGCGGGCCGAGCAGCAGGGGCAGCACGAGGCGCGCCGGGCCGTCCTGGACGCCGTCGGCGACCCCACCCTCGACGACGAGGGCGTCGAGCGGGCGCGCGGGTTGCTCACCGAGCTCGGCGCCGTGCAGGCCGTCGAGCAGCGCATCGCCGCGCTCACCGGTTCCGCGCTCGACGCGCTGTCGGCGGCCGACGTCGCCGAGCCCGCCGCGGCGCAGCTCGCCGAGCTGGCGGTCGCGGCCACGCGGCGGCGCAGTTGACCCCGGTGCGCCGTTGAGGCGCGGCGTCCCAGGGCCCAGCGACCACGTCGTGGTCGTCGGCGCCGGGCTCGCGGGGCTCTCGGCCGCGCTCCACCTGCTCGGCGCGGGCCGGCGCGTCACGGTGCTGGAGCGTTCCGGGCACCCGGGCGGCAGGGCCGGGCGGCTCGACCTGCGCTCACCCCGGGGGACCTACCACGTCGACACCGGTCCGACGGTGCTCACGATGCCCGAGCTGCTCGACGAGGCCCTGTCCGCCGTCGGCGAGAAGCTCGACGAGCGGCTCGATCTCGTACCGCTCGACCCCGCCTACCGCGCGCGCTTCGCCGACGGCTCCACGATCGACGTGCGCACCGACGCCGCGGCGATGACCGAGGAGGTCCGTGCGACCTGCGGGCCCGCGGCCGCCGCCGGGTACGAGCGGATGCGGTCGTGGCTCACCCGGCTGTACCGGGTGGAGATCGACAGGTTCATCGGCGCCAACCACGACTCCCCGCTCGGCCTGCTCGGACCCGACCTCGTCCGGCTCGCCGCGCTCGGCGGGTTCGGCCGGCTCGGCCCGCGCATCGAGCGGATGCTGCCCGACGAGCGGTTGGCGCGGATCTTCTCGTTCCAGGCGCTGTACGCCGGCGTGCCGCCGCACCGCGCCCTCGGCGCGTACGGCGTGATCGCGTACATGGACACGATCGCCGGGGTGTACTTCCCCCGCGGCGGGATGCGCCGGGTCGGTCAGGCGCTGGCCGACGCCGCCGTCGAGGCGGGCGCGCAGATCCACTACGGCCGGACGGCCACCGGGCTGGAGCGGCGCGGCGGCCGGGTCACCGCGGTGCGGCACGGCGCCGCCGACGGCGCCGACGGGGCGCGCGTCGCGTGTGACGCGGTGGTGCTCACCCCGGACCTGCCCGCCGTCCACCGGCTCGTCGGGCGGGCCCCGCGGCGGCCGGTCCCGTTGCGGTGGTCACCCAGCGCCGTCGTGCTGCACGCCGGCGTGAGCCGGACGCTGCCGGCGCTCGCGCACCACACGATCTCGTTCGGCGCGGCGTGGCGCCGGACGTTCCGGGAGATCATCGACGAGGGGCGGCTGATGAGCGACCCATCGCTCCTGGTCACCCGGCCCACCGCCACCGACCCCGCGCTCGCGCCCGACGGGTCGGAGCTGCTCTACGTGCTCGCGCCGTGCCCCAACCTCGCGCGGAACCGGATCGACTGGGCCCGCGTCGGCCCCGCCTACCGCGACGAGCTGCTGAGCGTGCTCGCCGCCCGGGGCATCGACGTGCCGGCGGCCGCCGGCGCGGACGACCTCGACGTGGCGCGGCTGGTGACACCGGCCGACTGGGCCGCGGCCGGGCACGCCGCCGGCACCCCGTTCTCGGCGGCCCACACGCTCGCGCAGACCGGGCCGTTCCGCCCGCGCAACCTGGTCCGGGGGCTCGAGAACGCCGTCCTCGCCGGCTGCGGCACCACCCCGGGTGTGGGCATCCCGCCGGTGCTGATCTCCGGCCGGCTGGCCGCACAGCGCATCACGGGTGCCGTCCACCGGCGTTCGGCGTGGGGGCGCAGGGTACCCACCGGGGGCTGACACGGGTCGTGCGAGCATGGATCGCGTCATGAAGCCACCATCACCGGTCGACGGGTCGACGCTCCCCGACACGGCAGCGGAACGCGCAGCCGCGCCGGACGGCGCGCACGACATCCTCGACGCGCCGCCCCCCGTCGAAGCCCGTCCCGCCCTGCGGGGATCGTGGCGCGATCGGTTCGGCAGCCCGGCCCGCGGGCCGCTGCTCATGGGCCTCGCCGCCTCGCTGATGCTGCTCATCGGCGGGTTCGGCGCGGGCGGCGTGCTGATCCACGATCCGCTGCTCACGAACTCGCCGGTCGGCTTCTGGCGGTACGGCCACGGCCGCGACATCGCGAACGTCCTGATGTACGCCGGCGTCGGCCTGATGATCTGGGCATGGGTCCGCCTGGGTCGCGAGGTGCTCGCCAACCGGGCGCGCGGCCGCGCGGTGCTCACCACGGCGGCCGTCTGGACGGCGCCGATGCTGCTGGCGCCGCCGCTGTTCACGCGCGACATCTTCAGCTACCTCGCGCAGGGCGCACTGCCGCTGGCCGGCTTCGACCCCTACGCGGTGGGGCCCGAGGCGATGCCGGGGGTGTTCTCCGACAACGTCCACTACTTCTGGCAGGACACCCCCGCGCCGTACGGGCCGCTGTTCATCCTCATCGCGAAGGCCATCGCGTGGATCACCGGCGACACGATCATCCTCGGGGTCGTGCTGATGCGGCTCGCGCTGCTGCCGGGCCTGCTCCTGTTCGTGTGGGCGCTGCCCGAGCTCACCCGCCGGCTCGGCGGGCGGGTGTCGGTGGCGCTCTGGGTGGCCATCGCCAACCCCGTCACCGTCGTCCACATGGTCGGCGGGGGCCACAACGACCTGCTGGTGGTCGGCCTGCTCGCCGCGGGGTCGCTGGTCGCGCTGCGCGGCCGGCACGTCCTCGGCATCGTCCTCGTCACGCTCGCCATGGCCGTCAAGGCGAGCGCGGTGATCGCGCTGCCGTTCCTCGTGCTCGTGTGGGCGGCGCACATGTCCGGCTCGCAGCGGGCGCGCATCGGGAAGGCGATCGGGGCGGGTTTCAGCGTCTTCGTCGTGGTGTTCGCCGCGTGCTCGGTCGCGGCGGGGGTCGGGCTCGGCTGGCTGCCCGCCCTGAGCGCCCCGTCGATGATCGTGAACTGGATGTCGCTCCCCACAGCGGTGGGCGAGTTCACCCACACGCTGCTCAGCGCGCTCGTCAACGTGCCGAAGCAGCCGTTCATCAACGTCGCGCGCGTGCTCGGCGGGATCCTGCTGGTCTACATCGCGGTCCGGCAGTGGTGGGCGGCGCGCGACGGCGGGCCGGACGCCGTGCGCCGCGCCGGCGTGGTGCTCATGGCCACCGCCGTGCTCTCCCCCGCGATGCTCCCGTGGTACGTCAGCTGGGGCATGGCGCTGCTCGCGGCCACGGCCTGGTCGGTGCGCGGCCTGCAGATCACCGTGTTCGCGTCCGTGATGCTGACGATCTGCTACTACTCCAACGGCGAGGACGCCCTCTACAACCCGCCCTACCTCATCGCGTGGGCGCTCATCGCCGTGCTCGCCGCGGTGTCGCTGGTGCGGCACGACCCGCTGCGCCTCAGCACCCGCGTGCTGCGGCGCACCCGGCAACCGTCCCCGGCTCCCGTCCCGGCGACGTCGTCGGCGGGTTCGGGCTCGGTCATCGTCGACGGTGCCGGGCGCGGCACGAGCTGAGCTCGACGCCGCCGGGATCACCGATCCGGCGTTGCGGGCCGGCTACACCGTCTGCCGGGAGCTCAACGCCCACCACGGTCGCACGTACTTCCTCGCCACCCGGCTGCTCCCCGCCGCGCGCCGGCCGGCGGTGCACGCGCTCTACGGGTTCGCGCGGTACGCCGACGAGATCGTCGACGACCTCGACGACACCCGCCCCGCCGCCGAGAAGGCGGCCCGGCTCGACCTGCTGGGCACCCAGCTGAGCGGCGCCCTGGCCGGCACGCGGGCCGGGAACCCCGTTCTCGCCGCCGTGGCCGACACCGCCGAGAGGTACGCGCTCGACCCCGCCCATTTCGCCGACTTCCTCGCGTCGATGCGGATGGACACCGAAGTCACCGAGTACGCCACCTTCGACGACCTCGACCGGTACGTGCACGGCTCGGCCGCGGTGATCGGCCTCCTGATGCTGCCCGTCCTGGGCACCACGGTCCCCCGCGAGGAGGCCGAGGAGCCCGCCGCGGCGCTGGGCGTGGCGTTCCAGCTCACCAACTTCCTGCGCGACGTCGGCGAGGACCTCGACCGCGGCCGCGTCTACCTGCCCACCGAGGAGCTCGCGGCGTTCGGCGTGGACCGGGACCTCCTGGTCCGGTGCCGGCGCACCCGACGGGCGGACCCGCGCGTGCGCCGCGCACTGGCCCACCTCGTGGCGCACACCCGCGCGGTCTACCGCCGCGCCGCACCGGGCCTCGGGATGCTCGAGCCGGTGTCCCGCGCGTGCGTGGCCTGCGCGTTCACCCTCTACCGCGGCATCCTCGACCAGATCGAGGCGGCCGACTACGACGTCCTGCACCGGCGCGTGTCGGTCCCCCGCCACACCCGGCTCGCGGTGGCGTTCCCGGGTCTGCTGCGCGCACTCGCGGCCCGCGCCCGGCCCTGAGGCCGGGGGGCGCGCCGGAAGGACGCATCAGAAGGCCATGGCCTGGGCTCTCCGCTTGACCTCCCGGTGCCGGCCCGCCCGGAGGGACGCCACGGGCGTGCCCGGCAGCGAGTCGTCCTCGGCGAAGAGCCAGCGCAGGATGTCCGGATCTGCGTAGCCACCATCCCGCAGGACGGTGATGGTGCCCGGCAGCCCCTTGATCACCGCGCCGTCGTCACCGATGAAATCGGACGGGACGACGACCTCTCCCTCGCGCCGGAACGACAGCAGCTGGCCGTCCCGCACGAGCTGATGGACCCGGGAGACCGGTTGGCCCAGTCGCTGTGCGACCTCCTCGACGGGCAGGGTCGCGATGTCCGCCGACAGCCCGACAACCTCGTTCACGGGGCGATACGATGCCACAGGCGCGCCGCGTGGGAGAAGCGGAAGGCGCGACGGTACCGTCATCGCGTGAACGCCCCGCCTGCTGCGCTGCTCGACGCGCGCTACCGGGTGGGCTCTCAGCTCGCCCGCGGCGGGATGTCCATCGTGTACCGGGGCACCGACACGCGCCTCGACCGGCCGGTCGCGATCAAGGTGATGGATCCCCGGCTCGCCGGGGATCCCGCGTTCCGCGGCCGGCTCGAGCGCGAGGCCCGTTCGGCGGCGCGCATCGATCACCCCAATGTCGTCGACGTGTACGACCAGGGCGCCGTCGCGGGCGGTGCCGGCACCGGCGTGGGCGTCGGCAACAGCATGGACGGGCCGCTGCTGTTCCTCGTGATGGAGCTGGTGGAGGGCGGCACGCTGCGCGACGTCCTGCGTGCGCGCGGCGCCCTCGGGGTGCCGGCAGCGTTCGCCGTGATGGAGCAGGTGCTCTCCGGCCTGGCGGCGGCTCACCGGCTCGGCCTCGTGCACCGTGACGTCAAGCCGGAGAACGTGCTGATCAGCCGCTCGGGCGAGGTCAAGGTCGCCGACTTCGGGCTGGTCACCGCGAACGCCCAGGCGGGCGCCAGCACCGCCGGGATGATCATGGGGACGGTCGCGTACCTCTCCCCCGAGCAGGTCGCCACCGGCGACGCGGACACCCGCAGCGACGTGTACGCCGCCGGGATCCTCCTCTACGAGCTGCTCGCCGGGGCGCCGCCGTACAGCGGCGACACCGCGATCTCGGTGGCCTACCGGCACGTGAACTCGGACGTGCCACCGCCGTCGCAGATCGCCGGCGAGGTGCCCCCCGAGCTGGACGACCTCGTGCTGCGCGCCACCCGCCGCGACCCCGGCGCCCGGCCGGACGACGCGGCCGCGATGCTCGCGGAGCTGCACCGGGTGGCCGTGCGGCTGGACGTCCCGCGCGTACCCCTGCCGGTGCCGCCTCCCCGCCCCGTCGAGGAGCAGGACACCGTGCCCGCGGGCCCGCAACGGCTCGCTGCGGGCCCCGCAGGGACCACAGCGGTGGCCACGGCGACGGGCGCCGCCGGGCCCGCTCCGGGGCCGCGGGGCACCCGTTTCCTCCCCCGCCCCGACGACGATCCCGCACCACCGCACGTGCGGGCCCGCCGGCGCAGCCGCAGAGCCTTCGCGGTGTGGACGGCGATCGTCCTCGTCCTGGCGCTGCTCGTCGGGGTGACGGCGTGGTGGCTGGGCAGCGGGCGCTGGACGGCGATGCCGAGCCTGGTGGGGCTGGAGGCCACGGCGGCGCAGCAACTGCTCTCCGACGCCGATCTCGTCGGACGCGTCACCGAGACCTACGACGATGACGTCGCCGACGGCCTCGTCAGCGCCACCGACCCGTCCCCGCAGGTGGAGCTGCTGCGCGGCAGCACCGTGCAGATCACGGTCTCGACCGGACCGCCGACGGTGCCCGACATCGCGCCCGGCACCCCGGTCGCGGACGCCGAGCGGGCCGTTCGCGACGCCGGGCTCACCCCCGTGCACGACTCGGAGGACACCGACGAGAGCGACTCGGTGCCGGAGGGCACCGTCGTCCGGACCGACCCGGAGGCGGGCACCGCGCTGCAGGCCGGCGAGCGGGTGACGATCGTGGTGAGCAGCGGCGAGTCGGACTCGGTCGAGGTGCCGAACGTCGTCGGCAAGGACTTCGACGACGCCTCCGACATCCTCGACGAGCTCGACCTCGACGCGGAGGGCCGCAGCGCGATCCCGTTCATCGGCCGCCGGGACGGCCAGGTGGTCGAGCAGCGCCCGTCCCCGGGCACGACGGTCGAGCGAGGCACGACCGTGACGCTCGTGACGGTCTAGAACCGGTCGACGGTGTTCGCCGGCCGATGGTCGGCGATCAAAGGGAGAAGGTCGCCAACGGGTCGCACCGCTGCGCGGAGCGGGCGATTCTCCGGGGCCGCTGCGGTGGGCGCGCCGTACCCGACCGGTCGCCTCGGGTGGGTGGTCGGGTTGGGTCCATCACCCCCATACAGACCCAGACCCTGTGACCGCCCGTCGACCACGGCAGTCGTCAGCCGCGCAGCATCTCCGCCACGAGGAACGCGAGCTCGAGGGACTGCTGGGTGTTCAGCCGCGGGTCGCAGGCGGTCTCGTAGCGGCCGGACAGGTCGGCGTCGGAGATCTCCTGCGCGCCGCCGAGGCACTCGGTGACGTCCTCCCCGGTGACCTCGACGTGGATGCCGCCCGGGTGGCTGCCCAGCGCGCGGTGCACCTCGAAGAAGCCCTGCACCTCGTCGACGATCCGGTCGAAGTGGCGCGTCTTGTAGCCGGTGGTGGACTCGTGCGTGTTGCCGTGCATCGGGTCGCACTGCCAGATCACCTTGTGCCCGGACGCTTCGACCTTCTCCACGATCGCCGGGAGCACGTCGCGGACGCGCCCGTTGCCCATGCGGCTCACGAGCGTGAGCCGGCCGGGCGTGGCGTGGGGGTCGAGCCGCTCGACGTACTCGACGGCCAGCTCCGGCGTGGTGGTGGGGCCGATCTTGAGCCCGATGGGGTTGGACATCAGCTCGGCGAGCGCGATGTGGGCGCCGTCGAGCTGGCGGGTGCGCTCCCCGATCCACAGGAAGTGCGCCGAGAGATCGTAGAGGCGCGGCTCGGGGCGGGTGGTGTCCAGGCGCAGCATCGCGCGCTCGTAGTCGAGGAGCAGCGCCTCGTGGCTGGCGTAGAACTCCACGCTGTGCAGGTTGTGGTCGTCCACCCCGCAGGCCTGCATGAAGTTCACGGCGCGCTCGATCTCGGTGGCGATGTCCTCGAACCGCTCCCCCGCGGGCGAGGTGCGCACGAAGTCCTTGTTCCAGTCGTGGACCATCGTCAGGTCGGCCATGCCGGTGGCCGTGAGCGCGCGCACCAGGTTCATCGCCGCGCCCGCGTTGGCGTACGCGCGCACCATCCGCGACGGGTCGGGGACCCGGGCCTCCGGCGTGGCCACGAGCGAGTTGACGATGTCGCCGCGGTAGGACGGCAGGCCCAGCGCGTCGACCGGGGCGCTGCGCGGCTTGGCGTACTGCCCGGCGATCCGCCCGACCTTCACGACGGGCAACGACGCGCCGTACGTCAGCACGATGGCCATCTGCAGCAGCGTGCGGATCGCGGCCCGGATGTGCGGCTCGGTGTTGTCGACGAACGTCTCGGCGCAGTCGCCGCCCTGCAGCAGGAACGCCTCACCCCGGGCGACGGCGGCGAGCCGCTCCCGCAGCCGGTCCACCTCCGGCGGCAGGGTGACCGGCGGCACGCTCTCCAGCACGGTGCGGACGTGGGCGACGTGGTCGGCGTCGGGCCACTCGGGCTGCTGCGCGGCCGGGCGCGCCAAGGCGTCGTCGAGCCGGGCCCGCAGATCCGGGGGCAGCGGGGGCAGCTCGGGCAGCACCTCGACCGGTGCGTCGACCGTCCAGTTCACGAGGGACAAGGGTAGAACGTGCCGGAAACGTGGGCATGACCACCTCGGCGACCACCCGTTCAGACCGATTCCACCGATGGGTGATCGGGAACCACCGATGGCATGAACACTCTGCTGTGGATACTCGCCGTGGTCCTCGTCGTCGCCGGTGTATTCGCGATCCTGCGCAAGCAGCTGATCTGGGGGATCGTGCTCATCATCGTGGGCCTGCTGGTCGGCCCGGGCGGCGTGAGCATCTTCACCTGACCGAGCGCCCGTCAGCGGGCGGCCACCGCCGCGTCGATCGCCTCCCAGCGCCTGCGGTTCAGCCTGGCGTCGGCCAGCGCGTCGTGCGCATCGGCTGTGGGTGGCGGCAGCGGTGGCCGTCCGGCGTCCTCCCAGCGCTGCCTCAGCTCCCGGGTGAAGCGGGGCAGCGCGCGGGGCAGCGCGGGCATGGCCCCCCACAGCTGGCACAACGCCACGTGGTCGTACGCCGCGATCCACGCCCACAGCTCGACGTCACCCGGTGCCCCGGTCAGGAACTCCAGCAGGTCGGCACGCAGCCGTGTACGCGACCGCCACGCCGAGTCGGCCGGTGAGGGGAGCTTGGGCAGCACGTTGGCCCGGACCCACGGCCCGGCCCGGGTGGGGTCGAACTCGGTGGACACCGCGTAGAACTCGCGGCCGTCCTCCCCGACCACACCGATCGACACCAGGTCGATCGTCGTCCCGTCCTCGATGAACTCGCAGTCGTAGAAGAACCGCACGTCGAGAGGTTAGTTGACGATCCTCACCGCATGTGCGGCGCTGGGGGTCAACGTGCCGTTCGCTCCCCTGCGGGCGGCTCGACCCGGGGCACCGCAACTAGTCGCTCTCGTCCTTCGAGTCATCCTTGCTGTCGGCCTCGGGCTTCTCGGCCGTCTTCTCGCTGTCCTCGGCCGTCTTGTCCGACTCGTCGTCTGCCGTACCGGCGGCTGCGGAGTCCGCCGCGGGCGACGTCGGAGGCGGTTCGTCGGACTTCTTCTTCTCCGAGGTGGTGGGCGCCCTCAGGGCGGCGGCAGGCGGGGGCGGCGGGGCCGGGGCGCGGGTGGCCCGCGGCCGTTGTGTGGGCCGTGCCGCCGGCTCCGGCTTCTTCTCGGGTTCCGGCGTGGGCTCGGCCTCGGGGGACGGCGGCGGCGCGGCCTGTGCCGGCGGTGGCGCGGAGGCCGTGGCCGTCGGAACCTGGATCAGCCCGGTGAAGCTCTGCCGCTCGGCCGTGGGGCCCTGCAGGACGGCCGCGAAGGTGGACGTCGCCGCGATCACGACCACGGCGACGGCCGCGAACACCGCCCACGGCGCCACCCGGGCGAACCGTCCGCGCGGCGCGGGTGCGGGCCCCACCACGGCCGGGATCTCCATGGTGGGTTGGTCGTCCATCGGTGCGACGGACGTCGGGTGCTCGTCGGCATCCGCGGGCGCCGGCAAGGCGTAGGGGACGTCCGGCTCGGCCTCGTCCGCCGCGCCGGAACCGAGGAGGACGTCCTCGTGCTCGGCGCCGACGACCGCGTCGTCGGCGCGCAACGGGTCGTCCGGCTCTCCCACACCCGACCATCGCGCCACGCCAGCACGGTATTACTCGCCGCAACAGAGGTGTGGCGCGGCCTACCCTCGGCTAGCTCGCGCGGGTGCCCGGGACCCGGCTCGCGCCGCGGCCGTCCTCGCCCTCGGCCTCGCCGTCGGTGGGGATCGGGGCGGCCGGGGCGGCGGCCTTCGCCGCCTTCTCCTTGACCGAAGCCGCGTAGAGATCGACGTAGGTCTGGCCGGTCAGCTCCATCAAGGCGTACATGATCTCGTCGGTCATCGAGCGCTCGATGAACCGGTCGCCCGCCATGCCGGCGTAGCGGGAGAAGTCCAACGGGGGGCCGATCTTGATGCGCACCTTGCGCGGCCGCCAGATCCGGGAGCCGATGGGGTTGACCTTGTCGGTGCCGATCATCGCGACCGGGACCACCTGGACGTCCGCCTCGAGCGTCATGCGCGCCACGCCGGTCTTGCCCTTGTAGAGCCGCCCGTCGGGGGACCGGGTGCCCTCGGGGTAGATGCCGAGCAGCTTGCCCTCTCGCAGCAACCGGACGGCGGTGTCCATCGCCGCCTGCGCGGCCGATCCCCCGGACCGGTCGATCGGGACCTGACCCACCCCGGTGAAGAAGATCTTCTTGAGCCACCCGACGAGGCCGGGCTGGATGAAGTACTCGCGCTTGGCGAGGAACGTGATGCGGCGCGGCACGAGCAACGGCAGGAAGAACGAGTCGGCGACGGCGAGGTGGTTGCTCGCCAGGATCGCCCCGCCCTTCTCGGGAACGTGCTCGAGCCCTTCGACCGAGGGCCGGCAGAACAGCCGCAGCACCGGGCCGAGGAGCACGAACTTGGACCACCAGTACAGCACCTGGGCGTGCCCCCTCCAGCTCGACTGCGCCAGCCTACGGAGCCGCGCGAGCCGCCGACAACGGGCACGACGGTATCTGGTGCTCCCCGCCGGAAAGCACTGAGCACAACGGGCGGCCGAACTCTTCCCTCTTCGGGGTGCCGCCGTGTCAGGATGGTGGTCTCGCCGTGCCGGTGCGCACCGAGGGAGGAGGCCGCGTGAACCGCGATCCCGACGAGCGCTCCCAGCCCGACGGCGCGGCGCCCGACGAGTTCGAGTCGATCGTGGCGCTCTGGCGCAACGAGGGGGACGTTCCCCAGTGGCCGGGCGACGACGATGCTCCGAAGGCCGCCGCCGCACCCAGCGGCCTCGACGAGCTCCCGCCCGCACCCCCGCCCGCACCACCGATGCCCCCGCGCTCGTACTCGCCCCCGCCGCTGCCCGAGGACGAGCACTTCATCCCGCCGGAGCCTCCGCCGCTGCCGCGCCTCGGCCCGCCCGCGCTCGTCGGGCTCACCCTGATCATCATCGGGCTCGTGCTGGTCGTCTCGCCGGGCTGGCTGGGCGTTCCGGCCCCCTACGGCCTCCCGCTCGGCCTGGTCGGGCTGGCGTCCGGCCTGGGCTGGTTGGTGCTGCGGCTGTGGCCCGACCCCCCGGAACGCCGCAGCGACGACGGTGACGACGACGACGGCGCGGTCATCTGAGCCGAGGCTCAGGCGCGGTGGGCGAGCTCGCGAGCCAGCTGCGCCGCGCCCACCACGGCGGCCGCCTCGCCCAGCTGGGCGGTGCGGATCCGGGCCAGCGGGCGCCGGCCCGCCCCCGTCACGGTGGCCGCGTAGTGCTCGCGCGCCTCGTCGAGGAAGAGCGGCGCCGACCCGGACACTCCCCCGCCGATCACCACCAGCTCCGGGTCGAACACGTCGGCCACGAGCGCGAGCCCCTCGCCGAGCCAGCGGGCGAGCTCGTCCATGGCGGCGCAGGCCACCGGGTCGCCGTCGCGCGCGGCGGCCGCCACCCGCTGGCCGGTGACGCGGCCCGGATCCCCCGCCACGAGGCGGCGCAGCAGCGGTGAGCGGCCCGGGTCGCGGGCGAGCAGCTCGACGGCCGTCGTGGCCAGCGCCGTTCCGCTGCAGTAGCGCTCCCAGCACCCGTTCTTCCCGCACGGGCACGGCCGCCCCTCCGGCACGACCCGCAGGTGCCCCAGCTCGGGCGCCACCCCGAACGCGCCCCGGTAGAGCTCTCCGTCGATCAGCAGGGCCGAGCCGATACCGGTGCCGAGCGCGACGAACACCACGACGCCCGCCCCGGATGCGGCGCCGAAGTGCCGCTCGGCGAGCGCGGCGGCGTTCGCGTCGTGCTCGACGACGACCGGCAGGCCGATCCGCTCCGCGACCCGGTCGGCGACCGGCGCGTCCCGCCAGGACAGGTGCGGGGCGAACCGGACACCCCTGCGGTCCGGCGTGACGAACCCGGCGAGCGCCAGCCCGACCGCCCCGATGCGGTGCCGCGCCGCGAGCTCCCCGACCACGCCCGCGAGCGCGGCCTCCAGGGCGCCCTCGCTGCGTGGTGTGGGGGTGCGGGCGGTGTCGTGGACGTTCCCCTGCGCGTCGACCACCCCGGCCCGCACGCTGGTCCCCCCGACGTCGACGCCGATGGTCAGCCCCGTCATGAGGTTCGCCGTTCCACCCTGATCCGCTGCACGCGACGCGCGGGAGGCCGCTCGGGCGCGTCGGGAGCGGGGGCGGGAGCGGGGGTGCCCTGGTCCAGCGCCGCCCGCAGGACGGCCACCAGCCCGGCGGCCTGCTCCGCCAGCCGCACCGCGAGCTCGGGGCGTTCCCCGCGCAGCGCGGCGATGACGGCGCAGATCGGGCACGCGGCGCACTGCTCGGGCCCGTCACCCGCGGGTTCGGTCCGCAGCCGGTCCAGCATCGGGTCGATCCGGTCGAGCGCGGACAGGGCGAGCACCCGAAGGTCCTCCCCGATCCGCTCGTGGCCGCCGCAGCCGTCGGCGGTGGTCACCGTAGCCAGGCCTCGGGGTCGGGGACGAACGCGACGCACAGGTCGTCACCCGCGACGTGGGCGCCCGTGACGGTGCAGCGGCGCAGCACGGACGGGAGCGCGATCACCCGTCGCGTGCCGCCGGTGGTGACGGCGAGGTCGTCGTCGAGCCGGACGAGGTCCACCGGCCCGGCCGACACCCCGGGCAGCCGCAGGACCAGCTCGAACGCCGAGTCCAGGGACGTCCCGCTGCCTGCCGTGCGGTTCACCTGGAGGAGCGTGGTGGCGGGCGCGTCGGGCGGCGCGGCAGGGTCGTCGGTGCCGTAGAGGGCGTTCGCGAGCTCCCGCAGCGCGGGCAGACCGGTCGGTTCGGCCGCGGTGTGCTCCACGGCGCGCAGCGGTATCGGCAGCGCCTTCAGCTCGGCGAGCACGGCGCCCTGGTCGGCGTACCGCTCGCGCAGCCAGCGCCCGGCCGGCCCCCGCAGCGACGACGGCGCCTCGGGGACGAGGCGGTTGGCGACCAGCCCGTCGACGCGCAGGCCGTGCAGCGCCAGCGCGGTGAGGGTGCGGCGCGTCTCGGCGGCCACCACCCGCTCCGGGGTGAGGACGAGCCGGATCGACGTGGAGTCCTGGTCGGCGAGCAGCCTGTGCAGCCCCTGCAGCTCACCGGCGAGGGCGTCCAGCGCGCCCACGGCCCGGTCCCACGCCGGCTGCGCCTCCCGCCCGGCGGCGAGGCCACTGATCAGCCCGCGGACGGCCCTGCGGTGCGGCGGGAACAGCCGCTCCAGGTAGGTCGAGAGCGCCTCGGGCAGGCCGAGCAGCCGCAGCGTCTCCGCGGTGGGCCCGCAGTCGACGACCACGACCTCCCACAGGCCGCTCTCGGCGAGGCGGCGCACCTCACCAAGGGCCAGCAGGTCCTCGACGCCGGGCAGCACCGTGAGCTCGTCCGCCATCAGCTCGTCGACGCCGGCGCCGGCCAGCAGCGTGCCGAGGTGCTCCTGCAGCCGGGCCCACGCACCGTCCAGCAGCGACCGGGTGTCGACGTGCGCGGCGGAGAGGCCCGGCTCGAGCTCGGTGGGCTCACCACCCAGCTCCGCCTCGAAGGCATCACCGAGCGAGTGCGCAGGGTCGGTGGAGACCACCAGCACCTTGCGGCCGGAGCGCGCGAGGAGGGCGGCGGTGGCCGCGGCGAGGGTGGTCTTGCCGACGCCTCCCTTGCCGGTGAACAGGACGACGCGCACGACGCGGAAGGGTAATCGCGGGATCGGGCGGTGCTAGTCGGCGGGGGCGCTCTCGACCCGCCGCTTCAACCCTTTGAGTGCCGTATCGATGATCACCTTCTCCGCCTTGCGGCGCAGCATGCCGATCATCGGGATGTTCAGGTCGACGGCCAGCGAGTAGGTCACCGTGGTCTCCACGGCCGAGCCGCCCAGGGTGTAGGACCCGTTCTGGGCCTTCTGGATCTGGCCCTTCACCAGCGTCCAGCTCACCGAACGGCCGTCGGGCGCCCAGCTGTAGTCGAGCGTGTAGGAGTCCTTGATCGGGCCGGCGTCCATCGTGAAGCGCACCCGCTCGGCGCGCCCGTCGCCGTCGCTGCTCAGCACCTCCACCGTCTTCACCTGCTCGGCCCACTCCGGGTAGGCGGGGAAGTCGGCGATCACGGCCATCACGCGGTCCGGCGGCGCGGTGATGGTGATCGAGGAGGTCGTAGCGTCGGCCATGGCGCGCAGGTTACCGCTGGGTTCAGTACCGGAGCACGTACGGAGTGCCGGTGGCGCGGAAGTGCCCGACGTTGACGCACTCCGTGCGCCCCACCCGTACCCGGGGCGCGAGCGGCTGGTGGACGTGCCCGAAGAACGCTGCGCGCGGGCGGTCCCGGTGCACGACGTCCAGCAGCGCCGCCGAGGACGCCTCGGCCCGGCGCGTGACGACGTCGAACGCGAGCTCGGGGACGGCGGGCGGCACGTGGCTGCAGAGCACGTCCACCCGATCGAGGGCCTTCACGGCCGCCGTGAAGTCCGGCGCCCGCAGCAGGTGCGGCGTCCACGGGCCGCCCGCACGGGGCTCGACACCCGGCGGCAGCGGTGCACCGCCGACGAACCCGAACCTCAGGTCCCCGATCTCCAGCACCCGGCCGTCGGCGAACGTGAGCCCGGGGCGGGCGTAGCGCGGCCACAGCCGGGGCATGTCGACGTTGCCGGGGATCGCGTAGGTGGGAGCGGTGAGGGCGCCGAAGAGGCGGTCGTACTGCTCCCGCACGGCGTCCTCCACCACGGCGGGCGCGTCGGGGACCCGCGCCCACGCGTCCCGGATGAAGCGGATCAGGGTGTCGCGCCCTCCCGACGTGCGCAGGCGGGCGAACTCGGCGGTGACCTCGGGGCCGAGCACGCGCCCGAGGATCCCGCCCGTCGGGTCGCGGTAGTCGACGTAGTCGACCAGGTCGCCGAGCACCAGGAGGGCATCGGCCCCGTCGCCGGCCCGGGCGAGCGCATCCGAGGCGCCGTGCACATCGGAGACCACGTGCACGCGCATGAGATCCACGCTACCCCGGAGCCAGGAGCGCCCTGGACAACTCGGCCTGCACCCGTGATCTCGGGCATCTGCTGTCCGCTGCCGTCGCCGGGTGGCCGGCGCATCTCGTGTCGGCTCGTGGTCGGTGGCCTCCGGTGGCGCCGCGCATCGTGCGGGGCCGCCCCTCCCGGGCATATCGCGGGCAGGCCGGGGCCTGCCCGGGTGGGCGCGCGGCGCCACCGCAGGCCGGTCTCGCAGGCAAGATCACGGATGCGGTGCCTCGGCGGCCACATACGGCCACATACGGCCGTGGATGCACCGATCCGCTGATCAAGCAGCTCCCGGCGGAACAGAGCGGCCGCCCGCGGATCATCGCCGCGTGCGGCGCGGCGGCCGCCGCTCGCTACGGCCGGAGCGGTTCAGGACCGTCCTGGACCGGTGGCGGCTCGCCCGGCTCCCGGCCCGCTTCGAGCCGCGCCTTGCACGCGAACGCGATGGCCTTCGCCGCACGCTGCCGGCGCATCGCCTCCGCGGCGGAGCACCGGGGCGGGTCGGGCCGCGGCCGCCCGTCCGGGCCCTCCGGGTCGGCCCGCAGGTAGTAGTGCAGCAGCGTGCCGTCCAGCACCGGCTCGAGCCACACCTCCATGCTCCCGACGAGCGCGCCCCGCACCGTCCAGCGGATGCCCGCCACGCCGCGGTCGGTCATGACCTCGAGGTGGAGGTCCGGCCACAGCTGCGGCCACCGGGTTCGCACCGCGAACTCGGCGGCCACCACCGCGGGTGGCACGGCGAGGAACGTCTCGTCCACCACGTCGACCGACGGCACCGCGCCAGCCTAGTGGCGTTGGTCCAGGGGTGGTGACACGCGCACCGGCTCGCCGATCAAGGCGAAATGGTAGCCAAATGATCTCCGGGGGCGACCATTTGCCCTTGATCGCCCCTGCCGAGCAGCCCTTTGCCCTTGATCGCTGTGACAGCCGGCCCGGCCCCCGGGCCACGAAGATCCAACAGGGATCAACCGTCCGGTGACGCGTCCTGCCGTCCAGGCGTACTGCGAGGTAGGTTTCGGGAAACGGGAGCCAGTGCCGGCCAGGAGGTCACGACCGTGCGCGAGTACAGCGTTCCAGCCACCGCCCGCGTCGGTGCCGAGGAGAACCTCCTCGACGCGGTCTACGCCAACGCCCGGGAACACGGGCCGGTGGTCGTCTACCGGCGACAGGTCGCTCCGGGCGAGTGGACGGATGTCACCTGCGCGCAGTTCGCGGAGGAGGTCGTCGCCGTGGCCCGCGGGCTCGTCGCTGCCGGGGTGCGGCCCGGCGACCGCGTGGTGCTGCTCTCCCGCACCCGGTACGAGTGGAGCCTGATCGACTACGCGATCCTCGCGACGGGCGCGGCCACCGTCCCGATCTACGAGACGTCGTCGGCCGAGCAGATCAGCTGGGTCCTGTCCGACTCGGAGGCGGTGGCCGCGGTGGTCGAGTCCGACAAGCACGCGGTGCTCGTCGACAGCGTGCGGTCCGGCAATCCGCTCCTGAAGCACGCCTGGCAGATCGAGCCGCCCACCGGCGGGCGGGGCGCCGTGGAGGAGCTCGTCGCGCTCGGCGCCGACACCCCCGCCGACGAGGTGCAGGCCCGCAGCGCCGCCGTGCGCGCCGACGACCTCGCCACGCTGATCTACACCTCGGGCACCACGGGACGGCCCAAGGGCTGCGAGCTGACCCACCGCAACCTCGTCAGCGAGGTCAAGGGCACCGTCAGCATGCTGCCCGAGCTGCTGTCCGACCGCGGGTCGGTGCTGCTGTTCCTGCCGTTGGCGCACGTGTTCGGCAAGGTCATCCAGTGCGGCGCCCTGTACACGCGCACGGTGGTGGGGCACACGTCCGACGTGAAGCAACTGCTGCCCGACCTCGCCTCGTTCCGGCCGACGTTCATCCTCTCCGCGCCGCGCGTGTTCGAGAAGGTCTTCAACAGCGCCCGCCAGCGCGCCCACGACGGCGGCAGGGGACGCGTCTTCGACCTGGCCGCCGACACCGCCATCGCGTGGAGCCAGGCCAGGGACACGGGCGGACCGGGCCTCGCGCTGCGGCTGCGGCACGCGCTCTTCGACCGGCTGGTCTACGGCAAGCTGCGGGCCGTCGTCGGCGGGAAGGTGGTCGCGGCGGTGTCCGGCGCGGCGCCGCTGGGCGAGCGGCTCGGTCACTTCTTCCGCGGCATCGGGCTCCCGGTCCTCGAGGGCTACGGCCTCACCGAGACAACGGCGGGCGTCACGCTCAACGCCCTCGGCGCCCAGCGCATCGGCACCGTCGGGCGGCCGGTGCCCGGCCACTCCGTCCGCATCGCCGACGACGGCGAGGTGCTGGTCGAGGGGCCGATCGTCTTCCGCCGGTACTGGAAGAACGACGCCGCCACCGCCGAGGCGCTCGAGGACGGCTGGTTCCACACCGGCGACATCGGCGAGCTCGACGACGCCGGGTTCCTGCGGATCACCGGCCGGAAGAAGGAGCTGATCGTGACTGCCGGGGGCAAGAACGTCGCGCCCGCCGTGCTGGAGGACCGGCTGCGGGCCAACGCGCTGGTCAGCCAGTGCATGGTCGTCGGCGACGGGCAGCCGTTCATCGGTGCGCTCGTCACGATCGACGCCGAGGCCCTCCCCGGCTGGCTCGAGCGCGCCGGCAAGCCGGCGGGCACGGCCGTCGCCGACCTCGTCGACGACCCGGACCTGCGCGCGGAGATCGCGACGGCGGTCGAGGACGCGAACCAGGCGGTGTCGCGCGCGGAGCAGATCCGCGAGTTCCGCATCCTCCCGGTCGACTTCACCGAGGCCGGTGGCGAGATGACACCCACGATGAAGGTCAAGCGGGCGGTCGTGGCCAAGTCGTTCGCCTCCGACATCGCGAGCATCTTCAGCGGGTCGAAGGCCCCTGCCTGATCGGCTCCGTCAGCGGAGGCGGTGCGTCACGTCGTCCGTGCGTTCCGTGCGACCGGTGCGCGCGAGGTGCTCCAGCAGCGGCACCGCGACCCGGCGGGTGGTGCCGAGGGCCTGACGCGCCTCGCTCAGGGTGAACGCGGGCCCGACCGCCCGCAGCAGGTCCACCGCGCGGTCCGGCGCGTCGGGCAGCAGCACGACACCGTCGGCGATCGTCACCAGCTCACCGGCTCGGACGAGCGCGGCCAGCTCGCGGGTGCCGAGGCCGAGGTCGGCGAGCCGGCCGGCCTCGGGGGCGTGGAAGGGGTTCGCGGTGAGGTCGCCGCGGACCGCGTCCATGGCCGTGCGCACCCGCTCGGGAAGCCCGCGGCTGCGCCCCAGGTGGACGCGGCCGTCGCGCAACTCGGGCGCGGTTGCGCGTTCGCCGGGCGGGATCGCGGCGAGCACGGCGGCCACCAGCCCTGGTGTGGGCAGGTCCGCGGCCCGCCGGGCGGCCTCGATCGTGAGCCCCGGCTCGAGGGGCTCGGCGGCGTCGTGGGCGCGGACGGCCGCCGCGAGCGCGGACACCGCCTCCTTCGCGCGGGCGGGCGCGACGAGCCAGCCGTCCGCGCGGACCGCGGGCGCCACCGCGTCGGTCTCGGCCCGCGGCACGCCCATGGCCTCCAGGTCAACGGCCCGGACCGCGCCGCGGCGGCCCAGCTCACCGCTCGCGGTGCCCACGCCGGGCTCGGCGAGCTCGACGGCCCGGCGGGCCGCGGCCCCGCGTCGGCGCAGCGCGGGCGGGAGGACGTCGAGCACCACGACGCCCGCGACGACGGCGCGCCGGCCCGGGTCGCGCAGCACCGCCCGGTCCCCGATCCGCAGCGGCAGCGGTCGTTCGGGACGCAGCCGGGCGAACCCCGCACCCAGCGGGCGGACGTGCACAGTGACCGCGGCCGAGCCGACGTGCAGCATCACCTCGCGGGGCAGCGGCTCCAGCTCCGCGCCGCGCACGCCGCGCAGCGCCACGTCGAACTCGGCCGGCTCGAGCCAGGCGCCCGGGGTGAGCAGCGCGTCGCCGCGGGCGACC
Organism: Pseudonocardia wallangbongensis; assembly: GCF_054486945.1. NCBI lineage: Bacteria > Bacillati > Actinomycetota > Actinomycetes > Pseudonocardiales > Pseudonocardiaceae > Pseudonocardia > Pseudonocardia wallangbongensis. The sequence goes on from NZ_JBRERS010000012.1 coordinate 233,006, forward strand.
GCCTCGCGCGGGATGCCGCGCAGGTTCACCGCGACGCGCGCGACCCCGCCGGCCGCCTCGACCGGCGTGCCGAGGCTCTGCAGCCCCCGGACGTGCACCCGCCGGCCGCCGAGCTCCAGCTCGTCGCCGACCCGCACGGTGCCGGCACCGAGGGTGCCCGTGACGACCGTGCCGGCGCCCCGGATGCTGAACGCCCGATCCACCCACAGCCGCACGTCGGCGCCGGGGTCGGGTTCGGGGATGCGGGCGACCAGGCCGTCCAGGGCGGCGCGCAACGCGTCGAGGCCCTCCCCGCGGGTGGCGCAGACCTCCACCACGGGGATGTCGCGGAGCGACGACCCGGCGAGCTCGGCGAGCGCGTCCTCCCGCGCCGGCTCCGGATCGAGCAGGTCGCACCGGGTGACGACGAGCAGGCCGTGCTCGACCCCGAGGGCGTCCAGCGCGTCGAGGTGCTCCCCCGACTGCGGCATCCAGCCCTCGTCGGCGGCCACCACCACAAGCGCGGCGGGAACGGGCCCGGCGCCGGCGAGCATCGTCGTCACGAACCGCTCGTGCCCGGGGACGTCGACGAAGGCGAGATCGGTGCCGGACGGCAGGCGGGTCCAGGCGAACCCGAGGTCGATGGTCAGGCCGCGGCGCCGCTCCTCGGCCAGGCGGTCGGGCTCCATCCCGGTCAACGCGCGCACCAGCGTGGACTTGCCGTGGTCGACGTGGCCCGCCGTCGCCACCACCCGAGCCGTCACGACTCGATCCGCGCGGCGCGGACGCACCCCGCGAGCGCCTCGTCGTCGGCGGGGGCGAGCGCACGCAGGTCGAGCAGGCAGCGACCGCCCTCGAGCCGCCCCAGCACGGCCGGCACGCCACCGCGCAGGGCCGCGGCGTAGGGCTCGGGCAGCGACAGCGCGGCGCTGGGCAGGGTGACGCCGGGGGCGCCGCCCCCGCCGACCGTCGCCTCCGAGTCGACGACCCGCACGTCCAGCCCCCGCAGGCGGGCGGAGAGGGCCTCCGCGCGCGCCCGCAGCTCGGCCACGGGCGCGTCGAGGGCGGCCCGGACCGGCGGCACCGGCCCGCGCAGCGTCGCCTCCAGGGCGGCGAGCGTCAGCTTGTCCACCCGCATCGCGCGGGCGAGCGGGAAGCGGCGCACCCGCTCGACCAGCTCCGCGTCACCGAGGACCAGACCCGCCTGCGGGCCGCCGAGCAGCTTGTCCCCCGACGCCGTCACCAGCGCGGCGCCCGCGGCGAGCATGCCCGCGGCGTCGGGCTCGTCGGGCAGGTGCGGGTGCGGGGTGAGAAGGCCCGAACCGATGTCGACGACCACGGGCACGCCGAGCCCGGCGAGCTGCGCGGGCCCGACCGCGCTGGTGAACCCGCTGACGGTGAAGTTCGACGGGTGCACCTTGAGCACGAACGCGGTGTCCGGTCCGACCGCGCGCTCGTAGTCGGCGAGGTGGGTGCGGTTCGTGGTGCCGACCTCGCGCAGCCGCGCGCCGGTGGCCTCGACCAGGTCCGGGATCCGGAAGCCGTCGCCGATCTCCACGAGCTCACCCCGGCTGACCACGATCTCGCGGCCGGCGGCGAGCGTCGCGGCGACGAGCGCGAGGGCGGCGGCCCCGTTGTTGACGACGTGCGCCCCACCGGCGCCCGGCACCGCGGCGCGCAGGGCGTCGACCACGCCGGCGCCGCGGCGGCCACGCGCGCCGGTGGCGAGATCCAGCTCGACGTCGCAGTTCCCGGCGGCGACGGCGAGCGCCTCGCGGGCGGCATCGCCGAGCGGGGCGCGACCGAGGTTGGTGTGCAGCACGACGCCGGTGGCGTTGAGCACCGGCCGCAGCGTGGTGGCGGCGGGCGGCAACGCGTCGAGGGCCGCGGCCACGACATCGTCGGGCGGCAGGGCGCCTTCCCGGGCCCGCTGCTGCGCCGCCGTCACGGCCTGCTTGACGAGTGGGCGGCCCAGCCGGGCGGCGGCCGCGGCGATCCGGGGGTCGGCGAGCACCGCGTCCGTGCGGGGAACGCGGCGGCGGTGGTCAGGGGCAGCGCTCGACACGGCCCAGAGTCTGTCACCGCGCATAGGATCGGGCTGTGACGGATGCAGCTATCGAGCATGCCGGAGACCACCGGCTCACCCGCTTCAGCCACGGCGCCGGCTGCGGCTGCAAGATCGGCCCGGGCCGGCTCGCGGAGATCCTCGCCACCGTCACCCCCGCCACGCACCCCGACCTGCTGGTCGGCACCGAGACCGGCGACGACGCGGCCGTCTGGCGGCTCGACGCCGACCGCGCCCTCGTCGCCACCACCGACTTCTTCACGCCGGTCGTCGACGACGCGCGCACCTGGGGCCGCATCGCCGCCACCAACGCCGTCTCCGACGTCTACGCCATGGGCGGGCGCCCGCTGTTCGCACTCAACATCGTGGCCTGGCCGAACGAGGTCCTGCCGGCCGAGATGCTCGGCGAGGTCCTCGCCGGCGGCGCGGACGTGGGCCGCGAGTGCGGGTTCGCCGTGGTCGGCGGCCACTCCATCGACGACCCGGAGCCGAAGTACGGGCTCGCCGTCGTCGGCGAGGTGCACCCGGACCGGATCCTCACCAACGCCGGCCTGCGCCCCGGCGACGCGCTCGTGCTCACCAAGCCGCTGGGCGTCGGGATCGCCACCACGGCGGTGAAGGCGGGCACGGCGAGCGGCGACCTGCTCGACGCCGCCGTCGCCACGATGTGCGCGCCGAACGCCGCCGCCGCGGCGGCGGCGATCGCCGCGGGCGCAACCGGCTGCACCGACGTCACCGGGTTCGGGCTGCTCGGCCACCTGCGCAAGATGGCCTCCGCATCCGGGGTGGACGCGGAGGTCCACGTCGACGCCGTGCCGCTGCTGCCGGGGGCCCGGGAGCAGGCCGACGCCGGGATCGTGCCCGGCGGCACCCGACGCAACCGGGAGTGGGTGGGCGAGGTGCTCGACATCGCACCCGGCGTGAGCGAGACCGACGTCGTGCTGCTCGCCGACGCCCAGACCTCCGGCGGGCTGCTGTTCGGCGCCGAGCCCGAGCGGGCCGCGGCGGCGGTGGCGGACCTGCGGGAGCAGGGCCTGGAGGCGGCGGTCATCGGACGAGCGACCCCCGGCAATGGCCGGATCCACGTCCGAAGCTGAGCGGCCGGGCCATCCACACCGCTCACACACCAACTGTGGTGCCGGCACACCAACTGCAGTTGGTGTGTGATGGCCGGAGTTGGTGTGTGAGCGGCCCTGGCGGAGGCGGACGGGAATCGAACCCGCCTGACCGAGATGCTCGGCCACGTCGGTTTTGAAGACCGCGGGGGCCACCAGGCACCCAGACGCCTCCCTGATGGACGCCGCCGACGTTACCGGATCTTCTCGCGCTCCCGCCCGGGCCGTCGGCCTGCATGATGAACGGGTCGGTACCGGCGAGCGCGTCCTCCCGCTCGGCGTCCTCGGGCGGGCGGTAGTCGGGACGTTTGGTCGCCTCGAAGTCCGGCACATCGTGGCCGACCCATCTCCCCTGGTCGGCGTCCCACCAGACGTACGCCTTGCGCTCGCTCCACGGCCGCCCGTCCGGGTCCGCGGATGCCCGGTTGTTGAGCAGGCGACGGTTGGCGGGCCACGCCCAGCCCCACTCCGGTGCCACCCAGCTCTGCTCCCGGCCGGGCTTGCGCCGGGCGGTCTGGTTGACGCCGTCGGCGAACGACCCGCAGTAGATCCAGCAGCCGCAACGGGTGGATCCGTCGGCCGCGAGCCCGGTGTAGGACGACAGGGGCTCGCCGTCGCCGTCCCAGCCGCTGATCTCGGCGAGCACCGCCTCCGCGTCCGGCTCGGCCTGGGGGCCGACCGTCGGGTAGTCCCACGTCAGGTCGAGGATCGGCCGGTCCCGCTCCTCCGTGGACCCAGCGAGCTTCGCGCGGATCCGCCGCCCCAGGTGGTAAGTAGAACCACAGCTCGCTGCGCCGGTCGTCCCGCGACTCGACGGCCTTGTGATGCCACTGGAGCAGGCGCTGGGTGTTGGTGAACGTGCCGTCCTTCTCCACGTGCGCCGCGGCGGGCAGGAAGAACACCTCGGCGCCGATGTCCGCGCAGGCGAGCTCGCCGGACTCGATCTCCGGGCCGTCCTTCCAGAACGTCGCGCTCTCGATCATGTAGAGGTCGCGCACGACGAGCCACTTCAGGTTGGCCAGGCCGGTCCGGTTCATCCGCGAGTTGGCCGTGCCCACCGCCGGGTTCTCCCCCACGACGAGGTAGCCCTCGGCCTCGCCCTCCACCTGCTTGATGACGGTGTCGTAGTTGCAGTGGCCGCTGGTGAGCCGCGGCAGGTACCCGAAGCAGAAGTCGTTCTCCCGCCGTCGCCGCGTCGCCCCACCACGCCTTCAGGAGGCTCACCGCGTAGGTGTCCATGTTCCCCCAGAACCCCTTGCTGCCGGCTCCGGAGGACAGGTACTCCCGCAGGTTCAGGTGCTCGTGGGCGTGGGGCACGGGCAGGTAGCCGGGCAGGATGTTGAACAGCGTCGGGATGTCGGTCGACCCCTGGATCGAGGCGTGGCCGCGGAGCGCGAGGATCCCCCCGCCGGGCCGGCCGATGTTGCCCAGCAGCAGCTGCAGGATCGCCGCCGTCCGGATGTACTGCACCGCCGACGGTGTGGTGGGTCCACCCGACGGCGTACGCGATCGCGGTCGTCCGCTCGGGCCCGGAGTTGCGGGTGACGATCTCGGCGATCCGGAGGAACTCCTGCTCGGAGATGCCGCAGATGTCGGCGACGGTCGCCGGCGTGTAGCGCGAGAAATGCCGCTCGAGCACCCGGAACACGCACCGCGGGTGCTGCAGGGTGTCGTCGCGCTCCGGGGTGCCGTGGAACGTCCCGCCGCCGGCGCCTGCCGTCTCCGTCGACGACGAGTCCCTCATCCGATCGCCGTGTCCGGAGCCGCCGGAGTCGCCGTCGTCCCGATGCATCACCGCCCACTGGTCGCGCTGCCCCGCCGCGGCCGCGACGTCAGTGCCCTCGTACCGCCAGGTCGACGGGTCGTAGTGGCGCCACTCGGCGTCGAACCCGGAGAACAGGCCGTCGAGGTCCTCGGTGTCCTCGAAGTCCTCGCGCAGGATCATCGGCGCGTTCGTGTAGTGGACGACGTAGTCCCGGAACCACTTGTCGTGCTCCAGGACGTAGTGGATCAGGCCGCCGAGGAACGCGATGTCGGTGCCGGCGCGCAGCGGCACGTGGACGTCGGCGAGTGCGCTCGTGCGGCTGAACCGGGGGTCGACGTGCAGGACGGTCGCCCCGCGCGCCTTCGCCTCCAGCACCCACTGGAACCCCACCGGGTGGCACTCGGCCATGTTCTAGCCCTGGATCAGGATGCAGTCGGCGTTCTGCAGGTCCTGCTGGAACGTGGTGGCGCCGCCGCGGCCGAAGCTGGTCCCCAGACCGGGGACGGTGGACGAGTGTCAGATACGGGCCTGGTTCTGCCGGACGACGGGCCAGAGATCGATGAAGGCGCGCGCGCTCACGTCTCGTGACTCGTCCCGCGGGGGCCGGAGGAAACATCTCATCGGCTAACGGTCGAGCAACGACCGGTCCCCGGCGAGCAGGGCACGCAGCCGGGCCACCCGCGCGGGCCAGGTCCACTCCCGCCGCATCCACGCCCGGCCCGCGGTGCCCATCGCCCGTGCGCGGTCCGGATCGGCGAGCAGGCCCGCCACCGCGGACGCGACGGCGGTGGCGGCGCGCCCGTCGACGACCTGCCCCGTACGGCCCTCCTGGACGGCCTCCGGCGCCCCGCCCGACCCGCCGGCGACGACCGGCAGCCCGCACGCCGCAGCCTCCAGCAGCACGATGCCGAGACCCTCGACGTCGAGGCCGCCGCCCCGGGTGCGGCACGGCAGCGCGAACACGTCACCGACGGCGTGGTGGGCCGGGAGGTCGGACGCCGGCACCGCCCCGGCGAACACGACGTGCTCCTCCACGCCACCGGCGCGGGCCAGCCGCCGCAGCCGCGCGGCGCCCGGGCCGTCGCCGACGAGGAGCAGCCGCGCCCCCCGCACGCGCTCGCGCACCAGCGGCAGGGCCCGGATCAACGCGTCCTGCCCCTTGCGGGCGACCAGCCTGGACACACACACCACCAGCGGCGCGTCGCCGATGCGGTAGCGCCTGCGCAGCTCCGCGCGCGCCGCCGGGTCGGGCCGGAACCTCCTCGTGTCGATCCCCGCTGGCAGCACCTCGAGCGCCGCCCGCGGCCCGAACGCCGCCGCGACGCGGGTGCGGGTGTAGCGCGAGATCGTGGTGAGCACGTCGGCGTCGGTGCCGATCCGGCGCAGCGTCCGGCGCCCGCCGGGCACCATCGACCAGCCCACCTCGTGGCCGTGCGTGCTCCCGACGACCCGCTCGACGCCCGCGTGCCGGCGCAGGTGGGGTCCGAGCAGCGCCAGCGGTGCCGCCGCGCCGAACCAGACGGTGGTGGCGCCGTGCTCGCGGGCGAGGGCGGCGGCGCGGGCGGCCACCGCCGGGACGGGGAGCATGAGCGACGTCTCGTGGCGGTGCACGGGCACCGGCGAGTGCGCGTCGAACTCCGCGGCGCCGGGCCACGCGGGCGCGTAGACGGCGAGCTCCCCGGGCGGCAGCCGGTCGGCGAAGGCGTGGAGGTAGGTCTGGATGCCGCCGGTGCGGGGCGGGAAGTCGTTGGTCACGAGGAGCGTGCGCGCCACCGCGCGACGCTATCCCCCGGGTCCGTGCGCTCGGGCGGCGGCCGGTCGGCGCCGGCCGGCCGCCGCCCGCACGCGGGGAGCGGACGAGGTCCGGGCTACAACCGCCGCGCGCCGGTGACCGGGCGGCTGGAGATGTCGGAGTACTTGACGACGTCGCCGGTCTGCGGTGCGTTGATCATCTTGTTGTCGCCGACGTAGATGCCGACGTGGCTCACCGGCTTGTAGAAGAACACGAGGTCGCCGGGCCGGAGCTGGTCGCGCGAGACGGGCGTGCCCACCCGGGCCTGCTGGCTGCTCGACCGCGGCAGCGTGACGCCGACCTGCTCGAACGCCCACGAGGTGAGACCCGAGCAGTCGAACGAGCTGGGCCCCTCCGCGCCGTACCGGTAGGGCTTGCCGAGCATCTTCATGGCCGCCTCCGCCGCCTGGACGCCGACCCCGCTGCCGGAGAGCGAGCTCGGGCCGCTCAGGGTGGGGCCGTTGCGCTGACGCCGTTCCTGCGGGCTCAACCGGTCGAGGAGGCTCTGGGCCTCGTCGATCCGCTTCTCGGCGTCGCGCTTGCGGTTCTCGACGTCCTCCTCGGCGCGCGCCGCCTCGTCGGCGGCCGCCTGGGCGCGCGCGACGGCGGCATCGGCGTCGATCCGCTTCTGCGCGGTGTCGTCGACCTTCGTCAGCAGCTGCTCGAGCGAGTCGCGGTAGCCGGACGCGAGGGTCTCGATGGCCGACATCTGGTCGAGGAACTCCTGCGGCGACTTGCTCGCGAGCAGGGCGTTGAGCTGGTCGAGGTTGCCGCTCTCGAACGCCGACAGGGCGACGCTGTCGATCTGGACGCGGAACTGCTCCTCGTCGGCGACCGCGGTTTCCAGGGCACCCTGGGCGGGCTGGACGGCCGCCTGCAGCGTGCCGAGCTCCGACTGCCGGGCCGCGAGGGTGTCCTTCGCGGCGTGCCAGTCCTCGGTGAGGGACTCCGCCTCCCGGTTCACCTGCTCAAGCTGCCGCGCGGCGTCCGCCGCGTCGGGTGGGTCGTCCTGGGCCGCGGCGGGGGAAGCGGCGACCAGCAAGGACAGGACGACCATGAGAACGAGCGACCCGACGGAGGACGCCGACCTGCCGTGACGGCGTGCGCGACGCACGCCCCGGAGGTCGGTCTTCCGAGGACCGGACGAGGTGCGCCGACGCGACTCCACGCGAACGGATCTCCTCTCGTCACCCGCGTGAATCCCCGATCGGGGTAAGGGGGAGCGCCGATCGGGGTATCGCACGGTGACCTCACGTTGCCATCCGCGGTCGAATGGCTGACGTGCCGCAAGGTCTCGCGGAGATTACGGAGCAGCCCGGCACGCGTCCAACCCGGGGGTACCCCGGCGTGGCGCGCCGCGCGGTGTCACCCACATGCACGGAGCGCAGCGAAAAATCGTGCTAAGTGGACACTTGCTCACCCTGCGTCACGGACGACTCCCCCACTCTCCGCGCCTGGCGGCGTTTGGCGCGGTGTGGTGGCCACCAACCGCAATCTCGGCACCAGGCCTTGATCGGCCAGCATGGCGAGCGCCCGCCGCTCCGGTGCGTCGAGCTGCACCATCGGCGCGCCGGGCGGCACGTGCGACGGCGCTTCGGCGCCGTGATCCGCGGGGTCGGCCGAACCCGGTGCACCCATCAGCACACCGATCACACAGTCGCCGCAGGCCGCGCCGCGGACCGCGCAGCTCTCACAGTCGATGATCATCGCTGCTCCCTGTCTCTGCTCCCTCGACGGTTCGGGCGGGCTCGTCGCCGTCCGATGCGCGCCAAGCTAGGGACGACCACCGACAGTTCCCGGCTCCACGGCCTCGATGCAGCCGGGGGCGGCCACAATGGGCCCGGATCACTGCTCGCGCCGGCCACCGCGGAGCGACTTGATCGCCACGATCGTGACATGAGCCGCAGATAGAGGCCATTGCCAGATCCAGCTGCCGGGCGACGGCCCGTGATCAGCGGTATCGGTTGTCCATGGTTGTGGCAACGACGATGTGCACCCGATAACGGCAGGTCAGGGCGGCGATCATGGGATAATGGTCGCTGTTGAAGATCGACTAGTGACCATTTCGCCTTGATCGCCGAACGCCGCTGCGGCCGATTCGGCAACACCCTCGATATGCGGCTCATGTCACGGATCCGCTGATCACGCCCCGCTCAGGCCCAGCTGTCCGCCGACCTCCACGAGGGCTGCGCCTGCCCGCCGCTCGCTACGGCCGGGGCCCTTCAGCGCGCTCCTACCCGCGCACGAGCCGCGTGAGCAGCATGGCCGACGCCACGGCGTGGGCGCCGCTGCGCCGGACCGACCGGACGACGGCCTGGTCCGACGTGGCGACCACGACGGGCCTGCCCTGCGGCTCGGCGGCCACGAGGGCGCGGATCACGTCGTCGGCCAGCACCCCGGGGTCGCTGAAGAGCACCCGCACGCCCCGGGAGCCGCGCGGTGGTGCGGTGATCACGCCGGCGCCGTCGAACACGAGGGTGACCTCCACCCCGGTGCGCGCGGCGAGGGCGCCGAGCTGCCCGACGAGCCGGGACCGCTGGTCGGCGAGCGGGAGATCCGGGTAGCCGGTCTTGCTGACGTTGTAGCCGTCGACCACGAGGTGCAGCGCCGGAACGGCGAGCAGGGCGTCCAGCTCCGCGGCCGTGCCGACGGCGGTGCCGCCCCGTGCGCTGCGCGCGCCCGCGACGAGGTCGCCGGGACGGGGCCCGCCACCGCCGATCGCGAGCTCGCGCCGCAGGCCGGTGAGCGCACCGCCGAGCGTGTCCATGAGGAGTGCGAGGCGCACCTCGTCCGCCTTGCGGGCCTCGCGGGCCGCCTGCCGGGCGGCGGCCACCTCGGCCGCGGCCCGGTCGGCGCGCCTGCGCTCGGCCTCGGCGCGCTCCCGCTCGCGGTCCCGTTCCGCGACGGCGGCGGCGAGGTCGCGCTCGGCCGCGACGCGCATCTCCTCGGCGGCCCGCTCGGCGGCGGACTGCGCGTCGCGTGCCGCGCGCAGCGTGGCCCCCTGCTCGGAGACGCGGCGGCGCAGCTGCTGGTACTCGTGGTCGCGCTGCTGCCCGGCCGTGCGCGCCTGGCCCCGGGCCTCGGTGAGCTCGCCGCGGAGCCGTTCGAGCTCGGTGGTGAGCTTGTCGACGCGGGAGAGGGCCGCGTCCCGCTCCGCGCGCAGCTCCCCCGCCTCGCCGCGGCGGGCGGCCGCGGCGACGGCGGCACCCGCGTCCGCGTCGTCGTTCAGGACGGCCGCGGCGGCGGCCATGAGCGGGTCGTCGGAGGCCGTGGTCAGCTCGCCGGGGCGCTGGTCCTCCCACCAGGCCACGACGGCCGTGCGGAACGCCGCGGACGCCTCGAGCTCCGCCGTGAGCGCGCCACCGCCGAGCTTGGCCCGCTTGGCCGGGGTGAAACGCGCGAGCCGGCGCAGGGGCACCGGGACGTCGGTGGCCGGCATCGCGCCGACGGCGGTGGCCGCGAGCTCGGCCAGCCGCGAGCGCAGCGCGTCGGGGAACTTCGCCCAGTCGACCTGCGCGGCCGACGGCTGCGCAGCCGACAGCGGGGCCCCACCCTGCGCGGGCGGGCCGGAGGCGCCGTCGGACCTGGACATCGCACCAGGTTATCTCCGGTCGCTCCGGTTCACCGGGGACGCGGCGGTCACAATCAGTGCGGACGGGGCCGCGGACAGCTGCTGCGCGGATTGTCGGGGGCCGTCACTAGCGTCCGCGCCCGTGCCTGTCCGGTCGTCCCAACTGACGTTCGACGAGCTCGGCACCCCGCTGCGCGAGGTCACGTTCGTCGTGCTCGACCTGGAGACCACGGGCGGGTCGGCGGGCACCGACTCCATCACCGAGGTCGGTGCCGTGAAGGTGCGCGGCGGGGAGCGGCTCGGCGAGCTCGCCACGCTCGTCGACCCGGGCACCGGCCTGCCGCCCGGCATCGTCGCGCTCACCGGAATCACGTCCGGGATGGTCGCGGGCGCGCCCCGGCTGCCGGAGGTGCTCCCGTCGGTCCTGGAGTTCCTGCGCGGCGCGGTGCTGGTGGCCCACAACGCCCCGTTCGACGCCGGGTTCCTGCGTGCGGCGTGCGAACGGCACGGCCAGGTCTGGCCGCGCCCGCCGGTGCTGTGCACGGCGCGGCTCGCCCGCGCCGTCCTGCCCCACGACGAGGCGCCCAGCGTGCGGTTGGGTGCCCTCGCCGAGCTCTTCGGCACGGCCACGCGCCCCAACCACCGCGCGCTCGCCGACGCCCGCGCCACCGTCGAGGTCCTGCACCGCCTGCTCGAACGCGTCGGCAACCTCGGCGTGCAGAGCCTCGAGGAGCTGATCTCCCTCGCGCGCGAGTCCGCGCCGCACCGGCCCACGCAGCAGCAGCGCCGGAAGCGGATGCTCGCCGATGGCGTGCCGTCGGCGCCCGGGGTCTACCTGTTCAGGGGTGCCCGGGACGAGGTGCTCTACGTCGGCACCAGCGGTGACCTGAAGCGCCGGGTCCGCAGCTACTTCACCTCGGGCGAGCGGCGCAGGCGCGTCCGCGACATGGTGGCGATCGCCGAGCGCGTCGACACCGTCGTCTGCGCGCACGCGCTGGAGGCCGCGGTGCGGGAGCTGCGGCTCATCGCGGCGCACCGCCCCCGCTACAACCGCCGTTCCAAGCGCCCGAACCACACGTGGTGGGTCGTCCCCACCGCCGAGGCCTTCCCGCGGCTGTCCGTCGTCACCACGCCCCGCGACGGTGCGCTGGGGCCGTTCCCGTCCCGGCGCACCGCGGCCGCGGCCGTCGACACCGTGCTCGACGTCGTCCCGCTCCGCCCGTGCACGCAACGCATCCCGGCGACGGGCGCCTCCGCCGCCCCGTGCGCGCTGCACGAGATGGGCCGGTGCGCGGCGCCTTGCGCGGGCCTGCAGACGCCCGAGGAGTACGCCCCGGGCGTCCGCGCCCTGGCGGACCTGGTCGACGGCCGCGACGACGCTCCGCTGCACACGGTGGCGGCCGAGATCGACGCGCTGGCCACGAGGGAGCGGTTCGAGGTCGCGGCGCGCCGGCGCGACCAGCTGGCGGCGCTCATCCACGGGCTCGACCGGTCGCAGCGGCTCACCGCGCTCGCCGCGCTGCCGGAGCTCGTCGGTGCGCGGCCGGACGGCAGCCGCGGCTGGGAGATCGCCGTGGTGCGGTACGGGCGGCTCGCCGCCGCCGGTGTCGCCCGGCGCGGTGTCCCGCCGATGCCGGTGATCGACGCCCTGCGCCTCGGCGCCCAGACCGTCCTGCCCGGTGCCGGCCCGCTGCGCGGCGCCCCCGTGGAGGAGGTCCGGCTGCTGCACCGGTGGCTCACCACCGGCGGCACGCGCCTCGTCGCGAGCGAACCTGCGTGGACCGAGCCGGCCCGCGGAGCCGGAGGGTGGGGGGTCTGGGCGGAGAGGGCCCGGCCGGTCGAGGTGGACGTGGACTAGGCTGGCGGCGTGATCACCGCGATCGTCCAGGTGTACACCGCCGCCGACCGCATCCCCGAGACGGCGCAGGCCATCGCCGACCTCGACGGGGTGTCCGAGGTCTACTCGTGCGCCGGCGACGTCGACCTGATCGCCATCGTGAAGGTGGCGGAGCACGAGCAGCTCGCCGACGTGATCGCCGGGAAGCTCAGCAAGGTCGAGGGCGTGCGGCGCACCGACACCCACATCGCCTTCCGCTCCTACTCCCGCGCCGACACCGAGGCCACCTTCTCCGTCGGCCTGGACTGAGCCCGGACTGGGGTCGCGCGCGCCGTTCGGGACGCTAGTGTCCCGAACCGAAAGTCCACCACATAACTCGACGGCCCAGCTTCCCGCTGGCCGCACCGGCGAACCGTCCGAGTACGCCCGGTACGAGGCCGGCCCGCCGGCGCACCCAGCGGAAACCTGGATCCGCCGATTCATGCACCGGACTTCCGGTTCGGGACACTAGTGTCCTGAGTCGTTAGTTGTGGTGATAAGTCGTTGGCAGTAGGCGCCGATCGAGTCGAGGATCTGTTCGGCGGTTTTGGTCCAGACGTAGGGGCGGGGGTTGTCGTTCCAGTGCTGGATCCAGGTGCGGATGTCGGCTTCGAGTTCGGCGACG
>NZ_JBRERS010000013.1:0-233851 GCF_054486945.1 Pseudonocardia wallangbongensis
AGGAAGCGGCATTCGGCGGCGGCGATGTGCCCGGCCAACCCCAACAACTCCGATTCCAGATCATCGGTGCTCATCCCGTCCATCGGGGCGGCGAGCGGAATGATCGTGGCAGTGGACATGGGGAGCCTCCTGAGTTCGGATTGTTGTTGAACCCAAGGATGGCATCGGGGTCCGACAATTCCGCGTTCCGCGGAACGCGGTGGATGGCAACGATCTTGTGGTGATGTCCGGCGCCGTTTCGGGACCACAGGATAGTTGCGTGGGCACCCGGCCGAGGATGAAGTCGGGAACGGGCGTGCCGGACAGGCGGGGACGGCTGCCGGGGCGCCTACGGTATTCGGTAGTGCTCCCAACCCGGCCACCCCCCGCACGCGAGGATCGACGCGAACGGGACGGCCGCGCGCGAAACCCCGGCGGGGGTCGAGGGGCATCGATTCCCGAGGCGACCGGGCTCGCCCACGCGAGAAAGATCGAATATCGGTGACCGCACTCCGTGATCATGTGGAAGACCTCACCCGTGGTTCTCGCGGCCTTCATGCGACCTCAGCGGCTCGGGATCGGTGCGCCGGCGGGCATGCCGGCGGCCACGTAGCCGTCGTAGTGCGGCTGCCACGGTTCGGCTGTGGCGCTGTGGGGGCCGTCGGCCAGCGCGCCGGAGACGTGCTTGTCGAGTTCGGCGAGGCAGACCGTCCAGCCTGCGGCGGTGCGCGCGGCCGAGTCGCGCGCTTCCAGCACGTTGACGAACGTCAGCGTGGATCCGCCGGTGCCGGTGGGCTCCAGCCGGAAGTGCAGTTCGTCGGTGCCCCACGTGTAGGAGAGCCGGTGCGGCGGGTCGAACGCGAGGATCGTGCCCGACCTCGGGTCGATGTTGGGGTCGTCGGTGAAGTCGATGGTTCCTCCGGCGTGAGGCTCCAGGGAGACCTTCGCGGGGAACCAGTGGGTGAGCTCGCCCGGATCGGTGATCGCCGTCCAGACGCGCTCCGGCCCGTGCGCGTAGGTGCGCTCGAACCGCACCGCGGGCCGGCCGTCGAAGTCGATGAAGTTGCCGTGGTCTGTCATGGCCACGAGCATGCCGCGATGGTTATATAGCTGTCAAGGCACGTACGGCGGTCCCGTCCCCGCGCCCCCACCGACAGGTCAGGGAGAACTTTCTTCGGCAGAATGCCGTGGGTGACCACGAGCAGGGGGCGCCGGGCTCCGGCTCCGCACGAGCGGCAGCGCGACCCGGAGCGCACGAAGGCGCGCATCCTGGAGGCCGCCACCGCGGAGTTCGCGGCCAAGGGGTTCGCCGGGGCCCGGGTGTCCGAGATCGCCGCGCGGGCCGGGGTGAACCAGCAGCTCATCGCGTACTACTTCGACGGCAAGGAAGGCCTGTACCGCGAGATGGGCCGGCGGTGGCGCGCGTTCGAGGCGGAGGCCATTCCCGACGAGCTGCCGATCGCCGAGTTCGTGGCGAGGTACGTGCGCGCGAGCGTCGAGAACCTGGGTGGGCGCCTGCTGGCCTGGGACGGCCTCGCCGACACCGGTGAGGACGACCCGAACGCCGAGGAGGCGCGGGAGCGCAACGCGCGTCTGCGGCACGAGGTCGAGGCGATCCGGCAGCGTCAGCGGGCGGGCGAGATCGACGACCGGTTCGACCCGGCCGTGCTGCACCTCATCACGCTGAGCGCGGCCAACGCCCTGGCCGTCTACCCGCACCTGGCCCGCGGCCTGTTCGGCGCCGACGCGAGCTCGCCCGAGCTCGTCGAGCGCTACGCCGAGCAACTCGCCTTGCTGATCAGCAGTGTCGAAAACACCGGAAGTGCACCTGCGGAAAAGGATTGAGTGCAAGGTTCTTGCATCATCGCGATTTCCTTGCGAACTGTCGCGGGCTGCTGGAGATTCGGGGCCGTGAAATCGCACGGTCACGGTCACGGCCACGGCCACGCCGACTCGATCGACGCGGCGCTCGCGGCGAGTGCTGAGGGCGTTCGCGCGCTGAAGATCAGCCTGCTCGTGCTCGGGGTCACGGCGCTGGCGCAGCTGGCGGTCGTGCTGGTGTCCGGCTCCACGGCGCTCCTGGCCGATACGATCCACAACTTCTCCGACGCGTTGACGGCGGTGCCGCTGTGGATCGCGTTCGTGCTCGGCCGCCGCGCGGCCACGCGCCGCTACACCTACGGTTACGGGCGTGCCGAGGACCTCGCCGGGGTCTTCATCCTGGCGATGATCGCGCTGTCCGCCGCGGTCGCGGGGTACGAGTCGATCCAGCGGCTCGTGGAGCCGCGGCCGCTCGAGAACGTCGGGTTCGTGCTCGCGGCGGGGCTGATCGGTTTCGTCGGCAACGAGGTCGTCGCGGTCCACCGCATCCGGGTGGGGCGGCGCATCGGGTCGGCGGCGCTGGTGGCCGACGGCCTGCACGCCCGCACCGACGGGTTCACCTCGCTCGCGGTGGTCGGGGCCGCGCTCGGTGTCCTCGCCGGGTTCCCGCTCGCCGACCCGATCGTCGGGTTGCTGATCACGGTCGCGATCCTCGTGGTGCTGCGCGGCGCGGCCGTCGACATCTACCGCCGGCTCATGGACGCCGTCGACCCCGGCCTCGTCGACACGGCGGAGGCCGCCGTCCGCGCCGTCCCGGGCGTCGTGGCGGTGGAAGAGCTGCGGCTGCGCTGGTCGGGGCACCGGGTGCGCGCGGAGGTCGGGATCGCGGTCGACGCCGGCCTGGGCGTCGTGGCGGGGCACGACATCGCCACCGCCGTCCGGCACGGGCTGCTGCACGAGGTGCCCAGGCTGGTCGCGGCCACCGTGCACGTCGGGCCGGCGCTGGGCGGGGGTTCTCCCCACCCCCGGGACGCCGGTGCGCTCCAGTGATCTTCTGGCTCGGTCGAACCAGCATTGGCTCCGGTCGAACTGGTCGCTTCAGCTGGGGGATCCCTTGTCCATCACCGTCTCCGAGGTCCGGTCGTGGCACCGGCCGCTCATGATCATGGCGGCCGCGATGGCCTGCCTGGTCGTCGTCGCGGGCGTCGGTCTCGTCGTCGACGATCGCGAGCTCATCAACGAGTCGATCTGGGCGAAGCCGTTCAAGTTCGGGGTGTCGTTCGTCCTGTACGGCGTGACGCTCGCCTGGATGCTGCCGAAGCTGCGCAGGGCGCGGCGGACGATGTGGACCCTCGGCACCGTCTTCGCGGTCACCGGCCTCGTCGACGTCGGGTTCATCGCTCTCCAGGCTGCCCGGGGCACGTTCAGCCACTTCAACACCAACACCGACCCCGTCAACGTGATCGGCCAGCAGATCTTCATGTCCGGGGTGCTCGGATTGTTCGGGGCGAGCCTGGTGATCGCCGTGATGCTGCTGTTCCAACAGGTCGGCGAGCGGGCACTCACCTGGTCGCTGCGTGCCGGGATCGGGCTGGCCGTCATCGGGATGGGCGTGGCGTTCTTCATCGCCGGCTCCGGCGGGGAGCGGACGGTCGAGGACGCCTACGGCCGGCCGGTCACGCTGGGGGGCGCGCACGGCGTCGGCGCGCCCGACGGTGCCGGCATGCCGATCACGAACTGGAGCACCCAGGGCGGCGACCTGCGCGTCCCGCACTTCATCGGCCTGCACGCCATCCAGGTCTTCGTGCTCGCCGTGCTGGTGCTCACCGCCCTCGCGACCCGCGTGGCGTGGCTGCGGAGCGAGCGCGTGCGCGCGCAGCTGACCGGGGTCGTCATCCTGGGTTACGCGGGGATCTTCGGCACCACCGCCTGGCAGGCCCTGCGCGGCCAGTCGCTCGTGCACCCCGACGCCGCCACCTGGACCGCGTTCGGCGCGACGGTGGCCGTGACCGCGTTGCTGGCGGCGCTGACGATCGCGGCCGCCCGCCGCCGTGTCCCGTCCCGGGGCCGGCACGCGCGGCAGCTCGTGCACGCCGCCTGAGCGATCAGACCGCGATCCCCAGCTCGTCGTGGAGTGCGCGGGCGCCGTTCTCGGTGAGGTCGAGGACCCGGCGCCTGCGGGTCGTGGTGACCCAGCCGCGGTCGACGAGCGCCGTGAGCAGGGCCGCGCCGAGCCGCCCGCCGAGGTGGTGGCGCTGCTCGCTCCAGTCGAGGCAGAAGCGCAGCAGGGGCCGCCGGGACGGCTGGGCCCGGAGCCCGTCGAGATCGACGCCGAGCGCGCCCAGCACGGGTGCCGCCTCCGGGCCGAGCAGGTAGGGGTGGGTGGGCAGCGGCTTGGAGAGGGCGTCGCCGTCGCGGCGGCGGGTGTCGGGCACGCCGTCGGTGGTCTCGAGGGCGCCGCGGGCGACGAGCGCGGCCGTCACCTCGACGCCGGTGCGGCCCGCGAGGTGGTCGTAGCAGGTGCGGGCCTCGCGCAGCGCCGCGGCGCGGGTGTGCTGGCGCAGGGACCGGATCGGCTGGGCGGGCGCGAGCGTGGCGAGCGCTTCGAGCGCCTCCGCGACCTCGCTGCGGGCGAGCCGGTGGTAGCGGTGCCGTCCGGACCGCTCGACGACGACGAGGTCCGCCTCGCGCAGCTGGGCCAGGTGGCCGCTGGTCGCCGACGGCGAGACCCCCGCCTCCTCCGCGAGCACGGACGCGGCGAGCGACCGTCCGTCGGCCAGCGCCATGAGGATGCGCGCCCGGGCGGGATCGCCGAAGAGCCGTGCGACCGCCGCGACGTCGCGCTCACCGCGGACATGGGTCATGCCACCAGTGTCGCGCGGCGACACTTCGGGCGCCGCTGAACTGTCGGCGGGCGAACCTGGGCCCATGGCCGTGCTCGCGACGATGTGCGTCGGAATGTTCCTGGTGCTGCTCGACGTCACCGTCGTCAACGTCGCGCTCCCGTCGATCGCGACCGCGCTGGGGGCCTACCCCGCCGCCACGCAGTGGATCGTCGACGCCTACGCCGTCTCCCTCGCCGCCCTGCTCCTGACCGGCGGCACGGTCGGCGACCGGATCGGGCACCGCCGCGTGGTGCTCGCCGGGCTCGGGGTCTTCGGGGTGGCGTCGGCGGCCTGCGGGCTGGCGACCGGGCCCGGCATGCTCATCGCGGCCCGTGCCGCGCAGGGCGTCGGTGCGGCCCTGCTGCTGCCCGGCAGCCTCGCGGTGATCACCGAGGCATTCCCGGACCGTGCGGCGCGGGCCAGGGCCCTCGGGATCTGGGCGGGCGTGTCGTCGCTCGCGTTGCCCGCCGGGCCGTTGCTCGGCGGGTTCCTGGTGGCGGCCGGCGGCTGGCGGCTGGTCTTCCTGGCGAGCGTCCCCGTGGTGCTCGCGGCGCTCGTCGCCGTCCCGCGGCTGGTCCCCGCGGGTACCGCGCGGCCCGGACGCGGCGGCGACGGCCCGGGCGCCGCGCTGGCCGCGGTCGGCCTGGCGGCCGCGGTGTTCACCGTCATCGACGCGGGCGAGCACGGGTTCCGGCCGCTGACGGTCGCAGGCCTGGTCGTGGCGCTGGTCTGCGGGGCCGGGTTCGTGGTGCGCGAGCGGCACGCGGGCGCCCCGATGCTGCCGCTCGATCTGCTGCGCCGGCCCGCGTTCGTCGGGCCGAACCTCGCGGCCGGTTCGATGAACCTCGTCGTCAACGGGTCGCTCTTCGTCACGACGCTTCACCTGCAGGGCGTCCAGCACCGGGGGCCGGTCGCCGCGGGCGTCGCGCTGCTGCCGATGTTCGTGCCGCTGGCGTTCCTCGCACCGGTCGCCGGGCGGCTGGCCGCCCGGTTCGGCCCCCGCCCGCCGCTCGTCATCGGGGCGCTGGTCGCCGCGCTCGGCGCCGCCGGCTTCGCGCTGGTCGAGCCGGAGAGCGGCTACCTGGCGCTGCTGCCGGCGCTCGCCGGGATCGGGATCGGTGCGGGCCTGTTCACCGCCCCGGTGGTGACGGCCGCGATGTCGGCCGTGCCCCCGGAGCGGTCCGGGCTGGCCAGCGGCATCAACAACACCGCCCGGCAGACCGGCACGGCCCTCGGCGTCGCGGTCTTCGGCGCCGTGGCGGGAGCGCCTACTGCGCCCGTCGCGTTCGTCCACGGCGTGCACGTGCTGGCCGGGCTCGGTGCGGCCGCCTGGCTCGCGGTGGCCGGGATGGTCGCCGGATCGGTCAGGCGATCGTCACCGACATCGACCCGATCCGGCTGATCGTCATCTCCAGCCGCTCGCCCGCGGCGATCGGCCCGACGCCGGGCGGGGCGCCGGTGAACAGCACGTCGCCCGGCAGGAGCGGCATCACCGACGACGCGTAGGCGACGATCGCGGGCACCGGCGTGAGCATGTCGCGGGTGTTCACCGCCTGCCGGACGGTGCCCGCGCACGTCAGGCGGATGTCCAGGTCCGAACCGTCCCCGATCTCGTCGGTGGTGACGATCCACGGGCCCAGCGGGCTGAACCCGTCGTAGCTCTTGCGGCGGGAGCGGTCGGCGGCGCTCCGGACGGTCATGTCGAGGCCGGCGGTGAACCCGAGCACCGCGTCCATGGCCTTCTCGACCGGGATGTCCTTCCCACCGCTGCCGATCACCACGACCAGCTCGGACTCGTGGTGCACCTCGTGCCCGGCGGCCACCGCGCCGGGCGGGAGCGCGACGGTGGCGCCCGGGCCGACGATCGACGACGGCGACTTGAGGAACACGTCGAAGTTCATCATCCACGACTCGACGCCGCCGAGCGTGCGTTCCTGGACCTCGTGCATCTCGGTGACGTGCTCGCCGTAGTTCATCGCCGCGGCAACCACCTTCGACGGCCCGAGCACCGGGGCCCGCAGGGCGACGTCGGCCACCGGCCGCGCCGGGCCGGTCTCGGCCGCGGCGCGGAGCGCCCCGGAGAGCGTCGCGAAGTCCCGGCACAGGCCGCGCCACCAGCCCGCGGTGAGCGGGTCGGGATCGTGCGGGCCGGGCAGGGCGTCCGTGACGTCGACGATCCCGTCCTCGGGGGTGACGACCCCCAGCCGGTTGTCGTCGAAGAGGGCGAGCTTCACGAGTTCTCCCGGGGGGTGAACACGGACGTGACGGTCTGGCCGGCCGGGAGCGTCTCCTCCCGGTAGAGGCCGAGCGCGCGCAGCACCGGCGCGTCGGAGAGCACGAACAGCTCCGCCTGCCCGTCCGACGCGTGCTCGGCGGCCGCCCACGACGGCACGGCGAACATGTCGCCCGGTCCCCAGTCGAAGCGCTGCCCCTCGATCACGGACGAGCCGTGGCCCGCGAACACGACGTGCACGGCGCCGCCGGTGCGCCGCACCGGCAGGCTGCGTCCACGGATCCGCTGTGCCGAGCACGCGAGGGTGGGCATGACGCTCGCACCGGTCTCCGGGTCGGCGTACTCGACCGACAGCAGCGGCTCGTCCGACGCCGCGGCCAACCGGTCGAGCTGCGCGGCGGTGTCGGCCCAGCGGTACACCATCAGCTTCGAGTGGGCCGGGCTGAGCGCGCCGGTCACGGCCCCGTCGGCGTAGCGGGTGCCACCGGCGTAGGCGCGTTCCGAGGCGTTGTGCTCGGCGGGCTCCGGCTGGCTGTCCCCGGGGCCGGGGTAGGGCTCGAAGAAGATGCTGTCGAGGGCGGCGACCATCGGCAGGTCTAGTCCGTCGAACCAGAACATCTCCCCGTCGCCGCTGTTGACGTGGTCGTGCCAGTTCATCGACGGTGTGAGCACGAGGTCGCCGGGGTGCATGTCGCAGGCGTCGCCGTCGACGGTGGTGTAGACGCCCTCGCCCTCCAGGACGAACCGGATGGCGCCGGGGGAGTGGCGGTGGGCGGGCGCGGTCTCGTGCGGGCCGAGGCACTGCAGCGCGCCCCACAGCGTGCCGACGGCGTAGGGGAGGCCGTCGATCCCGGGGTTGCGCAGGCTGAGCACGCGCCGCTCGCCGCCACGCTCCACCGGCACCAGCTGGATCGCGCGGCGGGCGAGGGGCTTCATCGTGGCGGCCGACCAGAGCCACGGCACGGCCCGCGGCCGCGGGGTCGGGGTGAGCAGCTGCTCGGTGATCGTCCACAAGGGCTGGAGGTCGACGGCGTCGAGGTCGCGGTAGAGCTCCTCCAGCCGGGTCTCCACGTGGGTGGTCATCGCGATCCCTCCATCTCGAGCGGTGGTGTGCCGACACCGAAGCGTCGCACGCTCTCCAGCAGTGACACACGCCTGATGTAGGCCCGTGCCCGCACCGGATCGGTGGCGATCGCCCGCATCTCGTCCCGGTTCCGGTGGCGCACGGCGTCGTCGGTCTCGCGCAGCCGATCGGTGTTGCGTTGAGTGTCGGCCTGCACGTACTCCACCGCCACCGTGCGGCGCACCCGGTCGTACGCGGCCAGCTCGGCCTCGGCGTCGGTGGCCG
This sequence comes from Pseudonocardia wallangbongensis, assembly GCF_054486945.1. NCBI lineage: Bacteria > Bacillati > Actinomycetota > Actinomycetes > Pseudonocardiales > Pseudonocardiaceae > Pseudonocardia > Pseudonocardia wallangbongensis. The sequence continues at coordinate 8,267 of NZ_JBRERS010000013.1, forward strand.
GGTCGGCGGCGATGCGCGCGAGTCGGCGCGCCGCGTCCATCGCGTCGTGGATGCCCGAGTTGAGCCCCACCCCGCCGATCGGGGAGTTGATGTGGGCGGCGTCGCCGGCGAGCAGCACCGGACCCACCCGGAACGCCGCGGCCACCCGCTGGTGCACGCCGTAGACCTGGTGGTCGATCACGGGGTAGCCGGCCGGGTAGGGGGCGACGCCCTGCAGCTCCTGCTGCAGCCGCTCGGGGTCGCTCGCCTCGTCCGCGGAGCAGGTGGCGGGCACCGGCCACAGCACCCGCCACGACTCGGGCGTGCGCAGGATGAACAGCCACTCCTCGGGATCGGCGACGTAGTTGACGTGGCCGAGGTCCGGCAGGAGCTCCTGCAGGTCGACGGGCGTGCTGGTGATCGCGAACCGCTCCGGGTAGGTGAACCCGTCGAACGCCACGCGGAGGGCCGAGCGCACCGTGCTGCGCGGCCCGTCCGCGCCGATGACGTAGGACGCGCGGATCTCGTCCGCGCCGTCCGGGCCGCTCACGGCGAGGCGGGCCCCGTCGCGCTCGATCTCGAGGCCGGTCAGGCGGGTGCCGAACCGCATCCGCACCCGGTCGTCGCCTTCGAGTCGCTCGGCGAGCATGCGGACGAGGTGCTGCTGGTTGAGCTGCAGCCGGTGCGGGTAGCGCGTCTCGTCGGCGAGCAGGCCGAAGTCGAACTCCGCGATCAACCCGTCGCGGCGGTCGCGGAACTGGAATGTGGGGACGACCAGGCCTTCGGCGTGCATGCGGTCGGTGATCCCGATCGTCTCGAGCAGCTCCAGCGTGGCGGCGTGGAACGTGCTCGCCCGCCAGTCCGGCTGCGGGCTCGGCGAGAGCTCGACGAGGACGACGGGCAGGTCGGCGGCTGCCAGCGCGGCCGCGGCCGTCATGCCGACGGGGCCGGCACCGATCACGGCGATCGGCCGGTCCCGGCTCACCGGCGCGGCGGTTGCGGAGTGCCAGGTCATGCACCCGAGGCTAGAGGGAAATTCCATCAGCCGAGAAGTCTGTCGGCTAGAGTTCCGGCATGCCGAACGAGCAACTCGGTCCGACCACCACGTCGGTCGACAACGCGCTTCGGCTGCTGGAGCTGGTCGGCGAGCGCCAGGCGTTGCGGGTGGCCGAAGCCGCCGAGCTGCTGGGGGTCGCCCGGTCCACCGCACACCGGTTGCTCACGGCGCTGCGGCGGCGCGGGTTCGTGATGCAGGACCGGCCGAACGGGGCGTACCGGCCCGGGCCCGCGCTCGTGGAGATCGGGCTCGCCGCCGTCAACAAGATCGACATCCGGCGGGTGGCCCGGCCGGTCCTCGACGAGCTGCGCGAGGAGACGCGGGAGACGGTCAGCCTCGCCGTGCTGGAAGGAACCACGATCCGGTTCGTCGACTGCGCGGAGAGCCCGCGCTCGGTGCGCGTCGGCAACCGCACCGGGGTGGTCCGCCCCGCGCACGCCTCCGCCGTCGGCAAGGCGATCCTCGCCGGGTTGCCGGACGCCGACCTCCATCGGCGCTACCCCGACGAGACCCTCCCGGCTGCCACGACGGACGCGGCGCTCACCGACCGCGCCACCCTTTGGGCCGAGATCACCCGGATCCGCGCGGAGGGGTACGCGCTGAACTGGGAGGAGTCGACCGAGGGGGTCTGCGCCGTCGCGGCCGCCCTGCGCAACACGGCTGGCCAGCCGCTCGCCGGCCTCGGCGTCGCCGCGCCGAGCAGCCGGATGGGCGATCCCGACGCCATCCGCGCGTTCGCCCCCGCGGTGCTGCGCGGCGCCGAGCTGGTGCACGAGCGGCTGCGCTATCCCACGACGGCCGCGTCCAGGTCGACGGGCGCGTCGATCAGCCCGTAGTCGACCATCAACCCCATCACCAGCTCCAACGACGCGCGGTCGGTCGTGCCACGCCACAGGTTGATCCGCACCCGCTCGGCCAGCGCGGGATCCGTCTCGCTGATGCGCGGCAGTGCCTCGCGGAACGCCGCAGGATCGGCGGCGACGGCGTCCCCGGTGGCCTTGACCGCGCGCTGGAAGCCCCGCACCAGCTCCGGCTGGGACGCCACCAGCTCGCGGTTCATGAGGTAGGTGCCGATCTGCAGGCCGGGACGCAGATCCGTGTACGGGCGGGCGATGATGCGCAGGCCGCGGTCCTCGGCGACCGTGATGAACGGCTCGATGAGCATGCCCGCGGCGACGTCGCCGCGCTCCACGGCGGCCGCCATCTCCGGGAAGGGGATCTCCACGAACTGCACCGCGTCGTGCGTCAGGCCGGCCTGCTGCAGCTCGTTGCCGAGCACGATCTCGTTGATGTTCTGCAGGCTGTTGACGGCGACCCGTTGGCCCGCGAGGTCGGCGATGCCCTGGGCCGGGCTGCCCTGAGGCACCATCAGGGCGGAGAAGTCCTGGGCGGGGTCCTCCGACGTACTCGTCCCGGCCGCCACCATCTGGATCGGCAGGCCCTGCTCGATCGCGATGAGGCCGGACACGATGTTCGAGCCCGCGGCGTCGAGGTCGCCGCTCACGAGCTGCGGGATCACCGTCGCCCCGCCGGCCGAGGACGAGATCTCCAGGTCGATGCCGTTGTCGGTGAAGAAGCCCTGCTCGTCCCCGTAGGTGAGGAAGTAGAGCGGTGCGCCCGCGGTCTCGGCGATCCGCAAGGTCGTCAGGCCATCCGCGCCCTGCTCGGGCCCCGAGCCGCCGGAGCAGGAGGTCGTGAGCAGTACGGCCGCGGCGACGATGCCGAGCCAGTGTCCGGTCTGCACCTGGTCGTCCTCCCTCGGGCGGCGGGCGAGGGGACGGTAACCCCGGTGACGCGCAGGGCACTATCGCTAAACAGCGAGTTCCGTTATGTCGAATCTTCCCGAGGCGCACCTGCGACTTGCATGATCAGGTCGACCTCATGGGGAGGGTGTTGCCGAATCGGCCACGGCGGTGTTCGGCGATCAAGGGGAGATGGTCGCTAGTCGATCTTCAACAGCGACCACGATCCCTTGATCGCCGCCCTGACCTGCCGTTATCGGGTGTACATTGTCGTTGCTGCGACTATGGACAACCGATACCGCTGATCACGGGCCGCTGCTCGGCGGCTGGATCTGGCAACAGCCTCTGGGTGCAGTTCATGTCCCGGCCGTCCCTGGCTGTCACGCACGCCGGTCCCGACGAGACCGTCGCTGCCGGGTGCGCGCGGACCAGCCGGTGGTCCCGTCCCCACCCGCATCACGGCTGCGGCGAGAGCCGGGGTGCGTTCCGCGGAACCGCTCCGCGCGTGGGCCCACCGGCTCGACATCGAGTCACTGCGCCCCGGGCAACTCGACCGCGGAGCCCCGGGACGGCACGTAGCTCTGGGCGGGTGGTCGGTGCTGCGTTCGGGACCACCGGACAGTGGCGTAGGCAACCGACAGCGACGGTCTCGTCCACCAGCGGGCGTGCCCCCACGTCGGGGACGGCCGCCCACGCCACCCCGGGGAACGGTAGTGACCCCAACCCAGCCACCACCCCGACGAAGGGAGACCGCCGCAACCCAGGTGCCGGCCACGACCACCGAGACAGACCCGGAGGGCATCCCGTCCCGAGGTGACCGGGCCCGCCCACGAGAGCCGAACCGCGGCGAGGCCCCAGGCGGCCGCCCCCTGCGACGGGTGACGACGGCCCTACCGCAGGCCCTGCGACCGCACTCCGTCGACCACGTCACATCCCGCGCTCGGTCGTCGAGCGGCCGCGCCGGCCATCCACGGTGACCGCGCGGGATCGGGCCCGCATCGCCTCGACTCGTCAACATCCTCGATGCGGCCGTGAATGCACCGATCCGTTGATCATGCAGCCCTGGGGCGCGGGAGCGGCCAGCGGAGCCGGAAAGTCGGGATGAGCCGCAGCACACCGCCGTTAGGAAGCCGTGAAGGTCGCGGCCGCCGCCCCGCCACCGGTCGCATCCTTGCAGCCGTCGCGCCCAAGGGGGACGCGGCGGAGGAGGACCGGAATGGCCGACCTGGCCTACGCGCTGCTGCTGATCGGCGGCTTCGCCCTGCTGCTCGTGATGATGCGGGGGTTGCAGCGGCTGTGATCGTCGAGAACGTGATCGGCGGGCTGCTCGCGGCCGCGCTGATCGTCTACCTGGTCGTCGCGCTCGTCCGGCCGGAGCGGTTCTGATGTCCGCGACGACGGCCGGGCTGGCGCAGCTCGGCGTTCTCCTGCTGCTCCTCGCGGTGGTGTACGTGCCGTTGGGGAACCACCTGGCGGCCGTCTACACGGATGGCGGGCACTGGCGGGTGGAGCGGGCCGTGTACCGCGTGGTCGGCGTGGACCCCGACGCCGAGCAGCGCTGGACGGGGTACGCCACCGCGTTGCTGGCGTTCTCGTTCCTGTCGATCGTGCTGCTCTACCTGCTGCAGCGGCTGCAGGGGCTGCTCCCGCTCGGCCTCGACCGGGGCCCGGTCGATCCCGGCATCGCGTTCAACACCGCGGTGTCGTTCGTGACGAACACGAACTGGCAGTCCTACGTGCCCGAGACGGTCATGGGGCACCTCGTGCAGATGGCCGGCCTGACCGTGCAGAACTTCGTGTCGGCCGCGGTCGGGATGGGGGTGGCGGCGGCGCTTCAGCGCGGGTTCGTCCGCGCCTCGAGCGACCGGATCGGCAACTTCTGGGTCGACCTCGTCCGCGGCACCTTCCGGGTGCTGCTGCCGATCTCGTTCGTCGCGGCGATCGCGCTGGTGGCCCTCGGCGTGACGATGAGCCTGCGGGCCGGCGTCGACGTCACCGGCGTGGACGGGGCGCAGAACACGATCGCGCTCGCGCCTGCCGCCTCGCAGGAGGCGATCAAGGAGCTGGGCACGAACGGCGGCGGCATCTGGGGCGGCAACTCCGCGCACCCCTTCGAGAACCCGAACGGGATCAGCAACCTGCTGGAGATCTTCATGATCCTGGTGATCCCGGTGTGCTTCACGCGCGCGTTCGGCGTGATGGTGCGCGACACCCGGCAGGGCGGCGTCCTGCTCGCGGTGATGGGCGTCCTGTGGGGCGGCCTGCTCGCGGTCGCCTGGTGGGCGGAGACCCACCCCAACGGACCGGCGACGCTGCTGGCCGGGGCGGCGACGGAGGGCAAGGAGGTCCGCTTCGGCATCCCGTCGTCGGTGCTCTTCGCCGTCTCCACGACCGGCACCTCGACGGGGGCGGTGAACTCGCTGCACGACAGCTACACCGGCCTCGGTGGTGGCGTCGTCCTGCTGAACATGCTGCTCGGCGAGGTCGCGCCGGGCGGGGTCGGCGCCGGCCTGTACGGGATCCTCGTGCTCGCGGTCATCGCCGTGTTCCTCGCGGGGCTGATGGTCGGGCGCACCCCGGAGTACCTGGGCAAGAAGCTCGGCCGCGCGCAGGTGACGGCCGCGGCGATCTCGCTGCTGGCGATGCCCACGGTGGTCCTGATCGGCGCGGGAGCCGCGCTCGCGCAACCGGGCGAGCTCGAGTCCGCGCTGGCGAACACCGGCGAGCACGGGCTGTCGGAGGTGCTCTACGCGTACGCCTCGACCGGCAACAACAACGGCAGCGCCTTCGCCGGGCTGACGGTGACGAGCCCGTTCTTCCAGTCCACCCTCGCGCTCGCCATGCTCTTCGGCCGGTTCGTGCCGATCCTGGCCGTGCTCGCGCTGGCCGGCTCGCTCGCCGCGCAGAAGCGCGTCGAACCCGGCGCCGGGACGTTCCCGACGAACGGGCCGCTCTTCGGCGTGCTCGTCGGCGGCACGGTCGTCCTCGTCGCCGCCCTCACCTTCTTCCCTGCTCTGGCTCTCGGGCCCATCGCGGAGGCACTCGCGTGAGTACCACTTTGGACCGGCACGAGCGCCAGGAGCTGCACGCGCAGCGGACCGGCCGCAGCGTGACGGCCGGCGCGTTCTCCCCGCGCCAGCTCTGGCAGTCGATGCCGGCGGCCCTGCGCAAGCTCGATCCGCGCACGCAGCCGCGCAACCCGGTGATGTTCGTCGTCTGGGTCGGCTCGGTGCTCGTCACCGGGCTCGCCATCGCCCAGGCGATCAGGAACGAGCCGAGCGTGTTCGCCTGGCTGATCGCCGGCTGGCTGTGGCTCACCGTCGTGTTCGCCAACCTGGCGGAGGCGGTTGCGGAGGGCCGTGGCAAGGCCCAGGCCGCGAGCCTGCGCCGGACCCGCACCGAGACCGTCGCCCGCAGGCTCGGCCCCGGCGGGGTCGAGGAGCACGTCCCCGCGCCCACCCTGCGCATCGGCGACCGGGTCGTCGTGGAGGCGGGCGAGGTGATCCCGGGCGATGGCGACGTCGTCGAGGGCATCGCCACGGTCGACGAGTCGGCGATCACCGGTGAGTCGGCCCCCGTGATCCGCGAGTCCGGCGGCGACCGGTCGTCGGTGACCGGCGGCACCACCGTGCTGTCCGACCGCATCGTCGTCGAGATCACCACCGCGCCGGGCGAGTCGTTCGTCGACCGCATGATCGCGCTCGTCGAGGGCGCGGAGCGGCAGAAGACGCCGAACGAGATCGCGCTGACGATCCTGCTCTCGACGCTGACGATCATCTTCCTGCTCGCCGTCGTGGCGCTGCAGCCGATGGCCGGCTACTCCGGTGCGCAGCAGTCGCTGGTCGTGCTGACGGCGCTGCTCGTCTGCCTGATCCCGACCACGATCGGCGCACTGCTGTCGGCGATCGGCATCGCCGGCATGGACCGGCTCGTCCAGCGCAACGTCCTCGCCACGTCCGGGCGCGCGGTGGAGGCCGCCGGGGACGTCGACACCCTGCTGCTCGACAAGACCGGCACGATCACCTTCGGGAACCGGCGGGCGACCGTGCTGCACCCGGCGCCCGGCACGGGCGCAGCTGAGCTGGCCGCCGCCGCCCGGCTGTCCAGCCTCGCCGACGAGACCCCCGAGGGCCGCAGCATCGTCGAGCTGTGCGAGAAGGAGCGCGGCCTGCACCCGGTCGAGGAGGCAGGCGAGTTCGTCCCGTTCACGGCGCAGACCCGCATGTCGGGGCTCGACCTGGACGGCCGCAGCATCCGAAAGGGGGCGAGCTCGGCGGTGGCCCGCTGGACGGACGCCGCGCTGCCGCCCGAGGTCGCCGCCACCGTCGACCGCATCAGCGGGGACGGCGGCACGCCGCTCGTCGTCGCGGAGCGGGCCGGCGCCGCGGCGCGCGTCCTCGGCGTGATCCAGCTGTCCGACGTGGTGAAGCCGGGCATGCGCGAGCGGTTCGCGGAGCTGCGCGCGATGGGCATCCGCACCGTGATGATCACCGGGGACAACCCGCTGACGGCCCGCGCGATCGCGCAGGAGGCCGGCGTCGACGACCACCTCGCCGAGGCAACGCCCGAGGACAAGATGGCGCTCATCAAGAAGGAGCAGGAGGGCGGGCGCCTGGTCGCGATGACCGGCGACGGCACGAACGACGCGCCCGCGCTCGCGCAGGCCGACGTCGGCGTCGCGATGAACACCGGCACGGCGGCGGCCAAGGAAGCCGGGAACATGGTCGACCTCGACTCGGACCCGACGAAGCTGATCGACATCGTCGAGATCGGCAAGCAGCTGCTGATCACCCGGGGTGCGCTGACGACGTTCAGCATCGCCAACGACCTTGCGAAGTACTTCGCGATCCTGCCGGCGATGTTCGTGGCGCTGTATCCGCAGCTGGACGCCCTCAACATCATGCGGCTGGCCACACCGCAGTCGGCGATCCTCTCCGCGGTGATCTTCAACGCGCTGGTCATCATCGCGCTGATCCCGCTCGCGCTGCGCGGCGTGCGCTACCGGCCGTCGACGGCGGCCCCGCTGTTGCGCCGCAACCTGCTGGTCTACGGCCTGGGCGGCGTGGTCACGCCGTTCGCCGGGATCTTCCTCATCGACCTGCTCGTCCGACTCGTCCCCGGGATCTGAAGATGACCCTGTTCACCCGCCAGGCGGGGGCCGCCCTGCGCATGCTCCTCCTGATGACCGTCGTGCTCGGGCTGGCCTACCCGCTGGCCGTGTGGGGCGTGGCGCACGTGCCCGGCCTGGCCTCCCGGGCGGAGGGCTCGATCGTCCACGACACCGACGGCACGCCCGTCGGGTCCTCGCTGATCGGGATCGACCCCGTTCCGCCCGACCCGGCGCACGACCCGTTCTTCCACACCCGGCCCTCGGCGTCCGCGGAGGACGTGCTCGGCCCGGCCGACCCGTCCACCTCGGGCGGGTCGAACAAGGGCGGGTTCGACGAGGACCTCCTCTCGGCCGTCCAGCAGCGCCGCGCCGCGATCGCCGCCCGCGAAGGGGTGTCTCCCGACCAGGTCCCACCCGACGCCGTCACCGCGTCGGGCTCCGGGGTCGACCCGCACATCTCGCCGGAGTACGCGCAGCTGCAGGTGCCCCGGGTGGCCCGCGTGACGGGCCTGTCCGAGGAACGGGTGCAGGGACTCGTCGCGGCGAGCACCCAGCACGCCGTGCTGGGGATCTTCGGTGCCGACGGCGTGAACGTCACGAAGCTGAACCTCGCCGTCGCGGGTTAGAGCGGAAGATTGCGGCATGGGCAAGCGTGGCGAGCTGAGGATCTACCTCGGCGCGGCGCCCGGCGTGGGCAAGACCTACGCCATGCTCGGCGAGGCCCGGCGCCGGGCGGGCCGCGGCACCGACCTGGCCGTGGGTCTCGTCGAGACCCACGGCCGCGAGAGGACCGCGGTCCTGCTCGACGGGCTGGAGGTCGTCCCCCGGCGGGAGATCGCCCACCGGGGCGTGACCCTCACCGAGCTCGACGTCGACGCGGTCCTCGCCCGCAGGCCGCGGGTCGTGCTGATCGACGAGCTCGCCCACACGAACGCCCCCGGCTCGCGCAACCCCAAGCGCTGGCAGGACGTCGAGGAGCTGCTCGACGCCGGGATCACCGTGCTGACCACGCTGAACGTCCAGCACCTCGAGTCGCTGAACGACGTGATCGAGAGGATCACCGGTAGCCGGCAGCAGGAGACGGTGCCCGACGAGGTCGTGCGCAAGGCCGAGCAGGTCGAGCTCGTCGACATCACCCCGGAGGCGCTGCGGCGCCGCCTCGCCCACGGCAACGTCTACGCGTCGGAGAAGGTCGACGCCGCGATGGCGAACTACTTCCAGCCGCGCAACCTCACCGCGCTGCGGGAGCTGGCGCTGCTGTGGGTGGCCGACCAGGTCGAGGTGGCGTTGCAGCGCCACCGCGCCGACCAGCGCACGACCGACATCTGGGAGACCCGCGAGCGGGTTGTGGTGGCCCTGACCGGTGGCCGCGAGAGCGAGACGGTGCTGCGCCGCGCCGCCCGCATCGCGAAGCGCTCCGGCTCCGCGGAGCTGTTCGCCCTGCACGTGCTGCGCGGCGACGGGCTCGCCGGGGCCTCGGCCGCGGCGCTGGCCAGGCTGCGGCGGCTCGCCGAGGACGTGGGCGCCTCGTTCCACACCGTCGTCGGGGAGGACGTGCCCGCCGCCCTGCTCGACTTCGCCCGCGGGGTGGACGCCACCCAGCTGGTGATCGGCACCTCGCGGCGTTCCCGGGTCGCCCGTGCCGTCGACGAGGGCATCGGTTCCCGCGTGGTGCAGCACTCGGGACCGATCGACGTCCACATGGTCACCCACGCCGAGGCGGGCGGCGGCCTGCGGCTGCCCCACCGCTTGAGCGCCGTGCCCGCCACGCGCCGGGCCGTCGGCTGGGCGCTCGGCGTCGCCCTCCCACTGGTCGCGACGGCGGCCGGGGTGCTCGGTCGCGAGCTCATCGGGCTGTCCACCGACGTCGTGCTGTTCTTCCTGGCCACGGTCCTGGTCGCGCTCGTCGGCGGCCTCGGTCCGGCGCTGCTCGCGGCCGTGGCGGGCGCCCTGCTGCTGAACTGGTTCCTCACGCCGCCGCTCCACACGTTCACGATCGCCGAGCGGGAGAACGTGATCACGCTCGTCGCGATGGTGCTCGCCGCCGTGCTCGTGGCCCTCGTCGTCGACCGGGCGGCCCGGCGCGCCCAGCAGGCCGCGACGGCGGGCGCCGAGGCGGCCTTGCTGGCATCGTTCTCGCGGACCGTGCTGACGCGGCCCGAGCCGCTCCCGCGGCTGCTCGACCGGGTGCGCGAGGCGTTCGCCCTGACCACCGTGGCGATCCTGGAACGCCGGGACGAGCAGTGGGTGATCTCCGCCTGCTCGGGGCCGCCCGACTGCGGGAAGCCCGAGCAGGCCGACGTCGACGTCGCGGTCGAGCCCGACGTGCACCTCGTCGGGCAGGGCCGCACGTTGCCGGCTGCCGACCGGCGGTTGCTCGAGGCGGTGGCCGGCCAGGCGCTGATCGCCCTGCGCAACCGGCAGATCGCCGACCAGGCCGCCGAGGCGCGCCGGCGGGCGGACGCTGTCGAGCTGCGCAGCGCGTTGCTCTCGGCCGTCGGGCACGACCTGCGCACGCCGCTGACCTCGATCAAGGCGGCAGCCGGGACCCTGCGCGCCGGCGACATCCGGCTCTCGCGCGAGGACCGCGGCGAGCTGGCCGCCACCATCGAGGAGTCCGCGGACCGCCTCACCGGCCTGGTGAACAACCTGCTCGACTCCTCGCGCCTCGCCACCGGTGCCGTGACCCCCGACCTGCGGCCCGTCGGCTACGACGAGGTCGCGGTGCTCGCGCTGCAGGGGCTCGACGGGGCCCGGCGCGTCGAGCTGGAGATCGACGAACACCTGCCCGAGGTCCTCGCCGACCCCGGGCTGCTCGAGCGGGTCGTCGCGAACGTCGTCGACAACGCGCTGCGCCACGGGCGGGGCGCACCCGTCGCCCTGCGGGCCAGCACCCACGCCGACGTCGTCGAGCTGCGGGTCGTCGACTCCGGGCCGGGGATCTCCGTCGCCGACGCCGAGAAGCTCTTCGCCCCGTTCCAGCGGCTCGGCGACCGCGACCACAACGGCCTCGGCCTCGGACTCTCCGTCGCGCGCGGGTTCACCGAGGCGATGGGCGGCACGCTCACGGCCGAGGACACCCCCGGTGGCGGGCTCACCGTCGTGATCGGCCTTCCGGCGGTGCGGCCGTGACGGCGGTCCTGGTCGTCGACGACGACACCCAGCTCCTGCGCGCCCTGCGGATCCACCTCGCCGCCCGCGGCTACGAGGTGCACACGGCCGTCACCGGTAAGGCCGCGGTGCGGGTCGCCGAGGAGCAGGAGACCGACGTCGTCGTGCTCGACCTCGGCCTGCCCGACCTCGACGGCACCGAGGTGATCACGGCGCTGCGCGCCTTCACCACCGTGCCGATCATCGTGCTGTCCGCCCGCGCCGACTCCGGCGACAAGGTGCGGGCGCTCGACCGCGGCGCCGACGACTACGTCACCAAGCCGTTCGGCGTCGACGAGCTCATGGCCCGGCTGCGCGCCGCCGTCCGCCGCGCCGCCACCACCCCGGAGAACGGCGCGATCGAAGCCGGTGAGCTCACGATCGACCTGGCCGCGAGGATCGTGTGCCGGTCGGGGGCGGAGGTGCACCTCACGCCCACCGAGTGGGGCATCCTCGACCTGCTCGTCCGCAACCGGGGCCGGCTCGTCGGCCGCAAGCAGCTGATGCGGGAGATCTGGGGGCCGGTGGAGCGGAAGGAGACCAGCTACCTGCGCGTCTACCTGGCGCAGCTGCGGCGCAAGCTGGAACGGGACCCGGCGCACCCCGAGCACCTCATCACTGAGGCGGGGATGGGCTACCGGTTCCGCCCATGACGCCGTCGGGGATCCGGAGGCGCGCGAGCACCGCCCGGTGGTCGCTGCCGGCGATCTCCCGCACCTCGAACGACTCGGCCACGATCGGGTCGGTGGCGAGCACGTGGTCGATCTGCGGGCCCAGCCAGCCCGGCAGCCACGTGGGCCACGTCGGGATCAGGCCCTCGCCGCGCTGCGCCGCCGCGTCCCCGCACCCGGCGCTCGCCGAGCGGAACACCGAATGGTCGAGCGTCGCGTTGAAGTCCCCGGCGATGACGGCCGGCTGGGGACCGGCGCACCACTGAGACACCAGGCTCACGTCCGAATGCCACTGCGGCACGTCACCGCGCCGCGGGGCGAGGGTGTGGAACGCGACGAAACGCAGCTCGCCGAGGCCACCGCCCGTCAGCTCGACGCGCGGGAACGGCGTCGCGGTGTAGGTGCTGCTGCGCACGTCGCCGAGGCCGTCGGCGACCACCGCCGTGACACCGCCGAGGTCGCCATCGGGTTCGCCGACCGCGGTGACGAGGTGGTAACCCAGCGGCTCTACCAGCGGGGCCAGCTTCGATCGGAACTTCACGCCGGCCTCGACGAGGGACACCAGGTCCGGCCGCTCGTCGCGGATCAGCGCGGCGACCCCGGCCACGTCCGCATGCCCGCTGTAGGTGTTGAACGCGGCCACCGTGAGCGTCCGGCCGCCCGCCGGGACCGGTGTGGCGGCCGTGCGCGGGGCCACCATGGCGCCGGCCACCAGCAGCACGACGGCGACGCCCGCGGCCGCGAGCACGGACCCGCGCACCCAGCGCGCGAGCACCAGCAGGACCACCACGAGGACCGCCAGCCCGACGAGCAGGTACGGGCGGAGCGCGACGAGCTGCGCGAACGGCGTGTACCGGTCGAGCCCGACCAGGTCCGGCAGCGCCAGCAGGGCCACGGCGGCCACGAACGGCAGCGCCAACCAGCGGGATCCCAGCCGGCGGTGCGGCCGATCGTGCGTCACGACCCGATCTTTCCCAGGCCGGCTGAGCGGAGGCTGAGGACGCGGCTGTGAGTGGAGCGGTCACATGGCGGCCCGGTGCGTCTCGGCGAGCTGCCGGTAGACGGCGGCGTTCGCGCGGCACCGCTCGACCTCCGCGTCGCCGAGCTCGCGGCGCACCTTGGCGGGCACCCCCGCCACGAGCGAACGCGGCGGGACCACCGTGCCCTCCGGCACCAGCGCGTTCGCCGCCACCAGGGAGCCGGCGCCGATCACCGCGCCGTTCAGGACCGTGGCGTTCATGCCGATCAGGCACCCGGCCTCGACGGTGCAGCCGTGCAGCACCGCCCCGTGACCGATGCTCACCTCGTCGCCGATCCGGGCCGGGAAGCCCGGGTCGGCGTGCAGGACGGCGCCGTCCTGGACGTTGCAGTCGGTGCCGATGATCACCGCCTCCATGTCCGCGCGCAGCACCGCGCTGTAGAAGATGCCGGTGCCGGGGCCGATGGTGACGTCGCCGACGACGGTTGCGGTGTCCGCGACCCATGCCGACGCGGCGACGTCGGGCGTGCGGTCGCCGAGGGAGATCAGACGCATTCCCAGATGATCCATCAGGACCGGGCGCGGTGTTATGATGAACATCTGTTCATTCAAAGTGGGGTGTCGTGCCGAGGAGCAGCGCGCAGTACGAGGCCATGCGCGTCGCGACGCTGGACAAGGTGCAGGCCGCGGCGATCACGCTCTTCGCGCGACACGGCTTCGCCGCCACGAGCATGCGGGACATCGCCCGCGAGGCCGGCATCAGCACCGGGCTGATCTACCGCCACTACGCCACGAAGGACGACCTGTTCGCCGCGCTGGCGGGACAGGCCACCGCCGGCCTGCGCAGGGTCGCCGAGCTGTTCGGGGGCGAGGGGTCCCCGGCCGAGATCCTCGGGGCGTTCGCGCGGGAGTTCGTCGACGACATCGCTCGGGTGCGCGGGTCCGCCGAGTTCGTCATGATCATGAACCAGGCGCTCGTGTCGCGGCTCGGGTCGGTGCAGATCGACGCGCTGCTCGAGCAGCACCTGGCGCTGGCGGACGCCACCGTCGCGCTGATCCGGCGCGGGCAGCGGGCCGGCGAGTTCCGGCCGGGCGCCGCCACGGAGCTCGCGACGTGCTGGTTCGCCGCGGTGAGCGGGCTGGCGACGATGAAGGCCGTCCTCGGCCACCGGTTCGTCGCGCCCCACCCCACGACCCTCACCGGATTCCTGACGAGGAGCACCGATTGATCGAGATCATTCCTGCCCGGGAGAGCGACCGGCGGGCGGTCACGGAGGTGTTCGTCGACGCCTTCGGCCCCGACTTCGCCTACTTCTCCGACGACCCCCGCACCCTGGCCGACGCGTTCGAGCACATGCTGGTGCTCGACGTCTTCCACGTCGCCCTGCTCGACGGCGAGCCGGCCGGGATCGCCGCCCTCACCGACGGCCGGCGGCCGAGCGCGGTGCCGGTGGGCAAGCACCTGCGCCGGCACCTGGGGCTGGTCAAGGGGACGATCGGTGCCGTCGCACTCCCGCGGGAGTTCTCCGGGGGCGTGCCCGGTCTCGCGGAAGGCGCGGCGTCGATCGAGTTCGTGGGCACCGCGTCCCGGTTCCAGGGCAAGGGGGTGGCCACGGCGCTCCTCACCCATCTGCTCGCCATGCCGCAGCACCGGGAGTACGTGCTGGAGGCCGTCTCGGACATCAACGCACCCGCGCTGAACCTGTACCGGAAGCTCGGATTCGTCGAGTACAAGCGGGTGCCCGTCAAGCACACGAGGCTCTCGGGGATCAGCTACTACGTCTCGTTGCGGCTCATGCAGGGCTGACCAGCGTCATCACCACGATCAGCACGGCGAGCAGTGCGTCGAGCGCGAGGCAGAACTCGGCCAGGGACCGGGACACCACCCGGTGCGTGCGGTAGTGGTGCAGGTCCCAGGCCGCGTGGCCGAGCAGGCCCGCCGCCACCAGGTACGCGCCCGGACCGGGGTTCACGAGGAGGGCGACCGCGGCGAACGCGCCGAAGCCGAGCAGCGCCACGGTCTGCAGGGGCAGCCCGTGACCGGGGCGGACGACGCCGCGCAGCAGCCCGTAGAGCCCGAGCGCCACCCCGCAGCCCAGGACGGCCAGGGTCGCGTCGAACCCGAGGAGCCTCGCCGCGGTGATGACGACGACGGACCCGAAGAACAGCGGCCAGGCCGCGCCCGGCTTCTGCAACGCGGCGGAGCCGATGTAGAGGGTCGCGGCCGCGGCGAGCACGGGTGCCTGGTCGACCCCGCTCGCCGCACCGAGGGAGACCAGCACGGCGAAGGCGATTCCGGCGAGTGCCGGCCAGCGGCGGCGCGCCGAACCGGAGATCGCGGCTGACGTCATGGGTACACGGTGTCCGCACCGGCCCGTCTCGGCCAGAGCCCGTCCGGAAATCTGCGATTCCGGTCCGGATCGAGGTGGTCAGAGGTCGGCGAGGGCGCGCAGCGGGGCCTCCACGGCGTCCGCGACGTACCGCAGGAAGCCGCCCGCGACCCCGCCGTCGCAGACGCGGTGGTCGAACACCAGCGACAGCTGCGTGACCTGGCGCGGCACGACCTCCCCGTCGACGACCCACGGCCGCGGGTGGACCCGCCCGATCCCGAGGATCGCGGCCTCCGGGTGGTTGATGATCGCCGCGCTGCCGTCCACCCCGAACACGCCGTAGTTGTTCAGGGTGAACGACCCGCAGGAGAGCTCGGCCGCGGTCGCCGTGCCCTCCCGCGCCGCCGCGGCGAGCCGGCGGATCTCGGCGTCGAGCAGCCGGATGCTCAGGCGGTCGGCGCCGCGGACGGCCGGGACGATGAGGCCGCGCTCGGTCTGCGCCGCCACCCCGAGGTTGACCCCGTCGAGGTGGACCACCTCCTCCCGCTCGACGTCCACCCGTGAGTTCAGCGCCGGGAACTCGCGCAACCCGGCCACGACGAACCGGGCGAGCAGGGCGAGGAGCCCGGGTCTCCAGTCGTCGCGGCGCATGTCCTCGCGGAGCGCGAGCAGGGCGGTGGCGTCGACGTCGACCCAGGTGGTGGCCTCCGGGATCTCCGCGCGGCTGCGCGCGAGGTTGCGGGCGACGTGGCCGCGCACCCCGGTGAGCGGCTCGCGCGTGCGGACCGGGAGACCGGTCCGGCGGTCGAGGTCCTCGGGTGCGCTCCCGGCCGCGATCGCCCGCTCGACGTCGGACCGGGTGACCAGGCCGTCGCGCCCGGTGCCGGCCAGCGTCTCCAGGTCGAGCCCGGCCCGGCGTGCCAGCTGCCGCACGACCGGGGAAACGATCTTGGGGCGCTCGGCGGCCGGTGGCCGGTGCCGCCGTCGGCCGGGTGGCTCGCCGGTGCCGTACCCGACGAGCACGTTGCCTGACCCGGAGCGCTCCTCCTCGAGCGGTGTCACGGTGATCAGCGGCGCCCCCACCGCGATCGTCGAGCCCACCGCCCCGTGCAGTTCGGCGACGATCCCGGCGAACGGCGACGGCACCTCGACCGTCGCCTTGGCGGTCTCGACCTCGGCCACCGGTGCGTCGACGGCAACCGCGTCACCCGGCCGTACCAGCCACTGGACGAGCTCGGCCTCGGTGAGCCCCTCACCGAGATCGGGGAGGGCGAAGACGGTGTCGTTCATGCCCCCTCCCACTGCAGGTCGTCCACCGCGTCGAGGATCCGGTCCACCCCGGGCAGGTGGTGCTGCTCGAGCCGCGGTGGGGGATAGGGCACGTCGAACCCGGTGACCCGGCGGACCGGGGCCTCCAGGTGGTGGAAGCAGCGCTCCGACACCCGCGCCGCGATCTCGGAGGCCACCGACGCGAAGCCCGGCGCCTCCGCCACCACGACCGCACGCCCGGTGTGCCGCACCGCCGCGGTGACCGTCTCGTCGTCGAAGGGGACGATCGAGCGGACGTCGACCACGCCCAGGTCGCGGCCCTCGGCGGCGGCGTGCTCGGCGGCGGCCAGCGCGACCGGGACCGACGGGCCGTACGCGATCAGCGTGGCGTCGCGGCCCTCCCGGCGCACCACCGCCCTGCCGATCGGGGGTACCGCCTCGTGATCGGGCTCCTCCCTGGTGAAGTACTGGCGCTTCGGCTCCAGGAACACCACCGGGTCCGGGTGCTCGATCGCGGCCCGCAGCAGCCCGTACGCGTCGGCGTTCGTCGCGGGCGTGACCACGAGCAGGCCAGGGGTGTGCGCGTAGTAGGCCTCGGAGCTGTCGCTGTGGTGCTCGACCCCGCCGATCCCACCGCCGTACGGCACCCGGATGACCATCGGCAGCCGCACGCGCCCCCGCGTCCGGTTGGCCAGCTTGGCGACGTGGCTGACGACCTGCTCGAAGGCCGGGAAGGCGAACGCGTCGAACTGCATCTCGACGACCGGCCGCATCCCGTTCATCGCCATCCCGACCGCCATGCCGACGATGCCCGACTCCGCGAGCGGAGTGTCGAAGCAGCGCTTCTCGCCGAACTCGGCGCTGAGCCCGTCGGTGACCCGGAAGACACCGCCGAGCGGGCCGACGTCCTCGCCGAAGACCACCACCGTCGGGTCGGCGGCGAGCGCGTCGCGCAGCGCCCGGTTGAGCGCCTGGATCATGGTCGGCTTCTCGCTCACGGCCTCGCTCCGCTCAGCTCGGCCGCGAGCTGCGCCGCCTGCTCGCGCAACTGCGGTGTCGGCGTCGAGTACACGTGGGCGAACAGCTCCGCCGGGTCGAGGGAGCCCTCCCGGCTCATCCCCGCGCGGACGTGGGCGGCCATCTCCTCGGCGGCCTCCGCGAACTCGGCCTCCCGCTCGGGCGTGAGCGCCCCGGTGGCGGTGAGGTGCGCGCGGAGGCGAAGCAGCGGGTCGCGCGGGCGCCACTGCTCGACCTCGTCGTCGTCGCGGTAGCGGCTGGGGTCGTCGGCGTTGGTGTGCGCCTGGATCCGGTAGGTGTCGGCCTCGACCAGCGTGGGCCCGTCGCCTCGGCGGGCGCGGGCGACGGCCTCGGAGAGCACCACGGTGAGCGCCGCGAGGTCGTTGCCGTCCACCCGGACGCCCGGCACGCCGTAGCCGGCGCCCTTCGCCGCGAGCGACTCCGCCGCCGACTGCCGGGCGAGCGGTACGGAGATCGCGTACTTGTTGTTCTGCACCAGGAACACCACCGGCGACGCGAACACCGCCGCGAAGTTGAGGGCCTCGTGGAAGTCGCCCTCGCTCGTGGCGCCGTCCCCGCAGAGCGCCATGACCACCGTGTCCTCGCCCTTCAGGCGGGCCGCGTGCCCCACACCCACGGCGTGCGGCAGCTGGGTGGCGAGCGGGGTGGCCTGCGGGGCGACCCGCGTGGCGATCGGGTCGTAGCCGCAGTGCCAGTCGCCGCGCAGCAGCACGAGCACGTCGACCGGGTCCACACCACGCGCCGCGATCGCGGCGACGTCGCGGTAGGTGGGGAAGAGCCAGTCGGTCTCCGCAAGCACCGTGGCGGCCGCCACCTGGCAGGCCTCCTGCCCGTGCGAGGACGGGTACACGGCGAGGCGGCCCTGCCGGACGAGCGCCCCCGCCTGATCGTTGAGGCGGCGGGCGAGCACGAGGGCCCGGTACCCGTCGAGCAGCACCTGGGGAGCCGGCAACCCATCCCCGACGACCGTGCCCGTCTCGTCGATCAGCCGCATCACGTCGGCCACCTCCTAGGAAGACATTCGGACCAAAGTGTCCGGCCGGGTAGCTACAGATCACCAGCTGGAAGGTGAAGATCGAGACGAACTGCCGATATGCTCCGATGTCAGGAGCCGATCGCCCGGGATCGGCCCTTCCCGCGGGTGGTGGCGAGACAGGTGGCAGTGCAGCTCGACGACATCGACCGCCGCATCGTCGACGCGCTCCGCCGCGACGGGAGGCTGTCGGTGCGCGCGCTCGCCGAAGGGGTCCGCATCTCCCGCGCCAACGCCTACACGCGCCTCGAACGGCTGACCTCGTCCGGCGCGATCACCGGGTTCACGGCCACGGTCGACCCGGCCGCGATCGGCCTCGGCACGTCCGCCTACATCACGCTCACCGTGCGGCAGAACTCGTGGCGCGAGCTGAAAGCGCGCCTCCAGGCCATCCCCGAGGTGCGCCACATGGCGCTCGTCGGCGGCGAGTTCGACGTGATCCTGCTGGTGCGGGCCGCCGACAACGCGGCGCTCCGCGAGGTCGTCCTGAACGAGCTGCAGGCCATCCCCGAGGTGATCGCCACCCGCACCTCGCTGGTGTTCGAGGACGTGGAGAACGTCGGCGTCACCGACGGGCGATGAACACGTACTCCGGGCTGTCCGGGGTGTACGGCTCGCGGTCGAAGCCGCCATGGAGCGCCTCGACCTCCAGGCCGGCGACGTCGATGAGGCCGAGCCATTCGTTCTTCGTGGCCCACCACAGCGAGCTGGTGGCACCGTCGTCGCGGACCATGTCGACCCGGTTGTCGCCCACGGAGTACCGGACCGTGTGCGGCACCCGCTCGTCCTGGTGCACCCCGTCGAGTCCCGCCGCGAAGGTCCACCCCGGCCGCCGCCGCGCGCGTCCGAGCTTGTCCGAGCATCGCGGCCGAGGCGTCGATGCCGATCACCCGGCGACCCGTCGCACGGGCGACGGGGATCGCCACCCGCCCGTTCCCGACCGCGAGCTCCACCAGCGGCCCGTCCGCCTCGCGCGCGAGTGCGACGTAGAAGCCCACGTCGGCCGTCATGTGAGCCGACCACTCGTCATAGCGATCCGCGAATGCCTCGTTCCAGCCCGTTCCGCGGCCGTCCCCGACTTGGAGGCACGCCAGTTTCCGATGAGCCCGTCGCCGCCGGGTGCCTACGCCACTGTCCTGTGGTCCCGTTCCTCGCCCAGGCACTCCTTGATCGGCTAGTGCGTTCCGCGGAACCGGGATCTGCGGGTGTTCAGGCGGCCGTCCTGACCCGCTTGGGCAGCAGCGCGTCCAGGATGGGTTCGGGGTCGAGTCGCTCGCCGTACCAGTCCGGGGACAAAGTGGTGCGGTCGATCCGCAGCCGGGCCCAGGTGTGCATCTCGATCAAGCTCTCTGCGTTCCCGTTCAACGGGGCCGCGACCGTCGGGATCGGGGTGCCGTCGGGGCGCAGGAACCCCCAGCGTCCAGCCTGGTGGTGGATGCGGTAGCCCACATCGTGGATCAGCCGATGGTGGAACCCGCAGATCAGGACCAGGTTGTCGACGTCGGTCGGGCCGCCGAACAGCCAGCTCAGCACATGGTGGGCATGCAGATGGCGGGTGTGGGTGCAGCCGGGGAACTGGCACCCGTCGCCGTCGCGCACGGTCAACGCCGCGATCTGAGCGGGGGTGGCCAGGCGGCGGGCGCGGCCCAGATACATCCGATTCCGGGTGCGGTCGTCGAGCAGGGCCTGCACCCGCGCGTCGCAGGCCAGCCGTTCCGCGGTCGAGGACGGGATCTCCGGTCCACCCGCGATCCGGGCCGCGCCGGTGGCGGCGTCGAGGTGCACGATGACCTGCGCGGTGCCGCGCTCGACGACCGGCCCGTCCTCGTCGGTGGCGTGGCCGGTGATGAGGGTGAGCAGGGCGTCGGCGCGGCGGGCTTCCATCCGGTCCACGGCCGGCCCGGGTTCCTGCTCCCGGGCCCGCTCGTCGAGCTCCTCGGGCGAGGGTTCGACGGGGTGGCGGATGGGGGTGCGGGCGGGGACCTGGGCGTCGATGGCGGCGATGAAGGTGGCACCGTCCTCGGGGGTGAACCGGATCCGGGCGACGAGGGAGCCGTCCTCGTCCCACCGCCAGGTCAGGGACCGGCGGGCGGTGGTGTCTTCGGGTGGGGTGTGGCGGCGGCGGATCGCTTTCACCACGGTTTCGATGTGGCTGGCGGTGCCGCACAACGCGACGTTCAGCAGGACTTGTTCGGCGGTGTCGGGGTCGGCGACGGTGGTGTGGCGCCATTGCGGCTCGCCGGCGGCGATGTCGGCGGCGATCCGGGTGAGGGTCGCGGTGTCGGAACCCGTGACGCGGGTGATGGCCCGAACCTTGGAGTAGGAGATCCGCCCACCGCCGAACGCCTCGGAGATCTTCGGCAGGTGTTGTAAGCCGTGCGCGACGCGAAGCCGTTCGTTGGCGGTGCGGATGTTCATCCCGGCCCGCCAGGACAGCCAGTGGGCACAGGAGTGGATGCCGTCGCCGGCCCAGCCGTTGCGGTCGTCGAACTCGGCCAGGAGTTGGAGGAAGCGGCATTCGGCGGCGGCGATGTGCCCGGCCAGGCCCAAGAGTTCGGTTTCGAGGTCGTCGGTGCTCATACCGTGCAGCGGGGTGGGGAGGGCAAGAATGGTGGCGGTAGACATCGGGGGAGCCTCCTGAATGGCGAGTGGATGTTCGCGTTCAGGATGGCACCCGGGTCTGACAATTTTTGGGCCCGCACCGAGTTCCGCGGAACCCGGAAAGAAAGCAAACTGGTTCATGGTGAGTGCCTGGAGGAACGGTTCGGGACCACAGGATAGTTGCGTGGGCACCCGACGGTGACGGGCTCGTCGAGAACGGGCGTGCCCGCCGGTCGGGGACGGCTGTCAGAGCGCCCCCGGGGGACGGTAGTGGTGCCAACCCGACCATCCGCACACGCAGGCGGCGGGCCGGAGAACGGGCTGGCAGCGCCAGCGGCCTCGACGAAGGTCGATCGCATGTGTGTCGAGGTGACCGGGCTCGCCCACCGCAAGGTACCTGGTGTTCGAGGGCGTGGAGAACGTCGTCGCGGCTGTACCGCAGGGCCGATAGCGTCGCGCCGGTGCAGTCGTACGAGGAACTGGTGGCCGAAGCACTCGCTGCGCCCTTCGAGGGCTGGGACTTCAGCTGGCTGCGCGGCCGGTCCGAACAGGCGGGAACGACGTGGTCGTACGACGATCGCGCGCGGCAGCTCATCGCCGGCGCGGCCGGCATGCTGGACCTGTGCACCGGCGGCGGCGAGCTGCTGGCGAGCCTCGCACCCCTGCCCGCGCACAGCGCCGCCACCGAGAGCTGGCCCCCGAACGTTCCGATCGCCCGCGGCCGCCTCGCCCCATTGGGCGTCGCGGTGCGGGTGCCCGACGGTTCCGAGCTGCCCGCCGCCGACGCCGAGTTCGACCTCGTCACCAACCGCCACGGCGCCGCCGCGGCCACCGAGATCGCCCGCGTGCTCCGCCCCGGCGGCACCTACCTGGAACAAGGCGTCGGCCGGGACAACTGCGCCGACCTGAACCGGGCGCTGGGCGCGCCCGCGGCCGGGTACGCCCCGACGTCCACCCCGGCGGCCACGAGCGAGTCCCTCCAGGCCGCCGGCCTGGAGGTCGTCGACCTCCGCGAGGAGACACCCGAGCACGTCGTCCGCGACATCGGCGCGCTCGTCTACTACCTGAAGGCAGTGTCCTGGCAGGTGCCCGGCTTCGACGTCCACCACTACGACGTGCGGCTGCGAGCCCTCGATGCCACGATCCGGGCCGATGGACCGCTGCGGTTCCACGACCACCGCTACCTGGTGGAGGCCCGCAAGCCCGTGGAGCGGCCCCCGGCATGATCAGCGCCTGCGGTTCTCCAGCCGCAACGACGCGGTGCCGCAACGACGCGGTGCCGCAACGACGCGGTTCTGCGACCGCACTCGCCGATCATGGCCGGCGGCCGCATGCGGTGGCCGGCACCGCGTTCAGCGGAACGCGCCCAGCCCGCCGAGCTCGCGTCCGACCGCCCCGCTCAGCGCTCGCTCACGTCGCGGTGTGCCAGCCCGGCGAACCCCGCCATCACGAGACCGCCCGCGAGCACGGTGAGCACCAGCAGCGTCGCGCCCAGGCCGTCGCCGGCGGTGAGCGGGCCGAGCGTCCGCACGAACGGCGAGAGGCCCATGACGGTCGGATCGACGAGGCGGAACTCGCCGAGCAGGTCGATCAGCAGCGTGAGGCCGAGGAGCATCCACGTGACCGGCACGGACGCTCGGGGTGCCCAGCCGAACAGGGCGATCGCCACGCCGGCGAACACGAGGCACGCGGGCGCGTAGGCCAGCGTCGTACCGACGAGGCCGAGCGGGGTGCCGTAGCCGATGCCGGCGGCGAGCCCGAGGACGGTGAGGCCGGCGACGACGGTCGCCGCCGCGATGAGTACGTGCCCCGCCGCCCACCGGGTGCGGTCCACCGGGGCCGCGAGCAGGGCGTCCGCGAGCCCGCTGGTCTCCTGCTGCCGCACCTGCAGTGCCGTCACCAGCCCGGAGGCCGTGACCACCTGCGCGAGCACGTAGAGCGTGAACCGGAAGAACACGTCCGCCGGATCGCCGCCGCCGAGGGTGCCGGTGAGCGCGCGGAACGCCGGGGTGTCGAGCTGGGTGCCGACCGAGCCCATCGCGGCGCCGAGCAGCAGGCCGAGAGCGGCGGCCCCGGCGGTCCAGCCGAGCACGGCGGGGCGGTGCAGGCGCCAGGCCAGCGCGAGCGGGCTGTGCAGGCGTGGGCCGGCCGTGGCGGGACCCGGGCGCGCGGGCACGAGCCCGGCCCCCACGTCGCGGCGCGCCGACAGGGCGAACGCCGCCGCGCCGAGGGCCGCGATCGCCACCGCGAAGAGCAGCAGCACCGCCCACCGGTCGCCCGCGAACGCCTGCACGTGTCGGGCCCAGCCGAACGGGGAGAGCCACACCAGCCATGAGCGTCCGACGTCACCGGCCGCGGCCACGGCGAAGAACGCCCCGAGGACGGCGAGGGCGAGGGCGACGGCGGTGCGGGAGGCCTCGGCGACCTGCGCCGCGACCGCTCCGACCGCGGCGAAGAACGACCCGCCGCCCGCGATCGTCGCCCCGAGCGCGAGGCTGCCGGCGGGTGGCTGGCCGTTCGCGATCAGCGTGGCGGTGACGAGCACCGCGATCAGCAGGTTCGCACCCACGACGACGGCGAGCGCGGCGGCGAGCGGCGCGTGCCGCCCGAGCACGCCGGCGCCGACCAGCTCGCGCCGCCCGGCCTGCTCCTCGGTGCGGGTGTGCCGCACGACGAGCAGCGCGCTGACGATCCCGCCGATCAGCGTCAGGGACGTGACCAGCGTCCACGCGGTGAGCCCACCGACCGTGGGCGCGAAGACCGGGCCCCTCGTGGCGAGCTCGGCGGGGTTGACGGCGGCGTGCTCGGCGAACGCGATCCGGTCGGCCGCGCCGGGGTAGCCCCGCTCGGTGGCCACGACGACCCCGGCCGGCAGCGCCGCCGTGACCAGCGCCCAGAGGGCGAGCCGCGCCCGGTCGCGGCGGAGGATCAGCCGGACGAGGTGTCCGGCGCCGGTGATCATCGGGCCGCTCCCACCGGGGCGTCCTGCCGGTAGTGGGAGAGGAAGAGCTCCTCGAGCGACGGCGGCCGGCTGGTGAGGCTGCGCACGCCGGCGGCCGTGAACGCGCGGAGCAGGCCGTCGAGGTGCTCGGGGTCGACGCGGCACGTGACGTGCGGGCCGTGGATCTCGAGACCGTATACGCCCGGCAGCCGGTCGAGACCGAGCGGCGGCCCGGCGAGCTCCGCGGTCACCACCGTGCGCCGCTCCCCGCGCAGCTCGGACAGGTGGGCCGAGCGCACGGTCCGGCCGCGCCGGATGATGCTCACGCGGTCGCACAGCGCCTCGACCTCCGACAGGATGTGGCTCGACAGCAGCACCGTCCGCCCCCGCCGGTGCTCCTCGGCGACGCAGGCGCCGAACACCGACTCCATCAGCGGGTCGAGTCCCGACGTCGGCT
Source organism: Pseudonocardia wallangbongensis (assembly GCF_054486945.1). Classification (NCBI taxonomy): domain Bacteria; kingdom Bacillati; phylum Actinomycetota; class Actinomycetes; order Pseudonocardiales; family Pseudonocardiaceae; genus Pseudonocardia; species Pseudonocardia wallangbongensis. Next base: position 32,624 of record NZ_JBRERS010000013.1, read on the forward strand.
CGTCGAGCAGGAGCAGTTCGGTGCTCGACGCGAACGCGGCGACGAGCGCGACCTTCTGCCGGTTGCCCTTCGAGTACGTGCGGCAGCGCCGCGTCGGGTCGAGCTCGAAGCGCTCCAGCAGCTCGTCCCGGCGCCGGGCATCGGTGCCGCCCCGCAGCCGGCCGAGCAGGTCGATCACCTCGCCGCCGGTGAGCGTCGGCCACAGCGTGACGTCGCCCGGCACGTAGGCGAGCCGCCGGTGCAGCCGCGTCGCGTCCGCCCACGGGTCGCCGTCGAGCAGCCGGACCTCGCCCGCCGTTGCGCGCACGAGGCCGAGCAGGATGCGGATCGTCGTGGTCTTGCCCGCGCCGTTGGGGCCGAGGAACCCGTGCACCTCGCCCGCGTGCATCTCGAGGTCCAGCCCGTCCAGCGCCCTGGTCGACCCGAACGTCTTGACCAGCCCGCTGGCGAGGATCGCCGTCATCGTTCTCCCTGTTCGTACTTGTCGAGGCCGTCCCGGATGCGGTCGGCGCCGCCGGGGACGAGCTGGGGTGCGATGAGGTCGAGCGTCGCCCGGCCCGTCGCCGTGCTGCCCGGCCCGCTGAACAGCTCCGTGCCGAGTCCCCGGGTGACGTGTTCGTGCAGCACGGTCGGGCCCAGCCGCATCGCGGTGAGGACCACGGCCCGGGTGTGCGCGTCGGTCTCCGCGGGGACGCCGTCGAGGTACCGCTCCGTGATCGCCACGAGCTCGTCGAACACGGTGGCCGCGGCGGGAGAGCCGTCGACGAGCGCCCGGGCGAGGTAGCGCAGCACCGGTGGCGCCGTCGCGTGGGTGGCGGCGATGAAGGCCGGATCGCCGATGCGGTCGCGCGCGATCCCCTCCTCGACGCCGGCGCGCATGTAGTCGAGGACGAACGCGTCGCACGCCGCGCGCAGGCCGTCCTTCGTACCGAAGTGGTGCTGCACGAGCGCCGGCGACACACCGGCTCGCTCGGCGATGCCGCGGATCGTGGCGCCCGCGGGTCCGCGGGCGCTGAACTCGGCCATCGCCGCGTCGCGGATCCGGGCGCGGGCGGTGAGGTCCTCGGGGGGAACGGTCACGGCATGGACTGTACGCGTGTACAGCAGACTGTACAACTGTACAGAGTGCGTGCGTGAACCGTCGGAAAGTCGTGCGCGGAGGCGCCGAGGCTGGCCCCATGACCACGAACGAGAAGCCGGTGACCGTGATCGGTCTCGGACCGATGGGCCGGGCGATGGTGCGCAAGCTGCTCGCCGCCGGGCATCCGACGACGGTCTGGAACCGCACGCCGAGCCGGGCGGACGCGCTGGTGGAGGAGGGTGCGGTGCGGGCGGCGTCGCCGGACGAGGCCCTGGCGGCGAGCGAGCTGATCATCCTGTCCCTCACCGACTACCAGGCGATGTACGACATCCTCGGCCGCGCAGAACCCGAACTGGCCGGCCGCGTCGTCGCCAACCTCAGCTCGGACAGCCCACAGCGGACCCGAGAGGCCGCGGCGTGGCTCGCGGAGCGCGGCGCGCAGCTGCTCGCGGGCGGGGTGATGGTGCCCGCGCCGATGGTGGGGGAGGAGGGCGCGTACGTCTTCTACAGCGGGCCCCGCGAGGCGTTCGACGCCCACGAGGCCACGCTGCAGGTGCTGGGCCGGCCGGACTACCGGGGTGCGGACCCCGCGCTCGCCCAGCTGTTCTACCAGGCGTTGCTCGCGGTGTTCCTCTCCACGCTGGCGGGTGAGCTGCAAGCGGCCGCACTGGTGGGGTCGGCCGGGGTGAGCGCGAAGGAGCTCATGCCGTACGTGAAGGAGAACATCGGCCTGGCCGCGATGTTCGCGGACGAGACGGCCCGGCACGTCGACGAGCGCTCGTACCCGGGCGACCTCAGCACGGTCACGATGATGGGCGCCACGGCGGGCCACATCGTCGCCGCCAGCCGGGCGGTCGGCATCGACACGGCGTTGCCCGACGCGGTGAAGTCCTTGTACGACCGAGCGATCGCGAAGGGCCACGGGCAGGACAACTGGACGAGCCTGTACGAGGTGATAACGCCCTGAAAGTCGGGCTGCGGCTCACGGATCACGTGAGCGCGTCTGGCGTCTTCGCAGATTGAGCCGGGTGGCCGACCTTTCTACCGTCGGTCCATGGCCAGGGCGCAGCGCAGCGACGGACCCGTGATCGACATCCACTGCCACCGCGAGTGCGCCCCGGTCGCCGCGATGATGCGCGACGCCGCCCGTGCGGCGGGGAGGGTGGCGCTCGGCCACGGCAACGCGCTCACTCGTGCCGTCAACCAGCGCCAGCTCGCGACGATCCGGCCGAAGATGGACGGCTTCGACGTCCGCCTCGCCGACATGGACCGGGCCGGGGTGCAGGTGCAGGCGGTCGCCGTCGCGGTCTACCAGTACTACTACTGGGCCGACGCCGAGCTGGGCGCGAAGGCGGCGCGGATGGTCAACGAGGAGTTCGCGGAGGCCACGGCCCGCTACGAGGGGCGGTTCGTCCCGCTGGGCACCGTGCCGCTGCAGGACTGCGACGCCGCGGTGGAGGAGCTGCGCCACCTCGCCGGGCCGCTCGGGATGCGCGGCATCGAGATCGGCACGCACGTCGAGGGCGAGGAGATCTCCAGCGCCCGCCTCGCCCCGTTCTGGGCGGAGGTCGAGCGGCTCGGGCTGGTGGTCGTGATCCACACCGAGGGCAGCACGCACGCCGATCGGCTGCAGGGGCACAACTTCGTCAACATCATCGGGCACGCCTTCGAAGCGACGCTCGCCACCGCGCACCTGATCTTCGACGGCGTGCTGGCCCGGCATCCGGACCTGAAGATCGTGGTCGTGCACGGGGGCGGCTACCTGCCCGCCTACGCCGGGCGGATCGACCACGGCTGGCGGGCACGGGAGGACGTCCGGGAGGGCGTGGCCGATCCGCCCACGTCGTACCTGCGGAGGTTCTACTTCGACACGATGGTGTTCGAGCCCGGCCAGGTCCGGTACCTCGTCGACACCTACGGCGCCGACCACGTGCTGCTGGGCACCGACTACCCCTACGACATGGGCGACGAGGACCCGCTCGCGTTGCTCGCCGCCACCGGCCTCACCCGGGAACAGGTTGACCTCGTCGCGGGCGGCAACGCCGCTCGGCTCCTCGGAGGTGTGCGATGACCGGCCTCGCCGTGATCGGGTGCGGCACGATCGGCCGCATCCGCGCCCAGCTCGCCCGCGAGTACCCCGGGATCTCGTGGCTGGGCCTCTGCGACGTCCACGAGCCGACGCTCGAGGCCCTCGCCGCGGACACGTCCGCCGATCTCGCCACCACCGACATCGACGAGCTGCTCGCCCGGCCCGAGGTCGGCGCGGTGATCGTCGCGACCGACGAGAGCGCCCACGTCGATCCGGTGCTCAGGGCGGTGGAGCGCCGGGTGCCGCTGTTCATCGAGAAGCCGCTCGCCACCGATCCCACCGAGTCCGCGCGGGTGCTCGCCGCGATCACCGACGCGGGCGTCGACGCGGTGGTCGGTTACACGCAGCGGTTCCGGCGCCGCTTCCTCGCCGTCAAGCAGCGGCTGCGGGACGGCCAGATCGGCGAGGTCACGTCGGTCGTCACGCGTGCGCTGATGAACCGGATGGTGCCCGAGGCCACCCTGGCGAAGGTCGACGACACGACGAACCTGACCCCGATGGTCGTCTCCGGGACGCACAGCCTGGACATGAGCATGTGGCTGCTCGAGGGGCGCGCTCCGGTGGAGGTCTACGCCCGCTCCGTCGACCGCACCCTCGGCCCGCTCGGCACCAAGGACGGCACGTTCGGCGTCTTCACGATGGACGACGGCGTCGTGTTCAGCATGAACATCAACTGGGCGCTGCCGGTGCAGTGGCCGGGTGCCGTCTACGGGCTGGAGATCGGGATCGTCGGCACGCGGGGGGTGATCGACATCGAGGACACCCACCGCGACGTCGTGCTCGCCAGCGAGATCGGCCAGCCCGCCGGCTACCGCAGCCGCGGCTTCGACGCCCCGGCGGCCCGGCACGTCGACTTCATCGGCAGCTACCCGCCGGGTGATCTCTCGGCGGGGATGCTCTGGGGCCCGATGCGCGAGGAGACCACCACCTGGTTCGCCCGGGTCTGCAAGGGCGTCCCCACGCCGCACGCCACCGCCGCCGACGGCCACCGCAACCTGCTGCTCACGATGGCCATGGACCTCTCGGCGCGCACCGGAACACCGGTCAAGCTGCCGATCGCGCCCGAGGAGCTGACGTGAAGGTCGCTGTGATCGGCACCGGCTGGTGCGGCGGGATCCGCGCCGTGGCCGCCTCCCGGTCCGCGCTGGTCGGGGAGCTGCACCTCGCCGAGATCGACGCGACCCGGCTCGCCGAGGTGGTGGCGCTGACCTCGCCCGCGTCCGTCACGGCCGACTGGACCGGGATCGTCGCGAACGACGCGATCGACGCCGTGCTGGTCTCGGCGACGCCGGAGGACCTGCACCACCCCATGGCGAAGGCGGCGTTGCAGGCGGGCAAGCACGTGCTGCTGGAGAAGCCGATCGCGCTCACCCTCGACGAGGCCGACGAGCTGATCGGGATCGCGGAGGAGCGCGGGCTGAAGTTCACCATCGGCTACTCGCAGCGGTTCAACGCGAAGCAGGCGATGGTCAAGCGGTCGATCGAGGAGGGCGCGCTCGGCGACGTCACGAGCGTGCTGGTGAGCCGCCACATCACGCGCTCGCTCGGCGCGAGGATCGGCTCCCGCACCCGCCTCTCGCCCGCGGCGATGGAGGCCACGCACGACCTGGACTTCGCGTTCTGGTGCCTGCACCCGCGCCGCCCGGTGCGGGTCTACTCGCAGAACGCCTGGGGCGTGCGCGCGCCCGCGGGCCCGGACACCCAGTACGTCGTGGTGACGATGGACGACGGCGTCGTGGTGGTGGTCGGGGCGGGGATGTCGCTCCCGCCCGGCTACCCGAACCAGTCGACCACCTGGATCGAGGTCATCGGCACCGACGGTGCCGTGCTGGCCGACGCGAGCCACCGCGACATCGTGCTCAACACCGTGCGCGACGGCGTCCGCTTCCCGCTGTCGACGATGCCGGGCGAGTACGTCGACCACGTCTACGCGGGCCCGATGGAACGCGAGACCACGCATTTCCTGGAGGCGGTGGCGCACGACCGGCCGGTGCTCGTCGACCCGCGGCTGGCCCGGCAGACGATGGAGGTCTACCTCGCCGCCGACCTGTCCGCCGAGCGCAACGAGGTCGTGGAGCTGCCGCTCAAGGATGCATGAACAGGCGGGCCGCGTTCCCGCCCACCACGAGCGCCCGCTGCTCGGCCGTGAGCGCCGCGCGCTCCAGGAAGCCGAGCGGGTCGACCGTGCTCATGTCGAACGGGTAGTCGGTGCCCATCAGCACGTGGTCGGCGCCGAAGTCGGCGATGAGCTGCTCGACCATCCGCGGGTCGAACACGTTGGTGTCGAAGTACAGCTCGCGCAGGAACTCGCTCGGCGGCCGGTCGATGTGGTGGCGCAGCTCGGGGCGCACCGCGTAGGCGTGGTCGGTGCGCGCGGCGTAGAAGGGCAGGTAGCCGCCGCCGTGGACCACCAGCATCCGCAGCGCGGGGTGCCGCACCCAGACGCCGCCGAGGATCATGCGGGTGACCGCCAGGGTGGAGGCCAGCGGCATGCACATGACGTTGACCAGGTAGTAGTCGCGGAAGCGCTCGCCGTGGGTGAAGCCCTGCGGGTGCAGGATCGCGGTCATCCCCAGCTCCACCGCCGCCTCCCAGACGGGGTCGAAGCGCCGGTCGTCGAGGTCGGCGCCGAGCACGTCCGCGGAGAGCTCGAACCCACCGAACCCGAACTCGCGCCGGGCCTGGGTGAGGACCTCGACCGCGAGTCTCGGGTGGTTCATCGGCACGTTCGCCACGGCCGCGAACCGGTCGGGCCACCGCGCGACCACCTCGGCGAGCCGCTCGTGCTGCAGCCGCACGGCGCGCAGGGCCTCGGCCTCGTCGAGCCAGTAGAAGTACTCCGTGGGCGGCACCGCGAGGACCTGCACGTCCACCCCCTGCAGGTCCATGTCGGCGAGGCGGGTCTCGGCGTCCTCGAACTGCGCGGTGTTGCGCTCGCTGCCCCGGTGGGCCGCGTTGTAGCGCAGCGTCTCCTCCGACGAGTAGCGGGTGCGCGGCTCGTACTCCGGGCGGAAGTGCGGCTTCGCCAGCGCTGCGGCGGCGGGCACCGAGAAGTGGGTGTGCACGTCGACGCACGACACCGGCGGCTTCGTCGCGACGGTCGGCGCGATGCGCGGTGCAAGATCAGGCAACGACATCCGTGCTCCTCGGGAAGGTGGTCACATGCGCTGGTCGTCGGAGGTACTGGTCGGGTTCGCCGCCGACGCGCTCGCGGCGGTCGGGGTCCCGCCGCCGGCCGCGGCGACAACGGCCCGGCGGCTCGTCGAGGCGGACGCCCGCGGCCGCACCGGGCACGGGCTGATCCGGCTGCCCTCCTACGTCGGCCGGATCCGGGCCGGTGGGCTGGACCCGCGGGCCGAGGCGACGCGCCACCACGAGACGCCCGTCTCGGCGCTCGTCGACGGCGGCAACGGGCTCGGCCACGTCGTCGCGACCGCGGCGACCGAGCTCGCGATCGCGAAGGCGGAGGAGTACGGCATGGCGTGGGTCGGCACGGTGCGCTCCAACCACGCGGGCGCGGCCGGCCTCTACGTGGAGATGGCGGCCAGGCGGGGACTCGTCGGCCTGTACCTGGCGGTGGCCAACTCCAACGGCATGCCGCCCTGGGGCGGCGTCGCGCCGCTGCTCGGTACGAACCCGATCGCGATCGCCGTGCCCACGAACGCCCACCCGTTCGTGCTGGACATCGCCAGCACCGTGGCCTCCCACGGCACGATCGCCGTCGCGGCCCGCGCGGGGCACCCGCTGCCGGAGGGCTGGCTCGTGGACGCGGCCGGCCGGCCGGTGACCGACCCGGCCCGGGTGGCCGAGGGCCTGCTGGTGCCGATCGGCGGGCACAAGGGATCGGGGCTCACGACGGCGATCGGCCTGCTCGCCGGCGTGCTCAACGGGGCGGCGTTCGGCGCCGAGGTGATCGACCACCACGCCGACCTCGAGACGCCGACGAACACGGGCCAGGCCCTGCTCGTTCTCCGGCCCGACCTGTTCCGCCCGCGCGAGGTCGTGATCGCCGAGCTGACCCGCCACCTCGACACCCTGCGCGCGTCGGGCACGGCGGACGGCCGGCCCGTGCGGCTGCCCGGTGACGAGGCCGCGCGCCGGCTCGCGGAGAGCGAGCGGCTGGGCGTGGAGCTGGCCGACGACGTCGTCGCCGACCTCGACGCGCTGGCCCGCGACCTCGAGCTGCCTGATCATCAACTCCTGACGGTAGGGCGGTGATCGGGCACCCTCAATGTGCGCCGGCGGCAACGGGGCTCACGTCTTCCGGGTGCGCTCCCGCCGCTACAGTCCGCGACGTGATCGAGTCAGCCGGACCGACGGCACGCACGATCGTGGAGCATCGCGCCTTCCAGCCGGCGGTCATCGCCGTCATCCTCCTCAACGCCGTGACGCTCGGGCTGGAGACGTCCCCCGCGATCGTGGCGTCGACGGGGGGCTTCCTGCACGCCGTCGACCGCATCGCGTTGGCGGTCTTCGTCGTCGACATCACGTTCCGGCTGGTCGCGTACGGGCGGCGGTTCTGGACGGATCCGTGGAACGTCTTCGACTTCCTGATCGTGGCGATCGCGCTCCTCCCCGCGTCCGGGCCGTACTCGGTGCTGCGGGCGCTGCGGGTGCTCCGCGCGCTCCGCCTGATCTCGGTGGTCCCGAGCATGCGCCGGGTCGTCGGCGGCCTGCTGGCCGCGCTCCCCGGCATGGCGTCGATCGCCGCGCTGCTCTCGCTCATCCTGTACGTGGCCGCGGTCCTGGCGACGAACCTGTTCGGTGCGGTTGCCCCGCAGTGGTTCGGTGACCTCGGCACCACGCTCTTCACCCTGTTCCAGACGATGACCGGCGAGGGTTGGGGGGACATCGCCAGGGAGGTCATGGCCGCGATGCCGCTGGCCTGGATCTTCTTCGTCGTCTACATCCTGATCAGCTCGTTCATGGTGCTGAACCTGTTCATCGCGGTGGTCGTGAGCGCCATGGAGAGCCAGGTCGTGGCGGAGATGCGGGCGGAGGAGGAAGAGCACGCCGTCGAGGAGCAGGTCGCGAACCGGATGATCCTCCAGGAGATCAAGCAGCTGCGCGCCGAGGTGGCCGGGCTCCGACTGGAGCGGTCGGAGCCGTAGGCCGGGGGATCGGAGCTCAGCTCACCGCCAGCGTACCGATCTTCTCGAACGTCCGGAACACCTCCGCCTTCGTCACCGCGACGTCGGTGTCGGTGACCTCGCGCGGGAACGGCAGCGTCACGTCGATGTCGTCGGCCAGCCGCCCGCCCTTGGCGAAGACGAGGATCCGGTTGGACAGCTCCACGGCCTCGCCGACGTCGTGGGTCACGAACACCACCGTCTTGCCGGTCTCGGCCCAGATCGTGTGCAGCTCGGCGCGCAGGGAGCGCGCGGTGAGGGCGTCGAGGTGGCTGAACGGCTCGTCCATGAACAGCAGGTCGGGTTCGGTGGAGAACGCGCGCGCGATGCCGACGCGCTGCTGCATCCCGCCCGACAGCTCACCGGGGAACTTCCCGCCCTTGTCCCCGAGCTGCACCATCTCGAGGTAGTGCCCGCAACGGGCACGGGTGTCGTCGGAGCGGTCGCGCTGCACGAACAGCATGTTGTCCAGGACCGTGCGCCAGGGCAGCAGCCGCGCCGCCTGGAAGACGTACCCGGCCCGCGCGGGGCGGCCGTCCGCGGTGATCGACACCGCGCCGCTCGTGGGTGTCTCGATGCCGGAGAGGATGTTGAGCAGCGTCGACTTGCCGCAGCCGGACGGCCCGACGATCGACACGAACGCGTTCCCGCTGATCTCGATCGAGACGTTCTCCAGCGCCACGACCTTGTCGGACCCGACACCGAACTCCTTGTGCAGATCGCGGACGACGACCTCGGCCATGGTCACTGCTCCTTCGGTGCGGCGGCGGCCTCGAGCGGCGGCCGCCACCTGAAGAGCCGCTTCTCGAGCTGGTCGAACAGGAACTTCTCGAACACGATCGCGAAGATCACGAACAGCAGGGCGTACCCGATCACGCCGTACGCGCGGTGGGCGTCGTACCAGAACTTGATCGTCCAGCCGGCGCCGTCCTGGCCGCCGAAGACCTCGGCGACGACGAGGCCCTTCCAGCCCAGCGCGAAGCTGTAGCGCGCGGCGGCGAACAGGAACGGCATCAGCGAGGGCAGCAGCACGTGCCGGATGACCCGCTCCCGCGGGACGCCGAACGCGCGGGACATGTCGAACAGGTCGGCCGGGGTGTTCCGCACGCCCTCCCGGACGTTGATGATCACGAACGGGACGCCGGTGAGCACCACGGTGACGATCGGGCCGACGTCGCCGAAGCCGAACGCCAGCGAGCAGAACAGCGCCCACGCCAGGCTGGGCATCGCGAGGATCGCCACCACCCAGTCGTTGAAGAAGGCGTTGACGCCCTTCGACAGGCCCATCGCGATGCCGATCACCGTGCCGATCAGCAGCGCGATCAGCATCCCGATGCCGAGCCGTTGCAGGGAGGTCCCGAACGTCGCGTACACGGTGTGCGGCGCGAGGGTGTCGGCCGTGATCTCGGCCCACATGAACTTCAGGACCTGCCACGGCGTGGGCAGCACGTCCACGGCGAACGGCCAGATGGTGGTGACGAGCTCGATCGAGAGCAGCCAGATCACCAGGCACACGAGCGGGAACGTCAGCCGTCCGGACAGCGAGCTGCGCAGGAAGGTCACGATTTCAGTTCCCCCCGCCAGGCGAAGAAGCGGCGTTCGATGGCCTCCAGCACGACCTTCTCCAGGAACAGCGCGAGCACGTAGAACGCGAGGATCCAGGTCAGGAACTCGTCCAGCCGGAAGAGCTGGGTGGCCGTGCGCATCTTGAACCCGATACCGGACGAGGCCGCGAACACCTCGGTGAGCACCGTGATCTTCCAGGCGATGGAGAAACCGAACCGGACGCCCGTGAAGATGAACGGCGCGAGGTGCGGCACGACGATGTGCCGGTTGCGGCGCAGCACACCGACCCCGAACGACCGGCTCATGTCGACGAGGTCCTTGGGCAGGGACTTGATGCCCTCCGAGACGTTCACGGTGACGATGGCGAACGTCGTCAGCACGATCGCGAGCAGCGGGCCGGCCGGGCGGTTGCCGAAGACGATGGCGGTGATGAGCGCCCAGATCAGGCCCGGTGTCGTGACGCCGATCGTGACGGCGTCGCGGAAGAACCCGGCGAGCCACCGGTTCTGCATCAGGATCCCGACGAGCGTGCCCACGACGAACGCGATCGAGAACCCGATCCCGATGCGGGTGAGCGTGACGGCGAACGCGCCGGGCACGTCGCCGGTGGCCCACAGCTCGCCGAACGTGCGGAACACCGTGGACGGCCCGGGCAGGAGCCGCTCGCTCAAGATTCTTCCGGATGCCAGCTCCCAGATGCCGAGGAAGAAGACGTAGCCGGCGATCCGCCAGGTCCACGCGCTGACCCGTTGTCTGCGTCTGGACTCGCGGGCGAGGTCCTCCTCCGTGGTGCGCGGCGCGATCGCGACCGTCGTCACGCGTCACGCCGCCGGCTCGAGCGCCACGAAGTCCGGGGTCGGCGCGTCCGGCGGCAGGTAGTTCGCGTTGTCCGGGTTCAGGTTCTTCATGAGGCTCCAGATCGCCGTCTCGGACTCGATCCACCCCTGGTCGAGGAACACGTCGTCGACGAACCAGTCGTTCTCGCCGCTCACGAAGTCCGTGATGAACGCGATGTCCTCGTCCGTCTCGACCGCGAAGTGCTGCGGGTAACGGCGGACCGTCTCGGCCTTCGACTGCTGCCACATGTCGATGCCCTCCTGCCACAGCTCCAGGAACTTGACGGCGAGGTCGCGGTTGGCGTCGAACCATTCCGCGGTGGCCGTGAAGTTGTTCCCGAGCACGTGCCGCTCGCCGTCGTTCTCGGGCGCGAACTCGGAGTAGAGCTGGAAGGGCAGCTTGCCGCCGTACATGAGCTCCAGCTCGCCCTTGCGCAGCTGCGGAACCGCGGCCTCGGGGATCACGGCGGCGGCCTCGCAGTCGCCGCGCAGCAGGTTGGTCGGGTTCACGAAGTGGTCGTTGACGACGAGCTCGAAGTCGCCGCCGCCCACCCGGTAGTCGAGCCCGTGCATCTCCTTGGCCAGCACCGTCCAGAACGCGGTGTTCGACGTCGGCCCGGACACGCAGATCTTCGACCCGCGCGGGATGTCGGCGAGCGTCTCGTAGGGGTCGCCGGCCCGCCGCAGGAGCGGAACTCGCTGGTAGTTGTACTTGCCGAAGGTGACCGTCTCGATGCCGGTCTCCTGCTCCAGCACCGGGGTCTCCTGGGTGGACATCGACACGATGTCGCCGTGCCCGCCGGCGAAGTAGGTGAACTCGTCCCAGGTGGTGCTGGTCTCGATGCGGACGCCGTTCTCCGCCTGCCACCGCTGGATGACCCCGGAGTCCTCCATCAGGTCCCACACCGGGTCGGGGGCGAAGGCGAACCGGATCACCTTCTCGTCCGGGTCCGGGGCCGCACCGCACCCGGCAAGTGCCACGGCCGTGGCGAGCGCGGTGAGGGTCGCCGCCATCCTCGTCCTGAATGCCACGTTCGAACGCCCCTTCGGTCGCGACCACATCGACGCACAGTTCGCGACGATTAGACCGATGGGGCCGGACCTCCCGCACTGACGTGCTGCGTCAGTCTGGGCCGGTACGGGTGGCGGGGCACGTGACGGTGACGCCCCACGTCATGCCGGCCCGGGCGAATTCGCTGCCGCCGCCAATGCGTCGCCGGCCGTCGCCTGGGTGACTGGGAGGCATGCGTCTGGGTTACTTCTCGATGCCGCTGCACCCGGGCGGCCGCAGCTGGTCGGACACGCTCGCGGAGGACCGCGCCGGGGTCCTGCACGCCGACCGGCTCGGCTACCACGACGCGTTCATCGGCGAGCACCTCACCGACCGGCACGAGACGATCACCAACAGCCTGGTCTTCCTGGCCACCCTCATCGGCGAGACCTCGCAGATCCGGCTGGCCACCGGCACGACCAACCTCTCCCAGCAGCACCCGGTGCTGGTGGCGGCGAACTCCGCGATGTTCGACCACCTCTCGGGCGGCCGCTTCATCCTCGGCGTGAGCCCGGGCGCGCTGCCGTCGGACGCGGAGGCGCTCGGCATCCTCGACGAGGACCGCAACCGCATGTTCGCCGACGCGATCGACGTCATCCTCGCCGTCTGGGAGTCCGAGCCGCCCTACAAGATCGATATCGAGGGCAACCGGTTCCACGTCACCACGGAGAGGACGCTCGACGACGAACTGGGCGTGGGCATCATGCCCAAGCCGCTGCAGCGGCCGCGCCCGGAGATCGTCGGCACGGTCGTCGCGCCGTTCTCCAAGGGCGTGATCGCGATGGGCGCCCGCGACTTCCACCCGCTGTCGGCCAACTTCCTGCTCCCGCAGTGGGTCGCGACGCACTGGCCGAACTACGTCGAGGGCAAGGCCTCGGTGGGGGAGCAGGCCTCGCCCGACGACTGGCGCATCGCGCGCACGATCTTCGTGGCCGACGACCCGGACGTCGCGCAGCGCTACGCCCGCACCGACCCGGACAGCCCCTATCGCTACTACTACTCCCAGATGCTCAAGAAGATGACGAAGATCGGGCGGCTGGAACTGTTCAAGACCGACCGCGGCCAGCCGGACGAGGAGGTGACCCTCGACCACATGCTCGACCACCTCGTGATCGCCGGCACCCCCGACCAGGTCGCCGAGCAGATCCTGGAGTTCCGGGAGCAGGTGGGCGACTTCGGTGAGCTGGTCTACGCGGGCATGGACTGGGTGGACCCCGCTCTCGGCCGGCGCTCGATGGAGCTGATGGCGGCCGACGTGATGCCGAAGATCAACGAAGCGGTCGACGCCGGGTGATCCGCATGCTGTTGGGAGGAGGCCTCCTGACGGCGCCGCGCATTGTGCGGGCCGCCCTCCTGTCGTCATGATCGGTGTTTCGGCGCGTTCTCGTGTCACTTTCGCCCGTTTTCGCGCCGAAGCCTCGATCATGTCCGCGAAACCGGCCTCCGGCGCCACCGGAGGCCCCAACAAAGGCCGCCACTCAGGGAGCCATGACGCGCATCATCCTCGTCGCCACCTGCAGTTCCGTACGCCGTTCCTGCAACGAGTGGCCCAGCAGGTGCTCCGCTTTCTGGAGGCGGTTGCGCACCGTGTGCTCGTGCAGGCGCAGGTGTTCGGCGGCCGCGACGTGGCTGCCGAAGCGGAAGGATGCCTCCAGGGTCTCGCGGAGGCGCGACGCCTCCGCGGTGTCGCGCGCGAGGGGGCCGAGCTCCTTCTCGACGAACGCCCGCGCGAGCGCCGGGTTCTGCATCATGAGGATCTCGAGGCCGACGTCGGCGTAGCGCACGACGAGGGGCGCGGCCTCCGGGGCCCAGGCCGAGCGCACGTGTTCGGCGTCCTGGGCCTGGGTGAGAGCGGTGCGGAAGCCGTCGACGCCGTCGGCCGGCTCGCCGAGCGCGGCCGGCACCCCGGCCGTGTGCAGCACCCGCTCGACGGTGTCGACGAGCCCCGGGCGCCACTCCGCGATCCGGCCGAGCCAGATCACGGTGGAGCCGAGCGTGAGGGCGTACACGAGCGTCCACTGCGACGAGGTCTCGCCACGCAGCCCGATGGCCAGCTGCGTGGCAGCGCCCTCGGCCATCGTGGGCAGCAGCACGGCCAGGTGCCGGCCGCCCAGCTCGTAGGACAGGATCGCGAGGTCCGACCCCGACAGCCCCTCGTCCTCACCGCGCAGCACGTCGCGCACGAGGCTGCGGCGCATGTGGGCCCGCGACCGGCTCAGTGCCTCGTAGTCGCGGGTGTAGGTCTCGGCCACCTGGGAGGCCACGTGGTCCTGGTAGCCGAGAATGATCTGCGTCAGCAGATGGTGCGCCTCCACCGCCTCCTGGCAGGGGATGCCGCGGCGCGCGATCTCCGCGCGGAGCCGCCCGCTCCACGCCTCCCACATCGTGAAGAAGCTGACGCGGTAGGAACGCTGCGTGGACTTCTGCGGGATGCGCAGCTGCGCCTGCACCGTGGCGAACGAGAGCACCTGCTCCAGGTAGACCTCGTCGAGGGAGATCGAGCCCGCGATCACCGAACGCAGGCAGTACGCGTTGGCGCGGCAGCTCGCGTGGAGGCGCTCGCGGAACTCCTCGTCGTGGGCGTGGCTCGGGAAGGCAACGGCGAGGCAGCGCTGCACGACCGTCTCCAGGAGACGTTCGACGTCGAAGTCGGTGGTGATCTCCCGGGCCCAGTCCGGGAGGGGGCGGTCGTCCTGCCACAGGTCGATCGGGACCCGGGCCTCGGCCGCCGCCGAAACGTCCTCACCCATCCACATCGCGCAGCTCCCTCCACGTCGAGGATCCCCTGCGCGTCCATCAAAGGATCTTTTCGACCCTTCCCGACAGGGCCGAAGCGGTGATCGCCTCGAACGTCCGTGCACCGGCGAGGATCTCCGCGTGCGGGATCGGGTACTCGGCGTCGCCGTGTGCGGCCCGGGCGAACTGCTCGATGTTGTCGCGCACGCTGGGGTGCGGCCCGAAGAAGCGCGTGGCCGGCTCGCCGCCGCGCGGCATGCGCGTGACGTCCCAGCCCTGCGGGTCCTGGGGATGGCTGCGGTCGCGGATCTCCATCCAGCCCTCCGAGCCGAGCATCGCGACGCGGCCGACGAACGGTGTGGCGAGCACGGCGGTGATGAGCGCGGTCTCGCCCGTCTCGAACCCGAGGGTGATCGTGAGGGTGTCGCCGTTGGCCATGTGGGTGGCCTGGGTCGAGAGGCGAGCCCACACCTCGACCGGCCGTCCGAGCAGGCTGATCGCCAGGTCGACGAGGTGGATGCCGGTGGCCGAGAGCGGGCCGACGGGCGCTTCCACCGGTGAGAAGCGCCAGTTGTCCGGTGGCAGGGCGAGGAAGATGTCCTGGCTGAAGTTGCCCTCGAACACCAGGGGCGTGCCCAGCTCGGCGCGGTGCACGGCGGCACTCAGCTCCTGTACGGCCGGTTCGAAGCGCCGCTCGTGCCCGACGCCCAGCTGCACGCCCGCGTGGGTCACGGCGGCCAGCGCGCGCTCGGCGTCCGCGCCCGTCGTCGTCAGGGGCTTCTCGCAGAACACGTGCTTGCCGGCGGTCGCCGCGGCCACGATCTGGTCGGCGTGGAACCGGTGCGGGGTCGCGAGGATCACCGCGTCGACTCCGCCTGCGGCGAGCACCTGCTGGAAGGTCCACGACGTGTCGAGGTCGACCTCGTGCGTCACCCGCACGACGGTGCTGTCCCGGAGGTCGTGGACGATCTTGCGGCCCCACCATCCGAGGCCGATCACGGCAGCTGAGATCACCCGACCAGTGAATCCGCGGGCGGGAACATCGACAGTGGTCCCTGCCGTGAATCTCCGCTGCCGCTCTGCCGCATCGCGTCATCGCGTCCGTGGTGGCGCGTCGGTTCGATGGAGCGATGGACGAGTCGCGGTTCCGGCACGTCGTGAGCCACCTCGCGAGCGGCGTCACCGTCATCACCACGCGCGCCGACGGCACCGACCACGGGATGACGGCCAGTTCGGTCACCTCGCTGTCGGTGGACCCGCCCCTCATGCTCGCCTGCCTGCACAACGCCGCGCCGACCACCGCGGCCGTCGCGCGGGCGGGCCGGTTCGTCGTCAACGTGCTCGCCCAGGGCGACGAGGACATCGCCCACCAGTTCGCGGCGCCGAGCGCGGACAAGTTCCGCGGCGTCGCGCTCGAACGCGGCGCCGACGGCGTGCCGCGGATCGGCACTGCGCTCGCCCACCTGGAGTGCGAGGTCGCCGAGCGCGTGACCGGCGGCACCCACTCGATCTTCATCGGGCACGTCGTGGTCGCGTCCGCTCACGAGGGGCGGCCGCTCACGTACTTCCGGGGCGGCTTCGGCCGCTTCGAGTTCGCCGTGAACGACGCGGCGTACCAGCGGCTGCGGGGGATGGTGCTCGACCGCGTGTTCGCCGCGGGCGACGTGCTCGGCGTCGAGGAGCTCGCCGACCGGTTGCACATCGACCGGTCGTCGGCGTTCTACGCCCTCACGCGGCTGGCGTCCGACGCCCTCGTCCGGCGGGACCCGGACGTCGGCTACGTGGTCACCGCGTTCGACGTCCGGACCTCCGACCAGACCTTCGACGCCCGGCTCGCCATCGAGCTCGGTGCGATCGACCTGTGCCTCGACCACGTCACCGCGGAGGAGCTCGACGAGCTGGGCCGCCGCTTCGACGCGATGGCCGCCCTGCTCGTGGGCGACCGCTTCGTCGACTTCCACGGCTACCTGGACGCCAATTACGCCTTCCATGAGTACCTGGTGTCGCTCGCCCACAACCCGCTGCTCACCGCCACGTTCGGCAAGCTCTCGATCAAGAGCGTCATGACCCGGAGCTTCGGTTCCACGCCGGAGTCGTCGCAGCGGTTCATCGAGGTGCAGCGCGGCATCCTCGACGCGTTCGTCGCCCGCGACGCCCCCGCGGCCCGCACGGCCGCCAGGAGCTACTGCGAGCTCGCCAAGGCCCGGGCGCGGGAGATCCTCGCCCTGACGGCGGGCCTGCTCTGACGTTGACGTCGCGCGTGATCGGACGGACGATGCTGGTCTCGCACTTTCTCGACGAGGAGAAAGTTGATGATCGAGCTAGAGTCCGTCTCCAAGGTCCACCGTTCCGGCTCCATCGAGGTGCACGCGCTCCGCGCCGTGAACCTGTCGGTCGCCGAGGGCGAGTTCGTCGCGATCATGGGTGCATCCGGGTCCGGCAAGACCACCATGATGAACATCGTCGGCTGCCTCGACGCGCCGTCCTCGGGCGTCTACCGGCTCGACGGCGCCGACGTCGGAACGCTCGGCGAGAACCAGCTCGCCAGGATCCGCAACACGCGGATCGGGTTCGTGTTCCAGTCCTTCAACCTCGTGGCGCGCACCGACGCGCTGGCCAACGTCGAGCTGCCGCTCGTCTACTCGGGCGGGTCCGCGCGCAGGGCCCGTGCGCGGGCCGCGCTGGAACGCGTGATGCTCGGGGGCCGGATGCACCACATGCCCAACGCGCTGTCGGGCGGTGAGCAGCAGCGCGTCGCGATCGCGCGGGCGATCGTCACCGACCCGCGGATGATCCTCGCCGACGAGCCGACCGGCAACCTCGACTCCTACGCGACGACCGAGATCATGGACCTGTTCTGCGAGCTCAACCACGAGGGGCACACGATCGTCCTGATCACCCACGAACGCAGCGTCGCGGCCCTCGCCCGGCGGGTGGTGAAGCTGGAGGACGGCCGGATCGTGAGCGACAAGCCGAACGGCGCGCTCGTCGGCTGACCGCGCCGCTCAGGGCTTGCGCGCCAGGCAGCCGTGGTCGCCGGTGTGCTCGGCGGGCCCCCCGACCTCGGTCTCTTCCGGTCGCCAGCGTTCCACGGGGACCAGGCCGGGCTCGACCGGTTCGAGACCGGTGAAGAACTCTCCCAGCTGCGTCCGCGTGCGCAGGTGGTACGGATCGACCCCGCTCTCCGCGTACCTGTCGGCGGCCTCGCGCACCCGTGCACCGCTGTCGGTGTTGTCGCGCACCAGCAGGTAGCTGCCCGACGGGACCGCGTCCAGCACGCGGCTGACGATCGACTTCGCCTCGTCGAAGTCGGGCACGTAGCCGAGGATCCCGAGGAACATCACGGCGATGGGCTTGTCGAAGTTCAGCACGTTCCGGGCGTCCGCGATGATCGTCTCGGGGTCGTGGACGTCGGCGTCGACGTAGGTGCTGATGCCTTCCGGGGTCGTGTTCGTGAGCAGGGCCCGGGCGTGGGCGAGCACGATGGGGTCGTTGTCGACGTAGACCACCCGCGCGTCGGGCGCCACCGCCTGCGCCACCTCGTGGGTGTTCAGCATGGTCGGCAGGCCGGTGCCGACGTCGAGGAACTGGTGCACCCCGAGCTCGCCGGCGAGCAGCCGCACGGCCCGGATCAGGAACTGCCGGGACTGGCGGGCGAGCGTGACGATCTGCGGGTACGACGCGGTGACCGCGTCCCCGGCTGCCCGGTCCACCTCGTAGTTGTCCTTGCCCCCCAGCCAGTAGTTCCAGACCCGCGCCGAGCTCGGTGTCCGGAGGTACTGATCGTCCAGCATGGCGCAGAGGCTAAGGGTCTCGTGGACCGGGCGGAAGGGCGAGTTACCAGCGTGGGGTGCGCCTCTCGTACGCCGGGTCGACGCGCTGCATGTAGCCGGTGTCGTCGCGGTCGGTGATGCCGCAGGCGAGGTACTGCTCGTGGAGCGCACCGAGGGCGTCGCGGTCGAGCTCCACGCCGAGCCCGGGCGAGGTGGGCACCGCGACCGCGCCGTCGGCGAACGCCAGGACGCCCGGCTCGATCACGTCCTCCGCGGGGTCCTTCCACGGCCAGTGGGTGTCGCAGGCGTAGGTGAGGTTGGGCGTGGCGGCGGCGAGGTGGGTCATCGCGGCGAGGCTGATGCCGAGGTGGCTGTTGGAGTGCATCGAGAGCCCCATGCCGAACGTGGCGCAGATCCCGGCGAGGAGCGTCGAACGGCGCAGGCCGCCCCAGAAGTGGTGGTCGGACAGGACGACCTGCACCGCGTTCTGCCGGATGCCCGGATCGAGGTCGGCGAAACTGACGACGCACATGTTGGTGGCCAGCGGCATCGACACCTTGCGGGCGACCTCGGCCATGCCCTCGATCCCGGCGGTCGGGTCCTCCAGGTACTCGACGAGCCCCTCGAGCCCCTGGCCGACGCGGATGGAGGTGGGCACGGACCAGGCGGCGTTCGGGTCCAGGCGCAGCGGGTGGTCGGGGAACGCGGCGCGCAGCGCCCTGATCGCCTCGATCTCCTCGTCGGGGTCGAAGACACCGCCCTTCAGCTTGATCGCCGAGAAGCCGTAGTCGTCGATCATCCGGCGGGCCTGTTCGACGATGCCGTCCGGGTCCAGCGCGGCGCCCCACGTGTCGGGCTCGGAGCCGGGGTGGCCGGCCCACTTGTAGAACAGGTAGGCGGAGAAGTCGACGCGGTCGCGCACCGCCCCGCCCAGCAGCGCGGAGACCGGCTGCCCGGTGGCCTTGCCCTGCACGTCGAGACAGGCGACCTCGAACGGGGAGAGGACCCGGTCCACCGTGCTCGCGGTGGTGATCATCCCGGCTGTCCCGCCTCCGCCCGCGGTGTCGCCCGCGACGGACTCCGCGACGATGCGGGCCAGCGCGTTGAGATCCCACACGTCCACTCCGGGGATCCGGTCGGCGGCGCGGCGGAGCCGGGCGAGATGGGCGCTGTCGGCGTAGGTCTCGCCGAGCCCGGTGAGCCCCTCGTCGGTGCGGATCTCGACGATCGTGCGGATCGCGTACGGCTCGTGGACGCCGACGGCGTTGAGCAGTGGCGGATCCTTGAAGGCGACCGGGGTGAGCTGGACTGCGGCGATGCGGTGTGCGGTCACCGCCCCATTCTCACCGCGGAGATCCGTTCACACAGCGTTATCCGTGCGGTATTGACCACCCTCGCGCGCCATGGCACGGTACCCGGAACCCGTCAAACGAACTATTTACGAACCTGGATCGTAGTGTTCGCATGCGCATGACTCTCGGGCTCGTCCTGCACACGTCCCACCAGGCTCGGCTGGCGATCGCGAGCGGCATGCTCACGGGCGTCCAGCTGGAGCTGGTGATCTACGAGCAGGAGCGCGAGATCCGGCCCAAGGTCGAGGCGCTGCTGAACCGCGTCGAGCTGGACGGGATCCTCCTGGGCCGCGTGCCGTACGACGCGTGCCGGGACCTGCTGCCGCCGGACCTGCCGCTGTCGATCAACCGGTACGCGGCGCTCGAGCTCACGCTCACCCTCGGTCGCGCCCTGCAGCAGGGGTGGGCGCCGGGGCCGGTCTGCATCGACACCTTCGACCGGCCGATCGTCGATGACGTGGGCAGGGCGCTGGGCCTCGACCCGGACCAGATCACCTGCCTGCCGTACTCGGCGGACACCTCGTACGACAAGATCATCGACTTCCACCGGAACTTCCTGGCCGAGCATCCGGACGGTTACGTCATCACGGTCCGCAGCGAGGTCACCCGGGCCCTGGGCGGGAAGTTCCGGATGCTCAACGTCATCCCGCTGGAGTCGACGGTCCGCGCGGAGCTCCACGAGCTGGTGCTGCGGATCCAGTCCCAGCGGGCCAAGGAGCTGTCGTTCGCGGCGGGCATCTTCTCGGTGGTCGACTTCGAGAAGGACTCCAACCTCGACCGCGCCCGCGTCGGCCTGCTGAACATGCTGCTCAACACCCCGGAGTTCGCCGACGCGTGGGTCGACACCCGGGGGAGCCGCAGCGTGGCGGTGCTGGCCCACCGGGCGCTCTTCAACGAGGTCACCGCCAACTGGACCGCGCTCCCCGCGGTCGGCACGGCGCACGAGACCCTCGCGATCCGCGTGGCGGCCGGCTTCGGGTTCGGCTCGTCGGCCCGCAAGTGCGTCGTGCTCGCCGAGAAGGCGGTGGCACTGGCCGAGCAGACCGGCGCGCCGTGCGGCTTCCTGATGGACGAGGACGGCCTGGCGGTCGGGCCGTTGCGGCCCGGCGCCGTCCCGCTCCGCTTCACCTACCGCGACCACGGGGCCGATCTCGAGCGACTGGCCCGCCGGGCGGGGCTCTCCGCCACCACGATCTCCCGGCTCGCGGCGCTCGACCGGAACCTCGCCGGGCGACCGCTGTCGCCGGGCGACCTCGCCGACGCGCTCCACATCACCGATCCCAGTGGGCGCCGGCTGATCCGCAAGTTGACCGCGAGTGGCCTGGCCGTGCCGCAAGGCAGTGCCCAGGCCAACCGCAGGGGAAGACCGACCAACCTCTACCAGCTGACGATCGCCGCGGCGATCGGAGAGGACGAGCAATGACGCCGCAAACCTCCTTCAGCCGTCGCCGGGCGCTGCAGCTCGGCGCACTCACCGCGAGCCTGCCCGCGCTGAGTTCGGTCCTGGCAGCCTGCGGCGGGGGCGGTGACAGTTCCGGCGCGGTGAAGTTCTCCGGCTGGGACTACGAGTCCGCCCTCGTCCAGCAGAACGTGGACCGCTTCGTGCAGCTCAACCCGGACACGCCCGTCGAGTACACGCCGATCACCAGCGCCCAGTACCTGCAGAAGACGGTGGCCGAGTTCACCGCAGGTGGGGGGCCCGACGCCCTCTACGCCTACGACGACTCCCTCGCCGGCTGGGTGGCCGCCGAGTACCTGCAGCCCCTCGACGGGATGCCCGGCGTCGACGAGGTCTACGCCGGGATCTACCCGTCCAACGCCGAGGCGATGACGGTCGACGGCAAGCGGTACGGCCTGCCGTACTACACCGACTCGCAGTGCCTCATCTACAACGAGGCCATCCTCGCGAAGGCCGGGATCTCCGCTCCGCCCAAGACCCTCGACGAGCTGGAGCAGCAGTCGCAGCGCATCAAGGACGCCGGCATCCTGGAGTTCCCGATCGGCCTCACCGCGCAGCTGCAGGACACCTGGTGGGCCTGGGTGTGGGGCCTCGTCTTCGCCAGCGGCGGCAACCTGTTCGACGAGGCCGGCAACGCGCTCATGGACGGCACCGACCCGACGGCGCGCGACGTCTTCGCGTGGCTGCAGCGGGCGGCCACCGTCAGCAAGGTGATCGATCCGGCGGTGCTCCAGCTGCTGCCGGTGCCGCTCGACGACGCGATGAAGGCCGAGCGGTACGCGTTCACGGTCGGCGCGCGGTACGCGCTGCGGGACTACAACGACCCGTCCCGGTCGCAGGCCGCCGGCAAGCTGAAGATCGCCTACATCCCGAGCCTCGACGGCAGCGCGACCGGCACCGTCAGCAACACCCGCATGTACACGCTGGCCAAGGACACCGAGGTCCAGGACAAGGCGTTCAAGCTGCTGACCTACCTGGGCGGGTTCACCGACGGCGAGCCGTACACGGCGAAGTACTGGTTCCAGAAGAAGGGCCTGGGCTTCCCCTTCAAGAAGCTGGAGCAGGACCCCGAGGTGCAGGCCACCCTGGCCACCTTCGCCGACCCGACGATCTACTCCGGCCTTGCCGACCTGGCCCGGCCGCGCACGGCGATCAAGCAGCCCTGGTACAGCGAGTACGAGAACGAGCAGCAGAAGACCGTGCAGCAGCTGCTGTCCAACCAGACCTCCGCCGACGACGCCGTCAAGTCGCTGGCGGCGAACGTGGCGTCGCTCAAGCAGAAGTACTCGTGACGGACACCGCGGTGCGCGCCGCCGAGCCGCGAACCGGCGCCCCACCCGGAAACCGGCGCGGCCTCGGCGACACCGCTCGCGCGTACCTGCTGAACGCGCCCGCGATGATCGTCATCGGGTTGCTCGTGGCGTACCCGATCGGCTACTCGTTCTGGCTCTCCCTGCACCGGTACAACCTGAAGCTGCCGGCGCTGGAACGGTTCGTGTGGTTCCAGAACTACATCACGCTGGTCACCGACCCGACGTTCCTGAGCTCGCTGCGGGTCACCGTCGCGTTCGTCGTGGTGGTGCTCGGGCTGACCGTGATCCTCGGGACGACGCTGGCGCTCGTGCTGAACGAGACGTTCCTCGGCCGCGGCGTGCTGCGCAGCCTCGTGCTGCTGCCGTGGGCGATGCCGGGCGTGGTGAACGGCCTGATGTGGCGCACGATCTTCGACGCGAAGACCGGGGCGCTCAACGGCCTGCTGCTGCAGCTGGGGCTCATCGACTCCTACCAGGCCTGGTTGACCTCGCCCACCGGCGCGTTCTTCATCACAGCCTTTGCGCAGGTCTGGAACACGCTCCCGTTCACCGTGATCATCCTGCTCGCCGGGCTGTCCACGATCCCGAGCGAGCAGTACGACGCGGCCAAGGTCGACCGGGCCGGGGTCGTCCAGCGGTTCACGCAGGTCACGCTGCCGTGGCTGCTGCACCCGCTCCTGATCGTCCTGATCCTGGAGACGATGAACGCGTTCCGGGCGTTCGACACGATCTACGTGCTCACCGGCGGCGGGCCGGGCGACGCGACGAACGTGATCGCCGTGCTCAACGTCCGCACGGTGCTGACCTACACCGACTTCGGGCTCGGCAGCGCGTACTCGTGGGTGATCACGATCGTCACGCTGGTGATCTCCATCGGCTACATCTCGACGCTGTACCAGAGAGGGCGGATCGAGGTATGACCAAGAAGATCGTCCTCTACGTACTCGCGATCGGCTTCGCGCTCTACCTCGTGGTGCCGTTCTACTGGATCGTCAACATGAGCTTCATGCACGAGGTGGACGCCGCGTCGGTGCCGCCGCACTTCCTGCCCGACAACCCCACCCTGGAGAACTACCTCAGCTTCGTGAACCCGAGTGCCAAGGAGGCCCTCGTCGGGTCGAACGCGGTGGCGGACACGCCGTACGCGGTGCTGAACAGCCTGGTGGTGGCGTTCTCGACGGCGGTCGTGAACCTGGTGCTCGGCACGTTCGCCGCCTACTCGTTCTCGCGGATCCAGTTCCGCGGGAGCCAGCTGCTGCTGATCGTCTACCTGCTGACGCGCATGGTGCCCGGTATCGCGATCATCATCCCGTTCTACCTCGTGATGCGCGCGCTCGACCTGCTCGACACCTACGGCGCGCTGATCCTGTCCTACACGACGTTCGCGCTCCCGATCACGATCTGGATCCTCAAGGACTACTTCCGGACGGTCCCGCGCGAGCTGGAGGACGCCGCGCGCGTGGACCGGTGCGGCTGGTTCCGCATGATGTGGACGGTGTTCCTCCCGATCTCCGCGCCGGGACTCGTGGCGGCGGCGATCTTCTCGTTCATGACGGCGTGGAACGAGTTCATGTTCGCGCTGTTCATGACCAGCACCATCAGCTCGCAGACCATCCCGGTGATCGCCGCCAACTTCGCCACCGACGTGGAGACCCAGGTCACGTTGATGGCGGCGGCGGGGGTGCTGGCCGTGGTGCCGCCGCTGGTGCTGGTCCTCATCTGCCAGCGGTTGATCGTGCAGGGCATGGCGGCCGGTTCGGTGAAGGGATAGACGATGGCCGAAGTCAGGCTGGAGAACGTACGCAAGGAGTTCGGCGGCGTCGTCGCCGTCGAGGACGTCTCGTTGACCGTCGCCGACCGCGAGTTCCTGACGCTGGTGGGGCCGTCCGGCTGCGGGAAGTCCACGACGCTGCGGATGATCTGCGGGCTGGAGCGCATGTCCGGCGGGGAGGTGTTCTTCGACGACGCGCCCGTGGCGCACCTGCCCGCCAACAAGCGCGACGTGGCGATGGTGTTCCAGAGCTACGCGCTCTACCCGCACAAGACCGTGGCGCAGAACCTGGGGTTCGCGCTGCGCAACCTGCGGGTGCCGAAGGCGGAGATCGACACGCGGGTGGGTGAGGTGGCCGCCTCGCTGGGCATCGAGAGCCTCCTCGAACGCAAGCCCAAGGAGCTCTCCGGCGGGCAGCGGCAGCGCGTCGCCCTCGGGCGGGCGGTGATCCGGGACGCCGGCGCGTACCTGCTGGACGAGCCGCTGTCGAACCTCGACGCCCAGCTGCGCGGCTCCATGCGCGCGGAGCTGAAACGGCTGCACGCCGACCTGCGCCGGACGTTCATCTACGTCACGCACGACCAGGTCGAGGCGATGACGATGTCGGACCGCATCGCGGTGATGAAGGACGGCCTCGTGCAGCAGTGCGCGTCGCCGGAGGAGATCTACGCCCGCCCGGCCAACCTGTTCGTCGCGTCCTTCATGGGGAGCCCGCCGATGAACTTCCTCTCGGGCGAGGTGCAGCGCGACGGCGGGCGGCTGCTCTTCCGGCACGGCGAGGTCACCGTCGAGCTGCCCGGGCACGCGTCCTCGGCGGTCGACGAGCTGTCCGGCCGGGACGCCGTGCTCGGCATCCGGCCCGAGGACGTGCAGCTCGCAGCCGTGGGCGGCGTGGGCGGGCAGGTCTTCGTGGCCGAACTGCTCGGCGCCGACGTGCTCGTCACGGTGCGGCTGGGGGAGGAGCTCGTCAAGGCGCGCGTACCGGCACCGTACGACGGCCGGGTCAACGAGGCGGTCTCGGTCGTCCTCGCCCCGGACAAGGTGCATCTGTTCGACCCGTCCGACGGGCGGGCGGTGCTGGCCGCGCGGTCGGCAAGTGTTCTGAAACAGGAGAGCCTGTGACGCAGGTGAACGTGTATCGACCCGACGATTTCGACGATTTCTGGGGCTCGACGCTCACGCAGGTGGCGAAGGTGCCGCTGCGGCCGTCGTTCGAGTACGTGGCGGAGCGGTCGACCGACGAGGTCGCCGTCTACGACGTGCACTACGACAGCTGGGAGGGCGTGCGGATCTCCGGCTGGTACGCCGTGCCGCGGGCGGCCGGGCCGCACCCGGTGCTGATGCTGGTGCCCGGGTACATCTCCGAGCCGGTCATCCCGCGGAGCTGGGCGAAGAAGGGCTACGCCGCCTTCGCGGTGGCGCCGCGCGGCAAGCTCCGGTCGAACGAGCTGTTCAACCCCGGCTACCCGGGGCTCCTCGTCGACAACATCGCGGACCCCAACACCTACGGGTACCGCGGCTTCTACGTCGACGCCGTG
Source organism: Pseudonocardia wallangbongensis (assembly GCF_054486945.1). Lineage (NCBI taxonomy): Bacteria > Bacillati > Actinomycetota > Actinomycetes > Pseudonocardiales > Pseudonocardiaceae > Pseudonocardia > Pseudonocardia wallangbongensis. The sequence goes on from NZ_JBRERS010000013.1 coordinate 58,318, forward strand.
CGGGCCGTCGACGCGGTGCTGACCCGGCCGGAGGTCGACCCCGACCGCGTCGGCGTGCACGGGTCCAGCCAGGGCGGGGCGCTCACCATCACCACCGCCGCCCTGCTGCCCGACGTCGTGACCTGCGGCGCGGCCGGCGCACCCTACCTCTGCGGGTTCATGGACTCGGCGAGGCTCACCCGCTCCTACCCGTACGAAGAGATCAACGAGTACCTGCGAGATCATCCCGACCATGAGCAGCGGGTCGCACAGTCCGTCGGCTACTACGACGGCATCAACTTCGCACCGAACATCCAGGCCCCCATGCTGGTGTACATCGGCCTGGAGGACGACGTCTGCCCACCGGAGACGGGGTTCGCGGTGCACGAGGCGATGAAGTGCGAGAAGGAGCTGCTCACCTACGAGCGCTGCGGCCACGACGCCGGCAACTTCTGGGCGATGGAGAAGCTCGAGTCGTTCCTGGCCGGGCACCTGGGGGTGGTCCGGTGAGCGTCCCGGACGCGGAGTTCGACGAGTACTGGAACGCGGTCGACGCCGAGCTGGCCGCGCTGCCGGCCCGGCCGGTGCTCGAGCGCGTCCCGCGCCGGTGCACCGCCGACTACACCGGCTACGAGGTGCGGCTCACGAGCCTCGGCCCGTACCGGATCTTCGGCTACCTCAGCGTGCCGGCGGGGGACGGGCCGTTCCCCGGGCTGCTCACCACCCCGCGGTACGGCAGCGTCAACAACCCGCCGCACCACAACGACCGCCTCCGGTACGTCACCCTGACGATCGCGCACCGCGGCCAGCGCACCGCCGACTCGCCGTACGCCGCCGCGTACCCGGGCCTGCTGACCGACGGGATCGTCGACGCGGCCGGCTACGTCTACCGCGGGATCGTCGCCGACTGCCTGCGCGCGGCGGAGTACCTGACCGGCCTGCCCGAGGTGGACGCGTCCCGCGTGGCGGTCGCCGGGGACGACCTGGCGGTGCTCACCGCGGCCCGGCGCCCCGTCTTCGCCGCGCTCCAGGTCACCGGTGCGCTGCTGTACCGGGGCGGCGAGCAGTCCGACGCGGACTACCCGGCGGCCGAGTTCGGGGACCACCTGCGGGCGCACCCCGGCGACGCCGACGCGGTGCGCCGGACGCTGGCGTTCTTCGACGCGGACCGGCACGCGCCGGCCGTCACGGCGGCCGCCCGCGTCGAGGTCCCCGGCCCGCTGGCGACGCTCGCCGAGCGGATGGGCGCGGAGCAGTACGTCCTGACCCACGAGGGGCAGGCCGACAACGACGCGGCGGACGCCTGGCTCGCCGGCAGGTTCGGTGTGCCCGCGATGTCCCGCTTCAGCCGGGCGGCGGCATGACCGTCACCGACAACAGGTACGAGAACGAGGTCTACGCCGAGCTGGGCGTGCGGCCGGTGGTGAACGCCGCCGCAACCCTGACGAGGCTCGGCGGTTCCCTCGTGGCGCCGCCCGTGCTGCCCGCGATGGCCGCGGCCGCCCGCAACTTCGTCGACGTCGTCGACCTGGGCAAGGCGGTCGGTCGCCGGCTGGCGAAGTCCACCGGGAACGAGGCGGCGTACGTTTCCAACGGTGCGGCCGCGTTGCTCACCCTCGGCGTGATCGCCTGCATCGCCCGTTCGAAGGGCGGGCCGTTCGTGATCGAGGACCTGCCCTACCTCGACCGGACCGGTGAGAAGACGGTCGTCATGTTCCGCGACCAGCGCAACCCGTACGACTACGCGGTGCGCCAGGTCGGCGTCCGGATCGTCGAGGTGGGGCCGGAACCCGCCGAGCTGGAGGCGGCGCTCGACGGCCGCACGGCGTGCGTGCTGTGGTTCGCGGGTGCACACTTCGCCGCCGGCGCGCTGCCGATCGAGCAGGTCGTGGAGATCGCCCACAAGGCCGGGGTCCCGGTGCTGGTCGACGCCGCGGCGCAGATCCCGCCGGTGTCGTCGCTGTGGCACTTCACCACGGAGGTCGGCGCCGACGGGGCGATCTTCAGCGGTGGCAAGGGCATGCGCGGCCCCCAGTCGACCGGCCTGATGGTCGGCAAGGAGTGGCTGGTCGCGGCGGCCCGGGCCAACGGCGCACCCAACCACTCCCTCGGTCGCGGGATGAAGGTCGGCAAGGAGGAGCTGCTCGGCCTCCTGGCCGCGGTCGAGTGGACGCTGCAGCAGGACGAGCCGGAGCTGATCGCGGCCTACGAGGCGTCGGTCGAGAAGTGGATCGCCGGGCTGTCCGGGCTGGACGGGATCACGGTCAGCCGGGGCTTCCCGAGCGAGGCCGGGCAGCCGCACGGCCGGGCCATCGTCGAGATCGGCCCGGACTCGGGGTGGAGCCGCGACGAGCTCATCGGGGCGCTGTGGCGCAACGACCCCGCGATCGCGGTGGCCCCGGACGGCACGCGCGCCATCGCACTCAACCCGCAGACCCTGCAGCCCGGCGAGGACGAACTCGTCCTCGCCGAACTGCAACGACTGCTGAGAATGAGAACCAAGGAGGACGTGTAGTGGGCGACATCGACGACAGGTTGAAGGCCGCCGGCATCGAACTGCCGACCAAGGTGGCGCGCGGCGCCGGCCTCGTGCCCTGCGTGCAGCACGGCGACCTGCTGTTCGTCTCCGGCCACGGCCCCGCGGACAACGACGGGAACCTGCTCTACAAGGGCCGGGTCGGCGCGGAGGTCAGCCTCGAGGAGGCCTACGACGCCGCCCGGGCCACCGGCGTGCAGCTGCTGCGCAGCATCCGCGACCACCTCGGCGACCTGGACCGGGTCGAGCGCATCGTCAAGGCGCTCGCGTTCGTCAACAGCGACGACGACTTCCACGACCAGCCCGCCGTCGTCCACGGCTTCTCGGACCTGATGGTCGAGATCTTCGGCGAGCGCGGGCGGCACGCCCGCTCGGCGATCGGCACGAGCAACCTCCCCCTGAACCAGCCGGTGGAGATCGAGCTGATCGTGGCGGTGCGCGCCTGAGTCCGCATGGAGCGAACGGCACCTTCGCGCTCCAGTACACAGCCGGTGTCCGTGATGGTGTCCGGCGCAGCGTCGTTGGTGGCGTGGGGTTCGCCGGCTGCGGCCAGCAGCCGGCGCCGGACACCGGCCCATGTCCCTCGCGTCCGGCTGGTGGACGCCGTCCGGGGTTGCGTTCGGAGGTCGGGCCGGCCGTGACGCTCGCGGGTGCTGTCGGCGCGATGTCCCACCCGGTTCGAGCCTGTTCAGGCGGTGGGGTGTGTTCCGCGGAACGCGCAAACGATCATCGGCTGGGTCTGACCAGGGATTCGCTGCCGGTGGGTGCGCCGTACCCGGCTCGTAGCCCGACGGCCGCATCCCGTCGACGCGGTCCTGGGCGTGGGCCCCGTGTCTGTCCCCTCCTCGCGCTTGTCCGAGGTGGCCGGGTTGGCGTCACTACCGTCCCCGGTGACCCCGGGGGACGGTGGTGGTGCCAACCGGATCACCGGCGGGGGTGAGGTCGGGTCCGGACGGGAGTGGCCGCGCCCGGGGCCGGGTCGACGGGGTGGGGCGGTCGGGCTACGGGCCGGGTACGGCGCGCCCACGGGCAGCCGATCCCGTGGCGAGGCAGACCCGACCGCGAGGCGGCGGTCACGTTCGTGATCCGCGGTATCGGTTGTTCATGGCTGCGGCGACAGCCATGGACAACCGATATCCGCGATCTTCCCCGTCAAGATCCGAGGTATCGGGTGTCCATGGTCGTGTGGACAGCCATGGGCAACCGAAACTTCGGATCATGCCCGCGCATCGACGGGCTGGGCCGACGACCCGACACCACCACAGCGCCCGAACCAGCCATCAGCATCGTTCCCGTGTTCGCGGGGCCGCTCTCGGGAGCGGCGCCGGCATCGCCTCCCTCCCGTGGATCGGGGCGGCCTTGGCGCTGGCCACGATCCCCGCCGTGCTCGTCGATCGGAGGCTGTCTCAGAAGACCTCGTAGCCGGGCGTGAGGACGTCGTCCGGGTCGAACGCCTCCTTGGCCGCTCCGAACCGGTCGAAGGCCGGCCCGAAGTGCTGGCGCCAGTCCTCGGGCGACATCGTCAGGGCGCTCGGCGGGTAGAGCGTGCCGCCCTCCGCGCGGACCCGCTCGTAGACCGCCCGGTTGTCGGCGACGAGCCGGGCGGCGGTGTCGGCGGCCGCCGGTATCCGGATCAGGTTGAACGTGAAGCAGAGGTCGTCGGCGGGCAGGCGCAGCAACGGGCAGGTGACCGACCGCCCGCGGAACGCGGACACCGCGACCTGGCCGAAGGGGCCCAGATCGGCGGCGGTCAGCCGGTCCAGCTCGGCGGCGACGACGGTGTCGACCTGCGCATCCCCCACGAACGTCGTGAGCCACGGGTGGGGGAGCGACCACTGGCCGTTCGCGCGCAGCGCCCGCTCGAGCCCGGCGAGCCGGTCGAGGTGGTCCAGCTGCGACATCGTGGTGACCTGCGCCTGCCGCCGGTCGTCGGACAGGCCGGCCGGCAGGTCGGCCGCCGGGTCCCCGTCGGCGACGGCGTCGAGCCGGAACGTCCACCCGCCGGCGGGGTCGGCGAGCACGGCGCCCTGGACGGCGGCGAACCGGTCGTCACGGGCGAGCAGGCGCTGGTCGGCGAGCATCGCGGCGAGGTCCGGGTAGGACAGCAGGTGGCGCCGCACGCGCGGGGCGGCGGGCACGAGGGCGAGCGTCGCGCGGGTGACGACGCCGACCTGGCCGAGCCCGCACCGCACCGCGTCGAAGAGCTCTCCCGAGGAGCACCCGGCGACCTCGCCCCGGCCGGTCACCACCTCGACGTCGAGGACGTTGTCGGCGAGCACCCCGGAGCGCGACACCCGCGCGCCCACACCGCCGACCGCGAGGGTGCCGCCGACCGACAGGTCCAGGTAGTCCGGGAGCCCGGCCGGGACGCGCCCGCGGGCCAGGGTCGCGGCCAGCACGTCGCGCCAGGTCGCGCCCGCGTCGACGGTCACGCGGTCGTCCTCCACGGAGTGGACGGTCCGCAGCGCCGTCATGTCGGCGACGACCCCGCCGTCGACCTGCGCGCGTCCGAACACCGAGTGCCGGCGGCCCTGCGGCGCGAACCGGCGGCCGTCCTGGGCGGCCCACCGCACGCCCGTGGCCACGTCCCGGGCGGAGGTGGGGCGCAGCACGGCGTGCGGAACCCGGTGCACGAGGTGCCCGAAGTCGTCGGCGGCGGCCGCCCGGGTGGCCTCGTCGAGGCGGATGTCGGCGTCGGGTCGGGTCGGCACCTCGAGCACGATAGGAACCGACCTGGCAGGCTGTCTTGAACGAAGTTCACCTCGCGGGCCCGGAGGGTGAGCGGTGGAGGATGCCGAGCTGGAACGGCTGCGGTCGCCGCGGGTCGTCGGCGCGCCACACCCGCTGCTCGCGCCGCACCTCGCGCGGCGCCACACCGGGTTCGTGGAGCAGACGCTCCCGCGCCACCTCGTGATCCCGGCGTCGGCGACCGTGTCGGTCGTCGTGAAGCTGCGCGACTCCGCGCACCGCCCCACCGCGTTCGTGAAGGGCCCGCACCACGCGCACCTGGTGCCGGGCGGGGACTGCGCGGCCTCGTACGTCGAGATGCGGCTGAGCCCGCTCTCCGGCTACACGCTGCTGGGCGTTCCGCTGAACGAGCTGCGCGGTGGCGTCGTCGACCTGTGTGACGTGCTCGGTGCGGACGGTCGCCTGCTCGCCGAGCGGCTGCGCGAGGCGCGCACATGGCGCCGCCGGTTCACGATCCTGGACGAGCTGCTGCTGGCGCGTCTCGACCGCGGGCCCCGGCCATCCCCGGAGGTCGCTCGGGCCGTCCAGATCCTGGCCGCGACGGGCGGATCGGCGCGGATCGGCCGGCTGGCCTCCGAGGTCGGCTGGAGCCACAAGCACCTGATCACCCGGTTCACGCAGCAGGTCGGCCTCTCCCCGAAGGCGGCGGCCCGGCTGGTGCGCTTCGACCGCGTCCTGCGCAGTCTCGACCGGCCGGACTCGCCGGGGTGGGAGCGGATCGCGGCGGAGGCGGGCTACGCGGACCAGTCGCACCTGGTGCGGGAGTTCCGCACCTTCACCGGCGGCACGCCGACCGCCTTCCTATCGGCCCGCGGTAGGTAGGTGAACGGGCCCCGGCCCCGAGGGGAGAGGCCGGGGGCCCGTTCCGGGTGTCGTCCTGCCCCTCCGGGCCGTCGAGACGGCGGGACGACTGGCTCGGTCAGTCGTTCTGGCGGTGGTCGGCCGACTCGCCGCCGCCACGCCCTTGTCCTCCCCGTTCGGACCGGGTCCTTCCGCTCTCCGAGTCGTCCTCGCGGTCGCCGTCCCGGTTGTCCCGGGAGTTGGAGCCGGTGCTCTTCGAGTCGGTGCTCTTCGGATCGGTGTCCGCACCGCCCCGGTTCGCCCGGTCGGCCTTCGGGCCTGCCGGGTGGTCGGGGTTGCCGGGTGCGGCGGTCGGCGGGGTGCCGCGGCCCTCGGACCGGCCGGGGCCGTCCGTGGGGTCTGCGTCCGGTTCGTCGTCGGCGTGGCCGGGTGCCGTGTCGGACCTGCCGGGGTCGGTGCGCTCGCGGTCGGCGCAGAAGTCGGGGACGTCCTCCTCCGAGCCCGCCGCCTCGATGAGCGAACGGAAGGCCGGGTTCTCCGCGGCCTTGCCGGGGTTGTCGGTGGCGCCGGCGGCCCACGCCTTGCACAGGCCGGCGATGGACGGTTCGGGGGAAGGGCCGGCGGCGTTCGCGTCCGGGTCGACGGCGTCGTCACCTGCCGGGGCGGACCCGTCCGTCTCCGTGGACGTCGTCGACGTCTCTCCGGTCGGGGACGACGACTGGGACGCGTTCGCGGCGAGTGCCACGCCGCCGCCGGCACCGGCCAACAGGACGACGGCGGCGAGGGCCTTCGCCGCGAGGATCTTCGAGAGTGCGGTGCTGAGCATCGAGCGTCTCCGGACTTGTGCGCTGGAGAGCGGAATCGCTCGGGGAGCGTCGACGAAGGCGGCTTTCGCGGCCGTCTCGCCGGCGAGCTCGCTCGCCGTGCCGGGGCCCGCGGCGGCGGCGAGGAGCCGGGTGAGGCCGGCTGGGCCGGGGCCACCGTCGAGCAGTTGCTCCGCGGTGGCCGCGGTCAGGCGGTCCGGGTTCGAGGTGCGCATCTCGGGCCGTCCAGCGCCGTGTCCGCGCGAACCGTTACGCATCGCCCGCACCGGTCCAACGGTCGTCGCCGATCGCCTTGGCCAGCTTCTTGAGGCCGCGGTGGGCGGCCACGCGCACCGCGCCGGGGCGCTTGCCGAGCACCGCGGCCGCGGTCGGGGCGTCGAGCCCGACCACCGCGCGCAGCAGCACGGCCTCCGCCTCCGTCTGCGGCAGCGCGAGGATCTGCGCCATCGCCCACCGGGTCGACATCCCCTCCACGGCCGAGCCGTACGTGTCAGCGGCGTCCGGGTGCTCGGCGAGCACGTGCGTCTCGGTCGGGTCGGCGGGCCGGCGGGACCGGGTGCGCGCCCAGTCCATCGCGCGGTTGCGGCAGATCGTGCTGACCCACCCCCGGAACCCGTCGAGGTCACCCTCGAAGCCCCGCAGGTCCCGGGCCACCTGCAGCCAGGTCTCGGCCGTGACGTCCTCCGCCTCGGCGCCGATCAGCGCCATCGCGTACCGCAGCAGCCGGGGCTGCAGGTCGCGGTACAGGGCGACGAACCCCGCTTCGTCGCCACGGGAGGCGGCCCGCAGTGCCTCGTCGAGGAACGCCGGGGCCCGCGGTGCGATCACGTCGCCCGCGGCAGCACGCACACGTCCTAGCGTCCTCTCCACGACCGCGTCCTCTCCGGGACGGAGGGCGGGTGCGTGGGGAGCGCCGCCCGGAACCGTCCGGTCCGGCAGCGCCGTGCGCCGCCGGACCGTTACACGGACCGCGGCGCGGGACGGTTCGGTCTTGACATGTTCCGGCCTGCGGCCGACTCTTCTCCGGAGTAGAACTAAGACTGCACCCCCGGTTTCCGGGGCGCGGAAGTGCGATCGCCTGCGCAACGAGGAGCAGCTGCGGATGAGCATTTCGGAAACGACCTCTGCCACCCCGCCAGTCGGTTTCCGCGCCAAGGTCAAGCAGGTCGGCCCGGGCCTGCTCGCGGCCGCCACCGGCGTCGGCGCCGGTGACCTCGTCTCGACGATGGTGGCCGGAGCCCGATTCGGCACCGTTCTGCTGTGGGCCGCTGTGCTCGGCGCCGCGCTCAAACTCGCGCTCGCCGAGGGCGTCGGCCGCTGGCACCTGGCCTCGGGCATCACCCTGCTCGACGGCTGGCGCCGCCTGGGTTACTGGGCCACCGTCTTCTTCGGCATCTACATCGCGATCTTCGGGTTCGTGTACGGGGCGGTGGCGATGTCGGCGGTGGGGCTGCCGCTGAACGCCCTGTTCGGCGGCCTGGACGTGCGCTACTGGGCGATGATCGCCGGTGTCGCCGCCCTGGCGCTGGTGTGGGCCCAGCGCTACCACGCCTTCGAGAACTTCATCACCGTCCTGGTTCTGATCAAGTTCGCCGCGGTGGTGTTCGTGGCGATCCTCGTCGCGCCGAACCTCCTCGACCTGGCGAACGGCCTGGTGCCGCGCCTCCCCGACGGCTCGGTGATCTACGTGCTCGGGTTGATCGGCGGCGTCGGCGGCACGATCACGCTGGCCGCCTACGGCTACTGGACGATGGCGAAGGGCTGGAGCGGCCCGCGCTGGCTGTCGATGATGCGGCTGGACAACACGATCGGCTACGTCATGACCGCGATCTTCGTGGTCGCGATGCTGATCGTCGGCGCCGAGATCCTGCTCGGCCAGGACCTCGTCAGTGGGGACGAGGGCCTGCTCACGCTCGGCAGCGAGCTGGGTCAGCGGTACGGGGAGTGGGCCCGGATCGTGTTCCTCGTCGGGTTCCTCGCGGTGACCACAACCTCGTTGCTCGGCTCCTGGAACGGGTTGAGCCTGCTCTTCACGGACTGGACGCGGACCATCCGGCTCCCGCACGGCGCCGCAGGCGAGGAGGAGTCCGCGGACGCGACCCGCTACCAGGCGAGGGCCGCCGAGCGCAGCGTTCCGTTCCGGGCGTACCTGCTGTGGCTGACGATCCCGCCGATGACGCTGCTGTTCTTCGACCGCCCGTTCGCGCTCACGCTGGTCTACGGCGTGTTCGGCGCGGCGTTCATGCCGTTCCTCGGGGTGACGCTGATGCTGCTGCTGAACTCGAGGCGGGTCGCGCCGGAAGGCCGGTCCGGGTGGCTGTCCAACATCCTGCTCAGCGCCGCGTCGGCACTGTTCGTCGTGCTGCTGGCGATCGACCTCGTCGAACGGTTCAGCTGAGCCGCGCCCATCCGCGGAGCGCTCCGTAGTACGCCTGGGCCAGGTTGCGCAGCGCGACCTGCTCCGGCAGGCCGGTACCGGTCAGGTCGAGGATCTCGCGCGGATCGAACATCAGGTTGTACAGGAACAGCGCGTGGTCGAAGTGCTCGTCGGGCACCCCCAGGTGGCGCATCACGCTGCGGATCGGCCGTTCCCACGCGTCGCGTACCGAGGTGATCAGCTCGTCGCCGCCCCGGAGGCGGGCCAGGAAGCCCCGCCGCGAGCGCAGCTGCACCATCGCGGTGCCGTAGGTGCGCAGCAGGCGCGCCCACTCCGCCGCGACGTCCTCGAACAGGGCGACACCGGTCTTCGGGCAGTCGTGGCTGTAGTTGCGCAGCTGGACGATCACGCTGTGCAGGTAGGCGCCCAGCAGCTCGTCGATCGACGGGAAGTACCGGTAGGCCGTGGCCACCGAGAGGCCGGCCCGCTCGGCGACGAGCGGCATGGCCGCCGCGCCGGGGTCGGTCCGGAGGATCTCCCCGGCGGCCTCGAGGAGCCTGCGCCGGTTGCGGACCGCGTCGCGGCGCATGCTGCGGTGCGTGGCGCCCGCGTACGCCGCCGTCGTCATATCTGCGACATTACTCTTGCTTCGACACCACCCCTTTGCGGAGTCTTCCCTGGTCGGGCTGCGCAGGTCAGCTACTGTTTCTGCTATGGAGAAATCGGCGCCCCGGCCGCAGTACCCGATCGAATCGGTCGACAACGCCCTGAAGATCCTCCTGCTGCTGGGCGAGCGGAGCGAGCTGCGGCTCACCGAGGTGGCCGAGTACCTCGGCGTGGCCTCGTCCACCGCCCACCGGCTGCTCGCGATGCTGCAGTACCGGGGGTTCGTCCGGCAGGAGCGCCGGTCGAAGGCCTACCTGCCCGGCACTGCGCTGACCGGGGTGGCGTTCTCGATCCTGCAGCGGTTCGACGTCCGGCAGACGCTGCACCCCTTCCTCGAGGAGCTGAACAAGGAGACCACCGAGACCGTCCACATGGCCGTGCTCGACGGTGCCACGGTGCGGTTCATCGACGCGATCGAGAGCCCCCGGGCGGTGCGGGTGGCCTCGCGGCTCGGGCAGTCCATGCCGGCGAACTGCACGTCGAGCGGGAAGGCGATGCTCGCGACGCTCACCACCGAGGCGCTGCACCAGCTGTACCCGACCGACGAGCTGCCGGGACTCACACCCCGGTCGATCCGCAGCCGGGACGCGCTGGAGAAGGAGCTCGGGAACATCCGCCGGCGCGGCTACTCCATCAGCTCCGAGGAGAGCGAGGAGGGGGTCTCCTCGATCGCCGTGGCCTTCCCCGTGGAGCACTCGACGTTGCGGCTCGCCTTCAACACCGCCGTCCCGGTGGGCAGGCTGCAGCGCGCCGACGTCAAGCGGATCGCGGAGCACATGCGGTCGACGGTGGAGCGGGCCTCGGAACTGATGCACTGATCAGGTGTCGGGGCCGTCGCCGCGGTTCGTCTCTCGTGGGCGGGCCCGGTCACCTCGGGACAGGATGCCCTCCAGGTCCGTCCCGGGTGTCGTTGCCGGCACCCGGGGTTGCGCAGGTCTCCTTCGTCAGGGTGATGGCCGGGTTGGGGTCACTACCGTCCCCCGGGGTGGCGTGGGCGGCCGTCCCCGATGTGGGGGCACGGCGGTTCTGGACGAGACCGTCGCCGTCGGGTGCCCACGCCACTGTCCGGTGGTCCCGAACGCAGCACCGACCCCCCGCCCTGAGCTGCGTGCCGTCCCGGGGTACCGCGTTCGAGTTGTCCGGGGCGCAGTAGTCCGACGTCGGGCCGGTGGACCCGCGCGCGGGTCGGTTCCGCGGAACGCACCCGAACTCTCACCGCAGCCGTGATGCGGGTGGGGTCGGGACCACCGGATGGTCCGCGCGCACTCGGCGGTGACGGTCTCGTCGGGGACTGGCGTGCGTGACAGCCGGGGACGGCCGCCGACGCAACCCCAGGGGTCGGTGGTGCCCCCAACCCGGGCACCCACCCGAGGCGACGGGGTTCGACGAACCGGAGCGAACACGCGCGAGGCCGGCGGCGGGAGGTGGGGCCGGTAGCGGCCGGTCGGGTACGGCGCGCCCACCGCAGCGGATCCTCGGGGAATGCTCGCGCCGCGCAGCGGTGCGGCCCGTGATCGATGCGAGCAGCACTCGGCTGCGGCCGGGACCGCGCTGGGGTACTTCTCGCGACCCGTGATCGGCCCGAGCAGTACACCAGCGTGGTGGTCGCGACCGTGGTGTGCGGCTCGCCGGGGCTGGCGCGGTCGGCGACGGCCCGGGGTCGCCACCGGGAGGCTCGTGGACTGCAGGGGTGATCGGCGGGCGGGCGGATCGAGGGTGGTGCCCGGTCCCCCCGTCGAGCCGGCTCTTGAGGTGGCCTCCGTGGTGGTCGTGATCAGCAGGATCGGGACATGCACTGCACCTATGCAGCTCATGTCCCGATCGCGCCGATCATGGCGCTCGGACCATCGGCTTGATCAGCAGATGGGTGCACACATGGCCACATGTGGCTGCCCACGCACCGAAGCCGTGATCATGGCACTCCATGCCACCTCCGGCGCGGGCCGACGTGTCAGCGTGCCGACGGGGGCACCAGGCCCGGCGGGAGCCCTTCCATCCGGTCCTGGACGACGTCGACGATGCTCGGCCCCGGCTGGGCGAGCGCCTCCTCGATCGCCGGCCGGAGCTCGGCGTCGGTGGTGACGCGGGCGCCGTGGGCGCCGAGGAGGCGGGCGTACGCGGCGAGGTCGGGGTTGTCCAGGAAGACGCCGTGGTAACGGCCGCCGTGGGCGCTGCGCTGGCGGTCGCGGGTGTTGCCGTAGGCGTAGTTGTTCACCACGACGTTGACGACGGGGATGCGTTCGCGCACGCAGGTCTCGAGGTCCTGGGCCACCATCCAGAAGCTGCCGTCGCCGCTGAGCGCCACCACCCGCTGGTCGGGGCGGGCGATCGCCAGCCCCATCGCGGCCGGGAAGCCCCAGGCCATCGCCCCGCCCGCCGAGCCGTGGTAGCTGCCCGCGCGGTCGAAGCCCACGTGCCGGGCGATCCAGGGGCCGAACGTGTGGACGTCCTGCACGAGCACGGTGCCGTCCCGGTCGGCGAGCTCCTGGACCGCACGGGTCAGAGCCGCCGACGACACCCCTGCACCCGGTGCGGTGGCCGGTGGGAGGGTCGCGGCGTCGGCGAACTCCTTGCGCAGGGTGTCGCGGCGGCGCTGCCGCCGGTCGGCGCGGGCGCGGTCGGCGTCCGCCAGCGGGCGGACGGCGGCGGCGAGGGCCCGGGCCGCCGCGGTGGCGTCGGAGACGAGGCCGACCTGCGGCGGGTGCACGCGGCCGAGCTCGTCCGGGTCGATGTCGACGTGCACCAGCTGCGCCCCGGCGGGCACGAGCGTCCAGCGCTTGGTGGTGAACTCGGAGAACCGGCAGCCCAGCGCGACGATCACGTCGGCGTCGCGGACGAGCTGGTCGGACACGTCGTGCGCGCCGTAGCCGAGCGGGCCGAGGTAGGCCGGGTGGCCGTTCGGCACGGCGTTCTTGCGCAGCCAGGTGCTGACGACCGGCGCCCCGGCGGCGTCGGCGAGGTCGATCAGGGCGGCCGGCTCGCGGGCGCCACCGCCCGCGATGATCGCGGGCCGCTCGGCGGACGCGAGCAGCCACGCGGCCTCGGCGATCCCGGCGGGATCGGGCGCGGCCGGGTGGAACCGCACCTTCGGGCCGGGGACGGCGGTGGTGGCGGCCTGCAGCAGGTCCAGCGGCAGTGACACGACCACCGGGCCCGGTCGGCCCGTCACGGCCGTGCGGACGGCCCGCTGCAACAGCTCGGGTATCCGCTGCGGCCGGTGGATCTCGACGGCCCACTTGCACATCGGCCGGAACGCGGCCACGACGTCCATCTCCTCGAAGGAGCGCCGCTCGACGATGGAGGTCGGGACCTGCCCGACCAGAGCGAGCATCGGGATCGACTCGTCGTGCGCGTTCTGCACGGCGATGGCGAGGTTGGCCGCGCCCGGCCCGCGGGAGGCCAGGCACACCCCGAGCGGCCCGCCGGCCCGGGAGAACCCGTCCGCCATGAACCCCGCCACCTGCTCGTGCCGGGTGGAGAGGTAGCGGATCTCGTCCTGCCGGGCGAGGGAGTCGATCAGCTCCATGATCGTGGTGCCGGGCAGCCCGAACACGTGCGTGATGCCCTCGGCCGCGAGGCACTCGACGACGAGGTCGGCCCCGTTGCGCTCAGACAAGAACGTTCACCGCCTTGATCTCGGTGTAGCTGAGCAGCTCCTCGACGCACTCCTCCCGGTCGATCCCGGACGACTTCGTGCCGCCGAACGGCACGCCCCAGAAGTGCCGGGACGAGCCGTTGACCCAGACGTAGCCCGCTTCGAGCCGGTCGGTCAGCGACAGCGCGGTGGAGACGTCCCGCGTCCAGATGCTGGCGGTGAGGCCGTAGTCGACACCGTTGGCGATCGTGACCGCGTCGTCGAGGTCGGTGTAGGTGAGTACGGACATCACGGGCCCGAACACCTCCTCCTGGGCGATCCGCATGTCCGGCCGCACGCCGGTGAAGACCGTCGGCTGCAGGTAGTGGCCGCGGTCGAGCCCGTCGGGGCGCTTCCCGCCGTAGGCCAGCTCCGCGCCCTCGCCCGCGGCGATGTCGATGTAGCGCCGCGACTTCTCGTACTGCGCCCGGGACGCGAGCGGTCCCATCTGGGTGTCCGGGTCGAGGGGCGATCCGATCCGGATCGCGGCGATCCGCTCGAGCACGCGGCCGAGCACCTCGTCGGCAACCGAGGCGTGCAGGAGCACGCGGGAGGTCGAACCGCAGGACTGGCCTTCCGACCAGGCGAAGTTCATCCCCCCGACGATGCCGGCGGCCGCCGCGTCCAGGTCGGCGTCGGGGCAGACGATCAACGCGTTCTTGCCGCCGAGCTCGAGGCTGACCCCCTTGACGCCGACCTCGGCGGCGTCGCGCTGGATGATCCGGCCCACCCGCTCGCTCCCGATGAACCCGATCCGCCGGACGAGCGGGTGGCGCACGAGCGCGCTCGACGCGGTGGGCCCGTTGCCGGTGATCACCGACAGCACGCCGGGTGGCAGGACGTCGGCGGCGATCTCGGCCAGCCGCAGCGCCGAGAGCGGCGTGATGTCCGACGGCTTGAGCACCACGGCGTTGCCGGCCATCAGGGGTGCGGCGATCTTCGCGGCGGCGAACATGGCCGGGTGGTTGAACGGCACGATCCGGGCCACCACGCCGAACGGCACCCGCCGAGTGAAGTGCAGGTTCTCCACCGAGGCGGGGATCGTCTGCCCGCCGAGGTGCGAGGCGTAGTCGGCGAACAGCTCCAGCACCTCGGCGCCCCACCCGACGTCGCCGCGCATCGCGGTGACCGGGTTGCCGGAGTCGAGCGCGTCGAGCAGGGCCAGCTCGCCGGCGTGGGCACGCAGCGCCTCGGCGAGTGCGCGCAGCCTGCGTCCGCGCTCCCGCGCGTCGACCCGGCGCCAGGCCGTCGCGGCGTCGGCGGCCGCCCGCACGGCGGCGTCGACGTCCTCCGCGCTCGCGTCCGGCGCGACCGCGAGTGTCTCCTCGGTGGCGGGGCACTCCACCTCGTAGGTCCGGCCGCCGGTCGCCTGCCGGGCCTCCCCGCCCAGGTGGAGGAGCCACTCGCGGTCCGCGACCATGGCGTCCGTCGTCGTCGACATCCAGTTCTCCCGCAGCTAGGAAAGTCTCTCTGCTTCCCAGAAGCTAGCCGTTGACATCGGACGACGTGAAGGGCGATTCTGTGATGAGGAGCAACGCTCTGTGATACAGAGAAAGGGGGAGGCCTCGATGGGTGATCTGGGCTCCGTCCTTGCGGACGTCCGGCGGGGGATGATCCCGGCCCACATCTACAACGACGAGGAGGTCTTCCGGCTCGAGCGGGAACACCTCTTCGGCCGGACCTGGGTGTTCGTGGGCCACACCTCGGAGATCCCGCAGCCGGGCGACTACGTCGTGCGCCGGGTGCTGGAGGACTCGTTCATCGTCGCCCGCGGCGAGGACGGCGTGGTCCGGGCGCTGTTCAACATGTGCCTGCACCGGGGGATGCAGGTGTGCCGGGCGGAGCTGGGCAACGCCTCGCACTTCCGCTGCCCCTACCACGGCTGGTCCTACCGCAACGACGGCCGGCTGGTCGGGCTGCCGTTCCACCGCGAGGCCTACGGCGGCGAGGAGGGGTTCCGCCGCAAGGGGCAGGCGTTGCTGCCCGCGCCGCGGCTGGACACCTACCGCGGCCTGATCTTCGTGAGCCTGGACCCGGACGCGCCGCCGCTGCGGGAGCACCTGGGCGACTTCGCGTTCTACCTGGACTACTACACGAACCAGTCCGGGAGCGGGATCGAGCTGCGCGGGCCGCAGCGCTGGCGGATCAAGGCGAACTGGAAGATCGGCGCCGAGAACTTCGGGGGCGACATGTACCACACGCCCCACACGCACACGAGCGTCGTCGAGATCGGGCTCTTCCGCGAGCCGAAGGCCGAGAAGCGCAAGGACGGCTGCACGTACTGGGCGGGCAACGGTGGCGGCACCACCTACAAGCTCCCGCCGGGCACGCTGGAGGAGCGGCTGCGCTACGTCGGCTACCCGGACGTGATGATCGAGCGGATGAAGCGGACCTGGTCGCGCGAGCAGCTCGACGTCGTCGGCCGGGACGGCTTCATGATCTCCGCGGCCTCGGTGTTCCCGAACCTCTCGCTGGTGCACAACTGGCCGCGGGTCGAGGACTCCGAGGACGTCCTCCCGTTCATCTCGCTCCGCACCTGGCAGCCGATAGGGCCGGACGAGACGGAAGTGCTGTCCTGGTTCGCCGTCGACGCCGAGGCGCCGGAGGAGTTCAAGGCGCTGTCGTACAAGGCGTACCTGATGTGCTTCGGCTCCACCGGGATGTTCGAGCAGGACGACGTCGAGAACTGGGTGTCGCTCACCAGCACGGCGGCCGGCTCGATGGCGCGGCGGCTCCTGCTGAACAGCCGGATGGGACTGCTCGAGGACGACACGCCCGTGGTCGCGCCGCTCGGGCCGGACCAGTTCGCCGGGCCGGGCGAGGCGCACGTCGGGTACGGCGAGTACAACCAGCGCCACCTCCTGGCCCGCTGGGCCGACCACCTGGAGGTGTCGCTATGACCACGTCGCTGCCGTTCAACGACGAGAGGCACCTGCAGGCCCACCACTGGCTGGTGGACGAGGCCTACCTGCTCGACGCCCAGCGCTACGACGAGTGGCTCGACCTGCTCGCCGAGGACATCCACTACGTCATGCCGGTGCGGGTCACCACCGCCGTCGGTGCCGGGTTCGACACCTCGCCGGGGATGGCGCACTTCGACGAGAACAAGTACTCGCTCTCGCGCCGCGTGGCCCGGTTCCGCACCGAGCACGCCTGGACCGAGGACCCGCCGTCGCGGCTGCGCCACCACCTGGCGAACGTGCGGACCTTCGCCACCGACGATCCCGATCAGCTCCTCGTCGAGTCGGCGGTGCTGCTCTACCGGAGCCGGGGCGACGTCCGGGAGGCGGCGGTGATCTCGGCGGGCCGGGAGGACGTCCTGCGCCGGGCACCGCACGGCGGGGGCTGGCAGCTCGCGCGGCGCACGATCCTGGTGGACGACGCGGTGCTGCGCACCCAGAACCTGGCGATATTCCTGTGACCGCGCACGAGGCGATCGTGATCGCCAACGAGTTCGCTGAGGTGCGCGTGTCGCGGATCGAGACCCGCAACGGGGCGCGGCTGCTCATCGAGTCGCCCAAGTCCGGGCAGTGGGTGACGCTCTGCCCGCTGGAGGCCGAGGCGTTGACCTGGCAGAACCCGCAGACGTTCTCGGCGATGATCGGCAACCCGCGCGGCCCGCTGATCTCGGAGGAGGACGAATGACCGGCTGGCTGGACGGGCGCCGGGCGCTCGTCGTCGGCGCCGGGTCCGGCATCGGGCGGGCCGTCGTCGACGCGTTCCGGGCCGAGGGCGCCCGGGTGGCCGCCCTGGAGCGGGACGAGGCGAAGTGCCGCGCGCTCGAGGCGGAGATCGGCCCCGACTGCCCCGTCGTCCGGGGCGACGCCACCACGCGCGCGGCCAACGAGGAGGCGGTCGCCGCCACCGTGTCGGCGTTCGGCGGGCTGGACGTGCTGGTCAACTGCGTCGGGGTGTTCGACTTCTACCGCGGGCTCGGCGAGCTGGACGCCGACGGCCTCGACGAGGCGTTCGACGAGATGTTCGCGGTGAACGTGAAGAGCCAGCTGCACGCGGCGAAGGCGGCGCTGCCGGCGCTGCGGGAGTCCGGGGGCTCGATCGTCCTGACCGAGTCGACCTCGGCCTACCACGCGGGGCGGGGTGGCGTCCTGTACGTGTCGTCCAAGTTCGCGGTGCGCGGCCTGGTCACCGCGCTCGCCCACGAGCTGGCTCCGGACATCCGGGTCAACGCCGTCGCCCCCGGCGGCACCGTGGGCACCGACCTGCGCGGGCTGCGCAGCCTCGGCCTCGACGAACGCAGCCTGGGGGCCACTCCGAACCGGGAGGCCGAGCTGGCCGCCCGGGTGCCGCTGCGGGTCGCGCTGTCCGGGGCGGACCACGCCTGGAGCTACGTGTTCCTCGCCTCGGACCGCTCGCGCGGCATCACCGGCGGCGTCGTGCACTCCGACGGGGGGATCGCGGTCGCATGAGTGAAGAGCTCGGGCCGTTGCGGGCGTTGATCGCGCAGGCGTGCCGGGTGCTGGCCGCGCGGGGCCTGTCCGACGGCATCCTCGGCCACGTCAGCCTGCGCGTCGACGAGAGCCGGCTGCTCATCCGCTGCCGCGGGCCGGCCGAACGCGGCCTCGCGTTCACGACCGACGCCGACGTCCGCCTCGTCGACCTCGACGGGAACGCCGGAGCCGCGGGCGAGCTCGACGGCGGGTACGCACCGCCGAACGAGCTGCCGCTGCACACCGAGGTCCTGCGCCGCCGCGCGGACGTCGACGCGGTCGTGCACGCCCACCCGCCGGACGTCGTCGCCGCCGACCTCGCGGGGATCGCGATCCGCCCGATCGTCGGCGCGTTCGACATCCCCGGCACCCGCCTCGCGGCCGGCGGGGTGCCCGTCCACCCGCGCGGGGTGTTGATCCGCGACCGGCGGCTCGCGGCGGAGATGGTGGAGTCGATGGGGGACCGGCCGGTGGTCGTGCTCCGCGCGCACGGGCTCACGAGCGCTGCGGCGGGCGTCGAGCAGGCCGTGCTGCAGGCGCTCGGCGTCGACCGGCTGGCCCGGCTGTCGCTGCGCGTCGTGAGCGCCGGTGGCACGCTCGCCGACCTCCCGGAGGCCGACATGGCGGAGCTGCCCGACCTCGGCACCGGGTTCAACACGGCCACGGCGTGGCGGCACGAGCTGGCGAACCTGTGACAACAACCCGCGACGACCAACCCGTGACAAAACGGACACGACCGGCCTGGGGTTGACACTGACGGACGAATAGAAGAAGGTCTTTCCGCAAAGCAGAGAAGCACGCCGCAAGCTCGAAGGGGAGCTGCCGTGTCCATCCACGTCATCGGGGTAGTGGCCCTCGTACTCGTCTTCGTCATCGGCACGCTGCGGCCGGTGAGCATCGGCGTCCTCGCGCTGATCGCCACGTTCCTCATCGGCACGCTCGTCGCGGGCGAGAGCGTGAAGGAGCTGCTCGACGGCTTCCCGCCCGACCTGTTCGTCCTGCTCGTCGGCGTGACGTACCTGTTCGGCCTCGCGGCCGTGAACGGCACGATCGAATGGCTCATCGACCGCGCGGTCGGCCTGCTCGGCGATCGTCCGGTGCTCGTGCCGTGGCTGATCTTCGTGTTCTCGGCGGTGCCGACCACGGCGGGAGCCCTGGGCCCGGCCGGGGTCGCGATGCTCGCGCCGCTGTGCCTGCGACTGGGCGAGCGCTACGGCATCGACCGGCGCATGTCCGCGCTGATGGTCATGCACGGCTCGTGCCTCGGGAACTTCTCGCCGCTCAACGGCCTGGCGGTGATCGTTCGGCAGGCGCTGGACCACAACGGTCTCTCGGTGTCGTCCGCGGGCCTGTTCTTCGGCAACGCCGCCTACAACATCGTGCTCGCCGTCGTGATCTTCCTGCTGTTCGGCGGGCGGAAGCTGTGGCGCGAGCGCGGGGTCGAGGTGCGCGACGAGGAGGCGACTCCCGGCGCGGGCGGCGGGGTGGCCGTGCGAGAGACCACCCGCACGCCCCTGCGGGCCGACCAGGTGACCACGCTCGTCGTCGTGATCGCGGTGGCCGTCGGGGCGCTCGTGTTCAACTTCGAGATCGGGTTCACGGCGCTCATCGCGGCCGCGCTGCTGCACCTGCTGTTCCCCGAGCGGTTCGCGAAGGCCGACCGGCAGATCGTGTGGTCGGTGGTGCTGCTGATCTGCGGCGTCGTCACCCTCGTCGGGGCGATGCAGCGCTACGGCACGATCGACGCGATCGGCGACGCCATCGCCGGGCTGGGTGCCCCGCTCCTGATCGGGTTCCTGCTGTGCGTGGTCGGGGCGTTCACGTCCGCGTTCGCCTCCAGCGCCGGGCTGCTCGGCGTGCTCATCCCGCTCGCGGTGCCGTTTCTCGTCCAGGGTGAGATAGGGGTGAGCGCCATGATCACTGCGTTGGCGATCTCGGCGACCGTGGTCGACTCGACGCCGTTCTCGTCCGTCGGCGCGCTGACGCTGGCCAACGCGCCGGAGGCCGAACGCCCGGTGTTGTTCCGCACGATGTTGATCTGGGGGCTGAGCATGGCCGTCACGGCGCCGGTGTTCACCTGGCTGCTGTTCATCCTGCCGAGCGGGCTCGCATCGTGAGCGAGCTTGCGAGCGAACCATGGACACAGCGCCCTGGGCGAATGCCCGCGACGAGCGCCAGCGAGGAGCTGGTATGAGCCCGCCCGAGCTCGTCGCGACCGCGTCCCGGATCCTCGCGGCCGCGGGGCACGACGACCTGATCTGGGGCCACGCCTCCGTCCGGGATCCCGGCGGCACGGGCGTGTGGATCAAGTCGGCCGAGTGGGGTCTCGGTGAGGTCACCCCGGACCGGGTGCACCTGGTGGACGCCGACGGCGTCGTCCGGAGCGGCGAGGGGGTGCGGCACAGCGAGTACCCGATCCACACCGAGATCATGGCCGCGCGCCCCGACGTGGGCGCCGTCGTGCACACCCACCCACCGCACGCCGTGGCGCTCGCCGCGACCGGGCAGCCGCTGCGGCCGGTCAGCCACGCCGCCAACGGCTTCGTGCCGCCCGAGGTGCCGCGCTTCACCGACACCGCGGACCTCGTCCTCACCCCCGAACTCGGCCGGGCGGTGGCCGGCGCCCTCGGCGGCGCCCGGGCGATGTTCCTGGTCAACCACGGCATCGTCACGGTGGGGGAGACGCTGGAGGAGGCCACCGTGGCGGCGGTGCTCCTCGAACGCGCCTGCGAGCAGCAGATCCTGACCCACATGGCCGGCGGCTGGCCGACCTGGTCGGCCCCCGAGGAGTCGCTGGCGAAACGCGAGCACATCTACCACGACAAGGCCGTAGCAGCGGTATGGGAATACCTGGTGCGACAGCTGAACGGCGTTTGAGTCGCACTATGGATCCATACTGCTGTTTCGAGGCGCGCCAAATAGCAGTATGGATCCATAGTGCTGTCTGGGACACCCGAAACAGCCCGCGCGATCCGCCCAGGCCTCGTTCGGCCGCTCGTAGCAGCCGCAACTCCCGACCGTGCCGGTCCGCTGCCGGTGCGTAGTGCTCGGCCGGAATGCCTTGACCGGCACTGTGAGCGGCGCTAAACCTCCGCGGCGGGCGACGACGGCGGCCCGCCCGGAGGGGGTCATGGTCGAGACTCCGCGGCGCCCGGATCCCGGCGCAGAGCCAGCGGTCGATGCGCGGTGGCGGCAGGTCCGGGCGCTGGGGCGGATGAGCGCGCTGTCGGGGATGGTCTTCGCCGGGCTGTCCGTGGTGGCGATGGTCCTGGTGCAGCGAGCGCCGAAGCTCGGGGACCCGGACCCCGTCTACGCGACGTTCTACGCCGCGGGCGGCTCGGCGCTGGCCACCCTCGGGATCTACGTCGTGCCGTTCGCCGGGATCGCCCTGCTCTGGCACCTCTCCGCCACGAGGGCGATGTTCCGGGCGGTGCCCCGGGAGTTCTCACCGGTGCAGGCCTGGCTGCAGATGGCCGCCGGCCTGCTGTTCCTCTGCATGATGTTCGTCGGCTCGGCGGCCGTCGGGGCGGTGGCCCTGCTCGGCACGTTCGCGGTGAACCCGTTGCCGGCGCCGGACGTGGCGCGGGCCCTCGCCGCGGTCGGCTACGGACTGCTGTTCATCTTCGGTGTCCGGATGGCCGGCATGTACATGATCACGACCATCGGCATGGCCGTGACGGCCGGTCTCCTGCCGCGGTGGTTGGCCCTCATCGGATACCTGGCGGCGACCTTCCTGCTGGTCAGCACGACGTACCACCCGGTGGTGCTGCTGGTGTTCCCGGCCTGGGTCGTGGTTGTGAGCGTCGCTCTGCTCCTGCGCGCCGGCCGGTCCGCCGCGCCCGAACGCACAAGGAAGTGACCCCATGTCGACACCGATCCCCATCGAGGAGCTGCCCGGCCCGAACGCCCTGCCGGTGATCGGGAACCTGCTCGACATCGACGCCGCCAGTCCGTTCATCGGGCTGATGGAACTGGTACGGCAGTACGGGCCGATCTTCCGGCTCGTCACCCCCTCCGGGCCGCGGTTGATCCTCAGCGGTGCCGAGCTGGTGGACGAGGTCTGCGATGACAACCGGTTCGACAAGAAGGTCGGTGGCGGCCTGGCGAACCTCCGCAAGGGGGCCGTCGGGTCGGGCCTCTTCACCGCCGACACCGCCGATCCACTGTGGCACCGAGCGCACAACATCCTGCTGTCCCCGTTCAGCCTGCAGTCGATGCAGGACTACATGCCGATGATGCTCGACCTCGCCGACCAGCTGATGGAGAAGTGGGAGCGGGTCAACCCGGACGAGGAGGTGGACGTCCCGGCCGACATGACCCGGCTGACCCTGGACACCATCGCGCTCTGCGGGTTCGGCTACCGGTTCAACTCGTTCTACCGCGACACCCAGCACCCGTTCGTCACCGCGATGCTGAGCACCCTGGCCGAGTCGCAGCGACGAGCCCGCGAGCTGCCCATCCAGACCCGGCTGCGGATACGCGCCCAGCGCCGGGTTGAAGAGGACCAGGCGTTCATGAACGACCTGGTGGACAAGATCATTGCCGAGCGCAAGGCCCAAGGCGCCGAGGGTGAGACCCGCGACCTGCTCGGCCGGATGCTGAACGGGGTGGACCGGGAGACCGGCGAGGGCCTGCCCGACGAGAACATCCGCGCGCAGTGCATCACCTTCCTGGTGGCCGGCCACGAGACCACCAGCGGCCTGCTGTCGTTCGCGCTCCATTTCCTGCTCAAGCACCCCGAGGTCGTCGATCGAGCGCGGGCCGAGGTGGACGAGGTGCTCGGCAGCACGACGCAGCCCAGCTTCGAGCAGGTGCACCGGCTGCGCTACGTGAGCCAGATCCTCCACGAGTCGCTGCGGTTGTGGCCCACCGCGCCCGGGTTCAACCGCACGCCGTACGAGGACACGGTGATCGGCGGCCGGTATGCGATCCCGGCCGGCACACCGATCACCGTGCTGACCCCGTCTCTGCACCGTGACCAGAGCGTGTGGGGTCCGGACGCCGAGGAGTTCAACCCCGACCACGTCGCCCCGGAACGGCTCGCGGAGCTGGGCCCCAACGTGTTCAAGCCGTTCGGAACCGGCCAGCGTGCCTGCATCGGCCGCCAGTTCGCCCTGCAGGAGGCCGTCCTCGTGCTGGGCATGTTGTTGCAGCGCTTCGAGTTCGTCGACCTCCACGACTACCAGCTGAAGATCAAGACGACCCTGACGATCAAGCCGGACGACTTCCGGATCCTGGTGCGCCGCCGGCCCGACCGTCCGATCGACCACCGCAGGGCGGCAGCCGGGACCGACGGCCGGGTCACGGCTCCCGCCGCCACCGAGGCGCCGGCCGTGCTCGCGGTGGAGCGGCACGGCACCCCGCTCCACGTGCTGTACGGGTCCAACCTCGGCACGGCCGAGGGCATCGCCACCAAGCTGGGCAGGGAGGGCACCGAGCGCGGCTTCGCGGTGACCGTCGGCGCACTGGACGACCACGTGGGCGCGCTGCCTGCCGACGGTGCGACGATCGTGGTCTGCGCCTCCTACAACGGCATGCCGCCGGAGAACGCCGCGCGGTTCTGCGCCTGGCTGCGCGACCCGGCGACGCCGGCGGACGCCTGTGCCGGCGTGCGGTACACGGTCTTCGGCTGCGGCAACAGCGAGTGGGCCACCACCTACCAGGCCGTGCCGACCGCGCTGGACGCCGAGCTCGAGGCCCACGGCGCGCGGCGTGTGCACCCGCGCGGGGAGGGGGACGCGCGGGCCGACTTCGACGCGGCGTACCGCGGCTGGCACGGGGAGCTCTGGCCCGATCTCGCGGAGGCCTTCGCGCTGCCCGCGGCCGTGGCCGCCCCGGTGGCCGCGGGACCGCGCCTCACCGTCTCGTTCGTCAACCGCCAGCTGGCGAACCCGGTGATCATGTCCTACCGCGCGCGGCCCACCGTGGTCCGGGCGAACCGGGAGCTGGGCGGGATGGCGGCGGGCCGGTCCACGCGGCACGTCGAGGTCGCGCTGCCCGCCGGTACGACCTACCGCGCAGGCGACCACCTCGGGGTGCTGCCGCGCAA
This sequence comes from Pseudonocardia wallangbongensis, assembly GCF_054486945.1. Classification (NCBI taxonomy): domain Bacteria; kingdom Bacillati; phylum Actinomycetota; class Actinomycetes; order Pseudonocardiales; family Pseudonocardiaceae; genus Pseudonocardia; species Pseudonocardia wallangbongensis. The sequence goes on from NZ_JBRERS010000013.1 coordinate 82,380, forward strand.
CAGCGTCGACCTCATCCAGCGTGTGATGCGGCGGTTCACCCTCGACGCGGGGACGTATCTGACGATCATCCCCAACAGCGGCTCGCACACCCACCTGCCCATCGACGAGCCTGCGCCGCTGCTCGGAGTGCTGGGCAGCTGCGTGGAGCTGCAGGACATCGCCTCCCGGTCGGACATCGAGACGATGGCCCGCTACACCGAGGACCCGGTGCAGCGGGCCGAGCTGCTGGCCCTCACCGGCGACGACGAGGAGAGCACCCGTCGGTACCGGGAGGAGGTGTTCTTCCCGTACCGGTCGCAGCTGGACCTGCTGGAGCAGTTCCCGGCCTGCTCACTGCCGTTCGAGGTCTACCTCGACATGCTGCCCCCGCTCCGGCCCCGCTACTACTCGATCTCGTCGTCGCCGCTCGTCGACGCCGACGTCTGCAGCATCACGACCGGGGTGCTGCGGGTGCCGGCCCGCAGCGGTGACGGCGAGTTCCGCGGCATCTGCTCGAACCACCTGGCGGTGCTGGCGCCGAACAGCACGGTGTTCACGTTCGTCCGCGAGCCCACCATCGCCTTCCGGCCACCGAGCGACCCGGCCACCCCAATGATCATGATCGGGGCCGGCACCGGGCTGGCGCCGTTCCGGGGCTTCCTGCAGGACCGGGCGGCCACCGCCGAGCGCGGCACCCCCGTCGGCCCCTCGCTGCTGTTCTTCGGCTGCCGCGACCCCGAGCAGGACCAGCTCTACGCCGACGAGCTGCGGGACCTCGGCAAGCTCGCCTCCACCACGCTGCACACGGTGTTCTCGGGCCGTCCCGAGGACGGGCGGCGCTACGTGCAGCACGAGATGCTCCACCGCCACGACGAGGTCTGGGACCTGCTGGAGCGCGGCGCGGTGATCTTCGTGTGCGGCAACGCCAACACGATGGCCCCCGGCGTGCGGGCGGCGCTGGTCGACATCTACCGGCAGCACACCGGGGGCACGTCGGCGCAGGCGCAGGACTGGCTGGCGGACCTGCGCGCCCAGGACCGGTTCCTGGAGGACATCTGGGGCGGGTGACGCCAGGGGCCTCACCTCAACTCGAACAGCTCGACGGGGTGGACGGTGCCGGCGATCATGTCGTCGTCCCAGCCGCGCAGGTTGTCGTTGACGTCCATGCCGAAGAGGCGGCCGTGGTCGATCGCGAGCAGGCCGACGCCGTCGAGGGAGTGCTTCCAGAGGGTGCCGTGGTCGACCTGGAACGGGTAGTCGGGTCCTGTCAACAGGCGGACATGCAGGTCCGAATGGATATGCCCCGACTCGGGCGCCTGCGGCCTGCGTCACAGCTCTAACCTGGTAAGACGTGACTGTGGCGTGAACGGGGTAGTCGACGCATTCGTCGTGATCGGGGCCGTCGTCGCGGTCGGCTACTTCGTCGGGCGGGCGGGGGTGCTCGGCCCCGCCGCCACCCAGGTGCTCTCGCGCGCGGCGTTCTTCGTCGCATCCCCCGCGCTGCTGTTCAGCACGCTCGCCCGCACGGACGTGGCGGCCGTGTTCTCCGAGGGACTGCTCGTCACGGCCGTGACGAGCGTCCTGACGTGCCTGCTGTACGTGCCGGTCGGGCTGCTGCGCAGGCGGCCCGCGGGGGAGACCACCGTGGGGGCGATGGCGAGCGGCTACGTGAACGCGGGGAACCTCGGGCTGCCGATCGCCACGTACGCGCTGGGGAACGTGACCGAGGCCGTCCCCGTGCTGGTGTTCCAGCTCGCGGTGCTCACCCCGTTCTTCACGACGGTGCTCGGGGTGCTGTCGGAGCGGGCCGACGGGGCGCGGCCGTCGCCGTGGCGGATGGTGAGCGCACCGCTGCGCAACCCGATCGCGCTGGCCACGGGCGCCGGGATCGCCGTGTCCGCGACGGGGCTCGTCCCACCCGCGCCCCTGATCGCGCCGATCGAGCTGATCTCGGACCTCGCGGTGCCCGGGATGCTGCTCGCGTTCGGGATCTCGCTGTGCGGGGCGAAACGGCCGGGAGCGGGGGAGACCGCACCGCTGCTCGCGACCGTGCTGCTGCTCAAGTGCATCGTCCACCCGGCGCTGGCGCTGCTCCTCGGCCTGGTGCTCGGGCTCGAGGGGCACGGGTTGCTCGCGGTGGTGGTCTGCGCGGCCCTCCCGACCGCCCAGAACGTCTTCGGCTACGCGGTGCGGTTCGAGCAGGGCGAGGTGCTCGGGCGGGATGCGGCGCTGAGCACGACGGTGGTCAGCGTCCCGGTCCTGTTCGCGGTGGTCGCCGTGCTGGCGTGAGGAGGGGCCGGGCAAGATACGGCCGAATCGGGGAGGTGCACATGTTCGGTGCGAGGCGATCGGTGGCGCTCGCCGCCGCGACGGCCGTGGTGCTCGCGGTGGCGGCCTGCGGGTCAGGGGGGTCCGGCGGTGGGTCCGGTTCCGGGCCGACGCTCGTGATCGACTCGACGTTCGACCTGAAGACGGTCGACCCCGGCCGCGAGTACGAGCTCACCGGGCAGATGCTCACCCACGGCATGTACGAGACGCTGCTGACGTTCACCGGCGACGACGTCGGCACCCCGGCGCCCGGCCTCGCGTCCTCCTACGAGCTGTCGCCCGATGCCAAGACACTGACGCTGACGCTGGCCCAGGGCCGGGTGTTCTCCGACGGCAGCCCGGTCACCGCCGACGACGTCGTCTTCTCGCTGCAGCGGGTGATCGGCATGAAGGGCAACCCGTCCTTCCTGCTCGACGGCGTGACGGTGGCGAAGAAGGACGACTCGACGATCGTGCTGACCAGCGCCGAGCCGAACGCCGCCCTGCCGTTCATCCTGCCGAACCCGGCCCTGTCGGTCGTCAACTCGAAGGTCGTCACCGCCAACGGCGGCTCCACCGACGACCAGGACGGCGCGGAGCAGTTCCTCAACACCACGTCCGCCGGCTCCGGGCCCTACACGCTCAAGTCGCTCGACGTCGCCAGCCAGGCGGTGCTCACGAGGAACCCCGCGTACAACGGGCCCGCGAAGCCCGCCTACGAGAACGTCGTGATCCGCAACGTGCAGGCCGCCACCCAGGCGCTGAACGTCCAGAAGGGCGACTCGCAGGTCGCGCTGGACCTCTCCGGCGACCAGGTGGGCGGGCTCGACCAGGGCGAGCTGACCGTCACCAGCGGGGCGTCGGCCTACACGATCTTCCTGTTCCTCAACCAGGGCGCGGACGTCTCCGCCACCACCAGCAACCCGCAGTACGTCTCGGCCGTGAAGAAGGCCATCGACTACGCGGGCCTCCTGCAGGTCGCCGGTGCGGGCTCGGTGCAGCCGGCGGGCATGATCCCGACCATGATCGCGGGCTCCCTCGCCGCAGGTGACGCTCCGAAGCAGGACCTCGCGGGGGCCGCGGCGGCGCTGGCCGCGAGCGGTGCCGGCGGCCCGCCGCCGAAGCTCGCGTACCCGAGCGACTTCACGCTCCTCGGCCTCAGCTTCCAGACCCTCGCCGAGCGGCTGCAGGCCCAGCTGGCCGCGGCCGGCATCACCGTCGAGCTCGCACCGGCGCCGGTGGCCACCGAGCTGGACAACTACCGCGACGGCAAGGAGGAGATCGGGCTCTGGTACTGGGGGCCCGACTTCCCGGACCCGTCCAACTACCTGGCCTTCGCCCCCGACGGCCTGATCGGCGAGCGCGCGAACTGGCCGGCGAGCGCGGCCCCGGACATCGACCAGGCCGCCAAGACCGCCGCGGCGGCCGTCGACCCGGCGGAGCGCGTACGCCTGTACCAGGAGTTCCAGCGCAGCCTGAACGCCGGCGGGCCGTTCATCCCGCTCGTCCAGCCGGCCACGAACATCGTCACGGCCACGTCGGTGACCGGTGCCGCCTACAACCCGATCTGGACGCTGGACCTCGGGGCGGTCGGTGCGGCCGGTGGTGCGTAACCCGCTCGCCCGCTATCTGCTGCGCCGGCTCGGGGTGTCGGTGCTGCTGATCGTCGGTGTCACGCTCGTGACGTTCCTGCTGACGAACCTGGTGCCCGGCGACCCCGTGGCGGCCAACCTCGGGCAGCGCGCTGCGGCGAACCCGGAGACCGTCGCGGCGTACCGGGCGCACTACGGGCTCGACCGGCCGCTGCCCGTCCAGTACGCGACGTACCTGGGCAACCTGGCCCACGGCGATCTCGGCGAGTCGCAGCAGACGCACCGGCCGGTGCTCACCGACCTGCAGTCGGCGGTGCCGGCGACGCTGGAGATCGCGATCGGGGCGATCGTGCTGTCGGTGCTGATCGGGGTCGGGTTCGGGGTGGTCGCGGCCGTGCGGCGCGGGCGGCTCGCCGACAGCGCGCTGCGGCTGGTGTCGCTGGTCGGGATCTCGGTGCCGACGTTCTGGCTGGCGCTCGTCGCGTTCTACGTCTTCTCCTTCCAGCTCGACCTCGCGCCCGGCTCGGGCCGCCTCGCGCCCGCCACGACGCCGCCCCCGCACGTCACCGGGCTCTACACGCTGGACTCCCTGCTGGCCGGGGAGTGGGAGACGTTCGGCGACGCGCTGGCCCACCTGATGCTGCCCACGCTGGTGCTGACGCTCTACACCGTCGGCCTGCTCACCCGGTTCACGCGCTCCGCCGTGCTGGAGGTGCTGGAGCAGGACTACGTGCGTTCGGCCCGCGCCAAGGGCCTGCCGGGCCGGACCGTTCTCTTCCGGTACGTGCTCCGGGCAGCGATGGTGCCGGTCCTGACCGTGGTCGGGCTGGCGTTCGGCGCCCTGCTCTCCGGCACGGTGCTCGTGGAGGAGATCTTCGCGTGGCCCGGCGTCGGGTCCTACGCCTACCAGGCCGCATCGCACCTCGACCTGCCGGCCGTGATGGGCGTCGGCCTGCTCGTCGGCGTCATCTACCTGGTGATCAACCTGGTTGTCGACCTCCTCTACGGGGCGATCGACCCGCGGGTACGGGTCTCATGAAGATCCGGATCCCGCAGGCCTGGCGCACGCCGCTGGGCGTCACCGGTGCCGTGGTGGCGCTGGTGTGGATCCTGGTCGCCGTGCTGGGCCCCGCGTTGTGGCCCTACGACCCGCTCGTCCAGGACTTCCCGCGCCTCGAGGCGCCGAGCGGGGCCCACTGGTTCGGCACCGACGAGCTCGGCCGGGACGTGTTCACCCGCGTGCTGGCGGGCGCCCGCGTGACGATGCCGCTGGCGGTCCTGCTCGTCGGGTTGTCGGTGGTGATCGGCGGCGTGCTCGGGCTCGCGGCCGGGTTCTTCGGGCGCTGGGTCGGCGAGACCGTGATGCGCCTGACCGACCTCGTGATGGCGTTCCCGACGGTCATCCTGGCGATGGTGGTGGCGGCGTCGCTCGGGGCGAGCCTCCTGAACGCCGTGCTGGCGGCGCTGGTCGTCTCGTGGCCCGCGTACGCGCGCGTCACCCGAGGGCTGGTGGTCGGCATCCGGGAGGCCGACTACGTGCTGGCCGACCGGCTGCTCGGGTTCTCGCCGCTGCGGTCGCTGCGCACCGACATCGTCCCGATGGTCACAGGGCCCGTACTGATCCTCGCCAGCCTGGACATCGGCACGGCGACACTGCTGCTCTCCGGCCTGTCGTTCCTCGGGCTGGGCGCGAAGCCGCCCACCGCGGAGTGGGGCTCGATGGTGGCGACGGCGATCCAGAACTTCGACTCGTGGTGGCTGGGCGTGTTCCCCGGCCTCTCGATCCTGACCGTGGTGATGGCGTTCAACTTCCTGGGCGACGCGCTGCGCGACGCCCTCGACCCGCACACGGCGGGCGAGCTGGGCAAGGCGGAGACGCGGTGACCGGCCTCCGGATCAGCGGCCTGACCCTGAGCATCGGCGACACCCGGATCCTGCGCGGGGTGGACCTCGAGCTGGAGGCGGGCCGCATCCAGGGCCTCGCCGGCGAGTCGGGCTCGGGCAAGACGATGACCGGGCTCGCCGTGATGGGCCTCCTCCCGGCGCGCTCGCGGGTCGGGGGCACGATCACGTTCGACGGCCGCGACCTGCTGGCGCTCACGCCGCGGCAGCTGGGCGACCTGCGCGGCACCGAGATCGCGATGGTGTTCCAGGACCCGTCGACGAGCCTGCACCCGATGCTGTCGGTCGGCGCGCAGCTCACCGACCACCTGCGCCACCACATGCGGCTCGACCGGGCGAAGGCCCGCGCCCGCGCCGTCGAGCTGCTCGAACGGGTGCGGATCCCGGACCCCGCGGGCGCGCTGCGCCGCTTCGCGCACCAGTTCTCCGGCGGGCAGCGCCAACGCATCGCGATCGCCATCGCGCTGGCCTGCTCCCCGTCCGTGCTCATCGCCGACGAGCCGACCACCGCGCTCGACGTCACGGTCCAGGCGGGCGTGCTGCACCTGCTGCGCGACCTCGCCCGCGAGATGGGCCTCGCCGTGCTGCTGGTGACGCACGACCTCGGCGTGATGAGCGCGGTGGCCGACCGGGTGGCCGTCATGCGCGACGGCGAGGTCGTGGAGAACGGGGATCGCCGCCAGGTGTTCACCGCCCCCGCGCACGACTACACGGCGTCGCTGCTCGCGAGCCTGCCCGGTGCGACCGGCGGCGTCCGGTCCCTCGACGACGTGCGCGCGCTGGAGGAGTCGTGACCCTCCTGGAGGTCGCAGGCCTGAAGGTGGTCTACCGCGGCCGGCCGCCGGTGCGCGCCGTCGACGGCATCGACCTGGCGGTGGGCGCGGGCGAGGTCCTGGGCCTCGTCGGGGAGTCGGGGTGCGGCAAGTCGACGGTGGCGCGCGCGATCTGCGGCCTCGTCCCCCCGGCCGCGGGCACCGTGTCGTTCGACGGCCGGCCGGTCGTCCCGCTCGGCCTGCGACGCCGCCCGGTGGAGCTGACCCGCATCCAGATGGTGTTCCAGGACCCGTACGGCTCACTGCACCCGCGGCGGCCCGTCGGCACCCAGATCGGGGACGGCGCGCGGGCGGCCGTCGCCCGCGGCGCGGAGGGGTCCGAGCCGGGGTGGTGGTTGGAACGGGTCGGGCTGGACCGCGGGGCCGCCCGCCGCTACCCGCACGAGTTCTCCGGCGGCCAGCGCCAGCGGATCGCGATCGCCAGGGCCCTCGCCGCCCGCCCCGATCTCCTGATCGGCGACGAACCGATCTCGGCGCTCGACGCGTCGACCCAGGCGATCGTCGCGGCGCTGATGCGTGACCTGGCCGTCGATGCCGGTGCGGGCCTGCTGTTCATCTCGCACGACCTGACCGTCGTGCGGCTGATCGCCGACCGGCTGGCCGTCATGTACCGGGGGAGGATCGTCGAGTCCGGGCCCGCGCGCACGATCTGGGAGGACCCCCGGCACCCCTACACCCAGGCGCTCCTGGCCGCCGTGCCCCTGCCCGACGGCTCCGGGACGATGCCCGAGCCGCCGGTGGACGGGGTGGAGTTCCCGCTGGAGCCGGTGCTGCGCTGAGCGCCCTCCAGGTGGTGCCGGGCCTCCGGTGGCGCCGCGCAGTGTGCGGGGCTGTCCTGCGGGCAGGCCGGGGCCTGCCCGGTTGGGCGCGCGGCGCCACCGGAGGCGGTGTGGCAGCCATGATCACGGCTCCGGTGCGGGAGCGGCCGCAGTTGTCCTGCAGCACCGATCAAGGGCAAATGGTCGCTCCCAGAGATCATTTGGCGACCATTACTCCTTGATCGACGGTTCGGCGCATTCGCGGGCCGAATCCGCCCGGGAGTGCGCCCAACTGCTGATCAAGCCGCTGCTGCGAAGGGACCTTTCATGATCAAGTCGACACCAGGGGCCTCGCCGTCGCCTCAGGGACACGTGGCGTCGATCTGATCATGCACACGGCCCGTCAGGAGAAGGTCCACTTCGTGGCGCCGTCCGGTGCGGCGGTGGCGACACCGACGGCCGTCCGGAGCGTGAAGCGGTGGAGGTGCCACGGGGGCGGCCCGGCGCTGGGTGCGCTGAAGGGTGCGGTGAGCCCGCCTTCCCCGTCGGACTCGGCGGGCCAGCCTTCTGCGGCGTAGTGCGCGGCGAGCTGCTCGATGGTCCCGACGTCGGTGACGCGGTGAGCCTCGCCTTCCATCGTCAGGTCGAGGCCCGGGATGCGCACGGAGATCGTGCAGGCCGGGTTGGCGGCCAGGTTGTGGGACTTGCGGGTGCCGGGCCCGCTGGTGAAGTAGATCTCGCCGTCGTGCCATGCCGCCCCGATCCCGGAGGAGTGGGGGCGGCCGTCCGGGCTCGCGGTGCCGAGGAAGACCGGGGTTTCCATCTTGGTGAAGCTCTCGGGCAGGACGTCGCGTGCCCTGCTCCACGGCAGGGCCTCGTTGCCGTAGTGGTCGAGGTTCGTGGCGGCGGTGGGCTCGTGTTCGGTCATGGGGAGGTGACTCGGGCGGCGAGCGGAACTCATCGCCGGGGCTCAGTCCTCGTCCCCCACGGCGAGCCGGCTGACGTCGGTCCGGCGGCCGCGGGCCCGGGCCAGCAACCGCGGCGCGTGCGGGAGCAGGAAGGCGGCGAGCGCGAGCGCGAGGATGACGGCCGAGAGCGGCCGGGTCACGAACACCGACCAGTCGTCGTTGGACGCGGTGAGGGCGCGGCGCAGCTGGCTCTCCAGGTTCGGGCCGAGGATCGCGCCGAGGATGACCGGGGCGATCGGGAAGCCGTACATGCGCAGGGCCAGCCCGACCGCGCCGATGCCGTAGGCGATGAGGATGTCGATCGGGTTTCCGGAGACCGAGAAGACCCCCAGCGTGGCGAAGACGAGGATCCCCGCGTAGAGGACCGGCCGCGGGATCTGCAGGACCTTCACCCAGACGCGGATGAGCGGAAGGTTCAGGGCCAGCAGCATGACGTTGCCGATGTAGAGCGAGGCGATCAGGGCCCAGACGAGGTCGCTGGACGTGTCGAACAGCTGGGGTCCCGGCTGGAGGTTGAAGATCTGGAAGGCGGCGATCAGGACCGCCGCCGTTGCGGACGTCGGGAGCCCCAGGGTGAGGAGCGGGACGAGCACGCCGGAGAACGACGCGTTGTTGGCCGCTTCCGGGCCCGCCACCCCCTCGATCGCGCCCTTCCCGAACTCGTCCCGCCCGCGGGAGCGGCGCTTCTCGTAGCTGTAGCTGAGGAACGTCGGCAGCTCCGCCCCGCCGGACGGCAGCACGCCGAAGGGGAACCCGAACGAGGCACCGCGCAGCCACGGCGCCCAGGAGCGGCGCCAGTCCTCGCGGCTCATCCAGCCGATGCTGCCCTTCTCCGGCGGCGGCAGCTCGGCGAGCCTGCCGGGCCGGGTCCGCCCCTTGACCAGGACGTAGAGCGTCTCGCCGATCGCGTACAGGCCGATGATCAGCGTGACCTCGTCGATGCCGTCGAAGAGCACCGGCTGGCCGAACGTGAGCCGCGGCTGCCCGGACAGCGCGTCGAGGCCGATGATCCCGATGGTCATCCCCAGCGCGAGGGACAGGAGCCCGCGCACCATCGAGCGCCCGACGAGCGCGGTGACGGAGACGAGGGAGAGCACCATCAGCGCGGCGTAGTCCGCTGCGGTGACGGTGCTGGCCAGCCGGCCCAGGGGCACCGCGACGACGGTGAGCAGCAGCGTCGAGATCGTGCCGGCGACGAACGAGCCGATGGCCGCGGTGGCGAGCGCCTGCCGGGCGCGCCCGGCCTTCGCCATGAGGTGGCCTTCCATGGCCGTCGCGACGGACGCCGACTCGCCCGGGGTGTTGAGCAGGATCGACGTGGTGGAACCGCCGTACATCGCGCCGTAGTAGATGCCCGCGAACAGGATGAACGCCCCGGCCGGCTCGTCCATCTGGAAGGTCACCGGCAGCAGGAGCGCGATCGTCACCGCGGGGCCGATCCCGGGCAGCACGCCGACCAGGGTGCCGAGGGTGACGCCGAGCGCGGCGAAGAGCAGGTTGCCCGGGGTCAGGACGGTGGCGAAGCCGCCCAGGAGGTCGTCGAGGATCACAGGGGGAGCACCCCCGATGGCAGTGATATCCCGAGCAGCCGGGAGAAGACGAAGTACACCGCCAGGCTGAGCAGCACGCCGACGACCACGTCCCGCCGGTGGTGGGTGGACCCCAGCGCGGCGGCGGCCCCGATGAAGAACAGGGCCGTGCTGAGGACGTAACCCAGCGGGTAGAGCACGTACACGTAGACCACGAGCAGCACCGCGAGGACCGCCAGCCGCTTGACGTGTGTGAGCCGCTCGGTGCTCTCGTCCGGTGCGCCGCTCGCGACCACCCGGATCCGGCTCGCCAGGTAGAGCACGCCGAGGACGAGCCACAGGACACCGAGTGCGGTGGGGAAGAAGCGCGGCCCCTGCGGGCTCAGGTCACCGCGGACACCCAGCCCCTGGGTGAGGACGACGACACCGAGCAGCAGGATCGCCGCGGCGAACGCCAGCTGCGCCCATGACGCCGCGGGCCGGGTGGCCTCGTCGGCGTCGGGCGTGGTCACAGCCCCAGCTCCTGGAGGGTGCCGGTGACCGTGTCGTTCTGCGAGCGCACGAACTCCGCGGCCTCGTCGCCGGTGCGGAAGTCGTCGGCCCAGCCGCGCTTGGCCAGGATGTCCGACCACTGCGAGCTGTCGTGGATCTTCGTGACGAAGTCCGTGATCGCCGCCTTCTGCTCGTCGGAGATCCCGGGCGGGGCGAAGAGCCCGCGCCAGTTGACGAAGTCGACGTCGTACCCGGCGGCCTGGAGCGTCGGTGCGGGCTGCCCCGCGACGTCACCCGCGTCCGAGCTGACGGCCAGCAGCCGCATGTCGCCGGACTCGATCTGGCCGACGAACTCCGAGAGGCCCGAGATTCCCACCTCGACGTCGCCGGAGAGGATGCCCGCGGTCGCCTCGCCACCGCCCGCGTAGCCCACGTACTTCAGGCCGGCCGGCTGCTGGCCCGCCGCCTTCAGCAGCAGGCCGGCGGCGATGTGGTCGGAGCCGCCCGCCGAGCCGCCGCCGAAGATCACCGACGTCGGGTCGGCCGCGTACTGGTCGACCACCTGCTGGATGGAGGTGAAGGGGGAGTCCTTGCGGACGACGAAGGCCTCGGTCTCCGAGGTCAGCGTCGCGATGGTCGTGGCGTCGGTGACCTTGAGCGGCGAGTCGGCCTGCACCAGGGCGCCGATCATGACGAGCCCACCGAGCATCAGCGTGTTGGGGTCGCCGCTGTCCTGGCCGGTGATCTGGGCGAGCCCGGTGGCCCCGCCGCCGCCCTCGCGGTTGACGACCTCGACCGACTGGTCCGTCAGGTGGGCCTCGGTGACGACCTGCTGGAGCGAGCGGGCCGTGGAGTCCCACCCGCCACCCGGTGCCGCCGGGACCAGGAGCGTGACCGGCCCGCTCGGGTACGTGCCCGCGTCCTGGCTGCCGGTGCCCGGCGAGCCGGGAGGGCTGCACGCCGTGGCCGCGACCACCAGCCCGAGGGTGATGGCCGCCCGAATGAGCCGGGTGCGGATCGACGTCATACCTGTCTCCCTTGTCAGCGACGTGCGGCGACACTGTAGACACCGAACCATCCTGTGGTCCAGAGAAACCGATAGATGGTTTTTCGTGTTACCGTCCCGCCATGCCAGCCGCCGCCGAACCACAGGTACGCAGCGTGGGGCGGGCGTTCGGGATCCTCGACCTGCTGACGCGGCGGCCCCCGGTGCTGCCACTCCGCGAGATCGTGGAGGAGACCGGGCTGCCGAAGACCACCGTCGTCCGTCTGCTGGCCGATCTGCAGCGGCGCTCCGTGGTCGTGGCGGTCCGGGACGGGGAGTACTCGCTCGGGGCGGCGATGCTGTCGTGGGTGCGGGCGGCGGAGGGCCTGTGGCGCGTGGACGAGGAGACCCACGCGATCATGGCGCGACTGGTGCGCGAGCACAACGAGACCGTGTGCGTCTACGTCCGGCAGGACCTCAACCGGATCGCGATCGCCCAGCACGAGGGCCGGCACACGGTGCGCAACGTCGTCGAGGTGGGAGCACCGATGCCGCTCTGGGCCGGTGCGGCGAGCAAGGTCCTGCTCATCGCGCGGCCACAGCTCGTCGAGCGGCTGCCCGTCGACGAGGAAGGGCGGGTGTCGCTGCTGCGCGAGGTGGCGGCCGCGGGGGTGCGGGGCTGGGCGCGGTCGGACGGGGAGCGTGAGGTGGGGGCGGCAGCGGTGGCGGCGCCGATCAGGGGTCGGGACGGCCGGGTCATCGCGGCGCTGAACATGAGCGGGCCGAGCTCGCGGTTCGCCGGGGACGTGCTGGCCGCCGGCCTGGACGGCCTGCGGGCGGCCGCGGAGCGGCTCTCGGAGCGCGGTATCGGCAGCGTGGAGGCGCTCCTGTGAGCGGAGCTTGCGGAGCGAACCAATGTCACAGCGCCTGCGCGAAGCGCCGCCCGAGCGACAGCGAGGGCGTGCGGTGAGCGCTCACCTGCTGGAGGGCGTCACGGTCCTCGACCTCACCAACGTGCTCGCCGGCCCGTACGCCGGCTACCAGCTCGCCCTGCTCGGGGCCGACGTCGTCAAGATCGAGAACCCGCGCGGGGGCGACCTGGCCCGCAGGCTGGGGGCCGATCCCGACCTCAGCGACGAGCTGCTCGGGGTGTCGTTCCTGGCGCAGAACTCGGCGAAGCGGTCCATCACCCTCGACCTGAAGGCGCCCCGCGGCGCGGAGATCTTCACCCGGCTCGTGCGCGGCGCCGACGTCGTCCTGGAGAACTTCCGGCCCGGCGTGATGGAGCGGCTCGGGTTCGGCTGGGAGGCGCTGCGCGCGATCAACCCGGGCGTCGTCTACTGCGCGATCTCCGGGTTCGGGCAGACCGGCCCGATGCGGGGCCGCCCGGCGTACGACCAGATCATCCAGGGGCTGTCCGGCCTGATGAGCGTCACCGGCACGCCGGAGACGGCGCCGCTGCGGGTGGGCGCGCCGATCTGCGACTCCATGGGCGGGCTCGCGGCGGCGATGGCCGTGAACGCCGCGCTCGTGCGCAGGGGCCGCACCGGCGAGGGCGCGTTCCTGGACGTCTCCATGCTCGAGACCGCCATGACGTCCATGGGGTGGGTCGTCTCCGACCAGCTCGTCGCCGGGGTGGCGCCCACCGTGATGGCCAACGAGAACCGCACCGCGGCGCCGTCGGGCACCTTCGACACGGCCGACGGTGCGCTCAACATCGCCGCGAACAAGCAGGAGCAGTGGGAGACGCTGTGCGCCGTGCTCGGGCGGGACGAGCTGGTGGCCGACCCGCGGTTCCGCACGCGGGAGCTGCGCAAGGCCAACCGGGACGTGCTGCGGGCCGAGCTGGAGACGACGCTGCGCGAGCGCTCCGCCCAGCACTGGGACGCGGTGCTGCTCGGGTCCGGGGTGCCGGCCGCGCCGGTCGTCTCCGTCGCGGACGCGCTGTCGAACGAGCAGGTGCAGGCGCGGGGGCTGGTCGCCGAGCTGCCGTCGCCCGCGGCGGCCGACGGCACGGTGCGCCTGCTCGGCGGCCCGGTGCACGTCGACGGCGCGCCGTCGGCGCCGGACCGGCGCCCGCCGCGCCTCGGCGAGCACACGGACGAGGTCCTCGGCGGCCTGGGCTACGCAGGCGACGAGATCGCGCGGCTGCGCGAGGAAGGGATCATCTGATGTCGAGACAGGCCACCAGGGACGACCACGACCCGGCGTCCCGGTGGTGGGCCACCGCGATCAGCGACATCACCCCCGGCGTGATCCGCCTCCGGGGCTACCCGGTCGCCGATCTCATCGAGGAGGCGTCGTTCGCGCAGGTCGTCTGGCTGCTGCTGCGCGGTGACCTGCCGTCGCCGGCACAGGCGCGGCTGCTCGAGCGGGCGCTCGTCGCGGGGGTGGACCACGGCCCGCAGTCGCCGGCGATCGCGATCGCCCGGATGGCGGCCACGTGCGGTGTCGGCATCAACAACGCGATGGCCAGCGGCGTGAACGTGCTCGGGGACGTCCACGGCGGGGCCGGGCAACAGCTGATGGAGCTGCTGGCCCGGATCGAGGCCGAGGACGGCGCCCCGACGGACGCGGTCCGCGCGGCCCTCGCCGACCTGAAGGCGCGGCGGGTCCACGTGCCCGGCTTCGGGCACCGGTTCCACCCGGTCGACCCGCGCCGCGACCCCCTCATGGCCGCGGTCGAGCGCGCGGTCTCCGACGGGGTGGTCGCCGGGGACGCGTACCGGGTCGCGCTGGAGATCGAGCGGCAGCTGGCCCCGATCCCGATGAACATCGACGGCGCCACCGCGGTGGTCTTCAGCGAGCTCGGCTTCGCGCCGGAGCTGGGAAGGGGCCTCTTCGTGCTGTCCCGGTCGGTGGGCGCGCTCGCCCACGCGTGGGAGGAGAGCGGGTCGGGTCTGCGCAACAAGGGCCCGATCCCGCGCACGAGCCTGCCCGCCTACACGGGGCAGCCGGAGCGGCGGGTGGGTCACCGTGGCTGAGATGGCGTCCTTCCCCCGGATCGACCCCGAGCTCGTCGCCCGCCTCTCCCGGTTCGGCGCCGCGGTCCTGAGCGACGCGATGGGCCGGCGCGGCTGCGTCGACGACGCCGTCCAGGCGCGGTGGCCCGGGGCCGCGGTGGCCGGCCCCGCCTTCACCGTGTGGACGCGGGAGGGCGACAACCTCGCCGTCCACGAGGCGCTCGAGGCGACGGCACCGGGCGACGTGCTGGTCGTCGACGGGCACGGCGCCACCGTCCGGGCGCTCATCGGCGAGATGATCGGGATCAAGGCGGTGGCCAGGGGGTTGGCCGGGTTCGTCATCGACGGCGCCGCGCGGGACATCGCCGAGCTCGAGGCGCTCGGCATGCCGGTCTTCAGCCGCGGGCAGACCCCCGCGGGCCCGTTCAAGACCGGCCCGTTCGAGCTGCTGGACACGGTGGCAATCGGCGGGGTCGTCGTCCACCCCGGCGACGCGGTCGTCGGCGACCGCGACGGGGTCGTCGTCGTCCCGCGGGAGCGGGCGGCCGAGGTACTCGCCCGCGCCGAGGAGATCGCCGCGGGCGAGGTCGCCAAGCGCGCCGCGAACGCGGTCCCGATCCGATGACGAGCTGGCTGACCTGGGTGCCCCGCCCCATCGACGACGCGGCGTGCGACCGGCTGCGCGAGGTGGGTGACGTCGCGGTCGGGGTGCCGTGGGAGGAGGTGGCCGGGCGCGTCGACGCCGTGCTCCTGCGCAGCGACCGGATGGACCGGGCCCGGATCGAGGCCGCGCCCCACCTCCGCATCATCGCCCGACACGGCGCCGGCTACGACACGGTCGACCTGGCGGCGGCCCGCGAGCGCGGCGTCGCCGTCACGGTCACCGCGGACGCCAACGCGGTGTCCGTGGCCGAGCACGCGCTCGCGCTGATCCTCGCCGTCGTGCGCCGGGTGGCCGCCGCCGACGCCGGGGTGCGGCAGGGCCGCTGGGACCAGGCGCGGCGGGCAGCCGTGGGCCAGGAGCTCGACGGGAAGGCGCTGGGTGTCGTCGGGTTCGGGCGGATCGGCCGCCGGGTGGCCCGGATGGCCGCCGCGTTCGACATGACGGTCCTGGCCACCGACCAGGACGCCCATGTCGAGCCGGCGGCGCTCGAGCTCGGCGTCCGGCTGGTCGGGTTGCCGGAGCTGCTCGCCGCGTCGGACGTCATCTCCCTGCACGTCCCGCTGCTGCCCGCCACCCGCCGCCTGATCGACGCGCGGGCGCTGGCCACCGTCCGGCGTGGCGCGGTCCTCGTGAACACGTCACGGGGCGGCCTGGTGGACGAGTCCGCGCTGGTCGACGCGCTGGACCGCGGGCTCCTCTCCGGGGCGGGCCTCGACGTGTTCGACGAGGAACCGCTCGCCGCGGGCAGCCCGCTGCTGCGCGCCGACGTCACCCTGACGCCGCATTGCGGCGGGCAGACCGTCGAGGCGATGCGCCGCGTCGGCCTGCAGGCCGCCGACTCGGTGGTGGCCTGCGCGCGCGGGCTGCCGCTCGATCAGCGCTCGTTGATCGCGTAGAACGTGACGCGGCCGCCGTCGTCGTCACCCTCACCGGACTCGGCCTGCTGGTAGTCGCCGACCTGGAAGCGGACCGTCTCCCCCTGGAACTCCTCGGGTACCGGGGCGGTGGCCTGCTTCGTGTCGCCGCCGTGGGTCGCGCTGATCGTCATCGAGCCGTTGCCGTCGTCGCTGATCGTGAAGTCGAACCGGTCGTTCAGCGGCACCCCGGACAGCAGCGGGAAGGTCTGCTTCTCGTCCCCCTTCTGCTTCTGCTTGACCTCCGCCTCGATGTCCCCGTCCTTGTAGTGGAGCATCACGTACGGCACCGACTTGATGTCGTCGGAGCCGTGGACCTGCCCGATGATGATGTCCTTCGAGTCGGTCGGCACCTGGGACACCGCGAGCGAAGCGGTCAGGCTGCGCTGGTCCGTGCCGGCGGAGAAATCGTTGAGGCTGATGAGCTCGGTACGCGGGCTCTTGGAGTTCTTGGTGGTCGCGCCGGCGGCCGGAGCCCAGAACGTGAGGCTGCCGTCGGGCCCGGCGGTCAGCCAGGGGTCCGTGACGGCGGCCGGCTCGACCTCCGCGGCCTTGCCGCCCTTGCCCTCCTCGGGGAGCGTGAGCTTCCAGCCCTGCAGGTCGATCGCGCTCGGGGTGGTGGGTGGCTCGGGTCGGAGAACGCCCAGAACCAGCCACAACAGCCCACCGACGAGGATGATCACTCCAACGACGATAGCCAGTACCCGGCGGTTCACCGTGCGGTGATCTGCTCGAATGGCCATGCGGGCGATGCTAGGTGGAGGAAACTATGAGCACGCTGAAGAACAAGATCTGCCTGGTCACCGGCGCGGGAAGCGGCATCGGGACGGCCACGGCGGTCGCGCTGGCCGCCGAGGGAGCGGTCACGGTCCTCGTCGGCAGGCGGCGGGGGTTGCTCGAGGAGGTAGCCGCGACGATCGCCGCGGCGGGTGGCACCGCGCACGTCGCGCCCGCCGCCGTCGACGACCCGGAGCAGGTGGCCGCGCTCGTCGACGGCGTGCGCGAGCGCGTCGGTCCGGTGGACGTGCTGGTCAACGTCGCCGGGTCGGCCTCGAAGGTGCGCAACGCCCGCTGGATGTCCGACGACGACTGGGACGCCGTGCTGCGGGTCAACCTGAGCGGCGTGTTCACCCTGACCCGGGCCGTGCTGCCGGACATGCTCGACCGCGGTGCCGGCACCGTGATCACCGTGTCGTCGAACGCGGCGCTGCGACCCGGCCTGCTCAGCGGGCCGGCCTACGCCGCGGCGAAGGCCGGCGTCGTCAACTTCATGCACTACCTCAACGCGTCCTACCGCAACGACGGCGTCCGGGCCACCGCGATCCTGCCCGGAGAGGTCGACACCCCGATCCTGGACAACCGGCCGCTGCCCCCGCCGGCGCGGGAGCGCGCCACGATGCTCATGCCGGAGGACGTCGCCGCCGCCGTGCTGCTCGCCGCGTCGTTGCCGCAGCGGGCGGTGATCGAGGAACTGCTGATCACCCCGACCCACCAGCGCGACCTGTCGCCCGACATCGAGGCGGGGCGACGGTCCGGCGCTCCGGAGGATTTCCGGCCCTTCTGAGCCGAGGTTCGTCCGAGTGGGGGACGTCTTCTGCTGCCATCCGGCACCGTTTGTTCTAACGTTGTCGCACCTGGTCTCAGGACTTTCTCAGGACGGAGGCCCAGCCATGCGGCACGTCGTCACGATCTCCGCCAGCTACGGGTCCGGCGGTGCGTTCATCGGCCCGGCGGTCGCCGAGAAGCTCGGCGTGCCGTTCCTGGACCGCGCGATTCCCAGGGCCGTGGCGAGCGAGCTCGGCATCCCGGTCGAGGACGCCTTCAACCGGGACGAGCACGTCCAGGGCTGGCTGACGCGCATGCTGACCGCCGCCGCCCCGGCCTCGTCCGACTGGATGATCGGGGTCAGCCCGCCGCCGGGCGCGCTGCTGCCCGACGCGCACTTCCACGCCTGCACCGAGCGCGTGATCCGGGCGGGGATCCGGGAGCACGGTGGGGTGATCCTCGGCCGGGCGGCCGCGATCGTGCTGCGCGATCACTACACGGCGCTGCACGTGCGGCTGGACGGCGACCCGGAGCGCAGGGTCCGGCAGGCCATGAGCCTGCTGGGGGTCGGGGAGCGGGAGGCGCGGGACGCGATGGCCCGCAACGACAGCGCGCGCGAGTCCTACGTGCGGCACTTCTACCGCACCGATGCGGGCGGCCCGGAGCACTACCACCTCGTGCTCGACAGCACGCGGATCTCCACGGAGGACTGCACGGAGATCATCGTCAAGGCGGCGGAGGCGCGCAGCCGGGTGCACGCCGAGCCGGCGTGACGGTGCACGCCCTCAGATGATCGGCCGGCTCGGGTGCAGTCCGAGCCAGCCGGTGGTCGGAGGGCCCTGGACCTCACCGAAGTACAGGGCGAAGGACTGCCGCCAGCGCTCGACCTCGGCGCGGTCGGCCATGAACTCCACGAAGTGGTCGACGTGGGCGTTCGGGTACTCCCAGATCGGCCTCAGCCCGTCGGCCGGGGGGATGTCCGTGCGCACCGACCAGCCGTTGGACGCGGCGTGCTGCACGTCGGTGGAGAGCTGCCAGTTCAGGTAGAGCTTCGCCGCAGCGGGGTGCTCGGCGCCGGCGAGGATCGCGGCGCGCTGGCCCCAGGCCAGGAACGGGATGTCGTCGGTGGCGACCCAGCGGGTCGTGGACGCCACCGCCGGGCTCGGTGTCCCCGGGCCACCGATGCCGATGGCCTTCTGCCTCGCGGCCACCGCGGCGCCCGGGGTGTGGGTGCCGCGGGCGAAGTGGACGTTCTGCGCGGCGAGCCGGGCCGCCCACTCCCAGCCGTACTCGTAGACGTACTGCCGGTACAGGAACAGGACGGCGTCGTCGTCGTGCGGGTACGCCGACGCGATCCTCCCCTTCCACCGCGGGTCGACGAGGTCAGGCGGTGTTCTGGGGGCGGCGCCACCGACGCTCGCGCTGTCGTACATGAAGCTGAAGGCGATCACGGCGGTCGCCACCCACGCGCCGTCGGGGTCCTTGAACCCGTCGTGGAGGGCCGAGAAGCCGGCGGGCTTGTACGGCAGCAGCAGGCCCTCCTCCTTCCAGCTGGGGAAGTCGTGCAGGGTATGCAGCTGGACCACGTCCGGGAGCAGCACGCCGGTGGCGACCTGGTTGTCGACGCGGGCGTCGTGGAACTTGCTGTAGTCGACCACCGTGGTGGGCTGCATGCCGGGGAAGCGGGACCGGAACGCCTGCTCGGTGGCGTCCTGCTGGTTCGCGGTGTCCCCACCGGCGTACACGACGAGCGGGCCGCCCTCCTGCAGCGCCTCGGCGTACAGCTGGTCGAGCGACGTCGTCTCCTCCGGGACGCCGGGGGGCTCCTGGGTCGTTCCGCTCGCGGTCTCGCTGCGCGCGGCGAACGCCGCCGCACCGAACGACGCCGCCCCGACCGCGGCGGCGCCGGCGGCGAGCACCTGCCGCCTGCTGAAGGTGGTCATCGCACTCCCCCTTCGCCGCCGACCCCGTCCGCGCGCGGACCGTACGTCGCAGGCCGGTGGTCCGGCCGGGCCGAGCACCCGGTCGGGCCGGGGATTCAGCCGATCGGGGCCATCGCGAGGCGGGCCCGACGGTGGGCGGCCATCCGGACGGGTGCGTTCGGTGCCCCGTACGCGTCGTAGCCGCCGATCCGCTGGACGACCTCGAAGAAGACCCGCCCGCCGAGCACCTCGGAGTAGAGGTGCAGGTACGCCCCTGAGCCGGTCTCGTCGTAGAAGAGCCCGAGGTCGCGCATCTCGGCGAGCCGGGCCGGGTCGAGGTCGAAGCGGGCGTCGAGGTCGTCGTGGTAGTTGGCGGGGACCTCCAGCAGCGGGGCGCCCGCCGTGCGCAGCGCACGCGCGGCGGCGACGATGTCGCCGGTGGCGAACGCGACGTGCTGGGGTGCCGGGACGCCGGGGGACCACCCGCCCCGGCGCAGCAGCGATGCCGTCAGGGTCAGGCGCACCGAGCGCCCGGCGTCGGTCACCGCGCGGTCGCGGACCAGGCCGAACGGCGCCGGGATCTCGGTGACCGCCTCGGGGCCGAGCCCGAGTACCTCCCGGTAGAACAACGCCGCCTCGTCGAAGGAGTCGAACGGCTGGGTGAGGCCCACGTGGTCGATCCCGGTGATCCCGGCGCCGCCGTCGCGGGGCACCCCGGTCGGGAGGAAGTCGGCGGGCCAGCCGTCGGCGACGGTGCGGGTGAAGAAGACCTGGGTGCCGTCGGGGGCCGCGACGGCGGAGAGGTCGGCCTCGGCGACGCCGCGGGCGCGGGGGAGCACCGGGGCGAGCAGCGACGTGGCCCGCTGCGCCGAGCCCGCCGGGTCCTCGCTCTCCAGGCCCAGCGCGGCGACCTCGGCCACCCCGGCCGCCGCGGGCCGCACGACCGACGCGTTCAGCAGGATCCGGGCGCCTCCCTGCTCCCACAGCTGGACGGGCTTCGTGCGGTGCTGCCCGGTGTGGGCGAACCCGAGCCGGGCCAGGACGTCGCCGACGCGGGGCCCGGAGATGCCGTCCACGGCCAGTTCGGCGAACGAGTGGCCGGTGAGCCGGGGCGCCGCCGGGCGCCTCGGCAGGCCGAGGTCGGGCCGCTCGGTGGCCGCCCGCTCCTCGAGCCACAGCAGGGAGCGCATGGCGTCGACGGCCGTGCGTGCCGGATCGGCCTGCCGGAACACGTCGTTGAAGACCTCCAGCGAGAGCGGTCCCGGGTAGCCGGCGTCGAGGACGTGCGCGAGGAAGGCGGGCAGGTCGAAGGCGCCCTGGCCGGGGAAGAGGCGGTGGTGGCGGCTCCACTGCAGGACGTCCATGTGCAGGTGCGGGGCGTCGGCCAGCTGGAGGAAGAAGATCTTGTCCGGATCGATGCCGGCGAACCCGGCGGGGTCGCCGCCCCGGGAGAGCACGTGGAAGCTGTCCAGGCACAGCCCGAGGGCCGGGTGGCCGGCGCGGCGGACGGCCTCCCACGAGCCTTCCCACGTGCTGACGTGCCGGCCCCACGCGAGGGCCTCGTAGGCGATCCGCAGCCCGCGCCGGGCGGCCGGCTCCGCGGCCGCGGCCAGCTGCTCCGCGAGGCGCCCGGGGTCGGCCACGGCATCGGCGGCGACGGAGGAGCACACGAGCACCGTCGACGTGCCCAGGCGTTCCATGACGTCGAACTTGCGCTCCAGCCGGCGCAGGTTCCGGGCGAAGCGGTCCGGGTCGGTCGAGTCGAGGTCCCGGAAGGGCTGGTAGAGGTCGATGGTCAGGCCGAGGTCGGCGCACCGGGCGGCCAGGTCGGCGGGCGACCAGGGGGATGCGATCAGGTCGGGCTCGAACACCTCGATCCCGTCGAACCCGGCCGCGGCCGCGGCGGCGACCTTGTCCTCGAGCGTGCCGGACAGGCACACGGTGGCGATCGAGCGGCGTGGCGGCGTGCTCATCGAGGACCCTCCGGGGATCTATCGCGGACCGGTCGACCCGCGGATGACGAGTTGCGAAGGCAGCACGATCTGCGGCGTCGGCCGGCTGCCTCGGGGGTGGCCGACCGACTCGAGGAGGATCTCCACCGCCGCGCGCCCGACGTTGGTGTGCGTGCCGCCGAGCGTGGTGAGCGATGGCGTGCACAGGTCGGCCGCGAAGATGTCGTCGAAGCCGACCACGCTGACGTCCTCCGGCACCCGCACGGACCGGTTCGCGAGGCGGCGGAGCACGCCGATGGCGAGCAGGTCGTTGTGGGCGACGATCGCGGAGGCTCCCGTCCTGATCGCCGCGTCGGCAGCGGCTCCGCCGCTCTCCACCGTCGGGGTGTACGGGCCGGTTCCCAGCGCGCTCATCCCGAGCTCCGCCGCGGCGTCGCGGAGCCCGGCCCACCGGCTCGCGGCCATCCAGGAGTTGGTCGGGCCGGCGAGGTAGACGAGCGAGGTGTGCCCGAGCGAGGCCAGGTGGGCGACGATCTGCCGGCAGCCCTCCCATGGTTCGAGGACCACGCTCGCGATGTCCTCCACCTGGCGGTTGATGAGGACGACCGGGTGCGCCGCCGCCAGCTCGACGAGCTTCTCGTCCGGTTGCCGGCTCGCGGCCAGCAGGAACCCGTCGACGGATCTCGTCAGGCGCCGGACCTGTTCGAGCTCCATCCGCGTGGACTCCTCGGCGTTGACGAGCACCAAGGTGTAGGCGGCGGCCTTGGCCCGCATCTCCGCGCCGCGGATCAGCTCGAAGAAGTGCGGGTTGGTGATGTCGGAGACCACCATCGCGATCGTCTGCGTCCGGTTCGAGGTCAGCGCCCGCGCGTGGGGGTTCGGCTGGTAGCCGAGCTCGCGGGCGGCCTCGAGCACGCGGTCCCTCGTCGCCGCGGCGATGCGGCCGGGCTTGCCGAAGACGCGCGACACAGTGGACGTCGCGACGCCCGCGGCCCGTGCGACGTCGTAGATGGTCGGGTTTTCCACGTGTCCATCGCCCACGTGTCCATCACAGTCGGATGACGGCTATTTGGCAACCTTGGCAACCGCTTGCCAGCCATCCGGCCGCCACTTACGGTCCGACCGACGTGAGATCGCTGGCACCGATGCCGGAAGGGCGGGTCGATGGGCCGGGACCTGGGCCGAGATGTCCGATAGCGCGCCCGAGCGCCGGAGATGGGCGCCGTGGGTGGATTTCGTGACGCGGCTGGAGCTGGCCATCGGCGCCGCCGCGCTCGTGCTCATCTTCCTGTTGGTGCTGGTGCAGGCCACCCAGCGCTACCTGCCCGTGTCCGGCTGGCCGTGGACCGGGGAGCTCGCGCGCTTCGGCCTCGTGTGGCTCACGATCTCCGTGGCCGGGGTGCTGGTCACCAGCGACTCGCACATCGCCCTGCAGCTGGTCGACGGCATCAGGAACCCGGTCGTCGTGCGGGTCGTGCGGGTGGTCGCGGCCTTGACGGTCGCCGCGGTCGGCGCGGCGTTCGCGCTGGAGGCGTGGGACCTGATGGTCTCCCAGGGGCGCCTGCGGTCCCCGTCGTTGCGCATGCCGCTCACGTGGCTGTACCTGTTCCCGTTCCTCGGTTTCCTGAGCACCGCGGTGCGGGGCGTCGTGGCGGCGATCGGGTTCGCCCGGTCCGAGGAGCCGGCATGAGTCTGCTGTTGCTGAGCCTCGGGATCGTGCTGCTGCTGGTCCTGCGCGTCCCGGTGGCGTTCGCCTTCCTCGGGCCGTCGCTGGCCTACATGTGGGCGACCGGGCAGTCGCTGGGCCTGAGCCTGCGGCTGATCGTCAACGCCACCGCGAGCTTCCCCCTGCTGGCCGTGCCGCTGTTCGTGCTGCTGGGCGTGGTCGCCAACCGCGGCGGGATCGCCGAGATGCTGTTCGACTTCGCCCTCGCCGTGCTCGGGCGGGTCCGCGGTGGGCTCGGGTACGTCAGCGTCGGGGTCAGCCTCGGCTTCTCGTGGATGAGCGGTTCGGCGGTCGCCGACGCGGCGGCGCTCGGGAAGGTCCAGATCCCGGCGATGCTCCGCAACGGCTACCCGCTGCGGTTCGGCCTCGGCGTCACCGGTGCCGCGGCGCTGATCGCTCCGGTCATGCCGCCGAGCATCCCCGCCGTGATCTTCGCGGGTCTCGCGGCCGTCTCGACCGGTGCCCTGTTCGCGGCGTCGGTCATTCCGGCGCTCCTCATGGCGCTGGGCCTGTGCATCGTGGTGTTCGTCCAGGTGCGCCGCCAGGCCGGCATCGTGCCGACCGAGTTCTCGATGCAACGGGTGCTCAGCACGGGGAAGCGCGTGATCGCCCCGCTCGGCGCGCCGGTGGTCATCCTCGGCGGGATCCTCACCGGCGCCTTCACCCCCACCGAGGCGGCCGCGGTCGGGGCCGCCTACATGCTCGTGCTCTGCTTCGCCTACCGGACGCTGCGCCTGCGGGACCTGCCGGGGGTGTTCACCGAGACGGTCGTGACCACCGCGGCGATCATGCTGATCGTCTCGTCCGCCGCGCTGCTGGGCCACATCCTGGCGCGCGAGCGGGTTCCGCAGCTGCTGACCGAGAGCATCTTCGGCTTCACCGGGGACGCGACGATGTTCCTGGTGATCACGGCCGTGCTGATGCTGATCCTCGGCACGGTCGTGGACGCCACCGCGGTGCTCGTGCTGGTGGTGCCGATCCTGCTGCCGATCAGTGCCGGGTTCGGCGTCGACCCGATCGTGCTCGGCGTCCTGATGATCGTGACCTTGATGATCGGGCTACTGACCCCACCGGTCGGGACCGTGCTCTACGTGCTGAGCTCGGTCGCGCGGACGAGGGTCAACGAGGTGTTCCGGGGGTCGCTGCCCTTCATCGTGCCGTTCCTGGTGATCGTCGTCCTGATCATCGCCTTCCCGGACGCGGTCCTCTGGTTGCCGAAGGCGCTGGGGCTGTGAGTAGCGATGTGCGGCGCACGTCGTACCTGGCCGGGCTGCTCGGCCAGGGCATCGGCCCGTCGCTCTCCCCCGAGCTGCATGAGCGGGAAGGGGCGCGGCAGGGGCTGCGCTACACCTACCGGACGGTGGAGCTTTCCGATGCCCAGCTCGACCGGGAGCAGCTGCGCGGGCTGCTCGCGCACGCCGTCGAGCTGGGCTTCGACGGGCTGAACGTCACCCACCCCGTCAAGCAGGCCATGGCCGCGGTCGTCGACGAGCTGGCCCCCGAGGCGGCCGCCATCGGGGCGATCAACACGATCCTGGTGGGGCCCGGGGGCACCCGCGGGCACAACACCGACGTCACCGGCTTCGCCGCGGCCGTCGCCGACGGGCTCGCGGGCGCCGCGCTCGACCGGGTCGTGCTGGTGGGAGCGGGCGGTGCCGGCACCGCGGTGGCCCACGCGCTCGCCGGGATGGGGCTCTCCGCCCTGTGGGTCGTCGACGCCGACCCGGAACGCGCGGAGCGGCTCGTGCGGTCCTTGCGGGATCGGCCGGGCCTCCGGCTCGCGACGGGTGCGCCCGCCGAGCTGCCCCGGCTCACCAGGGCGGCGTCCGGGCTGGTGAACGCCACCCCGATGGGGATGGCCGCCCATCCCGGCTCGCCCGTCGACCCGGAGCTCCTCGACGACGACCTCTGGGTCGCCGACATCGTCTACCGGCCCCTGCTCACCGAGCTGGTGCGCACGGCGTCCGCGCGGGGCTGCCGGGTCCTGACCGGGGCCGGGATGGCGGTCAACCAGGCCGCCGACGCCTTCGAGCTGATCACCGGCCGTCCCGCGGACCGGGCCGCCATGTCCCGGGACTTCGACGAGCTCGTCGCCGACGAGGTCGCCGCGTCCCCCCGACGAAGGGATTGACCATGTTCACGCAGCAGTGCCGCCGCCGTGCATTCGTCGCGGTCCTCACCCTCCCGCTGTTCCTCGGCACGGCATGTGGCGGGGGTGGCGGATCGGCCGGGGAACAGGGCGGCGCCGAGAACATCGAGCTGACCCTCGCCCACAGCTACAACGAGCAGCAGCCCCAGCACCGCTGCGGGGCCAAGGTCATCGCGGACGAGGTCGCGGCGGCGAACGTGGGCCTCACGGTGCAGGTCTTCCCGAGCAGCCAGCTCGGTGGTGACGCCGACCGGATCCAGTCGGTGATGTCCGGTGACATCGACCTGGACATCCAGGGCGCCTCCGCGCTCGGAGCCGTGTACGACCCGATGAGCGTCGTCGACGCCGCCTACGCCTTCGACGACGGCGCGCACCTCGCGCGCTTCTTCGGCAGCGACGCGTCCAAGCCGCTGACCGACGGGTTCGCCGAGGCCACCGGGGTGACCGTCCTCGGAGCGTGGTCGGCGGGCTCCCGGCAGTTCACCGCCAACCAGCCGATCCGCCGCCCGGAGGACCTCGCGAACCTCCGGATGCGCTTCCCGAACTCCCCGCAGTTCCTCATGAACGCCGCGGCGCTGGGCGCCAACCCCACCGAGGTCGCCTACGAGGAGCTCTACCTGTCGCTGCAGCAGGGGATCGTCGACGGCCAGGAGAACCCGATCGTCAACATCGACGCGCTGAACCTCGGCGAGGTCCAGGACTACATCAGCCTGTCGCGCCACCAGGAGAACTCGAACCTGGTCCTCGTCGGACCGGTGTGGAACGAGCTGAACCCGCAGCAGCAGGAGGCGCTGTCGCGGGCGGTCGACACGGCCGTCGCGCAGGTGCCCGGATGCGTCGAGCAGGACGAGAAGAAGATCCTCGACGGGTGGCGGACCGGCGGCCAGTTCCAGGTGGTCGACGACGTCGACGTGGCCGCGTTCCGGGCCCGGGTGGAGCCGTACCTGCGTGCCAACCTCAGCCCCGAGCAGCTCACCGTCTACGAGGCGATCCGCGGGTCGGCCGCGTGACCGTTCCGACGTTCCGGGGGTCGGTTCCCGCCGGGGAGCTCGGCCCGACGTTGATCCACGAGCACGTCTTCGTCGGCAGCCCCGAGCTCGATCTCAACCACCCGCACCCGGAGTGGGATCCCGTGGAGGCGGTCGAGGGGGCGGTCGCCGCGCTGACCCGGGCACACGACCTGGGGATCCGCACGGTCGTCGACCTGACCGTGCTCGGCCTGGGACGCGACGTCGCCCGGGTCGCGAGGGTCGCCGAACGGGTCCCGGTGCACCTGGTGGCCGCCACCGGCTACTACACCTCGAACGTGCTGCCGCCGTTCTTCCGGACCCACGGCCCCGGCCGGCTCGTCGACGGCCCGGACCCGCTCGTCGAGTACTTCGTGCACGACATCGTGGAGGGGATCGCCGGGACGGGCGTCAAGGCGGGCATGATCAAGGTCGTCACCGACGAGGAAGGTCTCACCGACGACGTCGTCCGGGTGCTGACCGCGGCCGCCGAGGCGCACCGGCGGACCGGGGTCACCGTGACCACGCACAGCAGGCCGGCACTGCGCAACGGGCTGGAGCAGCTGGCGTTCCTGCGGGCCCGGGGCGTCCCGCCCGAGCGGATCGTCATCGGCCACTCCGGCGACACCGACGACGTCGACCACCTCCGGCAGCTCATGGACGAGGGCGCCACGATCGGCATGGACCGGTTCGGGATGGAACACGTCCTCCCCGACGACCGCCGCGTCGCCACCGTCCTCGCCCTGCTCCGGCTCGGCTACGCGGACCGGATGGTCCTGTCGCACGACGCGGCCTGCTTCAGCCGGATGACCCCACCGTCGTGGCGCGCGGCCCACACCCCGCACTGGCACTACGAGAACATCCCCCGCCGGGTGCTGCCGATGCTGCGCGCCGGCGGGGCCACCGAGGCGGACATCCACCGGATGCTCGTGACGAACCCCGGCCGGCTGCTCGCGCGGTGATCGGGACCGCTACCGGGTGATGCCGGTGTGGCCCAGGGAGTACCGCCCGGGCTGCGGCCAGACGCAGAGCCCGTGCGGGCCGTTCCCGACGGCGATCTTCTGGATGAGGTGCCCGTCGGCCGTCGAGAGCACGTAGACGGACCGGTCGTAGCGCCCGGAGAGCCACAGCTGGGAGCCGTCGGCGGTCACGTTGCCCATGTCGGGGCTCCCGCCACCGGGGATCTGCCACTTCGTGATCGGTGCGCCGGTGTACGCGTCGAGCACGCTCACGGAGCCCTCGTGGCGGTTGGTGACGAAGAGCCTCGCGGCGTCGCGGGAGAGGTAGAGCCCGTGGGCGCCGTGTCCGGTCGGGATCTCCCGGACGACCGTCGTGGCGGCCCCGTCGAGGACCCACAGCCCGTTCTGCTCGGCGTCGGCGATGTAGAAGACCGAGCCGTCGGGCGCGAGCTTGATGTCCTGCGGGCCCATGGACGTGTTGCGGCGCGGCATGTCGATCATCCGCAGCAGCGTCCGGCCCGCGACGTCCACGACGGCGACGCGGCCGGCGAACTCGCAGGTGAACACGGCGGTGCGCCCGTCCGGGCTGAACTCGGCGTGGTCGATCCCGGCACAGTCCGGGGTGCGCAGCTCGCCGAGCTGCGTCCAGGTGCGCGGGTCGTAGAAGACGAGCCGACGGAGCCGCTCGGCGACCGAGATCGCGACCGTGCCGTCGGGGGTGAAGTACATGTTGTACGGATCGAGCACCCTGATCGCGGCGCCGGGCGTCCCCGTGGTGGGGTCGAACGGGACGATCCTGTTCCCGGTGTCGTCGGTGGCGTAGAGCGTGGTCATGTCCCAGGACGGGACGACGTGCTGCAGCTCGCCGCCGAGGTGGTGGGTCCCGACCGTCGCAAAGGTGGCCGGGTCGATCACTCGGACCTCGCCGGACTTCGTGTGCGGCACGTAGACCAGCGGTTTCGCTGTCTTCGCGGCGGCGGAGAGCATGCCGGCGCCCGCGTTCGCGTAGACGTTGTGCGGGTCGGTCACCGGCGGCATGCCCGGCAGGGAGTCCGGGTCCGCGACCGTCGTGACCACCGGGGGTGCCGTGACCACCGGGGGCGGACCGGCCGGCGCGGCGTCCGCGCCGCACGCGCTGAGGGCGGTGCCCAACGACATGATCACGAGCAGGGTGCGTGCGAGCCGTCGTCGGACGACGACGGTCACGTCGCGGCCCCGCCGGCGGGCGCCGCGAGCGGTTCCCCCGGGGGCCCGGCGGGCGCGGCGCCCGGCGGTGCGGCCGCGGGCCGCGCGGACAGCAGCCCGACCCCGATGGAGGTGGCCAGTGCGCCGGCCACCCCGATGGCCAGGGTGATCGGGGTGGTGCCGAACGACTCGCCGATGACGAGCATGCCCATCGCGCCCGCGGTGAACGGGTCGAGCAGCGTGAGCACCGCGAGCGGTGCCCCCAGCCCACCGTCGCGGTAGGCGTGCTGGGCGAGCACCGTGCCGAGGCAGACCACCACGACGCCGACCGCGATCCGCGGCACCTCGAGGTGGCCGAGCCAGATGGTCTTCGCCGTGGCCGAGGTGAAGCCGAAGCACACGGCGGCGGCGGCCGCGTAGGCGATGCCCGCGACGTGCGAGCGGCTCCGGGCGCCGAGCACCAGGGCGGTGACCAGCGCCAGCGCCACGACCACCGCCAGGACCGCCGCGACCTGCCAGTACCCCGCGGCGTTGCCGCTCTGCTCCCCGGCATCGTGCGGGACCGCGGCCAGCACCGCGGGCAACCCGGCGATGACGCACGCGGCCCCGGCCCACGACCGGGCCGCAACGCGCCGCCGACCCAGCCGCGAACCGATCACCAGCGCGATGACCAGGGTCGACACCCCGATCGGCTGCACGACGACCAGCGGTCCTGCGCCGACCGCGGCGAGGTGGAGCAGGGCCCCGACGCCCGTCGCGGCGAGAGCGGCCCACCAGCCGCGGCGGCGGGCCAGGCGGGCGACGAGCGCCAACCCGCCTGCCTGTTGCCGGGACGCCTCCCGCTCCTGCAGCACCGCCGACAGCGCGTAGCAGACCGCCGAGGCCAGCGCGAGCGCCACGGCGAGCTGCGGGTACATGGCTCTACCGTACGAGGCGACCGGTCGGCACCTGCGCTCGCCGCGCCTTCAGGCCGTAACACCGTGCGGTCCGCGGACGCAGAGGCTCATGTGGTCCCCAACTTCGTGGTTCAGCCGTACCCGCTGTTCGCAATCGTCGTCGTGGCCGGGCGCCTCGAGCCGTACGTCGGACGGGTCGTCGGGTGGGAGCGGGTCGAGGACGATCCCGCGGGCGTCATCGGTCCGGTCGTCACCCTGGGCGCGCGGACGTTCGTGCCGGGCGTCGCGGACCACGTCGCGTACGCGGACTCCCGCGAGGAGGCCGAGCGGCGCGCCTTCGTGTTCGCCGCGCCGGCCCGGCAGGAGGACGAGCTGCGGGTGGACGGCCCGCTTCCCCAGCAGCGCGTCCCGGGCGAGCGCTGACGGCCCCGCCACCGTGCGATCATGCCGCCGGCGGCCCGACGACCCTGGAGCGTGACGATGCCGAGGACCATCACCGACGGGAAGGAGTTCAAGCTCGGGCTGTTCTCCGCGAACTGCTCGTCGGGGCTCGCGGTGACCCGCGTCCCGGAGCGCTGGTCGGGCAGCTGGGAGGACAACCTGCGGCTCGCGCGCCTCGCCGACGAGGTGGGCATCGACTTCCTGCTGCCGATCGCGCGGTGGATCGGCTACGGCGGGGACACCAACTTCCACGAGGGCGTGCTCGACCCGGTGGCGTCGGCGGCGGCCCTGCTCGCGCACACGCGGCGGATCACCGTGTTCTCGACGGTCCACACCGCGTTCAACCACCCGGTGGTCACGGCGAAGCAGCTCGCCACGATCGACCAGATCGGGCAGGGGCGGGCCGGCGTCAATATCGTGGCCGGCTGGAACGAGCCGGAGTACCGGGCGTTCGGCGTCGAGCTGCCCAGCGACCACGACGACCGCTACGCGCTGGCCCAGGAGTGGTGGGAGGTCATCCGCAGGATCTGGACCGAGCCCGGGTCGTTCGACCACGACGGCCGGTTCTTCACCCTCCACGGCGTCGAGGGCATGCCGAAGCCGTACGCCGGGCCGCTGCCCGTGCTGAACGCGGGCTCGTCGGGCCAGGGCCGCGGGTTCGCCGCCCGCAACGCCGACTTCGCGTTCACGATCGTCGCAGGCCCGGAGGACGGTGCCGAGATCGTGCGGGGGATCCGGAAGCGCGCCGACGAGGACTACGGCCGGTCGGTGGGCGTGTTCACGCTCGGGCACGTGGTGTGCCGGCCCACCCGGCGCGAGGCGGAGGAGTACCTGCGCTACTACGCCGACGAGAACGCCGACTGGGCCGCGGTGGACAACCTCATGCGGCTGCAGGGCCTGCACGCCCAGTCGTTCACCCCGGAGATGCTCGCGACCTTCCGGGCCCGGTTCGCGGCCGGTCACGGCAGCTGCCCCCTGGTCGGCACGCCCGACGACGTCGCCGCCGAGATCGAGCGGTTCCACCGCGCCGGCTTCGGCGGGATGACGCTGTCCTTCGTCGACTACGTCGGCGAGCTGGAGTACTTCGCCCAGGAGGTGCTGCCGCGGCTGGAGGCGAGGGGCGTGCGGCTCCCGGGCTAGCGACCCTGCCGGTTCGAGCCGCGTGATTGTGCCTCGCTTCGGCGCCCTCCGCAGGGCGGTTGCGAACATCTGATCAGCAGGAGCAGGGCGGCAGCTGCGCGAGCGTCGGCTCGGATGGCGGGTGTGATCGACGGAAACGGGACATGGGCTGCACCAGTGCAGCTGATGTCCCGATCCGACCGATCACGGGCCGGCGCACCTCACGCCGCTGTACTCGCCCGGCCGAGGTGCCGGGCGAGGAACCGGACCCCGCTGTCGGCCTCGAACCTCGGCAGCTCCTTGTGCCGGCCGGTGTTGACGTGCAGGGACTTCTCCTTCGATGCGAAGGCGTCGAACAGTGCGAGACCGGCTCGGCGGTCGATGTGCTCGTCGTCCCACTGCATGTCGAACTCGATCGGGATCGTGATCCGGCTCGCCGGCTCGGCCAGGGCGTCGGGCCAGTGGAGGCCGAAGACGGCCGCGGTGATCCTGGGTTCGACCGCCACCAGCGGCACGCCGATCGCGGTGCCCATGTTGAGGCCCCAGTAGCCGACCGGGCCGCCGTCACCGATCTCCGGCAGCTCCTGGAGGGCGCCGAGGGTCGCCCGCCATTCCGGTACGGCGCGCTCCGCGAGGTGGGCGTTGTAGCGGACGACGATCGGGCCTTCCGGGTCGCCCGCCTCCCTCGCCCGGAACATCGCGGCGATCTCCCGCTCGTCGTGCTCCGTGCGGGGGCGGCCGCCGTGCCCGGGCGCGTCGATGGTCGCGACGTGGAAACCGCAGCCGGTCACGAGGAGGTGGGCGCGTCCGGTCATCGCCGGTGCCTTCCGGTGCGTGCCGCCGCCGTGGCCCATCAGCACGAGGGGCGCGCGGCCGGCGCCGGACGCGGGTGACCAGAGGGCGCCGGTGACCTCGCCCAGGGTGAAGTCGCGCTCGACGATGCCGTCGGACGAGGTCTCGCCGGCGAGATGAAGAGAGCTCATGGTTGTCGCCTTTCGGGAGTGCCTGGTCTTCGAGGCGCTCCCGGCGACACCTACGTCGTTCGCCCGGCCGTGACGACGAGGGGGAGCACCCACATCGATCCAACGTTCATGGGTCTCACCTCCTCACCTGGTGTCACGGCCGCAGGCACGGTATCAGCGGGGTCCCGGCCCGTCGCGCCCTTTCCGCTCACCCGCCGGGGGCGCCCCCGGCCAGCACCTGGACCAGGAGGAACGCGTTCAGGCCGATGATCACCGCGGCGATCACGCTCGCGCCGATCGTGGTGGTGCGGCGGTTGACCAGGTCGCCCATGACGTCGCGGCGCCGGGTGAGCAGGACCAGCGGGACCAGCGCGAACGGGATCCCGAACGAGAGCACGACCTGGGACAGCACCAGCGCCCGGGTCGGGTCGACGCCGATCGCGAGCACCGCGAGCGCCGGCGCCAGCGTGAGGGCGCGCCGCAGCAGGAGCGGGATGCGGCGCTGCAGGTAGCCCTGGAGCACGACCTGCCCGGCGAGGGTGCCCACGCCGGAGGAGGCGAAGCCGGACGCCAGCAACGCCAGCGCGAACGCGAGGGCCGCGACGCCGTCCACCGCGGCCAGCCCGCTGTGCACACCGGCCAGGGTGTCGGCCTCGGTGCCGGTGTCGTGGAACAGCGCGGCGGCGATCAGCAGCATGGACAGGTTCACGAGCCCGGCGAGCCCCATGGCGAGGGCTACGTCGATGCGCTGGTAGCGCAGCAGCCGCCGCGTCGACGTCGCCGGCAGGCGGGTGCGGTCCTGGGTCAGC
Organism: Pseudonocardia wallangbongensis; assembly: GCF_054486945.1. NCBI lineage: Bacteria > Bacillati > Actinomycetota > Actinomycetes > Pseudonocardiales > Pseudonocardiaceae > Pseudonocardia > Pseudonocardia wallangbongensis. The sequence continues at coordinate 114,939 of NZ_JBRERS010000013.1, forward strand.
GCCGAGTGCAGGTAGATGACGTGCGGCATCACGGTGGCGCCGAGGATGCCGGTGGCGAGCAGCACGCTGTCGGTGCCGGCGAACCCGGGCACCAGGCCCGAGACGGCGGCCGGGGTGTCGACGTCCACCCGGCCCAGGTTGACGAAGAACCCGATGACGATCACCGCGAACAACCCGCCGATGGCCAGCTCGAAGCGGCGGTAGCCGCGGGTGTGCAGGCCGAGCAGCACGAACGCCACCAGGCCCGTGATGAGCCCGCCCTGGAAGAGCGGGATCCCGAACAGCAGGTTGAGCGCGATGGCGCCGCCGATCACCTCGGCCAGGTCGGTGGCCATCGCCACGAGCTCGGCCTGCGCCCACAGGCCCCACACGACGGGCCGGCGGAACTCCTGCCGCGAGACCTCGCACAGGTTCCGGCCTGTGGCCAGGCCCAGCTTGGCCGACAGCGACTGGATCACCATCGCCATGAGGTTGGCGGTGACGATCACCCAGACCAGGAGGTAGCCGTACGCCGAGCCCGCGGAGAAGTTCGTGGCGAAGTTGCCCGGGTCGACGTAGGCGATCGCCGCCACGAAGGCCGGGCCGAGGAGCAGCAGGCGACCGCGCAGCCCGCCCAGAGGGGGCTCTTCCCGGAGGGCGGTGTTAGCCGACACGAACAGGCACGTTAGACGAGGCTTACGACATGCGATAGCCCCGGCGTCATGACGGGCCGAGCGCCTCCAGCACTGGAGCGGGAACGACCAGGTCGGCGCGGCTGCGCGTGGACTCCACCAGCTTCGCGTTCGGCTCGTCCACCGCGGCCACCCAGGCCCGGGCGTGGTCCGGCGCCTTGCCGAACGCGACGTGCCGGGCGACGAGCTGGGCGAGGCGGGTCTCCGGGTCCGGGTCGCAGAACCAGACCTCGTCCAGCCGCGCCGCCACCTCGGGCCACCGGCCCGACTCCACGAGCAGGTAGTTGCCCTCGGTGAGGACGAGCCGGGCCGCGCGGGGCACGGCGATCGCACCGGCCAGGGGCTGCTCCAGGTCCCGCTCGAACGCCGGCGCGTAGACCACGTCCTCGGCGTCGGCGCGGAGCCTGCGCAGCAGCGCGATGTAGCCGCCGACGTCGAACGTGTCGGGCGCGCCCTTCGCGTCGAGGCGTCCGAGCGCGCGCAGGGCGACGTCGGCGAGGTGGAACCCGTCCATCGGCACGTGCGCCACCCGCTCGGGGGGAAGCTCGCGCAGGAGCGCCTCGACGAGCGTCGACTTGCCGGCGCCCGGGCTGCCGGTGATCCCGAGGACCGCCCGGCCCGGGCCGGCCGCGAGCGCGGCCGCCCGGGTGACGAGGTCGGACAGGGTCACCGCGGACGCGCGGCCGCGAGCCGGCCCGCGATGTAGGTGCGGGCGTGGGCCGCGAGGTCGGCGCCGTCGGACCACAGGTTCCGCCAGACGGCCAGGTCGCTCGACAGCCCGGGCGACACGACCGCCGACGAGAACGACTCGAACGTGATCGGGCCCTGGTAGCCCACGTCGGCCAGTGCGTGGAAGAACGCGCCGAAGTCCAGGTGCCCGGAGCCGAGGTAGCCCCGGTGGTTCTCGCCGATGTGCACGTAGCCGAGCCGCGAGCCCACCTCGTACACCGGGCGGACGAGGTCGTCCTCCTCGATGTTCATGTGGTACGTGTCCAGGTGGATCAGCACGTTGTCGGCGCCGATGTCGTCGGCCAGGCGCAGCGCGTCGTGCGCCGTGTTGATCACATTGGTCTCGTAGCGGTTGCAGATCTCCAGCCCGAGCGTCATGCCGTGCCCCGCGGCCTCGGCGGCCAGCTCGCGCAGCACCCGCACCACGTTGGCCCGCCCGCCGTCCGACAGGGGGGCGGAGTACTTGCCGAGCGCGCTGAAGAGCGCGCCGGTGAGGATCGTGGCGCCGAGCTCCCGCGTGGTGGTCAACGAGTCGGCGAGCAGCTGCGCGCCGCGGTCGACGACGGCGGGGTCGGTGCTGGAGACGTCCGCGTCGAACGCGAGCCCGCGCGAGCACGCCACCCCGATTCCCGCGGCCTCCAGGTCGGCCCGGGCAGCGGCGGTGTCCAGGTGCTTCGCGTCGTGGAGCGAGAGCTCCAGCAGGTCGTAGCCGGCGGCCGCCGTCTTGCCCACCGCCTCGCGCACCGCGGCGGGGCCGGTGTCGCCCACCCACACGAGGGCGTGGACGCCGATCGGGTTGGTCACGTTGGATCCCTTCGTTCAGCCTGCGAGCGCGCCGGTGACCAGCGAGACGATCTCCTCGCCGGTGGTCTCGGCGGTGCGCCTGCCGCCGACGCAGCGACCGGAGCGCATCACCCAGACCTGGTCGGACAGGCGCAGCACCTGTTGGAAATCATGGCTGATCAGCAGGACGGCGCGCCCGCGGTCGCGCAGGCCGCGGATGAGGTGCTCGACGCGCTCGGTCTCCTGCACGCCCAGCGCCGCGGTGGGCTCGTCCATGATCACGAGCCGGGAGTCGAACCCGGCGGCCCGGCAGATCGCGACGGCCTGGCGCTGCCCGCCCGACAGCCGCCGCACCCGCGAACCGACCGCCGGGACGTTGACGGCCAGCTCCGAGACCATCTCCTGCGCCCGCCGCCGCATCGCGGCACGGTCGAGGAACGGCCCGCGCGTCAGCTCGCGGTTGAGGAACAGGTTCTGCCAGACCGTGAGGTCCTCGACCAGCGCGAGGTTCTGGTGCACGGTCTCGATGCCGGCGTGCCGGGCGTCCTCGGCGGAGCGGAACGCGACCGGCTCGCCGTCGAGCAGGATCCGGCCGCTGTCGGGTCGGTGCACACCCGACATGCAGCGCACGAGGGTCGACTTGCCGGCCCCGTTGTCGCCGACCAGTGCGGTGATCTCGCCCGGCGCCACCGAGAGGGTGACCTCGCGCAGCGCGGTGACGCTGCCGAACGACAGGGACAGGTCCTCGACGGCCAGGAGCGCGCTCATCGCCGCCACCTCGTCAGGAACGCCGCCGCCACGACGACCACGCCGACGGCGAGCGGCTGGTAGAAGGGCGAGACGCCGAGCATCGTCAGGCCGTTCGCGAGCACGGTGAGCAGCAGCGCACCGAGCACCGGGCCGGCAATGCCGCCTCGGCCGCCCGCGAGGCTGACCCCGCCGAGCACCACCGCGGCCACCGAGTTGAGCAGGAACGACGTGTTCGACGCCGGCTCGGCCGCACCGACGCGCGACACCAGCAGGATCGCCGCGATGCCGGCGAGCAGCCCGCTCGCCGCATACACGAGGACCTTGATCCGGGCCACGCTGATGCCGGTGGCGACGGCGGCCTCGGGGTTGCCGCCCGCGGCCAGCACGTGCGTGCCGACCCGGGTGCGGAAGAGCACGACGTGCGCGACGGCGGCGAGCACCGCCGCCACGAGCACCGACCAGCCGATCGGCCCGATCCCGCCCGCCGAGAGCCGGAGCAGCCCGGCGTCGATCACGGTGACGGGCTTGCCGTCGGCGATGACCAGCGCGGCGCCGGACGCCGCGGAGAGCGCGCCGAGCGTGACGACGAAGTCCGTGATGCGGCCGTGGCCGATGAGGACCCCGCTCACGACCCCGACCGCCGTGCCGCCGACGAGCGCGACGACGCAGCACAGCGGCAGACCCCACCCGTGGGCGAAGCCGAACCCGAACAGCACGGCGGCGAACGTCATCGTCGAGGCGACCGAGAGGTCGATGCCGCCGGTGGCGACGACGAAGGCCTGCCCGATCGACAGCACGACGAGGATGGCCGAGGCCAGGAGCATCGAACGGATGTTGCCGATGGCCAGGAACCCCGGGTCGAGCAGCTGGAACACGACCAGCAGCACCACCAGGCCCACCGCGGCGGCGCGGTCGGCCCACCGGCCGGGGTCGCGCCATACCGCCGTGATCGGCGGCTTCGCGGTGGCGGTGCTCGTCACTTCGCGGTGAACGGGTTGTCGTAGGGCGCGGGCGGCTTCGGGGCCGACTCGATCGCCTGCTGCGCGTTGTCCTTCGTGACGACCTGGACCGGGGCGTCGACCTTCGCCGGCAGCGTCGCGCCGCTCGCGGCGGCGGTGCAGGCGTCGACGCCCATCTGCCCGATCACGTACGGGTACTGCGCCACGGTGGCGGCGAGCTCGCCGTTGGCCACGGCGGTGAGGGCGTCCGGGTTGCCGTCGACGCTGATCACCGCGATCTGGCCGGTCCTGCCGGCGTTCGCGACGGCCCGCGTGATGCCGAGGCCCATGTCGTCGTTGGCGGCGAAGAAGCCCTTCACGTCCGGGTGGGCGGAGAGGATCGTGGTGGCCTGGGTGAGCGCCTCCTGGCGCTCCCAGTTGGCGGCCACCTCCTGCAGCACGGTGACGCCGTTCGTCAGGCCGGCCTCGAACCCCTCGATGCGGGCGCCGCTGGTGACGTCGCCCGGGATGCCGCCGATGACGGCCACCGGTCCGCCGCCGGGCAGGGCCTTCCCCATCTGCTCCGCGGCGAGCTTCCCGGCGGCCACGTTGTCGGTGCCGATGTAGGTGGCGAGCTGCACGCCTGCGGCCTGGGCCGCGGCCGGGTCGACCGGGCTGTCGATGTTGACCACCGTCTTGCCCGCCGCCGCGAGCTGGGCGAGGCCCTGCACGAGGTTCGTGCCGGAGATCGGGTTGACGATGTAGCAGCCGAAGTCCTGCCCGGCGAGCCCGGTGAGCTTGTCGGCCTGGCCGGTGGTGTCGGTGATCGACGTCGCCGCCTGGACGGTGGACTGCACGCCCGCCGCGGCGCTCTCGTCGGTGATGCCCTCCTCCATGGCCTGGAAGAACGGGTTGTCCAGGCCCTTGATCACCGCGGCGACCGTGGCCGGGGCCGCGCCCCCGCTGTCGCCGCCCCCGCAGGCCGTGAGCGCCATGGCGACGCCCGCCGCCAGCGCCGTGGCGATGAGAGCACGCCTCCGGATCTGCATGACCGTTCCTCCGCCCAGCCGGACCGACGTACGCATGACACCCCTACTTCTAACTTCTGTCAAGCAAAAATCTCGCTCTTTCTGTCTGGTCGATGTCCTATTAGCCTGAGGCCCGTGCAGTCGGTGGGTGAGGTGCTCGCGCTGTTCCGCAGCGCCGGGCCGCAGACCAGGGCCGACGTGATGCACCGCACCGGGCTCTCCCGGTCCACCGTGAACCAGCGGCTCGACGCGCTGCTCGCCCACGGTTTCGTCGTGCCGGCGGGGGAGCACCGTGAGGAGGCACCGGGGCGAGGCCGGCCCGCGGGCACCTTCGCGTTCCACTCCGGACGCGGCGTGCTGCTCGTCGCGGACGTCGGCGCCACCGGCCTGCGGGCAGCCCTGTGCGACCTCGCGGGTGCGGTGGCGCTGGAGCGGACGAGGACGATCGACGTCGCCGAGGGCCCGCAGGCCGTCCTCGAGGTGGTCGACGGGTTCTTCCGCGACATGCTCGACGAGGCGGGGCGCGGCGCCGACGCGGTGCACGGCATCGGGCTGGACGTGCCGGGCCCCGTCGACTTCGCGGCCGGCCTCGTCGTCAGCCCCCCGATCATGACCGGCTGGGACCGGTTCGACATCCGCGGCTGGTTCGCGCCGCGCTATCCGTGCCACGTGATGGTCGACAAGGACGTCAACGCGATGGCGTTCGGCGAGCACCGCGCCGTGCACCCCGACGCGGAGACGCTGCTCATGCTCAAGGTGGGCACCGGGATCGGCTCGGGCATCATCGCGGGCGGCCGCGTCTACCGCGGCGCCGACGGGGCCGCGGGCGACATCGGGCACGTGCAGCTCGCCGTCCCCGGCACCGCGTCCCCGCCGATGTGCCGCTGCGGCAACGTCGGCTGTCTCGAGGCGTACGCGGGCGGGTGGGCGCTGGTCCGCGACCTGCGCGAGACCGGGCACGACGTCGCGAGCGTCGACGGCGCGCTGGCGCTGGCCGCCTCCGGCAACCCGGACGCCGCGCGCTTCCTGCGCCGCGCGGGCCGGTTACTCGGAGGTGCGGTGGCCGAGGCGGTCAGCCTGCTCAACCCGCGGGTCATCGTGCTCGGCGGGCAGGTCGCCGCCGGAGCGGGCGACCCGCTGCTCGCCGGCATCCGCGAGCACGTCTACCGGCGGTCCCTCCCGCTCGCCACCGCCCGGCTGCAGATCGTGCCGAGCCGGCTGGGCACCGGCGCCGGGTTGGTGGGCAGCGCGCTGCTGCTGGCCGACCTGGTGCTCGCCCCGGAGCGGATCAGCGAACTGCTCTCGCGCTGACGCCCCCGGCTCGCGGAGCGACCGAGCGGCCCGCCCGCTCGGCAGGAGACCGCCGCTGGTTCATCCGCAGGAGGTGAGGCCACGGGGGAGCGCAGGGTTGAGCATCCGAGGCGAGAAGTGCCGGACCGAGGAGGCGGGATGGGCGACGAGCTGGACGTGATGGGGCCGGTCGACTACGTCGTCGTCGAGTTCCCGGATGCGCGGATTCCGGGGGATGTGCTGCAACGCATCCTCGACCTGGTCGACCGGGGCACCTTGCGCATCCTCGACCTCGCCTTCATCCGCAAGGAGACCGACGGGTCGGTCACCGCTCTCGGCGTCGCCGATCTCGACGGCGACGGCGAGCTCGACCTACTGGTGCTGGAGGGCGCGACGTCGGGGGTCGTGGCTCGGGACGATCTGGACGATGCCGCCGGTGCGATCGAGCCGGGCAGCGCTGCATTGATCGTGCTGTACGAGAACCTGTGGGCGATCCCGTTCGCGACCGCGGCCCGCCGGGTAGGAGCCGAGCTGGTGGCGAGTGGCCGCATCCCCGTCGGGGCCCTGCTCGACGCGCTCGACGCGGTCGAGGGCGTCGAGCCCGCCAACTCCTGAGATGCCCCGACACCCGAGAGGACGATCACCATGCCTGGTCTGCTTCGTGGAATCGCCCGCACGGCGGTCGTCGCCGGAACGGCCACGGCGGTGTCCAACCGCGTGTCGCGGCGGCAGGCCGGCCGGTGGGCCCGCAAGGACCAGCAGCAGTACACCGCGCAGGAACCCGCCGAGCGCGAGCCGGCAGCCGCCGGGGGGATGGACGAGCAGCTGAAGCAGCTGAAGCAGCTGGGCGAGCTGAAGAGCCAGGGTGTGCTCACCGAGGCCGAGTTCCAGCAGCAGAAGGACCGGATCCTGAACTCCTGAACGCGGTTCGGGCGACATGAGCACGGAGGCTCTCGTACTCGCCCTGACCGCCGTTGTCCGTCCGACGAGCACGGCCGCCGTGGTCGCGATTCTGTCGACGGAGCGCCCGCGGCACCTCCTGGTGGCGTACCTCGCGGCGGGGCTCGCGTTCAGCCTCGCGATCGGGACGCTCGTCGTCGTGACCTTCGGCGGGCTGCACTCGACGCGTGCGGCGTCGGCGGTCCACCCGCTGTTCGACCTCGTGCTCGGCGTGTGCTCGCTGGGCTGCGCCGCATGTGCATGGGCCGGATGGCTGCCCCGGCACCGCGCCGCGGCACCCGAGCGGAACGGTTGGCTGCGGCGCAGGTTGGTGGATCCCACACCGTTCGGTGCCGCGGTGGCCGGCGTGCTCACGCACCTTCCGGGCCTGGTCTACCTGGCCGCGCTCAACGCGATCGTCGCCACCAAGCCGGGTGTCGTGAACGGGCTGTTCCAGGTGGCGATCTACAACGCCATCTGGTTCAGCCTCGCGATCATCGCGCTGTTGCTGTCGGTCTACCGGCCGGAGGTGTCGCGGGAGCTCCTCGAACAGGGCCTCGCCTGGCTCCGGCGGCACCTGCGGGTGATCGTCATCGGCTTCTTCGGAACGCTGGGTGGCTACCTGGTCGTGTCGGCTGTGCTGGCGCTCGCCCGGATCCCGTCGTGACGATCGGGGGTCAGGTCTTGCGGTGCGCGGAGGCGTGGTCGAAGCCCGCCGCGTCCGCACCCCTGGCGGGGCCGGGCTGCCGCTGCAGCCGGGGGAGCAGTCGGGTGATGTCCTCCAGCAGGAGGTCGGCCATCTCGCGGCCGGTGCCGTTGCGCACCACGACGCGCAGGGCGGCGAGGTCCTCCCGGTTGGCGGGGAACGTGTACGCGGGCACCTGCCAGCCGCGCTCCCGCAGCCCGGCCGAGACGTCGAAGACGCTGAAGTTCGTGACGTCGTCGTGCAGCGTGCACGCGAACACGGGGAGCTCGTCGCCGCGGGTGAGCAGCCGGAACGGGCCCAGCTCCGCGAGGCGGTCCGCGGTGTAGCTGGCGACGTCCCGGCACTCCTGTTGGACCTGGCGGAACCCTTCCCGCCCCAGCCGCAGGAACGTGTAGTACTGCGCCACCACCTGCCCGCCGGGCCGGGAGAAGTTCAGGGCGAGGGTCGGCATCTCCCCACCGAGGTAGTTGACCTTGAAGACCAGCTCGTCCGGCAGCGCGTCGGCGTCGCGCCACAGCACCCAGCCGACGCCCGGGTAGACGAGCCCGTACTTGTGCCCCGACGTGTTGATCGACGCCACGCGCGGCAGCCGGAAGTCCCACGGCAGGTCGGGGTCGAGGAACGGCGCGACCATGCCGCCGGACGCCCCGTCGACGTGCACCGGGACGTCGAGGCCGGTGCGGGCCTGGAGGCCGTCCAGCCCGGCCGCGATCTCGGCAACCGGTTCGTAGCTGCCGTCGAACGTGGAGCCGAGCACCGCGACGACCCCGATGGTGTTCTCGTCGCACAGGCCGACGGCCTGCTCGGCGTCGAGGTGGAACCGCTCGCCCTCCATCGGGGCGAGCCGCGGCTCCACCTCGAAGTAGTTGCAGAACTTGTCCCAGCAGACCTGGACGTTGATCCCCATGACGAGGTTGGGCCGGGCGGTGTCGGCGCCCGCGGCCCGGCGCCGCTGCTGCCAGCGCCGCTTGAGCGCGAGCCCGGCGAACATCGCCGCCTCGCTCGACCCGATCGTCGAGCAGCCGACGGCCTGTGAGTCGCTCGTCGGCGCGTTCCACAAGGCGGCGAGCATGTTCACGCAGCGTGTCTCTAGCTCTGCGGTCTGCGGGTACTCGTCCTTGTCGATCATGTTCTTGTCGAAGCACTCGGCCATCAGCCGGTCGGCCTCGGGCTCCATCCACGTCGTCACGAACGTCGCCAGGTTGAGGCGCGCGTTCCCGTCGAGCATGAGGTGGTCGTGGACGACCTGGTAGGCGGTCGCCGGGTCCATCGGCCCGTCGGGGAGCCGGTGCCTCGGCACCGCGGCGACCTCCCCGGAACGCGCGAACATCGGGTTGACCGAGACCGCTGCATCGACTCCGCGAGCCGTGTGGTGCTTCGCCATCGTGTCATCGTGCCCCGCTCCGCCGGTCGGGCGTGTCACCTCTACCGCATGAACACACCGCCGTTGACGTCGAAGGTGGCGCCGGTGATGAACCCCGTGTCCTCGCCGCAGAGGTAGCCGACCAGCCCGGCCACCTCCTCGGCCCGGCCGAAGCGGCCCACGGGGATCGCCGCCTCGGCGGCGCGCAGCCGGTCGGGGTCCATCCCGTCCATCGCCGGGGTCCGTGTCGCCGCCGGGGCGATGGCGTTCACCGTGACGCCGGACGCGGCCAGCTCCTTCGCGAAGATCTTCGTCAGCACGAGGATCCCCGCCTTGGACGAGGCGTAGTGCGCGCCCGCGACGAGGCCGCCCTGCTGGCCGGCCAGCGACGCCATGTTCACGATGCGGCCGAAGCCGCGCTCGCGCATCGGGGGCGCCAGCTCGCGGGTCAGCAGGAAGACGCTGCGGAGGTTGGTCGCCAGCACGTCGTCCCACTCGTCGAGCTCGATCTCCCAGATCGGCCTCGGCACCGTGCGGGCGGCGTTGTTCACCAGGATCTCGGGAGTGCCGAACCGCTCCCGGACGGCGTCGAGGGCCGCGCGGACCGCAGCGGGATCTCTTACGTCGGCCGCGAAGGCGGCGGCCCCCGGCCCGATCCGCTCGGCCGTGCCGGCCGCCAACTGCGCGTCGATGTCGAGGAGCGCGACCCGGTGCCCCCGCGAGTGCAGGTCCGCCGCCACGGCGGCGCCGATGCCCTGCCCGGCGCCGGTGACGACGGCGGTCCGCTCCATCACGCGTTGCCGAAGAACAGCTGCCGACCCACGCGCGCCTGGACGGTGAAGTAGTGCCAGAGCTGGTGGTCGCCGACGGGGTGGTCCCGGATGATCCCGCAGATCCGGCCGACGGTCGCGTAGTCCGGGACGTCGGCCAGGATGTAGCAGGTCCACGGGAACCCCGTCGACGGGCCGACCATGGACTCGTCGTCGTCCATCGTGCCCAGCACGCGCACGCCGAAGCGGCCGCCCAGGTCGTCGAACGCGCGCCGGGACTCGTCGAACACGGCCTTGCGCTCGTCGGCTCCCGCCGCGAAGAACGCGTCCCGCACGCCGATGCAGAACAGGGTGCGCAGGTACTCGGCGTCGTCGGTCATCCTCGGTCTCCCTCTGTGGTCGGGGCGAGCGCGACGCCCACCGACGTCGCGCCGATGAGCTCGCGCGCGGCGTGGTTGGCGAACGGCATGAACGGGCCGGCCTGAGCATCCCGCCACATGCGCTCGAAGGGCAGCTTGCGGACGTAGGAGGCGCCGCCGACGACCTCGACCAGCGTGGTGAGCGCCTCGACCGCGTTGTTGGTGCACACGTACTTCACGAAGGCGCACCGCGCAAGGCCCTCCTGCACACCGAGCCGCTCGCGCAGCAGGCCCGACCCGACCTCCTCGGCATGCCGGTACAGCACCGCGCGGGACTGCTCGACCAGGATCTCCACCTTCGCGACGGTGTCCATGATCAGCGGCTGCGCGGCCGTCCCGCGGCGGACCACCTGGCGCTTGGCCCACTCCAGCGCACCGACCGCGATCCCGTTGTAGACGGCGCCGAACGCGGGCATCGCCCAGGCGAACACGGTCTCCAACACGCGGGCGTCGAGGTGGCCGACGGGGAGCGTGTGCACGACGTTCTCGGAGGGGACGAACAGGTCCGTGAACTCGACGTCGTTGCTCTGCGTCGCGCGCATCCCCAGCATGTCCCAGTTCTGGTGGATGGTGACGGCCGGGTCGGACAGGTCGGCCCGCAGGAGCAGCAGGAGCGGCCCGCGCTCGGGGTCCTCGTAGCGGGCGGTGGTGGAGCAGTGCGTGGCGACCGAGGTGTTGGTGCCGAAGTTCTTGCGCCCGTTGACGAGGAACCCGCCCTCGACGGCCGTCGCGGTCGTGCGGGCGTCGGTCATGAGGTTCGGGCTGCCGATCTCGCTGGTCACGGCCGCCCACACCAGCTCGTCCCGGGCGGCCGCGCGCAGGAAACCCTCGAGCCGGGGGTCCCGCGTGCGCCGCCAGACCGCCGACCACTGCCCCAGCGGCGAGATGTGCATGTTCACGGCGAGCGCGGTCGCCGCGTCGCCCTGTGCCAGGCGCTCGATCGCCGGGATCGCCTCGGCCTGCGTCGCACCGAGCCCGCCGAGCTCCTCGGGGAGCGTGAGCCGCAGGAAGCCGGCGGCCCGCATGTCCTCGTAGTTCTCGAACGGGAAGGTGTTGTCCCGGTCGTGCTCGTCGGCGCGTTCGGCGAACGTGTCGGCCAGCTTGGCGGCGAGGTCGACGAACTCCTGCTGACGCTCGGTCAGGCACTGCTGCATGCGCTGCTCAGCTCCTCGGTTCGGGAAGGTGCCGGCCGTAGCCGCGGTCGCGGTAGGTCAGGCCCTCCACCGCGGAGGAGGTGGCGGCCACGACGCGCCCCACGCACACGACGTGCGTCCCGACGACGAACGTGTGGCCGAGCACGCAGTCGAAGGCGGCGGGGACGTCGGTGCGGATCGGGGAGCCGGTTCGCGCCGGGCGCCAGGCGTCGTCGAACACGTACCGCTCACCGACCGCGCCCTGCCCGGCGAACACGTCGGACACGGCTCGGTGCGCCGGGCCGAGCACGTTGACCGCGAAGCACCCGTTGGCCAGCACCGCCTCCGCGGCCGCGGTTGCCCGGTACAGGCAGACCAGCAGAGCGGGTGGGTCCGCCGTCACCGATGTCGCCGCGCTGACCGTCTGGCCGAAGCGCCCCGCCGCGCCGTCGGTGGTGACGACGCTGACCGCTGCTGCGGTCCGGGCCATCGCGGCGACGTAGGCCTGGCGGAGGGCGGGGTCGTACCCGTCGGGTAGGTCTACGCGCGACATCGTCGGCATGCGTCGAGTGTGGTGAGACCTGGGACACAACCTCAAACGGGACTTCTCGCTACTCTGCATCGATCCGCTCGATGCAGGGAGGTCAGCGGTGTCCTCTCGGCCCGGGTTCACGCTGGTGCAGCTGCAGTACTTCGTGGAGGCCGCCGAGACCGGGAACATCACGGTGGCCGCCGGGCGGCTGCACGCGTCGCAGTCCACGCTGTCCTCGGCGATCCAGCAGCTCGAGCACGAGCTCGGGTGCCAGCTGTTGGTGCGGCACCAGGCCCGCGGGGTCGGCCTCACGGCCAACGGTCGCGAGCTGCTCGCCCGGGCGCGTGACCTCCTGGACCGGGCCGCCGAGCTCGGCGAGGTCGGGCGGGCCCTGCAGGACCAACCGGCCGGGACGCTGCACGCGGGGCTGTTCGTGACGCTCGCGCCGTTCTACCTGCCCGAGGTGCTGACCCGCCTGCAGCGCAGCCATCCCCGGATCGAGCTCGAGGTGCTGGAGACCGACCAGACGGGCCTGCACGCGGCGGTCCGTTCCGGGCAGTGCGAGGTCGCCCTGACCTACGGGCTCGACATCGGCGAGGACATGACGTTCCGGGCGCTCGTCGAGGTCCGCCCGTACGCGCTGGTCTCCGCCCGGCACCCCCTGGCAGGCCGGGAGGTCGCGACGCTGTGCGAGCTCGCGCAGCGGCCGATGGTGATGCTGGACCTGCCCGAGACCAGCCGCTTCATGCTGGGCATGCTCAAGCGGGCCGGCGCCCGACCCCAGCGGATCCTGCGCACCACCAACTTCGAGACCATGCGCGGGCTCGTGGCGGCCGGCGACGGGTTCGCGATCCTCAACCAGCGCCCGCAGATCGTCTCGCCCCGCCCCGGCGCCGCCTTCGCCGTCACGATCGCCGACGCCGAGCCGGTCAGCATCGGGATCATGCAGCGGCGTGGAACCCCGGTGCACCGACGCATGACCGCCTTCACCGACGCGTGCCGCGCCGCCGCCCGGACGATCACCGGGCAACGACCCAGCCCAGAGAGCACTATGGATCCATAGTGCTGTTTTGGACGCCCCGAAACAGCAGTAAGGATCCATAGTGTGCCAAGGCGGACCGTCAGGGGTGGCAGCAACCCGACCCCGGCTCCCGTTCGTCCTGGAGCGGTACGCCCAGGTCGTCGGGGCGGCCGGCCTCGACCCGCGACCACTGGGCGATCGGGCGCCCGTTCGTGCGGAACGGCCCGGTGGGCTCGTCCCACTGCTGCGGCCAGCCACGCGGCGAGTCCTCCCACGGCTCCTGGCGTCCGTACACGGTGAGGTCCAGGAGCCGGTAGTTGATGTCCACGGCCTCCACGCCACGGCCGGTCGTCCAGTAGGTCTCGAAGACGCGGTCGCCGTCCCGCAGGTAGCACACGAGGTGCATCGAACCGATGTGGCGTCCGGGGAGGAGCGCGTCGAGGGAGTCCCGTGCCGAGTACCACGGCAGGTCCCAGCCCATGAAGTCGCGGTAGCGGCTGCTCTCCTCGTACGGTCCCTGGCAGAGGACCGCGTACGTGACGTCGCGGGAACGCAGGTAGGACAGCTCCGCGAGCTGCGTGTTGTTCCACGTGCAGCCCTCGCACTGCTCCGGCGCGGGGCGGCCGGGGTACCACATGAAGTAGTAGGCCATGAGCTGCGTCCGGCCCTCGAAGACGTCCCGCAGGGGGACCGGGCCCGACGCGCCGACGACGGGGATCGAAGGATCGACCTCCACCATCGGGAGCCGGCGGCGCGCGGCGGCGATCGCGTCACCTCCGCGGGTGTGCGCCTTCTCCCGGATCCGCAGCTCCTCGACGGCGGCCTGCCAGGTGGCGCGGTCGACGACGTCGGGTGTGGGTGAGTTGGTCATGGGTCCGTCCCTTCTCCATCGGTGGTCCGTCGCCCCACCGACGAAGGGGGATGCCCGGCTTCGACATCGACCCGCAACGAGTTCAGCCGGCCTTCGAGGTAGCGGCGCTCGGCCTCGGTCGGGGCCAGGGCCAGGGCATCGGTGTAGGCGGCCCGGGCCTCGTCCGGCCGGCCGGCGCGGCGCAGCAGGTCGGCGCGGGTCGCGGGCAGCAGGTGGTAGCCCGCGAGCCGGCCCGATGCATCCAGCGCGTCGACGAGGCGCAGCCCGGCCGGGACGCCGTCGGCCATCGCGACGGCGACCGACCGGTTGAGCTCCACCACCGGGGACGGCGCGAGCCGCGCGAGCTCGCCGTAGAGGGCCGCGATCTGTCGCCAGTCGGTGTCGGCGGCGGTCGGCGCGGTGGCGTGGCAGGCGGCGATCGCGGCCTGCACCTGGTACGGCCCGGCCCGCCGCGCCGCCAGCGCCTCGTCGAGCACCGCCACGCCTTCGCCGATCGACGCGCGGTCCCAGCGGGACCGGTCCTGCTCCTCCAGCGGCACCAGCACGCCGTCGGCGGTCCGGGTCGCGCGGCGGGCCTCGTGCAGCAGCATCAGCGCGAGCAACCCGGCCGGTTCCGGCTCGTGCGGCAGCAGGCCGGCCAGGACCCGGGCGAGCCGGATCGCCTCGGCGGCCAGGGCCCGGCCGGCGCCGTCCTCGTCGTAGCCCTGGTTGAAGATCAGGTAGAGCACCGCGAGGACGGCCGCGAGCCGCTGCGGGAGGAGCTCGGCGGGCGGCACCCGGTACGGGATGCCGGCCTCGCGGATCTTGCGCTTGGCCCGGGAGAGGCGCTGCCCCATCGACGGCTCGGCCGTCAGGAACGCCCGGGCGATCTCCGCCGTGCTCATGCCGGCCAGCGTCCGCAGCGTGAGCGCGACGCGGGCCGGGAACGGCAGCGCCGGATGGCAGCACGTGAAGATCAGTCGCAGCCGCTCGTCCGGGATCTCGTCCGCGGGACGCTCGTCGTCCGGGTCGCGCGCCAGCACGGCGACCTGCCGCAGCTTGGCCGCGCCGGCGGCGTCGCGGCGCAGCCGGTCGGTGGCGCGGTTGCGGGCCGTCGTGGTGAGCCAGGCGCCGGGACGGCGCGGGATGCCGTCCCGCGGCCAGGTCGTCAGGGCGCCCGCGAACGCCTCCTGCGCGCAGTCCTCGGCGAGGTCCCAGTCCCCGGTGACCCCGATCAGGGTCGCGACCACCTGGCCCCACTCGTCCCGGTAGGCCGCCTCGACCGCGGTCCGGACCTCGCCGTCGGGCGTGCTCACTCCCAGACCGGGCGGATCTCGATCCCGCCGCGGCGCGCGTACGGGTGCCCCTCGGCGATCGCGATGGCGTCGTCCAGGTCCGGGCAGTCGATGATCACGACGCCGCCGACGAAGTCCTTCGTCTCGGCGAACGGCCCGTCCGAGACGAGCGTCTCGCCGTCCCTGACCCGGACGGTCGTGGCGTCCACCACCGGGCGCAGCCGCTGCCCGGAGAGCATGGCGCCGCGCCGCTGCAGGTCCTCCCACCAGGCCTGGTGCACCGGATCGGCCCGGAGCTCCTCGTTGGTGGGCGAGCCCCGCTCGTCGTCGCAGATCAGCAGCACGTACTTCATGCGGGCGAGTGTGGGCTATGAAGTCTCCATGACAAATGGCGAGCACTTCGACGTCGTCGTGGTCGGGGGTGGTGCCGCCGGGGTCGCGGCCGCCGTCGGCGCGCGCCGGGCCGGGGCCCGGGTGCGGCTGGTGGAGCGCTACCCGTTCCTCGGCGGGGCGGCCACCAACAGCTCGGTGCTGACGTTCTGCGGGTTCTTCGACCAGCACCGCGACCAGGTGGTCGCGGGGGTCGGCGACGAGGTGCTGCAGCGGCTGCAGCGGCGGGACGTGTACCGCGAGATGAGCTTCGCCTGGACCGGGAACCACTTCGTGCTCCTCGACCTGGAGACGACGAAGGTCGTGTACGACGAGCTGGTCACCGACGAGGGCATCGACGTCCGGCTGCACAGCACGCTGTCCGACGCGGTGCGCGACGAGCACGGCCGGGTCGCGGAGGTCGAGGTGCACGGGCGCGGCGGGAAGGAACGGCTCACGGCGGCCGCGTTCGTCGACGGGAGCGGCGACGGGGCGCTGCTCGCCGCGGCCGGTGCCGGCGTCCGGGTGGCTCCCGTCGACGAGCGGCAGACCAGCACGCTTGTCTGCCGGTTCGGCGGTGTCGCCGAGGACGGTGACCTGAGCCGGGAGGGCATGCGCGAAGCCGTGGCGGCGCACGCACGTGAGACCGGGGTGCCGCTGGCGCGCGACCAGGGGATCACCGTCCGCCTGCCGGTCACCGGGCAGATCCTCTCGCTGGTCGTCGACGAGCAGCTCGACGCCCTCGACGCCGCCGCGTTCACGCGGGACGAGATGAGCGCCCGCCGGCAGGCGTGGCGCTACCTGGAGGCCTTCCGCAAGCACCTGGCGGGCTGGGAGCGCGCGTACCTCGTGGAGACCGGCCCGCAGATCGGGATCCGGGAGAGCCGGCACCTGCGCGGCCGCGACGAGCTCACCCGCGAGGACGTGCTGCGCGGCCGCAAGCGCCCCGAGGAGTCGATCGGGCGCTGCGGCTGGCCGATCGAGGACCACGTCGCCCCCGGCGTCACCCGCTACCAGCCGATCGACGACAAGGGCTGGTACGACATCCCCTACGGCGCGATCAGGTCGGCCGACACGGACAACCTGTGGGCCGCGGGCCGCCTGACGGCCGCGGACCGGGACGCGTTCGCGTCGGTGCGCGTGATGGGTGCGGCGTTCGCCACCGGCCACGCGGCGGGCGTCGCCGCGGCCCAGTACGCCGCCGGCCGCCCGCACGACCTCCCCGCGATCCGGGCGGAGCTTCTCCGCCAGGGCGCGCTCGTCTGACGTTCGGATCAGACCGTCGCGATCGGGGTCACCGGCGACCCGACCGCGCCGGGCAGGCGCAGCGGGGGAGCGGTGAGCAGGAAACGGGACCGGCCGGCCGCCCGGAGGTGGGCGGCGAGGTCGGACACCCACCAGAGCTCGCCGAGGTGCACGCCGAGCCGGAACAGGCACAGGTTGTGCAGCGGCAGCGCCGGTTCGTCGTGCAGCTCGCGGGCGGGTGGGAACCCCTCGACCGCGTAGTTGTCGGCGGCGATCGCGGCGACACCGCTGTCGCGGATCCAGTCCTGCAGGTCGCGGTCGGCCCCGTCGAGCACGGCGCAGACGTCGACCGAGTCCGGGTCGGGGCGTCCGTGCTGCGCGGCGAGCAGCCGGGTGAACCCGGTGTGCAGGACCAGGATGTCGCCGGGTTCGACGACGATCCCGTCGGCGTCGAGCACCCGCGTGAGCGCCGCGTGCCCCACGACGGTGCGTTCGGTGCCGAGGTGGGCCTCGAGATCGACGAGAACGGCCCGGCCCTGGACGCCGTGGTGCGCCATGTGGCTGATGTCCACGGGACCGGCGTTCGAGGTCGACGCCGTGCCCTCGGTGATGCCGTCCAGGTCGTCGAGGCTCCGGGTGCCGGCCCGGTCGACCCGGTCCGGGCCCACCACGTCGGTGCCCGCGCGCCAGCCGTTGTAGTAGACGCGTTCGGGCATGCCGTCGCCGTCGGCGTCGAAGTGGGAGCCGGCGTGCCCGAGGGCGTCCCATTGCGTCGAGTACTGGGTGTGGAGCACGACGAGCTCGTCGCACATCACGTCGCTGGCGCCGGGGACGGCGACGGACAGGTCGCAGTTGAAGCCGACGGCGCCGGACCGCAGCGCCGGCCGGAGGACGGGCGGGAGCCGGTTCGGGTTGAGCACCGCGCCGCCGGGCAGGTTCAGCGGGAGCGACAGGCAGAAGGTGACCCCGTCGTGCACCTCGGCGACGCCCTTGCGGACCTGCTCGGGTCCGATCAGGTTGAGCCGTCCTAGGTGGTCGTCGGGGCCGAAGTCGCCCCAGGTCGAACCCTCCGGCCGGTTGCGCCAGCGCGACATCGCGCCACCTCCCGCTCAGTACGTGATCTGGTGGATCTCGATCACGCTACCGAGTGGGCGCCGTCCTCACGGCTCGCGCTGCAACCTCTCCCCGGTGGCCTCGGCCCACTCGCCGGGCCCGCCGGTCACGACGGCGAGGTCGCGGTGCCCGGCCCGCTCGAGCACGCTCGCCGCGCCCATCGCCCGGTCCCCGTGCGCGCACATCAGCACCGTCGGCTCCACCGGGAGGTCACGGGCGGCCCGCTGGAGCGATCCGAGCTCGATGTGGACGGCGCCGGGCAGGTGGCCCGCGGCGAACTCGGCGTCCTGCCGGACGTCGAGCACGCGGCCCCGCCCGCCGATCTCCCCGGGCCCGATCCTGGGGGTCGTGGAGGTGGGGTACCCGGCGGCGACCCAGGCGTCGATCCCCCTGGCGAGCTCGCCGGCGAGCCGGTCGACGCCGATGTTCAGGGCCTGCCAGACCAGGTCGGCGGCGTCCTGGTCGGGGTTCCGGACGACCACGACGGAAGCGTCGGACGGGACGAGCCAGCCCAGCCAGGTGGCGAACTGCGGCCGCAGCGGGATCGACAGCGTCCCCGGCACGTGGATGCGCGAGTAGTCGCGCGCCGGCCGGGCGTCGACCACGACCGCCCCGCTGTCGCCCAGGTCCCGCACCGCCGACGCCGGGAGCTGCGCGAGCGCCCCCGCGGCCGCGGGGTCGAGCACGGCGGGCCCGCGCCGGTTGACCCCGGCCAGGCGCAGGAAGTACTGCGGGTGGCTGCCCAGCGAGCCGAGCAGCCGTTCGACGAACCGGTCCTCGTCCTCGATGCCCAGGAGCGGGTTCGTGGCCAGCTCCCGGCCGATCGTCGACGTCCGGTCCGCACCGGGCGGCGCGGAGCAGAACGACCCCGCCCCGTGGGTCGGCCACACCGCCGTCCCGGCGGGCAGCACGGACAGCCGCCGCAGCGACGCGAACTGGGCGCGCGCGAGCTCCTCGGCGCGCCCGGGCCCGAGCAGATCGGTGCGCGCCGCGGAGCCCACGATGAGCGACCCGCCCGTGAACACCCCGACCGGACGGTCCGCGTCGCAGAGCAGGTACGACAGGTGCTCGTCGGTGTGCCCGGGCGTGGCCAGCGCCATCACGGTCAGCCCGCCCAGGTCGACCTCGTCACCGTCGCCGAGGCCGCGGTGGTCGAAGGCGCGCCGCCCGGCGGCCGACGCCAGGATCGTCGCGCCGTCGTCGTGGGCGAGTTGCCGTGCGGCGGAGAGGAAGTCCGCGTGCAGGTGGGTGTCGGCGGCGAACCGGATCCGCAGGCCCGCCTTCCCCGCGGCCGTCCGCACGGCCCGCAGGTCGCGCGGCGGGTCGACCACGAGTGCCGACCCGTCCCCGAGATCGACCACGTAGCAGGAGTTGCCGAGGCCTTCGTCCACGACGGCCGTCAACGAGACGTTGCTGCTCATGCGACCCCTCCCAGCGAACTCGTACGCTATTGCGGGGGCACCACCGTCCGCGACCGGCTGACGGAGCAACGTCGTCGCGTCCCGACCCTCATCCGGTCAGGCGACGACCCCGCGCTCGTGCAGCGCGCCGATCTCGGCCAGGTTCATCCCGAGGACGTCGGCGAGGACCTGCTCGGTGTCGGTCCCCAGCACCGGCGCCCGGCCGGCCTCGCCGTGCTCGCCGTTCCAGCGGAGCGGGGAGCGGGCGGTGATGGCGGAGCTGCCGTCGGGCAGGGGATGCTCGGCGAGCACCGGGTGGTGGCCCGCGCGCCAGGCGGTGACGACGTCGGACATGCCCTGGTAGCGGCCCCAGAGCACGCGGGCGGCGTCCAGCTCCGCCGCCACGGTGGTGGAGTCGCGGGCGGCGAACCAGGGCTTCAGGATCGCGGCGATCGTGTCGCGCAGCCGGTAGCGCTCCGTCTCGCGGGTGAGGTCGGCGTCCAGCGCGTGCTCGAGGGCCGCGAACACCTCGTCGGTGCCGGTCACGGTCTTCAGGGCCGACCACTGCCCCGGCGTGAGGGCGACCACCATCACCCGGCCGCCGTCCGAGCACGCGAAGTCGACGCCGAAGGAGCCGTAGACGTGGTTGCCGTGGCGCGGCCGGTCGTGGCCCCGCTCGGCGGCCTCCGACAGCCAGCCGAGGTTGGCCACCCCGGCGAGGGCGACGTCGGCGAGCGCGAGCTCGACGTACGCGCCGCGGCCGGTCCGGGCGCGGTCGTGCAGCGCGGCGAGCACGCCGGTGGACACCGACAGGCCGGTGACCAGGTCCCACGCCGGCAGCACGTGGTTGACCGGAGCCCCGCCGCCCTCGGGGCCGGTGATCTGCGGGATGCCGACCTCGGCGTTGACGGTGTAGTCCACCGCGGGACGCCCGTCCGCGTGGCCCTGGACGCGCAGGTGGATCAGGTCGGGGCGCAGGCGCACCAGCGCGTCGTTCGACATCCACCGGCGCCCGACGACGTTGTCGACCAGCACGCCGCGGTCGTCGCCCGGGGCGGTGATCAGGGCGGTGACCAGCTCGCGGCCCTCGTCGGAGCGCATGTCGACCGCGACGGAGCGCTTGCCCTTGTTGAGCGAGGTCCAGTAGTAGGACTCCGCGTCGGCCGGCCCGGTGCCGACCCCAGCGACGGGCCAGCGGCGGTAGTCGGCGTTGCCGCCGATCGGGTCGATGCGGATCACCGTGGCGCCGAGCTGGGCGAGGGTCATTCCGCCGGTCGGTCCGGCGACGAAGCTCGCGCACTCCACGACCTGGAGCCCGGAGAGCGGGCGGGCTGATGGGGACGACATGGACGCGATCATCGTCCTCGATCGGCTTCCGCGAAAGTTCAACCCTATGGTCGGCTTGCCGTCTCCGTGGTTGGATGCGGGCATGGAGATCGGGCTCGTGGTCATGGACGAGAACCCGGCGGACGCGCTGCGGATCGTCCGCGCGGCCGACCGCGCCGGAGTGCACTCGCTGTGGAGCATCGACTACTACAACCGAAGCAGCCTCACCCGCGCCGCGGCGTTCGCGGCCGTCGCCGAGAACGCGATCGTCGGCACGAGCGTCACCCCGCTGTTCGCCCGCTCGGCGCTGGCGCTCGCCTCGGCCGCCGCCGACGTCCAGGCGATCGCAGGCGGCCGGTTCGTGCTCGGCGTCGGCAGCAGCACCCGCCGGATGAACCGGGACTGGTACGGCACCGCGCTGCAGCACCCGGCACCGCAGGTCCGGGAGCGGGTCGAGCTGGTCCGGCGGTTGATCGCGCACCGCAGCGGCCCGTTCCGGTTCGAGGGCGAGTTCGACCGCGTCGCCCTGGCCCACTACGAGCGCACCGCGCTGCCCGACGCCGTGCCGATCCTCGC
This sequence comes from Pseudonocardia wallangbongensis, assembly GCF_054486945.1. NCBI lineage: Bacteria > Bacillati > Actinomycetota > Actinomycetes > Pseudonocardiales > Pseudonocardiaceae > Pseudonocardia > Pseudonocardia wallangbongensis. The sequence goes on from NZ_JBRERS010000013.1 coordinate 136,185, forward strand.
CGCGGGCGTCGGGGAGCACATGGTCCGCGCCGCCGGTGGGTGTGCGGACGGGTTCGTCGGGCACACGATCGCCTCGGCCGACCACCTGCGCGACGTCGCGCCTCCGTTGCTGGCCGAGGGCGCGGCCCGGGCCGGGCGGGACGTCTCTCAGCTGCGGATGACCACCCAGATCGTCGCCTCGGCGGGCCCCGACCCAGGTGTCGCGCGGCGGGACGCCGCGGCCCAGGTGGGGTTCTACGCGACGCCCAAGGGTTACGACGCGCTGTTCCCGGAGGGCCGGTTCGGCGCCGAGCGGGCCGCGGCCCGGGAGGCGGTGGCGAGCGGTGACGTGGCCGGTGTGATCGCGGCCGGGGAGGCGATGGTCGAGGAGCGCGCCGTGTTCGGCACCCCGGAGGACGTCGCCGCGCAGCTGCGCCGCTACGCCGGCGCGGTCGACTGGGCGCTGCTCTACCCGCCGCACTTCGGCGTGGATCCGGAGCGCGTCCACGCGAACGAGCTGGCCCTGATCGAGGTTGCCGCCGGCTGGGACCCCTGACTCAGCGTGCGCGCAGGCCCAGGTCCCGGCCGATGATCTCCTTCATGATCTCGGTGGTGCCGCCGTAGATGCGGGTGATGCGCGCGTCGGCCCAGGCCTGCGCGATCGGGTACTCGGCCATGTAGCCGTAGCCGCCGTGCAGCTGGACGCCGAGGTCGACGGCGCGGCCCTGCAGCTCGGTGCACCACCACTTCGCCTTCGCCGCGTCGGCCGCGGACAGCTCGCCGTCGGCCAGCGCGAGCACGCACTGGTCGACGAACGCCTGCGCGACGTCGACCTCGGTGGCCAGCTCGGCGAGCCGGAACCGGGTGTTCTGGAACCCGCCGATCGGCCGGCCGAACGCTTCGCGGCCCTGCACGTAGTCGAGGGTCCAGCCCAGCGCGGCGCGGGCGGCCGCCACGCCGTATGCGGCGAGCGAGAGGCGTTCCTGCGGCAGGTTGTCGGTGAGGTGCCGGAAGCCCTCGCCCTCCACACCGAGGAGGTTGGCCGCCGGGACGCGCGCGTCGTCGAAGAAGAGCTCGGCGGTGTCCTGGGCGTGCTGGCCCATCTTGGCCAGGTTGCGGCCGCGGTCGAAGCCGGGCGTGCCGCGTTCGACCACGAGCAGGCTCATCCCGCGGTGCGCCCGGGCGGGGTCGGTCTTGACGGCCAGGATCACGAGGTCGGCGTTGATGCCGTTGCTGATGAACGTCTTGCTGCCGGTGACGCGGTAGTGGTCGCCGTCGCGGCGGGCGGTGGTGGTCATCGAGGCGAGGTCGGAGCCGATCGCCGGCTCGGTCATCGCGATGGCTGTGATCAGCTCGCCGGAGGCGATGCCGGGCAGCCAGCGGCGCTTCTGCTCGTCGTTCGTGAGCCGGAGGAAGTACGGCGTGCACACATCGGTGTGCAGGGTGAGGCCGATCGCAACCGCCGCGGCGCCCACCCGGGCCAGCTCCTCACCCAGGACCAGGTTGAACCGGAAGTCGGGGACCCCGCCGCCACCGAACTGCTCGGGGACGGCCGTCGACAGGAGCCCCGCGGCACCGGCCGCGGTGAACAGCTCGCGGGGGACGATGCCCGCCTCGGACCACCGCTGGGTGTGCGGGGCGACCTCCTTCTCGACGAACCGGCGCACCGTGGCGCGGAAGTCGCCGTTCGCGGTGTCCCCGTGCTCGGTGTCCCACAGCCTGCGTCGCATGATGCCCTCCCTCAGGACTGGGCGGAGGGGAAGCGGGGGGCGCGCTTCTCGCGCAGCGCGGTGTAGCCCTCGACGACGTCGGGGCCCATGAAGGTCAACATCTCGTAGGCGGCGGACTGGTCGAAGGCGGGGCCCGCGGCTCGCAGCCAGTTGTTGAGCGCCTTCTTGGTGAGCCGGATGGCGGGCTGGGAGCCGGTGGCCAGCGCGTCGGCGACGCGCAGCGCCTCGTCGAGCACCTGGTCGCGGGGCAGGGCCTTGGCCACCATGCCGAGCCGTTCGGCCTCGGCGCCGGTGAGCATCTCGCCGGTGAGCAGGTAGTAGCGGGCCTTGGCCATGCCGGCCAGCAGGGGCCAGATGATCGCGGCGTGATCGCCTGCCGCAACCCCGAGCTTGACGTGCCCGTCGCCGATGCGGGCGTCCTCGGCGGCGATGGCGACGTCGGCCAGCAGCGCGGCGACGGTGCCTGCGCCGACGGCGACGCCGTTGATGGCCGAGACGATGGGCTTGTCGCAGTTGATGATGTTGTAGACGAGGGCGCTCATCTCCTCGAGCATGTGCGAGACGCGGTCGTAGTCGCCGGCCATCCGTTCGACCATGGCCAGGTCGCCGCCCGCGGAGAACGCCTTGCCCGCGCCGGTGATCACGGCGACGCGGGTCTCCGGATCGGCGGCGACGTCGTTCCAGACCCGGGCGAGCTCACCGTGCATCACCTCGTCGGTGGCGTTGTACTTGTCCGGCCGGTCGAGCGTGATGAGCAGGACGCCGTTCGCGCGGCGGTCGAACGTCAGCTGCGTGTATCCGTCGAGGCTCACGGTGGTTCCTCCCGTTCGTCGCGCCTGAGTCAACCATAGTTACGGTTCTTCGACCAGGCCGACTGATATTCGACTTATCGGTCGAAGAACTGATACCGTCCGATCCGGATGCGAGGGAGGCGGCCCGATGGATCTCGGGAACAAGGTTGCGATCGTCACCGGCGCGGCGTCCGGCATCGGGCGGGCCGTCGCGGTGGGGATGGCGAGGGCGGGTGCCACGGTCGCGGCCGTCGACCGGGACGCCGAAGGGCTCGCTGCCACCGTGCGGGCGATCGACGGCCGGTCCGCGCCGCACCAGGCCGACCTGGGTGACAGGGACGCGATCCTCGCGCTGCGCGACGAGGTCGTGGCCACGCACGGGCTGCCGGACGTGATCGTCAACGCCGCCGGGTTCGACCGGGTCGAACCGTTCATGCAGAACGACGACGCGCTGTGGGAGCAGCTGGCCGCGGTGAACTTCCTCGGGCCCGTCCGGCTGACCCACGCGTTCCTCGAGCCGATCCTCGCGGCGGAACGCCCGGTCAAGATCGTCAACATCGCCAGCGACGCGGGTCGGGTCGGCAGCCTGGGGGAGACCGTCTACGCAGGCACGAAGGGTGGGCTGATCGCCTTCAGCAAGTCGCTGGCGCGCGAGATGGCCCGCCACCGGATCAACGTCAACTGCGTCTGCCCCGGCCCCACCGACACGCCGCTGTTCGCGTCCCTGCCGGAGAAGGTGCGGGAAGGGCTGGTCCGGGCCATCCCGTTCCGCAGGCTCGCCGCGCCGGAGGAGGTGGCCGACGCGGTCCTGTTCTTCGCGTCGGACCACGCGAACTACGTCACCGGCCAGGTGCTCAGCGTCAGCGGTGGCCTGACGATGGCCGGCTGATCAGTGCCCTCTCACCGGGCACCGTCGAGGCTGAACATCCGGGACGCGGTGTCCACGACCGCCTCCCACAGCTCGGCCTTCTTCTCCGCGGGCAGCGACGGGCGGATCCACAGGGAGGACTGGTTCAGCACCCCGTGCAGGCACTGCAGCGCGACGTCCGGGTTCGGGCAGTCGAACTCGCCCGCCGCGAGCCCGGCCTCGACGACCCGGCGGAAGATCGCGTCGTGGCGGCGCCGGCTCTCCTTCATGGTGTCCTGGAAGGAGTCGGGCCACGTCTTCGGCCAGGAGAACAGCGTGGCGACCTCGGGGGCCGTGTCGGTGAGGATCCGGATCTGCTCCCGGATCAGGGTGCGGATCTGCTCGAGGTGGCTGCGGTCCCGGACGCCGTCGAGCTCCTGCTCGAGGCGCCGGTTGACGTCGACCGTCAGCGCCTCGATCACCGCGGCGACCAGCTCGTCCTTGCCGGAGAAGTAGTGGTAGAGCGTGGCCTTGGCGATGTCGGTCCGTTCGGCGACGTCCTCCAGGTTCATCCCCTGGTAGCCGTGGTCGGACAGCAGCTCGGTCGCGGTCCGGACGATCTCGGCCTTGCGCCGGTCCCGGCGGCGCTCCACCCGGCTGCCCGGGCGGTCGGTGGTCGCTGGCTCGGCCACTGGTCGTCGCTCCCGTCAGAAGACACCGCTGGGCCCGTGGCCCGAGCAGAGTCTAGGTCAGCCGACCGGTGGGACTGGTATTCGACTCAACGATCGGTCACGCCACGACCCGCCGTGCCCGGTCGGCACGCTGCCAGCGGACCCAGACGTCCTGGGCGACGTCCTCGGCGTCGGCCGCCCGGCCCAGCAGCCGGTACGCGATCCCGAACAGGCGCGGGCGGACGGTCTGGAAGTCCGCCGCTTCCTCGGCTGTCGAGACGGGTGACGAGCCGGACTCGAACACGATGTCGACGGGCATACGACCACCGTCGTGCGGCTCGGGTGCCGCTCGCGCCCTTGGTGGCCCCGGGTGGATCCCCGGGGTGGAGCGGCCAGGGCCCCGGTGCCGGATGCACGGGGTCCCGGATGTGCGCCGGGGGGATGCCCGGGGCCTTCACCGGGGCGATCGGCGCAGCCGGAGGCCGATAGTTACCTCGTCATCAGCCATCCCCGGAAGGGGGATCGTCGTGGACTGGCTTTTCAGAGCGGCGTGCCGCGCGGAGGAACCGGAGTTGTTCTTCCCGGTCGGCACCGAAGGGCCGGGCCTCGCCCAGACGGCCCGGGCCAAGGCCGTGTGCCGACGCTGCCCGGTGATGATCCGGTGCCGGACGTGGGCGCTGTCGACGGGGCAGACCGCCGGGGTGTGGGGCGGCTTGAGCGAGGACGAGCGTCGCGCGTTGCGTCGCCGGGACCGCGTGGACCTCCTGCTGCCCCGTGGGCTGCGGGTTGCCGACGACCGGACCGCGGTTGACCCTCTGCCGGAACGAGCTGACCACGCACGCGGTCCGAGCGGCTGCACCGCTTCGGTGCCGAGGCCTTCGCCGAACGCGCCCGTCGCGAGTTGCTGACCACCGGCGAGTCGGTGCGCCACCGCGTGGTCGAGACCCGCGACGCCCTCACCGCGCAGGAGGCCCAGATCGCCCGGCTCGCCGGCGACGGCATGACGAACTCAGAGATCGGCGCCACGCTGTTCATCAGCCCTCGCACCGTCGAATGGCACCTCCGCAAGGTGTTCACCAAACTCGCCGTCGACTCGCGCAACAAGCTCCGCGGAGCCCTGGCCGCGACCTGAGGGTCAGTGCGGCGCAGCCCGCACCGGGGCGAGCGCGGGCCGGTCGCCGCGCGGCCCGAACGTGTCGACCACCGCCGACACCCCGGAGTTCGACGCGCCGGCCACCACGATCTGCACGGCGTCCGGCGAGGTGAGCACGTGGAAAGCGCCGGTGGCGGGGTCGATGCGGTCGTCGAGCACCGCCTCGGGGTGGTCGGCGGGCAGCCGCCACGAGGTCGTGCGCGAGATCGCGGTCTTGCCGACCCGGTCGAGATCCTCCTTCCCGAGCCGCGCCTCCTCGTACACGAACCTGCGGATGGCCGGCTTGTCCCAGCCCTGCCCGGCCAGGAGGTGGGCGTGCTCCGGGCCGAGCACCAGGCAGGTGGAGATCGCGTGGTGCAGCAGGGCGCCCGTGCGCGCGACCGTGCCGGCCAGGTCACGCAGCAGTTGCGTCGCCTCGCTGGTGTGCCGCGCCTCGATGTGCGAGACCGAGCGGATCGTCATCACGGTGACCGCGCTCTCGTCCGGCCCGAACCCGAACTCCTCGTGGAACGCCCCCCACGGGCTCTCCTCCTGGTTCTCCCCGATGCAGCACGTGTACTTCGCCGGGGTGCCCTGGGTGGCCTGGTCGAGCGCGTGCGGGCGGAGCCCGAACACGTTGATCGCCGCGAGCCGGATCGCCCGCCCGATCGTCGCGTTGGCGCGGAAACCGGAGCCGAACACGTTGCCCTTGCAGTTGATCCCGATCTGCCCGCGCACCGGCCCGTTCACGAGCACCAGTGGCGCGGTGCCGGTGGTGCTCTGCCAGATGCCCTTGCCCGCGTACCCCTCGGCGCGCAGCGAGTCCCACACCGCGAGCACCACCGGGAAGTACTCCGGGCGGCAGCCGGCCATCGCGGCGTTCAGCGCGGCCATCCGGACCGTGCACTCCCGCCCGATCTGCGGCATGGCCAGCAGCACGTCGTCCGGCCCGCGATCGGTCTGCGCGAGGAACGCATCGAGCCGTTCGGGCGTGCACGGGACCACCGGGAGCCCGTCGCTCCACTCCTGGTCGTAGCAGTACTCGACCGCGTCGACGAGCGCATCCACGATCGCGCGGGCCTCGTTGTCGACCGTCATTCCGCGACCCCCAGGATCTCGAGGATGCGGGGGATCATCAGCCGCACGCGCTCGCGGACCTCCTCACGCGACAGGCTCGCCACCGGATGCTCGGTGACGACGTACGGGTAGTCGGGGAAGCCGTACGAGCGCGCCATCGCGTCGGCGGCGAGTCGGAACGGCTCGGTGCAGATGCTGACGGCCGGCACGCCGGCACGTTCCAGCAGGATCCCGTCGGCCAGACTGGCCGCGCTGCACGAGCCTCAATCACCGACCGCCGTGACGGCGAAGTTGCAGTTCGCGACGATGCGCTCGACCTGCGTTCGTTCCACCGGAGTGCCGAAGTAGTCCTTCGTGTACGCCTTGACGTCCTGCAGCCGGAACCGTTCGGAGAGCTGCCGGCCGACCTCCTCGAGCAGCAGCGCCGCGTTCGGCTTGCCGTTGTCCAACAGCCCGAGGGTGGCCCCGTGCAGCGTGGCAGGCCGTGGGGAGAGGGCGCGGTCCTCGCCGCGCTCCACCTCGCCGGTCGGGTCGAGGATCGCGCGCGACCAGTCGATCACTGTCACCTCCTGGGTGGTGCCGTTCGGGCCATCATCGGGGATGTGCTCGGCCCCGCGAAGATATCCGGGAATAGCCGAGACGGATGACGTAGCCGAGAAAAGCTGGATGTCGCCCCGGCGAATTGATAATGCGAATTGGTCGGGGCATCGGCGTTCGGACCAGCCGTGCCGCGGGCTGCGGGCCGGCGGTTGTCGACGAAAGATGCGGCCGGGATGTCGAGACCGGCGTGACGGCTCCGTCCCAGGGGCAGATGCGGCCGGCGTGGCCGCATCCCACGCACCGAAAGGACCGCCGCCATGGCCATCGCCGAGGACCTCGACCGCGCCACCGACTCGCAGTGGGACTGGGTCGCCGAGCACACCCGCACGTACCTCGCCTCGGGCGGCGCCGAGGGGCACGAGAACGACGGCGTGCACACCCTCGTGCTCGCCACGACCGGACGCCGGACCGGCACGCCCCGCCGCACCTGCCTGATCTACGGCACCTCGGGCGGCGAGTACGTCGTCGTCGCCTCGAAAGGCGGCGCCGAGGAGCACCCGGCATGGTTCATGAACCTCGAGGCGGAGCCCAGCGTCGGGGTGCAGGTCGGCACCCACCGGTTCACCGCACGCGCCCGCGTCGCATCCCCCGCCGAGCACGCGTCCCTCTGGGCCCAGATGGTGAACATCTTCCCGCTCTACGACGACTACGCGCGGAAGACCTCCCGCAAGATCCCGATCATCCTGCTCGCCCCGGTGGGTGGGCCCTGCTAGTGCGGGGCCTGCCCGTCGCTGACACTGTCGGCTGGGCCGTTCGGGTGGTCTCGTCCGGGTCGGGCTCGGGGGCGCCGGAAGTGTCAGTAGTCGAACGTAGGTTCGAATCATGCCGGGAGTGGTGGAGCTGATCGACCGGGTGGTGGACTTACCGCCCGGTCCGCAGCTGTCCGCGCTGCTGGCTGAGTTGCCGTGGTCGCGGGTGCCGAACGCGCGGCTGGTCGAGGTCCTGCAAGCCCGCTCCCGACAGCTCGCGCACGAGCAGGCCGGGCTGCTGGCCGGGATGGTCGAGATTTCCTGTGCGGTCCCGGTCGCGGGGCTGTCCGACGAGGCGGTGGCGCGGGCCGGGGACGACTTCGAGTGGGCCTCCCACGAGATCGCCGCCGCCCTGACCTGGACCCCCACCGCGGCCGATCGGGAACTGGACTTCGCCCGGGTCCTGGTGCGCGGGCTGCCGCTGGTGTTCGCCGCCCTCGAACATGGGTTGATCGACCGGGGTAAGGCGAAAGTCTTCTGCGACCACCTCGACCCGGCCCGCGGGGAGCTCACCCCCGCCCAGATCCGGCGGTTGTGTGAACGGTTCGTGCCCCTGGCGCCGGGGTGGACGGCGCGGCGGCTGTCGCGGCGGTTGCTGGCCGCGATCCTGGCGATCGACCCGGAGTTCCACCGCCGCCGCTACCGGCGCGGGCTGCGCGGGCGTGGGGTGGCGCTGTATCTGAACCGGGACGGCACCGCCACCCTGTCCGGGGAAGGCCTGCCCCCGGACGAGGCGGCCGCCGCGGCGGCACGCCTGGACCGGTTGGCGGAGGCGGCGAAACGGGCCGGGCACCCGGGCCGGCTATCCCAGATCTCGGCCGATCTGTTCCTGGGGATGCTGCACGGGTCGTTCCACGGGCTGACCGAGGCGGAGATCCTGGCCCGGTTGCTGGCCCAATCCCGGCCGGAAGACACCGACACCCAGACCGACGGCACCGGCACCGGCACCGAGGCCGCCGGCACCGACACTGTCGAGGTCAAGGCCGTCGACACCGGGCCGACCGACACCGCCACCGCCACCGCCACCGCCGCCATCGCGGGCACCGAGGACTCGGCGGGTAGTGGCGCCACCGCAGATGCGGCCGCCGGCGACCGCGGCGAGGGCAGCGAGCGGGTCAGCGACCCGGGACCCGAGGAGGAGGCCGCCGCCACCGCAGGTGCCAGCGGGGACTCCGCCGAGGATCACCCGGTGGGTCACCTCACCGGCGGGGGACCAGGCGCACATGCCCCGACCAGTGACGCCCCGACCAGTGACGCCCCGACCAGTGAGGCCCTGACCGGCGCGAGTGCGACCGACCCGCCCGACACGGGTGGGGGCCGTTGGAGCGGTGAGCGGATCGGGATCCGGGAGGGCATCGAACTGCGCGCCGGGCTGGCCACCCTGCTGGGCCACGACCAGCGGCCCGCCGAGATCCCCGGCCTCGGCCCGGTCGACCCCCACATCGCCCGCGCCACGGTGGCCCGACAACGTCGCGGCGCCCGGTGGCAGTTCGCCATCGTCGACACCCGCGGATACCTCCTACTTGCCGGGCCGCTACGCCGCCGCCCCCGCACCAACGGCCCACCCCCGGACCGAGTCCGCGGTGGGGTGGTCGAACTACACCTGACCCTGGTCGAGCTGACCCGCTTCGCCGCCGACCCCCAGCAGGCCGGGGAATGGGCCGGGGTGATCGCCGAGATCGCCGCCCAATGGGCGGACCGGCACCGGCTGTGGCGCGAACTCGCCAAGAACCCGCGCGCCCGGTTCGCCCGCGCCGCCCTGGGGCGCCACGTGCAGGTACGGGACCGCACCTGCATCGGCTCCGGCTGCGAACGCTCCGCACGCCGCTCGGACCTCGACCACACCTGGGACCACGCCTGGGGCGGGCGCACCCTCGAGATCAACCTCGGACCCAGCTGCTGGCGCCACCACCCCGACAAAGACCGCGGCTGGACCCTGAGCCAACCCGAGCCAGGGCACTTCGTGTGGATCTCCCCGCTCGGGCGGATCTACCGCACGCGGGGGGAGCCAATCCGGCCCGACCTGCCCGACCCGGACCCACCACTGGACGGTGAGGACCCGCGCGATGATCTCGACGGCGCCCACGGGCACCCGGTCGACCCGCACATCCTGTGGCGGGAAGGTCGCGACCCGCCACCACCACCCCCACCAGCACCCGACGACGAGGAGGAACCACCGTTCTGATGCGGATCAGTGCTGCGGGCCCCACCGGACCGTGCGCTTCGCGAGCACGGCGAACACCGTGGTCCACAAGGCCAGCGCGAGCAGCGCCGGCACCACCGCGGGCAGCCCGGCCGCTCCGGGCGCCCACGTGGCCCCGGTCATCGCGAGCTGCACCAACTGCCCGACCGCGGCCCCGGGGAGCAGCACGAGCGCCTGCAGCCGGCTGTCCAGCGGGATCGCCGTCAACACGACCGCCCCGCCGAGCATCACGAACACGATCGGCATCGTCGTGACCTGGGCCCGCTCCGGCGTGGAGGTGACGCCCGCCGTCGCGAACGACGCGGCGACGGCGAGCGCGAGCCCACCGAACACCGCCGGTACGAGCGGCACCGGGTCGCTCGGCGGCGATGTTCCGTTCACCGCGTCGATGACGGCGAACACCGCGAGCTGCACGATCCCGAGCGCTGCGCTCGGCGCCGTCGTCGCGACGAGCAGCTCCGCATCTCCCAGGCCGGTGGTGCGCATGCGCTTGAGCACCCCGGACTGCCGTCGGGCCACCAGCGTCTGGGTGGCAGTCACGTAGACCGTCATGCCGAGGACGACGGCAAGCTGCAGGGCCACCACGATGGACAGGCGGGTCGAATCTCCGCCCGTGTCGAAGGTGAAGGCCCAGAACAGGCCGATGCCGAGCGGCACCACGATCGCCGACACGGCCGCCCTCCGGTTGCGCAAGATCAGCTTCAGCTCGGTGGCGACCAGCGCGAGCACCCGGCTCGGCCGGGTCTCCCCCGCGGCGGTCATGGCGCGTTCCCCACCTCGGTGCGAACGGCGTGGTAGATGTCGGCCAGCGAGGCCGGGGCGGCGCGGACGTCGGCCCGCCGCACCCCTGTGCGGCCGACGCCCGCGGGCACCGTGGCGGTGAACCCGGCGGGCCGGGCGCCGACGATCTCCGCGAGCGTTCCCGCCACGATCCGCCCCTCGTGCATGATCGCCACCCGGTCGGCGAGCGCCTCGGCCTCCTCGAGGTGGTGCGTGGTGAGCACGACGGTGCGACCGGCTTCCTGCAGCTCCTGGATGGCGTCCCAGGCGCGGCGTCGGGACTCCGGGTCGAGGCCGGTCGTCGGCTCGTCGAGGACGACCAGGTCTGGCGACCCCCACACCGCCAGAGCCAGGTCGAGCCGCCGCTTCTCGCCGCCCGACAGCTTCCCGACGGGCACGTCGCGCCGGCCCCGCAGCTCGAACCGGTCGAGCAGCCGTTCCGGCCGGTCCGGCCGGTCGACGAGCCGCTGCCACAGCTGCAGCGTCTCGTGCATGGTCAGCTCCTCGACGAAGCCGCCTTCCTGGAGCTGGACGCCCATGCGTGCGCGCAGTTCCGCGCGCTGGGTCGCCGGGTCGAGGCCGAGCACCGAGACCGTTCCGCTGCTGCGGGGGCCGAAGCCCCCGAGCACCTCCAGCGTGGTGGTCTTGCCCGCACCGTTCGTGCCGAGCAGGGCGAAGATCTCCCCGCGCCGCACGTCGATGTCGATGCCGCGGACGGCCTCGAAGCCGCCGTACCGGACGCGCAGGTCGCGCACCGTGACGGCAGGGACCTGGTCGGGCGGCGTATCGGGCGGGGCCGGCCAACGGGTCGTCTGCGTCATGGATCCACTGTTGCGGCCGGCGGGGCGTCGCCAGTAGTCGCGCTGATCATCGCTCGGGCTGACAGACCGCAGCGATGCCGATGACAGCTGTCATCAGCGCAGGTGCGGGCGTTGCCGGTCGGTTACGTTGGCCGCCGTGGACGTCTCGCCGCTGCAGGGAGCCGAGGAGCGCAAGGTCCGCGCGGCGCGCCGGTTCGGCCGGATCGGCCTGCTGATCACGGTGGGGTGGCTGCTGCTGGTGCCGGCGTCCATCACGTGGGGCGGTTGGCCCTACGTGGGTTTCAGCGCCACGCTCCTGGTGCTGTACCTCGCGGCGCTCGGCCTGCACCTGTGGCGGATCCGCGAGCACGTCACGTCGCCGGGGCGCCGCGCCCGGCCGTGGTTCGTCGTGGCGGCGAGCGCCGTCGGGCTGGCGATCACACTGGCCGGCCTCGCGAGCGGCTTCTCCGGGTTCGTGTGGGCGCTGGTCGGCGGGGTGCTGCTGGGCGACGTCGTGGCCGGGATGCGAGCGCGCGCGACGGCGGTCTGGGTGGTTGCCGCCACGGCCGTCGTCATCGTCGCGGGGTACCGGGTGAGCCTGCCCGTCTACGCGGAGCTGCCCCCGGAGGTCTCGCCGTGGATCGGCACGATCATCGCGGCGTTCTACATCGCGGTCATGTGGGTCGTCGACGTCGAGCGCCTGTGGTGGCTCAAGGCCGTCACCGACCTCGACGAGGCCCGCCGGACGGCCGCCGAGCTCGCCGCGGCCCGGGAGCGGCTGCGGCTCGCCGACGACCTGCACGACATCCTCGGGCACGCGTTGGAGGTCGTCGCCTTCAAGGCCGAGCTCGCCACCCGCCTGCAGACCGCAGACCCCGACCGGGCCCGCGCCGAGATGGAGGACGTCCAGCGCGTCGCCCGCGAGTCGCTCAGTGAGGTCCGCTCCCTGGCGCGGGAGACCCGCGACACCGACCTGGTCACCGAGCTCGCGGGGGCCCGTGCCGTGCTCGACTCCGCCGGCGTCGAGCTCTCCCTGCACGGCAGCCCGGACACGGTCGGTCCGGCGGCCCGCAACGTGCTCGGGCGCGTCCTGCGGGAGGCGATGACCAACGTGCTGCGGCACGCCGAACCGCGGAGGTGCACGATCGAGATCGACGTGGCGGATGGGGACGCCCGCCTCCGGGTCGAGAACGATGGGGTGGGCCCGGGGAACGCCGCCGGGTCCGGCACCGGGTTGATCGCGCTCGAGCGATACCTGAGCGAGCATTCCGGGCGGCTGGACGCCGGCCCGGGACCGGGCGGCACCTTCCGCCTCGACGCTCTGCTGCGCGGGGCGGCGCGATGAACGGCGAGCGGATCCGCCTCGTGCTGGCCGACGACGAGTCCCTGACCCGGGGCGCGGTCGGCGCCCTGCTCGGGCTGGAGTCCGACCTCGTCGTGGTCGGCGAGGCGGGCACCGGCGACGAGGCGATCGCGATCATCGGGCAGCACCGGCCCGACGTCGCGGTGCTGGACGTGGAGATGCCGGGGCGCGACGGCGCCGAGGTGGCGCAGTGGGTGTCGGCGAACGAGTCCGGCACGCGTTGCATCGTGCTGACCCGGCACGCCCGGCCCGGTGTGCTGCGGCGTGCGCTCGCCGCGGGCGCTGCCGGGTTCGTCACGAAGAGCGCACCTGCCACGGTGCTCGCCGACGTCATCCGGCGGGTGCACCGCGGCGGCCGCTACGTCGACCCCGACCTGGCCATGACCGCGCTCATGGCCGAGGACTGCCCTTTGACCGACCGCGAGCTCGAGGTGCTCCGTTCCGTCGACGCGGCGGGGACGGCCGCGGACATCGCCCGCCGGGTCCACCTCTCGCCCGGCACCGTGCGCAACTACCTCTCGTCGGCCATGCAGAAGCTCGGGGCCGGCAGCCGCACGGAGGCGGTGCAGATCGCGCGGGACAGCGGCTGGCTCTGAACAGGACAGCGGCCGGTATCACCCGTTTAGTCCGATTTGTTAGGGTCGCCTCGCGGGCCGGCGCTCCCCGCGGCTCCCCCTCCGGCCGGCACGCGAGGAGGCAGGATGTCCCGGGTCCCGCGGCGCGTGTGGACAGCGCTGCTCGGTGCCGTCGTCGTCCTGGTGGCCGGGTGCGGGGGCGGGACCGCCGCGCTGCACGAGCCGGACCTGTTCGAGGCGCTGCCCGTGCCGTCGCCCCCGCCGACCGACGTCCCCACGCCATTGTCGAACATGGCGCACTCGTCCGAGAGCCGCGCCGGGGACGAGTGGCGGCTGGTGTTCAGCGACGACTTCACCGATCCGCGGCTCGATCCCGCCGTCTGGAACCGCTACAACTCGGTGGGCGGGTTCGGCAACGGCTACCGCCGTCCCCAGGCGATCACAGCGGCGGACGGCAAGCTGCGCATCACCGCCCGCGGCAACGTCTCGGGCGGCATGAACCACGAGCGCAGCCAGCGGTACGGGCGTTGGGAGTTCCGGGCCCGGACCGACAAGGGGCGCGGCCGGGGTTCGGCCATCCTGCTGTGGCCGGACTCCCTGGACAAGGCGGCCGACGGCGAGCTGGACATGATGGAGGTGCCCCGGGAGGACCGGGCGCAGGCCCATTTCGTGATCCACTACTCGGCTCAGAACAAGCTCGCGGGCAGCAAGGTGAGCGGCGACTTCAGCCAGTGGCACACGTTCGCCATGGACTGGCTGCCCGACCGCATCACCTGGTACGTCGACGGGGTCAAGCAGTTCGAGACCACCGACCGCAACGTGATCCCGACGAGCCCGATGCACCTGACGATCCAGCTCGACATGGGCCCCTACGAGGAGTGGATCCTCGCGCCGGACGAGACCACGCCGGCCGAGGTCCGCCTGGAGGTCGACTGGGTGCGCGTGTACGCGCGGCGGTAGCCGCTCTCACCCCGGTCACAACCTCAGCGCGCTCACAGGGTGGCTGTGCCACGGTCGGTCCCCAGCGCGCTGAAGATCGTGCGCCCGGAAGAGGCACCCAGAAGATCGGAGGCACGATGGCGGTCTGCCGTCACCGGTCGCGTCGGCTCGCGGCCGTGCTTGCCGTGCTCGCGGCGACCGCCCTGCTCGCGGCGTGCGGCACCGAGATCCCCGGCACGGCGGACGGCTGCGGCATCTACAAGCCGGGCCAGCCCGACGACTGTGCCGAGGGCACGGGCGGCGGCTCGGCGGACGGCCAGGACGGCGGGGGAAGCAAGTTCGACGCCGAGGTCGGGCGCATCGCCATCTCGGCGGACGGCAACCAGCACGACAACGACGACTGGGCGTCCACGCCCATGGCGCTGGCGCTCCTCGCGCACAAGAACCTCCAGGCCAACCTGGTGCACTTCGACTACAACAACCACATCTGGGACTCCGACGCCGACCACGTCAAGAACATGACGGAGAGCGCCAAGGAGGGCGGCGAACGCTTCGGGTTCGACATGTCCCGGTTCTTCGACGACACCGACAAGGACCAGCTGGACGCCGGCACCCAGAACCTGGTGAAGGAGATCAACGCCTCCACCGACGACGACCAGCTCTCGATCGTGCTCGCCGGACCCATCGAGACCGTCTGGATGGCGCTGGACGCCGCCGACTCGGAAGCCCGCAAGCACGTGGAGTGCATCACCCACGGCGAGGACAGCTTCAACCAGACCCACGGCAAGGAGGAGCACGGCGGTCACGACTACGACGACCTGCTCGACCTGGGCTGCGAGAAGGTGGACATCCCCGACCAGAACTCCGGGCTCGGCCCCACCGAGATGGACTTCTGGGACTTCCTGCAGGACAGCGGCGACGACAACCTGGAATGGCTGTACTCCCGGCTCGACCTGGTGGGCAACGGCGACGTCTCCGACGCCGGGATGGTCTTCTACGCCATCACCGACGAGAAGGACGCCGACCGCTCCGACCTGAAGTCGTACCTCGAGTCGTAAGTTGATCCCGTGCGCGCATATGGATTCACTGAGGTAGGCGGTCCGGAGAAGCAGGCGTTCCTGGATGTCCCCGTCCCGGAGCCGGGCACCGACGAGCTGCTGGTGCGGGTGCGGGCGGCCGGGGTGAACCCGGGGGACTGGCGGGTCCGGGACGGCTCCTACGGCACCAGCGGGCCCGCGGTCCTGGGCAGGGAGGTCGCCGGCACGGTCGTCGCCGTGGGCCCCGGAGTGTCCGGTTTCGCGGTCGGTGACGAGGTGTTCGGCGGCTGTCCGGGGATGGTCGGCGGCTGGGCCGAGCAGGCGGTGGTCACGGCGTCGTTCGCGGCGCACCGGCCGGACGGGGTGAGCCCGGAGGATGCGGCGGCGCTGCCGGTGGCGGCGGGTACCGCGTTCGACGCGCTGAACCGGCTCGGCCTGCCCGCGGGAGCGACGTTCCTGGCCAACGGCGCCGGCGGCGGGGTGGGGATCCCGGCCGTGCAGTTGGCCAGCGCGCGCGGGCTGCGGGTGATCGGGGTGGCGAGCCCGGCCAAGCACGATCTGGTGGCGAAGCTCGGCGGGGTTCCCGTGGCCTACGGTGACGGTGTCGTCGAGCGGGTGCGCGCGGCGGCCCCGGACGGGGTGGACGCGATCCTCGACATGGTCGGTGGCGACGCCCTGCGGACCGTCGCCGGGCTGCTCCCGGACGCCTCGCGGCTGACGTCGATCGCGGACCGGCCACTGGCGATCGAGCTCGGAGGCTTCTCCCTCGAGCGGGACCGGAGCACGGCGGTGCTCACCGAGCTGGCGCGGCTGGTGCAGGCCGGTGACCTGGACCCGCACGTCACGGAGGTCCGGCCGCTGTCCGACGCGGCGGCCGCCCTCGCGCTGGTGGAGGGCGGGCACGTCACCGGGAAGGTCATCCTCGTCCCCTGAGGACGTGCTGTTGGCGCCGCCGCGCCGGCGATGCTGCCGTCAGTCCCAGGCGAGCGTTCCGCCCGACCGGTAGTCGATCACCCGGGTCTCGAAGAAGTTCTTCTCCTTCTTCAGGTCCATGGCCTCCGAGATCCACGGGAACGGGTTGTCGGGCTCGCCGTGCAGCGGTTCGAGCCCGATCTGCCGGGCGCGGCGGTCGGTGATGAACCGCAGGTACTGCGCGCAGGCGTCCGCGGTGAGGCCGAGCATGCCGCGGGGCATGGTGTCGCGGGCGTAGGCGATCTCCAGCTCGCAGGCCTCTCCGAGCATGCCCCGGATCTCGTCGGCGAACCCGTCCGTCCACAGGTGCGGGTTCTCGAGCTTGATCTGGTTGATGCAGTCGATGCCGAAGTTCAGGTGGATCGACTCGTCGCGCAGGATGTACTGGTACTGCTCGGCGACGCCCACCAGCTTGTTCCGGCGCCCCAGCGACAGGATCTGCGCGAACCCGGTGTAGAACCACATGCCCTCGAACACCACGTAGAACGCGACGAGATCACGCAGGAACGCCCGGTCGGCCCCGGGCGTGCCGGTGGTGAAGCCGGGGTCGGAGAGGCTCTCGGTGTACCGCAGGGCCCACGCGTCCTTGTCGGTGATCGAGGGCACCTCGCGGTACATGTTGAACAGCTCGCCCTCGTCGAGGCCGAGGCTCTCGCAGATGTACTGGAACGTGTGGGTGTGCACGGCCTCCTCGAAGGCCTGCCGCAGCAGGTACTGGCGGCACTCGGGGTTGGTGAGGTGCCGGTAGACGGCCAGCACGATGTTGTTGGCCACCAGCGACTCGGCCGTGGCGAAGAACCCGAGGTTGCGCTGCACCATCAGCCGCTCGTCGGCGGTGAGGCCGTCGCGGGAGCGCCAGAGCGCGATGTCGGCCTGCATCCCGACCTCGGTGGGCATCCAGTGGTTGCTGCACGCCGCGAGGTAGCGGTCCCACGCCCAGCGGTACTTGAGCGGGAGGAGCTGGTTGACGTCCGCCCGGGCGTTGATCATCCGCTTCGCGTCGGCGTCGACCGGGGCGGCGCCGCGGTCGATCGTCTCCAACCCGGTGGTCACTGGCAGGCCTCGCAGTCCGCGTCGTCGACGCTGCACGCCGCAGTCTCGATCGGGGCGGCGGAGACCGCGTTGAGCTTGCCGTCCGTGCCGCGCAGGGTGGACTTCTCCACGTGCGTGGCCGACTGCGCCCGCAGGTAGTAGGTGGTCTTGAGGCCCTTGTGCCAGGCCAGGCGGTAGAGCTCGTCGAGTGCCCGGCCGCTCGGGGCGGCGACGTAGAGGTTGAGCGACTGGGCCTGGTCGATCCACTTCTGCCGCCGGGACGCGGCCTCGACCAGCCAGTGCGGCTCGATCTCGAAGGCGGTGGCGTAGCGCGCCTTCAGGTCGGCGGGCACCCGGTCGATCGGGCCGAGGCTGCCGTCGAAGAGCTTCAGGTCGGCCACCATCGCCGGGTCCCACAGCCCGCGCGCCTTGAGGTCGGCCACCAGGTACTGGTTGATCACGGTGAACTCGCCGGACATGTTCGACTTCACGAACAGGTTCCGGAACTGCGGCTCGATCGACTGCCCGACCCCGCAGATGTTGGAGATCGTCGCGGTCGGCGCGACGGCCATGACGTTGGAGTTGCGCATCCCCTGCGCGCGCACCCGGTCCCGCAGGGCGTCCCAGTCGAGCGTGACCGAGGCGTCGACGTCGAGGCCGTCGCCGTCGCGGGCGGCGGCCAGCAGCGCGAGCGAGTCGATCGGCAGGATGCCGCGGCTCCACAGCGAGCCGTCGTAGCTCCCGTACCGGCCGCGCTCGGCGGCGAGGTCGGACGAGGCGGCGATGGCGTGGTAGCTGAGGTTCTCCATGCTGCGGTCGGCGAACTCGACGGCGGCGTCGCTCGCGAACGGGATGCCCTGGGCGAACAGCGCGTCCTGGAAGCCCATGAGACCGAGGCCGATCGGGCGGTGGCGCAGGTTGGACCGGCCGGCCTGCGGGATCGTGTAGAAGTTGACGTCGATCACGTTGTCGAGCATCCGCACGGCGGTCCGCACGGTCCGTTCCAGCTTCGCGGTGTCGAGCCCGTCGGGGCCGGTGTGCGCGGCGAGGTTGACCGAGCCGAGGTTGCACACGGCGACCTCACCGTCCTCACCGGCTTTCGTGTTGAGCGTGATCTCCGTGCACAGGTTCGACGAGTGCACGACGCCCACGTGCTGCTGCGGGGAGCGCAGGTTGCACGGGTCCTTGAACGTGATCCACGGGTGGCCGGTCTCGAACAGCATCGTCAGCATGCGTCGCCACAGCGCGACCGCGGAGACGCGCCGGAACACCCGGATCTCACCGCGGTCGGCCGCGGCCTCGTACTCGCGGTAGCGGGTGGCGAACGCGGTGCTGTGGAGGTCGTGCAGGTCGGGGGTCTCGTCTGGGGAGAACAGGGTCCACTGCGCGCCCGCCTCGACGCGGCGGAGGAACTCGTCGGGCACCCAGTTCGCGGTGTTCATGTCGTGGGTGCGGCGGCGGTCGTCGCCGGTGTTCTTGCGCAGGTCGAGGAACTCCTCGACGTCGACGTGCCAGGTCTCCAGGTACGCGCAGGCGGCGCCCTTGCGCTTGCCGCCCTGGTTCACGGCCACCGCGGTGTCGCCGGCGATCTTGAGGAACGGCACGACGCCCTGGGAGCGCCCGTTGGTGCCCTTGATGTGGGCGCCGAGGCCGCGCACCGGGGTCCAGTCGTTGCCCAGCCCGCCGGAGTACTTCGCGAGCAGGGCGTTGTTCCGGTAGCCCTGGAAGATCGAGTCCAGGTCGTCGGCGACGGTGGTGAGGAAGCACGACGACAGCTGCGGCCGGGTGGTGCCGGAGTTGAACAGCGTGGGCGTGGAGGCCATGAACCGATGAGAGGACAGCAGCTCGTAGAACTCGATCGCGCGGCCCTCGCGGTCGTCCTCGCGCAGGGCCAACCCCATGGCCACCCGCAGGAAGAACGCCTGGGGCAGCTCGAAGCGCACGCCCTGCTCGTGCAGGAAGTAGCGGTCGTAGAGGGTCTGCAGGCCGAGGAACGTGAAGTCGAGGTCGCGCTCCGGGCGCAGCGCCACCGTCAGCCGTTCCAGGTCGAACGTCAGCAGGGCCGGGTCGGCCAGCTCCAGCGCAACGGCCCGCCGCAGGTAGTCGCGGACGTACCGGGGGTAGATCGCGGCCATCTCGTCCTGGCTCGCCTGCCGGTGGGCCCCGGCCAGGTGGCTCAGGGCTTCGGTCCGCAGGCCGTCGAGGAGCAACCGTGCCGCGACGGCGGAGTAGTTCGGCTCCGACTCGACGAGGGAGCGTGCGGCCATGACCGGGGCGAGGGCGAGCTCGTCCGCGGTGATGCCGTCGTAGATCGTGCGGCGGGTCTCCGCCAGCACCGTGGCGGCGTCGACGTCGGCGATGCCGGCCACGGCCTCGTCGACGAGCCGCTCGACGCGGGTGGGTGGGGCGGTGATGACGGCAGGTGGGGTGATGGCAGGTGGGGTCACAGCTCTCTCCTCGCGAGCTCGGGGGACCGGGCTTCGCCGATGGCAGGTCTTCGGACTCGTGGGCGTGCACCGCCACAACCTCGTGGCCGGCGCTCCTACTGGCCGTCGCTTCCCAGGTGGTGTGACACCCAGTGCTTCTGACGGCGGTCGTTCCCGCTCACCGCTGCGGGGCAGTCCCGGATTTCCACCGGGTTCCCTCTCGCCTCCCTCCGCCTGGCTGGCGGAGCGGAACCATCAGCGGCGCTGACCCTACATGTTGTGGCACGGACGACGTTGAACCCCCACATGTCGTGGCGTGTCGCGCGTGCTCTTCCAATTCTGCCGAATTGTCGAGTTGCACATCGTGGAACTCATTGACCGATCTAGAAATGAGTCGTACCGTTCTCGCACGCTGCGAGATAAAGGAATCCGGTACGGAATCTTTCCGTGCTCGCTCTTCCGGTGCCCGCGGTCGTTGATCATCTGATCCGGCAGATCTTGGAGACGAAGATGACGAACGGTGCCGTTACCGCCCCGTCCCACCACAACCAGCCTTCGGTCGACCAGTCCGACCGCCTCGTCCCGATCAACCTCCGGCAGAGCGGGTCCACCCCCGTCGAGATGTTGATCTCCACGCGGATCCGCAAGTCCCCGTACTGGCACCTCTCGGCGGCCGCCGGGTGCTGGCGGGCCGAGGTGTACAACCGCGTCTACCACCCCCGCGGCTACGTCCGCCCGGAGGACGGCGGCGCGATGGCCGAGTACGAGGCGCTCGTCAACCACGTCACGCTGTGGAACGTCGCGGTCGAGCGCCAGATCCGCGTGAAAGGCCCGGACGCCGAGGCGTTCGTCAACTTCGTGATCACGCGGGACGCCGCGAAGATTCCCGTGATGCGTGCGCGGTACGTGATCCTCTGCAACGAGTACGGCGGGATCCTGAACGACCCGGTGCTGTTGCGGATCGCGGAGGACGAGTTCTGGTTCAGCATCTCCGACTCGGACCTGCTGCTCTGGCTGCAGGGCGTCAAGATCGGGCAGCCGTTCGACGTGCGGATCGCCGAGATCGACGTCGCGCCGGTCCAGATCCAGGGCCCGCGGTCGGTCGACCTGATGGTCGACCTCGTCGGCCCCGACCTCGCGGACCTGCCGTCGTACGGGCTGATGGAGGCCACCGTCGCCGGGCTACCGGTGGTCATCTCGCAGACCGGCTTCACCGGCGAGAAGGGCTACGAGATCTACCTCCGTGACGCCAGCCTCCACGCCGAGGAGATGTGGAACGCCGTGCTGGACGCCGGGCGCCGGCACAACCTCCAGGTCATCGCCCCGGCCCACCACCGGCGGGTGGCTGCCGGGATCCTGTCCTGGGGTCAGGACATGGACGCCGAGACGCTGCCGTTCCAGGTGAACCTCGGCTACCAGGTGCCGCGGGCGAAGGAGGCCGACTACATCGGCAAGGCGGCACTCGAGCGCGCCCGAGCGCAGGTCGAGGCGGGCACCCCACCGTTCCGGATGGTGCTGGTCGGCTTGCGGGTCGGCGGCCGCCCCATCGACGACTACGCGCCCGACTTCTGGCTCGTCCGGCGGCGGGCCGGCGGCGATCCGGTCGGGTACCTGACCTCGCCGTGGTGGTCACCCGAGCTCGGCACGAACATCGCGCTCGGGTACGTGCCGGTCGAACTCTCGGCGGTGGGCACCCCGCTGGCCGTCGACCTGCCCGTCCAGTACGCGCACGTGCCCGGCAGCCCGGTCGGCGCGGAGGTGGTCGAGGTCCCGTTCCGGCCGTCGGTGAACCCCAACACGCGTGAGCGGCTCAAGGAGCGCGGACTCGACAGCGCTGTCTGACGCGGACCAGGTCCACCCGCGGGGTAGGGTGCCGATCGTCGGCGGTTCGTCCCGGGTGCCGATCGTGGCCCGGGACGAGGCAAGAGGGAACCCGGTGGGAATCCGGGACTGCCCCGCAGCGGTGAGTGGGAACGACCGTCATCAGAAGCACTGGGTCACACGGCCCGGGAAGCGATGGCCAGTAGGTGCACCGGCCACAGGGATGTGGCAGTGCGCGCCCGCGAGTCCGAAGACCTGCCGCCGGCGCGCACGCCGTTGGCGTGCGCGGATCCGCGGCCTCGTGGGTGGGACCGGCGGAACCGGGCGTGCCCCGGTCTCTGTCGCCTGCCCTCCGGTCGCGGGTCCTCGGAACCGCTCGCGAGGAGAGAGCAGTGCCAGAGATCCCCACGTCACAGATCCCCACCCTGGGACCCACCGTCCTCGGCTACCCGCGCATCGGCCCGCGCCGGGAGCTCAAGCGTGCCGTCGAGCGCTACTGGTCCGGTGCGACGGACGCCGCCGCGCTCCATGACGTCGCCGCCTGCCTGCGGCGCGACACCTGGACCGAGCTCGCGGACGCGGGCCTGGGCTCGGTGCCGTCGAACACGTTCTCGTTCTACGACCAGGTGCTCGACGCGGCCCGGGTCGTCGGCGCGGTGCCGGAACGGTTCACCGCGCTCGGGCTCGACCCGCTGGACGAGATGTTCGCGATGGCCCGCGGCCGGGACGGCGTGCCCGCGCTGGAGCTGACGAAGTTCTTCGACACGAACTACCACTATCTGGTACCCGAGCTGGGGCCCGACGCGCGGTTCGCGCTCACCGACCGCAAGCCGTTCGACGAGTTCACCGAGGCTCTCGCCCACGGTGTGCGGACCCGCCCGGTGCTGGTCGGCCCGGTCACGTTCCTGCTGCTCGCCAAGCCGGCGCCTGGGGCGCCCGCCGGGTTCGCGCCGCTCGATCTGCTGGAGCCGCTGCTCGACGTCTACGCCGAGCTGCTGGGCGACCTGGCCACGGCGGGTGCGGGGTGGGTGCAGCTGGACGAGCCCGCGTTCGTCGCCGACCGCACCCCGGCCGAGCTGGACGCGCTGCGCCGGGCGTACACGCGGTTGGGTGGTCTGGCAGAACGGCCCGCGCTGCTCGTCGCCGGGTACTTCGGGCATCTCGGACCGGCGTTGCCGGTGCTCGCCGACAGCCCGGTGGAGGCGATCGCGCTCGACCTCGTCAGCGGGACGGCGGATGCCGGAGCGGCCCTGCCGGGGCTGCGCGACAAGGCGGTGCTCGCGGGGGTCGTCGACGGGCGCAACGTGTGGCGCACCGACCTCGACTCCGCGCTCGGCCGCGCCGCGACGCTGCTGGGGTCCGCCGGGCTGGTGGAGATCTCGACCTCGTGCTCGCTGCTGCACGTGCCCTACGACCTCGACGCGGAGCCCGGGCTCGCCCCGGAGCTGCGCGGGCGCCTCGCGTTCGCCCGGCAGAAGGTGGCCGAGGTGGTCCTGCTCTCGCGCGCTCTGCACGACGGGCGCGATGCCGTCGCCGGCGAGCTCGCCGCAGGAACCGCCACCGGTCCGGCCGCTCGCGATGACCGCGTCCGCGCCCGGCTCGACGCGCTCGGCCCCGACCACTACCGTCGCGGAACCGCGGGGGAGCGCCGGGCGGCCCAGCAGCGGCACCTGCGGCTGCCCCAGCTGCCCACCACGACGATCGGCTCGTTCCCGCAGACGGCGTCGATCCGGGCCGACCGCGCGGCGCATCGTGCGGGGAAGCTCGACGACGCCGAGTACACCAGGCGGATGCGCGCGGAGATCGAGCGCGTGGTGCACCTGCAGGAGGAGATCGGGCTCGACGTCATCGTGCACGGCGAGCCCGAGCGCAACGACATGGTGCAGTACTTCGCCGAGCACCTCGACGGGTTCGCCACCACGGAGCTGGGCTGGGTGCAGTCCTACGGCAGCCGCTGCGTGCGCCCGCCGATCCTGCACGGCGACGTGTCCCGGCCCGGGCCGATCACCGTCGGCTGGTCGACGTACGCGCAGTCGCTCACGGACCGGCCGGTGAAGGGCATGCTGACCGGGCCGGTGACGATCCTGGCGTGGTCGTTCGTGCGCATCGACCAGCCGCTCGGCGAGACTGCGCGCCAGGTCGGGCTGGCCCTGCGCGACGAGGTGCGTGAACTGGAGGCTGCCGGCCTGCGGATCGTGCAGGTCGACGAACCCGCGCTGCGGGAGCTGCTGCCCCTGCGTGTCGCCGACCGGCCCGCCTACCAGGGCTGGGCGGTGGACGCGTTCCGCCTGGCCATCGGCGGGGTCGCCGACTCGACGCAGATCCACACGCACCTGTGCTACTCGGAGTTCGGCGACGTCATCGCGGCGATCGACGCGTTGGACGCCGACGTCACCACGGTGGAGGCGGCCCGGTCGAAGATGGAGGTGCTCGCCGAGCTGGGGCCCGGCGTGCCGCGCGCCCTCGGGCCCGGCATGTACGACGTGCACTCCCCGCAGGTGCCCGACACCACCGAGGTCCGCATTCTGATCCTCGCGGCGCTGAAGTGGGTCGAGCCCTCCCGGCTGTGGATCAACCCCGACTGCGGGCTCAAGACCCGCGGCGAGGCCGAGGCCGTGGCCGCCCTGGGCAACCTCGTGACCGCCGCCCGTGCGGCGCGTGGTGCCTGACACCGGTCGTCCATGGTCTGATACATGAGCAGTTGTTCAGGTGATCCGTTGTGAGGAGGCCGGTGGCCGTGCCGTTTTCCCGTCGCTCGTTCCTCGGCGGGGCACTGGCCGCCGCCTCCGTCGCACTGCCGCTCGCGGCGTGCGGCGGTGCGGCCCGAAGTGGGGAGCGGCTTCGGGTGGCGTTCGCGGCGGGTGGGGCGCGGGAGAACCTCGATCCGCACGTGTTGCCGCTGTTCGTGGACCAGGCGCGGGCGAAGGCGTGCTTCGACACCCTCGCCGGCTGGTCGCAGGACATGACGGCCGAGCCCCGGCTGGCCGAGTCCTGGGAGGTCGACGACTCCGGTACCCGGTGGCGGATCCGGCTGCGGGCGGCCCGCTTCCACGACGGCCGCCCGGTGACCGCCGCGGACGTGCTCTACAGCTTCCGGCGGATCGCGGATCCCGCCACGTCCGCGTTGGCTGCCGCGCTGTTCAGCGGGGTCGACTTCGCCGCCAGCCGCGCGGTGTCCGACACCGAGCTGGAGATCGTGCTGGGCAGCCCGAACTTCGTGTTCCCCCTGTCGTGGGGAGCGCCCGGGGCCGAGATCGTCCCGCAGGGCACGAGCGATTTCGCGCACCCGATCGGGAGCGGGCCGTTCCGGTTCGTGTCGTTCACGCCCGGCGGCCCGGCGCTGTACGCGCCGAACGATGCGTACCGGGACGGCCGGCCGCAGATCGGCGAGCTGGAGTTCGTGCCGGTGAACGACGAGCAGGCGCGGTTGGGAGCGCTGCTGTCCGGTCAGGTCCAGTACGCCGACGACCTGCGTGCCACGAGCGCACAGCAGCTGGTGTCCGACTCCCGGGTTCGGCTGCTGTCGGCCGAGGGGGCGACGACCCAGTTCCTCGCGCTGCGCGTGGACCGGCCGCCGTTCGCCGACCCTCGACTGCGTGAGGCGGTGCGGCTCGGCCTGGATCGCGAGGAGCTGGTGCGGGTCGCGCTGCTGGGCATGGGCCAGGTCGGCAACGACGTGTTCGGGCGGGGCCTGCGCTACTACGACGCCGCGATCCCGCAGGTCGCCCGGGACGTCGAGCGGGCGCGTGCCCTCGTCGCCGATGCGGGCGCCACCGGGTTGCGGGTCGAGCTGCAGACCAGCAGCGTCGACCCGAACTTCGAGGCGGCCGCGAACCTGGTCGCGCCGCAGCTGGCGGAGATCGGGCTACGGGCCACGCCGCGGATGCTGGCGCCGGAGACGTACTTCGCGGAGATCCGCAAGAACGGGGTGTTCTCGCACTACAGCACCGGGCCGTTCCCGATCCCGGACTACGTCGGGCGGCGGATCGTCTCGTCGGCCACGAGCCGCAACTACACGGGCTACCGCAGCGCGGAGGTCGACGCCGGCTACGCCGCCGCGATCGCCACGCGGGACGAGTCGGTGCGGGCCGCCGAGCTCGACCGGGTGCAGGAGCTGCTGCGCGCCGAGTCCGGCAACCTCGTGTGGGCCGCGAGCAACGCCAACGCCGGCATCTCCGCCGACGTCGGCGGCGTCGAGGCGGCCCGCCCGAACACGGCGGCCTGGGCGCGGTTCGACCGGGCGACTCTCGGCTGAGCGGCCGGTGACCCGGGCAACACATGAGAGATTGTTCAAATGTGAGAGCTATACGATCCTCGCCGCTCCCCGCCCGTCCCGGAGGTCCCCCCATGCCCGTCTCCCGCCGCCGCCTCCTGGCCGGTGCGGCCGGTGCGAGCGCCCTCGCGGCGCTCGCCGCCTGCTCCGGCGGCGGGACGGGCGGCGCGGGTGGGCGGCTGCGTGCGGCGTTCGTCGCGGGCGGGTCGCAGGAGACGCTGGACCCGCACCGGCTCCCGCAGTTCATGGACCAGGCGCGGGCCAAGGCCTGCTTCGACACGCTGGGCCGCTGGGAGCAGGACATGTCGGTCACGCCGCGGCTGGCGGAGTCGTGGGAGCCCGACGCCACCGGCACCCGCTGGCGGATCCGGCTGAGGGAGGCGAGCTTCCACGACGGCCGCCCGGTCCGGGCCGCGGACGTCCTCTACACCTACCGGCGGGTCGCCGACCCGGGGACGACGGCGAGCGCGGCTGCCCTGTTCTCCGGCATCGACTTCGCGGCCAGCCGGGCGGTCTCCGACCGCGAGCTGGAGGTCGTGCTGGGCGCGCCGAACCAGCTGTTCCCGGTGGCGCTCGGCTCCTACGGCAGCGAGATCGTGCCCGAGGGCACCACCGACTTCACCGCGCCTGTCGGGTCGGGGCCGTTCCGGTTCGTGTCGTTCACCCCCGGCGGGCCCGCGCTCTACCGGCGCAACGACGCCCACTGGGACGGCGCGCCGCCGCTGGAGGAGCTGGAGTTCCTGCCGATCAACGACGAGAGCGCGCGCCTCGGCGCGCTGCTGTCCGGCCAGATCGAGTACGCCCACGACCTGCGCGCCACGAGCGCGCAGCAGCTGGAGTCCGACTCGCGCGCGCAGGTGCTCAGCGCCTCCGGCGCGGCATTCCAGTTCCTGTACGTCAAGCACGACCGGCCCCCGTTCTCCGACCCGCGCCTGCGGGAGGCGCTGGTGCTCGGCCTCGACCGCGACGCGCTGGCGCGGGTCGCCCTGCTGGGGCGCGGCAGCCCCGGCAACGACATGTTCGGCACCGGCCTGCAGTACTACCCGGCGGACGTCCCGCAGCGGCGGCGCGACGTGGACCGGGCCCGCGCGCTGGTCGCCGGGTCCGGCGTGCGCACCGTCGAGCTCGCGACCGGCGTCACCGACCCGTCGTGGCAGGCGGCCACCCAGCTCGTCGTCGCGCAGCTGGGGGAGATCGGGCTGACCGTGCAGGTCAGGGACGTGCCGCCGGAGACGTACTTCGCCGAGGTGCGCAGGTCGGCCACGTTCCACTTCAGCCGCACCGGGACGCTGCCGATCCCGAACTGGGTCGCCACGACCCTGCTGTCGTCCGTGGTCGACGCGGGCTTCAGCAGGTACGTGAACCCCGAGATCGACCGCCTCTACGCCGAGGCGCTCGCCAGCCCGGACGAGGGCACCCGCGCGGCCGCGATCGGGCGGGCGCTGACCCTCGTCCACGACGACGTGGCGGCGCCGATCTGGGGTGTCAGCGACTGGATCGTCGGTGCGCACGCCGACGTGCGCGGGCTGGCGGGGTTCCGCCCGAACACCTACGACTGGGCGAACTTCAGCCGGGCCTCCCTGGGATGACCACCGGGCGCGTCGTCGCGCGTGTGGTGCTGGCGGTGCTGCAGCTGGCCGCCGTCTCGGTGGCGGTGTTCGCCCTGACCACCTTCCTGCCGGGCGACACGGCCGAGGTCGTCCTCGGCCCGCTCGCCACGCCGGAGCAGATCGCTGTGCTGCGTGAGCAGCTGGGCCTCGACCGCCCACCCGTGGAACGGTTCGCCGACTGGATCGGTGGGCTGCTGCACGGCGACCTCGGCACGTCGCTCGCGACGGGCCTGCCCGTGCTGCAGGACACCGGCGCCCGGCTCCGGCTCACCGTCGTGCTCGCCGTGGCGGCGGTGCTCGTGCTCGTCCCGGCAGCCGTCGGGCTCGGCCTCTACTGCGGCCGGCACCCCGGCTCGCCGGCCGACCGGCTGATCACGGCCGCGACGACGGTCGCGCAGGCCGTGCCGGACTTCGCGCTCGGGCTGCTGCTCGTCGCGCTGTTCGCGCTGCAGCTGGGGTGGTTGCCGGCCACCGCCGCGGGCGTCGTCGGGTTCTCCGGGTTGACGGCGCCGATGCTGGTGCTGCCCGTCGCGGTGCTCGTGTCCAACCAGCTCGGGCGGCTGGCCCGGCAGATCCGCATCGGCGTCGTGGAGGCCGACGCCGCCGAGCACGTCGCGCACCTGCGCCGGCTCGGGCTGGGGGAGCGCGACGTGCTGCTCCGGCACGTGCTCCCCGGCAGCGTGGTGCCGTCGCTGCAGCAGCTCGCGCGCACCGTCGACGGGTTGCTCGGCGGCGTGCTGGTCGTGGAGGCGCTCTTCGCGCTGCCGGGGATCGGGTCGGGGTTCGTCGCGGCCGTGCAGACCCGGGACCTCCCGGTCGTCCAGACCTACGCGCTGCTCTTCGCGGTGACGACGGTCGGGATCAACCTGGTGGCCGACCTCGGGTCCGCGCGGCTGGTCCCGCAGGCGGTGCGGCTGTAGATGGCTGTGTGGTGAGAGCCCTCGACACGGCGCGGGCGCTGCGCGTCACCGGCCGGGTGCTGCTGCTGGTGCCGGTGGTCGCGGCCACCGCAGGCCCGCTCCTGGCCGCGGTGCTCGGGCTCGACACCGCCCCGGGTGGCACTCCCCTCCGGCCCGCCGGCGCCGGGCACGTCCTGGGCACCGACGTCCTCGGCCGCGACCTGCTCGCCCTCCTCCTGTACGGCGGCACCACCGTCGTGCTCATGACCCTGGCCGCGCTGGTGCTCGCCTACACCGTCGCGGTACCGGTCGGGCTGCTGGTCGCCGCCGGTGGCCGGCACGTCGAGAGCGTCGCGATCGGGCTGCTCGACGTCGTGCTCGCGTTGCCGTCGCTGCTGGTGCTGATGGTGCTCGCCGCGTCGGGGCGCACCGGCACCGGGTGGCTCGTCGTCGCGGTGGCGCTGGTCCAGCTGCCGTACGTGGTGCGGCTGGTGCGGGCCGCGGCGACGGCGCCCGCGTGCCTGGCGGTGCTGGAGACCATGACGATGATCGGTGAGCCGTGGTGGCGGGTGCGGCTGGTCGAGACGGGGCGGCGGGTGCTGCCCCCGGTGCTCGTGGACGCGACGACCCGCGTCACCGGCATCGTCGGGCTGCTGTCCTCGGCGAACTTCCTCGGCGTCGGCCTCGACCGGTCGGTGGTCGACTGGGCCGTCGTCGTCGACCAGAACATGACGGCACTGTTCCTGCGCCCGGCCGTCGTCCTCCTGCCCGCCGGGCTGCTGGTCGCCCTGTGCGCGGGCACGAACCTGCTGGTCGACGAGCTGCTGGAGCGTCGCCGATGACGCTGCTGCAGGTCACGGCGCTGCACGCCGACGCGGGGGAGCGGAGGCTGCTGCACGGGATCGACCTGGCCGTCGAGCCGGGCGAGGTGCTCGCCGTGCTCGGCGACTCGGGGGCGGGCAAGTCCACGTTGGGCCTCGCGCTGCTGGGGGAGGCGGCCCCGGGGCTGCGGCTGGGCGGCCGCGTCCGGCTCGGGGGCACCGAGCTCCTGGGCCTCGCCGACCTGGCCCGGCGCCGCGCCCGAGCGGGCCGGATCGGGTACCTGCCGCAGCACCCCGGCGCCGTGCTGGACCCGGTCCGCCGGGTGGGGCGGGTACTGGGCGAGCTGGCCGGGCTCGTGCACCGCGACCGCCGCGCGGCCGTCGGCGAGGCGTGCGCCGCCGCCCGGTTCGACCCTCGCCTGCTGCGCCGCTTCCCCCACCAGCTCTCCGGTGGCCAGCAGCAGCGCGCCGCGCTCGCGCAGACCCTCGTGACGAACCCCGCGGTCCTCGTCCTCGACGAGCCGACGACCGGCCTCGATCCCGGCACGTCCGCCGAGCTCGTCGACGGGCTGGCGGCGCTGTGCGCGGGCGGCACCGCCGTCGTGCTGCTCACGCACGACCACGCCGTCGCCCGTGCGCTCGGCGGGAGTGCGGTGGTGCTCGACGAGGGGCAGGTCGTCCGCCGTGGCACCGTGGCGGAGATCCTCGGCCGCGCCGATCCGGCGGCGTCCGGCGGGCGTGCCGGCCCGCCGGGCCGCCCCCGGCTGCAGGTCCGCGGGGCCGCTGTCGACGACGCGGCCGGGCGGCCCGTGCTCCGCGGCGTGGACGTCGACGCGGCGGTGGGCGAGCTGGTCGCCGTGGTCGGGCCGTCCGGGGCGGGCAAGACGACGTTCGGGCGGCTCGTCGCCGGCCTCCTGCACGGCGACGTGCGCGGCAGCGTGCGCGTCGACGGCGAGCCGCTGCCCGCCGGGATCGGCCGGCGCAGCGCGGCGCAGCGCGGCGCCGTGCAGTACGTGCACCAGGACCCGCGCGCGACGTTCCGTCCCCACCGGCCCGTCCTCGACCAGGTCGCGCGCCCGGCCGTGCTCCTGCGGGGCGAGCCCGCCGGCCGGGCGTCGGCCCGGGCCGCGGAGCTGCTCGACCGGCTGGGGGTGGACGCCGCGGTCGCCGCCCGCCGGCCGGGCACGCTCTCGGGCGGGCAGCTGCAGCGGGCCGCCGTCGCGCGGGCGCTCGCGGCCCGGCCGGCCGTCCTGATCTGCGACGAGGTCACCTCCGCCCTCGACGCCACCCACCGCGACGGGCTGCTCGACGCGATCGACGGGCTGCGGCGCGCCCACGGCACGACGGTGCTGCTGATCAGCCACGACCACGTGCTGGTCGACCGGGTCGCCGACCGGGTCCTCACCGTCGAGGACGGGCGGCTCGTCAGGAGGCCGTGACGGCGTCCCAGGCCAGCGCCGCGGCGCCCACCAGCGGCCCGTTCTGCGCGAACCGGGCGGGCAGCAGTTCCGGCGGGAACGGCGCGGCGCGGTCGAGCGCGGCCCGCAGCGCGGGCAGCACGACGTCGGCCGACTCCACCATCCCGCCGCCGACGGTGATCCGCGCCGGGTCGACGAGGATCGCGGCGTTGGCCACGTGCAGGGCGAGCTCGTCGAGCGACTCCTCGAGGAGGGCGCGCGCCGCGGGCTCGGTGCGGGCCAGCGCGAACACCGAGGCCGCGTCACCACTGCCGCCGACGTCGCGGCCGCGGGCGCCGATCGCCACGCCGCCGACGCGTTCCTCCAGGGGGGCGTGCCCGTCGTGCGCGCCGGAGCGGTCGCCGGGGACGAGCAGGTTGTAGCCGATCTCGCCGCCGGCACCGTGTGCGCCGGTCAGCACGGCGCCCTCGACGACGACGCCGAGCGCGATCCCGGTGCCCAGGTTCAGGTGCAGACCGGTGTGGACGCCGTGCAGGTGCCCCCAGCGCGCCTCGGCCAGCGCGGCGGCCTTGACGTCGGTGGCGCACGTCGCGGGCACCCCGAGCGCGTCCTCGAACGTGTCCTGCAACCGCAGCCGCGACCAGCCCGGCACGTTCGGCGCGAGGAGCACCCGGTCGCGCCGCACGATGCCGGGGCTGGCGACGCCGGAGCCGAGCAGCGCGCGCCCGCCGGCGCCGGCGACCAGCGAGCGGGCCGCCTCGATCGTGCGGGCGACCGCCTGCTCGGCGCCCCGTTCGGCGTGGATCGGGAGCCGCTCGCTCGCCAGCACGGTGCCCGTCGCGTCGAAGGCGGCCAGACCGGCCTTCGTGCCCCCGAAGTCGACGGCGAGGACGTAGCCGTCCGTCACGGTGTGGCGCCCCGCCGCGCCAGGGAGTCGATCGCCACCGCGATCGCGAGCACCGCGCCCGTGACCATGAACCGCACCGACGAGTCGACGTTGAGCAGCAGCATCCCGTTGGTGATCGACTGGATCACCAGGATGCCGAGCAGTGCCGCGTAGGCCCGGCCGCGGCCGCCGAACAGGCTGGTGCCGCCGATCACGGCGGCGGCGATCGCGTTGAGCAGGATGTCGCTGCCGCCCGAGGTCTGGTTGACCGCGGCGAGGCGGGACGCGGCCAGAACGCCGCCGACCGCGGCGAGCGTCGACGCGCCGACGAAGGCCAGGATCCGCACCCGGGTGACGTCGATGCCGGCCCGCCGCGACGCCTCGGCGTTTCCGCCGACCGCGTACATCCGCCTGCCCCACACCGTGCGACGGAGGGCGAGGTCGAGCACCACCACCAGCCCGCCGAAGATCACCAGTGTGAGCGGGACCCCGCGGTCGGCGTTCAGCAGGATGACCGCGGCCGCGAGGAGCACCGCGAGCCCGCCGGAGCGGACCAGCACCCACGCCGTGCTCGGCACGGCGAGCTCTACCGCCACCCGCATCCGCCGCGTGACCAGCGACGACGCGAGGTGCGCCCCGGCCAGCAGCACGACCAGCGCCCAGCCGAGCCACGGCGGCATCCACGTGTCGGACAGCAACGCGATGCCGCGGTCGAACGGCAGGTTGATCGTGCCTTCGGAGCCGAGCAGGTACAGCATCAGCCCGAGCCAGCCGATCAGCCCGGCCAGCGTGACCACGAACGACGGCATCGACAGCTTCGTGCGCATCAGGCCGTGCAGCAGGCCGATCACCGCGCCCGTGACCAGCCCGCCGAGCAGCGCGAGCACGGCGTTCCAGCCCTGCTGCGTGTACAGCACCGTCATGACGACGGCGGAGAGGCCGCTGACCGACCCGACCGAGAGGTCGATCTCGCCGAGGAGCAGCACGAGCACGATCCCGAGCGAGATAGTGCCGGTCGCGGCCATCTGCAGCGCGAGGTTGGTGAGGTTCTCCGCGGAGAGGAAGTGCTGGTTGAGCGAGGAGAACACGATCGCGATGAGGACCAGCCCGACCGCGACCGGGATCGACCCGAGGTCGCCGCGGCGCAGGCGGTCGCGGGCCGCGTCGAGCGCGCCGCGGCCGGGGGCGCGGGGAGCGGACACGTCCACGGCCACCCCGGTCACGACGCGATCCCGTACGAGTCGGCGCCGGTGATCGCGGCGACGACCTCCTCCTGCGTGGTCGTCGCCGTCTCGAACGTGCCGGCGCCCCGCCCGAGGCGCAGCACGGCGATCCGGTCGCTCACCTCGCGGACGTCGACGAGGTTGTGCGAGATCAGGAGCACGGCGAGCCCGCGCTCGCGCAGCCGCTTGATCAGACCCAGCACCTGCGCGGTCTGCTCGACGCCGAGCGCCGCCGTCGGCTCGTCGAGGATGACCATCTTCGGGTCGCCGAGCAGGGCACGCGCGATCGCCACCGACTGGCGCTGCCCGCCGGACAGCGACGCGACCGGCGTGCGCACGTCCGTGATCTTCACGTCGAGCGAGCGGAGCAGGTCGCGCGCGGCGCGCTCCATCCGGATCTCGCCGAGCACGCTGTAGCTGCGGACCTCCGAGCCGAGGTGCAGGTTCGCGACCACGTCGAGGTTCTCGCAGAGCGCGAGGTCCTGGAACACGGTGGTGATGCCCAGCGCCTGCGCGTCCTGCGGGCGGGTGATCCGCACCCGCTCGCCGTCGAACGCGATGGTGCCGCTGTCGGCGGTGATCGCCCCCGAGACCACCTTCACCAGCGTGGACTTGCCGGCGCCGTTGTCGCCGACCAGCGCGACCACCTCGCCCGCGTGGACGTCGAGGTCGGCGCCGGCGAGCGCCTGCACGGCGCCGTAGCGCTTGGTGGCGCCCCGGACGGAGAGCACCGGGGTCACGAGAGCCCCGCCTCCGTGCACGCCGTGGCGAGGTCCGGGGTGCAGATGTCGGACATGGTGTAGAAGCCGTCCGCGACGATCGTGTCGTCGATGTTGTCCTTGGTGACGGCGATCGGGTCGAGGAGCGTGCTCGGGATGTCGGCCGTGCCGTTGTTCACGGTGGCGTTCGTGGGCGGCGTCTCGCCCTTCGCCAGCGCCACGGCGGCCTGGGCCGCGTTCTCGGCCTGCTCCTTGATGTTCAGGTAGATCGTCATGGTCTGCTCGCCGGTCAGGATCCGCTGCACGGCGGCGAGCTCGGCGTCCTGGCCGGTCAGCGCGGGGAGCGTGGCGTAGCCGGCGCGCTTGAGCGCGGCGATCGCCCCGGTGGCCATGCCGTCGTTGGCGGAGTAGACGCCGACGATCGAGTCCCGGCCGAGCGTGGTGATCGCCTGCTCCATCTGCTCCTGGGCCTTGTCGGGGCTCCAGTCGGGGGTGTCGAACTCGCGGCCGATCGTGACCTTGCCGTCGAGCGCGTTGTGCGCGCCCTTCTTGTAGTCGGCCGAGCTCGGGTCGGTGGGCGAGCCGTTGATCATCACGATCTGGCCGGTGGCCGCCGTGCCCCGCTTCGTCAGCTCGTCGAGCAGTGCCTGGCCCTGCACCTCGCCGACCTTGACGTTGTCGAAGGACACGAAGTACTCGTAGCCGATGCCGGAGATCCGCCGGTCGTAGGCGATCACCGGGATGCGCTTCTGCTTGGCCTGGTTCACCAGCGGCGCGACGGCGTCGGCGTCGACCGCGTCGAGGACGAGCACGTCGGCGCCCTGGGTGAGCGCCGACTCCACCTGGCTCTGCTGCTTGGCGGCGTCCTGGTCGGCGTTGAAGTAGAGGAACCCGCAGTCGGGGCACAGCTCCTCGAGCTTCGCCTCGAAGACCGGCTTGTCGAACTGCTCGTAGCGGGTGGTCTTCGACTCGGGGAGGAACAGCGCGACCGTCGCTGCCTCCGCGGCCTGGTCGCCGCCTGCGGCGGCGTCCCCGCCGCCGGATCCGCAGCCCGCCGCGAGGAGCAGCGCTGCACCTACCGCCATGATGAGTCGTCCTCGACGCATAGTAAGAAAGGTAGTTTACTAATGCAGTCCGTGTCCAGACGGCATCGAGGTGGCCGATGAAGGCGCAGGTGGGCAACCCCCAGCTGCTGCGCACCATGAACGAGCGCCTGCTGCTGGAGCACCTGCGCGAGCACGGTCCCGCCTCCAGGGGCGACCTCGCGGCGGCGAGCGGGCTCTCGAAGCCGACGGTCTCGGCGGCCCTGGCCGGGTTGGAGTCGGCCGGGCTGGTGCACCTCGTCGAGTCGCGGGGCGGCAAGCCGGGGCCGAGCACGGCGATCTACGACATGAACGCGCGGGCCGGGCTCGTCGCGGGCGTCGACATCGGCCGGAAGTGGATCCGGCTGGCCGTCGCCGACCTGCGCGGCGCGTTCGTCGGGCGGCGCGACGTGCGCAACACGGCGCGCTCCGGCGCGGAGCTGGTGCGCCGGGTGCGCACGCTCGCCGGCGAGGTGGCGGGTGATGCGGGCGTCGAGTGGTCGAGCGTGGGCTACGCGGTGATCGGCAGCCCCGGCGTGCTCAACCCGGCCACCGGCCGGCTCGACCTCGCCCCCAACCTCCCCGGCTGGGGCAAGGCGGGGCTGGTGGAGCAGCTGCGCACGGCGTTGCAGGTGGAGTCGGTGATCGAGAACGACATCAACCTCGCGGCCGTCGGCGAGCTGACGGCCGGCGCGGGGCGGGGCGTGCGGAACTTCGTGCTCGTCTCCGTCGGCACCGGCGTCGGCATGGGCATCGTGATCAACGGCTCGTTGTACGTCGGCGGCAGGGGCGCGGCGGGGGAGGTGTCGTTCCTCCCGAGCGGCGACCTGGAGGTGCCGAGGCTCGACGCCCGCCAGCGCGGCATGACCGAGGCGGCGACGTCGGCCTCCGGCCTCGTGCAGGCCGCTCGCGACGCCGGGCTGCCGTTCGCGTC
Source organism: Pseudonocardia wallangbongensis (assembly GCF_054486945.1). Taxonomy (NCBI): domain Bacteria; kingdom Bacillati; phylum Actinomycetota; class Actinomycetes; order Pseudonocardiales; family Pseudonocardiaceae; genus Pseudonocardia; species Pseudonocardia wallangbongensis. The sequence continues at coordinate 171,574 of NZ_JBRERS010000013.1, forward strand.
GGCGATGGAGGTCTTCGCGGCCGCCGCGGACGGCGACGAGCGCGCGCACGTGATCGTGGAGGCCGAGGGGCGCCGGATCGGCGCGCTGATCACCGCCGTGACCGCGATCCTCGACCCCGACCTCGTCGTGCTCGGCGGCGGCGTCGGGCGCAACATCGACGTGCTCGGCGACGCGATCTCGCGCCGGATCGCCGAGCTCGGGCCGCTGCGGCCGAGGATCGTGGCGAGCGCGCTCGGCGACGGGGGTGTGCTGCTCGGGGCGGTGGCGCGGGCCCTCGACGTGGCACGCGACCAGCTGTTCGAGCGCCGCTCCCAGGGTGCCTGAACCTCTATTGCCCTGCCATGACGACCGTCATAGGTTGTGCATGCTTCGCCGTCGGCGAGAAGATCGTGAGGAGAACCCGTGGACGTGTCTCCGCCGCCCGAGTCCGGAGGCCTGCGCCGCGAGCTCGGCACCCGCCAGCTGACCATGATCGGCATCGGGGGCGCCATCGGCACGGGGCTCTTCCTGGGCTCCACGTTCGCCGTCTCCCAGGCCGGTCCGGGCGTCGTCGTCGCGTACACGCTGTGCGGGCTCGTCGCCCTCGTCATCGCCTGGGCGCTGGCCGAGATGGTCGTGGTCCACCCGACAGCCGGCGCGTTCGGGTCCATCGCCCACGCCTACCTCGGCGCCGGTACCGGGTTCGTCCTGCGCTGGACCTACTGGGCCATGCAGGCGATCGCGATCGGCGGCGAGATGATCGCCGCGGGCATCTACGTCCAGTTCTGGTGGCCCGACGTGCCGCTGTGGACGCCGGTGCTGGTGTTCTCGCTGGTCGTGCTGGCCGTCAACTCGTTCGCAGTGAAGGCGTTCGGCGAGACCGAGTACTGGCTCGCGATGATCAAGGTGTCGGCGATCTGCATCTTCATCCTGCTCGGCCTGGTGCTCATCGTCGTCGGGCTCCCCGGCCGGCCGGCCACGGGTGTGTCGAACCTGTACGCCGAGGGCGGGTTCCTTCCCAACGGCCTTCCCGGGCTCGCCTTGGCGATGGTGTTCGTGCTGTTCAGCTACATCGGCACCGAGGTCGTGTCCGTCACCGCCGCCGAGTCGTCGAACCCGACCCGGGACGTTCCGCGCGCGGCCCGGGCGATGGTGCTGCGGCTCGCGCTGTTCTACATCCTCGCCGTGCTGGTGATGGTGACCGTCGTGCCCTGGACGGTCACCGCCCAGGGCGGCGACCTCACCGCCAGCCCGTTCGTCGCCGTCTTCACGAGCGCCGGGATCCCGGCCGCCGCAGCGATCATGAACTTCGTCGTGCTGACGGCCGCCATGTCGAGCGCGAACACCAACCTCTACCTGACCACGCGCATGCTGCACTCGCTCGCGCAGCACCGGCTCGCGCCCGCCTGGGCCGGGCGGCTGTCGCCCTCCGGGGTGCCCAGGGCGGCGCTGCTGCTCTCGGCGGTCGGGATGCTCGCGGCGATCGTGCTGTCCTGGAACCAGGAATCGGGCGCCTACCTCGCCCTGTTCGGTATCTCGATCTTCGCGGCGCTGGTGGTGTGGATCCTGATCCTCGTCACGCACACGGCCTTCCGGGCCCGCCGCAGGAAGCTGGGGCTGCCCCCGTCCCCGGTCCGGCTGTGGGGAGCCCCCGTGACCCCCGCCCTGGTCATCGTGTTCCTGGCCGCGGTGCTGCTCTCGACCACGCAGATCGAAGGGCTGGACACGGCGTGGCAGGCGGGCGTCCCGTTCTTCGCCGTGCTCGTCCTCGTCTACCTGGGCATCCGGCGGAGCAGGGGTGGTGCCCTGGACGGGACCGACAACGTGCTCGAGACCGAGCTCGCGGCCCGCGCAGGCGAGCCGCAGGTCGGCGAGCGATGAGCGCCGCCGGGCACGTCGTGCACTTCCGGGACGTCGAGCCGGAGCGGACCGGCGGCACCGCGACCCACCGGGTGCACGCGGACGCCGACGGCTCCGGTCTCGAGCTGGTCGTCGTCGTGGTCGAGCCCGGGCACGCGGCCGAGCGCCGGACCGACGCCGGCCGCGACCACCTGCTGTACGTCCTGTCCGGCGAAGGCACCCTCGCCGTCGGCGGCGGCAGCGACGAGCTCGTCCCGGACACCGGCGCGCTGGTCGGCGGCCCCGCCGCCTACACGCTCCGGGCCGGGGCTGCGCCGCTCGAGGTCGCCGTGGTCGTCGGCGGGACCGACCGGGGGCAGGAGTGCGGCGAGGCGGTCCGGACCGTCTGCGTGGCCGACCAGGACCGCGAGGCGGCCGTCAGCAACCGCCAGTTCCGGATCCTGTTCGACCCGGCCCGCGGCTGCTCGGGGATGACCCAGTTCGTGGGGTACGTGCCGCAGGTGCGCACCCCGCGCCACCACCACCCCTACGACGAGATGCTGTGCATCGTGCGCGGGTCCGGCACCGTCGAGATCGAGGGGAAGGAAGCCGCGGTGGGGCCGGGCGACTGCTACTACCTCCCCCGCGGCTGCGTGCACCTCGTGCAGAACACGGGGGAGGAGCTCCTCGTCGAGCTCGGCGTCTTCACCCCGGCCGGGAGCCCGACCCAGAACACCCCGGTGGAGTGAGCGGGACTCAGTTCCCCACCCCGAGCGCGGACATGTGCGCCGCGGGGTAGCGGTCGCCGCGCGCCGCGCCGGCCGGCACGGCCTTCTCGATCTCGGCGAGGTCGTCCGGGGAGAGAACCAGCTCGGAGGCCGGCAGCGCCTCGGCCAGCCGCTCGCGGGTGCGGGCTCCGACCAGGGGCACGATGTCGCCGTCGGCCGAGCCCTGCGCGGCCACCCACGCGATCGCCAGCTGGGCGACGGTGCAACCCTTCGCCTCGGCGACCCTGCGCAGCGCGTCCACGAGCGCGAGGTTGTGCTCCACGTTCCCGCTCTCGAACCGCGGGCTGAGACCGCGCATGTCGCCGGGGCCCGAGACGTGGCCTGCGCTCCAGTGCCCGGAGATGAGGCCGCGGCCGAGGATGCCGTACGCGGTCAGGCCGATGCCCAGCTCGCGCAGCGTCGGCAGGACCTCCCCCTCCACCGCGCGGGACAGGAGCGAGTACTCGATCTGCAGGTCCGCGATCGGGTGCACGGCGTGCGCCCGGCGGATCGTCGCGGCATCGACCTCCGAGAGGCCGACGTGCCGCACATACCCCGCGTCGATCATCTCCTTGATCGCGCCGACGGTCTCCTCGATCGGTACCGCCGGGTCCAACCGGGCGGGGCGGTAGATGTCGACGTGGTCGGTGCCCAGCCGGGTCAGGGAGTAGGCCAGGAAGTTCTTCACCGCCTCGGGGCGCCCGTCCTGCCCGCTGTGCTCGTGGCCCGGTCCCCGCTGCTGGCCGAACTTGACGCTCAGCACGTAGCTGTCCCGGTCGCGGCCGCGCAGCGCCTCGGCGAGCAGTAGCTCGTTGTGGCCCATGGCGTAGAAGTCGCCGGTGTCGATCAGCGTGATGCCGGCCTCCAGCGCGGAGTGCACAGTGGCGATGCTCTCCGCGCGGTCGGACGCGCCGTAGGCCCCGCTGGACATGCCCATCGCGCCCAGCCCGAGCGTGGAGACGGCCGGTCCGGTGCTTCCCAGAGTTCGTGTCTGCATGGGACCACCCTGCGCCGGGAGCGGGCCGCGCGGGAGCGGAGCGTCGATCGTGGGAGCGCCGCTCCCTGGATCGGCCCGCCGCGGCGGGGGAGCATGGTGTCGTGCAGCGTGACCAGCTCGCCGACTTCCTGCGCCGCCGCCGCGAGGCGATCCGCCCGGGTGAGGTCGGCATCGCCGACGGCCCCCGCCGCCGCACCCGCGGCCTGCGCCGGGAGGAGGTGGCGATGCTCGCCGGCATGTCGGTCGACTACGTCGTACGCCTCGAACAGGGCCGCAGCAGCCAGCCCTCCACGCAGCTGCTCGGCGCGCTGGCCCGGGCCCTGCGCCTCTCCGAGGACGAGCGCGACCACCTGTTCCACCTGGCGGGCCACCAGCCGCCGCCGGCCGACGGGGTGGCCCGGTTGGCCCGCGCCGGGCTGCTGCGCATGCTCGACCTGCTCGGCGACACCCCGGCCATGGTGCTGTCCGACCTGGGGGAGGTCCTCGCCCAGAACCGGGCATGCGTCCTGCTGGCCGGCGACCACACCCGCTTCACCGGGGACCGCCGCTACGTCGCGTACCGCTACTTCACCGAGGCCGCCGCGCGTGCCGTCCACCCGGCCGAGGAGGGGGAGCACCACGCCCGCCGGATGGTGGCCGACCTGCGCGCCACCGCCGGCCGGCGGTCCGGCGACGCGGAGGTCGCCGGGCTCGTCGACCGGTTGCGGACCGCGAGCGCCGACTTCCGCAGGCTCTGGGCCGAGCACGAGGTGGCGGTCCGCCGCGCCGACCGCAAGACCTTCGTGCACCTTCGGGTGGGGCCCGTCCTGATGGACTGCGAGACCCTGGTCACCCCCGACCAGCGGCAGCAGCTGATGGTGCTCACACCGGCGGACGCCGACGCCCGTGAGCGGCTGGAGCTGCTGCGGGTGCTCGGCGTCGAGGAGTTCCCGGCGGGGGCCGCGGACGTGCCCGTGCAGTGAGGAGTGACGCGGGTCGTCAGCGCAGCGCCACCTCGTCCCCGACGCGCAGCACGCCGGGCGTCTCGACCTCGGCGTAGCACCCGGCGCACGGCAGGACGCCGAAGCCGGGGACGTCGACCCGGTTGGACCGCATCAGGGTCCGCACGGCCTGCGCGGCGCGGGGGAGGGGCCCGTGCTCGAGCGTCGGCACCGAGCAGCGCGGCGTCGGCAACGAGACGCGCAGCGTGGTCCGCGCGCCGCCCGCGCCGCTGACGTGCAGCTCACGGCCGATCCAGTCGTTCTCGACGAAAGGTGCCGTGCCGGGCGGTGTCTCGAGCACCACGTTGGGCCGGTAGCGCACGTTCTCCACGCCGACCTCGTCCAGGGTCGCGCTGGTGATCAGGTGCACGGGTGCGTAGTCGACGAACGTGGTCCCCGGTGTGCCCTGGCCGATCTCCAGGGTCGCCGCCTCCACCACGGCCTCGACCCCGTGCTCCAGCACATCCTCGGGGGCCGGGCGCTCCACGGTGGCCCCGTCGGGCCGTTCCGAGCAGATCCGGACCGGCCGGCCCAGCGCCTCCGAGAGCACGCGGTCGATGTCCGGGTCCGCGGCGTCGAGGGTGGACCCGGCGGGCGTGGTGATCCGGACGTCGTCCTCGTCGATCCGCGCCGAGTACTTCAGCAGGTCCCGCCACAGGCGCGGGTGCTTGGCCGTCGCGACGAGGTCCGTGGTCCGGTCGACGACCGCGAGGACCCGGTCGAAGGCGAGGCCGCCCGCTTCGAGCCGCGCCTCGGTCACCTGCTCTCCGAGCATGGACTTCACCGGGTATCGCCGTATCGTCGTGATCCGCATCGCGCCTAACCTCTAATGAAATTCAAGCCGGTTAGCACTGAACCAGGTCGGCCGCGCGCCTGTCAACCGGCAGCAGCACGCCGACCGCCGCGATGGCCAGGGCGAGCCCGGCTGCCATGAGGAAGACCAGGTCGTAGCCCGCGGCGAGGGCGGTGGCCGACCCCGCGTAGGTCTCCATCCCCGCCCTGGCTCCGGCGGCCGTCGCGAGCACGGCCAGGCCGATCGACCCGCCCACCTGGCTCGCGGTGTTGGCCAGGCCGCCGACGATCCCGGCGTCGCCCTTGGGGGCGTCGGCGGTGGCCGCGGCCATCAGCGTGGGGAAGGTCAGCCCGATCCCGACGGCGACGAGCAGCGTGGGCCCGAGCACGCCGGTGACGTACCCGGTGCCGGCGTGGGCCTGGGCGAGCCAGCCGAAACCGGCCACGAAGCAGGCGCAGCCGGTCAGCACCAGCGCGCGCATCCCGGTCCGCGGCAGCAGCGCGGCGGCCAGCCGGGCGACCACCAGGAACGCCACCGCGGCAGGTGTCTGCCCGAGCCCGGCGTGCAGCGCGTCGTAGCCGAGGACGTTCTGCAGGAACAGCGAGGTGAAGAACCACATCGCGATGGCGATTCCCCCGAACAGCAGCAGCATGACGACTCCGACGGCCACGCTCCGGATCCCGAACAACCGCAGGGGCATCATCGGCCGGGCGGCGAACCGCGCCTCCACCACGGCGAAGGCGACGAGCAGGAGCAGGCCCGCCCCCACCGGCGCGACCACCGGCGCGGACGCCCAGCCGTGGTCCGCGCTCTGCATCACCCCGTAGACCAGCGCGGCCAGGCCTGCCGTCCCCGTGACCGCGCCCGTGAGGTCGAGCGGTTCCCGCCTGCCGGTTCGCGTGCCGGCCAGCGCCGCCATCGCCATCACGATCAGCACCGCACCGATCGGCACGTTGATCAGGAAGACCCACCGCCACGAGAGGCCGGTCGTGATGGCGCCGCCGGCGACCGCGCCGGCCATCCCACCCACCCCGCCGGAGGCGGACCACGCACCGAACGCCCGGGCCCGCGCGTGCTCGCCTGCGAAGCTGGTGTTGATCACGGCCAGCGTCGTCGGGGCCAGCATGGCGGCCCCGACGCCCTGCACGACGCGGGCGGCCACCAGGACCTCCGGAGCGGAGCTCAGGCCGCCGACGAGGCTCGCCGCGGAGAACAGGAACAGGCCGGCGACGAGCAGCCGGCGTGGGCCGAGCAGGTCGACGGCGCGTCCGGCCAGCAGCATGAAGCCGGCGAAGGTGAGCAGGTAGCCGTTGACCACCCAGGCCAGGCCCGTGGGCGTGAAACCGAGGTCCGCGCGGATCGAGGGCAGGGCGACGTTCACGATGGAGGCGTCCAGGATGACCATGAACTGGCAGGCGCAGACCAGCGAGAGGACCAGCCATGCGGCCCCCCGGGATTGCTGCGCCGCGGTGCTCGTGCTGGTCATGACCGTCCCGCCTCGGCCAGTGTCCGGCGGGAGCCCGTGGGGGTTCCCAGCAGCCGGCTCGTGATCTCGGCGAGCCGTCGTCCTTGGTACCTGGCCGCTTCGAGGGCCGCGGTGTCCGTGCCGTCCCCGCTCGGTCCGGTGACGAGCGCGGTGCCGTAGGGGTTGCCGCCGGCGGCGTACACGGTCGGGTCGGTGAAACCGGTCGGGACGATCAACGCGCCCCAGTGGTAGAAGACGTTGGCGAGCGAAAGGATCGTGGCCTCGCTGCCGCCGTGCCGGTTGAACGCCGAGGTGAAGGCCGTCACCGGCTTGTCGGCCAGCCTGCCCTCCTGCCACAGCCCGGCCGCCTCGTCGATGAACCGCTTGAGCTGGGCGGCGGGCGCGCCGAACCGGGTCGGCGTCCCGAACGCGAACGCGTCGGCCCACGCCAGGTCCTCGACCGAAGCCTGGGTGAGCGACGCGGTGGCGTCGGCGTGCTGCCGCCACAGCGGGTTCTGGTCGATCGCGCTGTCGGGCGCGAGCTCGGCGACCGGCCGTAGCCGTGCCTCGGCCCCGGTGGTGGCGGCGCCCTCGGCGACGGCCCGTGCGAGCGCGTGCACGGAGCCCGTTGCGCTGTAGTAGATGACGGCGACCTTCACGGTCATGTCCGGCTCCCTCGATGTGGGGTAGGGTTCGTTATGCGCATAATAGTTATGCGCATAACGAACCGTGTCAAGGAGGTCCCCGTGGACTTCGAGGAGGCCGACGCCATCAACCAGGCCATCCGCCTGCTGAGCCTGCGCCACCGGGCGAGGGCCTCCGCGCTGCTCGCCCCGCTCGGCCTGCACCCCGGGCAGGAGGCGCTCCTGCTCGAGCTGGCCCGGACCGGCCCGATGATCCAGGCCCAGCTCAGCGACGCGCTCGCGGTCGAGCCGCCCAGCGTCACCCTCATGACCCGCAAGCTCGAGGCCTCCGGGTACGTCCGCCGCACACCCGCGCCGTCGGACAAGCGTGCGAGCATCGTCGAGCTCACCGGGAGCGGTCAGGCGCTCGCCGAACGGGTCAAGCAGCTGTGGTGCGCCCTGGCGGAGGAGACCGTGGCCGGCCTGCCCGCCCGGACCGTGGCCGAGCTCCCCGGCGTCCTCGCAACCTTGACCGCCAACGTGGACTCCAGAGCTGCATCGCCCCCGCGAAGACGAAGTAGAACAGCAGGCCGATGAGGGTCGGCCCGCGACGCAGGATCGAGTCATACTCGTGGGCAAGAACATCGACTGTCACCTTCGGCCATGGATGCGCCGGCATGCCGGCGGGTAGTGGGGGGTGTGGTGTCCGATCGGGTTCAACCGATTGCGCTGGGGCGGTGTGTGGCGGCGAGGTTGCCGGCCATCCTCGGCGAGGTCCGCGACCTGCTCGCCGACCGGCACCCCGACTACGCGCAGTTCGTGTTCGACGAGATGGACGAGATCGTCGCGGCCGCGAGGGGGTTCGTCGAGCGGCTCGTGGAGATGGCCGCGCGGGACGGGTCGGCGGTCGAGTACGACTCGGTGTTCCGGCTGGAGCGGGCGCTGTTCGAGGAGATCGGCCGGATGCACTGGCGGCAGGACCAGAGCATCACCGGCCTGCTCGCCGCGTACCGGGCGGGCGCCAGCGTGGCCTGGCGGCACGTCGCCGACGAGGCGCTGCGCGCCGAGGTGCCCCCCGAGATGTTCGCCGCCCTCGCATCGGCGGTGTTCGCCGCGGTCGACCAGCTGTCCACGGCCACCCTGCACGGCTACCTGGAGGAGCAGTCGCACGCGGCGTTCGCGCGGGAACGGCTGCGCGACGAGCTGACCGAGCTCCTCCTGTCGGACCGGTCCGACACCGCCGCCATCCGCGCCGCCGCCGAACGCGCCCGCTGGGAGATGCCGCGCACCGCCGCGGTCGTCCTGATCGACCCCGACAACGAGGTCGGTCGCCGGTTGCTGCCCCGGCTGGGCGAGGCCTGCCTGCGGCTGCGGCGCCCGCAGCGCCTCGTGGCGGTGATCCCGGACCTCGACGGGCCCGGCCGGCGCCACCGGCTGCGCGAGGCGGTCCGCGGCGCAGACGCCGTGATCGGCCCCTGCGTCCCGCTCGACCGCATTCCCGCCAGCGTCCGCCTCGCCGAGCTCGCCGTTCGGCTAGGGCGCACCGGAGTCCTGAACGACGACCCGCTGTTCGTCGACGAACACCTCGACGCGATCCTCGTGCACCACGACGAGCGACTGCTCGTCGAGCTGCGTGCCCGCTTCCTCGCGCCACTCGCCGAGCTGCCCGCCTCCACGCGGGACCGGCTGGCCGAGACCCTCGCCTCGTGGCTCACCCACCTCGGCAACCGCCGAGAGGTCGCCGCCGAGCTGCACATCCATCCCCAGACCGTCCGCTACCGGCTGGGCCGGCTACGCGAGCTGTTCGGCCCGGCACTGGACGACCCCCACACCCGCAGCGCGCTCCTGCTCGCCATCGCTTGGGGACCGCCTGCCCCGGACGACGAGGAGATCCCTGGATGAGGCTGCGTCTCGCGGGTGGATAGTCCGGTGCAAGAGTCCAGCATCCTGTTCGTCGCCGTGCCCGCGGCCGTTGTGGGCGCCGCGAGCTTCGGCCTGGCCAGCGTCCTGCAGCACCGCGCGACGAAGCTGGTCGCCACCAGCCGCACGCTCGACCCGCGGCTGCTGGTCCGGCTCGCCCGCCGCCCGGTGTGGGTGCTCAGCATCGGGACCGTCGTCGCCGGCCTGGCGTTGCAGGTGGTCGCGCTGGCCTTCGGGCCGATCGTGCTGGTCCAGCCGCTCCTGGTGACCGGGGTCCTCTTCGGGGCCGTCTTCTCGGCGCTGCTGGCGCACCGGCGCGTCGACCGGATGATCGTGCTGGGCGCCCTCGCGTGCGTCGCGGGGCTCGCCGCGTTCCTGCTGCTCGCCCGGCCCAGCGGCGGCACCGGCACGATCGAGGACGGCGCCGAGGTGCTGCCGCTCGCGCTCGCCCTGGGCGTCCTCGTGCTGGTGGCCCTGATCGTCGCGGGACGTTTCGGCGGCCCGCCGCGGGTGCTGGCACTCGCGATCGCCACCGGTGTCCTGTACGGGGTCACGGCCGGCCTGATCAAGGTCGTCACCGCCCAGATCCGCACCGGCGGTATCACCGAGCCGTTCCACCACCCGGTGCTCTACGTCGTCTGCCTCGTGGGGCCGGCGGGGTTCCTGCTCAGCCAGAACACGTTCCAGCAGGGCGCCCTCGTCGCACCCGCGCTCGCCGTGATCACGGTCGTGGACCCGGTGGTCGGCATCGCGGTCGGGGTCGGCTGGCTGGGCGAGCAGGTCGTCACCACGCCCCTCGTGCTCGCCGGTGAGGCCTTCGCCGGCGCGGTCGCCATCGCGGGGATCGCCGTCCTCGCCCACCGCGGCACGGTGCTGCGGCACGAGATCGAGCAGCGGTCGTACTCGCCGCCGCCCACCTGGGGCTGACGGCTACCCGGCCCCGCCGGGGGCGGGGTTGAAGTACAGGACGATCGCGCTCACAACCCCGAGGACCAGCGCGCCCTCGACACCGGCGACGGAGCCGAGCACCGCCAGGCCGATCAGCAGCACCCCGGACGCGATGAGCAACGAGAGCCAGAGCCGGTGCATCCGCCGCGCCTGGCTCTTCGACCGCACTTCGACCGCGCAGAGCCGGTCATCCTCCTGCAGGTGGCGCTCGATCTCTTCCAGAGACTTGCGCTCTCGCTCGCTGAGCACGGCGACCCCCATGGGCTCGGGACGCGCCGGTTTACCCGACGTGTGCGTCACGGCAAACATTACGCTCGGCCCGGCACGGTTGACGCCACCCGGCGGATTCGCGAGCGTCCCGATCGGGCAGCCTGGAGGCCGAGCGCAACCCGGGCGAGGGGCGAGAGCATCGGGCAGCACGTCAGTGGCCGAGCGACCGACCGGCCCGCCGGTCGAGCGGGAGCGGCCGTCCGGCTCGGTGGGCCGCCACCCGCGAGACCTGGTGATGCTGCTCGTCGCCGTGGGCGTCGTCGTCCTGTGCTCGCTGGCCGAGCGGACCAGGGCGGTCAACCCCGTCGAGCTCGCGATCTTCCAGCAGTTCCAGCAGATCCCGGCGGCCTCGACGCCGGTGTGGCAGGTGCTCGCCCTCGCCGGGAGCTGGGGCGGTATCGCGGTCGTCTCCGCAGCGGTGCTCTACACCAAGCGGATCCGGCTCGGCCTGCAGTGCGCGGGGGCCGGCGCGGTCGGCCTCGCGGCGGCCGCGCTGATGGACGGGCTCCTCGGCGGGCGACCCGTTCCCGCGGACCTGGTCGAGGCGGTGGGTGTCCGGCTGGCGCTCACACACCAACTTCTGCCGTCACACACCAACTGCAGTTGGTGCGTGAGCACCAGCGTTGGTGTGTGACCGCCCAGGTGGCTCATCCGAACCGGCCGGCCATCCGGTGGAAGACCCCGGGCGCCACGCCCTGCACCCGGGCGGCGAGCGAGAGCCAGCCCGGCACGAAGACCTCGGCCCGGTCGCGTTCGAGCGCTCGCAGCACCCGCCGGGCCACCGTCTCGGGCGTGACCATCCGGGGGAACCGGCGGTCGTAGCGCCGCCCCCGGCGCTCGAAGAAGGGCGTGTCCACGGCGCCCGGGAACACGGTCGTCACCCCGATCCCGTCGCCCGCGACGTCGTGCCGGAGCGCCGCGGCGAACGCGCGCAGGCCGGCCTTGCCGGCCGAGTAGGCGGCCTCGCCGCCCACGCCGACGGTCGCGATCGACGAGACGAACGCGAGGTGCCCGCCGCCGCGGCCGCGCATGGCCGGCACCGCGGCGCGGGCCAGGTGCATCGGCACGACCAGGTCGAGCGTGACGAGCGCGGCCAGCTCGTCGGGCGGCATCTCGCCGAGGTCCCCGGCCCAGCCCCGGCCGGCGGCGTTGACCACCAGGTCCGCCTCGGCCGCGGCGGCGGTCGCCGTGGCGAGGCCCGCGTCCGTGGTGAGGTCGGCGACCACGGGTTGGGCGCCGCTGCGCCGGGCGACCGCGTCGAGCCGGGCCGCGTCCCGGCCCAGGACCCGGACCCGGGTTCCCGCCCCGGCCAAGGCCGTCGCGATCGCCGCTCCGATCCCCGACGATCCGCCGGTGACCAGGGCGTCACGCCCGGGCAGTCGCATCGGTCAGCTCCACGTCGACGGCGGTTCGCGGCGGGGGACGCAGGTCGGCGAAGGCGGCGCGGACCTGCTCGGCCACCCGCTCGGGGTCGGGAGCCAGGCCCGCGTCGCCGGTGATGCCGACGCCGATCGTGTCGCCCCACGGGAGGAAGCCGACGGCGAGCCCGACGCCGTCGGTGAGCGGCACCACCGGGTACGCGGCCGCCACCGGCAGCCCCGCCACGCGGGGCGCCCGGCGGAACCCGGGCAGGACGCTGCTGATCAGGGAGCAGTAGCGGCGCCCGTAGACGAGCGGGACAAGCGTCGTGAGCAGCGGTGCGGGCAGCGCACCCAGCGCCGCGACGACGGCGGCGGACGCGTCGGGCTGGCCGGCTCGCTGCAGCCGGTCGAGCGCGGCGGCCACCTGCGAGATCCGGCGGGCCGGTGGCATGGGCCCGACGGGGAGGTCCAGCAGGATCGCTCCCGTGCGGTTGCCCGGCAGACCGGGCCGGCGCACGGCCGCCGCGGTGCGCGGCACCAGCGTCCGCACGTGCCCGCGGGCCGGATCGATCCGGTGCAGGGCCTCGGCGAGCACCGCGAGCAGCAACGCCGTCGTGCCCACCTCGCGCTCCCGGGCCGCGGCGCGCACCTGCGCGGCGGGGAGCGCCGCGAACGCGACGCGCCGGTCCGCGGTGCTCGCCCCGCCCCGGGCGACCCGCGGGACCTGGCCGGTCCGGGCCAGGCTGAGCAGGCCGCGAGCCAGCCGCCGGGCGTCGACGGACCGGCCGGCCGGCGGCGGGGCGGACCCGGGGAGCGCGCGGTCGGTGAGCAGCCCCATCAGCGTTGCGGTGACGGCCAGCCCGTCGCCGAGCGCGTGGTGCAGCGTCGCCAGGATCGCGGTGCGGTCCCCGTCGGACAGGACGGTGAGCTGCCAGGGTGGCCGGTCGTCCGGGACGGGTGCCGCGAAGAACTCCTGCAGGGCCGCGGTCCAGTCGCGCGGCGCGACGGTGCGGGAGGTGACGTGCCGGGCGGGCTCGATGTCGTCCACCGGCCACCAGCGCGGCCATCGGCCGCGACGGTGCTCCAGCCGCCTGCGCAGCATCGGCAGGGCAGGTGCGCGCCGCGCGACGAGAGCGGTCAGCCCGGCGGCGATCCGGTCGGCGGGCGGCGCGGGCCCGTCGACCACCAGGGCCACACCGAGCTGCTGCGGGACGCTCGACGGGGTGGCGACGAACAGGGCGTCGGCGGCTCCCAGCCTGCGGGGCAGGCCGGTGTGCCGCGGCAGCTCCGGCAGGGCGTCCAGCTCGGCGTCCAGGTCCAGCCCGGCGATGTGGTCGCGGGCTCGCCGCTCCGCGGCCGCGAGCCGGGCGGGCGCGAGGAGCGAGGCGACGGCATCGGTCAGCTCCGCGGGTCCCGGGCAGAGGATCCCGAGCCCCGCCCCGGCCATCAGCGCGGCGTTGGCCCTGCCGTGCCCGGCGATCGGCTCGAACAGCAGCACCGGACGGCCGCACGCCACCGCTTCGAGCGCGGTGGCGCCGCCCGCGTTCGTGGCCACGACGTCGGCGGCCGCGGTGAGCTCCGGCATCGCGTCCGTCCACCCCATCGGCACCAGCCGCAGGCCGGCTTGCGGGTGCGTCGCGAGCCGGGATCGCAGGGCCTCGTTCCGGCCGCACGCCACCACCACGTGCACGCGCGGGCCGGCCGCCAGCGCCGCGTCCACGGCGCGCTCGACCGAGCCGAAACCGAACGAGCCGCACGAGATCAGGACCACGAGGTGGTCCTCGGGGAAACCGCAGCGGCGCCGGGCGGCCGCCCGGTCCTCGGCCGGCCGGAACGCGGGGACGACCGGCGGGGCACCGACGGCGCCGCGGGCCTCCGGCCGGGCGACGTGCAGCGCCCGCAGGCTCGCCTCGCTCGAGACGTAGTGCAGGTCGATCTCGGGGTACACCCAGAACGGGTGGGGCGCGAAGTCCGAGACGATCGCCGCGGTCGGCACGTCCGGCCCGCGACGGCGGCGGCGCAGGTGGTCCAGCCCGCCGGTGCCCAAGGGGTAGGTGGAGACGACCAGGTCGGGGCGGAACCCGGTGACGACGGGCGCGAGCCGCCGCCCGCTCCACGCCCCGACCACCCGGCACGAGGAGGCGGCGAACCACCGGTGCCGCCAGAGCGCGCCGTAGAAGAAGTCGTACAGCCACGGCGTGCGTTCGACGTTGGTGCGGTAGATCCAGCGGAAGGTGGGACCCACCGGGCGTCCCATGAGGGCGAGGGTGTCCACGCGCCGGATCTCGCAGCCCGGCCAGCACCGGCGGGCGTGGTCCTCGACCGCCCGCGCCGTCGCGTTGTGGCCCTCGCCGATGTCGGCGCTGACCACGAGCAGCCTGCGGGGCAGGCTCATGTCGGTTCTCCTCGCTGAGCGGGACTGGATGCCCCATTCATTACCCTCGACAGCAGCCCCGAGTCCCTTCCCCGGATGACAATCCGGACCGGTCAAGTTTGTTCCGAACTCGCAAGCCGCCGGCCGCCACACGACGCACGCTGAGCGGGTGTCGTTGATTTCTGCCCGCGCCGACACCCTGGCCGAACGCAGGCGGGCCGAGAACTTCCCGGTCGCTCTGCGGGCGTTGCCCCGGGCGCTGCGCGCCGATCTGGTCGCGGTCTACGACGTCGCTCGCGTGATCGACGACCTCGGTGACGAGGCGAGCGGCGACCGCACCGCGCTGCTGCATGTTTTCCGGGCCGACCTGGCCCACGTGTGGACGACCGGCGAGCCGAAGGCGGAGGTCCTGCGTGGGCTCGTGCCGGCGGTGCGCCGCCGCGGGCTCGACCCGGAGCCGTTCGACCGGCTCGTGCGGGCGAACCTGTTCGACCAGCGGGTGACCCGCTACCCGGCGTTCACCGACCTGCTGGCCTACTGCGAGCTGTCGGCCGAGCCGGTGGGGCGGATCGTGCTGGCCGTCTTCGGCGCGGGAGGCCCCGAGCTCGAGCGGCTCTCCGACCGGGTCTGCACCGCACTGCAGCTGATCGAGCACTGGCAGGACGTCGCCGAGGACCGGCGGGCGGGCCGCGTGTACGTCCCGGAGGAGGACCTGGCCGCGCACGGTGTGGCCGAGGCGGAGCTGGACGCCCCCGCCGCGTCGCCCGCCGTCCGCGCGCTGATGGCCTTCGAGATCGACCGGGCCGCGGAGCTGCTCGACTCCGGGGCACCCCTGGTCGGGCGGCTGACCGGATGGGCGCGCCTCGCCGTCGCGGGCTACGTCGCGGGTGGCCGGGCCGCCCTCGACGGCCTGCGGCGCACCGGCGGGGACGTGCTGGCGGTCCGGGCCCGCAGCTGCCGCCGCGACGTCGTCCGGCACGCGGCCCGCCTCCTCGTGTCGAAGGGTGCCCGATGACGGCCGACGTGCAGGACGCCTACCGGATCTGCGAGACGATCACCCGCACCGAGGCGCGCAACTTCTCCTACGGGATCCGGCTGTTGCGCCCGGACCGGCGGGCCGCGCTGTCGGCGCTGTACGCGCTCGCCCGCCGCGTCGACGACATCGGCGACGGCGACCTGCCCCGGGACGCCAAGGTCGCCGCCCTCGCCGGCGTGCGCCGCTCCCTGACCGATCCGGGGGCCTCGGCGGATCCGGTGCTGGTGGCCGTCGCCGACGCCGCGCGCAGGCTGCCGATCCCGATGGGCGCGTTCGACGAGCTGGTCGACGGCGTCGAGATGGATGTGGACGGGCGGCGCTACGAGACGTTCGACGATCTGGTCGGCTACTGCCGGTGCGTGGCGGGGTCGGTGGGGCGGCTGTGCCTCGGGGTGTTCGAGCACCGTCCGGACCCGCGGGCCCCGGGGTACGCCGACGCGCTGGGCATCGCCCTGCAGCAGACGAACATCCTGCGCGACATCCGCGAGGACCTCGGCAACAAGCGGGTCTACCTCCCGCGGGAGGACCTGGAGCGGTTCGGCGTCGAGCTCGCCCTCGACGGTCGCGGCGATCTCGTCGACCCGGACGGCGGGCTCGCCGGGCTCGTCCGGTTCGCGGCCGGGCGGGCCCGCGGCTGGTACGCGGACGGCCTGCGGTTGCTGCCGCTGCTCGGCGGGCGCAGCGCAGCCTGCTGCGCCGCGATGTCCGGCATCTACCGCAGCCTGAACGACCGCATCGAGGCCCATCCCGACGTCGTCCGCGACCGCAGGCTGTCGCTGTCCGGCCGGGAGAAGGCCGCCGTGGCGGTGCGGGCGCTGGCGGGGTCGGCGCTGCACCGCCGCCCCGCGGGCGGCGGTCGGCGGTGACGGCCGGACGGGTGGCCGTCGTGGGCGGCGGGCTGGCGGGCATCACGGCGGCGCTGGACTGCGCGGAAGCGGGCCGCCCGGTCACGCTGGTCGAGGCCCGGTCGCGCCTGGGCGGGCTGACCCACTCGTTCCGCCGTGGCCGGCTCGAGGTGGACAGCGGCCAGCACGTCTTCCTGCGCTGCTGCACCGCCTACCGGGCGTTGCTGGAGCGGCTCGGGACGGCCGGCCGGGCCGTGCTGCAGCCGCGGCTGTCCGTTCCCGTGCGCGTCGCCGGTGAGCCGCGCGGCGCGGTGCTGCGGCGCGGCGACCTCCCCGCCCCGCTGCACCTGGCCGGCACGCTGGCCCGGTACCGGCCGCTGACGTGGAGCGAGCGGGTGCGCGCCGCGCGCGCCGCGATGGCCCTCCGCCGGGTCGACCCGGCCGATCCGCGCACCGACGAGCGGAGCTTCGGGGCCTGGCTGCACGAGCACGGGCAGGGGGAACGCGCCGTGGCCGCACTGTGGGACCTGATCGGGGTCGCCACGCTCAACGCGCACGCGGACGAGGCCGGCCTCGCCGGGGCCGTCACCGTGTTCCGGCGCGGCCTGCTCGGCGACCGGGCCGCCGGTGACATCGGCTGGTCGACGGTGCCGCTGGGGGCGCTGCACGGCGAACCCGCGCTGGCCCGCCTCGCGGCCGCGGGTGTGGACGTCCGCACCGGCACGCCGGTGCGCGCCGTGGAGCGCGACGGCGGCGCGTGGCACGTGCGGACCGACGGGGCGGACGTCGCCTGCGACGCCGTGGTGCTCGCCGTGCCGCCGGTCGCGGCGGAGCGGCTGCTGCCCCGCGGCGCGCTCGCCGCGGCCCCGGGCTGGGCCGAGCGGCTGGGGGCGAGCCCGATCGTCAACGTGCACGTCGTGTTCGACCGGAGGGTGCTCGGCGAGCCGTTCGTCGCCGGGATCGGCACGCCGCTGCAGTGGGTCTTCGACCGGACCGTCCAGTCGGGGCTCGCGGCGGGCCAGTACCTCGCGGCCTCGATCTCCGCCGCGGACGGGCTGGTGGACACGCCGACACCCGTGCTGCGCGAACGCCTGCTACCCGAGCTCGCCGCGCTGCTCCCGGCCACGCGCGCGGCGCGCGTCGTCGACTTCTTCGTCACGCGCGAGCGGCACGCGACGTTCCGGCAGCGTCCCGGCACCGGGCGGCTGCGCCCCCGCACCGCGACCCGGGTGCCCGGTCTGTTCCTCGCCGGCGCGTGGACCGCCACGGGCTGGCCCGCGACGATGGAGGGCGCGGTGCGCAGTGGCGCCGCCGCGGCCGCCGCCGTGCTCGGGAGCCCGGTTCCGTCCGGCGAACGCGAGGTGGCCGCATGAGCACACATCTGAGCGCGGATCCGCTGGCGATCCTGGCGCGCGCCCGGGACGAGGTCACGCCCGCGCTGCGGGAGGCGGTCGCCCGGCTCGACGACACCACCCGGGTGATCAGCAGCTACCACCTGGGCTGGACCGACGCGACCGGCGCCGCGACGCCCGGTGGCCCGGGCGGCAAGGCGGTCCGCCCGGCGCTGGCGTTGCTGTCGGCACTGGCCGCGGGGCACGACGCGCGGGCCGGGCTGCCCGGCGCGGTCGCCGTCGAGCTGGTGCACAACTTCTCCCTGGTCCACGACGACCTCATGGACGGCGACACCGAACGCAGGCACCGGGCGACGGCCTGGACCGTCTGGGGCTCCGCGAACGCCATCCTCACCGGGGACGCGCTGCTCGCGCTGGCCGCCGAGGTGCTGTTGGAGTCGCGGTCACCGCACGCCGGCACGGCCACCTGCCTGCTCGCCACCACGACCCGCGACCTCATCCGCGGGCAGGCCCTCGACCTCGCCTTCGAGCGGCGCCCCGCGGTGTCGCTCGTCGAGTGCCGGGAGATGGCCGCGGGCAAGACGGGCGCGCTGCTCGCGACCAGCGCCGCGATCGGGGCGCTGCTCACGGCCGGGCCGGGCGGCCTGGTCGACGGGCTCGCGCGCTTCGGCGCCGAGCTGGGGCTGGCGTTCCAGCTGGTCGACGACCTGCTGGGGATCTGGGGCGACCCGGCGACGACCGGCAAGCCGGTGTGGTCGGACCTGCGTTCCCGGAAGAAGACCCTGCCCGTCACCTACGCGGCGAGCCGCCGCGGCGAGGCGGGCCGGGCCGTGGCGCGCTGGCTCACCGGCACCGGGACGCTCGACGACGAGGGCCTGCGCCGGGTCGCCGGCCTCGTCGAGGACGCGGGCGGGCGCGCATGGGCCGCCGAGGAGGCCTCCCGGCGGCTCGTCGCCGCCGAGCGGGCGCTCGACCGGGTCGAGATCCCCGTCGGCCCGCGCGCCGACCTGCTCGAGCTGGCCCGGTTCATCGTCACGAGGACGGCCTGATGACCGGCACCCTTCCCGCCCCCGTCCGGAACGCCGCCGACGCGCTCGACGCGGCGCTCACGCACCTGCGCGCCACCCAGCACGAGGAGGGCTGGTGGAAGGGCGAGCTCGCCACCAACGTCACGATGGACGCCGAGGACCTGCTGCTGCGTGAGTTCCTCGGGGTCCGCGGCGACCGGGAGACGGCGGAGGCGGCCCGGTGGATCCGGTCCCAGCAGCGGCCCGACGGCACCTGGGCGATCTACCACGACGGGCCAGGGGACCTCTCGACGACGGCCGAGGCGTGGGTCGCGCTCCGCCTGGCCGGCGACCCGCCCGGGGCGCCCCACATGGCCGCCGCCGCCGGGTTCGTCCGCTCGGCCGGCGGTGTGGAGCGGTCCCGGGTGTTCACCCGGATCTGGCTCGCGCTCTTCGGCCTGTGGTCCTGGGACGAGCTGCCCGACCTGCCGCCGGAGCTGATCTTCCTGCCGCCGTGGTTCCCGCTCAACGTCCACGACTGGGCCTGCTGGGCCCGCCAGACGCTCGTGCCGCTGACCGTGGTCGCGACCCTGCGGCCGGCCCGGGCCCTGCCGTTCGGGATCGCCGAGCTGCGGACCGGGGCCCGACCGCCCGGCCCGCGCCCGATCCGGACCTGGCCCGGGCTGTTCCAGCGCCTCGACCGGGTGCTGCACGCCTACGCGCGCCGCCCGCTCCGCCCGCTGCGCCGCGCCGCGATGCGCCAGGCCGCCGAGTGGATCCTCGCCCGGCAGGAGGCCGACGGGTCGTGGGGAGGCATCCAGCCGCCCTGGGTGTACTCGCTGCTCGCCCTGCACCTGCTCGGCTACCCGATGGACCACCCGGCGGTGCGCGCGGGCCTGCGCGGGCTGGACGGCTTCGTCGTCCGCGAGCACACCGCCGACGGGTGGGTGCGCAGGCTGGAGGCCTGCCAGTCCCCGGTGTGGGACACCGCGCTGGCACTCGTCGCGCTGCTCGACGCCGGCGTCCCCGCGGCCGACGCCGCCGTGCGACGGGGCGCGCAGTGGCTGCTCGGGGAGGAGATCCGGGTGCCCGGCGACTGGGCCGTGCGCCGGCCCGCGCTCGCCCCCGGCGGCTGGGCGTTCGAGTTCGCCAACGACGGCTACCCGGACATCGACGACACCGCCGAGATCGTGCTCGCGCTGCGCCGCGTGCCCGAGCCGGACGGGACCGCTGCCGTCGGGCGCGGGGTGGCGTGGATGCTCGGCATGCAGAGCCGCGACGGCGGCTGGGGCGCGTTCGACGCCGACAACACCCGCAGGCTGTGCGAGAAGGTGCCGTTCTCCGACTTCGGCGCGGTGATCGACCCGCCGTCCGCCGACGTCACCGCGCACGTCGTCGAGGCGCTCGCCGCCGACGGCCGGGCGGAGGACCCGGAGTGCCGCCGCGGCGTGGACTGGCTCCTCGCCGCGCAGGAGGCGGACGGGTCCTGGTTCGGGCGGTGGGGCACCAACCACGTCTACGGGACGGGCGCGGTGGTGCCGGCGCTGGTCGCCGCGGGCGGCGACCCCGCGGCGACACCGATCCGGCGGGCGGTCGCCTGGCTGCAGCGGCACCAGAACCCGGACGGCGGGTGGGGCGAGGACCAGCGTTCCTACCGCGAGCCGGCGTGGATCGGCCGCGGCACCTCGACCGCATCGCAGACCGCGTGGGCGTTGCTCGCGCTGCTGGCGGCGGGGGAGCGGGGCCTCGCCGTCGAGCGCGGCGTCCGGTGGCTCGCCACCACCCAACGCCCGGACGGCACCTGGGACGAGCCGCACTACACGGGGACGGGGTTCCCCGGCGACTTCGCCATCAACTACGGCCTCTACCGCCTGGTGTTCCCCGTCACCGCCCTCGGCCGCTACCTGCGGGGCGCGCGATGAGGCCGGTGGTGTGCACCCCGCTGCGGGTCGAGCGGGTGGCCCTGCGCGGCGCAGGGGTGCCGGTCCTGTGCACCGGGATGGGACCGCGGCGGGCGGCCGCGACCGCCGCGTCGCTCCGGCCGGGCACGCCGGTGCTCGTCGCCGGGCTCGCCCGCGGCGAGGCGCCCGGGATGCGCGCGGGGGACGTCGTGGTCGCCACCGAGGTCCGCGGGCCCGGCTGCGCACCCGTCCCGATCCCGTCGGCGCCGCTCCTCGCCGCCGCCCTGCGCAGGCTCGGCCTCACCGTGCACCTCGGACCGACCCGTTCCGCGCCCCGGCTGGAGAGCGGGCCGGCGACCGGCGACGCGCTGGCCGTGGACATGGAGTCCGCCTGGCTCGCGGTCGGGGGCCCGTTCGCCGTGGTCCGCGTCGTCGTCGACACCGCCGAGCTCCCGCTGGCGCGCCCCGGCACGCCCGCCCGCGGGCTGCGGGCGTTGCGGGCGTTGCGGGCCTGCGCGCCGGCGCTCGACGAGTGGGCGGCCGCGGTCCGGCCCCGGGAGGTCCTGCTCGCGTCGCCCCGGTCGTTCTGCGCGGGGGTGGAACGCGCCGTGCAGACGGTCGAGCGTGCCCTGGAGCGGCACGGGCCGCCCGTCTACGTGCGCCGCCAGATCGTGCACAACGCCCACGTCGTCCGCGACCTGGCGGCGCGGGGCGCGGTGTTCGTCGAGGAGGTCGACGAGGTCCCGGCGGGCGCGCGGCTGGTGCTCGCGGCGCACGGGGTCGCGCCCGGAGTGCGCCGGGACGCCGCCGCGCGCGGCCTCACCGTCGTCGACGCCACCTGCCCGCTCGTCGCGAAGGTGCACGCGGAGGTCCGCAGGCAGGCGACCCGCGACCACACCGTGTTCCTCATCGGCCACCCCGAGCACGAGGAGGTCGAGGGCACCCGCGGCGAGGCGCCGGACCACGTGGTCGTCGTCCCCGACGCGTACACCGCGCGGCGGGTCCGCCCGCGCGACCCGCAGCGGGTGTCCTACGCGATGCAGACCACCCTCGCGATGGACGAGGCGGACGAGATCGCCGGGGTCCTGCGGGCCCGGTTCCCGGCGCTGACCGGCCCGCGGACCGACGACATCTGCTACGCCACCACGAACCGCCAGCGGGCGGTGCGCGCCATCGCGGGCGACGTGGACCTGGTGCTGGTCGTCGGCTCGCCGAACTCGTCGAACTCGCGCCGCCTCGTCGAGGTGGCCGAGCGCGCCGGCGCACCCGCCCACCTCGTGGACGACCCCGACCAGATCGACCTGCGCCGCCTCGCCCGCGCCGGGCGGGTGGGCGTTACCGCGGGCGCCTCGGCCCCGCCGCACCTGGTGGGGCGGGTCGTGACGGCGCTGACCGGACTGGGTCCGGTCACGGCACGCGAATCGGGGGCGGTCGCGGAGGATGTCGCCTTCGCGCTGCCCCGGGAGGAGGACTGAGAGATGGCCATGCCACTGCGCCAGTCGATGCGCCTGGCGGGCTACCTGATGAAGCAGCGGATGGCGGGCCGGGAACGGTTCCCGCTGCTCGTCGAGCTGGAGCCGCTGTTCGCGTGCAACCTCAAGTGCGGCGGCTGCGGCAAGATCGCGCAGCCCGCCGCGCTGCTGAAGCAGCGGATGCCGGTGGAGCAGGCGGTCGGTGCGATCCAGGAGTGCGGTGCGCCGATGATCTCCATCGCCGGCGGGGAACCGCTCATGCACCCGCAGATCGACGAGATCGTGCGCCGCCTCCTGGCGTGCAAGAAGATCGTCTTCCTGTGCACGAACGCGCTGCTGCTGCCCAGGCACCTGCACCGGTTCACGCCGCACCGCGACTTCGCCTGGATGGTGCACATCGACGGGCTGCGCGAACGGCACGACGCCTCCGTGCGCAAACCCGGCGGGTTCGACGCCGCGGTGGCCGCGATCCGGGAGGCGAAGGCCGCGGGGTTCCGGGTGCTGACCAACACGACGTTCTTCACCGACGACACCCCGGCCGACGTGATCGACGTGCTCGACTACCTCAACGACGAGCTCGGCGTGGACAACATGCAGATCTCGCCGGGCTACGCCTACCAGAAGGCCCCGGACCAGGACGCGTTCCTCGGCGTGCGGCAGACGCGGGAGCTGTTCGCGAAGGCGTTCGGGGACGGGCGCCGCAAGCGGTGGCGGCTCAACCACACGCCGGTGTTCCTCGACTTCCTCGAGGGCCGCCGGGAGCTGGAGTGCACGCCGTGGGGGATCCCGTCGTACTCGCTGCTGGGCTGGCAGCGCCCGTGCTACCTGCTCGACGACGGCTACGCGGAGACGTACCAGGAGCTGATCGAGACCACCGACTGGTCGGCGTTCGGCCGCGGGCGCGATCCGCGCTGCGCCAACTGCATGGCGCACTGCGGCTACGAGCCGACGGCGGTGCTCGCCACGACGACGTCGTTGCGCGA
This sequence comes from Pseudonocardia wallangbongensis, assembly GCF_054486945.1. NCBI lineage: Bacteria > Bacillati > Actinomycetota > Actinomycetes > Pseudonocardiales > Pseudonocardiaceae > Pseudonocardia > Pseudonocardia wallangbongensis. The sequence continues at coordinate 194,487 of NZ_JBRERS010000013.1, forward strand.
ATCGATTCGCGCGGCGGTGGGCAGGTGATCCCATGGCCGTGCTCGACGGGCACGACCGGGCGGCCGTCGAACGGGAGCTCGCCGCGGCACGGGCGCTGCGCCGCCCGGTGGTCGTGCACTGCGTCACGGTCAAGGGCAAGGGCCACCGGCCGGCCGAAGAAGACCCGGTGGACCGCATGCACACGGTGTCGCCGGCCGCAGGGGTGCCCGGAGCGGGCTGGAGCGAGGTGTTCGGCACCGAGCTGTGCGCCATCGGGCGTGAGCGCGACGATGTCGTCGCACTCACCGCGGCGATGCTGCACCCGACGGGCCTCGCCCCGTTCGCCGCCGCGTTCCCGCAACGCGTCTTCGACGTCGGCACGGCACGGGCGGGGTGCTGCTCCTGCCGGTCGGCCCCTGTGCCGCGCCGGCGGGCCCTGCGGGCAGCAGCTAGCGGGGGTCGGCGACGGTGACGCTCCCGCCCTGGCGGGGCTCGCCGAGGCCGGGCTCGACGCGGCCGGGATCCGGCGCGCGATCGAGGACGGCGACTCCCACCGACGAGACATGCCTCACTTTCCGGCGTGCCGACTTTCCGCTTCGTTGCCGATGCGCAACCGTTGACCGATGAGTGCTCCTCAGCCTCAGCAGGGCCAAGAATGGCGCGACGAGCTCGTCGAGCTGCACGTCCTCGCCGCGAACGGCGACAGTGCGGCCGCGTCGGCAGCGGAACAGCGAATGGCGGACGATCCCGCGTTCCGACAGGCATGGAGCGAGGTGGAGAACGCGTGCGGCAAGATCAACGCCACTGAAGATCCGGGACACTAGCTCAGCTCGTCCCGGCCGTGGTGGCCCTGATCCAGTCCGCGAGTTCCTTGGCCGCTCCGGCCGGCGTGTCGGCCCGCCTGCTCACCAGGCCGACCTCGACCGAGGGCAGCGGGCGGTCCAGGCGCAGGGTCACCAGGCCGCTCGGCGGGGTGGTCCCGGCCCATGCGGGGTGGAAGATCCCCAGGACCCCCAGGCCGGCCGCGGCCGCGAGCACGCGCGCCTGGACCCCGTCGATCTCGAGCGTCACGTCGGTGGGGCCGAGGTCCAGGTCGTCGAGCACCTTCTCGTAGTGCACCCGCTCGACGTCGTCGAGGGGCGCCGCGATCAGGCCGGCGGCGGCGACCTGGGTCACGGTCACCGTCTCCTCGCGGGCGAGCGGGTGATCCTGCGCCACGAAGAGGGTGAACGGGGCCGCGTGCAGGCGCTCGAAGTGCAGGCCGGCCGGCACCTGCCAGCCGATCACGTAGGCGAGGTCGACCCGGTTGTCCGCCACGGCCTCGGCCAGCCGGACGCTGTGCCCGAAGCGCACCGACAGCAGCACGTCGGCATGCGCCCGCCGGTACGGCGCCACGATCCGGTCGAAGAAGAAGGCCTGCTCGAACGCGATGCTCGCGCCGAGCGTCGCCCGGCCGCGGTGGCCACCGCGCACGCTGCGCATCAGGTGCTGCTCGTCGCGCAGCAGCCGCTGCGCCCACCGGTAGACCTGCTCGCCTGCCGCCGTCAGCCGAACCGACCGCCGCTCGTAGCGCACCAGCGGCACGCCCAGGTGGCGTTCGAGGCCGTGCACGTGGAACGAGACGGTGCCCTGGCTCAGCCCGAGGTGCCCGGCCGCGGCCGAGTAGCCGTTGTGGTCGACGACGGTCACGAAGACCCGCAGCTTGAACAGGTCGAGGCCCACGCCGACATCCTGGCCGTGGACGCGCGTCAGTGCAGGACGGCCGCCTCGTACCGGATCGGGCCCGCGACGTCGAGGAGCTCCCACTCCCGCATCCAGCCCTGGGTGCGGTCGAACATCTCGCGCGTGTAGGGCTGCGGCACGACCCGTTCCCCGGGCCCGAAGCGGCGCACGTCCACCAGCTCCAGCAGGTCCGCGGGCATCTCCCGCGCCCAGTGCGGCGTGTAGCGGTGCGGCTCCAGGTCGATCTCCTGCTGGGCGCGCAGGAGCGCCCGGAAGTAGCGCTCCACGTCGTCGGCGTCGACCTCCGAGGAGAGCAGGAAGCCCATCACGAACGTCGTGTCCACGATCTTGCGGAAGCCGTGCTGCTCCAGCACGTACGCCGACGCACCCCACGCGTTGACGGCCGGGACCTTGCCCTCCAGCAGCAGTCGCGTGCGGTCGAACGGGTGGCCGTAGAAGCCCAGCGTCATCTGCTCGCGGGGCAGGAACGCCTCGAGGGCCTGCAGCGCCGAGTAGTGGCTGCCCGAGTGGTACCCGACGCCGACCTCGACACCGGCGAGGTCGGCCGGCTCCCGCAGGGTTGAGCCGGCCGCGACGTAGATCCCGGAGGGGCACACCGAGTACGCGCGGCCGTACATCTTCCCGTGCTCGGCGGTGGCGGCCGCGTTGACCGCCCAGTGGCAGGCACAGGAGACGTCCGAGGAGCGCCCGGCCTCCATGTCCTCGAACGCACCCGTGCGCACCTGCAGCGGCACGGCGCTGGCCGCGCTCACCCCGGCCGCCGAGCTCGCGGCGAAGCCGGCGTCGAACTCGTAGACCAGACCTTCGTCGGTGAAGAAGCCCCGCTCCTCCGCCACCCACTCGTGCAGCCGCACGTGGGGCTGAATCCGGAACACCATCGTCCACTCCCGCCTGGCGGTTCCGGGGCGCCCCGTCGGCAAACCCCGGACCGTCCACCGACCGTAGGAAGTGGCGCCGGTGCGGACAACGGGCTGCGGTCGATCCGTCCATCAGGATGTTCGATGGACGGGGCCGCCTTACGCGGGCGCGCCGTTCCCGGCCGGTGACGGAGGCTTCGCGCCCTCGTCGTGGTCTCGCGTTCGGCCGCGGGTTCTCGTGGACGTCGGACGTTGGTGGGTGGCTGGCTTGGGTTCACTACCGTCCCCCGGGGTTGCGTGTGCGGCCGTTCCCGGCTTCAGGGCACGCCTGTTCCGACGGGACCCGCTGTCGGGTGCCCACGCAACTATCCTGTGGTCCCGTTCCACCACCTCTCCGTTGTTCCCCTCGGACCGTTCTGTGCGTTCCGCGGAACGCGGAATCGTTCAGGCCGCGGTTCTGATCTTCTTGGGTAGCAGCGCGTCGAGGATGGGTTCGAGGTCGAGGCGGTCGCCGTCCCAGGCCGGGGTGAGGGTGGTGCGGTCGATCCGCAGCCGGGCGAGGGTGTGCATTTCGATCAGGATTCCGGTATTACCGGTCAAAGGGGCGGCGGTGGTGGGGATTGGGGTGTTGTCGGGGCGGAGGAACTCCCACCGGCCGGGAAGGCGGTGGATGCGGTAGTCGTGGTCATGGATCAGGCGGTGATGAAAACCGCAGATCAAAACCAGGTTGTCGATATTGGTCGGGCCGCCGAACAGCCAGTGCCGCACATGGTGGGCATGCAGATACCGAGTATGGGTGCACCCCGGGAACTGGCATTTCTCGCCGTCGCGAACCGTCAACGCAGCGATTTGGGCAGGGGTGGCCAGCCGCCGGCTGCGGCCCAGGTACATGCGGTTCCCGGTCCGGTCGTCCAGCAGCACCTGCACCCGGGCATCACACGCCAGCCGCTCCGCGGTCGAGGCGGCGATGTCCGGGCCGCCGGCGAGGCGGGCCGCGCCGGTGCTCGCGTCGAAGTGGACGATCACCTGCGCGGTGCCCCGCTCGACCACCGGGCCGGATTCTTCGTTGCGGCCGTGGATGAGGGTGAGCAGGGCGTCGGCGCGGCGGGCCTCCATCCGATCGGCCGCCGGGCCGGGTTCCTGCTCCCGCGCGCGTTCGTCGAGATCCTCGGGGGAGGGCTCGACCGGGTGCCGCACCGGGGTGCGCGGCGGGACCAGGGCTTCGATGGCGGCGAGGAACGCCGCCCCGTCCTCGGGAGTGAACCGGACCCGGGCCACGAGGGAGCCGTCCTCGTCCCACCTCCAGGTCAGCGACCGGCGGGCCGCGGTGTCCTCGGGCGGGGTGTGGCGGCGCCGCACCGCCTTCACGACGGATTCGATGTGGCTGGCGGTGCCGCACAGGGCCACGTTCAGCAGTACCTGCTCGGCGGTGTCGGGGTCGGCGACGGTGGTGTGGCGCCATTCCGGTTCCCCGGCCGCGATCTCGGCGGCGATGCGGGTCAGGGTGGCGGTGTCGGACCCGGCGACCCGGGTGATTGCTCGGACCTTCGAGTAGGAGACCTGCCCGGCCCCGAACGCCTCAGCGATCTTCGGTAGGTGTTGTAGGGCGTGGGCCACCCGTAGTCGTTCGGTGGCGGTGCGCAGGTTCATCCCGGCCCGCCAGGACAGCCAGTGCGCACACGAGTAGATCCCGTCGCCAACCCAGCCGTGGCGGTGGTCGAACTCGGCTAGCAGGTGGAGGAAGCGGCATTCGGCGGCGGCGATGTGCCCGGCGAGCCCCAACAACTCTGATTCGAGGTCGTCGGTGCTCATCCCGTCCAGCGGGGAGGGGAGCGGAATGATCGTGGCGGCGGACATGGGAGCCTCCCGGGGTTCGGATTGCTGTTGAGTCCAGGATGGCATCGGGGTCTGACAATTCCGGGTGTCTGCGTTCCGCGGAACGCGGCGGGGATGGCAGCGTTGTCGTGGTCATGCTGTAGAACGATTCGGGACCACAGGATAGTCGCGTAGGCGCCCGGCAGAGGGTGCTGTCGGGAACGGGCGCGCCCTCATGTCGGGGACGGCTGCCAGGCCGGCCACGGAATTCGGTACTGACCCCAACCCAGCCACCCCCGGAAGCGCCGGATCGACGCGAACGGAGCGGCAGCACGCGAAACCCAGCAGGCGGTCGGAAGCATCGAGTCCCGAGGCGACCCGGCTCGCCCAACGCAAGAAAGATCAAATGTTGGTCATCGCGTTCCGCGGAACGCCGATGGACTGACCTGCAATTCCGCACCGGGGTGGCGACCGCACCGACGTGCTCCTCGCACACGCAGGCCGACCCGAGCCGCGCCGGCGGCGTGGCTCACGCCACTTGACGCGAGCGGGCCCCGCCGCTCACTATGGGCCCCTAACAGTTAGGGCCCCTAAGTGAGGTGCGAGATGGACGATCGGCGCGGGGAGGATCTCGGCGTGCTGCTCGTCTCGGCGTCGGCCCGGCTCAGCCGCCTGTACGGGCGGGTACTCGGGCAGCTGGACACCTCGCTCACCTACCGCCAGCACCGCCTCCTGCGCCGCGTGTCCGAGGGGCACACGTCGATGGCGGAGCTCGCTGCGCTCGGCAACCTGACGGTCCCGACGGTGTCGGAGAGCGTCGAGGGTCTCGTGCGTCGCGGCCTGCTGGACCGGCAGGTGAATCCGCAGAACCGGCGCCAGATGGTGCTGAGCGTGACCGCGGAGGGGCGCAAGGCGAAGGAGGCGGGCGACGTGGCGCTCCTGGCGGCGAACGACCGCCTGCTCCGCGTCGTCCCCGATGAGCACCGGCAGGTGCTCCAGGAGTCGCTGGCGTCGCTCTACGACGCGGCCACCGAGGCCTTCCGGCAGCCGGACGCAACCGCGCCCGCTGCGGCGGGAGCGGCTCGCCTCACCGAGACCTGAGGCCCGCCCCCGGCGGGCTGCGGAGCAGTGGCCGGGCGCGAGAGGAGACCACGATGAAGTGTTCGCTAACCGATCGGACCAGACGACGGCCCTGGCAGGTGGCGCTGCTGGGCGTCGTGAGCATCGCACTCGTCGCGTGCGGTGGCGGGGGAGACACCGAGGCGCCGGGTGCGGCGGCCGACTGCGGTCCGCTGACCGAGCCGCAGACCCTGAACCTGGGCGTGAACCCCGGCGCCCAGGACCTCGTCACGTACGTCATGCAGGAGCAGGGCTTCGCCGAGAAGCACAAGCTCAAGCTCGAGGTCAAGTCCTTCCAGAACCCGGCCGCCCTGCACGCGGCCATCGGCCAGAAGGCCGTCGACGTCGGCTTCGGCGGTCTCACCGCCATGGCCACGGCGCGGCAGCAGGGCCGCGGAGCCATGATCTTCGACGTTCTGACCGGCCCGTCCAACGTGGTCGTCACGCGCGCCGACTCGGACGTCAAGAGCTTCTCCGACCTGCGCGGGCGCAAGCTCGGGGTCTTCGGCGGCCGGTCCAGCGCCACGTTCGCGATCACGTCGGTCGTCGCGAAGGGGAAGTACGGCATCGACAGCCTCGAGAACGACGTCGACATCATCGAGGGCCCCGACGCCGCGGTGCTCGGCCTGCTCGACGAGGGCAACATCGACGCCGCGTTGATCGGCACCACGGCCACCGTCAAGGCGATGCTCTCGGACAAGTACCGCGTGCTGAGCGACATCTCCGAGGACTACCAGTCGACGTACGGCAAGCTCCCCGGGCACGTCATGGCCGCGACCACCGACGACTACGCCGAGGGGCACTGCGGGGTGCTCAACGCGTTCAGCGCGGCACTCGACGACACCGTCGCGTTCATCCAGACCGACCAGACCGTGTGGGCCGACTACGCCAAGAAGATCGAGCTCACCGACCCGCGGGCGCCGCAGTTGCTGCACGAGCGGGTGGCGTCGCGCTACATCGCCGACTGGAACAAGGACCAGGCCGCCGCCGAGGCCGCGCTCATCGAGCAGCTCATCCCGGTGCTCGGCGCCGACAACTTCGTGCCGGCCGTGCCCGACGGGCTGTTCCGGACCGACCTGCGGACGGGGGCGGAATGAGCACCGGGACGACGGGAACCGGCGAGGCTCCCGTGAGCGACGTGGCGCCGGTCGTGCCGGTAGCGGGGAAGGCCGATCTCGTCGCTCCGGAGCGACGCTCGTGGCGCGGGGTGTGGCTGCGCGCGCTGTCGCTGCTCTCCCTCGTGGTCCTCTGGTTCATCGCGTCGCTGTTCCTGTCGCCGAACGTGCTGCCCGGCCCGGTGACGGTGGTCGCCACCATGATCGACAACCTCGGCGAGTCGGAGACCTACGTCGACCTGGGGACCACCGTGTACCGGGTGGTGGCGGGCATGCTCATCGCCGTCGCAGGCGGGCTCGTGATCGGCCTGGTCATGGGGCTGTCGAAGTTCGGCGAGGAGTTCCTCGACAGCTGGGTGCTCGTCGCCTTCACCGTCCCCTCGGTGGTGTACGGCATCCTCGCGATCCTCTGGTTCGGCCTGAACGACATCGCCGCGATCGTCGCCATCGGCGTCACCGCCATCCCGGCGGTCGCGATCAACATGTGGCAGGGCGTGAAGGCCATCGACCTCTCGCTGATCCGCATGGGCCGGGCCTTCCACTTCTCCCGCGGGTCGATCCTGCGCAAGCTCGTGGTGCCCCAGGTGATCCCGTTCCTGCTCGCCGCGCTGCGCTACGCGCTCGGCCTGGCCTGGAAGATCGCCACGGTCGTCGAGCTGATCGGCCTGTCCAGCGGCGTGGGCTACCAGCTCGGCTACTGGTTCGGGCTGTTCAACATGACCCAGGTCCTCGCATGGACGCTCATGTTCACGATCGTCCTGCTGCTCATCGAGTTCGTGATCCTCAAGCCCACCGAGCACTGGCTGACCCGGTGGCGCCCCTCCATGCAGAACTGAAGGAGCAGGCGACGTGGCCGAGCCATACCTCGTCATCGACAACGTCCGAAAGCAGTTCCCGCGGCGCGGGGAGCCACCGCTCACCGTGATCGACGGGCTGAACGTGGCGGTGGAGCACGGCTCCCTGCTGTCCATCCTCGGCCCGTCGGGCTGCGGGAAGTCCACCCTCCTCAACATGATCAACGGTCTCGACGACGTCACGTCGGGCCGCATCCAGATCAACGGGCACACCGTGAGCGTCCGGTCGCGGTCGGCCGTGCGCATCGGCGTGGTGTTCCAGGAGCCGCGGCTCCTGCCGTGGCGCACCGTCCGCGACAACGTGCGGCTGCCGCTGGACGAGCTGGACGTCGCGCGCGAGGAGGCCGACCGGCGCGTGCAGCGTTACCTCGACCTCGTCGGACTCGGCGAGTTCGGCGACTACTACCCGCTGCGCCTGTCGGGCGGGATGCAGCAGCGCGTCGCGCTCGCCCGCGGCCTCGCGATCGAGCCGGACCTGCTGCTCGCCGACGAGCCGTTCTCCGCGCTCGACGAGATCACCGCCCGCAAGCTGCGCCAGGAGTTCACCGACATCTGGCGGGCGACCGGCCGCACCGTCCTGTTCGTCACCCACAACATCCGCGAGGCGGTGTTCCTGTCCACGCGCATGCTCGTCGTCACTGCGCGGCCGTGCACCACGCACATGGACATCGCGATCGACGTCCCGTACCCGCGGGTGCCGGAGGACGACCGCCTCTTCGAGATCGAGAAGCAGATCACCCGCGACTTCATCCGCATGGAGGAGGCCGCGAGCGCCGACCAGGGAGCAGCTGTATGACCGACCATTCAGATCAGGCGGATTCCGCCGAGCAGGGGCTGCGGTACTCGCGGGTGCGGGCGGCGATGGCCGAGCAGGGCCTGGACGTGCTGCTGGCGTACGGGCCGGGTTGGCGGCGGGAGAACATCCGCTACCTGTCCGATGCCCGCGTCAACGGCAGCGCCGCGCTGGTGTTGCTGCCGGCGGCCGGGGAGCCGGTGGCGTTGTCCACGCGGCCGGCGGACCTGGGGGTGATCGCGGCCCGGGGCTGGGTGACCGACGTCGCGCGCCTGGATCTGGGTGGGGCGGCGGCGTTGGTGGAGCGGCTGCGTGACCTGGCCCCGTCGCGCATCGGTGTCGCGCACCGGGAGTTGCTGCCCCTGGCGCTGGCGGAGGCGGTGAAGAAGGGCGCGCCGGCCGCCGAGGTCGTCTCGGCGACCGCGCTGCTGGATGACGCGCGGATGGTCAAGAGCGACTGGGAGTTGGCGCAGATGCGCCGCTCGGCGGCGGTGTGCGCGGCCGGGTGGCGGAAGTTCGTGGACGTGTTGGAGCCGGGGTTGCCGGAGTACCGGATCGTGGCCGAGGTGGAGGCGGAGCTCAAACGCCTGGGCGCGGAGGACAACTTCATGTTGATCGCCTCGGGTGGGGACGAGGTGACCGGGATGACGGCGCCGACACCGCGGCTGCTCGAAGCCGGTGACATGGTGCGCACGGAGCTGACCCCGCAGATGAACGGTTACTGGTTGCAGATCTGCCGCTCCGCGGTCGTCGGGAAGGCCAGCGACGCGCAGCGGCGGTCGTTCGACCTGTTCAACGAGGCGGTGGAGGCCGGGCTGTCGGTCGTGAAGCCGGGTGTGACGGCGCATGAGGTGGCGGTGGCGGAGAACGATGTGTTCCGCCGCTACGGCTATGGCGAGTACTGCGGCGCGAAGTACACGCGGGTGCGGGGGCACGGGCACGGGTTGCACCTGGACGAGACGCCGATCATCGAGGGCAATCACACGGTGTTGCCGGAGCGGGCGGTGTTCATCGTGCATCCGAACACGTTCACCCCGATCGCGGGCTATCACGTGCTGGGTGATCCGGTGGTCGTGACCGCGACCGGCTATGAGGTGTTGATCGAGACCGAGCGGGTGCTGTTCGAGACGCCGCAGGGGGTGGCGGCGTGAAGCGCGGGCTGGTGGTGCTGGACCCGGCCGAGGTGCCGGAGGCCGAGCGGGAGGAGCGGGTGTTGCGGCTGCAGCGCCGCCTCGCCGAGGAGGGGGTGACGATCGCGCTGGACTACGCCGACGTGCACCGCTCGGATGATCTGGCGTATCTGACGAACCTGTGTCTGTACTGGAACGAGGGGATCCTGGCGGTTCCGGTGGTGGGGGAGCCGGCGTTCGTGATGAAGCTGTCCCCGCGGGTGCATCCGTGGATGCGGCGTTCGTCGACGTTGACCGATCTGCGCAGCGGGAAGGGGTTCACGGCGCTGGTCGAGGGCCTGCTGGAGGGGGTCGAGCCGGGGGTGCTCGGGTTGGTGGATGCCGCGTTGTGGCCGGCCGTCGCCGTCGAGGAGGTGCGGGCGGCGGCACCGGGGTGGGAGATCCGGCCCCTGGATGGGTTGGTGCGCGAGCAGCGGCTGGTGCCCTCCGCCGCGGAGCGTGGGCTGCTCACCACCGCGCAGGAGCATCTGGACGGCGCGCTCGCGGAGGCGGCCTGCGCCGCCGACGGGGAGCGGGTCGCCCTGGTCGAGCGCGCGCTGCGCGGGGCCGGGTTCACCGATGTGCTGGCCGAGGTCGTTCACGGCCCGGGCGGGGTGGCCGCGGTGGATGTGACCGGGCAGTACCGGTTCTGCTGGGTGCGGGGCGCCCGGCTGGTCGAGGGGGCCTCCCCGTCGTGGGTGGCCGGGCTGGACGAGGCGTTGGCGGCGGCGGTGGCCGCGGTGGCCCCGGGTGCCGCCGCGTCGGTGCCGGCTGCGGCCGCCGAACGTGCACTGTCCGGGTTGCCGGCGGGTGCGGTGGTGTCGGCGTCGGTGGTGCACCAGGCCGACCTGTCCACCGGTGGTGACTACGCCGACCCGGACGAGCCGCTGCCGGCCGGTGCGGTGGTCGTGGTCGGTGTGGAGGTGCTGTTCCCCGACGGCGGCCGCGTCGCCGTCACCGAGACGGTCCCGGTGGAGGCGTCATGAGGGTCCTGTCCAACGCCGACGTCGAACAGGTGCTCACCCCGGCCGAGTGCATGTCGGCCCTGGAGACCGCCTACGTCGAGCTCGCGCAGGGCAAGGGCGCCAACCGCCCGCGCAACCACACCTACTTCCCGGTGGAGGACGAGCGCCACCCGGGCTTCCGGTTCCGGTTCAAGTCGCAGGAGGGCGGCACGGTCGGCAGCGGCGTGTGGGCGCTGCGGATCACCTCCGACATCGCCGGCGTCGAGACGCTCGCGAACGGCGTTCAGCGCAGGCGGCTCATCCCGGCCGCCCCGGGCGGGCGCTACGTCGGGCTCGTGACGCTCTACAGCCTCACCACGCTCGAACCGCTCGCGATCCTGCACGACTCGGTGATCCAGAAGATGCGGGTCGGCGCGACGTCGGCACTGGGCATCCGGGAACTGGCGCCCACGGGCGTCACGGTGGCCGGGATGTTCGGCTCGGGCTGGCAGGCGGAGGCGCACCTCGAGTGCCTGCTGATGGTGCGCCCGGAGATCGAGGAGGTGCGGGTCTACAGCCCGACGCCGGCCAACCGGGAGAAGTTCGCGGCCATCTGGAGCGAGCGCACCGGCAAGCGGATCGTCGCCGTCGACCACCCACGCGGGGCCGTCGAGGGCTGCCGGATCGTCACGTGCGCGACCGCGGCCATGGATGCGTGCTTCGACGGTGCCTGGCTGCAGGAGGGCAGCCACGTCACCGCGATCACCTCGCCGGACGGCACCGCGACCCGCCGCGAGCTGGACGACGCGACGTTCGACCAGGCCGACCGCATCGTCGTGCTCTCGCGCGAGCAGGTGCACCACGACAAGCAGTTCGACATCCTCGGCCCGGTCGAGCGTGGCCGGATGGCCTGGGACGACATCCACGAGCTGGGCGACCTGCTCGCGGGCGCGCAGCCGGGCCGCACGACCGACGGCGAGACCACGATCTTCGCCAACAACACCGGCATGGGCCTCCAGTTCGCCGCCGTCTGCGCGCGGGCGCTCGCGCTCGCCGAGGAGCGCGGGCTGGGGCACGAGGTGCCGACCGACTGGTTCCTCGAGGAGACGAGCCCGTGACGATGGGTACTGCTGTCGGTGGGCGGGCGATCGTCTTCGGCGACGACGTCAACACCGATGTGATCATCCCGGGCCGCTACCTGGTGAGCATCGACCCGGCGGAGCTGGCCGAGCACGCGTTCGAGCCGCTCGGCCCGGAGGTCCGGCAGCGGCTGCGGGAGAGCGCCGTGGTGGTGGCCGGGCGCAACTTCGGGTGCGGCAGCGCCCGCGAGCAGGCCTCGACGTGCCTGATCGGGGCCGGGATCGGTGCGGTGGTCGCGAGGTCGTTCTCGCGGGTGTTCTTCCGCAACGCGATCAACACCGGCCTCGTGGCCGTGGAGTGCCCGGACGCCGTGGACGCGATCGAGGACGGCGGTGAGGTGCTCGTCGACTACACGGCCGGGACCGTCACGGTCGGGTCCGGGACGTTCACGTTCGCGCCCTACCCGCCCGGGCTTCAGGTGATCTTGGAAGCGGGCGGGCTCATCCCGCACCTCATGCAGCAAGCGGAAGCAGGACGACGTGGGTAGGACGTTCGCGCAGAAGGCCCTCGAGCGGGCGTCGGGGGAGAAGGACCTGGCCCCGGGCCAGATCGTCGACGCCTTCCCCGATCTCTACATGAGCCACACCGCGAGCTGGCGCTGCATCCGCACGCTCGAGCGGATGGGCTGGCCGGAGCTGTACGACGTCGACCGGATCGCGATGGTCATGGACCACATCGCCCCGGCCGACAACGCGAAGACGGCCGGCTACCACGCGCTGTGCCGCGACTTCGCGAAGCGCAGCGGGGTGACGAAGTTCTTCGACGTCAACGCGGGCATCGCGCACGTCGTGCTGATGGAGCGCGGCCTCGTGAAGCCGGGCGAGGTGATCATCGGCACCGACTCGCACTCCACGATCTACGGCGCGCTGGGCGCGTTCGGCACGGGCGTGGGGTTCAGCGAGATCACCGCCACCTGGGTCACGGGCAAGCTCTGGATGAAGGTGCCGGAGTCGATCCGGGTGGAGGTGGACGGGCCGCTCGCGCGCGGGACGTACGCCAAGGACGTGATGTTGCGGCTGATCGGCGACATCGGCGCCGACGGGGCCACGTACTGCTCGGTGGAGTTCCACGGCAGCTACGTCGAGGCGATGTCGGTGTCGGAGCGGATGACGCTCTGCAACCTCGCGATGGAGATGGGGGCGAAGAACGCGTTCGTGCCGCCCGACGCCACGACGCGGGCGTACCTCGACGAGGCGGGCGCCGACCCGGCCTCCTACGAGGTGCTGCTGCCCGACCCGGACGCGGAGTACCGGCAGGTGGAGCGGGTGGACGGGCGCTCGCTCGTGGCCCAGGTGGCCGTGCCGCACACCGTCGACAACGTGGTGCCGGTGACGGAGGTGGCCGGCACGAAGGTCGACCAGGTGTTCATCGGCTCGTGCGCCAACGCCAAGTACGACGACCTCGCGATCGCGGCCGACGTGCTCGCCGGGAAGACCGTGGCACCGGGCGTGCGGCTGATCGTCACGCCGGCGTCGAGCCGGATCATGGCGAAGGCTGCGAGCGACGGGATCGTCTCCACCCTGCTGGCCGCGGGCGCGACGATCACCAACCCCGGCTGCGGGGCGTGCGCGGGCGTCGGCGGCGCGATGGCCGACGGGGAGGCCACGTTCTCCACGGCCAACCGCAACTTCCAGGGCCGGATGGGCAGCTACGACAGCCGCATCTACCTGGGCAGCCCGGCCACGGCGGCGGCGACGGCCGTGCGTGGTGTGATCAGCGACCCGCAGGAGCTGCTGGGATGAACATGGTCGAGAAGATCCTGGCGCGGGCGAGCGGGCGCCGGTCGGTGCAGCCCGGCGACGTGGTCGTCGCCGATGTCGACCTGCTGATCATGCACGACCTGAGCGGCTACCTGACCTCGCGCGTGTTCGACAAGCAGGTCGGCGGGCAGGTCAAGCACCCGGAGCGGGTGGCGATGGTGTTCGACCACCACTTCTCCCCGCCCACGGAGGACGCCGCGGCGATGCTGGAGGCCAACCGGGAGTGGGCGCGGCGCACCGGCACCCACCTCCTGGACTGCGGCAACGGCAACATCCACCACGCCGTCGTGCAGCGCGGGCTGGTGCGCCCCGGCGGGATCGTCGTGGGCTCCGACAGCCACACGCCCGTGCACGGCGCCCTCGGCGCGTTCGCGGTGGCGCTGGGCAACGACTCGCACGCCGGCACCGTGCTCCCGTACGGGAAGGCGTGGTTCCGGGTGCCGGAGACGGTGCGCGTCGAGCTGGTCGGCACGCCGCCGCCGGGCACCACGGCCCGCGACGTCGCGCTGTGGCTGGTCGGGCGGATCGGGGAGGGCGGGCTGATCTACGCGGCGGTCGAGTTCACCGGCCCGTACGTCAAGGAGCTGGGGTTCTGGGATCGCTGGCTCTTCCCGCTGCTGTGCGTCGACCTGGGCGCGAAGTGCAGCTTCGTGGAACCGGACGAGGTCACCGAGGCGTTCGTGGCGGGCCTGCCGGCCGGGGCGCCGGACCGGTACGAGCGCAGCGACGGCGGGGATGCGTCGACGGTGCTGCGGTTCGACGTCGGTGAGGTGGCGCCGCAGGTGGCGTGCCCGCCGACGGTCGGCAACCTCGCCGCCGTCCCGGACGTTGCGGGCCGGCCGGTGCAGTGGGCCGAGCTCGGCGGGCACGCCGGCGGGCGGCTGGAGGACTTCCGCGCCGCCGCCGCCGTGCTGCGCGGGCGGCGGGTCCATCCCGGCGTCCGGTTCAACCTGGTGCCGTCCAGCCGGGCGGTGTTCACACAGGCCCTGCAGGAGGGCCTGGTGCTCGAGCTGCACGAGGCCGGGGCGACGTGGTTCCCGCCGAGCACCGGCTCCAACCAGGCCTACAACATGGGCGCGATGGCGGCGGGCGAGGCGATGATCTCCACGCACGCGCGCAACTTCCCGGGCCGCAACGGGAGCCCCGACGCGAGCATGTACCTGGCCGCCGCGCCCACGGTGGCGGCGTCCGCGGTCACCGGAACGATCACCGACGCCAGGGAGCTCCGATGAAGGCCCACGGCCGCTGCTGGACGTTCGGCGACAACATCCCCACCGACCGGCTCGTCAAGACCAAGTACGTGGTGGAGCCGATGGAGGTCATCGTCCAGCACGTGCTGGAGGACCTGAACCCGCGCTTCCCGCTGGAGGTGGCCGCGGGCGACGTCGTCGTCGCCGGGAAGCACTTCGGCCAGTCGTCGGGGCGCGCGATCGCGGTGAAGGCGCTGCAGGCCACGGGCATCGGCTGCGTCGTGGCCGACACCTTCGCCCGCACCTTCTACCGCAACGCGTTCGAGGTGGGCCTCCCGGTGCTGGAGCTGCCCGGCGTCACGGACCTCGTGTCCGACGGCGACGTGCTGAGCGTCGACGTCGCCGCCGGGCTGTTCCGCAACGAGACCACCGGCGTGCAGCGCGAGGTGCCGCCGGCGGACGCGTTCCTGCTGGACATGCTGGAGGCCGGCGGGTTGATCGCGCTGGCCAAGGCCCGCCCCGAGCTGTTCGCGGACCGGGACGCCTGACCCGGGCCGATCGGCCCGCGGTTACTCGAAGTCGGAGGGGCTCGCGTCCGGCGGCGTGTTGTCCATGTCGTACGCCAGCTTCCAACGACCGTCGGGCGCCCTGCGGAACAGGATGGCCACCCGACCCGCGGGCCCCGGGGTAAAGCTCCCGTCATCGCGCTTGTTCTTGAAATGGTACTTGCCGGCGATGAGGGCCAGGCCGTCGCTCTCGAAGAGGGTCTCCTCCTTGAAGTAGACGTACAAGGAGTGGTCCTCGAGTACCCGCTCGTACCACGGCTTCAGGCTGGCGACACCCTTCATCAGCGGGGCGCCGGCATTGGCGTACACGGTGTCGGGATCATAGCCCGCGAACAGGGTTTCCGTGTCCTTCGCGTTGAACGCCGCGAGCCATCTGTCCAATGCTTCCCGGACCTGGTCGGCGCTGCTCGGCACCTGCATGGTATCGACTTTCCCTCGGCAGCTTCTTGGTTTTGTTCGGTTTTCAACCTAACGTTGGTCGTGCGTCGTGCGGCAGCAGATCATGGAACTGTAAGAACTGGCCGAATCAGCCGGGTAGCGACCGTCGAGCACGCGGGCGGACTGCTCGTCGGCGGAGCGGGGGTGGACGGCCCGCACGAGGTGGAGTCCTGGTGTGCCGCGCCGCGGATCGGGTCCGCCACCACCGGTTCGTCCGAAAAGGGCGAAACGGAACTCCATCAAAACATTCGCACATTGCGAGTTGGTGATGCGTCCACGAGGTGTTCATCTCGCCGTCGATCGGCAGCGAGAGATTCCGGCCGTCATCTTCTGGAAGAGGAGTTCGGAATGGGATCGACCTGTCCTGCAGTGCGGCGGCCGGCTGCCGCACTGGGCATCGGCGTCGTCGCCGTCGCGTCCGCGGTGGTGCTCGCGGGCTGTACCGCGAGCGCGCCGGAGCCCGGCGCCGACGGCCAGGGCAGCACCGGCGGCACCGGTAAGAGCGTCATCTTCATCAACGGCGACGGCATGTCCGCGGCGCACCGCGAGGCGGCGCGCCTCAGCCTCGCCGGGCTCGACGGGAGCCTGCAGATGGACCAGCTCCCCGTGGGCGGCATGCTGACCACCGACTCGCGCGACCCGGAGTCGTTCGTCACGGACTCGGCGGCCGCGGCCACCGCCTGGGCGACCGGCGAGAAGACCTACAACGGCGCCATCTCGGTCGACCTCGACAAGGAACCGCTGCCGATCCTCGGCCAGCAGGCGAAGGAGGCCGGCAAGGCCACCGGGCTGGTCACCACGGCGCAGGTCACCGACGCGAGCCCCGCGGCGTGGTTCTCCCAGACCGCCGACCGCGCCAGCCAGGACGAGATCGCCCGCCAGTACCTCGAGCAGAGCAAGCCCGACGTGATCCTCGGCGGCGGCGAGGACTGGTGGTACCCGCAGGGCAGCGCCGGGGCGTTCCCCGACGCGCCGGCCGAGGACCCCGAGGAGGGCAGCCGCGGCACCAAGGGCGACCTCGTCGACGAGGCGAAGTCGCTGGGATACGCCTACACAACCTCCGCCGACGAGCTCGCCGCGGCATCCGGCGACAAGCTGCTCGGCCTCTTCTCGAACGAGGAGATGTTCCAGCAGCAACCGGAGGGGCAGGGCGACGTCTACTCGCCCGTCGTCGACCTGGTGACCATGACGAAGAAGGCGCTCGACACCCTCGCCGGGAGCGACGACGGGTTCTTCCTCTTCGTCGAGGAGGAGGGCACCGACGAGTTCTCGCACAACAACAACGGCGACAAGGTGCTGTACTCGATGCAGCAGCTCGAGAACGCCGTCGCGGTGGCCCGGCAGTACGTGGCCGACCACCCGGACACCCTCCTGGTCATCACCGGTGACCACGACTGCGGCGGCCTGACCGTCGAGGAGCCGCTGGACACCGACGAGACGGGCGACGCAGTATCGGCGGAGGACGGTCCGTTCCCGGTGCAGGGCAGCACCCAGACCTTCGTCATGGACTGGACCACCGACGAGCACACCGACGCGCCGGTACCGGTCACCGCCGAGGGCCCCGGCGCCGAGCAGTTCGACGGCAAGCACCCGAACACCCTGGTGCACGACGTGCTGAAGCAGGTCCTCGCACCCGGGTCGCCCGGCTGACCAACCGGATCGGGCGTCCGGTCCGTCCTCTGCTCATGAGGATTCTGCGTCTGTCACTCATCGCCCCCGCCGGCGTCCTCGCCGTCCTGCTCGCGGGAGGGGGCGTCGCGCACGCCGCGCCGGACGGCCCGGACCTCGTCGGGACCTGGCTGCCCGCCGACGGCGCGGCGGGCAGCCACGCCTACGTCGCCCTGGAAGCCGACGGCACCTGGACCGGGTCCGACGGCT
The DNA here is from genome assembly GCF_054486945.1 of Pseudonocardia wallangbongensis. NCBI lineage: Bacteria > Bacillati > Actinomycetota > Actinomycetes > Pseudonocardiales > Pseudonocardiaceae > Pseudonocardia > Pseudonocardia wallangbongensis. The sequence continues at coordinate 211,848 of NZ_JBRERS010000013.1, forward strand.
GCAACGGGACCAAGGGCACGTGGCACGGCGGGCCCGGCGAGGAGTTCGCGGCCACCTCGGGCCCCAGCACCAGGATCGGCTGCGAGAACGTCCCGATCGCCTCCTGGCTGGCGGACGCCACGCATGCGGAGCGCGACGGCGACACGCTCGTCCTGCGTGACGCGACCGGGGTGGAGACGGGCCGGCTCGTCGCAGGGTGACCTCGTACGCTCCCCGACTGTGGAACACGACCGCGGCGGGGGAGAGCGTTGAGCGCTCGGTTCAGCGTGCTCGGGCCGGTGGAGGCACGCGTGGACGGTCGCGTCATCGACCTCGGGCCCGCCCGGCAGCGCAACGTGCTCGGCGCCTTGCTCGTCGACGCGAACCGGAGCGTCCCGGCGGACGATCTGGTGACACGAACCTGGGGCGAGAACCCGCCGGTACGGGCGGTTCGCACGTTGCAGAGCTACCTCTCGCGGTTGCGCTCGCTGCTGACCGGTGAGTGCGTGATCCACCGCCGGTCCGGCGGATACGTCGTCGAGGTCGCCGAGGAATCCGTCGACCTGCACCGTTTCCGCAGCCTCGCGGCGGATGCGCGAGACGAGGACGACGACCGCGCCGCCGAGCTGCTGGACGACGGGCTGGCGTTGTGGCGGGGTTCGGCCCTCACGGGGCTGGCCACCCCGTGGGCGGCCCGCCTGCGCGAGGCGCTGCTCGTCGAGCGGTTCACCGCCGAGCTGGACCGCTACGACGTCCAGCTCCGGCGGGGCGAGCACGCGGCGATCCTGGTCGAGCTCGCGGCGCGCGCCGAGGAGCACCCGTTCGACGAACGGTTGGCCCGCCAGCTGCTCGTGGCCCTGTACCGCAGCGGCCGGCAGGCCGACGCCCTCCGGCGCTACGAGGAGATGCGGCTGCGGCTGGCCGACGAGCTGGGCGTCGATCCCGGGCCGGCCCTCCGGGAGATCCATCAACAGATCCTCACCGCCGCACCCGCGCTCGAGGCCACCGGAACGCGGACGGCCACGGTTCCGGTTCCGCGCCAGCTGCCCGCGCCGCCTGCGGTTTTCACGGGGCGGGCCGCCGAGCTCGCGGCGCTCGACATGGCGCTCGACCGGCAGGACGGTGCGGGGCGTCCCGTCGCGATCTCCGCGGTCGGCGGGTCCGGCGGGATCGGCAAGACGTGCCTGGCCCTGCACTGGTCGCACCGCAACCTCGACCGCTTCCCGGACGGCCAGCTGTACGCGAACCTGCGCGGGTACGACGACGCCGAACCGGTGTCGCCCGCGGTCGTGATCCGCGGGTTCCTGGATGCCCTCGGCGTCGAGTCGCGGGCCGTCCCGGGCGGGGTGGAGGCCCAGGAGGCCCTGTACCGCAGCCTGGTGGCGGACAAGCGGATGCTGATCGTCCTGGACAACGCCCGCGACACGGACCAGGTCGCGCCGCTGCTCCCGGGGGGTCGCGGGTGCAGGGCCATCGTCACGAGCCGTCAGCAGCTCGGCGGTCTCGTCGCGAGGCACCACGCGAGGTCGATCCCGCTCGACGTGCTCCCCGACCCGGACGCCCGCACGCTACTGGCCGGCCATCTCGGCCGCTCCCGGGTGGCGGACGAGCCCGGCGCCGTGGCCGACCTGCTGCGGTACTGCGCCGGCCTGCCCCTGGCGTTGAGCATCGTGGCCGCCCGGGCCGGCACCCGTCCCGCCTTCCCGCTCGCCGGGGTGGCCGAAGAGCTCCGGGACGCCGCGCTCGACGCCCTCGACGGCGGCGAGGTGCGGGCGGACCTGCGGGCGGTGTTCTCGTGGTCCTACAACGCGCTGAGCGCCGATGGAGCGCGGCTGTTCCGGCTGCTCGGCCTGCACCCCGGGCCCGACATCGCGCTGCCGGCCGTCGCGAGCCTCGCCGGTCTCGGCACGCGCGACGCGCGGCGGGTGCTGGCCGAGCTGACCCGCGCGAGCCTGCTCACCGAACACCGCCCCGGCCGGTTCGTCCTGCACGACCTGCTGCGCGCCTACGCGAGCGAGAAGAGCCGTGCCCACGAGGCCACCGACGTACGCGACGACGCCCTGCGCCGGATCCTCGACCACTACCTGCACACCGCCCACGCGGCCAGCAGGCTGCTCACCCCGACCCGGGTACCGATCACGGTGGGCCCGCCGGCGCCGGGGGTGACCCGCGAGGACCTGGCCGACCTCACGCAGGCGGCGGCCTGGTACGGCGCCGAGCGACCGGTGCTCCTGGCGGCCGTCCGGCATGCCGCCGGCACCGGGTTCGACGCGCATTCCTGGCAGCTGGCCTGGGCCCTCGGCTCGTTCCTCGACCAGCACGCGTACTGGAGCGACCACGGCGCGGCCTACGGCACGGGGCTCGACGCCGCGACGCGCCTCGGCTCACCGGAGGCGCAGGCGCTGATGCACCGTGGCCTCGCCCGGGCCCACACCCGGCTCGGCGCCCACGAGGACGCCAGCTCCCACCTCGAGCGCGCCCTGGACCTGCACCGCGAGCTCGGGGATCGGAACGGCGCGGGTTTCGTCCACATGGGCCTCGGCCGGCTCTTCGCGGAACAGGGCCGCAGCGCCGAGGCGCTTCCACACACCGTGCAGGCACTGGAGCTGTACCGGGCCACCGGCCACCTCGCGGGGCAGGTCCACGCCCTGGCCGCGCTCGGCTGGTGCCAGGCGCAGATCGGCGATCACCACGACGCCCTCGCATCCTGCGCGGAGGCGCTGCGGGTGGCCGGCGAGGTCGACGGCGTCCCGGTGACGGGTCTCTGGCTCACCCTCGGCTACACCCACCAGCAGCTCGGCGACCGCTCCCGCGCCACCGACTCCTACCTCTGTGCACTCGCGGCGGCCCGGGGTGGGCGGGACGTGACTGCCGAGACCGAGGCGCTGGAGGGCCTCGGGGACGTGTACCAGGCCGCCGGGAACGTCAGCCGCGCCAGCGCGAGCTGGAACGAGGCGCGCGCCATCCACGAGGCCAACGGCCGGCCCGGGGCCGTCGAGGCGCTAGACCGGAAGCTGGCGGACCTGGCCGGCGCCGTGCGCGAACCGTCGTGAGGAACCGCCGGCCCGGGACCGGCTAGCCGGAGAGGTCGTCGGAGCGGCCCGCGGCCGGCCGGGACCACTGCGCCGTGGGGCGGCCGTCGAGGCGGAACCGCTCACCCGCGGTGGTGCACGGCTGCGGCCGGCCGGCGAGTCCTGCCCCCAAAGATGTGACTTGCCGGACGGGCCGAACTCATCACGTGCGCTCGGATAATGTTCGAGCGCCATGGTGAACCTGACCCAGCTCGAGGTGTTGATCGCCGTCGTCGAGTCCGGCGGCTTCTCGGGTGCGGCCAAGAAGCTCTACATGAGCCAGCCGTCGGTCTCCAACCACATCCGCAACCTCGAGAACTCGCTCGGGGTGCAGCTGGTGCAGCGCACCACGCAGGGCGCCCGCAGCACGCCGGCCGGGGAGGTCGTCGTCGAGCACGCGCGTCGGATCTTCGCGACGGTCGGCTCGCTCGAGCGCGCGGTCGCGGGCTACCAGGGGCCCACCGCGGGCCGCCTGGTCGTCGCCGGCACGACCACGCTGGGCACCTACCTGTTGCCCCGGCTCGTCGCCGACTTCTCGCAGCGGGCACCGCAGGTCCGCTGCCAGATCCGCGTGGGCAACGAGGACGCGGTCGAGGCGTGGGTGGTGCGCGGCGAGGTCGCGCTCGGCCTGGGCGTCGACACGCCGCGCGAGGAACGGCTGACGGCCGAGCCGCTGTTCGAGGAGGGCCTCGTCCTCGTCGCGGCGGCCGGCTCGCCGCTCTCCGGGCGGACCCTGCGGCCCGCCGATCTCGCCGGCCGGCGGTTCCTCATGCGCGAGATGGGTTCGGCGACCCGGCGCCAGCAGGAGGCGGCGCTGCGCAACTGGGGCCTCGACGCGGCGGACACCTGGGACCTCTGGGGGCCCGACACCCTGAAGGAGGCCGTGCACGCCGGGCTCGGGCTCGCCGTGCTCTCCGAGCACATGACGGCCCGCGAACGCGCGGCCGGCACGCTCGCCGAGCTGACCGTGGACCCGCCCCCGCCGAGCCGGACGGTGTCGCTCGTGCGCCGCACCGACCGCACGCTGACCCCGCCCGAGGAGGCGTTCGCGGCCCAGCTGCGCGCGATCGGGTCCTGGCCGGTCTGACAGCCACGTGAGGGCGCACGGGAAGCGGTACGCCGCCCGCTCACACACCAACTTCCGCGCTCACACACCAACTGCAGTTGCTGTGCCGGCGCACAAGTTGGTGTGTGAGCGCTGGCGTTGGCCTCGCCCGGGCCATGATCCGGATCGCTAGTAGGCGATGCAGGCCGAGCGCAGGTCCGTGTAGAAGTCCCACACGTCCGGCGAGCACTCGGGCGCGCCCAGCTGGGAGGCCTTCGTCCCCATGTGCGGCAGGTGCGCGTACGCGCCCACGCCGGGCCGGTTGACGTGCAGCATCCCGGCCTGGAAGTCCTGCAAAGCCTGGAACATGAGCGCCGGGTCGCGCGTGAAGATCGTGCCCGACATGCCGTAGCGCACCGAGTTGGCGATGCGCATCGCGTCGTCGTAGCCGTCGCAGACGATCACCGAGAGCACCGGCCCGAAGACCTCCTCCTGCGCGAGCTCGCTGTCCCACGCGACGTTCGTCAGCACCGTCGGCTGCACGAAGTACCCCGGGGTGTCCACGACCTCGGCCTCGCCGCCGCAGGCGACGTCCGCGCCTTCGGCCACGGCCTTCCCGATCGCGTCCAGGCAGGCCTGCTGCCGTTGGTCGTTGACCACCGGGCCGATGTCGGCCCACTCCTGGTCGCCGCGCCCGACCCGCATCGCGCGGACCCGGGGCAGCAGCCGCGCCAGCAGCTCGTCGTGCACCCCCCGGTCCACGACGACGCGGCTGGTGGCGCTGCAGCGCTGCCCGCTCTGCCCGAACGCGCCGTGCAGGATCGCCGCGACGGCCGCGTCCAGGTCGGCGTCGGCGAGCACGATCAGCGCGTTCTTGCCGCCGAGCTCGAGCTGGGTGCGCAGGAGCCGGTGGGCGCCGGCGCGGTTGATCGCCTGCCCGACGGGCAGCGAGCCGGTGAACGAGATGCCGGCCACCCGCGGATCGGCGACGAGCGCCTCGCCCGCCTCCCGGTCGCCCTGCACGAGGCCGAGCACGCCCGGGGGCACCCCGGCGTCGGCGAACGCCTGGACGAGCAGCGCCGACGTCAGCGGCGTCAGCGGGGACGGCTTGAGCACCGCCGCGCACCCGGCCAGCAGCGCGGGGGCCACCTTCCACATCGGGATCGCGAGGGGGAAGTTCCACGGCGTGATCAGGCCGACGACGCCGAGCGGCCTGCGGAAGGTGACCGCGAAGGTGCGGAGGTCCTCGGCGGGCGTGGTGATGCCGCCCAGGCGGCGCGCCTCGCCGGTCGTGAACTCCAGGATCGCCAGCGAGCGGGCGACCTCGCCGCGGGCCTCGGACAGCCGCTTGCCCTGCTCGCGGGTGATCGCGGCGGCGAACTGCTCGGTGCGTTCCTCGATCAGGCGCGCGGCCCGGCCGAGGACGACGGCCCGCGCGATGGGGCCGATCGCGTCCCACGCCGGTTGGGCGGCGGCCGCCGCGTCGACCGCTGCGGTGACGTCGGCGGCCACCGACTCGGGGAACTCGCCGATGACGTCCCGCGTGTCGGCCGGGTTGACGTTGGGGCGGACCTGCCCGCCGCGGCTCGGGGCCCACGTGCCCGCGATGTGGTTGAGCAGGTGGTCGGGGTGGGTCACGGTTGCTCCATGTGGACGGCCACGCGCGCGGCGGTACCGCGGCGGGCGGCGGCGACGGCCGCGTCGATGTCGGCCAAGGGGTACGGGTCGGACACCAGGCCGGCGAGCCGGTCCCGGAAGGGCGTGCGGCCGAGGAACGCGACCGCTTCCACCAGGTCGTCGAGCCGGTAGTTGTGGCAGCCCACCACCGTGGTCAGGTTCTTCACGAAGCCGCTCGGTTCGAAGCGCACCTCGGGCGCCGGGGAGACCGAGCCGATGAGCGCGACCCGCCCGCCCGTGTCGACGACCTCGAGCGCGGCCTGCACCGCCCGGGTGCTGCCGGAGAGCTCCAGTACGACGTCGGCGCCGTGCTCGCGGGCGGCGTCCGCGAGGCCCTCGGGCGCGCAGACGACGGTGGCGCCGAACCGCAGGGCCAGGTCCCTCCGGTCCGGTCGACGTCGCAGGCCACGACGTGCTCGGCGCCGCGGTCCCGCGCGTACGCGACGGCGGTGAGCCCGAGCATCCCGCAGCCCTGCACGACCACGGCGTCGTCGGCGGTGAGCCCGACCCGCCGCGCCGCGCCGGTCACGGTGGCGGTGGCGCAGTTGGCCGGTGCGGCCACCGCCGCGGGCAGCGCGTCGGGCACGGGCACCAGGCCGGTGCCCGCGACGAGGTGGCAGTGCGTGGCCAGGCCGCCGGACAGGAACCAGTGGTCCTCGACCGCCTCGTGGCCGTACTTGCGCACGCTCAGGCACTTCTGCGGGATGCCGCGGCGGCACCGCCGGCACGTCCCGCAGGACGTGCCGATCGTCCAGGTGATGCGGTCGCCGGCCGCCAGCGGCTCCCCGGACGGCCCGGGCACCGTCCCCCCGGTCGCGACGATCGTGCCGACGGCCTCGTGCCCGAGCACCGTGGGCAGCGGGGTCGGCCGGTCACCGGCGATGGTGTGCAGGTCGCTGCCGCAGATCGTGGCCAGCTCCACGGCGACGAGCACCTCACCGGGCCGCAGGTCCGGCAGGGGGTGCGGGCCGACCGAGAACCCGTCGTCGACGCCCGACCAGATCGCGGCGGTCGCGGTCGCGGGGCGGGCCCGCAGGCTGGAGGTCATGGGCTCGGCTTCTCCCGGTTCAGCGGCGGATGGTGAGGGCGGTCAGCGCGCTGCAGGCGCAGCAGACGGCGACGATGGGGAAGATCAAGGACGTGTTGCCCGTCTGGTCCATGATCCGGCCGACGAGGGGCTCCGCGGCACCGGCGAAGAGGTAGGCGAAGAAGTTGACGACGCCGACGGCGGTGCCGGCCATCAGCTTGCCCGCGAGGTCGGGGCACAGCGCCCAGAACGAGGACTGGGGGCCGTAGACGAAGAACCCGGTGAGGAACAGGACGATGATCCCGGCGGCCGTGCCGAGCTCGGCGAGGTACATCGTCATGGCGGCGACGGCGCCCGCGGCCATGAAGAGGGCGATCGGCAGGTCGCGACGGGATCCGAAGAGCCGGTCGGAGAGCTGCCCGTTGGTGAGCGCGCCCACCGCCATCCCGACGGGCAGGGCGACCGAGATCCAGATCGGGTCGATCGCACCGCCCCCGTCCTCCCAGTCCGCGCCGAGGAAGTGGACCGGCACCCAGATCAGCAGGCCGTAGCGGGCGGCGTTCTGGAAACCGATCGCGACGCCGGTCGACCAGATCTTCGGGTTGCGCAGCACCGACCGGTAGCGCCCGAGCGACCGGCTCGGGTCGGCGCCCGGGGAGGTGGGCTCGGCGTCGGCGGTGTGCGACGGGGGAGGCGTGATCTTCGCCTCGGCCGGGTTCTCCCGCGCGACGAGGTAGAACGTGATGCCGCCGACCAGCATGAGCAGCACCGGGATCCGGAAGATCCAGTGCCAGTCGAGCTCCCAGACGCCGACGATGAGCGTCGAGGTCACGAACGCCAGCACCGACGACAGGCCGGCGGCGAAGGTGTAGAAGCCGAAGCTCTTGCCGCGCTCGTGCGGGCCCCACCAGTTGGAGATCACGCGCCCGCCGGACGGCCAGCCCATCGCCTGCACGAAGCCGTTGGCCCCCCAGAAGACGGCGAGGGACTTCGTGCCGACGGCGAAGCTCGTGCACCAGTTGAGGATCGTGGACAGCACCGCGCCGAGCGCCATCAGGCGCCGGCCGCCGAGCTTGTCGGCGAGGTTGCCGTTGACCATCTGGCCCACGGCGTAGCACCACAGGAGCGCGCCGCTGATGGCGCCGAGCGTGGTCTTGGAGAGCCCCAGGTCCTCCTGGATCCCGGGGATGGCGAAGCCGAAGGTCTGCCGCCCGGTGTAGAAGAACAGGTAGCAGAACATCGCGGCGAGCAGCATGCGCCACTTCAGCCGCGAGAAGGTGCGCTCGGAGACGGCGGTGGCGGCCGGGGCCGGCGGATTGGTGAGGGACATCGTCGTACCTCCCGTCCTTGTGGTCGATCAGGCGGCCGCGTTGGCCTTGGACTCCTCCTCGGCGACGAGCGTCGTCGCCACCCAGAACGCGTCGTAGTTGTGCACGCAGGCGGGGGCGCCGTACGGCTCGTCCAGGTCGTCGGGACGCGGCAGGCGCCGGTTGACGACGAACGGGACCTGCAGCTCACCGAGGCCGCCGTGCGAGCGCAGCGGCGCGTCGAGCCCGGACAGGTCGTGCCACTCCGGGTAGCGGCCCACCGCGGTGCCGGCCTCGGCGAGCACCACGAGGTCGCCGATGCGGTCTGCGGGGAGGCCGAAGCGCTCGCTCGCGTCCTCCCGGTCGAGGGCGATCTCCACGCCGTCCAGCGACCGGAGCCGTTCGAGCACGGCGGCGCGGTCGGCCCCGTCGGGGAGGTGGACGGTGGCGAACGAGCCCAGCGCCCCGTGGTGAACCGTGTAGGGGTCGGTGATCGGCAGGATCACCCGCAGGCCCTCGGTGTCGTCGCCGAGCACCGTGCGCAGCTCGTCCTCGATGTAGAGCACCCGGGCCCGCCCCTCGCGGTCGGTCTTGGCGCTCATCCCGTGGTCGGCGGTGAGCAGGACGACCGCGCCCAGCTCCGCCAGGCGCGCCGCGTAGCGGTCGATCATCGCGTAGAAGTCGTTCGCGACCTCGGTGCCGGGTGCGTGCTTGTGCTGGATGTAGTCGGTCAGCGACAGGTACGTCAGGTGCGGGCGCCTGCCCTCGAGGATCGCCGCGCCCGCGGCGAGCACGAACTCGCTCAGGTCGGCCGAGTAGACCGACGGCAGCGGCATGCCGACGAGGTCGAGGACGTCGCCGATCCCGTTGGTCGCGACGGTGGCCTCGTCGGCCCGCTCCGCGGAGAAGCAGATCCCGCGCCCGGCCGGGGGCACGAACTCGCCGCTGCCGTCCGGGCCGGGGCCGTCCTCGACCAGCCCCGCGCCGAGCAGCCTGCGCAGCTTGTCCTTCGCGGTCACGACGGCCACGTCGAGGCCGGCTTCCGCGGCACCAGCGAAGACGGTCGGCGCGCGCAGGAAGCGCTTGTCGTTCATCAGCACTTCCTCGCCGCTCGCGACGTCGAAGATGTAGTTGCCGCTGATCCCGTGCACGGCCGGCGGGTGGCCGGTGGCGATCGACAGGTTGTTCGGGTTGGTCAGCGCGGGAAGGGCGCAGTGCGCGGGCCACGAGCTGCCCTCCCCGCCGAGCACCCCGTGCAGCCACGGCATGCGGCCCGCCGCCAGCGCCTCCACGTGGTAGTCGGGTTCGCTGCCGTCGATGCAGATCACGACGACCGGCGCGGCCGGCATGACGTAGGTCCGGCCGTTGACGGCGAACGATGTCGGCTCCACTGTGGGCGCTCCTCCCGGGGTCCGGATGCGCCACAACGGTCCGTCGAGAGGTGCCGATGAGGAACCCGGCTTCCGCCTATGGCGGCGATAGCCCGCCCGCGGGAACGCGCCGGACCAGGCAGGGTGGAGGATGTCCCCACCGTCGGAGGAGGAACCAGCCGTGAGCGGGAGCCCACCCGTCCCCGTCGCACTGCGGACGTTCATCGATGCCACGAACAGCGGCGACTCCGACGCGTTCGTCGGTGTCTTCACCGACGACGCCGTCCTCGACGACTGGGGCCGGGTGTTCCAGGGGCACGACGGTGTCGCGGCGTGGAACCGCACGGACAACATCGGGGTCCGCTCGCACTTCGAGCTCGTCCGCCTCGAGCGGACCGACGATCCCCACCGCGTGGTCGCAACGCTGAGGGTCACCGGCGGCGGCTACAACGGCACCGGCCCGATGACCTTCGAGTTCCGCGGTGACCGGATCGCGCGGCTCGTGATCGCCCCCACCGGCTGAACGGCTCACCGCGCCCGGCCGGTGGCGGACCTTCTACCAGGGGATGAAGGACCGGCCCGACACCACGTTCGGCACCATGAACGACGACGTCATCGCCCACTTCGACCCGTCGTTCCAGCGCGCGGACTTCGCCGGAATCATCCTGGGTTCGGCGTGGCCGGAGTGAGGACCCGGCGCGGGAATTCCTCTCCCCACTTCAACGTATAGCGCACCCGGGGGCTTGCGGCAAGACCCGGGTCGTGCCGCAGAATCTGCGCCGCACCTGCGGAAAGTGAAATGCGAACTCAGTGAACGGGTGGTTCATGTTCGATGTGATCATTGCCGGCGCCGGGCCGACCGGCTTGATGCTGGCCGGTGAGCTGCGGCTGCACGGCGTGCGCGTACTCGTCGTGGAGAAGCTGCCCGCGCCGACGAAGGAGGTCCGTGCGCTCGGCCTGCACGCGCGCAGCGTCGAGGTGATGGACCAGCGCGGTCTGTTGGAACGGTTCCTCGCGCACGGTAGGCAGCACCCGATCGGTGGCTTCTTCGCCGGCATCCCCAAGCCGCAGCCCGCCGATCTGGACACCGCGCACGCGTACGTCCTCGGGATCCCGCAGACCGTCACCGAGCGCCTGCTGGGCGAGCACGCGGTCGAGGTGGGTGCCGAGATCCGCCGAGGCTGCGCACTGGTCGGGCTGAGCCAGGACGAGCACGGGGTGAGCGCCGAGCTGGCCGACGGCACGCGGCTGCGGTCGCGCTACCTCGTCGGCTGCGACGGTGGCCGCAGCACGGTGCGCAAGCTGCTCGGCGTCGGCTTCCCCGGTGAGCCCTCCACGGTGGAGACGCTGCTGGGCGAGATGGAGGTGGCCGTTCCGCCGGAGGAGGTGGCCGCCGTGGTGACCGAGGTCCGCAAGACCTACAAGCGGTTCGGCCTCGGGACTTCCGGGGACGGGGTGTATCGCGTCGTCGTGCCCGCCGAAGGGGTGGCTGAGGACCGCTCGGTGCCGCCGACCCTCGAGGAGTTCAAGCAGCGGCTGCGGGTGTTCGCCGGCACCGACTTCGGCGTGCACTCGCCGCGCTGGCTCTCCCGCTTCGGCGACGCCACCCGGCAGGCCGAGCGCTACCGGGTCGGCCGGGTGCTGCTGGCCGGCGACGCGGCCCACACCCATCCGCCGACCGGCGGCCAGGGCCTCAACCTGGGCATCCAGGACGCGTTCAACCTCGGCTGGAAGCTCGCCGCCGAGGTCGCCGGCTGGGCGCCGGAGGGCCTGCTGGACAGCTACCACGCCGAACGGCACCCGGTGGCCGCGGACGTGCTGAACAACACCCGCGCGCAGATGGAGCTGCTGTCCCCCGAACCGGGTCCGCAGGCGGTGCGCCGGCTGTTGTCGGAACTGATGGACTTCGAGCAGGTGAACCGGCACCTGATCGAGAAGCTCACCGCGATCGGGGTCCGCTACGACCTCGGCGAGGGCCACCACCTGCTCGGCCGGCGGATGCGGGACGTGGGACTCAAGCGGGGCCGCCTCTACGAGCTGACGCGCGACGGCCGCGGCCTGCTGCTCGACCAGACCGGCCGGCTCTCCGTGGCGGGATGGGCGGACCGGGTCGACCACGTCGTCGACGTCAGCGAGGAACTGGACGCGCCCGCCGCGCTGTTGCGGCCGGACGGCCACGTCGCCTGGGTCGGTGAGGATCAGCAGGGGCTGCTCGACCAGCTGCCCCGGTGGTTCGGCGCGGCCTGACCGCGGTCATCCCGCCGGCTCCTCGGTGCGCTGCGGCCTGCAGATCGTGGCGAGGAGGAGCAGCAGGGCGGTCTGCCCGAGGACGCCGGGCGCGAGCGGCGGGGCCGGCCCGACGGTCTTGGTGAGGGCGTACCAGCCGCGTTGGAGCAGCGAGAACGACTCCCAGGTGGCGGCGTAGCGCGCGTCGTGCGCACCGGTGCCGACGTTGACCAGGAGGTGTTCGAGCACGCCGTAGGCGGAGGCGCCGAGGACGAGCACCGCGAGGACGCGGGCGGCGGTCGTGCCCCGTCGTCCCGGGAGGAGCAGCAGCAGCACCGCGGCCAGGAGGGCCGCCAGGGCGGCCCACGGGATGAGCTGCTCCCATTCGTTCCAGTGCCGCTGTGCCGCCAGCTCGAACGCGGTGGCGAGGATGCCGATGACGGTCAGCGCGATGAGGCCGCGCCGCACGAGGACGACGGCGGGCACGCCGCGGGTCCGTAGCGAGTGGGTCATGGCGTCAGCGCGCAACGATCTTGCCGTTGGTCATGGGCCACAGCGTCGGGGACGGACCCTGTGAACATGCTGAAGACGTTGCTGCCGGCCGCCACGGAGCGGAACCATGGGGCGGAGAAGGGATGTGACCTCTGTGGTGTCGACGGTTCTGATCGTGCTCGTCGCGCTGGTGGCGCTGTTGCTGGCCGGCGGTGTGCGGATGGTGCAGCAGTACCAGCGGGGTGTGGTGCTGCGGTTCGGGCGGTTGCTGCCCGAGGTGCGGCAGCCGGGGCTGCGGTTGATGATCCCGGTGGCCGACCGGATGGTGAAGGTGCCGGTCCAGACGATCGTGCTGGACGTGCCGCCGCAAGGCGCGATCACCAGGGACAACGTGACCCTCAGCGTCGACGCGGTCGTCTACTTCCGGGTCACGGATCCGGTGAAGGCGGTGGTCAACGTGGAGAACTACCTGGGGGCGATCTCGCAGGTGGCGCGCACGTCGCTGCGTTCGGTGATCGGCCGCGCCGACCTGGACACGATGCTGTCGGACCGGGAGCAGGTCAACTCCGAGCTGCGGGCGGTGATCGACACCCCGACCGACGACTGGGGGATCACGATCGACCGGGTGGAGATCAAGGACATCGCGCTGCCCGAGACGATGCGCCGTGCGATGGCCCACCAGGCCGAGGCCGAGCGGGACCGCCGGGCGCGGGTCATCTCCGCCGACGGCGAGTTCCAGGCCTCGGCCCGGCTCGCCGACGCCGCCCGGGTCATGGCCGATACGCCGGGTGCGATGCAGCTGCGGTTGTTGCAGACCGTCAGCGACGTGACGTCGGAGCAGAACAGCACCCTCGTGATGCCGCTGCCGGTGGAGCTGCTCCGCTTCTTCGAGAACGCCACCGGCACGCCCGCGATCACCAGAGATCAGGAGGCAGATCCTCGGTGAGGTCGTCGAGCTCGCCGCAGGTGCGGGCGGCGTAGGCGGCCTGCGTCCGTTCGTCGAACTCGACGAGGGTCAACCGCCCGTCTCGCAGCGCCCGCTCCAGGCGGCGGACGACGGCATGCCGCTCCACATCGGACGCTCGGTGTTCGCGTGGCACCGCGGCTCCATCCTCTCGATGGATCCCAGGGTAAGGCGGGCCGGGCCGTCGCGGGTCAGTGCTCGGCCGCGTCGGCGTCGAGGGTGATGACGACCTTGACGTCGTCGGGCTGGGCGGTGAACGCGTCGGCGAACGACTCCAGGGGGACCCGGCGGGTGACGAGGCGGGCCAACCAGTTGCCGTCGGCCTTGGCGAGGGCGTCCGCCGCGGTCGCGTAGTGGTCGGGGTTGGCGTTGACCGAGCCGATGACGACGTCGTTCTCGAGGACGATGTCGCGGTTGAGCGCGCCGGCGTCGACCGGGAGCCGGCGCCCCGCGGAGGAGACACCGGTGAGGCAGACGATGCCGTACGGCGCGGTGTTGGCCATGGCGCCGAAGACCAGGGGCGCCGCGCCGGTGGCCTCGATGACGACGTCGGGACGCAGGGCGCCGGCGACCTGTCCGATGTCGTCCGAGTGATAGGTGGCGCCGAGGTCGCGCACGAGGGCGGGCTTGGGCCCTGCGGTGACCCGGTCCAGCACGTGCACCTCCAGACCGCGTTGCGCGCCGAGCAGGGCGGCCAGCAGCCCGATCGGGCCGGCGCCCGTGACCAGCACGGTCCTGGGCTCGAACCAGGCGCGCGAGCCGATCTTGTCGACCTGGTCCCAGGCCTTGGCGACCACGCTGGCCGGTTCGAGGAGCATGCCGACGTCGGCGAGGCCGGGATCCAGGCGGACGGCGTAGTCGGTCTCGACGACCCAGCTCCGGCTCGCGTAGCCGTCGCGTTCCTTGATGCCGCGCTCGGTGTAGCGGCCGTTGCGGCACATGTCGAACTGCCCGTGCGCGCACGCGCCGCAGGGGACCGGGTCGGGGCGGCGTACCACGCCGACGACGAGGTCGCCCGCGCCGAAGCCGCTGCCCGCCGGTGCCTCGCGGACCCGGCCCAGCGACTCGTGGCCGATGATCAGCCGGTCCCGCCCGGGCGGCGCCCACCCGTACTCACCGCCTGCGATCTCCCGGTCCGTGCCGCACACCCCCACGGCGATGCCGTCGACGAGCAGCTCTCCCTCCCCGGGACGCGGGTCCGGCATATCCGCGACCGCCAAGGAGCCGGCTTGCAGCGGGACCACGGTCAGGGCGCGCATCAGCGCTCACCTCCACGAGAACTCGTGCCGGACAGGTGCCGGGCGGCGTTGACCAGCCCGACGTGGCTGAACGCCTGTGGCGTGTTGCCGAGGTGCCGCCCGCCGGCGGGGTCGTACTCCTCGCTGAGCAGGCCGAGGTCGTTGCGCAGCCCGAGCAGCCGCTCGAACAGCTCCCGCCCCTCACGTTCGCGTCCGATGCCGAACAGGGCGTCGGCCAGCCAGAACGTGCAGACGATGAAGGCGCCCTCGCCGCCGGGCAGCCCGTCCACCCCATGGCCGCCGCCGCTCGGGTCGGCCTGTGTGTGGTAGCGCAGCAGGAACCCGTCGGCGCTCAGCTCCCGCTGCACGGCGTCGACGGTGCCGGCGACCCGGGGGTCGTGCCAGGGCAGGAACCCGACCCGCGGGATCAGCAGCAACGCCGCGTCCAGGCCGGACGAGCCGTAGAACTGCGTGAACGTGGCCCGGTCGGCGTCGTAGCCGCGCTCGCACACGTCGGCGTGGATCCGGTCCCGGGTGGCGCGCCACCGCGCGACCGGGCCGTCCAGGCCGGACCGCTCGACGGCTTGTACCGCTCGGTCCAGCCCGGCCCAGGCCATGACCTTGGAGTGCACGAAGTGCTGCCGGTCGCCGCGTACCTCCCAGAGCCCGTTGTCCGGGTCGTCCCAGTGGCCCTCGAGGAACTCCAGCAAGGCCTTCTGCAGGTCCCACGCCGGTTCGTCCGCCTCGATGCCCGCCTCCCGACCCAGGTGCAGCCCGTCGAGGACCTCACCCCAGACGTCGAGCTGGAACTGCCCCGACGCGGCGTTGCCCACCCGGACCGGGCTGGAGCCCTCGTAGCCGCCGAGCCAGTCGAGGGTGTACTCGGGCAGCCGCCGGGTGCCGTCGATCCCGTACATGATCTGCAGGTCGGCGGGGTCGCCGGCCACCGCCCGCAGCAGCCACTCGCGCCACGCCTTGGCTTCGGCGACGAACCCGGTTCCCAGCAACGCCTGCAGCGTGAAGGTGGCGTCGCGCAGCCAGCAGTACCGGTAGTCCCAGTTCCGCGGCCCGCCCAGCTGCTCGGGTAGCGAGGTGGTGGCCGCGGCGACGATCCCGCCGGTCGCGGCGCAGGTCAGCGCCTTGAGCACGACCAGGGAGCGGCGCACCGCCTCCTCCCACTCGCCCTCGTAGTGGAAGTGGCGCATCCAGGACGCCCAGAACCGCTCGGTGTCGGCGAGCGCGGCTTCCGGATCGGCCGGGCGCGGCCTGGGTTCGTAGGAGGGCCGGTAGGTCAGGACGAACGGAACCCGCTGCCCGGCCGCCACCGTGAACTCGGAGTAGGCGGTCATGTCCTCGCTGCGCAGCGGGGCGGGGGTGTGCAGCCAGGCCGCGTCGGGGCCGGCCACCGCGGCCAGCTCGCCGCTGTGGTGGCGAACCCACGGCACGATCCGGCCGTAGTCGAACCGCAGCCGCAGCGCCATCCGCATCGGCACCCGCCCGCTGACCCCTTCCACGACCCGTACGACGTCGGCGGCCTCCCCCCGCGGGGGCATGGCGTCCACGACCCGCACCGACCCGTCCGGCGTGTCCCATTCCGTCTCCAGCACCAGCGAGTCGCCCCGGTAGCGGCGACGCGTGCACGCCTCACCGCCGGCCGGGGCGAGGCGCCAGAACCCGTTGCTCTCGTCCCCGAGCAGCGCGGCGAAGCACGCCGGCGAGTCGAACCGCGGCAGGCAGAGCCAGTCGATCGATCCGTTGCGGCCCACCAGCGCCGCCGTGTGCAGGTCGCCCAGCAGGCCGTAATCCTCGATCCGGGTCATCCCGTCAGGCCCGCGGTCGCTGGGCGGGCTCGTGTCGAAAGTCGGCACGCGACATCGGAAGGCCTCCCGAACTGGTCGTCACTGCGGCGTCTCCTGCCCGAACCTTGCGTACCCCTCGACGCCGTGGCGACACGACCCGCGGGTGCTACCGCGAAACGTCAGGAGATCGTCGGTTGCGCGCCGGCGCGTCGCGCATCGAAAGTGGGTGGCCGCCTGCTCGACGGCACGGGGGAGGGCGTATGGAGCGGTGCCTGATCGTCGACGACCACGCGCAGTTCCTCGCGGCCGCCCGGGCCCGGCTCACCCGGGACGGGCTGGACGTGGTGGGCACGGCGACCAGCCAGCACGAGGCGTTGGAGATGGCGGAGGACCTGCAACCGGACATCGTGCTCGTCGACGTCAACCTTGGCAGCGAGAGCGGCTTCGAGCTCACCCGACGCCTCGTCGCGCACTTCCCGCAGCTCGGCTCCCGCGTGGTCCTGATCTCGACGGGTGACCACGAGGACTACGCAGAGATGATCGCGGCGAGCCCCGCAGCGGGCTTCCTGCCGAAGGACCTGCTCTCCGCGCGGGCGGTCCGCGAGGTGGTGCGCTAGGCGTGCCGCGAACCGCCCTCGCCCGGGCTCTTGCGACTGTTGGCATTGAAGCGCGCCTTCTTCTCGCGATTCCCGCAGGTGTTCATCTCGCACCATCTGCGGGTGCGACTCCGACTGGTGTCGAAGAAGGCGGCCTGGCACGTTGGTGATGCGCACAGGGCGAGTCTTCCGTCGCGTTCACCTGCGATGACGCTGATCGCGTCGGCGGCGATGACGCTCAGGGCATCCTCCATGGAGGACGTCGAGCCGAGCCGCCATTGCCGATTGCCCTCGGGTGTCAAGATGGCCGCGGCCCGCCCCAGGGTGCTGAAGTCGTTGATGACCTGGACGGCAGCCAGGGGGAGGGGGTCTCGGCGCGCGGCCGCTGTCGCAGCGGCGTGAATCGACTCCCTCAGCTCCCGGGCGCGTTCGAGTTGGGTGTCGGTGCAGGACTCCACGGCGAGGCCGCTCACCGCCAGCCAGTCGACGAGCCGGTTCGGCGTGGGGATGCGCTCCACGGCGTCGCCGTGACGCTCGCTCAGGGTCCCCGTGAAGCTGGTCGCCAGCACCTTGCCGAGGCGGAAGTCGGGAAACCGAGCACTCATGGAACCACCATAGCTGGTTGCACCCCGACGTCGAGCCATGTAGAACCGTCTTAGCTGGTTCTGGCTGGTCTCGAGTCGGTCCCAGCGATGACCACACGCCGGTGCGTCACCGATCACCCCGGAGGGGGCATCTCATGAACCGTCGAACCAGCGACGTGCAGGCATTCGAAGCCCACGCGACCGACACCGACCTCGACGACCTGCGCGCGCGACTGGCCGCAGCGCGGCTGCCGGAAGCCGAGACGGTCTACCGCGCCGGGCCCGACCCTCGCCGATGGGAACAGGGCGTTCCCCTTGCCGACCTCGTGGACGTCGTGAACTACTGGCGCACCGGGTACGACTGGCGGTCGTTCGAAACGCGCCTCAACGAGATCGGCCAGTTCCGAACGATCATCGACGAGCTGGGAATCCACTTCCTGCACCGCCGGTCCGCGCGCTCGGACGCCGCTCCGCTGATCTTGACGCACGGCTGGCCGGGCAGCATCGCCGAGTTCATCGACGTGGTGGACGAGCTGGCGGATCCGAAAGACCCGGGCACGCCGGCGTTCCACGTCGTGGTCCCGTCGTTGCCGGGTTTCGGCTACAGCGACAAACCGGCCACCACCGGGTGGGGAACGGAGAAGATCGCGGCCGCCTGGGTGGAACTGATGGGGAGGCTCGGCTACGGGAAGTTCGTGGCCCACGGCGGCGACTGGGGAGGCAACATCACCACGGTCCTCGCCGGCAGGTTCCCGGAGCACGTTCTCGGCATCCACACGACGTTCGCGGAGGGCCTGCCCGGGTCGACGACGGACGGGCTGACGGCCACCGAGCGCAGGTGGGCCGAGGAGACCCACGACTTCTGGCACCGCCGCGCGGCGTACGCGAAGCAGCAGGCGACCCGACCGCAGACCATCGGCTACTCGCTCGTCGACTCACCGGTCGGGCTGCTCGCCTGGATCCTCGACAAGTTCGCCGAGTGGACGGATACCGAGGACAGCCCGTTCGAGACGATTTCCAGGGACCGCGTTCTCGACGACGTCACCCTGTACTGGCTGACGCGGTCCGGCGCATCGTCGGCCCGCATCTACTACGAGAGCCACGCCTCGCTCGACCCCGAACTTCGCGTCGATGTCCCGTCGGCAATCACCATGTATCCCCGCGACATCGAGAGGTATCCGCGTCCCTGGGCGCAGGAGCGGTACCGGCAGATCGTCCGGTGGAGGTCGCCTGAGTCCGGGGGGCATTTCCCGTCGCTCGAGGTTCCCGAGTACTTCGTCAAGGACCTGCAAGACGGCCTCGCGGCAGTGCTGGCCGCCAATCGGTGAACGGGGCCGGTCCCGGTCCCGGCACGGTCACGTGGCGGCGAACTCGCCGTCTTCCTCTCTTTCAACTGCTCCCCCCGAAGTCCTGGTTCGCCGCTTCCATCAGGGCTTCCGCCCGACAGCGCCGTAGATGCAGGGTCGTGCGGGGTCGCCCGGCTCGATGTTCCGCCAGTCGGATGCGTACACCACGCCCGGTTCGACGAGCTCCAGGCCGTCGAACAGGTCGGAGAACTCGGTGCGCGTACGCAGGTACGCGGGGTTGGACGTGCTGCCGTACTCCCGCTCCAGGTTCTGCAGCTGTTCGGCGGCCACCGGGATGGCCTCGACCACTGCGGCGATGCGGAACCCTTGCCCACCCCTGAAGGCGCCCTGACGTTCCTCGAACATCCGCCGGTCACCGTGGTGGCGTGCGCATCTCGCAGGCAGTGGGCGACCACACGGTCCCGGAGGAGGGGGAGGCCGTGCGGCGCCTGCTGCAGCGGGTGGGCCTGGGCCCGCGCCGCGACGAGCTGGACGCGGCGCGGGCGGCCGGGTTCGACGCGACGCTCGCCGGGCTGCTGACCGTCCCCGGGCGCGACGCCGGCGCGGCCATGACCCCGCCGCCCGTCCTCCCGCCGCCCGAACGGCGGGCCCGGAAGAACGACCCCGGCGCCCGCAAGGAGCAGCGGCGGGAGGCGATGGCGCAGTCGCGCCGGCTCGGGGTGTGGTGGCTGGACCGGATGGCCGCGGCGGACGAGCCGTTCCCCGAGCGGATGGCGTGGTTCTGGCACGGGCACTTCGCCACCAGCGCGCGGAAGGTGCGCCACCCGCAGCTGATGTCGGCCCAGAACGAGACGCTGCGGCGGCTCGGCCGCGGCGACTTCCGCGCGCTCGCCCAGGCGATGATCGTCGACCCGGCGATGCTGGTCTGGCTGGACGGCCGCGGGA
This sequence comes from Pseudonocardia wallangbongensis, assembly GCF_054486945.1. NCBI lineage: Bacteria > Bacillati > Actinomycetota > Actinomycetes > Pseudonocardiales > Pseudonocardiaceae > Pseudonocardia > Pseudonocardia wallangbongensis. The sequence continues at coordinate 231,475 of NZ_JBRERS010000013.1, forward strand.
ACCGGGTCGGCAGGCCGAACGAGAACCTGGCCCGCGAGTTCATGGAGTTGTTCACCCTCGGCGTCGGCAACTACCTCGAGGACGATGTGCGGCAGGCGGCCCGGGCGCTGACCGGATGGCGGATCGACCTCCCGACCGGCACCGCCCGCCTGGACCCGGCCGCCCACGACGCCGAGCCGAAGACCGTGCTGGGCGCCACCGCCAACTACGACGCAGCCGGACTCGCGGACCTGCTGGTCACCCAGCCCGCCTCCCCGCGCTTCCTGGCCGGGCGGGTCTGGCGCCGGTTCGTCTCCGACACGCCGCCGGACCCGGCGACCCTGGACGCGCTGGTCGCGGCGTACGGCCCGGCCCACGACATCACGGCCCTGGTACGCGCCGCGGTGACGTCCCCGGCGTTCCGGTCCGCGTCCTCGGTGCTGGTCCGCCAGCCGGTGGAGTGGCTGGTCGGGGCGCTGCGTGCGCTCCGCCTGCCCGCCTCGCGGGTCAAACCCGCCGCACTCGCCGGAGGCTTGCGCGACCTCGGCCAGACCCCGTTCTTCCCGCCGAGCGTCGGCGGCTGGCCGGCCGGGCTGCCCTGGCTGTCGACGGCCGCGGCGCTGGCGCGGGTCCGGACCGCGCGGGCGTTGACGGGGGTCGCGGACCTGTCCCCGGTGGCCGACGTGCCGGCGCCCGGGCGGGTCGAGGCCACCGCCGCGCTGCTCGGGCTGCCCGGGTTCACGGCGCGCACCGCGGACGCGCTGGCCCCGCTCGCCGGGCATCCGCCCGACCTGGTCGCGGCCGCCCTCTCGTGCCCCGAGAACACCGTCAGCGCCTGAACCGGAGGCTCCGTGAACACCCTCACCCGGCGCAGGTTCCTCGCCTACAGCAGCATGGCGACGGCCGCCGCCGCCGCGACCACCGCCGGTTGGATGCAGCTCGCCGACCGCACCCGCACCGACCCGCTCCCGCCGGGCGCCCCGGTTCTCGTGCTCGTCACGCTGTACGGCGGCAACGACGGTCTCAACACGGTCGTGCCGGCGGCCGACCCGGCCTACCACTCGGCCCGGCCCGATCTCGCCTACGACGAGGGCGAGGTGCTCGACCTGGGGGAGGGGCTGGGCCTCAACCCGGGCATGACCGGGCTCAAGCAGCAGTGGGACGCCGGCACGCTCGCGATCGTGCGCGGAGCGAGCTACCCGAAGCCCGACCACAGCCACTTCCGTTCGATGGACATCTGGCAGACGGCGGATCCGGTCCACCCCACGTCGACCGGGTGGATCGGGCGCTGGCTGGACGCGAACGGCGGGGACCCGCTCGCCGCGATCTCCTTGGAGCCGGTGTTGCCGCCGCTGCTGGCGGGGGCGACCACGACCGGTGCCGCGCTCCCGCTGCGCGGGCTGGCCCTGCCGCGCGGCGCGCTCGGCACGGCGTTCGCGGCGATGGGCGCGGGTGCGCCCGGCGAGGCCGCCCAGCAGGCCACGGCGGCGCGCTCGATCGCCGACCTGCACCGGACGGTGGACACGTTCGGCGCCGCGGTCGATGACGGCGGCACCGGCGGTGGTCCGCTCGCCGCGCAGCTCGACGTCGTGGCCCGCTGCATCGAGCTGGGCGCCCCGAGCCGCGTGTACTCGGTCAGCCTCGGCGGGTTCGACACGCACGCCGACGAGCGCGGCACCCAGCAGGGCCTGCTGTCCGAGGTGGACGCGGCGGTGTCGGGGTTCCTGACCCGGATGACCGGTTCGGACCGCGGACGGCAGGTGGTGCTGATGGCCTACTCCGAGTTCGGGCGGCGGGTGGCGGCGAACGCCAACGAGGGAACCGACCACGGCACCGCGGGCCCGGTGCTGGTCGCCGGCAGCGGGGTGCGCGGCGGGTTCGTCGGCGAGCAGCCCAGCCTGACCGACCTCGACGACGGCGACCTGAAGGCGACGACGGACTTCCGCGACGTATACGCCACCCTGCTGACCCGGGTGCTGAACGCGGACCCCGAGCCGGTGCTGGGTGAGGGACGTGCAGAACTGCCGTTGTTCGCCTGATACTGCGGCGGCAGATCGTGATCATGTTGCTGGTCGGTGGCTGGCGCCCGAAGGCCCTGCCGGAGGCGGCTTCTCCATGATCACCTGGGCGTGGCTGCCCTTGGGTGGGCGTTGTGGCGGATGTCGGCCCGATCATGATGGGTTGATCGTCGCGGGATCCTGCTCAGCGCCCCGCGGGCCGCCCACAGCGGTATGGCTCCATAGTGCTGTCAGGGAGGCCCCCAGAACAGCACTACGGGGCTCTCCTGTCCGATGTGTGGATCACGTTGCGCGTCCGGGCAGGGGCGGGCAGAGGCCGCCGAGGGCGAGCATGGCTAGTGCGATGAGTGCTTCGGGCCGAGCGAAGCCAAACGCGACCC